>JRUP01000002.1 GCA_000773965.1 Enterobacter cancerogenus
TCCAGGTATTGAGTATCGCACCGGCCAGCGACGCCAGAGAGATCAGCAGAATATAAGGAAAGGTAACGCGTAGTAGCGAACTGGTCAGCGCGAATTTATCGGCGGTGTCAGCAAATCCGGGCGCAGTGACCATAATCACCCAGGGCGCGGCAATCATGCCGAGCACCGTCACCACCGCCAGCACCAGCGTCAGCAAACCGGAAACGTAGGCCACAAATACGCGTGTGGCCTCTTCGCCCTGCTTGCTTTTGTATTCGGCAAGAATGGGCACAAACGCCTGAGAAAAGGCGCCTTCCGCAAAGATACGGCGCAGCAAATTGGGCAGTTTAAAGGCCACGAAGAAGGCATCGGTGGCCATACCGGCACCGAAAACGCGTGCCACTATGGCATCACGGGCAAAGCCCAGCACGCGGGAAAAAAGGGTCATCGAACTGACCGCAGCCAGCGATTTCAACAAATTCATTTTGAGTGGCGCATCCTGAAAAGTGTCGGATAAATGAGCAACTTAGCGCGGACATCTGCTGATGTCCGGCGATAGTCTACTGCCACTGCGGGAAATGACCAGCATTGAGTGTTACAAGGGGTTATTCCTGTTCGGCATCGCGCCACAGTTTTTCCACCAGACGCTGCGCCGCCAGCGCCTGTTCACCGCTGGTTTCAGGCATCGTCTGATTTTGTACGCACTGGATAAAATGCTGTGCCGCACCGCTGAAACCACGCTGAGCAAGATGGCTTTGCCAGGAGGCTACCGGATCGGTGCGTAAGCCGCCGAGGTTCTCCTGCTGCCAGTCACGCATCTCATTAATTTCGATGTAGTCACCGTCGCAGATGGCGCTCACCACTTCGCGCTGTGTGCCCGCGCGACGATGCATGCTGGTGGTGATTTGCAGTGCCCCCGCCGAGAAGTGATGCTCGGCATACAGCATCGCCCCCTCCTCATTGGTTTCAATAAAGCCCTGCTCACGCGTGAGTTTGCCCCCTGCCAGCCACAGCGCCGTATCCACCACGTGCAGGTAGTCATCCAGCAGAGTAAAGCGCAAATCCCCTGGACCCACGCTATCCGCGCGATGCTTCTCAATACGCAGTGAAGCCGCTCGCGGCATTTCCGCTTTCAACTGTTGATAGCGTGGCGCAAAGCGACGATTAAACGCCACCATCAGTTTACGTTTGCGCTTCTCTGCCAGTGCCACCAGCGCTTCCGCCTGCTGCAGGGTTTCGGCTAATGGTTTATCCACGCAAACATCTTTGCCCGCCAGCAGCAACGCCTGCACCACTTCAAAATGACTGGCGGTGCTGCTGTGCACAAAGACCGCATCACTGGCGGCTGCCAGCGCGTCCAGCTGACTGAAATATGGCATGCGGTAGCTGTCGCAAATCGGCTGGGCTTTAGCCTGATTCGGCGAAAACGCCCCCGCCAGCTGCCAGTCGGTGGCGTGAGACAACACCGGCAACCAGGCTTTTTGCGCGATGCCGCCTAATCCTACAATACCGATACGTAGCGCCATGTTATTGCTCCTTCTGCAGCAGGTGTTCCAGCTGGGATTGCAGCTGAGCCACCTGCTGCTCTAACTGCGCAACCCGGCTGACCAAATCTTCACTGTCCATCTCATCCGTGCTCGCAGCGGGTGCTTCAGCCACATCGCCGCCGAACAGATGCATATAACGACTTTCGCGTTTTCCTGGCTCACGTGCCAGACGCACCACCATCGGGCCGTCATCACGGGTGATTAAGCCGTTCAGCGTTTGCTCAACCTCGTTCATATCGCTGAACTCATGCAAACGTCCACTGCGGGTACGCAGCTCACCCGGCGTCTGTGCGCCGCGTAAGAACAGTAACGTCAGCACCGCCACTTCTGCGCTGTTAAGCTGCAAATTACCGAATGCAGAGTTACAGAAGCGCTGTTCATACTTACTGACGCGTTGACCGAACCCGTTATTGGAGGTGGCCAGATGCTTTTTCACCAGCTCATCAAGCTGAGATTGCACCTCCATTTCACTCAGGTTCATCACCGGTTCACGGTTGGATTTTTGATTACAGGCGGTGACCACGCCGTTAAGGGAAAGCGGATATTGATCCGGAGTGGTGACCTGTTTCTCTAACAGGCAACCGATCACACGCAGCGCCTGCGCGGATAAAGCCATCTTCATGCGGTTTTCCTTTTATTGTCCACGACGATCCGCGGTCCACTCCTGCCACGTCAGCGCGGTCAGCACGTGATCCTGCCAGCGTCCATCAATCAGCAGGTAATCTTTGGCATAACCCTCTTTCTCGAATCCGAGACGCGCCAGCAAATCACCGCTGCGCTGATTATGCGGCATATAGTTAGCCATAATGCGGTGAATGCGTTGCTGTCGTTGCATATAGCGAATCGCTGACTGCAACGCTTCAAACATCATGCCTTGCCCCTGCCACTTCTCGCCTAATGAATAACCGAGGTAACAGGCGTGAAATGAACCGCGCAGCACGTTGCTAAAATTGGCCACTCCGCGCACTTCATGCTCTTCCGGGTCCATCAGCACAAAATAGTAGGCAGAGCCCTGTTTATGCATATCCGCGATCAGCCCAAGGCGTGCCTGCCAGCCTGAGGGGTAGCAGTGGCTTTCGTCGCGCACCGGCTCCCAGGGTTTGAGGAAGACGCGGTTCTCTGCATAATAATCTGCCAATCGCCAGGCATCGCGCTCGTGAACTAATCGGACCACCAAACGATCGGTAGTCAGGCGCACGCGGGGTCCAGCAGAACGATAGCCAAACATCATGACTCCTGAAATCCATAACTTTAAGAAAGATGTACGCCTGAGGCGATACTTCTCACTATAACCGTCCCTTTCACTACGGTAAAACCCTCAAGACCCTGCCACGCAATTCATCCTTATCCAGGATTAATTTTACTGCGGATTCGATGAAAAAATATCATCCTCGATACGCTGTCTTTCCCGTCAGCGCAGGCGGAAAATAGACCAACTGGTCACTTTTCTCTTCTCTTGCTCAGGATTAAGCATGTCTCGGGTAGCGCGGGCACGACGCCTCGGTAAAACATTCCTCTTAGTCGATAACATGTTGGTGGTGTTAGGCTTTTTCGTGGTATTTCCACTGATTTCCATCCATTTCGTTGAGCAACTGGGCTGGGCGGCGTTAATGGTGGGTATCGCGCTGGGTTTGCGTCAATTTGTGCAGCAGGGGCTGGGCATTTTCGGCGGCGCGATTGCGGACCGTTTTGGCGCACGTCCGCTGATTGTGACGGGCATGCTGATGCGCGCAGCCGGATTTGCTTGCATGGCGCTGGCGCATCAACCCTGGATGCTGTGGCTGGCCTGTTTGCTTTCCGGCCTCGGTGGCACCTTGTTTGACCCGCCCCGCAGCGCCATGGTGGTAAAACTGGTGCGCGCTCGTGAGCGTGGTCGCTTCTTTTCGCTGCTGATGATGCAGGACAGCGCGGGAGCGGTGCTAGGGGCGCTGATTGGCAGTTGGTTGCTGGCGTGGGATTTCCGCCTGGTGTGCTGGGTGGGTGCAGCGGTGTTTGTCGCTGCGGCGATATTTAACGCCGTGTGGCTACCGGCGTGGCGCATCTCAACGGAACGCATTGCGATGCGCGAAGGTATGCAGCGTGTCTGGCAGGATAAACGTTTTCGCCTCTATGTGTTGACGTTGACTGGCTACTACATTCTGGCCGTGCAGGTCATGCTGATGCTGCCGGTGATGGTGAATCAGGTGGCTGGTGCGCCCGCCGCCGTGAAATGGATGTACGCCATCGAAGCCATGCTGTCGCTCAGCCTGCTCTATCCGCTGGCCCGCTGGAGCGAAAAACGCTTCCGCCTGGAAACCCGGCTTATGGCGGGTTTATTCCTGATGACCTTTAGCCTGCTACCTGTCGGCATGACCCAATCTCTCCCTTCGCTGTTTTTGTTAATCGGCGTGTTCTACCTGGGGTCCATCATCGCCGAACCGGCACGCGAGACGCTCAGCGCATCGTTGGCTAGTTCTCGCGCGCGGGGCAGTTACATGGGATTCAGTCGTTTAGGTCTGGCCATCGGCGGTCTGATTGGCTACTCCGGTGGCGGGTGGATGTTCGACATGGGCCAGCAATTGGCTCTGCCTGAACTGCCCTGGATGTTGCTGAGCAGCGTTGGCATCATCACCCTGCTGGCCCTGTGGTGGCAGTTCCAGCCGCGCCCGGTGGCACCGATCATCTTCAGCAGCTAGTTTGCCCCTTCGGATGATCTCTTCCATACTTCCCGCACGTCCGAAAAAAGGGTGACCTCCGTCACCCTTAGATTTACACAGGAGAAACGGGATGAAACTCTACATCTACGATCACTGCCCTTTCTGCGTGAAAGCACGCATGATTTTTGGCTTAAAGAACCTGCCGGTTGAATTGATCGTTATGCTCAATGACGATGAGCAGATGCCAAAAAAACTCATCGGGCAGAAGATGGCCCCCATTCTGCAAAAAGCCGATGGCAGTGCGATGCCAGAGAGTATGGACATTGTCCGATTGGTGGATAAGCAGGATCGCGAGCCGCTGCTTAATGGCAAAAACAACCCCGCCACCGGCGAATGGCTGCGCCGCGTTAACGGCTATATCAATAAGCTGCTGATTCCGCGCATCGCTGATGCCTCGTTTGCGGAATTTGCCACGCCGGAAGCGCGGAGTTACTTCCGTGAGAAAAAACAGGCCAGCGTCGGAGATTTCACTGAGTTGCGTAAACACGCGCCCGGGCTGATCAAAAACATCAGTGATGACCTGCGTCAACTCGATAAGCTCATCGTCAAACCCAATGCCGTGAATGGCGAACTGTCTGAAGACGATATCAATCTGTTTCCGCTCCTGCGTTCGCTCACCTTAGTGGCTGGCATCGAATGGCCGAGTCGCGTTGCGGATTACCGCGACAATATGGCCAAGCAAACCCAGATTAACCTGCTCTCTTCCATCGCGGCATAGCCCCGTCCGATGAGAAACGCTGCGGCGTTTCTCATCCCTCTCCTGGTGACACCTGGCCCGGTTTCAGGCAGGCTATGGCTGTTTTGCCGTATCGTTCAGGATGAGGAACTATGAAAAAGGCGATGTCTGGGCTGCTGGCCCTGTTTTTAGCCGTGCTATTGAGCGGCTGCAACCAATTGACGCAATACACCATCAGCGAACAGGAAGTGAATCAGGCGCTGCAGAAGCGTAATAACTTCGAAAAAGACATCGGCGTGTCCGGGTTAGTGAATGCACATATTGTGCTGAGCGATCTCAACAGCCAGATTGGTCGTGAGGAGCCCGGCAAGATTACTTTGTCCGGCAAAGCGAACATCAATGTCAGTTCGCTGTTTGGTCCGCAGCAGGCTGAGATGCAGCTGAAGATGAAAGCGCAGCCGATTTTCAATGCACAGGAAGGCGCGATTTATCTGCATGATATTGAAATTGTCGACGCGCAAGTACAACCAGAAAAGATGGCGTCCATCATGAAAACACTGACGCCTTATCTTAATGAGTCTCTCAAACGCTACTTCAATGAGAAGCCTGCCTATGTGCTGAGCGAAGACCGTAGTAAAGGTGAAGCACTGGCAAAGAAATTTGCCAAAGGTATTGAAGTGAAGCCGGGACAATTGGTGATTCCGTTTACGGATTAACCTCAACCACCGCACCTTCGGGTGCGGTTTTTGTTTCCGGCAATAAAATCCCGTGCAAACGGTTGCTCACACCCTTATGATTACTCCCCGGCCTAAACGTGCCCATTCGTTTTTTCTCAGCCGGAGCCTTTTTGAATGACAGCCCAACCCCAGCAAATCACGATTCGCCGCCCTGACGATTGGCATATCCATCTGCGCGATGGCGCGATGCTTAATGCAGTTTTGCCTTATACCAGTGCGGTCAATGGTCGTGCGATTGTCATGCCAAACCTGGTTCCACCGGTGACCAGCGTCGAGGCCGCCATTGCCTATCGCGAGCGCATTATGGCTGCGCTGCCCGCTGAACACGCTTTTACGCCACTGATGACCTGCTATCTCACTGATTCCTTAGATGCGGATGAAATTGAGCGTGGCTTCCGCGACGGGACCTTTACCGCAGCGAAACTCTATCCCGCGCATGCCACCACCAACTCCAGCCACGGCGTCACCAATATTGATTCTATCGCCAGCGTACTGGACCGTATGCAGCAGATCGGTATGCCGATGCTGGTGCACGGTGAAGTCACGGATTCGCACATCGATATTTTTGACCGTGAAGCGCGTTTTATCGAAACCGTGCTGGAACCGCTGCGTCAGCGTTTCCCTGCCCTGAAAGTGGTGATGGAACACATCACCACCAAAGAAGCGGCAGAATATCTGGCTGCGGGCAACGACCTGCTGGGTGCCACCATCACGCCGCAGCATTTGATGTTTAACCGCAATCACATGCTGGTGGGCGGTGTACGTCCTCATCTCTACTGCCTGCCGATTCTGAAACGCAACATTCACCAGGAAGCACTGCGCAGCCTGGTGGCCAGTGGCAATCGTCGCGTATTCCTTGGCACGGACACCGCACCGCATCTGCGTCACCTTAAAGAGGCGAGCTGCGGCTGTGCCGGCGTGTTTAACGCCCCGGCATCACTGCCTGCCTATGCCACGGTATTCGAAGAGTTGAATGCGCTGGAACATTTCGAAGCGTTCTGTTCTGAAAACGGGCCGAACTTCTACGGCCTGCCGCTGAATGACGGCACACTGACGCTGGTTCGTGAGTCCTGGACAGTGCAGGACACCATCAACGTGGCCGATGACACGCTGGTGCCGTTCCTGGCAGGTGAAACCCTAAACTGGCGTATCAAAGAATAATATTGCACAGCTTGCCTTTGGGATAATTTTACTGTACAAATAACCAGTATATTATCCCGGAGGCTTTTATGCGTGTTGAAATTACCGTAGCGAAAACTCAGCCCCTTCCCGCAGGTGCACTGGATGCACTCAGTGCCGAACTTACCCGTCGTATTTCCCGTGATTTTCCCGATGACGATCACCATGTCAAAGTCCGTTATGCGGGCGGCAATCAATTGAGCGTATTTGGTGGCTGTAAAGCGTCACGCGAACGCATTAGCGATATTTTACAAGAAACGTGGGAAAGCGCAGACGACTGGTTTATTACTGATTAACTGCCACTGTGCCGTTTTTGCCGGGTTTCGCCACCCGGTTTTTTTGTTTTAATTTCCCTCTCGCCAGATAAAGTCGCTGCATCTAGACTCATGTTTAACGATCCCCTATCCTTGCCTCGTCATGCTTACGGGAGGTGTTTTACATGACTACTGAAAAACCAGAAGAGGCGATGACCTTCGGTGAATTGCTGGCATTAATTGCTGAACAGCAGCGACGTTTAACGGTGCTGGAAAATGCCTTTGCCAGTTTGACGTTCTGCCTCGACGATCGCGCCAGTCAGTTACTGGTGCATAATCTGTCGCTCGAAGCGCAAAATCAGAACCACGACGCACAGTTACAGCAGCACTTTACTCGGTTGGCTGAAGAGATTCAGCGGCGTAATGGCCAGCTGCCTCCAGAAGCGCAGGCCTGAAAATGGCCCTTTTTGACTTGTCGCTGCAGCGTAAAGTTTTCCCCTAACGCCGCCGATAACTAAGGTGTAGCCACTGTCACGATTATCGAATAAAGGCCCAAAGCAGCGGGCACTTTATTATTCGACAAAAGTCGCATTCTGAACGCATTTATTATCGATCCCTTTTTAATCGCCACACGTTTTAACTATTGTACCGCCTGTTTCATGTTATAATTGTTCCGCTAGTGCAAGAAAAGCCGCATTGAACCTCAAGAAGCACTTCGTTTAACGAGTAATAAGGAGGTTATAATGGACAGAAATAAAGACGTCATTCAGACTCATCCGCTGGTTGGATGGGACATCAGTACCGTAGACAGTTATGACGCCATGATGATCCGCCTGCACTCGCTATCATCGCAGGATCAGAAAGAAGAAGAAGCTGACGTGGGACCCACCTACTGGCTGACTACCGACGTAGCCAGACAGTTCATCTCGATACTCGAAGCTGGCATTGCAAAGATTGAGTCCACAGAGCAATACCTACGCGATAATCAAAAGCACTAATTTCTTACTTCGCGTGAAAGGGCACCCAATAGGGTGCCTTTTTCATGGACACGATTTTTTTGCTATGCTGTTGAAAAATTTCGTCGTTTGGCAGGAGTGATGTGGTTATGGTTTATGATCTGATTGTGGTGGGCAGCGGATCGGTGGGTGCCGCCGCCGGTTTTTACGCAACCCAGGCAGGCTTATCGGTATTGATGATTGATAGTGCCCATCCTCCGCACAGCCAGGGCACACACCACGGTGAAACACGCCTGATCCGCCATGCCTATGGCGAAGGTGAACGCTATGTCCCGCTGGTGCTGCGCGCACAAACCTTGTGGGATGAGCTGGAACGTCAGAGCGGTGAACGCATCATGCATCGAAGCGGCATCCTCAATCTGGCCCCCCTCACTTCCTCATTTATCCAAAATGTCATCGACAGCGCCAAAACGTATCAACTGGAAGTAAAAATCCTGCAGGCAGATGAAGTGCGAAAGCGCTGGCCGCAGATCTCTGTGCCCGACGGCTACATTGGGGTATTCGAACCTCACTCCGGCTTCCTGAAATGTGAGCAGGCGGTTCGTAGCTGGATACAGCTGGCTGAACAGGCGGGCTGCGCACAACTGTTTAATTGCCCGGTGAGTGAGATCGCACGCGATGGTGACTTGCAGCAAGTCACTACCCGCGACGGCGTGTTTCGCGCGCGTAAATTATTGGTCAGTGCCGGAACATGGGTGAGTGAGCTGGTAAAAGATTTGCCAGTACAACCGGTGCGTAAAGTCTTCGCCTGGTATCAGGCAGATGGACGTTATAGCGAGAACAACCAATTTCCTGGCTTCACGGTGGAGATGCCTGATGGCAGTCACTTTTATGGCTTCCCTGCCGACAACAATGCATTAAAAGTGGGGCGTCACGATGGCGGGCAGCTGATGCAGAAACCCGAAGATCGTAAACCTTTCGGCAGTATCGCTGCAGACGGCAGTGAAGCCTTCAGTTTCCTGCGTCAGTTCTTACCAGGGGTTGGCGTTTGCTTACACGGTGAGGCCTGCAGTTATGACAACACACCTGACGAAGACTTTATTATAGATACCCTTCCAGGCGAGCCAAATCGATTAATTATTACCGGCTTGAGTGGACACGGATTTAAATTTGCCAGCGTATTAGGGGAACTTGCCAGTGAATTTGCCCAGGATAAGCCCTTCTCCTTTGACCTGAAGCCGTTTTCACTTTCGCGCTTTGCTTAACGTTGTCTCGCTGGCGCCCCAGGTGCCAGCATTATTGACGCAAGCTTACATTAATAGTTCTTTCCTGACATTTTAGCGGTAAGATTGCCGCATTAGGTGTAGCAATATTCAATTCAATTTTAATTCCCCGCCAGCTATACAACCATCGTCAATATTTCTGACGCAGACATCGATATAAACGCACAATTTCCGAATGTCTTTTTAAATTTTATAGAAAGGTAAGCTTAATTGCTTTCATATTTCAAAGTATGGATGCTTATTACTACCTATTTCCAGATATGGATTCACTTTTATGTGGCGTAACTCCAGACAACATTTCGGGCTAATGACCATTATGTTGCATTGGCTAATGGCGCTGGTCATTTACGGCATGTTTGCGCTGGGTCTGTGGATGGTCGGATTGGGATATTACGATGTCTGGTATCACAGCGCCCCGGAAATCCACAAAGGCATTGGCATCCTCCTATTTGCCACATTACTGCTGCGCCTTGGCTGGCGTATTATCTCTCCCCCACCCGCACTCTTACCACACTATTCCCCCTTAATTCGCCGCTCCGCCCGCCTGGCTCACGGGCTGTTGTATGGCTTGTTGTTGCTGCTACTGGTAAGCGGCTACCTGATCTCCACCGCCGATGGCAAAGCTATCTCTGTGTTTGGATGGTTCGAAGTGCCCGCCCTGTTAAGTGGAGCAGGTGAACAGGCTGATTTGGCTGGCGATCTGCATTTGTGGCTGGCCTGGGGATTAGTGCTGTTTTCTGCGCTGCATGGGCTGGCGGCATTAAAACACCATTTTATTGATCGAGACGTCACATTGAAAAGGATGCTGGGTTACCGCATCCCGTTAACCTCTGAAAAGGAGAAGTAAAATGCTAAAGAAGACGTTACTGACACTGAGCGCCGCCAGCCTGTTAGGCACCAGTTTGCTGGCCAGCGCAGCAGACTATAAATTTGATAAAGAAGGCCAGCACGCCTTTGTTCAGTTCCGCATTCAACACCTGGGTTACAGCTGGCTATACGGGACGTTCAAAGACTTTGACGGCACTTTTACTTTTGACGAAGCCAACCCAGCGGCCGATAAGGTTAACGTGACCCTGAACACCGCCAGCCTCGATACTAACCATGCCGAACGTGACAAGCATATTCGCAGCGCGGATTTCCTTAACACCGCCAAATTCCCACAAGCCACCTTTGCCTCAACCGCAGTGAAAAAAGAGGGTAAAGAGTACAAGATCACGGGTGACCTGACGCTCAACGGCGTGACAAAGCCGATCACGCTGGACGCCCGACTGCTGGGCGAAGGCAAGGATCCCTGGGGCGGCTATCGTGCCGGATTTGAAGCTCACGGTGAAATTGTGTTGAAAGAGTTCAATATCACTAAAGATCTTGGACCGGCATCGCAGAAAGCAGAGCTGATTATTTCTGTGGAAGGTGTGCGGCAGTAAGGCAGAGCCAGCCTGAGATCATGTGACTTCAGGCTGGATGTCGTTTACTTTTTCTCTGGCGCGGGGATCGCCATCGTCATATTGAGTAAACCACGCGACTTGTTGAACACTTTATTACCGTTTTCACGGCCTGCGCGGCGTGAACGCTGCTCTTCCGGTGTTAATGTCGCCTCTTCCATGCACAGCGGGCTGCAGCAGTTGTGGTATTTCTCCGCACAGCTCGGGCACTGAATGAACAGCAGATGGCATCCGTCGTTGACGCAGTTAGTGTGGCTGTCGCACGGCACGCCGCACTGGTGGCAACTGGAGAGAATATCGTCAGAAATACGTTCGCCCATACGTTCATCAAACACAAAGTTTTTACCTTTGAAACGGACAGGTAAACCCTGCTCACGCGCACGGCGGGTATATTCAATGATGCCGCCTTCAATGTGGTAAACATCATTGAAGCCTTTGTGTTTCATCCACGCACTGGCTTTTTCGCAGCGGATCCCGCCGGTGCAGTACATGACAATCTTTTTGTCTTTATGCTCCTGCAGCATATCCACGGCCATCGGCAGTTGATCGCGGAAGGTGTCGGCCGGGACTTCCATCGCCTGATCGAAATGGCCCACTTCGAATTCGTAGTGATTACGCATGTCGACAAACACCGCATCGGGATCATCCAGCATCGCATTGACGTCTGCGGCTTTTAAATACGCACCGACATCGCTGGCATCAAAGCTTTCATCTTCAATGCCATCGGCCACAATGCGCTCACGGACTTTCAGGCGCAGTACCCAAAAGGATTTGCCATCATCGTCCAGCGCAATGTTCATTCGCAGGTTATTTAACGCCGGATCAAACGCATACAGTACAGTTTTCATGGCTTCGTACTGGCTGGCAGGAACGCTGATTTGCGCGTTGATCCCCTCTTTGGCCACGTAGACGCGTCCAAAGACCTTGAGCTTTGTTAGCGCAATGTAGAGGGCATCACGGAAGACTTTCGGGTCGGCAATCTGGAAGTACTTGTAAAAAGAGACTGTGGTACGCGGCTCGTTTTCAGCCAGCATACGTTCTTTCAGCTCTTTATTGGAAACAAGGTTATGTAACACTGGCATGGTGTTCGATCCTGTTAGCAATCAGAGAAATTTAGCGCGCACATGATACCTGAATTCCGCTCGATGCAAAGCCCCTGGTCAGATAATCCTGAATGGCGTGATTACCGACGCAATTCTCCGCCGCAGTTGTAGATTAATGCGCAATCTGACTGCCTTACACCCGCCTGCAGGCTATGCTTGATTTCAGTCAGCACGAAAAAATGGCATAATCACGACAAATAACAGAAACCGGACTCTCTGGCACAAGACGCAGGATACTGACATTTCCATGACTCAACTTCCCCAATTTTCCCGTGAACTTCTTCACCCGCGTTACTGGCTGACCTGGATAGGTATCGGCTTTCTTTATCTGCTGGTGTTACTTCCTTACCCGGTGCTGCATACGATTGGCTGTGGTCTGGGCCGCATTGCCATGCGCTTCTTAAAACGTCGTGTGGAAGTCGCGCAACGTAACCTGGAACTTTGTTTTCCGGATATGCCTACCAGCGAACGTGAAGCCATGGTGAAGCACAACTTTGAATCGGTTGGCATGGGGCTGATTGAAACCGGTATGGCGTGGTTCTGGCCTGACTGGCGTATTCAAAAATGGGTGGCCACTTCCGGGCTCGAACATGTCAGCCATGCGCTTGCGGAAAAACGCGGCATTCTGTTGATTGGCATGCATTTTCTGACGCTGGAGCTGGGTGCTCGCGTGTTTGGCATGCACAATCCCGGCATTGGTGTTTACCGCCCGAATGACAATAAACTCATCGACTGGCTGCAAACCTGGGGACGCATGCGCTCAAATAAGAGCATGCTGGATCGTAAAGATCTCAAGGGCATGATTCGCGCCATGAAGAACAACGACATCATCTGGTACGCCCCCGATCATGATTATGGCCCGCGCAGCAGCGTGTTTGCCCCGTTCTTTGCCGTACAGGATGCCGCCACCACCACAGGCACGCATATGTTGATTCGCCTGGGCAATCCCAGCGTAATTCCTTTTCTTGCACGCCGCCTGCCCAACGGACGCGGCTATGAGCTCAAGATGATGCCTGACATTCGCCATAAGTTCTCACTCGAGAATGAACTCGATACCGCTATCGTAATGAATAAAGTGGTTGAAGAGACGGTTCTGTTGGCACCAGAGCAGTACATGTGGTTGCACCGCCGTTTTAAAACCCGCCCTGAAGGTCAACCATCGCTGTATTAATGTGATGTGGAGCACAGTCCGTGCTCCACGCTTTCCTGAGGAAATTTGCGTTATTTCACGACGATAGTCTGTCAATTTTAGTCAAACTGGACCAGTCTGAATTCAGGCTGATGGCATTGTTCGGTCCAGATTTAACTTAATCCATGGAGCAGAATAACCTGTAGAAATGCAGAATATTAATCTTTGTTAACGAAATGTAAACACTAAAATGCGCATCTCTTTGAATTCTCATCCAGCAGCATCAAAAAGCTTCATCAATTGAAACAGGTGGCCACGGATCTAATTTTCACGCATTCCAGGCCTATTCCTATTTAATATTGCTGAATGCTTTTGCTCCGCTTATCAATCCAGTAAAATTAACTTACATAACAAGGCATTGTCTTAGCCCAGCCTATTTATATTCTGTTTCTACAAAAGAAGAGCTATGCTTATTCCTTTCTGGAATTTGTTAGCGAAATCGATTCCAGTTAATTTCAACCGTGACAGTTAGCCAAATAACTGCCCTTCTAAAAATATAAAAAGATTACACACAGCAAATATATCGCAGGAACCTATAATATGAATAAAGGCATCTATTACTACGTGACAATCAGTACTGATCAAGAGGGCTACCACCTCTTGCATCGGAAAGAGTGTAAACGTCTACCCGTTAAGGAGGATATGGTTTTTATCGGTACGCTCTATAATTTAAATCAGGCTTTATCAACCGCTCGTATTAATTTTAAAAAGGTGAAACCCTGTATTAAATGCTGCATTCGTTACTCTGCTCCTATTATTCGCGAGTCAGTACGTCCTGTACTGCATTTCCCGCAAAAGATGATCTAAACGGTTTGGGCGGTTGAATTGCATTCATCCGCCCGCCGTTATTCTATGCCTGCCCTGCACACTTCCATTTTTCGTCTATTCTTCTGTGAAATCCCTTTCAACAGACATGGAGTTCATTATGAGCTTGTACAGCACGCTTGAAGAAGCTATCGACGCCGCACGCGAGGAGTTTCTCGCCAGCCAGACGGATGTGCACGAGGACGATGCCAGCGTGAGCCAGTTCTCGTTACAAAAGTACGTGATGCAGGATGGTGACATCATGTGGCAGGCAGAGTTCTTTGACGGTGAAGATGAGCAAGGTGAATGCCTGCCGATCTGCAGCGGCGAAGCAGCCCAGGCGATATTTGACGGCGATTTCGACGAGGTGGAACTGCGTCAGGAGTGGCAGTCGGAAAACACCCTGCACGAGTGGGATGAAGGGGAATTCCAGCTGGAGCCACCACGCGATCTCGAAGAGGGTGAAGCTGCGGCAGAGGAATGGGAAGATGACGATAGCCCATCGGATAAATGGGCGTAAGCGTTACTCGTAAGGGCCGTGGCTGGCATCGACGGGCAGCAACAGCGTATCCATCACCAGCGAGAGTGGCAGATCAAGGATGGTCAGCACGCGCCATGGCCCATCACGCACATCCCATTGCACACCGGGATAATACTGGCTGCCATGTCCCTGTCCTGGGATGGTTCGGCTGATAATACTGCCGCAGCCGCTCAACATGAGTGTGGTGGCACACAATAGGGTTAATTTAAGGAAATAATTCACAACATTTACTCACAATGAACTGGCGTTAGTTTAACCGGGTCACGGGTGGAATAACTACACCTGCGCGCGTAAAGATTGTGTTAGTCGGAATGTTGGCAAAAAAAAAGCGGCATCGCTGCCGCTTTTAGGTTTTCGAGGTTAGCGCTGTGGAAGCGCCTCAGGATTGAGTGTCAATTTCTGATAACTCTCCACCCATTGATGATATTTCTCTGCACTTTCCCACAGGCGTGAGTGCACGCGCGCCAGCACTACTGGGTCACTGATGAGCTGCAAACGCTGCTCGCGGTTCAGTTTCTCAGGCGCATCGCTCAGTGCCTGATCGACACGGCGGTCGCGTGCATGATCCAGCAACGCACTCTGTTTGTGACGCGACGTGGCCATTGCGGTAGCCAGTGCGTTGAATGCCGGGTTGAACAAGGCATGCATAAAGCCATTCTTCAACGCCCGCTCGCGGTTCAACTGCAGGTAGTGATCGGTATCAACCAGCTCTTTTGGTGGTTCATACTCTTCCGGGATCAGGAACAGCTTCGCATTCTTACTCTTCTGTCCCACCGTTGCACGGCTCGACATCACCGACACAAACGGGGACAGAATCAGTGAGAACACAATCGGCGCCAGCCACCATAAGAAGTTCAGATCGAGCACACCCATACCGGCCGCCCAAACGATACCTAACAGCATCTGAGAACCATGACGACGGAAAGCTTCGCCCCATGGTGTAGCATCGTCATCACGCTGCGGTGAGTTCCACACCACTTCCCAGCCGAGGAACGCGCTGACCACGAATACCGTGTGGAACAGCATACGCACCGGTGCCAGCAACACCGAGAACAGCATTTCCAGAATCAGCGAGCAGAACAGTCGAATGGCACCACCGTATGGTTTGGCACCTTTGAACCAGATCAACACCACACTGAGCAGCTTCGGCAGGAACAGCAGTACCAACGTGGTAGAGAACAGCGCGATCGCCAAATCAGGACGCCACTGCGGCCACACCGGGAACAGCTGGCGCGGTTGCAGGAAGTAGGTCGGTTCCATCAGCGTATGTACCACCTGCAACGCGGTGGACAAGGCGAGGAACATAAACCACAACGGTGCTGACAGATAAGACATCACACCGGTCAGGAACACCGCACGGTGAACCGGGTGCATCCCCTTCACCAGGAACAAGCGGAAGTTCATCAGGTTACCGTGGCACCAGCGACGGTCACGCTTGAGTTCATCCAGCAGGTTCGGCGGCAGTTCCTCGTAAGAGCCCGGCAGATCATAGGCGATCCACACCCCCCAACCGGCACGGCGCATCAGCGCGGCTTCAACGAAGTCATGTGACAGAATTGAACCGGCAAAAGAACCTTCACCAGGCAGCGGTGCTAACGCACAGTGCTCGATGAACGGCTGAACACGGATGATGGCGTTATGGCCCCAGTAGTGCGATTCACCCAACTGCCAGAAGTGCAGACCGGCGGTAAACAGCGGGCCATAGACGCGGGTCGCGAACTGCTGACAACGCGCATACAGCGTGTCCATGCCTGACGCTTTTGGCGACGACTGGATAATACCGGCGTTCGGATTGGCTTCCATCATGCGCACCAGTCCGGTGAGACACTCACCGCTCATCACGCTGTCAGCATCCAGCACCACCATGTAGCTGTAATTGCTGCCCCAGCGACGGCAGAAGTCATCGATGTTACCGCTTTTACGCTTCACACGACGACGGCGACGGCGATAGAAAATCTTGCCTGCGCCTCCGACATCACGCACCAGCTCCATCCAGGCTTTCTGCTCAGCGATGGCGATATCGGGATCGTAGCTGTCGCTCAGGATATAGACATCGAAGTGCTCGGCATTACCTGTACGCTGCACCGATTCCCAGGTGGCACGCAGACCGGCGAATACGCGTTCAACGTCTTCGTTACAGATCGGCATGATCAGCGCAGTACGATGCTCCGGATTGAGCGGCTCATTACCCGTGGTCGAATACGAAATACTGTACTTGTCGCGACCCATCATCAACTGCAGGAAGCCCATCAACGCGGTCCAGAAACCAGCGGACACCCAGCAGAACAGAATGGCAAACAGGAACAATATCCCGGTTTGCAAAATGTAAGGCAGGATCAACTCTACCGACTGTAGCCAGTTCTGGTTAAACAACTCGATAGGATCGAGCAGCGTCCAGCCCTGATATGGCAGAATGGTTTTCATGTACCAGGTCGCCACTACCGTCTGTAAAATCGTCAGAATCAGCAGCACATAACGGCGCATAGAACCGACATGACGCCACTTGTCTTCGGTCTTTTGCTCTTCCGCTGTGGCATAGCGTGGCGTGGATTTTTTTCCACGCACGGAATCCCATGCACGCGCGATCGGGTTGGTGCGCCAGATCTCAGGGAACATCAGCGAGCGCTTCACTTTAGGCATCGCCTTCAGCGTGGTGCGGTCGAGATAATCCTTACTGAGTTGTTGACCCTCGGCCAGTGAATCCGGCCAGGCCATCTGTACGCGTGATGACACCGATTTTAGCGGCGCATCATCCGGGCGATCGCTGGCGGCAACATCTTGCCCCAGCGCCGTATGAATAGCGTGGAACGCCTGGGCATTCTGTAACGAATCACTCAGACGAGCGCGCCCCGCCGCATCAAGCGGCAGGGCCTCCACGTAAGATTGAGGTAAAAAAGTCGATTTATTCATTGGCAGGTAGCTGATAGCTCCAGGTTTCCGTCAATGTCTTGTCGCCGCTCACCAGCGCCGCACGCATTTCGGTCGGCTGCTTGTTATCTTTCACGCGCAGACGCAATACCAAACGCCAGCCTTTGGTCACCGGGTTGTAGCGTACACTCTGCTCAACCACGTCGGCATTGTTGCCCACACTGACCTGAGGCGCGACCTGAGTATTGTCCGGCAGTTTGCTCATCGCTTTACCGACGAAGTCGATAGTAAAGGCAATTGAGCCATCCGGCTGACGTACCAGGTTAGACTGCTTCACATCACCTGCAGAACGCAGCGTGTTCTTCACCCAGGCCACATCATCCTGATGCAGTTGGTTTTCATCACGCGTGAAGTGCAGACGATATTGGAAATTCATCTCTTTGCCCGGCTCTGGCAGTTTCTCAGGCGTCCAGAAAGCCACGATGTTGTCGTTGGTTTCATCCGCTGTCGGGATTTCGACCAGTTCGACACGGCCTTTACCCCAGTCACCCTGTGGCTCAACCCAACCGCTTGGACGCAGATCGTAGCGATCGTCGAGATCCTGGTAATGGCTGAAATCACGGCCACGCTGCAGCAATCCGAACCCTTTCGGATTTTCGATGGTAAAGGTGCTCACCGCCAGGTGTTTCGGGTTGTTCAGCGGACGCCAAATCCATTCACCGTTGCCCGCGTGAATGGACAGCCCATTCGAGTCATGCAACTCGTTACGGAAATTGGTCACCGGTGATGGCTGGTTAGCACCAAACAGGAACATGCTGGTCAGTGGTGCCACGCCCAGTTTGCCGACGTTGTCACGCAAGTAAACCTTAGACTGCACATCTACCGTCGACTCTTTGCCCGGTTTGATAATGAAGCGATAAGCACCGGACGCACGCGGCGAATCCAGCAGTGCATAGATCACCAGCTGCTTGTCCTGAGGTTTTGGACGTTCAATCCAGAACTCTTTAAAGCGCGGGAACTCTTCACCTGATGGCAATGCAGTATCAATCGCTAAGCCGCGCGCTGAAAGACCATACACCTGACCTTCGCCAATCACGCGGAAATAGCTGGCGCCCAGGAAACTAGTGATTTCGTCGTCTTTACCCTTTTTGTTTAAAGGATACAGTACTTTGAATCCGGCAAACCCAAGGTTCTTGACGGAATCAGCATCGTGTTTCACGTTGCCGAAGTTGAAATAGTCAGGGTTATATTTGATTTCACGTACTGATGAGGCGGTGACTTCATTAATTTTCACCGGCGTATCGAAATACATGCCCTGATGATAAAACTCGAGCTTAAACGGCGTGCGCAGTTTGCCCCAGTATGCTTTGTCGTGGTTAAACTGGATCTGCTGATAATCCGCAAATTTCATATCACGAAACTGAGAGGGTAAATTGCTCTTCGGCGCTTCGTAACCTTTCCCTGCCAGCGCCTTGGCTTGTTTTGCCACATCATCAATGTTGAACGCCCAGCTATTGTTGGCGTACAACGCCAGCAGAACTGCCGCGCCTACCCAGCGCATTTTTACCAGTCCCACTTTTTTATTCACATTATTTAGCACATCCCCCCCTTTCGTGTGCTCAGATCAAACCCGTTTATCTTAAAGGATTATTCGGTTTTCCGACAGCTTATGCACAAGATTGTTCCGCTGATTTGTAAGCTGAAAGTGTGCTTTTCGGATAATTAAACCCTTCAGGTTAAGATACAGAATCACCTGATAGTATACGCTGTTTACAGGCGGTAGAATTTTCATCCAGCATAATCCGGTTTCAGGGTGAAATCGGCAAGTAAACTGACAAATTGGAAGCTTATGAGTTCAGCAAAACCCGAACGCGAATATTTTCTCGACTCCATTCGAGCGTACTTAATGTTATTAGGCGTGCCCTTTCACGTCTCGTTGATTTACTCCACACAGCGCTGGGCCGTGAATAGCCACGATGCCTCGATGTGGTTAACCGTTTTGAATGACTTTATCCACGCCTTCCGCATGCAGGTGTTCTTTGTTATTTCTGGTTATTTTTCCTACATGCTTTACCTGCGCTACCAGCCACAACACTGGCTGAAGGTCCGCATGGAGCGTGTAGGTATCCCGCTGTTAACCGCCATTCCGCTCATTACCCTGCCGCAGTTTTTTATGCTAAAAAATCTGACCGACAAAGTGGGTCATTGGGATAGCTTTTCTTTGTATGACAAGTACAACACGCTGGCGTGGGAACTGATTTCTCACCTGTGGTTTTTACTGGTTTTAGTGATTCTGACGGCATTCGGCATGCTGACCTTCCGCTGGCTGAGCACTCAGCAGCGGAAGATTGATTATCAGCAGGTAGGCTGGGGGAAACTGACGCTGGCATTTCTGGCTTATGCATTGGTCTGGTGTCTGCTCCGCCGCGCGCTGTTTTATGCCGTACCGGCCGTGTTCGCCGACGGTCTGTTCAGCGTGGCCGTGATGCAAACCCTGACGTTCCTGCCGTTCTTTATGCTGGGCGCATTAGCATGGAAACATCAGGCGCTCAAAGCCTTGTTTGTGCGTTTCAATCCGGTGATGTGTTTTGGCGCCATTGCGGTATTTATCGCTTACAGCCTGAATCAACGCTACAGCAGCGGCGATGGCTGGCTGTATGAAATTGATGAGGTGATCTCAACCCTGATGGGACTTTGTATGCTGAATGTCTGCTTTAGCTTTGGTCACAAGCTGCTGAACAGCCATTCCCCGCGCATCATGTATTTAGTCAATGCCTCACTGTTTATCTATCTAGTGCACCATCCGCTGACGATTCTGTATGGCATTTACGTTACCCCGCATATTAGCAGCAACACGCTCGGTTTCTTTGTCGGTCTGCTGATGGTGTTTGGCATCGCTTTTATGCTGTATGAAATCCATCTGCGCATCCCACTGCTGCGTTTCCTGTTCTCCGGTAAACCACAGCGCAATGCGGTTAAAGCGCCCTCTGCTACACGGTAATCGGCATCAGCCCCCACAATGTGGGGGTGATTGTTGTCCGGTGCGCCAGCATGTCCTGCGGCATTTACAACAACCACTCCACCGGTAAGCGCCACACCAATCGCACCAACAGTCGTTGTATCCACGTGCACTGCGGCTCATGCTTGTGCACCACCTCACCTGCTTCACCGGGATACTCAACCCAGTTCACCCGCCCCCAGTTGTCCAGACGAAGTGTCCAGGCGCGATCGCGCATCCCGGCAATAAAGCGCTGATGGGTTTGCTGCGCCAGGGCTTCACTCTCAATCACCAGTCCCATTTCGGTATTCAGCACCGCAGAGCGGGGATCAAAATTAAACGAGCCGATAAACACCTTTCGGTTATCGACGGTGAAGGTTTTCGCATGCAAGCTTGAGCCGGAATTACCGGTTAACCCTCGGTCATGTGGGGCTTCACTGGCATTCGCTTGTGGCTTCATCTCATACAGCGCAATTCCATGACGCAGCAGCTTTTTACGCCAGCGCGCATAACCTGCATGCACCACGGACACATCATTGGCCGCCAGTGAATTGGTGAGTATGGCGATTTTGACACCCCGCCGCTTGAGCGCCAACAGTTGAGCTACGCCAGCGCGCGTCGGTACAAAATAGGCTGAAATAATATCGAACTGCTGTTGCGGTGTGCCAATCACCTCCAGCATGCGTTGCGGCAACAGGCTGGAACGTTTCGCTTTGCCAAGTCCCTTGCGCGGATCATCACTCAGCAGACGCGATTCGGCCCACGTCATCTGCATTGATCCCTGTTCCATTTGGCTGACAAAAGAAGAGTGCTCCAGCCGCGCCAGATAACGCTGAACGGCTTCACTCTGCTGCCACTCTGCCGGTAAACGCACAGCCTGATGGGCATCGCCCGAGACATCTACCACCGCGCGCAAGGGTGAAACCGCTTTGCTCTGCCAGTAGCGCTCGAAATCGTGCGTGACTTGATGTACCACCGGGCCAATCGCCAGCACATCCAAATCGGTAAACAGCGGCTCATCGCCAGTTCCGAAATATTCGTCGCCGATATTGCGTCCACCGACCAGTGTCACGGCCCCATCCACCGTCAGGCTCTTATTGTGCATGCGTCGATTAAGCCGGGCGAAATCAGTCAGGTAACCGAGCGCGCGCAGGGTACGAAAGGAAAAGGGATTGAATAAGCGCACCGCAATGTTGGGATGGCGATCGAGTTCGGCCAGCGTGTCATCCAGGCCCGGCGTATTATTGTCATCTAATAGCAAGCGAACGTTGACGCCACGTTCGGCGGCATCCAGCAACGCGCTAAACAACAGACGGCCAGACATGTCGTTGTGCCAGATGTAGTACTGCACATCAATAGTGTGTTGCGCCATGCCCATCAGCAGATAGCGCGCGGCAAAGGCATCCAGACCATCGTTAAGGGGATGAATGCCACTCATCCCAGGATGCAGCGCACAACGTGCATCAACAATCTCTCGTAACCCTTCGCCCGCTGGCGGTTGCTGAACGGATGCTGCTTCACTCATACCGAATCCCTGAATTCAATGGATCTATTATTGTTGGTCTTACCGCATCGGATGGCCATCAGAGATATCTGCTACCGCTCGCTGACGCGTCTTTAGTTTACAGTCTAGACTTAGGCGTGCGTTCTGCATCCGACGTTTACCGTGAGGAGAGGATGATGACTCAGCAATCCCCGCGCCATCACCCGCAGCTTTTCCGCAGTTTCTTCCAGGGTAGCTTCCCCTGCTCCACCGCCTGCCGCAGCGGGGGCCGTCGTATGGATATGGTGATCAGTAGTGGTCACGACATGTTACTGGAGAAAGATTACGCTGCGCTGGCGCAGGAAGGATTACACACTGCCCGCGACGGTGCACGCTGGCATTTAATCGAAGCCACGCCAAACGAATATGACTGGCGCAGCTTTTTGCCGATGGTCCATGCCGCAGCACGTCACGATATGCAGATCATCTGGGAATTAGCCCATTTTGGCTACCCGGAACACCTCGATATCTGGCGTAGCGCCTTTGTCGATCATTTTGAGCGTTTCGCACGTGCCATGGCGCAGTTGATGCGTGATGAAGGCGTTGAACACCCTTTTTTCACCCCAATCAACCAAATCTCCTTTTGGTCTTGGGCCGGGGCAGATGTTTCCTGGCTTGATCCCTATGCCAGCGAGCGCGGCCGCGAGCTAAAACGTCAGCTGGTACGCGCCTCGCTGGCGGCGATGCATGCGGTTCGCGAGGTTTATCCTGATGCGCGCTTTGTACTCACCGATCCGCTGGTGCAAATCGCTGCCGACCCCGACAACCCCGACAGTAAGCCCTATGCAGATGCCCAGCACCAGGCCCAGTTTGAAGCCTGGGACTGGATTGCCGGGCGCGATGCGCCGGAGCTGGGCGGACGTGAAGACTTCCTCGATATTCTCGGCCTGAATTACTATCCCGATAACCACTGGTTCTTTTCCGGCGACACCATCCCTGCTGAACACGCGACTTATCAACCGCTGCATCGCCTGATGCTGCAATGCTGGCAGCGCTATCAACGTCCATTATTGCTGGCAGAGACTGGTGCGGAAGGCGACGCGCGCGCGCCCTGGCTGCGGCATGTCACGGAAGAAGCGCTGTTAGCCCTGGACGAAGGTGTCGCGCTGGAAGGGATTTCACTCTATCCGGTGGTGGAATATCCGGCCTGGGCAGACGATCGACGTTCACCTGGCGCGCTGTTTGGCCTGGGCGATCCCAATGGCAATCGCACGCTACACGAAGCGCTGGCGTTAGAGCTGCGCAGTCAGCAAATTAAGTGGCACAACCGGGAAAAACAGAATTAAGAGTGTTGCGTCGGATGAACTTTTGGCGGACAGGTTTGTACATCAAGCGTGGGATCGGCGGGATGGCGCACATCGGTCAGCCATGTCATGGTGAACAGGAACACCACGCCAATTAAACAGGCGGAGAGCAGGCCAATTATGGCAATCAGTTTGTCATCTCGGGCTTCCATCGACATCTCCTTGCAGGCTTCCATGAACTGTTGCTGACCTTAGCTCATCCATAACGTCACCATCAGGACGAAGATTATAAGGGTAACAGAGGTCACTGCAAGTACCACAATAGCGAAGTGCGCATCATCCAGAGATTGTCGTAAAGGCTCGTCGTGATCGTCAGGTGGCGCGGGTGAACTCATGTCGACTCAATAACAAAAGACTTTTGTGCGCGGGATTGCCGCACTGAGTGTAATGGAATGCGTGGCAAGGTACAGAATTATTTCAGTATGAAATGACAACAGGGACGCAATGGCGTCCCTGTTAAGAGCCGGATTAGAAATCGTAGCTCATGGAGACTTTCAAGGTGCGAGGGTCGCCCTGATAAATGTAGTAGCCGTAGCTTTCTACGCTTGACCAGTACTTCTCATTGGTAACGTTATCAACACCCACGCGCCAGACCATATCATGATCGTTCAGCTTGGTACGGTAACGCACGCCAAGATCCAATGTGGTGTAGCTATCCAGCGACTTGGTATTCTGCGCATCGGCATACTGCGAACCTGAATGATTCACATAAGCCGTGGCCGTTAAGCCATCGACCGGTTTGATGTCGTATTCAGCACCCAGTACGAAGTAGTAGCGAGGAACACCAATCGCCTGCTTACCATTTAACGTGCCGTTGGCAGATTCGGTGATCTGCGCATCCAGCCAGGTGGCGCTGCCATTCAGACGGAAACCGAGTACCGGTTCGCCAAACAGATTCAGCTCTACACCACGGTTACGTTGCTCGCCATTCAGCGCATAAACGTTATCGCTGTTGGTGATAGCGTTAGGTTTGCGGATATCAAACAGTGACAGCGCGCCGCCAACACGATCGAAGTCGACTTTAACGCCCACTTCATTCTGCTTAGAGTGTGCGATGCCGGTAGTTTTACCGTAGTTAGCTGCGGTATTTGGCGCCGCGCTACCCGGTTGCAACGCTTCGGTGTGGTTGGCATAGAAAGAAACTTCTTTCCATGGCTTGTACACCACACCGTAGGTTGGCATCCAGCGGCTGGCGTCAAAGCGAGAATCGGTATCTTCTGCACCGGTGTCGTTATTATAACTGCGCACCACCACTTTCTGATGACGTGCACCGGCAGTGAACAGCACGGTGTCATCGAAGAAGCCCAGCGTATCGCTCAGCAGATAACCCTGGGTACGCGTGCGGCCCGTGGTCAGCGGATCGTGGTAATCCCCACTGCCCGAAGTGGTGACCGGAACAGCAGTGGTCGGCGTGTTATAAATATTGGTGTCGACTGACCCTGCGCCATAACGCCACGCCGTTTTAACCGCCTGAGTCACTGCAGAATAACCAAAGTTAACTTTGTGGGTGACAAATCCGGTGGTGAAGTTACCGCGAATCCCCGTCATGCCGCTGAAAGCATCGTTGATACGGTTGGTATCTAAGCGGCCATACTGCGCATCGCCGCTGGCATCGGAGACCGCCGGGCTGGCATACAGGCCAATTTCATGCGAATGCTGAGCACCTACCGCACCGTACCAGGTCCAGCTATCGGTTAAATCATACTCGGCCTTCGCCATACCGAATTCACTTTCGATATTGCTGTAAACCCAGGGCTGGCTGGTGTTATGCGTTGCGGCTGTCGGTGCGGGAATGAAGTCCAGCCCACTGACGTTAACGCCAATGCGGTCACCGTGGAAGGTCTGCTTCTGGTAGCCCACATCCAGTGAGGTACGCAGGCGATCGCCACGGTAATCCAGACCGAGGGAGGCCGCCGTGGTGCGGCGTTTAGCGCCATGCACTGCGGTATCCCCTTCACGATCCAGCACATTGACGCGCACGCCAAACTGGTTGTTATCACCAAAACGACGTCCGGCATCAACCGATCCGCCCACCTGAGAAGAGGAGGTGTAATCCAGGCCGACACGCGCCATTGGCGTATCTTCCGCGTGTTTTGGCTCAAGGTTGATCATGCCGCCAACGCCGGACGTTGCCGCACCGTTAACCAGTGAGTTAGCCCCTTTAAACACTTCTACGCGATCAATCAATTGAGTATCGATCACCTGACGCGGCACGACGCCTGGCAGCCCGCCATAAGTCATGTCATCGCCATCCAGCTCAAAGCCACGAATGCGATAGGTTTCCGCATAGTTACCGTAGCCCTGAACGTTCTGCACGCTGGCGTCGTTGCGCACCACATCAGCGATGGTTTTCGCCTGCTGATCCTGAATCATTTTCGAGGTGAAGCCGATGACGTTAAACGGCACGTCCATGGCATTCTGCTCACCTAGCATGCCGAGGCGGCCGCCGTGGGCGATTTGCCCATCGAGGTATGCGGGCACCAAATCATTGCCGCCGGATTTGAAGTCAGCTTGTGGCGTTGCGGTCACGGTCAGCGTCTGCTGCTCGTTTTTGGCCGCGGTTGAAGACGTTGTGGTGTTGGTGGTAGCAGCCATCACTGGCAAACAACCGGCACTGACCAGAACGGCGAGCAGCGTCGGTTTCAGTCCGGGATTGAAAGGCGAAGTACGCATGGATATCCCCTGATACGAAATATATTGATAATCATTTTTATTACGGTTTGCGATTATGCGGAGTGCCAATACGAAAGCAAGTAAAATCGCTGAACTTACTCAACTCAGCGTGGTCAGAAGCGCTTATTTGTTAAGAATGCGAAAAATCCCTGCGGTAATTGCACTTACCACTGTGATTTCACTCAGAAATTGTGGGGATTTAAGGCCGGTAAAAATAAGAGTACAGCGGCTTCGTTATTGAAACCGCTGTCAGTCTGGGGGATTCAGGCGTTGTGGTTTCGCTTAATGAAACCGCTCGCAGTTTGGAGAATTCAGGCGTCGCGGCTTCACTTATCGAAACCGCTGACAGTCGGGAACAGTTAGGCGTCGCGCCAGCGTTTAAACACCAGCGAGGTGTTGATACCCCCGAAGGCAAAGTTGTTGGATTGAATATAATCGGTATCGATCGAGCGTGATTCGCCGATGATATAGTCCAGATCGCCACACTCTGCGGCGGGCTGCGTCAGATTCAGCGTGGGCGCAAACCACCCTTCTCTCATCATCTCAATGCTCATCCAGGCTTCCAGTGCACCACAGGCACCGAGCGTGTGACCAAAGTAACTTTTCAGAGATGAAATCGGCGTGTCATTGCCAAAAATCGCCGCGGTGGCCTGACTTTCAGCGATATCGCCGCGATCGGTGGCCGTGCCATGGGCATTGATATAGCCAATCTGCTCCGGCGTCACGCCCGCCGTTTTCAGCGCGCGTTCGATGCAGATCTGCATGGTTTCACGCTGCGGCTGGGTAATATGCGCCGCATCACAGTTGGTGTGGAAACCCACCAGTTCGGCGTAAATGGTCGCGCCGCGTGCCTGGGCATGCTCCAGTGATTCGAGGATCAAGGTTCCCGCGCCTTCGCCAATCACCAACCCATCGCGCTGCTGATCAAAAGGTGACGGTGAAGAATGCGGTGCATCGTTGCGTTGGCTGGTGGCAAACAGCGTGTCAAACACCGCCGCTTCGGAAGGACACAGCTCTTCAGCCCCGCCCGCCACCATCACCGTTTGATAACCATGGCGGATCGCTTCCCACGCATAGCCAATCGCCTGGCTGCCCGAGGTGCAGGCGCTGGAAGTCGGTATCACCCGGCCGCGCAGGCCAAAGAACAACCCGGCATTCACCGCGGTGGTGTGCGGCATCATTTGCACATAGGTAGTACCGGTGATGTTATTGGTATGTTTTTCTGTCAGCATGGTGGCAAATTCACTGACCGGGCCGGTGCTGCCAGTAGATGAACCATAGGCAATACCGGTTTCCCCGCTGGTCAGCACCGGGTGATCGATCAAGCCGGCCTGTTCCAGCGCCAGCTCGGTTGCGCGCGTTGCCATTAACGACACACGCCCCATTGAACGAATGCGTTTACGCGTGTAGTGCGCGGGCAGTTCGAAGTTATCGACCGGGGCACCGAGCAAGGTGTGTAATCCATCGTAAATTTGCCATTCCGGCATTTTCCGCACCGCGTTTTGCCCTTGCTTGATGCGCGCGGCCACCGCTGGCCAGTTTTCGCCAAAGGCGGTGACGCCACCCATGCCCGTAACCACAACTCGCTGCATCACAACATACCTCCGTTGATTGAAATCACCTGACGCGTCACGTAGCCCGCAATATCCGACATCAGATAGCTGGCGAGTCCGGCAACTTCCTCAGCCGCCCCCATGCGCTTCATAGGAATGATCTTCAGCGCTTCGTCGATCACCATCGGCTCCAGATCCGTCATGCCGGTGTCAATCAAACCTGGCGCGATACAGTTCACGGTGATTTTGCGTTTTGCTAACTCGATGGCCAGCGCTTTGGTGGCACCAATAATCCCCGCCTTGGCCGCGCTGTAATTCACCTGACCGCGATTGCCCATGATACCGGACACCGAGGATAAGGTGACGATTCGGCCGCCTTTACGCAGACCAATCATCGGCATCACACAGGGATGAATGACGTTGTAGAAGCTGTCGAGGTTGGTGTGGATCACGCTGTCCCACTCATCTTCGGTCAGGGCCGGGAAAGCGCCGTCACGCGTAATACCGGCATTGTTCACTACACCGTAATAGGCGCCGTGTTCGGCGATATCGTTTTCAATTGCGGTGCGCGTGGCTTCGCGATCGGCCACGTCAAACTGCAGAGTGCGCCCCACTCCGCCCGCATTCGTGATGTCCGCCAGCGTCTGTTGTGCACCCGCTGCATCACGGTGGTAATGCACCACCACGTTGAAACCATCCTGCGCCAGGCGAAGCGCAATGGCGCGGCCAATCCCTTTACTGGCGCCGGTCACTAATACGCTGCGCGTCATGGCTGCATCCCTTGTTGTAATTGATTAAGTTCCTGTTCATCCGGCTGATAGGTATTCAGCCGACCGCTGGCAAGGACCGCATCCTGACTGCGGATCTCGCCTTCAAAGCTACCGAGCTTGTCGTCACGCATCAGCAGATGCATCTCCACCCGCAGCGTGCTGTCTGCGGCAAAGGTGGCAGCAGCGGCACGATAGCCGCGTCCACCCAGTAACATGCCGGGGCGGATATTCCGATCGCCGCGCTGTCGGGCATGAAAGCCAGACCAGACGCCAACGGTCTGCGCCATGATCTCGACGCCAAACCATGCGGGCAGCTCGCCCTGCGCATTAAGAAACGGCGCGAGTACGCCCTGATGGTTGATGGTCACTTCACACACCACGCGCTCGTCGCTGACCTGAATCACGCGATCCAGCAGCAGCATCGGTGCACGGTGCGGCAGATAGTCGCCCACCGGCAGAAAATCAGTCATGAGGCTTTCCTACAATCAGGCAGGTGTTGTTCCCGCCAAAAGCAAAAGAGTTTGAGGCGATAATCGGACGCGCCAGCGGCTGTGGCAAAGTCAGCAGTCCGCAAATCGGCAGCGTGTTATCCAGGGTAGTGGCGCTAAAATCCTGCGCCGGTAACGCCAGATTCTGCTGCACGATGAGTGCCGCCAGCGCCGCCTCGGTCGCACCCGCCGCGCCGAGCGTGTGGCCCGTTAGGTGCTTAGTGGAGCTACAAGGCACGCTATCGCCAAACAAACGATGAACCACGCCTGACTCGACCTGATCGTTGAGTGGCGTCGCAGTGCCGTGCAAATTAATGTAGCCGATATCCTGCGGCTGCAGTTGGGCCTGCTTCAGCGCCATCTTCATCGCTTGCTCGGCGCCAATGCCTTCTGGATGCGGAGCCGACATATGCCAGGCGTCTGATGACTCACCCGCACCAAGCAGCGCCAGCGACTGCGGCTCACGCGTTAGCAACAGCAGCGCCCCCGCTTCGCCGATAGAAATACCGTCACGTTCTGCGCTGAACGGTGCACATTGGCGTTCGGATAACGAATCCAGGCTGGCAAAACCGTTTATTGGCATGCGGCTCAATGAATCCGCACCGCCCACCAGCGCCACATCCACCAGACCAGCCTCGATCAAGCGCTGTCCACTGATCAACGCGCGTGCACTGGAGGAACAGGCAGTAGAAATCGTGTACGCCGGGCTGTCCAGTTCAAGGTAGTGCGCCAGGAAACGCGACGGATCGCCTAACTCCTGCATGCGGTAATCGTAACCCGGTAAGCCTCTGTCAACCTGACGATCGCCTTCGTCCACGCCCGAGGTGCTGGTGCCCAGCACCACCGCGACACGTTCACGACCAAAGCGGGCAATCGCCGTATCCACGGCCGGACGGATCTGCGCCAGCGCCGCCAGCAGCAGCTGATTATTGCGCGTGTTATGCGCGGCAAGGGCGGCGGGCACAGCTGGCAGTTCGCCCGGCACCTCGCCCAGCCAGCAGGTTTTACCTTGCTGCAACCAGCCTTCGCGCGGCTGCATGCCGGGTGCGTGGCCTGAGGTTAACTGCGCGGCAATCTGCTCCAGTGAGTTGCCAAGCGCATTCACCATGCCAAACGCCGAAATGTAGATCATGACGATGCGTCCAGATGCTGGATTTGAATTTGATAACCGAAGGCGCGCTGGTCGATGCTGATCGGTTCACGCACGGTTCCCCGTTGCAGATAGCGAATCAACGTCACCACGTTACCGGCAGGATCGCGCAACTCACGACGATCACCCTCGTCGACCAGTTGCCAGCCTGGCGGCAACTGCGGCTGCCATGCGCTGAGCGGCCAGTGGCTCAGCATCACATCCGCTAGCACCTGGCTGGCTGGCGGCATTTCGGGCAGCGCCATCATCTGCTGAGTATGAATCCCGTTTTTATCATAGGTCACACGGAACAAGCGAATGCCCAGCGAGGACAAACCCGCCAGGCTGATTTGCTGTGAATCGGCGCTTAACAGCACCAGCAGTGACTGGGTTTTGCCTTTGGCGTGGCCGGTCAGCAGTTGCTGCTGCTGAAACGCGGGTGAAATGCCCGGCGCAGGCAACGTGACGCGCACGCCCGGTTTCAGCCAAGCGGTGGGCCGATTGGATGCGCTGTCATGCTGCGCACAACCGCTTAACAGCAGGCTCAGCATCAACAACAAAGCACCTGTTTTCATCGTTGCTTCCTTTTCCCTGGTGCCAGCGCCAGCGGCGCTAACAAGAATGCACAAAAGATCCCGCTGCACAGCACCGTACCAAAACCACTGATCGCCGCCGTGCTGCTGAACACCAGCATGCCCAGCGTCAGCAGTGTGGTCATCATCGCCAGCGTGACGGCCAGCATAGAGGTCAGCGGCGTACCGCGCGGATTACTGAAGAACAGCGTGTAATTGATGCCGATGCCCAGCACCAAAATCAGCGCCAGCAAGGCAAATAAGTTCAGGCTGGCGCCGATCCAGCCTAAAGTCGCCAGCGCCGCTGCCAGCGACAGCCAGGAAGGCAAGGCGCTGCGTAAACCCGCTTGCAGGCCAAGGCGCACGATGTAGCTGACGGTGATCAGCAACAACGCCAGCGCCAACAGGCCACTCAGCAGCGTGCGCCAGAAACGAAACAGCTCATCGTAGCTGGCTTTGCGATCGACCCAGCTCCCCCCCGCCTGCTGCGTGGCTAAGTCCAATAACGCCGCACTGTTTTTCACGCCATTGACCGGCACCAGCACACTGCTGCGTCCATCCGGCAGCGAGAGCCACAGTAGACGCCAGCCCTCACTCAGCGGACTCGCCAGCCAGTTATCGGCTTTGACTGGCATCGCCGTTAAGTCGGCATGAGTTATCGTGATGCCCGCCTGTGTTAACCGCGTCAGGATATTCGGCGCAGCCTGCTGCAACAGCTGCAGATCCTGCTGTTGCTGTTCCAGCGAATTAAGCGGCAATACGCGATAACCTGACATCCAACCCTGCTGCTGCGCCAGTTGTAACTTGGGTGTCAGTGCACTGAGACGCTGCAATGCCTGCTGCTCGTTATCCCCCCACACCACGAACCAGGTTTGGTCGGCCTGTTGCCCCGTCAGCTGTGCCAGTTGGCGATCCTGTGCCAGCAGTTTCGCGGGTGCGCTCTGCAGATGAGCAATATCGTCATCGACATGCAGTTGCAGGATCCCGCTCAATGCATAGATCGCCACCAGTAGCGGCAATCCAACTTTCAACAGCTTGTTGCGACGCCATGCCGCTAACCAGCGCGCCAGCCACACCATGCCGGGAATTGGGCGCACCGGCAGGCCGCGCACCAGCCATGGATAAAAACAGATCACCGTCAGGCAAGAAGCACTTAACCCGCTGGCGGCAAACACTGCCAGCTGGCGCAAACCGGGGAACGGCGCCAGCAACATCAGCAGCCAGGCAATCGCCGTGGTACCCAGAGCCAACAGTAAAGTGGCCCGCACCTTGTGCAGGCTTTGCCATGGCGTGTTTTGTTCGCCGTGTACCATGCGTTCCGTCAGATAGTACAAGGTATAATCGGCAGAGATGCCGACAATGCTGAGGCTCGTCACTAAAGTCGTGAGATGCAGCTCACCAAAACAGATCAGGGTGAGCACCGTACCCGCCATCGCGCCTATCGCCACCGAGAGCGCACACAGCGCCAGGGGCCGCAGCGAGCGGAACACCAGCCACACCAGCAGCAGCAAGCCGGCCAGTGTGACGCTGCCGAGCGTCTCGACATCATGCTGCGCGCGCTGGCTGGCATCATCGCTAAACAGCACTGTGCCACGCGTTAACAGCTGCGCATCTGGCCAGCGCGTTTTTAACTGCTGTTCAAGCTGGTTGAGGGCGGTCACCAACTGATGACTTTGCTGAATGCTAAAGGCATTGCTCGCCAGTTCACCGTGCAGGAAATACCAGCGGCGCTGCTGGGCGTCATTCACGGTTAACCAGCCGTTATGCAGTACCATTTTGCTGGCATTCTGCTGCAGTGCCAGCTGCGCGCCACGCACCAGCATCAGCGGGTCGTTTTGAATTTCTTTACTGCTCACACCGGCAAACGCTGAGAACAGTTGCGCCAGAATCCAGTCGGCTTGTGCCATACCGCCGTTTTGCAGACGGGCGCGCGTCAACGGATCGATCAGGCCGTTACGATGCTGGAAGGCGTAGGTGCCCCAACGCTGCATCTGGTCATCATCCAGCGCACCGCTCACTTGTTTCAGCATCGGCAGCGCCTGCAGCTGCGCTTGCCACCACTCTGCCGCCTCATCGCCGTGATCGTTATCGGCGCTCACCAGCCACACCAGCTGACGATCCAGCCGCTGCATAAACCCTTGCTGAATCTCTGCCGGCGCTTGCCCCAGATTTTGTTGCGGCAGTAAAGCCAGCACGCTGCTGTTCAGCTGGCTGCGCGGCAACAGGATGGCAAGGGCCACCGCCAATGCCAGACAAACCGCCAGCCACAGCAGCGCAGCGGTTTTCTCACTGCGCTGGGGCAAAACGCGCTCGCTCTTCATCAGTCAATTGTTTCGGCTCGGTGCGGGTATCACTTAAGGTGATGGCGGTTTTATCGCCCTGCTTATCATCCAGCGTAATGCTGTTAAGGAAGGCTGCACCTTGCAGATCGATGCGGTTGAAAATTTTGTTCAGCGGTGCCGCCTTAGGCGTCAGGCTGAGCTGCCACTGGTCATTCCCTTTATCATGGAAATCGAGTTCGAAATTCTCACGCAGCACCTTTTCGTCGGCCTGGAACAAGGCGCGCAGCAGATGGTTGAACTGGAACATCTGCGGATTACTGTCGGCGGTGATCACCTGCGGCGGCTGACCGCTCATGCTCTGCACCATACGCTTATCATCGAGAATCAAGGTCATCACAAACGGCGTGGCCTGATGCCACCATAAACCTTGTTGCTGGGCGATTAATAACTGGCCACGCGACACCAGCGGCTGCGACATACCAGAAATGGTACGCACCTGCTCGAAGTTGGCGCGGATCACCGGCTGGCTGGCAAAACGCTGCTGCAGCTGATCCAACGTGATGGCCTGTGCGCTGGCACACAGCAACGTCAGCATCAGACAAAGAGTTCTGATCACGGTTTGACTCCCAGGCGTTCAAATAAAATATCGGGTGAAACGAAATTCATTTCCTGACTTGCCGCATCCACCGCCACCTGCAGCGTGTGTGCTTTGGTGGTGGTCTGGTTCGCGGCATTGCGGATGACATAATCAATACGCAGGCGGTTTTCGTATTCGGTAATGCGGGCTTCCACGCGGATCACCTCTTCACAGCGTAACGGCTGGCGGTATTTGACACGCGTATCCACCACTGGCCAGACAAAACCGCTGGCGGTCATCTCACCGTAGCTATAGTTGATGCTGCGCAGCAGCGCTTCACGCGCCACTTCAAAAAAGCGGAAATAGTTGCCGTGCCACACCACGCCCATCGGGTCGCAGTCGTGGAACGACACGGTTAATTCAACCTCAGCGCGCCAGATATGTTCACTCATCGCGGCTCTGCTCCTCTGGTAACGTCCAGAAATCGTAAAAGTTAAACCAGTCCAGCGGCGCCATCAGCGCATGCTGTTGCAGTCGTTCGGCATAGCGATCCACCGTGGCCTGCAGCGCCGCCTGTCGTTGGGCGCGCGGCAGCAGGATCGGATCAGCAAAGGGTTCACAATGCACGCGCAGTCGGCCCTGTTCACGCAGGGCAAACATCAACAGCACCGGACAGCGTAAGGCGGCGGCCAGGACAAAAGGCCCCTGCGGAAACGGCGCCGGACGGCCCATAAATGCACTCCACACCACGCGGCGTTCGCCCCCGCGCTGGCGATGAACGGCGGTACGATCGCCAACAATCGCCACCCATTCACCGGCATCCAGTTTTTGCTGCAGCAGGATGGCGGTATCCGGGCCGATGTCGGTGACCGGCATCAGATTCACCCCAGCCTGCGGTGCGATGCTCTCCAGCACCTCGCGAAAACGCTGGGCGTTGTCGGTGAACACCAGCGCGTTGATCACCAGCCCACTGACCTGCTTTGCCATGGCGCGGCAGGCCTCGATATCACCCAAATGCGACGCGAGGATCAAATGTCCTTTGCCATCCGCTGCACGGATAACCGCTTCGGCACCCGGCGCAAAATCAATATCGCGCCTCCATTGCACATCCCCGCGCCAGCTGGCGACTTTGTCCAGCATGCTGTAACCAAAGCGCAGAAAGTGGCGATAGCTATTGATTGGCGTTGGCAACGCAATCTGCTGTTTACTGGCTTCGGCCTGCACCCGCGTCAGCCACTGCTGAGAAGCGGCACGCGCTTCACGTCCGCTCAGCCAGTACACCGCCACCACTGGCCACAGCAACAGCACAAACGGCAGCCGCCCGGCGCGACGATACAACCACAGCATAAAACGCAATCCGCTCTGGCCACGACGTTCTGGCGTGGCGGACCAGTGCTGTGCTGTTTTACGACGGCTCAGTAGCTGTGGGATGCGCGGCAACATGCCGAAGAACAGGCGCGTGTGCATCCATGAGATACGCAGGTTGTCGTACAGCGCATCAAAATGCGACAGACCACTTTCCGGATAGGTGACGCGCGTGCTGATAAAGCGGCTCGATGTGCCCTGCCAGTAAAGTCGCACCATGATTTCGGTGTCAAAATCCATGCGCCGGCCAATCGGACGACGGTCACACAGTTGCAGTGACGGTTGCAGCGGATAGACGCGGAATCCGCACATGCTGTCTTTTAGCGAGAAGGAGAGCGTTTCAATCCACACCCAAAAATGGGTGATGTAACGGCCATACAAGCGGGATTTCGGAATGGAATCATCGTAAACAGGCTGGCCGGAGATCAGGCAATCGGGATGGCTTTCCGCTTCCGCCAGCATGCGTGGCGTGTCTTCCACCTGATGCTGACCATCCGCGTCGAGTTGTAGCGCGTGGCTGTATCCTGCTGCGGCGGCTCGGCGCATCCCGGCGATCACCGCCGCACCTTTCCCCTGATTAACCGGTAAGGTGAGAATATCCAGCTGTGGGGCTTCAAGGTCAGCGATCTGCTGCTGAGTCTGCGTATCACTGCCGTCATCGACGATAATCACCGGCAGATTAAAGGGAGCCAGCCGCGCCAGCACCGAGGCCAGCATGGCGCCGTGGTTGTAACAGGGAATCAGAACACAGGGTTTGAATGGCGCATTCAGCACAGGCGAATCTTCCCGCTGCTGGCAATCTCGGTGCTGTCCGCGTAAATCAGGCTGTAGCTGAAGCTCAGCAGTGATTTGTCTTCCTGCCAGCTCAGCTGCAGCTCCAGCTCCGCATCAGGCGGCACCGGCTGCTGAAACTTGATGTTCTCAATTGAACGGAAGTGTTTACCGATGGCCAGGCGTGACAGGCCGTAGTGTAAAGCCCAGTCGAGCTGCGCCACGCCGGGTAAAATCGGTAAGGTCGGGAAGTGGCCGCGGAACCAAAACAGATCCGCGGCAGCATGCAGGCGCAACGTCAGCGTCGTGCCCTGCTGCTGGGCGTTGAGTTCAACCGGCAACATCAAACAGTTCCTCAATTTGGGGCCAGGCGCGTTTGCTTTGCGCCGTAACCGGAATCGCGTTGACCACGCGCCAGTAGCGCGGCATGGCAACCGGCTCCAGCCAGGGTTGCAGCGCGATTTTCCATTGTTTCTTACGTTGGGTCAGCGTTGCGGCATCAAGCGTGTCCGGCAGGGCCAGCACCACGCCAATCGCCTGACGGCCATGACGCTGAATCGCCAGAGCGGCTGCGTCTTCTACGCCGGGCAAGGTTAGCAGACGCCGTTCAATCTCGCTCAGTGAGACGCGCTTATCTTCAATCTTCACCACCCGGTCCTGACGGCCCGCCAGCTGAAACGTGCCGGAGGGCTGTTGTACAATCCGATCGTCGAGCGGCCAACCTTCAGGGGTTTCCAGCAGAGCTGAAAACACCCGCCAGCCGGCTTCCTGCTGTACCAGCTTAACGGGTGGAAAACAGTGCCACGGGGCGTTTTCCGCCTGCGCACAGCGCCAGCCAATCACGCCGGTTTCGGTGCTGCCATAAATCTCATCCACCGCACAATCAAAGGCGTGCTGAGCGTGCTGTGCATCAGCCCAGGGCAATGCCCCGCCAGCCGAAACAATCAGCGCACATGAAGGTGCATCCAGGGCAGGATCCAGGCGACGCAAAAAAGCCGGGCTACTGATAAAGGCATAGCGACGATCGCGACGCTGATCGGCGAGCTGTTCACCGTAAAAAATTTGCTGAGCGGCAAGTGGCAAGCTCAGCGCCATCGGCAACACAATGCGAAACGTCAGGCCATACAGATGTTGATGGCTCACTGACGCAATCACGTGGCATTGCTGCAGACGCTCGGCCCATAACGCTGCCAGCCACTGCGCTTCAAGATCAAGTGCACGCAGTGATTTCACCACGCGACGCGGCGTGCCGGTGGAACCAGAGGTGAACAGCACCAGTTCGGCATTTTCGGCGATGGCAGGCAGTTCGCCCAGCGCCAGTGCACCGTCCCAGCGCAACTGTGGCAGGGACACCGCCAGCGGCATATCGCTGATCACGCCATCCAATTGTTCTGCCATCTCTTCCAGCTGCGCGGCCCGACAATGTCCGGGGATCACCGGAGTTTTACCGGCGTGCCATAACGCCAGCAGCGCAGCCGTAAAGTGATAACTGTTATCGAAGCATAACGCCCAATGCTGTCCCGGCAGACGCTGCACTGCTTCCACTAACGCCAGCACCTGCTGACGCATTTCCGATAACCAATGCTGTTGCTGCCCTTGCCAGGCCACGACACGATCCGGCGCTTCGAGCCAGTCGCGGATACTCACCACCTTCATGCCTTGTTCCTCATACGCTGACGCAGCAGCCATTCGCCGCCCATCAGCGTGCCCATCAGCAGATAGCTGATGCACCCATTCCAGAGTGTCCACAGTGAGAGATCATTGAGCAGGCAAGTGACCAATGCCACGCTGCCATTAATAATGAAAAACCCACACCATACCTGTGTCACGCGCCGCGTATAGCGCACGGCCCGCGCGGGCAAATCCGCTTCACGCAGCCGCGCTAAACGCTCGACCAGTGGCATGTGGCCCCATAAAGATGTGCCAAACAGCAGCAGCATCAGCGTATTCACCACCACCGGATACCACAGCAACAAATGCTGGCTGCGCAACAGCATGCTGGAGAGGCACAATAAGGTGCCGACCAGCGCCAGCAACAGCATCACTCGCCCCATCGCACCCTGCGCGTGCCGTAATTGCCAGATACGCCAGCCAAACAGCAAGGCTAACAGAGCAATCACACCACGCCATTGCGGATGGGTGACGGCGAGCCACACCAGAAATGGCCAGGCCAGCAGGGCCAGACCATTTATCAGGCGCAGAAAGGCTGGCATGCCGGAAATCAGGCTTCGTCGCGCATCAGTTGATCGACGGCATCCACCACATCCTGCACGGTGCGAACCGCACGGAAGGCTTCAGGTTTGATTTTTCGGCCGGTACGCTTTTGCAGGTGCACCACCATGTCCACCGCATCAATGCTGTCGAGTTCGAGGTCTTCATACAGACGGGCATCCGGGCGGATATCATCGGCATCAATTTCAAACAGCGAGGTGAGCAGCGAGGCCACTTCCTGGTAAATTTCGTCTTTATTCATCATTTTGACTGTTCTCAGGCTTGCTGTTGTTCAACAAACGCGGCCAGCGTGGCCACGGAAAAAAAGTGCGCGCGTAAGGTTTCGCTTTCTGCGGAAAGCTGTACGCCGAAGCGATTTTTCACCGCCAGTCCCAGCTCAAGGGCATCGATTGAATCGAGTCCCAACCCTTCGCCAAACAAGGGTGCGTCGGTTTCTATATCGTCCGGGCTGATATCTTCCAGATTCAGCGTGTCGATAATCATCAGTTTGATGTCGTCAATCAGTGCTTGCATAACTTACTTTGTCTCTTCAGGGACCAGTGCCTGTTGCAGGTGACGCGTCAGGCGACGCGCGGCGAGCGGCTGCGCATCTTCTTCGGCTTCACTGAACGCCTGGCTATCAATACGCGATTGTACGCGTACAGTAAAAACGGGTTTAACCAGCGGAATCTGATACCAGCGACTTTGCTTATCGAGCATACGCTGGGTGCAGCTAATATGTACCACGCGCAGATCGCATCCGGCACGCACCGCGATATTGGCGGCACCGCGTTGCAGCTTCAACGGTTCACCATAACGGGTTCGCGTCCCTTCAGGAAAAATCAGGATGGTATCGCCGCGCGCTAAACGCTGCTGGCTATCGGGCAGCAAGGTATCGGCTTCGCTGTTAATCAGGTAATCGGCAGATTTGATGACGCCATTAAAAAAAATATTGTGCTGCAGTTCGGCTTTGACCAGACAATCCATTTCCGGAACTACCGAAGCAATCATCACATAATCAATTAACGAAGGATGATTGGCGACGATCAGACAGCCGCGATCCTGGCGCAGTAGCTCCGCACCAATGATCTGATAATCGTAGACACCGACAAAACGACAAAAGCGCAGGAAACAGCGGAAGCTCCAGGCAATGCTGCTGCGTGCAATCTGACGACGACGCAGGCCATCGCGCTGAATCAGCAACAGCAGGTTAAACCAGGTCACAGACAGCAGCAGACCGCCCACGCTGAACAGCGTAAAACTCACCGCAGTCATCACCAGTCGCCAGTAAAAGTTGCAGCCAGCACGCCAGCGCAGCGCTAACGAATTATCCGCCATGATGACGCTCCCAGTGCCACAGATGACGTTCACCGGCAATCGTCATTCGTTCGTCACCTTGCAACATCGCCTGCAGGAATTGCAGACTTTGCGGCAAAGTCTCGGCTGCGGGGCGCGCGGGCTCTGCTGTGCAGTGCCACTCATTGCCGGATTGCAGCAACAAAGCCACCGCGTAAGGGGCGTTGAAGCGGTCAATTTCGGGTAGCCACGGATGATAATAGGCAGGTACAACGCCGTCAAAATCCACCAGCAGCACCTGTGCGTAGCCCGCCTGATGTAAAGCCGCAACCTCAAGCAAACCTTGCTGAAAACTGTCCATGCCCGCTGAAATAGATGAAGAAACCAGCGGCTGTCGCGCCGCAATGGTTAAACTCCCCACCGCAGAGTTGTGTACGGACATGGCAAAATCGGTCGGAGAAAGCGCCTGCTGATCTTTTAACGCCGTGAGTATGCGCAGATTACGTTCCAGCTCACCGTGGCGGCTGGTAAACACAATGGCATCCACCGTTTGACGTGCCAGTAGCGCCAGCCCGCTCTCCACAGCCGCACGGCTGCCCGCACTCAGGCGACGTGCTGTCATCATCGGCAAAAATTGGGGTTTGGCGATTGGTAGGGTGGCGTCCAACGCGGTTTGCTGTCCGGCCCAATGCTGCCACTCATCGGCAGTGCTGTGACCTGGTGCAATCGCGTGCCAATCAACCAGGGTGTAAGCGAGTTTCATACCTGTATTCTTTCTTCAGCCTCAGGGATGGTCAGATTTTCGCTGTGCGGCATCCCTTCCCTGCTTGCGTTCGAGTCCGTCATCCGTCTCATGCGAATGTCGCCGATTAACAAGGCGGGCACGTGGCCCGCCTGTTTTCTCTTTCGGCAGCGTTAGCGCTTTCTTTAAAACATTATGTCAGCGATCACGCATGGCGCTTATTTTACGGCCTGAACCGCAAGACGCGTCTGAATACCCTGGTTCAGATTCTGAATCCAGCGGTTGTAGTTACGATGGATCTGGCCACTGCCCGCTTTCAGATTGGTACTGCTCACGTAATCAATGCGGTAGCTGTTTGCAGCGTAAGTGATGCGAATGTCGGCCGTATGACCGCGCTCGGACAGCTTGCCGTTCATCACGCCCGGGCCTGCCGGGGAAATCACCCAGTGGTTGGCCGCACCGGCTTCAACAATGGCGCGCTGCATTTGACTATCCGTGTAGCTCTGCCCAACGGTCTGGCTCACGTTCTGAATGGGCGCGGTGCGCGGTGCGCAACCCGTCATTAATGCCGCTGTCACGATTAAGGCAAGCGCCGCTTTTTTATTCATCATTTCCTTTGTTTCCCCTGTCGTAGCCAATCACCACAAATGGCGACCGTGTGCGTAATTGAACTTGCACTGATCCGTTCAGACTTTGTAAAGCGCGCGAATAATACCACTATATGTAAAGACAAGTAAAAAAAAGCACGAATGACTTAAGCAGCGCCTCATTTCATGGCAAAAGCAGAAATTGCCGGGTTTACAGCGTAAAATCTGCCGCAAAACCGGCTTGTGGCATGATGTTTAGCCCTGCCAGCCGCCGCCGAGCGATCGGTAAAGATCGATTTGTGCGAGCAACAGAGTGTTTTTCACTGAGACAATATTGAGCTGAGTGTTAAACAAGGTGCGCTGCGCGTCCAGTTCATCCAGATAAGAGGCATAACCGTTCTGATAACGATTACGTGCGATGCGGTATGCTTCTGTCACATAGCCTTCTTGCTTCTGCAATTCCGTCAGCTGTTCCTCACTGCGGCGAATGGCATCCAACGCGTTATCCACATCCGAAAAGGCACCGCGTACCACTTTCTCATAGCCATAAAGCGCCTGGTTACGTGCGGCCATCGCCACATCCACCTGCGCCGTCAGTGCTTCGCGGTTTAATAGCGGTGCGAGAATGCTGCCGCCAATGCTCCACAGGCGGAAGGGATTGTCGAGTAACTGATGCAGTTGAAAACTTTGCAGCGTGCCGGTCGCCGTCAGATTAAGTGAAGGCAATAAATCGGCCTGCGCCGAAGCCAGCGAGGCATCCGCGGCAATCAACTGACGCTGTGCCTGCACGATATCCGGACGGCGGTTGAGCAGCTGAGACGGCAACAATGCCGGCAGCGTCTGCGGTTTGATATGTTCGAAGTGGCGGGTACGGGCAATCTCGCGCGGATTCATGCCCACCAGCACGCTGAGTGCATTCTCTTGTTGTTCAATTTGATGCTGTAACTGCGGCACCTGCGCTTTGGCGGTCTGATATTCCGAAGCCGCCTGCATCCACTCCAGTCGTGAGGTATAGCCAGTTTCAAACTGGCGCTGTGCCAGATTTAACGAGTTTTCACGCGTGGCAAGCGTCGCTTCGGTGACACGCAATTGTTCGTCCAGCGCGCACAAACTGAGATAACCGGAGGCCACCGAACTGGCCACCGTTAATTCAGCCGCGGAAGCTGCAGCACGCTGGGCATCCAGAGACGCTTGCGAGGCAAGAATGCTGTTGCTGCGACTGCCCCAGAGGTCCACATCATAGTTTGCCTGCAGCAGTCCCTGGAAGACGGCATTCTCATACGGTTGCCCGGTTACTGCCGACAATGCGCGCTGGTGTGTGGCGGCAACCCCGGCGGATAGCGTGGGGAAATTATCCCCCTGCGCAGCACGCAATTGCGCGCGGTACTGATCGACCCGTGAACGGGCAATCAGGATATCGCTGTTATGTTGCAACGCCTGGTTCACTAAGCGGTTAAGGTTATCGTCGCCAAAGCGTTGCCACCACTGTGCTTCGGGAACTGCCGATGGGCCAACCTGCTGGCGCCAACTGTCCGGGATCGGTAAGGATGACGGGGCTTTTTCCACTTCTGTCGCGCAGCCGCTGACCATCAACGTCATCAGCGAGGCGAGAATTAACCGCTTCATGGCGCATCCTTGTGCGGCTCTGCTGCAGTATCAATATTGACTTCAACCGACATGCCGGGACGCAATTCTTCAGTATCGCCGAGGATTTGAATACGTACCGGAATACGCTGTGCGATCTTCACAAAGTTACCGGTGGCATTGTCCGGTGAAATTGCACTGAATTCCGAACCGGCGGCGGGGGAAATAAATTCAACCCGGCCGTCAAAACGCTTGCCGTTCAGTGCATCAACCCGAATCGCCACGGGTAATCCTGGACGCACACGTGCCAGCTGTGTTTCTTTCAGATTGGCGATCACCCATTTGTTATCCGGCACCACTGATGTCAGGCGCGTGCCCGCGGTGACATAGGTCCCTTTACGCACCGACAATTGTCCCAGCTGTCCGCTGTCGGGCGCGATAATACGTGTATTGGCCAGATCGATATTGGCCAGTTCCAGCGCGGCTTTGGCACTGGCTACATCGCCTTCCAGGGAACCGCGATTCACGATGACCGTTTGTAAACTCTGCTGCGATACCGCAACCTGCGCATCTGCCTGGCGAAGTTGCGCTTGCGCCTGCGCGTTAGCGGCACGCGCCGCGTCACGTTCACGCACGGAGAGCGACCCATCGGCCGCCAGATTTTCTACACGCTTCAGGTCAAGGCTGCTTTTCAGCGCCTGCGCTTTGGCATTCTCCAGCGCAGCTTTATTGCTGAGAATATTGGCTTCCGCACTGCGGCGTTGCTGTTGGTTATTGTTTTGCGCAGCGATTTTCATATCCAGCTGCGCTTGCGCCTGATGCACGCGCTGGCGATAGATACGATCGTCAATAGTCATCAGTAACTGCCCTTTGGTGACCGGTTGTAAATCCACCACATTCACGTCGGTCAGATAGCCGCTAACCTGCGGGCTGATAAAGGTGACCTGCCCGCGCACATAGGCGTTCTCCGTTGACTGAATCGTGCTGGTAAACGGCCACAGCTGCCAGGCGTATAAAATCACCAATACGCCAACGATCACGATGCCGCTGCCGAAAGCAATGGAAAGAATGCGTCGGCGGTTGGCGCGTTCGCGCTCCGCAGCCTGAATATCGTCCTGTTGGCTCATGAATTCTCCGTCGGGTTTGAAGCTTGCTGACGCTGTTCCGTCAAATTATGGCGTGCCTGACGCCAGTTGATATAACGCAGCCGCGTCAATCGCCACAGCACCCACATCAGGGTGATCAGCGCCATCGCGGCAGTCAATAAATAAGTGTCGTTGTAGGCCAGCACGTTAGCCTGGAGTGTGGCCACAGCTTGTAGCTGGCTGCTGCTCTGCGCGCTGAGCAGAACGTTGTCGGGCAACTGGCTGCTAAACAGTGAACTGTATTGGCTGAGGCGCTCGATGACATTGGGATCAAGCTGTGACAGCTGATCGCCCAGCAGGCTGGAGTGGTACTTCTCCCGCCACGTCTGGAAGGTGCCGAGTATAGCCGAGCCAATCAGCCCGCCCAGATTTTGGCTCATGCCAAACAGCACCACAAAACTCACCAGATTTTTCGGCTGTGTCACCACACCGCCAATCCCTAACAGCATCGCGGGCGCGAGGAAGAACGCGCTGCTAAAGCCGAGCAAAAACTGACTGACATACAAATTGTTGCCGCGTGTCACTGGGCTGGATTGTGCATCCATGTACGAGGCGATGATCATCACCACCAGCGAGGTAACAATCGGCCAACTGAGATGCGTCGGTTTGATGGTCAATGCACTGGCGATCATGCCAAAAATCACCCCAGCGATAATCGCTAAAGCCAGGCCACGCATCTGGTCATTCAGCAGCCCAAGCTGTTGCAGGAAGCCCACCGCGCCGGTGTTTTGCTCGGCCAACACAATACGCATCATGATCATCACAATGCCCAGTCGTACAATCATGCCGTTGCTTAGCCATCGGGTGTTGATCAGTGGATTGGCACGGTTATGTTCTACCACCACCGCCGCAACAATCAGCACCAACGAAAGGGCTAATGAAATACCCAACCACGGCGTGGTAAACCACCACTCGATGCGGCCCAGCGATAGCACGCCGCACAGCAGTGCCATGCCGGGTGCCAGCAGGATAAAGGTGACAAAATCCATCTTTTCAAAGGCCTTGATACGATCGCCCGGCGGCAACTTCACCACCAAAACACATCCGAGCGCTATCATCGCCAGCCCTAACTCAAACAGATAAAGACCGCGCCACTCTTCCAGCTGGAGCAATTCGGTAGAGAACAAACGGGCGAGCGGGATCGCCAACTGCGATGCGGTGATGCCGATCACCAGGGCTTTGAGTCGGTGTTTCGCCGGCCAGGCCTGAATTTGGTAATAGATACCAAGGGAGCTAAGCGCCGCGCCCACCATCCCGTGAGCGGTGCGCACAATAATGGCGGAACTGAGATCGTTGGCCAGGATATGGAAGAACGCCACGATGACGTAAAGCACGAGAAAAGCTTCGGTAAACAGCCGCAGGCCAAACTGCTGACGAAATTTAACCAGCAGCAGGTTGATGGAAATGTTGCCCATCACGTAGACAGCCGGCAGCCAGGCAATCTCATTGCTATAAGCGCCAAAGGTGCCCTGAAGATTGGTGAGATTGGCCGTCACCAGCGCATTACTGAGCGCGCCGGTGATGGAGATCAGCAGTCCAATAATGCCAAACGCCACGCGCTTTGAGGGCGAGTGGATTGGGGTGGAGGGTGAACCCGGCAGCATCGGTTTTTCATGAGGCAGCCATTCACGTTGTGCATAAGGATTGCGTTTTGCCACGATTAGATACTTCCCAGTCGAGCCAGCAACTGTTGCAAAACCTTCTCGGTCACTGCCAGCGCTTCCGGATCGATGTCTGCCAGCAACTGTGCGCGCAAGCTGTCTGCCTGGGTTTTCACTTCAGCAAACGCGACGCTGCCCTGCTCGGTCAACACCAGCAGGCGTTTACGGCGATCCTCTTTCGGCTGCACGCGCGCCAGTAACTGCTGTTTTACCAGTCGATCTACCAGTGGCACCACGCTCGCTTCTTCCAATCCCAACAGTTGGGCCAGCGCTTTCTGGGTCGGCGGCTCCGTGGCCGTGGCCACTGTGGCGATGGCCATCCAGCTGCTCATACTTAAGCCACTCTCTTTAAGGCGACGATCGACTGCCAGCCGCCATGCATGTGCCGTAAGATGTAATAAACGCGAAAAAGGTTGCGGATAGTCACTCAAAACGTAGTAGCCTAATGATTAGAGACCTAACTAAACAAATGCGTTATTATAAACAAAGTGTCAGCCTGATGAAAAGTTTGCTTACATTAGCACTGTAGTTCGCGCGCCTCTGCCCTTCCACTCAGTTCTCAAATAGATACGGCCTGCCACAAAGCCTATCCCTGTACAGCTATTTTGTATAAGTTTCGCGTAAATCAACTTATTTAACTCACTGATAAATAATCATAAGCACAAATCCCTCAAAAATATCATTGTACAATTTAGGGTTCATTGTATAAGTTTACTTCCCGTGAGCCAGCGACTGGCTCCGTAACGAATGATGCACTTTGCGTCGCCTCTGAAGGTGTTTTTGGATTTCCACCTTCAGAGGTGTCTTTTTTGCGTTGGTTGATGAGTTTGGGTCTTACGCGCCTGTCCGCGCGTAAGTTTTTTCATCATGGAACTGAAGGCCAGGTTGCCATCAGACCGATCTGAAGGGCTTCATACATGCAAAACGCCGCCACCAGCAGTGACGCTATCGCTGACTACTTTAAACTCGCCGGTAACAGCGACAGCACCGAGATGGAAGTATTCGGGCAGATCATCGCTGAAATCCTGCAAGCCGGCATGCCGGTCACCAATAAAGCCATCATCGCTTCGCTGATTAATCGCCTTGAGATGGAAAGTGATGTGATCCAATTGGATATTTATCGTCATCTTCTCGAACTGGTGGTTAACAAAACGCCTGACGATCTCTCGGTGTAATACCGGATTCCAGGGACGGAATCACTCTCTTCTTTGCTCTCCCGCTAGCTTCATCCCTCAATGCCCGCTAACATCATCCGCGTTTAGTGTCCAACTGGTTGCTGCCATGCCGTGACGGTATGCGCAAAATAATAAAAGAGCCTGCACATTTATGAGCCCATCTACAGAACACGCCCCTGCGGCGAACGATATTACCGTGGGCAGCGTTTTACGCTCGCCTGCGCTGCTTACCCGTGAGTGTCTGGCGGGAGTGATTACCGCACTGGCACTGATCCCGGAAGTGATCTCCTTTTCTGTTATTGCGGGTGTCGATCCCAAAGTGAGCCTTGTCGCCTCGGTGGTGCTGTGTCTGACCTTGTCGATTTTAGGTGGCCGCCCAGCCATGGTCACGGCAGCAGCGGGATCGGTGGCACTGGTGATTGGACCGATGGTGCACGCGCATGGAGTTGAATACATTCTTCCTGCGGTGATCCTCGGCGGTATCATTCAGATTATTTTTGGTCTTGCCGGGCTGTCCCGCATGATGCGCTATATTCCGCGTTCAGTGATGCTGGGCTTTGTGAATGCGTTGGGCATTCTGATTTTCTTCGCGCAGGTTCCCCACGTCTGGGGGCAATCGGGATTAGTGTGGGTGCTGTTTGCCGTGACCCTGGCGATTGTGCTGCTGTTACCCAAAATCCTGAAAAGCGTCCCGTCACCGCTGGTCGCCATTGTTGTCGTCACCGGGGTGGCGTTGTTGCTGGGTTATCGCGTGCCTAACGTTGGCGATGAGGGACCGATGAGTTCAGGCTTGCCCGGATTTACCACGCTGCTGGTGCCGTTTAATTTACAGACGTTACAGATTGTCTGGCCTACCGCGCTGAGTATCGCCTTCGTGGGTTTGATGGAATCTCTGCTCACCGCCAAACTGGTGGACGATATCACCGATACGCCTTCAGGTAAGCGCCGCGAGTCCTGGGCACTCGGCGTCGGTAATATTTTGGCCGGTTTTTATGGCGGTATCGCTGGCTGTGCCATGATCGGTCAGACCATTGTTAACGTTGAGCTGGGCAAAGCACGCACGCGCATCTCAACCATTGCGGCGGGTATTGTGCTGTTGCTGCTGGTCACCGGACTGAGTCAGATCATGGCGCAGATTCCTATGGTGGTCCTCGCGGCCATCATGATGGTGGTCGCGGTGAAAACTGTTAACTGGCACAGCCTGCAACCCGCCACGCTAAAACGTATGCCGTGGTCAGAAACCTCGGTGATGGCCCTGACGGTCGTGGTCACCGTTTGGACAGGCAACCTGGCGCTGGGCGTATTGATTGGCGTCATCCTCGCCATGATGCTATTTGCACGTCGTATTGCCCATGTTATCCATGCTGAACGCAAGTTAAGCGATGACGGTGAACAGGTTTATTACACGGTGCGCGGCCCGCTGTTCTTTGGCAGCAGCAATGATTTATTCGAACATTTCGATTACGGGCACGATCCGAAAGTCGTCACCATTGACCTGACACATGCACAAATCTGGGATGCATCCAGCGTCGCGGCACTGGATGCCATTGAATACCGGTATCAACGCCATGGTGCAACGGTCACGGTTATCGGGCTGGATAATCGCAGTAGCGATTTCCGCGATCGCCTGAGCGGTAACCTGGGGTGATGATTTTAATGAAGTGAGTCTGAGTCACTTCATCCAGAATGATGATTCTCTGAGCTGTCATCTCCAACGAGCTGACAGCTTTTTTATGTGCTTGAGTCAGCGAGAGATCAACTACGCTTAGGAGGCAACGCCTGGTTGCCCGAAGAAAGGACGTTATTGATGAAGCATTTTTTCGCTGGGATGATCATTATCACTTGTCTGGCAACGTTAATAGGCTGCCAGCAATCCGACAGGCCAATTGGGCCAGATGGACGCCCCAACGTGCCCACCGAGCAGCCTATTCCGGGCGGGCCGATGAGCAAAGGGCCTGTAGGGCAACCGCAAGCCTGAGGTTAATCGTGCCCGGGAGCAGTTGATATCGTGGATTGATACTGGAATGGGTATTCGGAAGTGAATTGCAGGCACAAAAAAACCGCCCTTGGGCGGTCACGACATTACTGCATATTGCTTTGATTTTATTTGGTTTTAGCGACTACTAAATATGGTACCCGGGGCGGGACTTGAACCCGCACAGCCATAAGCCGAGGGATTTTAAATCCCTTGTGTCTACCGATTTCACCACCCGGGCAGGGTGTAAATTGGAGGCGCGTCCCGGAGTCGAACCGAGGTAGACGGATTTGCAATCCGTTGCATGGCCACTCTGCCAACGCGCCTTTATTCTGATGTGTCATCCGTTAACAACGGAGGACTAAATTTGGAGCGGGAAACGAGACTCGAACTCGCGACCCCGACCTTGGCAAGGTCGTGCTCTACCAACTGAGCTATTCCCGCATAATCTTCGTCTTTCAATTTGCTGCTGTGTTGGCTTCCTTCACTCACACAGGTCACTTACTGAAGTAAGCTCTCTGTGATTCGTTCAGTTGCCGCCTTGCTGCAAACTGAAATACTTGATTCTTTAACTCACCGAACTCGCTGATTTTATTCAGCTTCTTGCAGACTCGCTGCCGTTCGATGCGATGCATTCTACTTATCTGACGCAATGAGTCAATAGAATTATCCACACAGCGCGTCCGTTTGCTGCTTTTTAAATCGTATCGATCAGCTATCGAGCAGATCACCGCGTGCGGCGCTTAAATACTGGAACATTGACCAGAAGGTCAGCACCGCGGCGATATACAGTGCCACCACGCCCACTCCCACTACGGTTGCGTCTGGACGCCACAGCAAGGCGAACAGGGAGAACATCTGCGCCGTGGTTTTCACTTTGCCAATCCAGGAAACAGCCACGCTGCTGCGCTTACCAATCTCCGCCATCCACTCACGTAAGGCTGAGATAATAATTTCGCGCGCAATCATGGTCGCTGCCGGTAAGGTAATCCACCAGGCGTGGAAATACTCGGCGACCAGTACCAACGCAATGGCCACCATCACTTTGTCAGCCACGGGATCCAGGAAAGCGCCAAAACGCGTAGTTTGCTTCCAGCGGCGGGCAAGAAAACCATCAAACCAGTCAGTCACGGCGGCAACGACAAAGATCAATGCAGTGGCAAATGGTGCCCATTGAAAAGGCAGATAAAATGCCAGCACAAAGAATGGAATCAGTACAACTCGAAACAGGGTAAGACACGTCGGAATGTTAAATTGCATATGCCAGTAACTGTCTGGTGTGAGTAGAATTTAACGTATGTTCCTACATTGCCCCCCCTGTTTCAATGCTAGTGTTTCAGCGAGTAGTAGATTTTTTCCGCCAGCGCGAAGGAAATCCCCGGCACTTTAGCAATCTCATCCACGCTGGCATTCATCAGGGGTTGCAGGCCCCCCATGTACTTAAGCAGCTGTTGACGCCGTTTTGGCCCTACCCCTTCAATGCTTTCAAGTGCACTGGTGTTCTTCACTTTGGCGCGTTTTTTCCGGTGCCCCGAAATTGCATGATTGTGAGAGTCATCACGAATATGTTGAATGACATGCAGTGCAGGCGAATCTGGCGGCAACGAAACGCCCTCGCCTTCCGCTTCAAAGAACAGCGTTTCCAGACCCGCTTTACGGTCAGTGCCTTTTGCCACGCCCAGCAGAATGGGATGATCTTTATCCCATGGCACATCCAGCTCTGCGAACACCTGTTTCGCCTGTGCCAGCTGGCCTTTACCGCCATCGATGATAATCACATCAGGGATTTTGTCCTCCTCCAGCGCTTTACCATAACGACGACGTAATACCTGGTTCATCGCGGCGTAATCGTCGCCGGGCGTGATGCCTTCAATGTTATAGCGGCGGTAATCCGAACGCAGCGGTCCATCGCGGTTAAAGACCACACACGAAGCTATCGTCTGCTCACCCATGGTGTGACTGATGTCGAAACACTCCATGCGCTTGATGCTGTCGAGTTCGAGAAAGACGGCCAGCGCCGCTAGTCGCTGCTGAATAGTGGAGTGCTGAGAAAGTTTAGTGGTCAAAGCGGTAGCTGCATTGGTGCGCGCCAGTTTAAGGTAGCGTGCCCGATCGCCGCGCGGTTTGCTTTGAATATTGACCTTGCGGCCGGCCAATTCACTCAAGGAATCGGCCAGCAACTCACGTTCGGGCAGGCTGAAGTCCAGCAGAATATCAGCTGGCAAAGTGCGTGCTTCGCTGCCCTGCAGATAAAACTGGCCGACAAAGGTTTGCACCACTTCGGTGAGATCAGTATCGGCAGGCACTTTCGGGAAGTAACTGCGGCTACCCAGCACTTTGCCCTGCCGAATAAACAGCACGTGCAGACAAGCCATACCGGCGTCGAATGCCACCCCCATCACGTCAAGGTCATCCCCCTGATTGGAGACAAACTGCTTCTCAGTGACGCGTCGTACCGCCTGAATCTGATCGCGCAGACGCGCCGCTTCTTCGAAGCGCAATCCATAGCTGGCCTCTTCCATGCGTTTGACCAGTTGGTTGATTACTTGATCATCTTTGCCGGCGAGAAACAGCCGCACGTAATCGGTTTGCTGCGCATACTCATCTTCGCTGACCAAACCCGCTACGCACGGCCCAAGGCAACGGCCAATCTGATATTGCAAACAGGGGCGAGAGCGGTTGCGATAAACACTGTTTTCACACTGTCGAATCGGGAACACTTTCTGCAACAGCGCCAGGGTTTCACGCACCGCATAGCCATTAGGGAAAGGCCCAAAGTATTCCCCTTTCGCGTGTTTGGCACCACGATGCATCGCCAGTCGCGGATGCGCGTCTGCACTCAGAAATATATAGGGGTAGGATTTATCATCACGCAGCAGCACGTTATAGCGAGGCTGATACAGCTTGATGTAATTGTGTTCAAGCAGCAACGCTTCGGTTTCGGTATGCGTCACCGTCACGTCGATGTTTTGGATGTTACTGACCAGGACTTCGGTTTTTCGGCTGCCCACCTGAGTGCGGAAATAACTGGTCAGGCGCTTTTTGAGGTCTTTCGCTTTACCGACATAGATCACCGTGCCTGTCGCGTCATACATGCGGTAGACGCCGGGCTGACTGGTCACGGTGCTCAGAAAGGCTTTGGAATTGAAAACGTCACTCACTACTGATTAACGGCTCCGCATTATAGAGACCATGTCGAATGGCCAGATGCGTTAACTCTACGTCGCCACTGATGTTCAACTTACTGAACATACGATAACGGTAACTGTTAACGGTTTTCGGGCTGAGATTAAGCTGCTCGGAAATTTCCGTCACCTTTTGCCCTCGGGTGATCATCAGCATAATCTGCAATTCCCTTTCCGACAAACAGCTAAAGGGCGATTCGGCTTTTTGCGGCTCGATTTGGCTAAGCGCCATTTGCTGCGCAATATCTGATGCGATATAGCGCTGGCCTGAGTGCACCGAACGAATCGCACTCACCACTTCCTGCGGGGCTGCACCTTTGCTCAGATAACCCGCCGCACCGGCTTGCATTACTTTTGCCGGCAGCGGATTTTCGGTATGGATGGTCAGCATAATAATGCGGATGTCAGGATTGAAGCGCACAATTTTTCGCGTGGCTTCCAGACCGCCGATGCCCGGCATATTCATGTCCATCAGCACCACGTCGACCGGATTGCTGCGGCACCATTTCACCGCGTCTTCACCACAAGCCACTTCCCCGGCAATTACCAATCCCTTCATATCTTCCAGTATGCGGCGAATACCGGCGCGTACCAGTTCATGGTCATCAACAAGAAGCAGACTGATCAACGGGACGTACTCCGCAGGTTAGTGAGGGGAAAAATATATTTCAGGAGGGCCATCTTACCGGGTTTGCCGGGGAAAAAACATCTGGCTACGCAGATAAATCTCAAATGAAATGATACACATCAAATTGAGCTCAATCCCAGATATCTTTTGAGTGAAACGCCTATCATGCAAGAATTAAAATGTGAAATTGTGACTAATATCATTATGTTATAATTTATGCTCTTTTCATTGACCGCTGGGCTTTGCTTAATAAAAATAACTTCAACGCCTGATTTTTCCTGCCTGTTAATAACGCAAACATCCATTTAATGTTGGTTTAATCTCCACCGCTTCGCCTGGGATAAATTCCTCATTCAACCATATGATATACTCTGTTTTTTACACACAGATATTGTGTCTACATTCAGTAACACCACCAAGGAGTCAAAGATGAGTGATGAAGACTTTTCAACATCGCGGGATACCCAGGCATTGGCCGATGAAGTCGCTTGCCTGAAAATGATGGTGACGCTGATTCTGAAAGGGATGGGTCAGGCGGATGCCGGTAAGGTGATCATTAACATGGAGCGCTATGTGCAAAGCGCGTTAGCGGATAAGCCGCAGGCGGAAGTGTTCAGCAACACCATTCGTCAGATTAAAACCGCCTACCGTCAGTAAGCGGTGAAGCCCCGCGCATGCGCGGGGTGGTCAACTGTGCGACTGCCAGTTCACTGAAACACCCAGTGACGGCAGCACCTCTTCCGGACTAAACCGGCGTGTGCCACGATACTTGTCCGCCAGTGCCGGTTGATGAACCGGAATACGAATGGCAAACAGATTATCCTCAGATTGAATCAACCCGGGTGATAAAGGTTCGTACACGACGTGGTGCTGCTCAAACATTTTTTCCAGCATCGGCGTTGCTGAGCTAATCAGGTACTCCATACCGCTGAGTTCCGCCAACTGCACCGCATGCCACAAAATCGTCAGTGGCAGTTCTGCATCCACCTCAAGGCGTGCCGAAAAGCGTGACATTTCCCAGACTTTTTCCTGATCGAACGGCAGCACCATGCCTTCAGGCACTTCTGGTTCATGCCAGGGCAACAAACGTGCACAGCCGCAAATCCCCTGGCGCGCATTCCAGGCGATCATCCAGGTGACATCGGAGCGATCAAAGCGATCATACTCCTGTCCAGGCGTACTTAAGCGCGGCGGGATAGACCAACCTTCACCCCGCGCAAAAACGCTATAGCGGTACGTTCCTAATTCTGCCAACAGAGAGGACGGCATATCCTTAAGCTGTGTTTGAATTACTTTCATCATGCGCCCCTGACATCCCCATGTTTGCAATGATTTCTTTGCGCCAGCCTGGCAAAGTTCCGGCGCAGGGTAGACAACTGACTAAAGAGTGGGAACTACTAAAATTAGTAGTTGCCTTTTTGCTATATCAGGCCAATTGCCGCCGCATAACACGCAATCTGCGTTTTATTGGAAACATTAAAACGCTTTTGCATATTCTTTTGGTGAAAATTCACCGTATGTTCTGAAATCGCTAAAATCAGTGAAATTTCCGCAGAAGTTTTTCCTTCCGCCGTCCATTTCAAAATTTCCAGTTCGCGTTGACTAAAATCGTTAGATAAAACCGCCATTGAACTATCATTTAGCCGCTCCAGCACGCGCAAACTCAGTTCCGCCAGAAGGTGCAGTTTCACCTCTAGTTGAACGCGTAAGTGTTGAGTCTGACTGTGAAGCGATGATGCTATAGATAATATACCAATGGCACGATTTGGCGCCATTGCCGAACAAGAAAAGCCGCTGTTGAGCCCTGCCGCATTCGCTTCAGCCCATAAATTACCGGCACCGGTAAATAAATCCCGCGTCCATTCCACGCCTCGTCCCGGCCGCTGACAAAGCAACAGCACCGGATCGACAGCATAATAATTTTCGCTTTCATAGCGCTTAACCCAGCTTTCCGGGTAAGTACTGAACAAAAACACGCGCGGCCGGGTAAAAGGCACGGGATGTTGAACCAGGAAAGCGAATGAATCGAAACCCATCGCTTCAATGTGTTTTTGTAATAGCGTTTTTACTTGAATCACTTCCGTCAGCGCCTGAAATTCATTTTCAGTTTCGCCACGCCAGACGAAATAATTATCGGTCGTCATTATTGCCTCAGCGTTGTTTCACGCTTTAACTTGTTATTCGTTCTGATTAACACAAAAAATAAATTAACTAGAGAAAAAATATTGATTGAAATGAGAGCAGCCCGCGGGGTAACAATCATAACCATCCTGTTGTCAATGCGTTACCATTATGGGGAACTGAAAGCAGATACATTTTGCCAACAGCTTCACAACTTTAATCCTCTTTCCTGATTAGAATAGGATTTTTCCGAAGGAGTTTCAATCACCCTATTCATCGAAAATCATCATTAGATTGATAAATTTTTAGCATCGTCATTAACTAAAATCACTCACTTTGAAAGCGGTTACTGAGAGTAATAGCGGTATTTGTGGGACGACGGCTATTCGGTTCATTCTTAATCCCAGTGATCTCTGTGGTGAGCGGTATAACGTGATTTCCGTCACCCTCTTTTCCAGCTACGCTTAGAGGATGTGCGGGGGATGACGCTGTAGACTTTTCAGGGGAAGACGTTGCGCCCTCACCCATACTGGCGCATTGTCATGCGTATTCGAGCATCATAACGGGGCTGACTATGATGAACCAACTGGCATTACCTTTCCTTGTACTGGGCGGTTGTACAGCGCTGATGATCTTAAAAGATCTTTTCCGTCACCCGCATCCGGTGGCCATCATGAATATCATTTGGCCGCTGACAGGCCTCTATATGCCGTTCATCGGATGGTTAGCCTGGTGGTATCTGGGGCGTAAACCTTCACGTCAGGTAAAACTTGCGCTGCTGGTTCCACAAAAAATTCAGAGTAATGCCAGCTGGCAAACAATATTTATTTCCACCTCATTATCTGCCGCGGCCTGTATATTTGGCGACATAATGACCCTACCAATAATCACCTTGCTAAATCAGTTCGCCATTATGCCAACGCTCTGGATGCAGGCAATTATTTGCTTGATAGTTTCTCTGGTGGTGGGTTTATTTTTCCAGTTTCTGGCTATCCGCCAACGTGAAAAACGTTCATTTGGCCGGGCGTTATTATTAGCATTTAAAACCGAAACGTTTCCCCTCCTGATTTATCAATTAGGTATTTTTATCTTTATGGCACTGGCACTAAAATTTGTTCTCAACCAACAAATCAATCCATTGCTGGTCGCTTTCTGGTTTATGTTACAACTGGCCATGATCATCGGTTTTCTATTCTCCTGGCCCGCTAATCATTTCCTGATAAAACGAGGGCTTAATCCCGCCGTCTGACTAACGACAGTATCCGGCGCCGCGCATGCCCAGGTGAAAATGTCCCGCATGCGCGGCGTTGTAATCCGGTCCTAACGCATTGCCAAAGGTCGCACAGCCGTTGTGCCATAAAGCGCGAAGCCCTGCAGCCGCATCCTCAGGTTGATGCCAGTTTTTTGCCACCTGCAGCCAGCGTCCATCTGCAAGCTGAAACCCAGTCACATCCCATGCATCTGCTGTTGCATGCTCGCTTAAACGCCCCTGCTGGCGATGATAGATATTACGACAGGCGTAACTGCCGACGTGGGTGATTCGCCGAATCGGGCTGTTGATACCTGCCTGCTGAAGGGCGTGAGTGCTGTTGACGACAAACATTGTGCTGCTCACCGCCATCGGGCAACTGGCAAGAAAGCTGCTGCTCAATGTCACTTCACCAAAACCACTCACGCGCAAAGGTTGTTCAATAGGGCAATCACCTTGCAGTGCTGGCACGGCGCGAAATTGTACCCACCCCTGCTGACTGGCTCGATGCATCACCGCCATACAGGCCGCAGGATCGTGACTCAGGCGCTGCAATTTGTAGCGCATCATCCATCCTGGAGGGTCAGTCACCGACAGCGGTGTAAATGGATTCCACTGCGGCGGCAAATGCGTTTTCAGCCACGGCAAACTCCACCAGCCGCATAATGCCAACAGAGCAATCGCTAATAATGCGCGCATCACACCTCACGTTTACTCATAAAAAGAAGACGTAAGTGTAGGTGGCAAAATGGAGAGATAACGCAGAAAAGGCTTAATTGCTGAAGATTTACGCAAATTCACCGTGGATTATGCCATGTAAATATTTACTGACAGAGGAAACCCCGTAAAAGGTCACAATTGTAAAAAAACAATTACCGAGAGTTGCAACCTTTCCACTATCTTATGCCACTTGCCCTATTAAACGGCACGTTATCTAACAGCCAGTAGAGCTGACACAACATCAAAACAGGAAAGATATATTTATGGTTGATCAATCCAAAGAGGCGCTTGTTGAGGCTGAACAGCCGGATAAGCTCCAGCGTAATCTGCATAACCGCCATATCCAACTGATTGCCATCGGTGGCGCGATCGGCACCGGGTTGTTTATGGGCTCAGGTAAAACCATCAGCCTGGCCGGCCCCTCGATCATTTTCGTTTATATGATCATCGGCTTTATGCTGTTCTTCGTGATGCGCGCAATGGGCGAATTGCTGCTCTCTAATCTCGAATATAAATCCTTCAGCGATTTTGCCGCCGATTTACTCGGCCCGTGGGCGGGCTATTTTACCGGCTGGACTTACTGGTTCTGTTGGGTGGTGACGGGCATTGCCGATGTGGTGGCCATTAGTGCCTATTTCCAACTCTGGTTCCCCGACTTCTCCATCTGGATGAGTGCACTGCTGTGTATATTTGTGTTCCTGGCACTCAATATCGCGACGGTGAAATTGTTTGGTGAGATGGAGTTCTGGTTCGCGATTATTAAAATCGTGGCGATTGTTGCCCTGATCGTGACCGGCATCGTGCTGGTCAGCATGCATTATCCTTCGCCCAGCGGCAGCGCCGCAGCCCTGAGCAATATCTGGGATCACGGTGGTATGTTCCCGAAAGGATTGAGCGGCTTCTTTGCTGGCTTCCAGATTGCGGTGTTTGCCTTCGTCGGCATTGAGTTAGTCGGAACGGCCGCAGCGGAAACCAAAGATCCGCACAAGGTGCTGCCACGTGCGATTAACGCTATTCCGGTGCGTATCATTATGTTTTACGTTCTGGCACTGCTAGTGATCATGGCGGTGACGCCGTGGAATCAGGTGATGCCGGACCGCAGCCCGTTCGTTGAGATGTTTGTGCTGATTGGCTTACCTGCAGCCGCCAGCATCGTGAACTTCGTGGTGCTGACTTCTGCTGCGTCATCCGCCAACAGTGGTATTTTCTCCACCAGCCGTATGCTGTATGGCCTGGCGGAACAAGGTGTGGCGCACAAAGCGTTTGGCCGCCTGTCGGCACGCGCGGTTCCCACCACCGGACTGTTCTTCTCCTGCTTCTGCCTGCTGTGCGGCGTTGCGCTGATTTACCTGATCCCCGATGTGATGACGGTATTCACCATGGTCACCACGGTATCGGCGATTCTGTTTATGTTCGTCTGGACTATCATCCTGTGCAGCTACCTGGCTTACCGCAAACAGCATCCGCAGCGTCACGCTGAGTCGAAGTTCAAGATGCCGCTGGGCAAGCTGATGTGCTGGGTGTGCATGGCGTTCTTCGCCTTTGTGATTGTCCTGCTGACCTTGCAGGACGACACTCGCCAGGCGCTGATGGTCACGCCGCTGTGGTTCGTCATCCTTACCATGGGCTGGTTGTTACGTCGTCGTAAGGCCTGATAACCCTGCCAACAAAAAGCCCCGAAAATTCGGGGCTTTTTTTATAACCTTTCGCGTAGTTTATGCCATGCCTGCGCCAGTGAAGGCCGCACCGAAGGCTCTCTTTCTGGTGCCGGATCCGGGGTATGTGCCGCTCCCAGATTGAAGGTAAAGGTGTAGTTTGGCGCTTCCCCCATCCTTAAATCCGATATCAAAGTATCATCACCCTGCAGTCGCATGGCGTAAAAGCCATGGCTGAACCACGCCACTCGCTCGGCATACCAGTCCCCTTTAAACGCATCGAACAATTGCGGATGGCGCGGATACCAATGAATTTCCAGTGCCCGATCGGGTGACAGCAGTGACCAATAGGCTTCACCGTAACGATCGGGGGTCATAATCACGGTTCGCCACACCAGGGTATTAAACGCCGTTGGCGTCACCAGCACCTGCTGCGGCTTGATGGATTGATCAGTTAAATCACGATCGATATGCTGCGTCGCCACGCCCTGCACCACCATGCTCCAGCCAAGATACAGCGTACTGATCAGCAAACCCGCCTGATTCCAGCGCAGTCCGACTCCATCACGCCGCCATAGCGCCACCGCCAGCGCGATCAGCAGCGGTAAGGTATACAGCGGGTCGATAATGTACATGCTGCCGATTGCGTAGGGGAAATTGGTAAACGGTAAACCCAACTGTGTGCCGTATACCGTTGTCAGATCAAGCAACGGATGTGTAATCAGGGCCAGCCATATCGCCAGACACCAGCCGCGCCAGTGCGAGCGACTGCGCGTCACAACCGCAACCAGCCAGGCCAATAGGGGCGCAATTAGCGTCAGCCACAACAGCGCATGGCTCTCGGTGCGGTGCAGCGTCATATTGCGAATGGCATCGCCGTGATCGATAAACACATCCAGATCGGGCAAGGTACCGGCAATCGCGCCCACCAGCGCCGATTGCCATACCGGCACGCGCTTGCCCATCACTGCAACGGTGACCGCCGCGCCCAACGTCAGTTGTGATAGCGAATCCATGCATTCTCCTGGCTAAAGCGGGATCAACGCACGCGGATCCCTTCAATAATCATGCGCTGTACATTCTCCAGCGTTTGCTCAAAAAATTCCGGGTCACTCAGGGTCTGGCCGGTGATCGCCTCAACCTGTGACGCAAAATCCGCGTAATGTTGCGTGGTAGCCCACAGCAGGAAAAACAGATGCTGCGGCTGCACCCCGGCTAACCGCCCTTCCGCAATCCACTGCTCGATGATCGCCGCCTTCTCATCCACCAGCGCTTTTAAATCCCCGGCCAGTTCACCTTTGAGTAACGGCGCACCCTGGAGCATTTCCAGACAGAACAAGCGCGAAGCCTGCGGGTGATCGCGCGACACCTCCAGCTTAAGACGGATATATTTCCGGATGGCGGTCAGTGGGTCCTGATCGTGGCGCAGTGCGCGCAGTGGAGCCAGCCAGACATCAAGGATCTCCTTCAGAACCGCGATATACAGCACCTCTTTTGAGGGATAGTAGTAAAGCAAATTGGTCTTGGAGACGTCGGCACGCTCTGCCACTTTATCGAGACTGGTACCGTGAATTCCGAACTGCGAGAAGAAGCTTAACGCCGCTTCCAGTATCGCAGCCCGTTTTGCGGCAACGGCACGTGAACGTCGGCCCGGTTGTTTTTCATCGCTTTTCACACTGTTACCTCTTCAATCCTGCCTGTTCGCATCATAACAAAGCCCCTCTTTCCTGCCTAATCGCTCTCCCTGCACCTTTTTTGACCACCGTGCGCATGAAAAACGTGCAAAAGGTTTTGACCAAACGGTCTGATTTAGACCAACCACTCCACTTTCATCCTTCAGTAGTTTTTAACACATTGTTGTATAAGGCATTTAAAAATGTGGCACAGGCTTTGCAATTTTGTGACTGAGCGCCGCTCGCAGGATGCGTGCAGGAAGCAGTGCAGCGCGTAAAGTAATGCCCGTTCAATGCAGAGAGGTTTCACATGAAAATTGGCGTATTTATCCCGATTGGCAACAATGGCTGGCTCATCTCCACCCATGCGCCGCAGTACAAACCGACTTTTGAACTGAATAAAGAGATTGTGCTGAAGGCCGAGCATTATCACTTCGACTTTGCGCTCTCGATGATCAAACTGCGCGGCTTCGGGGGTAAAACCGAATTCTGGGATCACAATCTCGAATCCTTCACATTGATGGCGGGGCTCGCGGCGGTGACCTCAAGGATTGAAATCTATGCCACGGCAGCCACTCTGACGCTGCCCCCAGCAATTGTGGCGCGCATGGCCGCCACCATCGATTCGATTTCCAATGGCCGTTTCGGCGTCAATCTGGTCACCGGCTGGCAGAAACCCGAATACGAACAGATGGGATTGTGGCCGGGTGATGAGTACTTCTCCAGCCGTTACCAATACCTCACCGAGTACGTCACCGTGCTGCGCGATTTATGGGGCACCGGTCAGAGTGACTTCAAGGGTGAATTTTTCACCATGAACGACTGCCGCGTGAGCCCGCAACCGCAGAAACCGATGAAGGTGATCTGCGCCGGTCAGAGCGATGCCGGCATGGCATTCTCCGCGCAGCATGCCGATTACAACTTCTGTTTCGGTAAAGGGGTCAACACGCCTACCGCCTTCGCCCCGACCGCCAGCCGCATGAAAATCGCAGCAGATAAAGCCGGACGCGATGTCGGTTCCTATGTGCTGTTTATGATCATTGCTGCCGAAAGTGACGAAGCCGCACGCGCCAAATGGGAGCATTACAAAGCGGGTGCTGATGAAGAAGCGCTTGCCTGGCTCACCACACAAAGTCAACAGGATACCAAGTCCGGCAGCGACACCAACGTGCGTCAGATGGCCGATCCCACATCAGCCGTGAACATCAATATGGGCACCTTAGTGGGTTCATACGCCAATGTGGCACGAATGTTGGATGAAGTTGCTGAGGTTGACGGCACACAGGGCGTGCTTCTGACCTTCGATGACTTCCTGCAAGGTATTGAAGATTTCGGTGAGCGTATCCAGCCATTAATGCAGTGTCGTCAAAACGTTATCACTTCGCAGAAGGAGGTTGCCTGATGAGTACCGTAACTTGCGCCCATACGTCGAGTTTGCCCAATATCACCCTGCCCGCCCGACCAGAAGCGATCGCACTGCCGCCAGCGCAAAGTGCCTTGATCGTGGTGGATATGCAAAACGCCTATGCCACAGAGGGGGGTTATCTCGATCTTGCCGGCTTTGACGTCTCCGCTACCAAACCGGTGATCGCCAAAATTCATCAGGCGGTGACCGCGGCGCGAGCCGCTGGCATGCAGATTATCTGGTTCCAGAACGGCTGGGACGATCAGTACGTTGAAGCGGGTGATGCTGGCTCGCCTAACTTCCATAAATCGAATGCGCTGAAAACCATGCGCAAGAGACCGGAGTTACAAGGCACCTTGCTGTCGAAAGGCGGCTGGGATTACGCGCTGGTGGATGAACTGGTGCCGCAGGCAGGTGACATCGTGTTGCCCAAACCGCGCTACAGCGGCTTCTTTAATACCCCTCTCGATAGCATGCTGCGCAGTCGCGGCATCCGCCATCTGGTGTTTACCGGTATTGCCACCAACGTGTGTGTCGAGTCGACACTGCGCGATGGCTTCTTCCTCGAATATTTTGGCGTGGTGCTGGAAGACGCCACACATAAGGCCGGGCCGGCATTTGCCCAACAGGCGGCGATTTTCAACATCGAAACTTTCTTTGGCTGGGTAAGCGACACGGACACTTTTTGTGAAGCCCTGAAAGCTTAGGGTCCATCTCACCTGCAAAACCATAACGATAAGGAACTGCGACGATGCCTAAAAGTGTGATTATTCCTGCCGGCAGCGGCACCCCGATTGCGCCCTTTGTGCCAGGAACCCTGGCCGATGGTGTGGTGTACGTGTCAGGCACGCTACCGTTCGATGCCAGTAACAATGTGGTCCACGTCGGCGATGCCGCGGCACAAACCCGACACGTACTGGAAACCATCAAAAAGGTGATCGAGACCGCCGGTGGCAGCATGAACGACGTCACTTTCAACTCTATTTTCCTCACCGACTGGAGCAACTACGCCGCGATCAACCAGGTCTATGCCGAGTATTTCCCCGGCGACAAACCCGCGCGCTTCTGCATTCAGTGCGGATTGGTTAAACCAGACGCGCTGATTGAAATTGCCAGCGTCGCGCACATCGGGCCGCAGGAGGCGTAATGCACCTTGAGATTCATGGATTAACCGCTGCCGATGCGCCAACGCTGGTGCTGTCGTCCGGTCTTGGTGGCGTAGCGGGCTTCTGGCAACCTCAGCTGGCGGTACTTACGCCCCATTATCGCGTGGTGACTTATGACCAACGTGGCACCGGTCGCAGTGCCGATACGCTGCCTGAAGGCTACAACATGGCGATGATGGCCGCTGAACTGGCTGAGCTACTGGCGCAGCGTGACATTCAACATTACGACATTGTTGGCCACGCGCTGGGTGGCCTGATCGGCCTGCAGCTGGCGCTGGATTATCCCGACCGTGTCGGCCGCGTTGTGGTGATTAATGGCTGGCTGTCGTTGGATCCTCATACGCAACGCTGCTTCCAGGTGCGGCAGGATCTCCTGCTCAACGTGGGCGTTGAAGCCTTCGTGCGCGCGCAGCCACTGTTTCTCTATCCGGCTGAATGGCTGGCTCGACATCAGGCGCGCATCACCGCTGAAGATGCCCATCACGTGACCCATTTTCAGGGCATGGAAAATCTGCTGCGCCGCTTGCATGCATTAATGAACAGTGATTTCCGTCCGCATGCGGCGCGGATTCAGCAACCGGTGTTAGCCATTTGTAGCCAGGACGATCTGCTGGTGCCGTGGAGCTGCTCTCCACAACTGGCCCAGGCGCTGCCGAATGGCAGTCTGATTGAGATGCCGTGGGGCGGGCATGCGATGAGCGTGACCGATGCCGATAAGTTTAACGCTCTGTTGCTGGGGTGGCTGGCCGAAACGGCTGCACCTGCACAGCGCGCCGCGAGTTGAACAGAGGAGTGAAACCATGAGTGTGCATGAACTGTCGCTGCTACCGAATGTAGATCGCGATGCTTTCCGCCATGCCATGGCACGACTGGGCGCGGCGGTCAATATTATCACCACCGACGGTCCGGCTGGTCGCGCCGGATTCACTGCCTCAGCCGTCTGCAGCGTGACGGATACGCCGCCTACTTTGCTGGTGTGTCTGAATCGTTCGGCATCGGTGTGGCCGACCTTTCGGGACAATGGCTATCTGTGCGTCAACACTCTGGCGGCCGGTCATGAGGATCTTTCTACGCTGTTTGGTGGTAAAACGCCGATGGAACAGCGCTTTGCCGCTGCGGACTGGCACACCCTGGCCAGCGGAGCCCCTCTGCTGGTCGGCGCCACCGTGTCGTTTGATTGCAAAATCACCCAGGTGGTTAGTGTTGGCACACACGACATTCTGATTTGTGAAGCGCTGGCGCTGGTGCGTAACGATGATTCGCATGGCCTGGCGTGGTTTGACCGTGGATATCATCACCTTTTACGGCAGGACGCCCGCTAACGCCGCACTGCGCGGCCCGGTTCCACCGCTACCCTGGAGAAGACGATGGCGAATTCCTGGTTCCCCCGCTGGCAGAAAAAGTCAGCCATGACCGAAGATGGGCTGATTGCTCCGGATGAAACTCTGCCTCTCGGGCAGACACTTGTCCTGGGTTTGCAGCATGCTGTAGCAATGTTTGGCGCGACGGTGCTAATGCCGTTGCTGATGGGACTCGACCCCAACCTGGCGATTCTGGTTTCCGGTATCGGCACGCTGCTGTTCTTTGTGGTCACTGGCGGACGCGTGCCGAGTTATCTCGGATCCAGCGCCGCCTTTGTCGGGGTGATTATCGCGGTGACCGGATTCAACGGCCAGGGATTGAACCCTAATCTGGCGCTGGCACTAGGCGGCGTCATTGCCTGCGGCGCGCTTTATACCTTCATTGGCCTGATCGTTATGAAGGTGGGCACGGGTTGGATTGAGCGGCTCATGCCCCCTGTCGTCACGGGTGCAGTGGTGATGGCAATTGGCCTGAACCTGGCGCCAATTGCTGTCCATGGCGTATCAGCATCAATGTTCGATAGCTGGATGGCCGTCATGACCGTGCTGTGCATTGGCGTGGTAGCGGTCTTCACACGCGGTCTGGTTCAGCGCTTGCTGATTCTGGTTGGCCTGATTGTCGCCTGGGCGATCTACGCCTTGCTCACCAACGTATTTGGCCTCGGCAAGCCGGTCGATTTTAGCGGTGTCGCCAGTGCGCCCTGGTTTGGGTTACCGCACACCACCGCACCAGTGTTTGATATGCAGGCGATAGTGATGATTGCCCCTGTCGCCATCATTCTGGTGGCTGAAAACCTGGGGCATATTAAAGCCGTCGCCGGTATGACGGGACGCAATCTTGATCCCTGGATGGGACGTGCGTTTGTCGGTGACGGCCTTGCCACCATGTTGTCAGGATCGATGGGTGGCAGCGGTGTAACGACGTACGCCGAGAATATTGGCGTGATGGCGGTAACCAAAGTCTATTCGACACTGGCGTTTGTCGCGGCCGCAGTCATTGCGCTGATACTCGGCTTCTCACCAAAGTTTGGTGCCTTGATTCATACTATTCCCGGCCCGGTGATTGGCGGCGCGTCAATTGTGGTATTCGGTTTAATTGCCGTGGCAGGTGCGCGGATCTGGGTGCAAAACAACGTTGATTTCAGTCAGAACGGCAATTTGATCATGGTGGCCACCACGTTAGTGTTGGGCGCTGGTGATTTTGCTTTAAAGATCGGCAGTTTTACCATTGGCGGAATTGGCACCGCGACCTTCGGTGCCATTATTCTTAATGCCATTCTTAAACGTCGGGGTGCCGCGCTGGCAAACCAGGCAGCACGACAGCATCCTTAAGGCTCCAGCGGTGCCTGCTCAGGCACCGCTTTCTTGCGGCGAAGTCGTAACTCGCTGACGATGACCCCACAGACGATCAGCGCACCACCCAACAGGGCGGCGGCCGGTAAACGTTCACCTGCAATACGTCCTACTACCCCTGCCCAGACCGGTTCACCGGCGTAAATCACTGTGGCACGTGTCGGTGACACGCTGCGCTGTGCCCAGTTCATTGTCACCTGAATCAGTGCACTGGCCGCACCCAGACCCAGCGCACTCAACAGCAATGGCGTAGAGATCGTTGGGACTGACTCGCCGTTAGGGATCATAAAGACAAAGGCACAGGCCGATGCGACCATCAGCTGAATCAGCGTCACACGGCGCACATCAACCTGACCTGCAAAGCGACTGATCAGAATAATTTCAGCCGCGATCGCCAGTGTACTGAGTAACGTCGCTATCTCGCCCGCGTTCAACGTCAGGCTACCGTCTTGTGGCCCGGCCACCAGCACTAAACCGGTAAACGCCAGCATAATGCCAATCCATGCCATTAACCCTGGCGGACGGCGCAGAAATACCCATTGCAGTAACGGTACCACCGGCACATACAGCGCGATCAGAAACGCCGACTGGCTGCTGGAGATGGTTTGCATCCCCCAGGTTTGTAAGCCGTAGCCACCCGCAATCGACACGCCAATCAGCGCACCGGCTTTCACTTCGAGCCATGTCATGTGTTTCAGATAACGGCGAAAGAAGAAGGCCAGCAATAGCGATGCCGTGGCAAAGCGCAGCCCCACAAAGAAAAAGGGACCAGAATGTGCCATCGCCAGGTGTACCACCAAAAAGGTGCCACCCCAAACCATGGTAATGAAGATGAGAACGAGTTCCTGACGCGTAATACGCAGGCTGAGACGGGAGTTTGAAGCAGACATAACGCACCAAAATAATCGATTGGCGATCATTTTTGCCTGGTCAGGAGGGGAAAAGCAATCTTTGTTACCGCCGGGCGAACCCGGCGGAGGGGAGAATCAAACACAATCACATTACTTCTTGCTGCGACTGCGTCCCCCTTTTTCACCTGCTTCGGAAGCGCGTTGCGGGTCGTTCCTGAAATTACCGCCGCTATTTTTTCCACCTTTACGACCGGCTTCCGCGGCTCTCTCGCGGTCTTCCGCGAAATTGCCTGATCCTCCACGATGTTGTGCCATCATTTCCTCCAGGGATTGAGCATCTGTGGTAAGGCCTTTTCATCCAATGTGGTGAAAAGCAAGGCGGCGGAGTATTCGCGCCACCTGATAAAAGGATAGCCAGGCCAGTCTGATATTCGGCTAACATTCATACTTTGAAACATATAATTCACTTATTTTTCCATCATAAACCAGATTAACATCCAGCTTACAAGCGGTTAGCCCGGCAAAAAGCGCAGCGCTAGACGTATCCATTTATCCTCCCTTCCGGCACCTTACGCAGTCTCTTCTATACTTCTGAATACTCATCACCCTCAGCAGGATAGAAAACCATGGCAAAAGTTTTGGTGCTTTATTACTCAATGTATGGACATATCGAAACCATGGCGCAAGCCGTGGCTGAAGGCGCAAAGAGTGTGAGCGGTGCGGAAGTCACCATTCTTCGTGTACCGGAAAGCATGGATGCGGAGAGATTTGCGCAGGTGGGCGGCAAGGTGAATCAGGCGGCGGCTGAAGCAAAACCTGAAGATTTAACCCAGTACGACGCCATCATCGTGGGTACGCCAACCCGCTTTGGCAATATGGCCGGTCAGATGCGTAATTTCTGGGATCGCACCGGCGGATTATGGGCCTCAGGCGCGCTGTACGGCAAACTCGCCAGTGTATTCGCCTCTACCGGCACCGGTGGCGGTCAGGAACAAACCATCACCTCCGTTTGGACCACCCTCGCCCATCACGGCATGGTCATCGTGCCTATCGGTTATGGCACCAAAGAACTTTTCGATATATCCCAAGTACGCGGGGGCACGCCTTATGGCGCCACCACCATTGCGGGCGGTGACGGCTCACGCCAACCGTCAGCAGAAGAACTGGGAATTGCCCGTTATCAGGGCCAATACGTCGCCGGACTGGCGGTAAAACTGCAAGGATAAATCCACAACAGGAGACCTTTATGGCCACAGAACAGTCGAAAGCTCACCACGTGGGCGAATGGGCCACGCTGCGCCACACCTCACCTGAAATTGCTGAAGCCATATTTGAGGTGGCAAATTACGATGAACGACTCGCGGAAGAAATCTGGCGTCAGCAAGGTAGCGACGATGTGCTGCTCCGCGCCTTTGATAAGACCGACCTGGACGTTCTGACGTGGGACGATAAAACGGTCGAGCGTAAAAACGTTTAACACGCAGGCGGGCATGTCCCGCCTTTGTCATTTTTACTGCCAAGGAGCCCTTTATGTCAGCCTATCAAAGCATCAACCCGGCCAATAATCAGTTGCTGAAATCCTGGCCTGATCACGATGACACCTTCATGCAGCAGGCACTCAGCGCTGCTGACGAACTCTACCACTCTACGTGGTGTAAAGGCGATATGCAGCCACGTCTGCAGGTGCTGCACCGACTGGCCGATCTAATTGATCAGCGCGTTGACGAATTAGCTGAGATTGCCAGTCGTGAGATGGGCAAGTTAATCGGGCAGAGCCGGGGGGAAGTAAAAATCTGCGCGCAGATCGCTCGGTACTATGCCGAACATGCGGCTCACTTATTGCAGGCACAACCTTATCCCAGCACGGTGGGCGATGCCTGGCTTGAGTATCACCCGATTGGCGTGGTGGTCGCCGTCGAGCCCTGGAACTTCCCTTATTACCAGCTGATGCGCGTGCTGGCGCCGAATCTGGCGCTGGGAAATCCGGTGCTGGCGAAACATGCCAACATTGTGCCGCACTGTGCGGATGTCTTCGAAAAACTGGTTGAAGAAGCGGGTGCGCCAAAGGGTGCGTGGACCAATCTGTTTGTCTCGAATCAACAGGTCGCCGATCTGATTGCCGATCCGCGCGTGCAAGGTGTCGCGCTGACGGGCTCTGAACGTGCCGGTAGCGCCGTGGCGGAACAAGCAGGTAAGCATCTAAAAAAATCCACGCTGGAGCTAGGCGGCAATGATGTATTCGTGGTGCTGGACGATGCCGATATCGACGAAGCTGTGCGCCAGGGTGCGCAGGCACGATTGAGCAACTGTGGTCAGGTATGTACAGCAGCAAAACGCTTTATCCTGCACGAAAAAATCGCCACTGAGTTTATGGCAAAGTTTAGCGCGGCTCTGCAATCGGCCAAACCGGGGGATCCACTGGATGAAAGCACCACGCTGGGTCCGCTTTCATCGAAAGAGGCTCGCGACCGTTTAGTGAAACAGGTTGAGGATGCGGTTAAACAGGGTGCGCATGTTGAACTGGGCGGAAAAGTGATTGAAGGCGTGGGTTGTTATTATCAGCCGACGATACTGACTGGCCTCACACCGCAAAATCCCGCCTATTACCAGGAGTTCTTTGGACCGGTGGCACAGGTTTATGTGGTGGCTGACGATCGCACCGCCATTGCACTGGCCAATGATTCGCACTACGGTCTGGGCGGTTCAGTGTGGACGCGCGATATTTTGCGTGGGCGCAACATGGCATCGCAGATCGAGACCGGTATGGTGTTTATCAACTCTCAGAGCGATACCGCCGCGGAGTTGCCGTTTGGTGGCGTGAAACGCTCAGGCTATGGACGCGAGTTGTCCGATCTTGGCCTGAAGGAGTTCGCTAATCAAAAACTGGTGGTCGTCGCCGGTTAACTGAGATAAAAAACCCCGTCGAGACGGGGTTTTTTCATTACTGCGACGTTAGTTGCTGGCAGGAGCGGCTTTTGCCGCCTCACCTTCCGGCTTGGCTGGCGTCGCGTCTGACTGCGCTTTCTGCGCTGCGGCGGCATCGGCTTTCGCTTTGTCCTCCGCCGCTTTCTGTGCAGTGGTTTTCTCAGCTTTCGCTTTATCCTCTGCGGCTTTTTGGGCAGCCGCTTTGTCTGCCTTCACTTTCTCTTCAGCGGCTTTAGCATCAGCCCCTTTCTGCGCAGCTGCTTTGTCCGCTGCGGCTTTATCTGCAGCCGCTTTATCTGCAGCGGCTTGATCCGCTTTCGCTTTAGCGTCGTCATTGGCGGCAGCAGGCGCAGGTTGTGCCGCTGGCTCTGCTGCTGGAGCGGGAGCAGCCGGCTGCAGCGGGGTACCCTGCAGTGCAGTATTCAACGCGGTAGCAAACTGATCCCAGCTGCAGTAGCCGTTGGCATCGGCATCACAGCCTGCCAGTTGCAGCGTGACACGCTTCGGCGGGTTTTTCAGGCTCAGCACATCAGCATTGCGCAGCTGTTCCGCTGTCTGATAAACGTATTCCACTTTCAGCAGATCTTTGTTGTTTTTAGCATCGTGCCAGCGCTCAAACACCACCTGGCCACCGATGGGCGTTTTCTCATCGTTACCCGGCAGCTCGTATGGCTTAACCTGCAATGCGCTCAGCAGTGAGGCAATATTCGAATCATGCCCCACCATCACCGTGACTTTCGGTGCGTTCGCTTTGTCCTGGTCCACTAGCTGGCTGCGGATGTAATCCACCAGCGGTGCGGCCACTTCACGCGCGACATCGGGAGAAGTGAACAGCGCATCCTGATAACCATTTTTGATTGCCGCGAGGGATTTCCACTGCTCAGGGGTTTTAATCTGGCCCCAGGCCACCTGATCGGCCGGGAAACCTTCGTAATATTGCAGCGTGAAGGCATCGACCAGCGAATTGCCGATTTTCAACGGTCCATTCACGTTAGGCTCTTTGCCATTTTCTGCGCTGAAGGTGTTGTCACCGCCGCTCAGATCACACTGTTTTTTGCCGTTACAGGCCGGTGCCGATTTGTAATCAACAATTTTTTCTAACTGCTGGAAAGCCGGTTTCAGCGCTAGCTTCTCATTCGCAGCCGTCATCGCCGCCAGCGCTTTCTTATTGAATTCGTCGCTGCTGTCCGTGATCACCGGATTAAAGATAGGATCCATGGTGCCCATCGCATCCTGATGGGTCACAGAAATATCACAGCCAGGGAAAGCGCCAGTAATGAAGTATTGCGCGGTGGCGACCGTACGTTGCAGGCTGTTGGCATAGACAAAGATGTTGCTGCTGTCCGGGCAGGTGCCGCTTTCCACCAGACCCTGTTGTGCCAGCCACTGACGGGTATAGTTACCCATGTAGACTTCCAGCACGCCGCCTTTGGTGGTTAACTCGCCGCCGGGCACATCCCACTGCGGCCAATTCTTCTTGGTGGATTGTTCCAGCACGCTGCCGTTGTTGGCTAACGGTGCGCGCAGATTGTGACGGCTCAGCATCAGCACTTGCTGTAACTGCATATCTCCATCTGCCGCGTAAGCAGACATACCGATCGGGAGCGCAGCGATAACTGACAACGCGCAAAGACTCAGTTTCTTGATCATTGTGCCTATTCCATAATTCATCAGTGAAACACTCTGGCATTCAAACGATTAGCTCGCCATTGAGCGAATTACCGCACAGTGTAACCCAGCTTGCCTCGGAAAATCGCCAGATGTTTACAAAAACCGTGAATGGAATATAGCAGTAAACGCGCGTGCCGTCGGGTAACGGCAGCAGATTGAAAAGCAACGGGATGTTTTTCGGAATTCCGGAACGCAGAAAAGCAAAAAGCCCGCATTTCTGCGGGCTTCTTTAATATGGCGGAGGAACAGAGATTCGAACTCTGGGATGGTTTCCCATCGACGGTTTTCAAGACCGTTGCCTTAAGCCACTCGGCCATCCCTCCGGAAATCTTTTTGTCACTTCACTCTGCTAGAGTGATGGCGGAGGAGGAGAGATTCGAACTCTCGGATGGTTTCCCATCGACGGTTTTCAAGACCGTTGCCTTAAGCCACTCGGCCACCCCTCCGCAATGAGGCGCACTATAAACATCCCCCCGAACGATGTAAAGCGCGGATTGAATCGTTCGCCTGAAAAACAGCCAAAATCCATTTTTTCGCTGTCAAAATCACCATTCTGCTCAGTGAAACAGCAATTTATCGCGTAAAGATGGGTAAAACGACTTTGCTGTCTGGTAGCCGTTGCGTATCCTCAGGCCATATTTGGTGTTCTCTCTCTATAATGGAGCGCATGATGGATAGAATAATTAGCTCGTCACAGCAGCAATCGCTGATCAGCACCCACAAAGTGCTGCGCAATACCTACTTTTTACTGGGCCTGACGCTGGCGTTCTCCGCGGTCACTGCCACGCTCAGCACCGTTTTTGCTCTGCCCTCTCCCGGATTAATTTTGATGCTGGTCGGTTTTTACGGTCTGATGTTCCTGACCTACCGTCTGGCGAATAGCCCGGCAGGTATTCTGGCGGCCTTCGCCTTTACTGGTTTCCTCGGTTATTGCCTTGGCCCAATCCTAAGTTCCTTCCTTGCTGCAGGCATGGGTGATGTGATTGCCATGGCGCTGGGCGGTACGGCGCTGGTGTTCTTCTGCTGTTCGGCCTACGTCCTGACCACGCGTCGTGACATGTCCTTCCTTGGCGGCATGATGATGGCTGGCTTCGTGGTGCTGCTGGTTGCAGTGGTAGCGAATATCTTCCTGCAACTGCCAGCGCTGCATCTGGCGATCAGTGCGCTGTTTATCCTGTTCTCTGCGGGTGCGATTCTGTGGGAAACCAGCAACATCATTCATGGCGGCGAAACCAACTACATCCGCGCCACCGTGAGCCTGTATGTGTCGCTGTATAATATCTTTGTCAGCCTGCTGAGCCTGTTAGGCTTCGCCAGCAAAGATTAAGCTGCAGACGTCAACGTCTAAAACCCCGCTTCGGCGGGGTTTTTGCTTTTTAATAGTCGGCCAACTTACAATATGCCAATTGATGCTGTGAGGAATGACTGTGATTTTTGCCGGTAAAGAGATTGCCACCGATGCGGAAGGCTACTTAAAAAATAGTGCGGACTGGAGCGAAGCACTCGCTGCGCTGATTGCCGAGAATGAAGCCATTGCCCTGACTGAGGCACACTGGGAAGTGGTGCACTTTGTGCGCGCCTTCTATCAGGAGTTCAATACTTCCCCTGCGGTACGCATGCTGGTGAAAGCCATGGCGCAGAAGTATGGCGAGGAAAAAGGCAATAGCCGTTACCTGTTCCGACTGTTCCCGGAAGGTCCGGCGAAACAAGCCACTAAAATTGCCGGTCTGCCAAAACCTGCCAAGTGTCTGTAATCAGCCAGTGGTAAATCGCGTAGGTATCGGCGTGGGTTGATGAGGTTCCACCAGCACCTTATCGACCCGTGCACTGGTTGGCCCGCCTGCTTTTAGCCAGGCGATTAACGCCTCCACTTTTTGTTCATCGCCAGCGGCCAGCACTTCAACACTGCCGTCGCGCAGGTTGTGCGCATAACCTGTAACGCCCAGTTTATTGGCCTGTGACTGGGTGTAATAACGAAAGCCTACCCCTTGCACTATACCGTGCACCCAGATTTTGTAGCACGTGTTCGCCATGGCTATCTCCCCATTGTGCGTTGCAATTTGCCGCCATCCACCGGAAAATGGCGCCTCATTTTTTCAGGTAAGCATAGCAAACATGACCGTTCGATTGATTCTCGCTAAGGGACGTGAAAAATCCCTGCTCCGCCGCCATCCGTGGGTGTTCTCAGGTGCCGTTGCCCGTATGGAAGGTAAAGCCCAGTCTGGTGAAACTATTGATGTCTGCGACAGCAATGGTAAATGGCTGGCCCGTGCCGCTTATTCTCCGCAGTCACAAATTCGCGCGCGCGTCTGGAGCTGGCAGCAGGATGAGTCAATCGACATCGCCTTCTTTGTCCGCGCTTTTGAAAAAGCACAGCAGTGGCGTGAATGGCTGGCGCAGCGCGATGGCCTTGATAGCTATCGTCTGATTGCCGGTGAGTCGGATGGTATGCCTGGTGTGACCATCGACCGTTTCGGCAACTTTATGGTGCTGCAGCTCCTGTCAGCCGGTGCTGAATATCAACGCCCGGCGATTCTCTCTGCCTTACAGCAGTGCTTCCCAACTTGCGCGATTTACGATCGTTCTGATGTTGCCGTCCGCAAAAAAGAAGGACTGGAACTGACACAAGGCCCAGTCACTGGTGAACTGCCGCCGCCGTTACTACCGATTACCGAACATGGCATGAAATTGCTGGTCGATATTCAGGGCGGCCATAAAACCGGTTACTACCTTGATCAACGTGACAGCCGTTTTGCCACGCGCCGCTACGCTGAAAACGCTCGCGTGCTGAACTGCTTCTCTTACACCGGCGGATTTGCCGTGTCGGCTCTGATGGGTGGCTGCCGCGAAGTGATTAGCGTGGATACGTCACAGGATGCGCTGGATGTGGCGAAACAGAACGTTGAGATCAATGGCCTAAATCTGTCTCGTGCACAGTTCGTGCGTGATGATGTGTTCAAACTGCTGCGTCGCTACCGTGACAGCGGCGAAAAGTTTGACGTGATCGTGATGGATCCGCCGAAGTTTGTTGAGAACAAGAATCAGCTGATGGGCGCCTGCCGCGGATATAAAGATATTAATATGCTGGCGATGCAGTTGCTCAACCCGAACGGTATTCTGCTGACGTTCTCTTGCTCGGGACTGATGGCAACCGACCTGTTCCAGAAAATTATTGCCGATGCCGCAGTGGATGCGGGTCGTGATGTACAATTTGTAGAGCAGTTCCGTCAGGCAGCCGATCACCCCGTGATCGCCAGCTATCCTGAAGGTCTTTATCTGAAAGGTTTTGCCTGCCGCGTGCTGTGACTTGAAAATCTGTACCCTGCCTCCATATTAGAGACAGGGCACAGTTTTGGGAGGCACCATGATTACCAGTAAATTTGGCATTGGACAGCAGGTCCGTCACCGTCTCTCCGGGGTGCTCGGCGTTATTGTGGATGTCGATCCGGAGTTTTCGCTCGATGAACCCGAGCAGGATGATGTAGCCGCCAGTGAAACGCTGCGCGCCGCACCGTGGTATCACGTAGTGATGGAAGATGAAGAAGGCGAACAGGTGCACACCTATGTCGCCGAAATCCAGCTCGCCGGTGAAACGTCGTATGAGCATCCTGAGCAACCTTCGATGGATGAACTTGCTGCTTCCATCCGGCAGCAGTTGCAGGCACCTAGCCTGCGCCATTAATGACAACGGCGACCTCGGTCGCCGTTTCAGCTTTACGACGCGATGGGCGGAATACCCAGACGCGGAATTTCAATCTTAGGACAACGATCCATCACCACCGTCATGCCCGCATCGCGCGCTAGCACTGCCGCCTGCTCATTAATCACGCCCAATTGCAGCCACAGCGTATCGGCACCAATGGCAATCGCTTCCTGCGCCACACCCCAAGCCGCCTCAGCATTGCGAAATACATCTACCATATCCACTTTACCCGGAATTTCTGCCAGCGTGGCGTAAGCGGTCTGCCCCAGCAACTGCTGCCCCGCCAGTTTTGGACTCACCGGAATAACCTCATAACCCTGATCAAGCAAAAACTTCATCACACCATAGCTTGGGCGATCGGCGCGATCGCTCGCCCCTACCAATGCAATGCGTTTGGTGCGGCTCAATACATCACGAATCGTTTGATCATTCATTTTTTTCTCCTTGTTCGTTCGCCTGAGTGTAGTTGCCATTGCGTGACACAGTGCAAGCCCCTCAGATAAAAACTTTGCGCCTCAGCACGAATAAATATGTGAAAATGTAAATTTACTGCCATAATGTAATAATTTGCTACACATCACCCTTAATCCCCATCCTCCGGGAGTTGAAATGAAGCTGTCTTTGGCTGTTACGAGTTTACTCGTGTTACTCGTATCGGCATCCTGCCATGCCATCACCCTCAAACTCGATCCTGAAATCGACTTGCTGGTGCTCGATGGTCGCAAAATCTCAGGCTCGTTGCTGAAAGGCGCGGACAGCCTGGAGCTGGAGCGTGGGCAGCATCAATTCCTGTTTCGCGTTGAAAAACCTTGTGCGGATGCCACGCATTTTCAGTCGGTGCCGATGATCGTCACGTTCAATGCCAGCGCCACCTCAGTCGCGATTCGTTTACCCGTTCTGGCCAACCGCCGAGAACGCAGCACGTTCGATAAGGCGCTAAATTTCCAGCTCGTTGATGAACGAGGGAATGAAATCACCAGCGTGCGCGATCGCTTACCACAGGGTAGCGATAGCGATCTGGAAAAGGCCATGCTGAATTATAACCGTACTGCCCAGGCGGCATCGGTTCCTCGCTTTGCACTGCAATCGGTGAGTGCGCCGGATGCCCAGATGAGTCTCGATTTTGCCTGGCAGGATGCGGGAGAGTTACCTTATCTGCAACAGTGGTTTCAGCGCTTTGATGCTGCTACACGCCTGAAATTTATCAGTTGGATGAAAACCTTACGCGCAAGTTGATAGTGTTGAAATGTCAGGGGTACACTCATGCCTTAAAATTAATGCATGAGAAGAAACAGGAAGCCCTATGGAGCAGACCGTTCGTACCCTTAACGTTCAGAAACACATAGCCCTCGTTGCCCACGATCACTGCAAAGCGACGCTACTGGAGTGGGTTAAAGCCAACCAGAGCGCGCTGCAACCGCATGTGCTCTATGCCACCGGCACCACAGGTAATCTGATTAATCGCCACACCGGTTTAGACGTCAACGCCATGCTAAGCGGCCCGATGGGCGGCGATCAGCAAGTGGGTGCTTTGATTTCCGAAGGGAAAATCGATGTGCTGTTCTTCTTTTGGGATCCGTTAAATGCGGTGCCGCACGATCCCGATGTCAAAGCCCTGTTACGTCTGGCCACCGTGTGGAATATCCCGGTGGCGACCAATCGCGCCACCGCGGATTTCATTATTCAGGCACCGATGTTTGCCCAGCAGTTTGAGATCCAAATCCCCGATTATCAGCGCTATCTTGCCGACCGCCTGAAAGCGTAATGTTCAGGCCTTCCGACTTTGCGGCACGCCCAATTCGCGGAAGTGTTCGACAAAAACGGAAGGCCGATCTTTATCAAACAACATCCACACTTGCTGGCGTGCGCGGGTAATCGCCACATAGGCCAACCGCCGCTCTTCAGCGTCAGGGAAATCTTCCGGCTGGGGTAATAACCCCTCTTCCATAATCGATTCACGCGCCTCTGCGGGGAAGCCATCACGCCCCTCATGCAGGCCCAGCATAATGACAAAATCTGCCTGCTGCCCTTTGCTGGCATGAATAGTCATAAAATCGATCTGCAATTTCGGCCAGCGCGTTTTGGCTTTATCGAGGATGGCAGGACGCAAATGGTGATAGCGCGCCAGCAACAGCACACGCTCTTCCGTTTTCGCATAGCCACTTAATTTATCCAGCAACGGTTCCAGTTGCTCCTGCGGCAGCAGCGTGACTGACTTCTTATTCCCCTTGCTCAGACTGTTGAGCGGCTTGCGCAGCTGATGTGGATTCTGCTGCACAAAGCGGTTGGCAATCTCACCGATTCGGTCGTTGAAACGATAAGTGGTGTCCAGCACGCAGCGATCGCCATCACCAAAATAGTGATGGAAAGCCGTGGTCAGACTCATTTCGGCACCACTAAAGCGATAGATTGCCTGCCAGTCATCGCCTACCGCGAACAAACTGGTGCGCTTGTTCTGCTGGCGCAATGCGGTCAGCAAGGCGGCACGCTGAGGCGAGATATCCTGGAATTCATCCACCAGGATATGCTTCCACGGGCTGATAAAGCGTCCTTTTTCAAGAATGGCAATCGCCTGATGGATCAACCCGGAGAAATCGACCGCGCCCTCTTCTTTCAACGCACTTTTCCAGGCTTTTAATAGCGGCGACATCAGTTTGACGCGTTGACTGAAATTATCGCGATACTCTTCCGGCACATCGGCAATCATGGCAGCCTGCGCGCCGCCGTGCATACGCATCAGTCCCAGCCAGCGCTCCATGCGTGAGGCCAGCCGTTGCGCCAACTTGTCATCCTGCCAGAATGGGCCTTCAGCGACCTCCCACTCCAGTTCCTCCTGCAACCAGTGACGCCAACCGCTCGCCTGCGCTTTTTTACTGTTGCACTGTTCGCGCCAGGTGTCGATCAGCAGTTGCCGCCGCGCCTTGCTGTCACTTTCAAGCTTGCTGATCACCGGCTGCTTATTGCTGCCTTCGCGGATGATATGCAAGGCCAGCGCGTGAAACGTTCGCGCCTGAATCGCACTCTCACCTAAGCGTTGTTGAATACGATCGTTCATCTCTTCGGCCGCCTGGCGACCAAATGCCAGCAGCAGGATTTGCTCCGGCTGTGCCAGTTTGCGTTTCAACAACCAGCCGGCGCGTGCCACCAGCACCGAGGTTTTACCACTTCCCGCACCGGCCAGCACCAGTAAGGCGTCTTCACCGTTGACCACCGCTTCGCACTGGGAAGCATTAAGCGGTGTAGTTTCGACAGTGGAGAAAAATTCGTGGTAGTCCTTGATGACCTTCGTCGTCCATTCACGGTTGCGCTGGCGAATGGCGGTTTCACCTTGTTCTAACCACTGCTGGCAAAACCGCCAACGCGCACGGCAATTATCAAACTCATTCAGGCGCGAAAGTGGCAGCGGTAAGGCGGAAAATTGGCGTTGAATGCTCTCTTTTACCGTAGCCAGTTCGCTGCGCTTCAACCAGCGATCCTGTTGCGTGAAAGCGATAATATCCTGTTCCAAAGCTATCAGGACTTGTGCACTGACTTCGCTCATCTCCTGGCTCCACTGCTGCCAGGCATGCTGCAAGTAATGGAAAAAACGCTGTGTCTCCTGCCATTCCGTGCCGTGCAGGCGTACAACCTTATCTTCTGGCAAGTGAAATTCCAGCTCTCCCCAAACCATGCCGCGTTTACAGGCAATGCTGATTAACTGATTGAACGGAATAAGATATTCGTGACGATCGCCACTGACTTCCACGCCAGCGGCCAGCAGACGCACCCGATTGTAGGGATGCTGAGCCAGACGTTTGCCCATTGATGTTGCTTTCAGTTCCATGTCCGCACCGTCTTGTGGAATTCGATTATCGCGCAGTTTACCTGTCAGACTCTTGGCGCTCCAGCCTTAAAACAGGCTAAACTGGGCGACACATATTGCGGATTGCAAAAGGAAAATCGTGTTATGCGCACCGTACTGAATATTCTTAACTTCGTTTTGGGTGGCGTGTTCACCACCCTGAGCTGGCTGTTTGCCACACTTGTCAGCATTGTGCTTATCTTTACCCTGCCTTTAACGCGATCCTGCTGGGAAATCACTAAACTTTCACTTCTGCCCTTTGGTAATGAAGCGGTGCATGTCGATGTGCTGCGACCTGACAGTAAAAGCCATGTGCTGAATGCTGGCGGAACCTTCCTCAACATTTTCTGGCTGGTGTTTTTCGGCTGGTGGCTGTGTCTGATGCATATTTCTGCCGGCATCATCCAATGCCTGACCATCATCGGTATCCCCGTCGGTATCGCTAACTTTAAAATTGCCGCTATCGCACTCTGGCCCGTAGGCCGCCGTGTGGTCTCGGTGGAAGAGGCTCAGGCCGCGCGTGAAGCGAATGCGCGTCGTCGATACTAAGGCGGACAATTGATGCTTCTGAACGCGATGCCGGGATGGCGACGTTATCTGTTCAATAGCAGCCTGCGTTATTTATTGCGCATTTTCTTCGCGCTGGCAGGGTGTGCCGCCGTTCCGTGGTGGCTGCAGCAAATAGAGTGGACCATTCCTTTGACGCTCGGCGTGGTGGCGGCCGCGCTGGCCGATCTGGATGACCGATGGACCGGGCGCTTGCGCAATCTGATGATTACGCTGGTCTGCTTTTGCATCGCTTCAGTATCGGTTGAATTGTTATTTCCCTACCCATGGGCATTCGCCATCGGTTTGGCGCTCTCCAGCTGGGGCTTCATTCTGCTTGGCGCTCTGGGACAGCGTTATGCAACCATCGCGTTTGGCGCGCTGCTGATTGCGGTTTATACCATGTTGGGGATTGGCCTGTTCCCTGAGTGGTGGATGCAACCCGCCCTGCTGCTGATTGGTGCTCTGTGGTACAACCTGCTGACATTTATCGGGCATTTGATCTTCCCGGTGCGACCGGTGCAGGAGCAACTGGCGGCCAGTTTTTCTCAGCTGGCAAGTTATCTGGAGGCCAAGGCGAATCTGTTCGATCCGGATGCCGGTGAACAGGATGATGCCAGTACCATTGCCACGGCGATGGTTAACAGCCAGTTAGTGGCGCAACTCAATCTGACGAAAACCACCATTCAGAGTCGCTTGCGCGGCGACCGTGGATCGCGCAGCACACGTCGCAGTTTGCACTACTATTTCGTTGCGCAGGATATTCATGAACGCGCCAGCTCATCCCATCTGCAATATCACCTGCTGCGCGATGACTGGCGCTATAACGAAGTGCTGTTTCGCTTCCAGCGCCTGTTGAATATGCAAGCTCAAGCCTGTCGCAAGCTGGCTGAGAGCATCTTGTTAAGACAGCCGTGGCATCATGACAGCAGCTTTGAACGCACTTTTTCCCGGCTGGAAACGGCTTTGGAGAGATTGCAGCAGAATGACCCGCAGGATCCTCACAATCGCGCGCTGTTTTGGCTGCTACGCAATTTGCGTGCGATTGATGCGCAACTGGCCTCGATTGAGTCTGAACAAGCGCTGGCCGAACCGCCTTCCTCCGCAGATAACCATCTTTCTCGTGAAGGGCTGAGTGGATGGGCGGACATTCGGCTACGGCTGAGCCGTCATCTGAGCCCCGGATCGGCGCTGTTCCGTCATGCTGTGCGTATGTCTCTGGTACTTTGTGTCGGATACGCTTTTATTCAAATTACCGGTCTTCATCGCGGCTACTGGATTTTGCTCACCAGCCTGTTTGTCTGCCAGCCTAATTACAACGCCACGCGCCGCCGACTCGCCTTACGTATTGGCGGGACGCTGGCCGGTATCGCCATCGGCTTGCCGGTGCTGTGGTTGGTGCCCTCCATCGAAGGGCAGCTGATTTTAATCGTGATAAGCGGCGTGCTGTTTTTTGCCTTTCGCCAGATCCAGTATGCGCAAGCCACACTGTTTATCACCTTACTGGTACTGCTCTGCTTTAACCTGCTGGGCGAAGGCTTTGAGGTGGCGCTGCCGCGTATTGTTGATACGTTGCTAGGGTGCGGTCTGGCCTGGCTGGCCGTGGCATTTGTCTGGCCCGACTGGCAATTCCGCAAGATTAGCGCCGTTGCGGATCGCACGCTGAATGCCAATTGTCGCTATCTCGATGCCATTCTGGAGCAATATCATCAGGGCAAAGATAATCGTCTGCCCTATCGCGTGGCACGCCGCGATGCTCACAATGCCGATGCTGAATTAGCATCTGTGGTCTCGAATATGAGCAGCGAACTTAAGCTTCAGCAACCGTTGCGTGAAAACGCGTTCCGGTTGCTGTGCCTGAATCACTCCTTCCTGAGCTACATCTCGGCGCTGGGCGCTCATCGCGAACGCCTCTCTGACCCTGCACTGCTCAAAGTTTTAGATGATGCAGTGTGTTTTGTTGAGGATGTGCTGCAGATTGAAAGCGTTGACGACCAGCAGGCATTAGCCATGCAGCAGCAGGTGATGCAACAATTAAGTGATGTTAAAAACAGTTCGGACGTGCAGGCGCCGCTGGTGATGCAGCAGCTAGGATTACTGATTGCCCTGCTGCCGGAAATTGCCCGCCTGCGCCGCACACTATCCAGTCATTAAGTTAACTCGGCTCCACCGCATTTTTGGGGTGGAGCGTTTTGACATACCACGCGTAGAGCTCATCTCTAATCGCTGCAGGCAATGCGGCCTGGTGATGCCCGGAAATCGCCCCTTCCAATGCCATTAACGTTTTCAGCCCGATATGTTTGTTAACGGCTCGCAGTTTGAGCCAGCTCTGGCGCGATCCCATTTCATGCAGCACTTTCACTGAACTGATGCCAACTTTATGCAGCATCATCTCCATGCGCAGGCTAAGGTTAGGCAGATCCTTCAACCGTAAGGTCACTGTCCGGTTTGCTAACTCATGCTGTGCTGCGTGCAGCGCACTGGCCGACAACCGCAAGAGTTGCTCAGGATCCTGCCAAAGCTTCGCATCCACTTTGAAGTAATTCAGTTGCACTGGTATGCCGCGTTTGCGGTAGACCAGCGGTTCAAGAGCACGTTGGGTGTGGTAAGTCTGCAATGCTTCACTGGCACGCAGGTAAAGCGCGTCTTCATTGATATACGCAAAAATGACCTTTTCTACTGTCAGAGCATAGCCACCAAATTGCGTTCGGGATTCGATCTTTCCCAGCGGCGCCAGCTGTGTTTTGGATTGTTTAACGAGTGGATTGTTGGTTTTCATTACAGCTCCTTTCCGTGAATTCTCATTCGAGAAAATTCCTTAAAATCCTGGTTTTTCATCTGGTTAGAAGATAGAAAAAACCCATTAGCTGTTCAATGAATAAAAGCATTTGCCGTGTGCGATGTGCACAATTTGCGAGGTGTTTTCAGAAATTGAGGTTGATCTTTATCCAGGAAGACATTACTGTACATCCATACAGTTCATTACTGAGTGATTAAAACATGCGTACTCAATTCTCTGGCCTTGCTGATCGTTCTCAACGTTTTGCTTCTTCAAGCCTGACGCAGCCTTCTCTGGGTGGAATTACTGAACTACGTTACAGCGAACAACCTGGCATGATGCAGTTACTGCTGTTGCCGGTGTTAAAGCAACTCAGCGAACAGTCTCGCTGGCAGCTGTGGTTAACACCAGCGCATAAGCTGAATCGCAACTGGATGCAGCAGTCAGGATTACCGCTTGAGAAAAGTATGCATATCACCGAATCTGAACGACTCACGACAGTGGAAAGTATGGTGAAGGCTCTGCGCACGGGAAATTATAGTGTGGTTTTGGCCTGGATTCCGTACGAATTGAATGATGAAGAGCGGTTTGAACTCGAAATGGCAGCGGCAGAAGGTGAAGCACTGGGTTTAATTATGCGTCCGCAAGGTCACGATCGCGTCTTGTCCAGACAACCAAATACGCCAAAAATTCCGTCGGATTTGTTTCATTAAGTAAAACCAGGAATTTTCTCACGCTTTTTTTTCTTAAGGATGCTGCTAAGCCACTGATTCTTTTCCCGCCAGCTTTGACAATGGTTTAGCCGCATTTTCTCAATTCGCTGGCGAAGATTTTGCCATGTGATTTGTTAAAATGTGTGTATAAATCCCTGTTTTTTTGCTGGCTGGCCTCACATCATACTTGTAACTTTCCAATCTCGTTGTAGACTTTATCTCGCCAGGGTGCTCAATAACCTCCGTTTTTTCGGTAGAGTCAAAAGCGAGCGTTTAGACCCGGCGAAGGATTAACACAAAGAGCAACCTTTTTGCTCATTGCCTATTTGGATGATAACGAGGCGCAAAAATGAAAAAGACAGCTATCGCAATTGCAGTGGCACTGGCTGGCTTCGCTACCGTAGCGCAGGCCGCTCCTAAAGATAACACCTGGTACACCGGTGCTAAACTGGGCTGGTCTCAGTATCACGATACTGGTTACTACGGTAACGGTTACGAGAACAACAACGGTCCAACTCACGAATCTCAGCTGGGTGCTGGTGCATTCATGGGTTACCAGGCTAACCCATACCTGGGCTTCGAGCTGGGCTATGACTGGTTAGGCCGCATGCCTAACAAAGGCAGCGTGACCAATGGCGCGTTCAAAGCACAAGGCGTTCAGCTGGCTGCTAAACTGAGCTACCCAATCACTGAAGACTTCGACGTGTACACCCGTCTGGGTGGCATGGTATGGCGCGCAGACTCTACTCAGACCAACCCAGACAATGGTCGCATCAGCAACCATGACACCGGCGTTTCTCCGCTGGCTGCTGTTGGTGTTGAATACGCACTGACCAAAAACTGGGCGACTCGCCTGGACTACCAGTGGGTTAACAACATCGGTGACGCAGGTACCGTTGGTGCGCGTCCAGACAACAGCATGCTGAGCGTCGGCGTTTCTTACCGTTTCGGTCAGGATGAAGCGGCAGCACCAGTTGTTGCTCCAGCACCTGCTCCAGCGCCAGTTGTTGAAACCAAGCGTTTCACTCTGAAGTCTGACGTACTGTTCAACTTCAACAAAGCAACTCTGAAACCAGAAGGCCAGCAGGCTCTGGATCAGCTGTACAGCCAGCTGAGCTCAATGGATCCTAAAGACGGTTCTGTTGTAGTACTGGGCTTCACTGACCGTATCGGTTCAGAGCAGTACAACCAGAAACTGTCTGAAAAACGCGCTCAGTCTGTAGTTGATTACCTGGTCTCTAAAGGTATCCCTTCTAACAAGATCTCTGCACGCGGTATGGGCAAATCTAACCCAGTGACTGGCAACACCTGTGACAGCGTGAAAGGCCGTAATGCCCTGATCGACTGCCTGGCGCCAGACCGTCGCGTTGAAATCGACGTGAAAGGTATCAAAGACGTTGTAACTCAGCCACAGGCTTAAGTTATCACGCAATAAAAAACCCCGCTCTTGCGGGGTTTTTTTTATCTCTTTTCAACTGGCTAACAACACCATCATAGTGCACACATCAGCGCTATTCGTTCTCTGATCCGCCTTTACCCAGAATCGCCTGCAGATCCTGCTTAAGCGTTGACATCTGGCTGGCATACTTCTCTTTGCGCTCGGCATCTTCAATCAACTGCACAATGGTTTCTGATAGTGTGTTGCTGCGACGCTGTGCCAATCCTGCCAAACGCTGCCACACCAGATATTCCAGATCGATCGACTTCTTACGCGTATGCTGATGTTCCGCATTAAAGTGCCGCTTACGGCGCGCACGAATAGTCTGCTTCAGACGGTTCTCGAGATCGGGGTGAATGTGCTGAGCTATCCATTCCGCTACCTCTACTGGACTATTTTCCATCGCCAGTAAGGCATCCACCGCAGCCTGCGCGGCGCTGAGCTCAAGATGACGGGTGATCAATTCACCCTCCCGATGCTTTTTCACCAGGTATTTCCACTTCCATCCACTTTCAAGATTTTCGAGTTGCTGGTATTTCATCGGAATCTCATCGTGATCACGTAACAAACTAAGAATAACAGCTTTTTTCCCGGATGCAGCAAGGAAAAACATGTAGCGGTCATCACATTTCGGGCTGGAACTCCGCAGTGCTTAACAAGGTTGATTCCTGTATAATCGCGCTTTTCCTAAATCTGACTAATGCGAATATTTTGACCAGCACTCAAATTACGTGGCAAGCCCTGCAGCCGGATAGCATCCGCTACCAATCCATTTTCTCAAACGTCTCACTGGAAGATAGCGATAGTCTTGCCGCGGTTCAGCCGCGTCTGCTGAATGCGCTGGCGCATTTGCATCATCAAACCTTAGGTTTTCCTCTGTTGTTATTACGCAGTCAGGAAAACAGCGATTATCTCGCGTGCATCGCCGAAGCCGCACAGCGCTTCCAGCCCGAAGAGATTGCGCTGTATGGCGGTGACTATCATGTCATGGGCGACACGGTCAGCCTGATGCCGCCCAGCGATGCTAACCGGCCATTCACCAGTCAGGGCGGTGTTCACTTTGCCGACTGGATTGAAGCAGAACAGCTGTTTGGTTGTGTGCGTCAGTACAAAGATCGTATTCAGCCCGAGCCGGGGTTGATTCATCAAGCCAATGGCGGCACTTTAATCCTGTCCGTGAATACGCTACTGGCTCAGCCACTGCTATGGCTGCGTCTGCGTAAGTGCATCGAGCAAGGCCGCTTTGACTGGTATTCGCAGGACGAACGCCAACCGTTGCCCGTGGCCATCCCTTCCCTGCCGCTGCAACTGCGCCTGGTACTTTGTGGCGATCGTGATGCGTTAGCCAGCTTCCAGGAATTGGATGCAGAAGTGCATGAAATGGCACTCTACAGCGAGTTCGAAGAGAACCTGCAGATCACCGATGAAGAGGACATGACCTTCTGGTGCCAGTGGACGCTCACGCAAGCTGAACAAGCCGGCCTGGACCAGCCTGCAGCCGATTTTTGGCCGCTCTTGATCAATGAGGCGGTTCGCTTCACGGGTGATCAAGAAACCCTGCCGCTCTGCCCGCGCTGGTTACGCCGTCAGCTGCAGGAAACCGCGCTGCACGGTGACATCATCAATGCTGAAGCATTGAAAGAAGCACTGGAAGCGCGCGAATGGCGTGAAAGCTACCTGGCTGACCGCATGCGTGACGAAATTCTGCTCAATCAGATTATGATTGAAACTGAAGGTGAAGTCGTGGGGCAGATTAACGGTCTGTCGGTAGTGGAGTTTCCAGGTCATCCGCGTCCGTGGGGCGAGCCGTCACGTATCACCTGTGTTGTTCATCCGGGGGATGGCGAATTCACTGACGTTGAGCGTAAAGCCGAGCTGGGCGGTAATATTCATGCGAAAGGCATGATGATTATGCAAGCTTATCTGATCGCTGAACTTGAACTCGAGCAACAGCTGCCCTTCTCAGCCTCGTTAGTGTTTGAACAATCCTATTCCGAAGTAGATGGCGATAGTGCCTCACTGGCCGAACTCTGCGCGCTGATTAGCGCGCTGGCCAATCAGCCACTAAGCCAGCATATTGCGGTGACCGGTTCCGTGGACCAATTTGGTAATGTACAGCCTGTTGGCGGCCTGAATGAAAAAATCGAAGGCTTCTTTAGCATTTGCCAGTCACGCGAGCTGACCGGTAAACAAGGCGTTATTCTGCCAGCCAGTAATGTGCGCCATTTGAGCCTCAGCGAAGCGGTGGTTGATGCGGTGAAGCAAGAGCAATTCCACATCTGGGCAATTGAAAGCGTGGATGAAGCGTTACCCTTATTAACCGGCATCGCATGGCAAAGTGAGAGCGGCGAGTCACTGCTCAATACCATTCAGGAACGTATTGCACAGCTGAACCAGCAGGAAATTCGTCATCGTCCGTGGCCATTGCGCTGGCTCAACTGGTTTAACCACAGCTGATTGATTTGCCCAGCGTACAACTGTTCGCTAATATTCGGGCTTCACTAAAAGAAGGCATATTGAGAACATGGTAGATAAACGCGAATCCTATAGCAAAGAAGACCTGGTTGCCTCAGGTCGCGGCGAACTGTTTGGCGAAAATGGACCGCCGCTTCCCTCTGATAACATGTTGATGATGGACCGCGTGGTCATGATGACCGAAGACGGCGGTAAATTTGACAAAGGTTTTGTGGAAGCCGAACTGGATATCCGCCCTGACCTGTGGTTCTTCGATTGCCACTTTAAAGGCGATCCGGTCATGCCAGGCTGCCTCGGCCTTGACGCCATGTGGCAGTTGGTTGGTTTCTACCTCGGCTGGTTAGGCGCTGAAGGTAAAGGCCGCGCACTGGGTGTGGGCGAAGTGAAATTCACCGGTCAGGTACTGCCAACCGCGAAGAAAGTCACTTATAAAATTCACTTCAAGCGCGTGATCAACCGCAAGCTGGTGATGGGCGTGGCTGATGGTGAAGTCTTCGTTGACGGTAACCTGATTTACACCGCGACAGATTTGAAAGTGGGTCTGTTTAAAGACACCTCTGCTTTCTAATTCCCCAAACGAAAACCTCCGCATTCAGCGGAGGTTTCTTCCTTCAATTATGGACATCCGACAGTGCTAGGCCACCGCCGACCTGTCCTCCATGGCTTGACGCCAACCTCCCAACCAGTAAGACCGCGCATCGATCATTTGATAGGGGCATATCTCTTTTGAGCGGCCAGTAATACCCGCTTGATAGCCTCGTGAGTGTGCACGTTCCAGGCGGTCTCTTTTCTGTCTCTTCATGCCTCGATTCCCTCATTTCAGGTCTGGTGGATTCTGGGTGGAAAGAAAGAGTGGCGATATAATGTTCAACCACAGTAATGTTCTAACTCCTGGCAGAAGAAAGATCAATGCGCAAAATTCACGCCAATGTCATCATTTTGACGTTAAAACGACATCTATAATTGTCAATTCCGTGTATATCTGGCTGATTAGACGATAAAAAAAGCCCCTGATTTGATGTCCGTCACACAACGGCAAATCAGGGACTTAGCATAAGCATCGAACAAATCTTAATTTAGCGAAATGACACTTTTTGCGATTTGTTGTGCTGTTTGCTGCCAGCCGATAGCCAGAGTACGCACCAGCGCATCATAGCCATCTTCATTTTGCGGCAGAGTCAGATTAAAGCCATGTTTGATTAAGCGCCCTTGATGTTGCAGGAGCCATTCTCCGCTCACCACAACCTGGCCATCATAGCGACCCTGGAAACCGGTCACATTCACCGTCAAAGTATCGTGGCTCTCACCTAACGGAGCACTGGCAACAATTCGGCCCGGCAGTGCTTTACTGAGGTTGCTGATCAATGTCTGTTGTAGTTGTTGATCCAGCGGACTGGCCCACAAGTTATTGGCAGCAATCACATACTTTACATCGCTGGTTTGATACACCAAACCATTCCCTGCCATATAATCCGGAACCGATACCTGCTCGACCCAAATCATTGGCTGGTTGCCGCTGGATGCGCTGTCTACACGCGCGACATTGCTGCCCGCAGGCAGTTGATAATAGGTGTTTTCGATAGTGCTGCTACACCCTGCCAGGAGCAGCATCGCACCAATAATCAGCCCTTTTTTCACTGTTTCGCCCTCTTTGGCTGGGGATCCTGGCCCGGTTTGGCTTCAAACACCAATGCATTGCTCTTGGTATTTAGCGTTTTCAGCACCGGCTGCAATTCGCGCAGCACCTGGTCAAGTCGCTGCATGTCTCCCACCAGTTTGTTATAAGCCGGTGAACCCGGCTGCAAGCCTTTCATGCTGCGATTCAACTCGCGCAGCGTCTGCTGCATATCTTCTGGCAGCGTTTTCATCGCCGGGCTGGCAGTGATGTGATTGAGGTTATCCAGGGTTTTCTGCAATTGCTGCATCGTACGCTGGCTCTCTTTCAGGGTGCCTGTCGCTTCGGTGATCATCGGATTTAATGGCAGACCGTTGATCTTATCCAGCGCTGCCGTCAGTTTCTGCTGGATCTGACTTAATCCACCACTGACCGTTGGAATCACCTCCAGGCCCGCAATCTCATTTGGACCTTTATACGCCGGCGCGTTGTCATAGAAGTCCAGATCGATATACAGCGCACCCGACAAGAGGTTACCGGTTTTCAGCGTGGCGCGCAGACCTCGCTTCTTGCCATCCTGCAGATGCTGCTCAAGGTTGAAATCTCCGCCCAGACGGCTGATAAAGCGATCCGGTTCGATGCGAATCAATATCGGAACACGATAATCGTTATTCAACGCCTGATTGATACCTGGAATGGTGTAAGGCACTTGCGAGACGGTACCCAGACGAATGCCACGGAACTCAACCGGTGCGCCTACCTGCAAGCCACGAATCGAATCGGTAAAGAACAGCAGGAAATCGGTGTGGTTGGTATATAACGAATCCTGGATGCTGCGCTGATCGTCAAACAGATGGTATTCCGCTTTATTTTCGGCGATCTGCCCCAGCTCCGCGCCATCTGGCACATCAAAACTAACGCCACCGCTAAACAGCGTAGTCAGTGAACCCATTTCCACCCGCATGCCCGAGGCAGACATATCGACGGCGATACCGCTGTCTTTCCAGAAACGGACATTGGTCGTGATCAGACGATCGTACGGAGCGGCGATGAACAGTTGATAGGTCATCATGCGTTTATCGGTATCAAAGGTGCTGGATTCCACCGTACCCACGCGATAGCCACGGAACAGCACCGGATCGCCCGCATTAAGCTGTCCGGCTTTTTTACTGTCGAGTGTGATGCGAATGCCTTTGGCATCCGGCGGTGCCAGAGGTGGCGCATCCAGCAGTTGATAGCGCTCCGGTTGATCGCCCTTCGTACCTGGTTGCAATTCAATATAGGCACCCGAGAGTAATGTGCCGAGACCGGTAATCCCTTCGCGCCCGATTTGCGGTTTCACCACCCAGAATACGCTGTCGCCATGCAACAGTTTTTCCATCCCAGAATTGAGGCGTGCTTTGATCTCCACATGGTGCAGATCGTCAGTTAATACTGCACTTTCCACTACGCCAACATTGACACTACGGCTCTTAATGGTGGTTTTTCCGGCTTCTATACCCTCAGCGCTTTCGGTGATCAACGTCACCTCCGGACCCTGATGGCTGAAATGATAAAATAAGATCCAGCCACCAATGAATAGTGTGACGATGGGTACGATCCAGACCGGTGACCAGCGTTTAATCTGGTCGACCTTAGCAGTCCCGTGATGGTTGTCCGTCAAGACGCGGCTCCTTTCGTTCAGTTTCCCGTAATCGATCCCAAATCAGGCGCGGATCAAACGTCATCGCTGCAAACATGGTAAGAATCACCACCATGGCAAACAATAGCGCGCCTGGCGCAGGGTAAACACTCATTAGCTGCCCCATCCGCACCAACGCGGATAGCACAGCGATGACAAACACATCAATCATTGACCAGCGGCCAACAAATTCCACCACCTCATACACCACGTGCATCTTCTCATCATCACGCCGGCCACGACCACTGGCGTGCCAGCAAAGCCAGGCAATCGCCAGCATCTTGAGTGAAGGCACCATGATGCTGGCGATAAAGATCACCAGCGCCACTGGCCAGGAACCATCGCTCCACAGCAGAATCACCCCGGCCATAATGTTCGAGGGATACTGCGAGCCAAGCGTCTCGGTGACCATAATCGGCATGATGTTTGAGGGGATGTAGAGCATCACCGAGGTGATCAAGAGTGCCAGCGTCCATTGCAAGCTGTGCTTACGTCGCGGTGCAGCGACCACGCCACAGCGAGGACACTCAGCCTGCCCGACAGATAAGATAGCGGTACAGCAAGGACAACTGCGCAATCCCTGCTTCAACCCACTGATTCCGGCTTGTGGCACCATCGGCAATGCCGGGAGTGGACCCATGCTCTGCCACACCCATCGCCGATCTACACACTGAAATGCGCGCAGCTGTAATACACAGAATAGACACCACGGCCAGAAACTGCTGCCAAGGCCAATTTCGCCGTAGGCCATCAGCTTCACAAAGCTCACCAGCACGCCTGCCATAAAGATTTCGGCCATGCCCCAACTGCGCAGCTGGAATAAAATACGCGCCAGCCCAAGGCGCAGACTGTGCGGCATACGCACGCGATTCACCAACAGCAGAATGGTGATCATGCAGAATGCGGGAATCCCCTGTACAAACAGCAGAAACAGTGTCGCCAGGCTGCGGTAATCTTCACGATCCATCACCGCGGGAATTTCGAGCAGCGAGATTTGGCTGCTCAGCCCGGCCACATGCATATTGATAAAGGGAAATAGATTCGCCAGCACCAGCATAAACAGTGCCGCGAAAGCGTACCCGGTAGGACGTTTTCGCGGCTCATGCCAGTTAGCGGTCAGCGTGGTATGACAACGTGGACAGCGCGCGCGACTGCCCACCGGCACGGCAGGCAATTTTACGGTTAAATCACACTGTGGACAGAGCATCCACTGGTGCGCCTGATCCGTTGCACACATACTGACTTCCTCTGTGTTACGCGCCGTTTTTCAGCGCTTCCAACTCTTCCCAGCGCTCAAACGCCACTTCCAGCTCTTTTTCCGTCTGCGCTAACGCATCCAGAACCGGTTGAGTTTTGTCGTGCGGCTGGCTGAAAAAGTCCGGATGGCTCATTTTCGCCTGCAGTTCGCCGATACGTGTTTCCAGTTGCTCCAGTTTTTGCGGCAGTTGTTCCAGTTCACGCGTCAGGTTATAGCTGAGTTTGTTCGCGCTACGTTTTGGCTCCTGATTTTTCTCTGCCGCTTTGGGCGCAGCGGATGCGGTTTTCACCGTAGCGGACTTGGTTTGCTTATAGGCGCTACGCTGCAACTGCGCATCGTGATAGCCGCCCACAAAGGCACCAATCTCACCGTTGCCTTCAAAGATCCAGCATTCGGTCACGGTGTTATCGACGAATTGACGATCGTGGCTCACCAGCATGACGGTGCCCTGATAACCATCCACCAGCTCTTCCAGCAGCTCCAGCGTTTCGACGTCAAGGTCGTTGGTCGGTTCATCGAGAATCAACAGGTTGCTAGGTTTCAGGAACAAACGCGCTAACAGCAGGCGGTTACGCTCACCACCGGATAACGCACGGACTGGCGTCATCGCACGCTTCGGATGGAACAGGAAGTCCTGCAGATAGCCCAGCACATGGCGCGGCTTACCGTTCACCATCACTTCCTGCTTACCTTCCGCAAGGTTATCCATCACGGTACGATCCGGATCCAGTTCAGCACGGTGCTGATCGAAGTACGCGATCTCCAGCTTAGTCCCGCAGTGTACGCGACCACTGTCCGCTTTTAACTCATCCAGCATCAGACGCAGTAAGGTGGTTTTACCACAGCCGTTCGGGCCAATCAGGGCGATCTTATCGCCGCGCTGCACCTGAGTGGAGAAATCGCGCACCAGCGTTTTGCCATCCACGCTGTAATTGACGTTTTCCATCTCAAACACAATCTTACCTGAGCGAGCGGCTTCACCGACCTGCATGTTGGCTTTGCCCATCACATCACGGCGTTCTGAACGTTCACGACGCAGCGCTTTCAATGCGCGCACGCGGCCTTCATTACGGGTACGGCGCGCTTTGATGCCCTGGCGAATCCAGACTTCTTCCTGCGCCAGTTTGCGGTCAAACTCCGCGTTCTGCATCTCTTCGACGCGCAGTGCTTCTTCTTTACCCAGCAGGAATTGATCGTAATCGCCCGGCCAGGAAACCAGTTTACCGCGGTCGAGATCGACAATACGCGTCGCCATATTGCGGATAAACGAACGGTCGTGCGAGATAAACACGATGCTGCCGGTAAAGGTCTTGAGGAAGGTTTCCAGCCAGTTGATAGTTTCAATATCGAGGTGGTTAGTCGGTTCATCAAGCATCAGCACGCGTGGATTGCTCACCAGCGCACGGCCCAGCGCGGCTTTACGCAGCCAACCACCGGAGAGTGAGGAAAGCTCAGTGTCAGCTTCCAGACCAATCTGCTGCAATACGTCATTGATACGGCTATCGAGCTGCCACAAATTCTGATGATCCAGAATGGTTTGCAGACGACCCATTTCGTTGAGGTTTTTCTCGCTCGGATCTTCCATCACCAGATGAGAAATCGCGTGATAAGCTTTCAGATGCTCAGCCTGCTCCGCAACGCCTTCCGCCACGAAATCGTAGACTGAGCCGGTAATGTTGCGCGGTGGATCCTGTTGCAGGCGCGCCACCACTAAATCTTGTTCGTAAATAATGCGGCCATCATCCAGCGGTTGTTCGCCGTTAATGATTTTCATTAATGTGGATTTACCGGCACCGTTACGGCCCACCAGACAGACGCGTTCGCCCTCTTCGATGTGCAGTTCGGTGTTATCCAACAGCGGCGCATCGCTGAATGAGAGGTAAGCGCCATGGATACTGATCAGTGACATAAAACTTATTCCTTACCGGCGTGGCTAACCAGCCAGCAGTTGTGAATTTGACGGTTGCGTGCGAAATCTTGCGACAACGTTTTTTGGGTAATTTCCTGCGCCTGTAAGCCCAGAGCGGCTAAACCGTCCAGGTCCATTTTGAAACCGCGCTTGTTATTTGAGAACATAATGGTGCCACCGCGACGCAGCAGACGTTTCAGATTCTGCATTAGCATCATGTGGTCACGCTGCACGTCAAAATCGTCTTCCATTCGTTTGGAATTCGAGAAAGTCGGCGGATCGATGAAGATCAAATCAAATTGTTCGTCACTGTCACGCAGCCAGCTCAGGCAATCGGCGTGCATCAGTCGATGCTGACGTCCGGTCAGACCATTAAGACGCAGGTTGCGCTCGGCCCACTCCAGATAAGTGCGAGACATATCCACGGTGGTGGTGGTTTTCGCGCCGCCTAACCCGGCGTGCACGCTGGCGGTGCCGGTGTAGGCAAACAGGTTAAGGAAGTCTTTACCCGCGCTCATTTTGCCCAGCATTTGGCGGGCCAGACGGTGATCCAGGAACAAACCGGTGTCGAGATAATCGGTCAGATTCACCAGCAGGCGCGCGTCAAACTCCTGCACTTCGAAGAAGTCGCCCTTCTCGCCCAGTTTTTGATACTGGTTTTTGCCTTTCTGGCGCTCGCGAGTTTTCATCACCAGGCGATTGGCCGGGATCTCCAGCACGCTCAGCGTCGCGCTGATCACATCAAACAGACGCTGGCGCGCTTTGTTGGCATCCACGGTTTTGGGTGGAGCATATTCCTGAATCACCACCCAGTCGCCGTAGCGGTCTACCGCGACGTTGTATTCCGGCAAGTCGGCATCATACAAGCGATAGCATTCAATGTTGGACTGCTTCGCCCACTTCTCCAGCTTCTTTAGATTCTTACGCAAACGGTTAGCGAAGTCCTCTGCAATCTGCGCGCTACCTTCACCGCTGGTTGCGGCCAGCTGATAGTTTTTCTGCACACATTCCAGTGGGCCGTTTTTGGCTTTGAACTGGCGATCGGCGCGCAGCTGCAAACAGCTTAGCAATTCCGGTGACGCACTAAACAGAGACAGATTCCAGCCGCCGAATTGCTGTTTCATAATGCGTCCCAGCAGGCTGTGCAACGCAATCAACGCGGGTTCGCTTTCCAGACGTTCGCCGTAAGGCGGGTTGCTCAGCACGGTGCCGGTGATCTCCTGGCCCGCCAGCGGGTTCTTCAGCTTAATCACATCCTGCTGGGCAAAAGTGAACAGTTCGAACACGCCAGCACGACGCGCATTGGCTCGCGCAGATTCCAGCACGCGGCTGTCATTGTCGTAACCGAAGAAGCGCGCGGTTGTGGCCGCCGTCCCCACACGGGCACGCTCTTTCGCCTCAGCCAGTACTTCTTGCCAGACCGCCTGATTATGGTTTTTCCATCGGTTGAAACCCCAATGAGTACGCAGCAAGCCCGGCGCGCGATCGGTAGCGATCAGCGCCGCTTCCAGCAGTAAAGTACCAGAACCGCACATCGGATCGATCAATGGCGTGGAGCTCTGCCAACCAGAACGCATCACTATCGCGGCCGCCAGCGTCTCTTTCAGCGGTGCCTGACCGGTTTGCTGACGATAGCCACGCTGATGCAGCGCATCGCCGCTCAGATCCAGTGCGATGCTCACGCGATCTTTATTCAGCCACGCATTAATGCGAATGCCAGGCTGTTCACGATCCACGCTTGGACGCTCCAGATTCTGACGTGTAAAGCTGTCAACGATCGCATCTTTGATACGCAACGCGCCGAACTGGCTGTTGCGGATCACCTCATTGGTGCCGCTAAAGTGAATCGCAAAGCTGGTGCTGCTGTCGAACATCTCGGTCCAGGGAATGCTCTGCGCACCCACATACAGGTCGAGATCGCTCCAGACGCCAAATTCTCCCAGCGGCAGCAAAATACGCGAAGCCAGTCGGCTCCACAGCAGGCTTTGGTACATCACACGGTCATCGGCACGGAAGTGGACGCCGCCCTGCACCACCTGCAAATCCTGCGCACCCAGCGCGTCCAGCTCAGTTTTTAACAGCTCTTCGAGCCCACGCGCCGTACTGGCAAACAGAGAATTCATATCGTCACTTTTTACTCTTGCTAAAATTGTTGCGCATTATAGCGAATCAGCGTCCTATGTCATAAAGTTAGCTTCTTTTTGTCCTGTTGGAGTTTCGATGATTACGCTTTCTCGCCTCTATATTCATCCGGTCAAATCGATGCGCGGTTTGCAGCTGTCTCATGCACAGGTGCTGGAGAGTGGTCTGGCGTTTGATCGCATCTTCATGGTGACCGAACTGGACGGCACTTTTATTACTGCGCGACAGTATCCGGACATGGTGCGTTTTACCCCCGCGCTGTTGCCTGATGGCTTATTTTTAAATGCCCCGGATGGCAGCCAGGCCTTAATTCGCTTCAGCGATTTCACGGCACAATTGTCACCCACCGAAGTTTGGGGGAATCATTTCACCTCGCATATTGCGCCCGCTGAAATCAATGATTGGCTGAGTGAATTCTTTCCGCGTCCGGTGCAATTGCGCTGGACCGGTGTTGCTCCCACGCGACGGGTGAAAAAATTTGATGAGGTATCGCTGAGTTTCGCGGATGGTTTTCCCTTCCTGCTGGTGAATATGTCGTCACTGCAAGATCTGCAGCAGCGTTGCCCGGCCAGCGTTCGCGTTGAGCAATTCCGCCCTAACCTGGTGGTCAGCGGCGCGCCAGCTTGGGATGAAGATAGCTGGAAACAGGTTAAAATCGGCGAGATTGTTTTTGATATGCCCAAGCCCTGCAGCCGCTGCGTATTCACCACCGTGGGCACCGAAAGCGGGCGCAAACATCCCGAAGGTGAACCCCTGGCCACGTTACAACGTTTCCGCAGCGGTCAGGACGGCAGCGGAGATATCGATTTCGGTCTGAATCTGATCGCCCGCAACAGCGGCGTGATCCGCGTCGGCGATGAGCTGACGGTTTTGGCTCGTCAGACACCGCGAGCTTACGGAGCGGGCGCGGTGGTGGAAACCCTCAAACCGGCTGCCAGCCAACAGGCAGAAGTGATCATTGGCTATCAGGGCAGTGAATTTACCGGCGACAACCAGCAAGTGCTGCTGGAACAACTAGAGATGCAGGGCTTTCGCATTCCCTACTCGTGTCGTGCCGGGATATGTGGTAGCTGCAAGGTGACGCTGGTATCGGGCGAAGTGAAAGCGCTGAAACAGAGCGCAGTGCGCGCAGACGGAACGATTCTCAGTTGTAGCTGTATTCCCGCAGGCGATATTGTTTTGGCTTAAACGCTTAAACCGCCCGCGCAAAGTGGGCGTTTTGTTCCTGCTGATGCGGTCGTAAACGATCGTTCATGATCTTAATGGCATCGCCTAACTGCATACCTTTACCGGCTACCGATAATGTATTTTGCGCCAGCAGGCACAACGCCGCATTTTCGCCACTCTCGACCACCAGCAATTGCGCCTGTTCGCCGCTATCGGCCAGCGTCACGGCTACCATATCGCCTGATGCGGGTTGCCAGCTCTGGGTATGGCTGGTGAAATGCCAGCTTTTTGGCATGAGCGGTTTTAAAAAACGACTCGCGACTAATGCGTTTAAGACTAATTCAGCGCGCTGATCGCCTTTTAATCCACTCTGTCGGCAACGCTCTTCAAACGTAAAATACAGGGCAGCGTCATCGACACAAAAACCACTGACATTAAAGGCATCCGGTGTCAGCATTTTACGCGAGAAGCGCGAACGAAATAGCATGCCATCGGCTAAATCCAGCATCATACGATCGTGTTCTGCGTCAAAATACCAACGCCAGTTATCATCAGGTTTGATTTTCATGATGTGCCCTGTGGTTAATCGCTGCGCTAAATGGCGCTCAATGAAAAAATAAAGCTCTAAGGAAAAGCTGAAAAAAACACCAGCAGGACAAAATATAAACGAGCCGAAGGGATAAATAAACCCCCCGGCACGGGAAAGTGAGAAATGTCTTAGAGGTGGGTCACGATATCTTTAATTAAACCTGGGCCTTTATAAATAAAGCCGGAGTATATCTGCACCAATGTGGCCCCTGCGGCCATTTTTTCTCGAGCGGAAACCAGTGAATCAATACCACCGACGCCAATAATAGGTAAGCGACCTTGCAGCTCTTGCGACAAGCGGCGAATCACTTCGGTGCTGCGTGACTGTACCGGGCGGCCACTTAATCCACCCATCTCATCGGCATATTTAAGTCCAGCAACTAAAGCACGATCGAGCGTGGTATTGGTGGCAATGACACCGTCAATTTCATGGCGCACCAAACTGTCGGCAACCTGGATCAATTCTTCTTCAGAAAGATCCGGCGCGATCTTCACCGCGACCGGCACATATTTAAGGTGCCGTTCCTGCAGCTCTTTTTGTTTTAATTTGATCGCCGAAAGCAGATCGTCCAGCGCTTCGCCATATTGCAGCGTGCGTAATCCAGGTGTGTTTGGCGATGAAATATTGATGGCGATATAACCGGCATGGGCATACACCTTTTCCATGCAGATCAGATAATCGTCTTTGCCTTGCTCCACTGGCGTATCTTTATTTTTGCCAATATTGATACCGAGGACACCTTTGAAACGCGCTTTTTTAACGTTCTCGACTAAGTGATCGACGCCGTGATTATTAAAGCCCATGCGATTAATAATCCCTTCCGCCTCCACCAGACGGAACATGCGCGGCTTATCATTGCCAGGCTGTGGACGTGGCGTCACCGTCCCGACTTCCACGAAGCCGAAACCCATCGCACCAAAGGCATCAATGCACTCTGCGTTTTTATCGAGGCCTGCAGCAAGCCCCAGCGCGTTAGGGAAAGTCAATCCCATGCAGGTCACCGGGCGTGACGGCAGCGACTGGCGAATCAGTCCTTCCAGCGGCGTTCCGCTGATAAAACGTAATTGTTGAAAGGTGAGTTCGTGCGCACGCTCTGGATCGAGCTTAAACAGCGCCGGCCGGACGATAGGATATAACATGCACTCTCCTGAATGGCGGAAGCGAAGACGTCGGGTGCACGAAAATTTGTGCGCCAGAATGGTAAAGGCCTCTGGCGCAAAAGTAAATTTAATCAGCAGCGGGAGAATTGATCAGGGTCAGCGACGAGCAGAATAGCGTCCAACCTGTTCACGGAAGTTCTGCAACCCGAGGTATATCGACGGGCAATACCACAACAGTTTCAGACGCGAATCCTGTTGCAGCATCTTACGCACGACTTGATCTACCGGAACCTGCCATTCATTGGGCACCGTCATGTGATTTTTACGGATTTGCGCGAGACAGCCCTTCATCACCGTCTGGTAGTAATCATCCAACAACAACTCATCAATGGGTTGCTGCTGGTCGCGCAAAAATTGCTCGCTGCTCTGCCGCGCAATGAAATAGTTTTTGACCCACGAAAAGTCACGCGTGCTCTGTGACAGTGAACTGAGCATGAAGCGCTTGTAATAGTAGCTTTGGCTGGTGCAGTAGATTTGACGGGCGGCCATATAGAGCGCGAACATCCATGGCGCATCTTCGTGGTTCTGAATGGGCAAAAATTGCAACGCCAGCTGATCGATTAAACGCCGCGACATGATCGAGCTCCACACCACACGATGTGCCGACTGGTGTTGCAGCAAAATGTGCAGACTTGCCCTGCCTCCGGGCAATATACCACTGACGTGGCGTTGATGGATGCGCTGATACTGGCGTTGCGCGACAGGCAAATCGAGGAACATCTTCGCGCCAAAACAGAACAGATCAATCTCCTGATGCCGTGCCTGTACGCGCCGGAAATCAGCAAACAGTTCGGTCGAAACGAAATCATCCGCATCCATAAAATAGACAAAATCACCGGTGGCTGCGGCGAGTCCTTTCATACGCGCGGCGCTGACGCCGCCGCGTTCACCGCTCAGCAGAGTGACCTGCGGATGCGCAGCAGCGAAAGCGGTGAGCCAGGCCACACTGCTATCACTGGAACCGTCATCAATGATAATGATCTCATCGGGCGGTGATGATTGACGTAACAACGAACCCATCGCTTCGGGCAGCCAGGGGGCACAGTTCCAGTTTGGCACGATGACAGAAACGGTCGGCACGCGGCGAGATGTCAACATTCTCATCCTCTCTCCTCAACATTGAATAACGGCAAGCGCAGGCGCTTTAGCACCAGGCTATGCAGCAAACAGCACACACCAAGATTGATTGCGCCAATCAGGCCTAACCACAGCAGGTTGATCCAACGGTTTTGATTCCAGTCGATAGGCAAGAAGGTGCTTAACCAGGCCATCAGCGCGGATGCCGCCCAAATCAACATCACATCACGCGTGAGCCAGGTGAAATGGAGACCGGGCGCGAAACGGCGGTGTACCAGCCATGCCCAACCCACTAAATAGAAGATGTTTTGCCCCAGCCACAACCATCCGGTACCCAGCGCGCCAAAATGCATCGCGCACCAGATGTTGAGCGGTACCAAAATCAATGCGAACACGCTGAAGCCTTGCATATGCAATTTGAGATTGCCGTTGATGTATTGCAGGTGATACAGCAGGCCACAGATGGCCTGAATGCCGCTGCCCAGCGCGTAAAGACTGAGCACAAATGACATCTCATCAACAATCTGGGTTTTCTGGGTCCAGGCCCAAAGCAGCGGTCCGGCGTAGCAGGCAATGGTGATACTGAGCGGCGCCATAAATATCGCGACGGCCTGAGTGGTATAGCGATAGAGTTTTAGCGCTTCCGCATCGCCTTCATTACGGGTTTTCATGCCGGTCATGCGCGGCACAATCGCCTGCATGATCGGGCTGCTGAGCAGCAGAATGCCGGTAGCCGCAGTCGCCACCACGGTAAACGAACCGTATTGGCTCAGCGGCAGGGTTTTGGACAGGACCAGTCGGTCAATCTGTGAAATAAAGGTCCAGACCGCACTGGAGTAGGCCGCGCTGAGCGCAAAACGAATAAAGGGCCGCAATACTCCTTTAAGGTCATCACGCTTCTCTTTGCGCGCGGAACGTGGGACCAGTTGGCAGGATTTGTAGATACAGCATGCCGCTTCGGCAATCGATACCAGCAATTGCCAGATAAAGAAGGTCAGCACAGGGTTAGGGAAAAACTGAATCACCACCACGGCACCAAAAGTACGCAAAGTGGTGATGATCAGGTTAACGCCATTTAGCCAGACCTGATGTTCAAATCCGACAATCACGCTACGATACGGGCTGGTACGCCAGCGTATGGCCGCGGTAATGACCATAATGCCAACCGCAATCACCACATCCCTGGCTGGCAGATGTTGCGCATTGAGCCAATGAGCGGCAATCCACGGCGTGGCAATCCAACCCAGTACCACAAGGATCAGCGTTGAAATCAGAAAGAATCGCGTCAAGGTGGCAAACAGCGCCGGGAACCAGACAAATTCGGCTTGATTGGCACGATAGCGCGCAGCTTCACGCATCAAGGTAGTAGAAACCCCGGCATCCAGCAGTTGTAACCACGTCAATAAAATAGAAAAGAAGCCGACCAGACCGTAAGCTTCCATTCCTAAATGTTGAATATAAAGTGGTACCACCAAAATACCTGACAGCGTCAGATAGATTTGGCCAACATAGTTGGCAATCGCGTTACGTTTAATCGACATAAGTGTTTTGGTGTCAGGTTTTTCTTAAGGAGAATTAGCGTGGCATAAAAACAGCTCGGCGCACACGGGACTAATTCTTAAAACCAACGTTGGTCTCACACAACAGAGGTTTTTCTGACTTTCATCAGATTGAAATAGATGTCCGGTTGTTTCAACATGAGTTTTTCCATGACACCCTGTGCAGGAAACTGCTCTGAGAAATAGTGAATGGCGTGCCGCACATTATCAGAGAGTTTGTCTGTATGATTTAAGTCCTGCTGAATCAGGTTCAATAATCCGCCCCTTAAATAACTTTGCCGATAAGCATTCCTTTCAGGCAGATAATGCGTCATTCGGGTCAATTTTTCATACTCTTGCATAAACTGTTGATAGCTTAACGTGGCACACTCTTTTTCGTCACTGGCGCTATTTAAGGTATCCAGTACCCAGACGGACTCCGTATTAATCAACCCGGCAAGCATCACATCCCGCATGCGATTCAAAGGTGTTGCGGCGTAAACAAGCGCAACACGCAGGATGACGAGGTAATGTTGGCACCAATGCTGCCCGGTCTGTAACTGCTGAAAGAGTTGTAATGAAGACTGCAATCCCGTTTTAAGGGTGTGCTGAGGGGACAGAGGTTGGATAAAACAGTTCAGCTCAGGACGCTGATCGTTGCATTTAGCGACCTCCAGCAACAGTGCGTCTGCAGGCGTAAAGCCAGCGGGTGCAAACAGTAAGAAGTCATCCTCATTCAAACCTGCAATCCTGTCAGGGTCTGTATTGACCAAATTAAAGCGTTGAGAGGTGATAACCGATTGGAGCTCATAGCAGCGAAGGGTTAAATCTGATAGCAGTCGATCTTCTTGCCCTGCGTTCATCGCTGGGCCAGACACATCGTGATCCGGAGAAAAGCGTTCCATATTTTATATCCCCAATAAAAGATGAAAACCTGAACCTTTCCCAATGAAATGCTCAAGTAAAAAATAACAGACAAGCTGATGAAGATTTTTAGCGCAATTAATCTCAACAGATTATAAACAGGCTAAGGGCAGAGAATTCATTTTTTATCGGCCTTCCAGACGTCACCCTAATCTTAATTGTTAAAACTTTCTGAACCAGGGCTAAAGCATCGAGAATAAAGATAACAATTTTTAGCCAGAACAGGAGTAAGGCATGCCTTGTTTTTAATGTTTGCACGCTTTTGGAAACACTTAATCACGAATCAATCCATTATTTACCAGAGTGAAACACCCCTCCTGAAATGACTTGCCGCTCAAAAAAAACACTCCGGTGTGTTCGCTCCCCCACTACCCTTTCATTCGTAAAAGAAAAATATTCTTTTATCGTTTGAAAGGTTGATTCATCCTTCATTTTCTCTCTCAAACACTCTATTAATAAGAAACTTCATCCAAATTAATCATTCCCCTGAGTGATACTCACGCCCGTGCTTAAGTGAGAAGCATTCACCTCACTGAGTTTTCAGAATATCCTTAGCCCAGAACACGGCATGCCATTCTCATAAATATCTCTCTCCCGCCTATCCCATATTTTGGCTTAAGTTTGCCAGATAAATCATTTATACCCGTGAGCGCGCTCTGCCAGTATTGAACATATCAGTTCTCAATTTCAGATAATCAATAACTTTCAGTTATAAGGAGTGACCATGCGGGTTATTACGCTGGCGGGCAGCCCTCGCTTCCCATCGCGCTCTACTGCACTGCTCAGCCTGTGCCAACACGCGTTAGAAGCACGCGGTGTTGAAGTCATTCCCTGGAATATTCACAACTTCCAGGCGGACGATCTGCTCTATGCGCGCTTTGACTCCCCAGCCCTCAACGCGTTGAAAGCCGACCTGGCGCTGGCAGACGGACTGATTGTTGCCACCCCTATTTATAAAGCTTCATTTTCGGGTGCGCTGAAAACCCTGCTTGATTTACTGCCAGAACGTGCCCTGGAACACAAAGTGGTGTTGCCATTGGCCAGCGGCGGTAGTGCATCCCATTTACTGGCCGTGGATTACGCGCTCAAGCCGGTATTGAATGCGCTGAAAGCCCAGGAAGTGCTGCATGGGGTGTTTGCCACCGATACGCAAATAGTGAATTACGATCGCCAGCCAGAGCTGGATCCACAGCTGACCGATCGCATTGATGATGCGCTCGACACCTTCTGGCACGCGCTACACCGACGCCATCAACCCTACGCACAAGCGGTATAAAGGAAGAATTATGAAAAGGATGTTTACGGGTTTACTGCTGCCAGCCTTTGCTGCGCTATTTGCCCTGAGTGCCAACGCCGTTGCTGCTGATGCCCCGGCGCAACTGCGTGTGGGGTATCAAAAAGGTTCGGTGAGCATGGTGTTAGCAAAATCTCACCAGATGCTGGAACAACGTTTCCCCCATACCCATATCAAATGGATTGAATTTCCCGCGGGCCCGCAGATGCTGGAGGCGCTGAATGTCGATAGCATTGATTTGGGCAGCACCGGCGATATCCCACCGCTGTTTGCCCAGGCAGCAGGCGCGGACCTGCTGTATGTCGGTTCCGAACCACCGAAACCTCAGGCTGAGGTGATTCTGGTGCCCAAAGACAGCCCGATTAAGCGTGTTGCCGATTTGAAAGGTCATAAAGTGGCCTTTCAGAAGGGCTCCAGTTCACACAACTTATTGTTGCGTGCGCTGGAGCAGGCTGGCCTGAGCTTTAAAGATATCCAGCCCACCTATCTGACCCCCGCCGATGCGCGAGCCGCTTTCCAGCAGGGCGATGTCGATGCCTGGGCTATTTGGGATCCCTACTACTCTGCCGCCTTACTGCAAGGCAACGTGCGCGTACTGGCTGATGGCAGCAAGCTCAACCAGACCGGTTCCTTCTATTTAGCCACACGCAAATATGCCGAAGCCAACGGTCCATTTATCCAGCAAGTGCTGCAAACCTTCAGCGATGCTGACGCGCTCACCCGCAGCCAACGCAAGCAAAGTATTGATCTGCTGGCACAAGCGATGGGCTTACCCAAGCCGGTGATTGCCAGCTATCTCGACCATCGTCCACCCACCACGATTACGCCGGTCAGCGCACATACTGCGCAGGCCCAACAGCAAACGGCCGACCTGTTTTATGCCAATCATTTGATGCCGGTAAAAGTGAACATCACTGACCGCATCTGGCATCCACAGTCCGCCCAGCCATAAGGAATTGAATCATGAGCATATCCGTATTTTGGTTTCTCCCCACCCACGGTGATGGGCACTATCTTGGCACCGCCGAAGGTTCGCGTCCTGTCGATCACGGTTATCTGCAGCAGATTGCTCAGGCCGCCGATCGCCTTGGCTTTGGCGGCGTGCTGATCCCCACCGGCCGCTCCTGCGAAGATGCCTGGCTGGTGGCCGCGTCACTGATTCCGGTGACGCAACGTTTGCGCTTTCTGGTGGCGCTGCGTCCGGGCGTGATTTCACCGACGCAGGCAGCGCGCCAGGCCGCGACGCTGGATCGTCTGTCCAACGGGCGCGCGCTGTTTAACCTGGTCACAGGCGGCGATCCTGAAGAGCTGGCGGGGGACGGCGTGTTCCTCGATCATCGGGAGCGTTATGAAGAATCAGCGGAGTTCACCCGCGTATGGCGTCGCGTTTCAGAAGGTGAAACCGTGGATTACGAGGGTAAACACGTCAAAGTGCGCGGTGCACGCCTGATGTTTAAACCGGTACAACAGCCACGTCCACCGCTGTGGTTTGGCGGTTCATCCGATGCCGCGCAGGATCTCGCCGCTGAGCAGGTCGATGTTTATCTCACCTGGGGCGAGCCCCCGGCATTAGTCAAAGAGAAAATTGATCAAGTGCGTGCCAAAGCGGCGGCACAGGGCCGTAAAGTGCGCTTTGGCATTCGTCTGCACGTCATCGTGCGTGAAACCAATGAAGAAGCCTGGCAGGCAGCGGATCGCCTGATTGCTCATCTCGACGATGCCACTATTGCCAAAGCGCAGGCGGCCTTTGCCCGTACCGATTCTGTCGGACAACAGCGCATGGCTGCGCTGCATGGTGGCCGCCGTGACAAGCTGGAGATCAGCCCGAACCTGTGGGCAGGCGTGGGTTTGGTGCGTGGCGGTGCCGGTACTGCGCTGGTGGGCGATGGCCCAACCGTGGCTGCACGTATGCAGGAGTACAGCGACCTCGGCATCGAGACCTTTATTCTCTCAGGTTATCCGCATCTTGAAGAAGCCTATCGTGTCGGTGAGCTACTGTTCCCACACCTTGATTTGGCCATCCCAGAAGTGCCGAAACCTCGTGTGGTGCAAGCGCACGGTGAAGCGGTAGCCAATGATTTCACCCCGCAGAAAGTGTCTCAGAGCTAAGGAGTTCAGGATGGCAAAGTTTCAAAAACAGCTGAGTAATGCCCTGCTGCCCTGGGCATTACCAGTGCTACTGGTCGCGGTATGGCAGCTGGCTTCACAGGTGGGTTGGCTTTCAACGCGTATCCTGCCGTCACCCGAAAACATCATCATTACCTTTTGGAAACTGACGGTAAGTGGTGAACTGTGGCAAAACCTCGCCATCAGTGGTTGGCGCGCGGCGATTGGTTTTGCTATTGGCGGATCGATCGGTCTGGTGCTCGGCTTGATCACTGGCACCTCACGCGTGGGTGAGCGCTTGCTGGATACTTCGGTACAGATGCTGCGCAACGTGCCGCACCTAGCACTGATCCCGCTGGTGATTCTGTGGTTTGGCATCGATGAGTCAGCCAAGATTTTCCTGGTGGCACTCGGTACCTTATTCCCGATTTACCTCAACACTTATCACGGTATCCGTAATATTGATCGTGGTCTGGTGGAGATGGCCCGCAGTTATGGTCTTTCTGGCTGGAGTCTGTTTATTCAGGTGATTCTGCCAGGTGCGCTGCCTTCGATCATGGTGGGCGTACGCTTTGCCCTCGGCCTGATGTGGCTGACGCTGATTGTGGCTGAAACTATCTCGGCCAACTCTGGCATTGGCTATCTGGCGATGAACGCACGCGAATTCCTGCAAACCGATGTGGTGGTGGTCGCCATCATTCTCTATGCGCTGCTCGGCAAACTGGCCGATGTCGCCGCTCAACTGCTGGAGCGCGTATGGCTGCGCTGGCATCCGGCTTATCAATTGAAGGAGAACGCATGAGCAACGCAACTTTAAGCCCCTCGCGACTGAACAGCGGCACCCCGGTTGGCGTTAACGGCGTCAGCAAGCAATATGGTGATCGCACCATCCTTAACAACATCAATCTGCATATCCCGGCAGGGCAGTTTGTTGCGGTAGTGGGCCGCAGCGGGTGCGGTAAAAGCACCCTGCTGCGCCTGCTGGCGGGACTGGAATCCACTTCGCGCGGTGAGCTGCTGGCAGGCACTGCGCCGTTAGCGCAAGCACGCGAAGACACGCGTCTCATGTTCCAGGATGCACGTCTGCTGCCGTGGAAAAAAGTTATCGATAATGTGGGCCTGGGTTTAAAGGGGCGTGAATGGCGGGCTGCCGCACTGGAAGCTCTGGAGGCGGTGGGTTTAGCCGAACGCGCTAACGAGTGGCCAGCGGCACTATCGGGTGGGCAAAAGCAGCGTGTGGCGCTGGCTCGCGCGTTGATTCATCGACCCGGTTTATTGCTGCTGGATGAACCCCTCGGAGCGCTGGATGCACTGACGCGTATTGAGATGCAGGGGTTGATTGAATCGCTATGGCAACAACATAACTTCACGGTGTTGCTGGTTACCCATGATGTCAGTGAAGCCGTGGCGATGGCCGATCGTGTGTTGCTGATCGAAGAGGGGCAGATTGGGCTGGATTTAACCGTGGACCTCGCGCGACCTCGTCGACGTGGATCGGCGCGACTGGCGGAACTTGAAGCAGAAGTCCTGGATCGTGTGATGAAGCGCAGTCCGACAGATCAGCCGCTGAAATTCGCCCAGCAGCGTTAGTCGAAGTCGAAGTCGAAGTCGAAGTCGAAGTCGAAGTCGAGGTCGAGGTCGAGGTCGAGGTCGAGGTCGAGGTCGAACGGGATATTGCCACTGTCACTCCGGGCAACCAGAGAAAGTGGCAGCGAGTTCAGCAAAAAAAGCCGCATCATCGTGATGCGGCTTTTACCTTATCAGGCATTCAACGCTTTGGTGATCTTCTCGTACAGATCGCCCGACAGCTTATCCAGCCCTTTCAGGGTTTCCAGCGCCTGACGCATCAGCGCCTGACGACCGGCATCGTAACGCTTCAAGCGAATCAGCGGCTCAATCATGCGCGCAGCAACTTGCGGATTACGTGTGTTGAGGTCGGTCAGCATCTCTACCAGGAACTGATAGCCACTGCCATCTTTGGCATGGAATGCCGCTGGATTACCCGAGGCAAAGGCACCAATCAGAGAGCGGATACGGTTCGGGTTGCCCATGGTGAAAGAGCGGTGATTGAGCAGCTTACGCACATTACTCAACACATCCTCCGCTGGACTGGTCGCCTGCAATACAAACCATTTATCCATCACCAGACCATCCTGATGCCACTTCTCATCATAAGCCTCAAGTAAGGCTTCACGGCAAGGCAACTGTGCAGCCACCGCCGCCGAGAGCGCCGCCAGCGCATCCGTCATATTGTTGGCATTATGGTACTGCGCCTGCACCAGCTTATCCGCTTGCTCCACATCAGCGAACGCCAGATAGCTCAGGCAGACATTTTTCAATGCACGCTTGCCGATTTCCGCATGCTCAACCTTATATTCGTGACTCTGATTCGCCAGATACACCGCATACAGTTCATCGCTCAGTTCGGTTGCCAGCGCATGCACCAGCGCCGCACGCACCGCAGAAATCGCCAGCGGATCGATCACTTCAAACAGCTCGGCGATTTCATTCTCGCCAGGCAGTGACAAAATCAACGCGGTTAACGCCGGATCGCCCTGCTCTTCCAGTAACACCGCGCGGAAGGCATCCGCCACGTGCAACGGCAGCGACAGCGGTTGTCCCTGCTGATGGCGCGCGACATTCAGACGGATATAAGTCGCCAGCAAACTTTGCGCCGCATCCCAGCGCGAGAAATCGTTGCGGGCGTGGCGCATCAGGAAGGTGAGCTGCGCATCGCTCCATTTATAATCGAGCTTCACCGGCGCCGAGAATTCACGCAGCAGCGAAGGCACCGGCTGGAAATGCACGTTATCGAAGATGAAAGTCTGGAACTCTTCGGTGACATTCAGCACGTGATGCACCGGATGGCCGTTGTGCTGCAGCGGAATCACCTTGCCTTCGTTATCGTACAATTCGATATCCAGCGGGATATGCAGCGGCAGCTTCTCTTTCTGTTCGGCCGTCGGTGGCGTGTGTTGTGTCACGTGCAGCGTGTACTGCTCCAGTTCAGGATTGTAGTCGTCACGCACCGTCAGCACCGGCGTACCGGCCTGGCTATACCAGCGACGGAACTGTGACAGATCAACATTGGAGGCATCTTCCATCGCCTGCACAAAATCGTCGCAGGTGGCCGCACTACCATCGTGACGCTCAAAATAGAGCTGCATGCCTTTCTGGAAATTTGCTTCGCCGAGCAGGGTATGCATCATGCGAATCACTTCAGAGCCCTTTTCGTAGACCGTTAGGGTATAGAAGTTGTTCATCTCGATCACCTGATCCGGGCGGATCGGGTGCGCCATTGGGCTGGCATCTTCGGCAAACTGTGCGCCGCGCATCACGCGTACGTTGTCGATGCGGTTAACCGCACGCGAGCCGAGGTCAGAGCTAAACTCCTGGTCGCGGAACACGGTTAGGCCCTCTTTCAGGCTGAGCTGGAACCAGTCACGGCAGGTGACGCGGTTACCGGTCCAGTTATGGAAGTATTCGTGACCAATCACCGCCTCAATACCGAGATAATCTTTATCAGTGGCGGTCTCGGCTTTCGCCAGCACATATTTGGAGTTGAAGACGTTGAGGCCTTTGTTCTCCATTGCGCCCATATTGAAGAAATCCACCGCGACGATCATAAAGATGTCGAGGTCATATTCGAGGTTAAAGCGCTCTTCATCCCATTTCATGCTGGCTTTCAAAGAGGTCATCGCCCAGTCGGCACGATCGAGATTGCCACGATCGACGAAGATCTCCAGGGCCACATCACGACCGGAACGCGTGGTAAAGCTGTCGCGCAGCACGTCGAAATCGCCCGCCACCAGCGCAAACAGATAGCACGGTTTCGGGAACGGATCCTGCCACTTCACCCAGTGGCGACCATCTTCATGACGACCGCTCTCTATTTTATTGCCGTTGGAGAGCAGGAACGGATATTTTGCCGCATCGGCAATGATGGTGGTGGTAAAGCGCGCCAGCACGTCCGGGCGATCCAGATACCAGGTAATATGGCGGAAACCTTCCGCTTCACACTGGGTACAGAGTGCATCACCAGATTTGTACAACCCTTCCAGCGCGGTGTTGGTATCCGGATGGATGTCATTAATTATGGTCAGTGTAAAGTTGTCGGGCAGTTGGCTAATGACCAGAGCACCCCCTTCTTCACGATAATGTGACCACGGATGGTCATCCACCGCCAGCGACACCAGCGTGAGGTCTTCGCCATCCAGACGCAGTTCGGCATCCGCAGCACCGAGACGTTTCACCTGGCTCACCGCCGTCACGCGCGTGCTGGCGGCATCGAGGTCAAAAGTCAGGTCGATATCGGTGATGGTGTAATCCGGCGCACGGTAGTCGTGGCGATATTTGATTTGCGGCTGTTGCGTCATAAGTCCTTCTCGCATCGTTAATATGTTGACCCGTCAAAGTCTAAGCGGGTTGTGCCTTCGTTGCCACGCACAATGCGTGCCTTTGCTGAAAAGGCTACAATTCATTAACAATGGCACAAATGACCCTCGACCTGCCACCCGCAATTATGGTGTGATCGCGGTCATTACTGTTTTATACTCCTGCGTCTTTATGACTTTGTTGACACCGGGCTCTGCTCCGCGGAAGAGGATGCTGAAACGCACCATGACTGGACATGCTTCCCCGATTTTGACCACGCTGCTTGATACCGATGCGTATAAGCTTCATATGCAGCAGGCCGTTTATCATCGTTATTACGATGTCCCGGTTACGGCAGAATTTCGCTGTCGCGGCGATGAATTGCTCGGCCAGTATGCCGATGAGATTCGTGCGCAACTCGATACGCTGCCTTCCCTTGCCCTGAGCGACAACGAATATCACTATCTCAGCGGCTTACCTTTCTTTGAATCCGATTACCTCAACTGGCTGCGCCAATTCCGCTTTGATCCCTCTCAGGTCAGAGTGCGCAATGAGAATGGCCGTCTGTCTCTTCAGATCAGCGGGCCATGGCGCGAAGTTATTCTTTGGGAAGTGCCGCTGCTGGCGCTGATCAGTGAAGTGGTGCATCGCCATCGCACACCGGAGATCGGTGTGGAACAAGCGGTCACTCAATTGCAGCAGAAGCTGGTCGATTTCCGTCAGCAGGTGGGCGATCTCGATATGTCTCGCTTCCAGCTGATGGATTTTGGTACCCGTCGCCGCTACTCCAAAGCGGTTCAGGAAGCGATCGTCAGTACGTTAAAAGCGGAGTTCCCGTGGTTAGTGGGCACCAGCAATTACGATCTCGCCCGGCGCTTACAGCTCAATCCGGTGGGCACTCAGGCCCACGAGTGGTTCCAGGCACATCAACAGATCAGCCCGGTGCTGGCGAATAGCCAACGCGCGGCGCTGCAATCCTGGCTGGATGAGTATGATGACCAACTCGGTATCGCGTTGACAGACTGCATCACCATGGATGCCTTCCTGCGTGATTTCGGCCCGGGCTTTGCCCATCGCTATCAGGGTTTGCGCCATGACTCGGGGGATCCCGTGGAATGGGGTGAAAAAGCCATTGCGCACTATCAGCGTCTGGATATCGATCCGAAGAGTAAAACGTTGGTGTTCTCAGATAACCTCAATCTGGATAAAGCGCTGGCGTTATATCGTCACTTTGGTCAACGCGCCAACGTGGTATTTGGCATTGGTACGCGCCTGACCTGTGATATTACTGGCGTCACACCACTGAACATCGTGATTAAACTGGTGAGCTGTAATGGCAAACCGGTGGCGAAACTCTCTGACAGCCCAGGCAAAACTATCTGCCAGGACAAAGCCTTCGTGCGCGCCCTGCGTAAAGCATTCGACCTCCCTCTGGTGAAAAGAGCCAGCTAATCATGGATGCAGGGTGCCCGCACCCTGCTCTTTCAAAACAAATCTCCCTTTTTCCCCTGCAAAATTGCTTGTTTCCTGATGGCTCGCAAGTAACATAGCAAAACCCCGAAATGGGGCTTTTATCCACTTCTATATATAGAGAGATATTTATGAGCGTAGTGCCTGTAGCGGATGTACTGCACGGCCGTGTCGCGGTTGACAGTGAAGTCACCGTACGTGGTTGGGTGCGTACCCGAAGAGATTCCAAAGCCGGTCTTTCCTTTATCGCCGTTTATGACGGTTCCTGCTTTAATCCCGTTCAGGCCGTCGTCAATAATTCTCTGAATAATTATCAGGATGAAGTGCTGCGTCTGACCACGGGTTGTTCTGTGATCGTCACCGGTAAAGTGGTGGAATCACCGGGCGAAGGCCAGGCCTTTGAACTGCAGGCGACCAACGTAGAAGTCACCGGCTGGGTAGACGATCCGGATACCTATCCAATGGCGGCAAAACGCCACAGTATCGAATACCTGCGTGAAGTCGCACACTTGCGTCCGCGCACCAATCTGGTCGGTGCCGTGGCGCGTACACGTCATACTTTGGCGCAGGCGCTGCATCGCTTCTTCCACGAAAATGGCTATTTCTGGGTTTCTACCCCGCTGATCACCGCATCGGATACAGAAGGTGCGGGCGAGATGTTCCGCGTCTCTACGCTGGACATGGAAAACCTGCCGCGCGATCCGCAGGGCAAAGTTGACTACGACAAAGATTTCTTTGGTAAAGAAGCCTTCCTGACCGTTTCTGGCCAGCTGAATGCCGAGACTTATGCCTGTGCATTGTCAAAAGTCTATACCTTTGGCCCGACCTTCCGCGCAGAAAACTCCAACACCAGCCGTCATTTAGCGGAATTCTGGATGCTGGAACCGGAAGTCGCTTTCGCCAACCTTGACGACGCTGCTGCACTGGCTGAGGCCATGCTGAAGTATGTGTTTAAGGCGGTGCTTGAAGAGCGTGCTGACGATATGGCGTTCTTCGCTGAACGCGTAGACAAAGATGCGATTGCTCGCTTAGAACGTTTTGTCACAACCGATTTCGCCCAGGTAGACTACACCGATGCGGTCGACATTCTGCTGAAAAGCGGCCAGACATTCGAAAACCCTGTGTCCTGGGGCGTGGATCTCTCCTCCGAACATGAACGTTACCTGGCCGAGAAGCACTTCAAAGCACCGGTGGTGGTGAAGAACTATCCAAAAGATATCAAAGCGTTCTATATGCGTATGAACGAAGATGGTAAGACCGTGGCGGCAATGGATGTTCTGGCGCCGGGCATTGGTGAAATCATCGGTGGTTCACAGCGTGAAGAGCGTCTGGATGTCCTGGATGCGCGTCTGGCTGAAATGGGTCTGAATAAAGAAGATTACTGGTGGTATCGTGACCTGCGCCGTTACGGCACCGTGCCACATGCTGGCTTCGGATTAGGTTTCGAACGATTAATCGCCTATGTCACCGGCGTACAAAATGTAAGGGATGTTATCCCCTTCCCTCGTACTCCACGTAACGCTAATTTCTAAAATTCGCGATTAAATATAAGTAATTCATATATATAACGAGGTCGGCATAGCCGGCCTTTTTTTATTTTTGTAAATTTAGAGTTCTCTCACAAAGTTCCCGATATTTTACAAATTGTAATACAAAATTTCTTTTTGATACGTAATTGCGAGATTTGAATCATTTTCGGGCTAGAAATAGCAACCCTGTGATGGAAAGATGCGTGCAGACACAGGAGACATCAAACTTCTTTCAAGGTTCTCGTAAAGGTTTCTTGACGGCAGTGGCAGATGTCCAAATAACTCCAATGAGGGTAATAAAAAATGATGAAGCGCAACATTCTTGCAGTGGTTATCCCTGCTCTGTTAGCTGCAGGCGCAGCAAACGCAGCAGAAATCTATAACAAAGACGGCAACAAACTGGATCTGTACGGTAAAGCTGTTGGTCTGCATTACTTCTCTGATAACTCTGGTGATGACGGCGACCAGACTTATGTTCGCTTCGGCTTCAAGGGTGAAACCCAGATTAACGACCAGCTGACCGGTTACGGCCAGTGGGAATACAACGTTCAGGCAAACAACTCTGAAGGTTCTGACGCGCAAGACGGTAACAAAACCCGTCTGGGCTTCGCGGGTCTGAAATTCGGCGACGCGGGTTCAATCGACTATGGTCGTAACTACGGCGTTGTCTACGACGCAATTGGCTGGACTGACGTTCTGCCAGAATTCGGTGGTGACTCTGGTTACTCAGATAACTTCATGAACGGTCGTAGCACCGGTCTGTTGACCTACCGTAACACCAACTTCTTCGGTCTGGTTGACGGTTGGAACTTCGCAGTACAGTACCAGGGAAAAAATGACCGTGACGATACCCGTCGTGCTAACGGTGACGGCTATGGTCTGTCAACTTCTTACACCTCGCCAATCGGTTTAGGTTTTGCTGCAGCATATAGCAGCAGCGACCGTACTAACGCACAGGCAGCTGGCGCTAGCACTACCATTACTCCAGCTGGTAGCACCACTGGCGTGACGACTGTTACTGGCGAAGGCCAAGGCAAACGCGCTGAAAACTGGGCAACTGCAATCAAGTACGATGCTAACAACGTGTACCTGGCAGCAATGTACGGTGAAACCCGTAACTCTACCCCAATTACAGCAACTGGCACTCTGTTAAACGGCAGCTCATATTCAGTATCTGGCTTTGCTAACAAAGCACAGAACTTCGAAGTTGTAGCTCAGTACCAGTTCGACTTCGGTCTGCGTCCATCCATCGCTTATGTCCAGTCTAAAGGCAAGGACATCGAAGGTATCGGCGATGCTGACCTGGTTAAATACATCGATGTGGGCGCAACCTACTACTTCAACAAAAACATGGCTACCTACGTTGATTACAAAATCAACCAGTTGGATGACAACAACCCTCTGGGTCTGGCTACCGACGACGTAGTTGCTGTAGGCCTGGTATACCAGTTCTAATCTCTCGATTAGATATGTGTATCGCCTAAAAACGGAGCCTTCGGGCTCCGTTTTGCTTTTCAGTGATCAGCTTCTCAATTAGCGCCACTACTTTATACACGCGGCTTATTTCTTTTTTATGTCAGCGGTTGGCAAGCGTATCATCTGACGCTAACCTGATAGCTCATTTCGCTAAAGTTCACCCAAACGGAACTGACTCATGTTTGAATCGATCTCTGCCGCACCCGCCGATCCTATTCTGGGACTGGCTGACCTGTTTCGCGCCGACGACCGCCCGAATAAAATCAACCTCGGCATTGGTGTCTATAAAGATGAAACCGGTAAAACACCGGTACTCACCAGTGTTAAAAAAGCTGAGCAGTATCTGCTGGAAAATGAAACCACCAAAAATTATCTGAGCATTGATGGTCTGGCCGACTTTGCTCGCTGCACTCAGGAATTGCTGTTCGGCAAAGAGAGCGCGCTGATTTCAGCGGGCCGCGCGTGCACAGCACAAACCCCAGGCGGCACCGGTGCGCTGCGCGTCGCTGCGGATTTCCTCGCAACGCAGACCAATGTGAAGCGTGTGTGGGTAAGCAACCCTAGCTGGCCGAACCACAAAAACGTATTCAACGCGGCGGGTCTGGAAGTCTGTGACTACCAGTACTACGACGCGGCCAACCATAGCCTCGATTTCGCAGGCATGGTCGCTTCGTTGCAGGAAGCCAAAGCCGGCGACGTGGTTCTTTTCCACGGCTGCTGCCACAACCCGACAGGCGTCGATCCTTCCGCGGACCAGTGGCAACAGCTGGCGAAGCTATCGCAGGAAAAAGGTTGGCTGCCACTGTTCGACTTCGCTTACCAGGGCTTTGCACGTGGCCTGGATGAGGATGCAGAAGGCCTGCGTATTTTCGCCGCATCTCATCAGGAGCTGATTGTTGCCAGCTCTTACTCCAAGAACTTTGGCCTGTACAACGAGCGTGTCGGTGCACTGACGCTGGTTGCCGCCAACAGCGATGTCGCGAAAACCGCCTTTAGCCAGGTGAAATACAGCATCCGTGCTAACTACTCTAACCCACCGTCACACGGTGCCGCTGTGGTCGCCACCATCCTCGGTAACGACGCGTTGCGTACCATCTGGGTGCAGGAGCTGACAGACATGCGTCAGCGCATCCAGCGCATGCGTCAGCTGTTCGTGAATACCCTGGCAGAGAAAGGCGCGAAACAGGACTTCAGCTTTATCATTAAGCAGAATGGCATGTTCTCGTTTAGCGGCCTGACCAAAGATCAGGTTGTGCGCCTGCGTGACGAGTTCGGCGTATATGCCGTTAACTCTGGTCGCGTGAACGTGGCTGGGATGACGCCAGACAATATGTCTGCGCTCTGTGAAGCGATTGTCGCTGTACTCTAAACAAGTCAGTAAAATGAGAAATGGGCCTTAATGGCCCATTTTTTATTGCAGGAACGGATTACTGATACGTTCCCGACCCAAGGTGGAAATCGGACCGTGGCCCGGCACAAAGGTCACATCATCACCCAGCGGTAACAGCTTAGTGTTAATCGCATTGATTAAATCGCTGTGGCTGCCCTGCGGGAAATCGGTACGTCCGACACCGCCATTGAAAATCACATCACCCGATATCAATAAGCGCCCAGCCCGGTCATAGAAAACAATGTGTCCCGGCGTATGACCCGGGCACAGCAGCACTTCCAGCATGACATTCCCAACCTGCACCGTTTCGCCCTCTTCCAGCCAGCGATCCGGGGCCAGTGGCGCACATTCCGGCAGGCCAAACATGCGGCTTTGCGTTGGCAGATTATCCAGCCAGAACGCATCCAGCTTGTGAGGGCCAACAATAGGGATTTGATAATGTGCGGCGAGTTCAGCGGCGGCCCCCACATGATCAAGATGACCATGCGTCAGCAGAATTTGCGCGGGGATTAATCCCCGCTCAGCCAATACGGCAATAATCGTCTCGGCATCGCCGCCGGGATCCACCAGCGCCGCCTGCTGGGTTTCGTCATCCCAGATGACCGAGCAGTTCTGAGAAAAGGCCGTAACCGGAATAATGTGGTAATTCATAGCGCTCCATGACCGACACACGCAGCGCTGCCGGTATCAGGACCAGTGCCTTGCAGGCCCGGTATCTATGTGTACGAAGTTGCTGCGCGGGTAATATCCTACACCACCGGCGCGCATAGATAACGCCGCTTTGCGAACATTGCTTAATGAAATTCCCTCGATATGGAAATCCATCGCCTGCCCTTTGGTGTGATAACTGTGTTTGGCCACGCCGGGACCCGATTCGCGCAGCATGTTATTGGTTGCCAGCGTACGATAGCCTGAGATCAGCTGCACCGGTTTACGGGTGTTGAGCACCATCTGTAAGCGATAGAGCTGATCAAACAGATGCGGATCGATGTGTTTCACTTGATTGGCGCGGTAATCACGGAAGAAGTGATTTAAGCGGGCTAACTCATCCTTGTCATAACTCTTGCCGTTAAAAAACTCCGTTTTAAGGGTTTCACCGGTGTGAAGGTTATTAAGCGTCAATACTCGGGGGCGCGAGGTGGAAAGCGAAGCCAGCGCTGAACCAGGAAGCAGAGACAAACCTGCCGCTGCGCCTCCAATCAGGAGCAATCGACGACGTTGAGAATCAAAATTAGCCATGTAGCGGGGTTACCTAATCTAAAGCGATAAAAAAATGTGTAAAAAGTACACAAGGCCGAACAGTAACCGCAGCCTGGAGGTCAGTCAACCCGCAATGTGTCACAGAATGACCAAAACCCGCGCAAAACCGAAATTTTGCGACGGGCCCTGATCTTTTCGAAGAGAGGTGAAATCTGGCAAATCAATGACTAGAGGAGAAGTTTTCCTGCTTTTGACAATACCTGGCTACCGGAACGCGCAGGGTTATCATAATTGTAAATATCTGTACGATACTGCGGCTGACCATCCGCTGCTACCCATGCCGTCAGGTAATAGAGGTTAACGGGGATACGATGACGAATCGGTACATAGCGCGTATCCCCCTGCTTCAGCGTGTCGGAGATGCGGCTGTCATTCCAGCCCACATCCTGTAATAGCAGGTCGGCCAATTCAGAAGCCTTGTTCACGCGTACACAACCGGAACTCAGTGCGCGAATGTCCCGCTGGAACAAGCCGTGGTTCGGCGTGTCGTGCAGATAGATAGCATCGGAACTTGGCATATTAAACTTATAACGACCCAGCGAGTTCATCGCGCCCGGCGCCTGACGAATGCGATACGGGAAACTGGCTGCAGAAACCATATGCCAGTCAATCATCGACGGATCGATCACTTCGGCATCCGCACTCCAGCCCGACAGTAAGGTATAGCCGTGCTTGTAGAGGTATCCGGGATCTTGTTTGACCTTCGGCACGATATCCTGACGCACCAGTGTGGTAGGCACATTCCACGGTGGATTGAGCACCACATTGTTCAACGCACTGCGCATCAGTGGCGTTTTACGATCGGGACGACCGACAATCACCCGCGATGACAAAATCGTGGCTCCGTTGTTGTAATAGGTGAGTGAATAGTTGGGAATGTTCACCATAATGCCGTTATGCATATCATCCGGCAGCAGACGCAGGCGCTGGATATTCAGTGCCAGTAACGATGCGCGCATCTGCGGTGACACATTCAGCCACTCACGCGTGCGAGGGCCTATCGCCCCATCATCTGCCAGACCTTGCCAGTGCTGGAAGCGTTTTACCCCTTCCACCAGCGCGGCGTCATACACATTGTCACCAGCAGGCGTGGTATTCGCCACCACGTTGCCGGTTGCCGCAGGTGCCTGTGCAGACAAATCATTGACGCTGGCCGCCGATGGACTCACCGCAATGGGCTGATTGCTCTGGCTGACCGGCACAGGTGCTGTCGGCACGGCATCATCAGCTGGCGTCGGTGTGCTGCTGTGCGTTGCGGCAGTCAGCATGCCGGTCCGCTGCAAAATCTCTCTGAGCGCAGGCACATCGTTGCTGATTTGGCCTGGGCGGAGCGTCCCGCTGTCACGCAGTTGTGGCCATGGACGGTTATCGGTCAGCAGCGCTTTGAGCGCACTGTGCATCGGCGCATATTGAGGATGTTGCGGTGCCAGCGAGATGATAAACGCGCGACTGCCACCACCGTTTACCGCATTTTGCCACTGGTTAATGGCAGCAACGCCCGGCATCGTCAATTTGTAAGGAACATTACTGTACAGCCAGGTTTCACCCTGCGTCGGCACATTGGCGACAAACTGCAAATAGCCCAACATGGCATCGCTCAGCACGATGTCGCGCGCCATGCCGGTAATCGTAGGATTAGTCAGTAATTCAACCCAACGAGTAAACTGTGGCTGGACGCCGGAAAGCGCCACCTCCGCCAACTGTTGCTGGAAAGCCTGCACCGCTTGCTGATCCTGCCAGAGTGGCGCCATATTACGCGCGGCGTAGATACCGGCTAATCCCGGCAGATAGAAAGGCTGCTGACTGGGGCTAAAAGCCTGCTGAATTTGATGCTGACTCGCCGCCACTGACATGGCGCTATGTGAAGTTCCGGGTAAAGCGGCAATGATCGCGGCATGGCTGGTGGCCAGCGGCGACAATACCAGTGAAACACTGAGTGCGAGTACCGCACGATTCATTCTGCTTCTTCTATTCAGCCACATCCCTGCCCCCTTCTCACCTAAGACACAGCGCCCTGTTATCGCTATGTACAGCCTTACTCTTATTGTTGAGTATACAAATAAAAAACGGCATCTGCCTCAGTGTGCAGATGCCGCTTACAGATTAAACGGTGCGCTGTTTTTTAACCAGATTCAGCGTCAGGTATTTTCTGTTTCTAAATCGATATCGCTGGTGTCGCGTTTCGCTGGTGCAGGGTCTGCCGAGAATCCACGTAAGCCGACCACATGCACGTGTTCCGTATTATTGAACACTTTACGTACCAGTTTGTATGTAGTGCCTTTTTCCGGGCTGATGTTTTCTGGCGCGGCGATCACCAGCTGCATCTCCAGACGTTCACACAGCTCGAACAGCGTGGCGATAGAGCGGGCATCAAGACGCGCCGCTTCATCAAGGAACAGCAGTCGGCATGGCGAAATATCTTTACCGCGCAGACGACGTGATTCCTCTTCCCAGCTTTGCACCACCATCACCAGAATTGACATACCGGTACCGATCGCTTCACCGGTCGACAACGCGCCACTCTCTGCGCGCAGCCAGCCATCGGAGCCGCGGTTCACTTCCACTTCCATCTCAAGATAGTTGCGGTAGTCGAGCAGCTCTTCACCGATGGTTTGTGGTGTGCGCTGCCCCATATCAATTTGTGGATTCAGACGTTGATAGAGTTTCGCCAGCGCTTCGGAGAAGGTCAGACGATTGCTGGTAAACAGATCCTGATGCGCTTCATGCTCTTCAGACAAGGTATCGAGCAGCGTAGAGTGCGCTTCACGCACGTTAACATTCAGACGTACACTGCGCACCTGACCAAAGCTCACGGCCTGCAAGCCCTGGTTCAGCTGACGGATACGGTTCTGCTCGCGCTGAATGGTTTTGCGAATAATATTCGCCGCACTGCGTGAGCTGATGGCTAGCGTTTGTTCACGCGCAGTCAGCTCTTCCGTCAGACGATTCAGCTCAATTTCCATCTGTTCGATGGCTTCAACCGGATCGTCAGTACGAATGATGTCCTGACGAATACGCTCGCGCAGATGCTGATACACCGCGATAAAGAATTGTACTTTGCGCTCAGGACGTTTCGGATCTTCCGACATGCGCAGTACATCACGCAGATGTTCGTTATCCGCCACCGCCAGACGCAGTGCACCCAATGCCTTATCCGACATTGAACGCAGTTCATCTCCGCCCAGATAGGCCATCTCACGACGATGCAGGCGACGCTCCATGCCGTTCTCTTTCACCAGACGCAGTACCGTACACCAGCCTGCTTTAGCGCTAACGACCTGCTCACGAATCTGGTGATAATCGCGCTCCAGCTTGCGCAGTTTCTTCTGCAGGCCGTCCATTTCGGCTTCGCAGAACGTGAGCTGTTTCTCCAGCTGATTACGACGAGCACGGTTATGGCTTAATGCGGTATAAAGTTCGTCGCGTCGGGCGCGGGCGCGCTCTTCGGCGCTGGCATCGGCATGCACGCCGATATCCTGCATCTCCTGCTGCAACTCTTTCAGCATGTCACGCTTGGCGTCATAGGAACTTTTCAGTGATGCCAGCACTTGCGAATATTGTGTCAGCTGCGCCTGATGTTCGCGCAGACGTTCACGCGCACGACTGCGCTCCCCCTCCGCCTGATCCAGACGCTGGCGCAGTTTTTCATTGAGATCGCTGTTGCCGGTCAGCATGCCGGCAGAATCTTCATAGCTAAAGTGGGCGCGACGTTGCACCACCTCCGTCAGGGCAAAGGCCTGCTGACGCGCATCACGCTGCTGCTGCTGTGCTTGCTGGTAATCGCGCTCCAGCTGATCGTGCTGCTGCGGATCGCTTTGCAACACCGACACCAGCGGCTCCAGCTTGCTGATTTTAGCGCCATGCTGATGCAGGAAACGCGCCGCTTCCTGAGCTTCTTCGACGCGTTCACGGATCTCTTCGCAGCGATCGCCAAGTGAATCATCCAACAGGAGATTCACGCGTGGCAGCAGGCGGTTGAGCTGGCTGACGCCCTCTTTAGCCTGCTCAAACTGGGCACGCTGCTGCTGGTTATCATTCTCATGCTGTGCCAGGCCCCGTTCCAACTCGCCACGACGGCTGTTCAGCTGGCGGATCAGCGCTTCAGGATCCTCATCAAAGGCCACCGCTAAATGGCTACCGATAAAGCGGCTGAAGGATTGATGCAAGCGCTGCGTTTTCTGCACGTCAAATGACAAAGTGGCAAACCGTTCTGCCAGTTGGTCGCGTTCATTGTTCAGCAGTTCCAACTGGTTTTCACGCGCGGCACGGCCAAACAACGGCACTTTCGGGAAGCGGGAGTAGCGCCACTGACGCTCAGCCACTTTCACTACCACTGCGTTTTCCAACTCATCAACACTGAAGACGCTGTCATCAAACGCCTGCGGATCCCCCTCAATCAGATAGAGATCTTCCGGGCACTCCTCCAGGCCATCCAACAGTTCACGCACCAGAGATAAATCAGGTACCACAATCGCATGACGCGATGGGCCATACAGCGCCGAGAAGTACGGTGCGTCATCCAGTGTGACGTCATCGTAAATTTCCGACAACAGTACGCCGCCAAATCGTTCCGCCAGTTGCGTCAGGCGAGCATCTTCCGCACCACCAGGTTGACTTAAACGCTCGATCTGCTGCTCGACTTCACGTTTGCGTGCCGCCACATTGTCACGTTCAACGGTGGTTTCACGCTCACGTTCCAGCAACTGCTGCATGAACTCGGTGATCTGCTGGCTGTTGGTCAGCGCCTGGCCTGTTTGCTCGCTAAGCTGCGTCAGGATTTCCTGCGCGGCCAGCCAATGTGGCGCACGCGCCGTCAGTGCAGTGATGCGTTCACGCAGCTGTTCCAGTTCCTGGCGCATCAGCATGCGGCGTTCACCGGCATCGGACACGCTTTCGTTCAGCTGTTCAATCTGTGCTTCCAGCTCGCGCTGCAGCCCTTCCAGCGCGTCGGCATCGTACTGTTGCCCCTGACGCTTGCAGAAATCGGCTAACAGGCGCTCGGCATCATGCTGCTCGCGCAGGCGCGTTTCCAGCTCATTGAGACGCAGGCGCAGCGAAGAGAGCTGATCGGCATGATGACGCTGGTTAGCGGCATCGCGCAATAAGTCGCGTCCCACTTGCCATGCATCCTGACGGCTCACTTCGCCGGCGATACTGGTCACCAGCGCTAATGCCTGCTCAAACTGGCTGTGCGCCGCTTCAGCCACGCTCAGTTTCTGCTCCAGACGTAAAAGTTGCTCGGTGGCTTCTTCTTCGCGTGCCTGGAAGGTTTCCTGCCACTCCGTCGCATTATCGATGGTCAGATCGGGCAACTGACACTGCGCGCGCGCTTTATCCAGCGCCTGCAATGCTTGCTGATACTGAATCGCACGCGTTTGTTGCACATCGAGTGCCTGCTGGAAATCGGCTAACTGGCTTTTCAGCTCATCCACTTCAATTTCAGCCGCTTCGGCACGCGCTTCATTCTCTTCCTGCACTTCGCGGGCTTCCGCCACCACTTCATTCTGTTCTTCGAGGCGGTAAGTCAGCTCTTCGAGATCGGCATCATAGCGCTCGATCTTCTCCTGCTGACGCATGGCTGTCTGGACCAGATTCAGGTGATCGCTGGCGCCCTGATAATCCGTTTCCAGATCGCTTTCTGCACCGTTGTGCTCAGAAAGTTCACGCGCCATTTCGATGTGACGATACTGTTCAGAAGCCAACTGGTTACGGCTGGTAAACAGCTCATTGCGCAGTTGCAGTGCCCCATCGAGGTGAATACGGCGCTCGTTGGCGTGACGCATATAATCTGCCGACACATAGCTGGTGGCTTCAGAGATCAAATGCTTAAACAGGTCGCGATCGGACTGCGTAACGCGAATCGCTTCCAGCGTCATGCGGTTTTCACGCAGCGCGGCTTCCATATCCTGGAAAGCTTTGCGCACACCACCATTTTCTGGCAACAGATAATCACGCAGTGAACGGGTAATCGCGCTGGAGATACCGCCGTACAGCGAGGCTTCAATCAGACGATAGAACTTACTGCGGTCGCTCGCGGTGCGCAGACGACGCGGCACCACGCCCAGCTCGAACAGGACGGCGTGGTAATCCGTGACCGAGTTGTACTGACGGAACTGCACGCCTTCCTGCGCTTCAACGCGTTCTTTCACTTCCGCCAGCGGTAATACGCGCGCCTGGCGGCTGTTAAGGATTTCGGTCAGCATATCGGTCGGCTGCGAATCGGTCGGCAGGCCATGAATACTGAAGGGTTTGATATCGACTTTTTTATCGCGTCCAGCAACCTGTTGCAGACGCACGCCGACCACCACGCGCTGATGGCGCGAATTGACCACATCCAGCACCGCATAACAGACACCCGCGCGCAGTTTACCGTGCAGACCTTTATCGCGGGAGCCAGAGGTGGCCCCTGCTTCGGTGGTGTTACGGAAATGCAGCAAGGTGAGGTCGGGGATCAGCGCCGTGACAAAAGCCGCCATGGTGGTGGATTTACCCGCACCGTTACCGCCGGAGAGCGTGGTCACCAGCTCATCGAGATCAAAGGTACGAGCAAAGAAGCCGTTCCAGTTGATCAGCGTTAGCGAACGAAACTTACCGCGTTCAATCATTCCTGTTCATCCTCCGCGTTATCATTCGCATCGCTTTCAACGTCATTGTCGTTATCTGCATCATCACTCTCGTTGGCCGCGGCTTTGTTCTCCAGCGTCATGGCTTCGCCGTCGCGGATCAGACGCAACTGGGCTTCACGCGCATCGTCACCGCTGCGCACATCCGCACCAAAGCGGAACACCGACTCCATGATGCGGAACTTGCTGCTGTCGTTGCCCATGTACCACACCATACCTAAGCGGCGCAGGCGGCTGATCGAAGCACGCATTTTTTCCTGCAGCTTGGCACGATCCAGGTCAGAACCGGTCGAACGCTGGTTTACCAGCTTGAGCAGTTTGCTCTCATCCGCCAGTGATAGCAGTTCGTCATACAGCTCCTGCTGGGTGAAAATCCCCTCATTGGCCAGACGCTCCGGGCTGAGGTAGAGGTAACACAGGATCTTACCGACCATCATATCCAGCTCGGACAGCACCGAGCGTGGAATCAGCGTCGTTGAACGTGGACGAAGATAGAAGAAACCTTCCGGCGCGCGCATCAACTCAACGTTGTAGCGCGCATAAAACTCTTCCAGGTACTCCTGGTAATCCATCAGAAAAGCGTGATTATCCAGCTCTTCAATACCAATGTGGCGTCCCGCGCGTAACTGGCTATCGAGCGCCGGGAAAATCGGGTTTGCCAGTGCCAACGCCAGTTTAACTGGCATCACTTGTTCAATATTTGTCGATGACATGTGCCTGCACCTTGGCTCCGTAATCATTAATAGTCTGCCATTCTGCCGGCAGACCGGCTAAATCAGCTTCGGCGACACCGAGGCGTACTGCCTGATCGATGACGATACGCGCCAAATCAAAGTGGCGCGCACGCGGGTATTGCGCCAGGTAATCGCGCATCACCGTAGCGAGATGGAGCGGCTTTTGCTCCAGCTTATAAATCTGCAATGCTTCTTCGATCATCGCGGCAAGCTGCTCACGAATCTCGTTAAACTCTTCGTACTCCATCTCTGGCGGCAGTTCGCCCATCACCTCGTCATTACGCAGCGTCATCTCTTCATCGCGCATATCGTAAAGACGGTCGGCATTCGCGTAGGTCAATGCCCAAGGCTGGTCGAAGTAGTTCTGCACCGACAGGCGTAAACGTTGTGCGAAGACGCGGTTCTTATCCATGTCGATAGCGGTACGGATAAATTTATGTACGTGGCGGTCGTAGCCAATCCACAAATCGATGGCCTGCTGCCCCCAACTGATGATGCGGTCCAGCTTATTTTGCAGGTCAAACACCAGCTTATCGACAAAGCCCAAATCCGGGCTGCTCAGCGTAGCATCCTGAATGCGCAACAGATTGGCCTGCAATTTGTCACCCGCCGCTTCCAGCGTATCCTGCAGTTCACGCAGTGTGCCGGAGGTTTCGGACAGCAGCAGTTCACAGCTTGAAATCGCGGCACGCCAGTCTTTGTTGAGCAGGTCCGCAATATCGGTTTTCACCGCTTGTTGCTGCTCATCCATCAGACGTTGCGTCATGTCGATGCTGTCAAAAATCTCGGCCACGGAATATTTCAGCGGGGCAAAGACATTGCGATGCCAGTGGAATTCATCACCGTCTTCTTCAGCGGCATCCGCAGCGCGCTTCAGTTCCTGCGCCACAATCGACAGCTGCATTGACAGGCGCAGCGTGGAAAATTCGCGCTGGCGAATGTAGTAATCGGTAATGCCGATGGCCAGCGGCGTCAGGCGGTAAATCGCGTGGCCTTCAGTGAGCTCACTGGTAAAGCGATTGAGCAGACGCTGACGCACCATGTCATTGATGGCGTTGTTGGCACGCACCTGCACGGTTTCATGGGTTTGCTCAAAGGCTTTGCTGACGTGACGAAACGCATCGATCAGTTCACCTTCACTCATTTCACCGTCCATGCGCTCACCGTTTAAGGTGGCGATAGCCAGCAAAAAGGCCAGACGTTCTACCGGCAACGCAAGTGAAAAGTCATTCTTGCGCGCCCATGCCACCAATTCGGGGACCGTCTGGGAAAATTCGCTCATAGTTGATCCTTCTACCTGGGTTTGCGCGCGGTCACGTGGATATAGCGCCCTAAACTTAAAAAGGGCTCCTGACGACAGTAGCGCCGTTCCATCTCAATAATCTCTTCAACGCTTTTGACGACGCCGGGCGGTGGCGGTTTCATGTAATCACAAAACACGCGAATGCCTGCACGCTGTTCAATCTCAAAGCCCGCATCACTTAACCAGCGATTGACGTCCTGAGGATCGCGCGGGAAATCCGGTGACAGCGTACGCTTTTTGCGTTTAGTCATATTGGCACGCAGATAGCCGAAATTGCCGAGTTGCAGGGTGCGGAACGTCAGGGCATGCGCATTGTAAAACATCAACGACAGCACGCCACCGGGCTTCAGCGTGTGCCACAAGGCACGCAGCACCGCTTCCGGTTCTGCCACCCACTCCAGCACAGCGTGAAACAATACCAGATCAACCGGCTGATCCAAATGTTCGCCCACCTGCTGCGCGCTAATTTGTTTGAATTGCATGTTGTGGCTCACACCCTCGGTGTGCGCATGCGCTTCAGCCAGCTTTAACATCTCCGCGGAGAGATCGCACAACAGCACCTGATGGCCACGTGCCGCTAATCCACAGGAGATTTGTCCTACGCCACCGCCGGCATCCAGCACTGACAGTGCGCCTTCAGGCAGTGTCGGTAACAGCGCATCCAGTTCGTCCCACAGGATCGCCTGCCGTACCTGCCCTTTGCGGGTGCCATAAATGTTCTGCGAAAATTTGTCCGCCAGATCGTCAAAGTTACGATCCTGCATGATGATGGCTCCACTGTGCTGCATTCAACTTGTGCTATTTTGTCACAGGCTCAACAAGAATGAACCTTTCACGCCACAGTAACTGTCTGGCTGCTGTTTTTTCGGACAAAAGGAGCAAATTTCGATGTTTTTTGCCTTAAAGAAATGGATTGGCGCGATGTTATTACCTTTACCACTGCTGTTGTTGCTCATGGCGGTAGGACTTTTACTTCTCTGGTTTAGCCGTTGGCAAAAAGGCGGCAAAATTCTGATCTCTATTAGCTGGTTGCTGCTTTTATTGCTCAGCTTGCAACCCGTTGCCGATCGTATGTTGCGCCCCATCGAACAGCATTATCCAACCTGGAACGGTAGCGAACCGGTGGATTATATCGTCGTGCTGGGCGGTGGCTACACCTTCAATCCGAATTGGGCACCAAGTTCTAATTTGCTCAACAACAGCCTGCCGCGCGTAACAGAAGGTGTGCGCCAATGGCGTCGGAATCCACAAGCCAAAATGATTTTCACTGGCGCTGCTGCTGGATACAACCCCCGCAGCAACGCCAGCGTGGCGGCAGAGGTAGCCGAAAGTCTGGGAGTGCCACGTTCGGCGATTATCACGCTGGACCAACCACATGATACGGGCGAAGAAGCGCTGGCCGTCAAACAAACTATCGGCAATCACCCTTTCCTGCTGGTCTCATCGGCGAACCACTTGCCACGTGCGATGCATTTCTTCCTGAGCGCAGGTCTGAACCCCATCGCCGCACCGGCCAATCAGCTCGCGATTACCTCGCCAATCAGCGCCTGGGACCGCATGTTGCCATCGCCAATGTGGCTGGGTCACAGTGAACGTGCGATTTATGAAACCCTGGGCCAGATTTGGCAACGGCTGCGTGGCGATGATTTGCTGTCATCCGAGCCAGGGAAGTAACTGCTCGCGGGCATGATCAAAGCGCGGACGGTCAAACTGTCCGCTGCTTACCAACGTATCGACACAATCCCATAGCTGATACAGCCAGCGCCGCCAGATAAAGCCTTCAGAAACCGGCGCGCGTTGCAGGTAATGCTGCAGCAGTGAGGCTTCAGCCCCGCTATCTGCCAGCCGGATTAATTCATACTCACGCGGAGCCCAGAGAATATTGCCTGGCTGCATCATCGCTACCAGTTGGTCACTGCGTGCATCTTTCAGCATGCTGGATAAACGCAGGTTGCCGTGCATCAGCACGCAGGGATCGTCGAAGTCTTTGAAGAGATTAGTTAACTGCTGTCGGCTGCGGTATAGGATCTGACGATCTTCCAATGTGAAAAATGGCGGTGACAGATAGCCCAGCGTGGCCCACAGCACCTCGATGCGCTGGCGATACCAGGCTGGCCAGTTATTTTCCTGGACACTATCAACCCTCCCCACTAATCCGTGGCTGTCGATACGGTGCCAGCCGAGTACACCCTCGACAATTTGCTCACACAGTTGCTCCCAGCGCACGGCGGTGCGCGCTGGCGCTTCGGCGGAGACGCCATTGAATCGCGCCATCAGTAGCATTTCATGTACCGGCGGCTGCTGACTCAGCACCAGGCCAAAAACCGCAGGTACTGTGACCAGTCCATCATGGCCCAACATGGTGAGTTTTTTGGCTTCCAGCGCCGCACGGCCTTGATGACGAAAATACTTCGCCACCAGCGGCATCGGTTTACCGTCGTTGTCATAGAGTGCGTACAGCCGCGACTGCGCCTGTTCACTAATGGTTTCGAGGCGGCTGATACCTTCACCCAGTATCAACGCCAGTTCTGAACGGAGCTGTTCCATGCGTTATCCTCCGCAGTCAATTGACTTCACTATCCTGGAGGTCATGGTGGCGCGAAACTTAGCGCCAGATCAAACTTTATGGCCAGCGCGAGCGGCCGGCCGGTCAGGCGTTAACCCTGCATGGCCGCACGAACACGGACCAGATCCTCTGGTGTGTCCACGCCAACACTTGGCACGGTTTGCGCTACGGCAACGTGAATCTTCTCGCCGTACCACAGCACGCGCAACTGCTCCAGCAATTCAATGTGCTCTAACGGGCAAGGTTCCCACGCAATGTAACGACGGATAAAGCCAGCGCGATAGGCGTAGATGCCAATGTGACGCAGCAAAGTGTCACCAATCTGTTCGCGCGATTTCGCATAGCGCTCGCGATCCCACGGAATGGTGGCGCGTGAGAAATAAAGCGCATAGCCTTTCGCGTCCATCACCACTTTAACCGCATTGGGGTTAAACGCTTCTTCAGCGTCGGTAATCGGCACGGCTAATGTCGCCATCCCTGCATCAGCCTGCGCCAGATTATCGGCGACCTGACGCACGATTTCTGCCGGAATCATCGGCTCGTCGCCCTGCACGTTGACGATAATGGTGTCATCGGCAAACTGATATTTCTCAATCACTTCTGCCAGGCGCTCGGTGCCCGACTGGTGATCCGCGCGCGTCATGCACACTTCGCCACCGGCAGCGGTTACCGCTGCAGCAACCTCGGGGTGATCGGTCGCCACAATTACGCGATCGGCGCCCGACTCGCGTGCGCGCTCCATCACGTGTATCACCATCGGTTTACCGTGAATATCCACCAGCGGTTTGCCGGGCAGGCGCGTTGATGCATAACGCGCCGGAATGATGGCGACGAAACTCATGGATGGATCTCTTCAACAGACAGCGTACGCGCTTCCACTTCGAGCAATACCGGAATGCCGTCGCGCACCGGGTAAGCCAGGCCGTCTGGTTTACAAATCAGCTCCTGCTGCTCTTTGTTGAAATACAGTTTTCCGTTGCAAACCGGACAGGCAACAATCTCAAGTAAACGGTGATCCATAATTTTCTCCTTTCAGCACCGATTTGTCAGGCGCTTAGCATACCATAGCGCACCCAAAGGGTAGCGCGCTGGACTCGGCATTATTGTGATGAAGTTAGTCGTTGATGACCCAGCGAGGCGTCCAGGCAGCAAGCAGTTCGGCAGGCGCATTTTCAACGATGACCTCGCTGGCACCCTGCCACTGCGCAAAGCGGTTGATCGCTTTTTGCACATCGGTCAGGAAGGCTTGCGAGACGCGCACGCCCGGCTCAAGCCAGAATGCACGAATGATCAGTTGCTGCGCCTGACGATCCATCTTTGCATCAATACGCGCTTTGAGTGCACCTCGGTGTAACACCGGCAGAACAAAGTAACCATAGACGCGCTTCTCCGCCGGGGTATAGCACTCAATGCGGTAATCAAAGTTGAACAACTCGAGTGCACGCCGACGATCCCATACCACCGGGTCGAACGGTGACAACAGAGCCGTGTGGGTGGCAGTAGGCATTTTTTCCAACAGCGGTAATAAGCTGGTATGCAGCCACATCTCCCCGAGCTGTTCCACTTCAACGCGCACGATATCGCTCTGGGTTTCGGCATCCTTAATCCAGGCCTGTAATGGCGCACGCTTCAGTCGGTAGTAATCGGCCAGCCAACTGGCGCGAAAAATCCCCAGACTGCGGGCACTGTGCCCCAGCATCGCTTGTACCGCTTCCGCTTCATTGAGTGCATGTTGTTCATCATCCCAATCAGGCATCACTCGCGTGCGCAGATCGTACACCCGCTGGAAGTTACGGCGTTCGACCACCATCAACTCACCCGCGCTGAACAGGTTTTCCAGATGCCGCTTGTGGGGTTTCCAGGCCCACCAGCCGGGTTTGGTGTGCTTATCACTGGCAAAATCAGCCGCGCGTACCGGGCCATTTTCGGCGATGTGATTGAGTAAGGCAGCGATTTCCTGCTGATGTTCATTTACCCACTGCTCGTTATATTTCCACCCCAGCCGCTGCGGTTCCAGCATGCGATGACGCAACAGCGGGTAATCTTCAAAGGGAATAAAACAGGCCTCGTGCGCCCAGTACTCAAACAGCGCGCCGGAGGCCAATGTCTCTTCCAGCCACTGTGTAGGATAGGCGCCAAGGCGGCTGAACAGCACCAGATAAGGGCTACGGGCGACGACATTGATGGTGTCGATTTGCAGTAATGACATCTGCCGCACGCAGGCATGGATATCGGCAAAGCGTGCCCGGCGGCTCGGTGGGCGTAACAGCCCCTGAGCAGCCAGATGTAAGTGACGAGCGGTTTGTAGCGAAAGGGACGATGTTGTGGTCATGACTCGCTTCCCTTTGAGCAGGTTTAGCGCGAACGGGTGTCGCGCGCAGTCGTGCAGAGTTGGGTCACATCGGCGAGTAAAGCATCCAGGGACGCCCCCGACAGATCGGCATCAACCGGTAGATACCACCAGTTGTCACGTGCAAAACTACGGCATTTCACTGCGTCTTTTTCGGTCATCAGCAGGCATTGATGAGTCTGCGTCAAACGCTGTAACTCTTCTTCGCTATAAGCATGGTGATCGGCAAACGCGATTTCTGCCACCGGCTGGATACCGTGCTGTTGCAACGTTTTGAAGAACCGCGGCGGATGTCCAATACCGGCCATCGCCACCGTTTCTGGCAATTGATCGAGGTTGGCTGTCTCACCGTTCACCAGATTGATCGCCTTACCGGGCCGCAACGTCATGGCGATCTCACCAGCTTGCGCCTCTCCACCATTGACGATGATGGCATTGACGCTTTGCAGCCGGGATGCGCGCTCACGCATCGGACCTGCGGGCAGCCACCAGCCATTACCGAAGCGACGGACACCATCCACTACCACAATTTCACGATCGCGCTGCAACGCGTAGTGTTGCAGCCCGTCGTCGGTAATAATCACATCCAGTTCCTGTGTGGCCAGCAGTCCTTCTACCGCCATACGGCGTTGAGGCGCGACGGCTACCGGCACCTGAGTACGCTGCGCGATTAATACCGGCTCGTCGCCGGCTTGTGAAGTCGGGGTTTCGGCCGTCACCAGCAGTGGATAACGCTCAGCCTTTCCACCATAGCCGCGTGAGACAACGCCAACGCGCAGACCACGCTGTTGCAGCGCCTGAACCAGCCAGATTACCACCGGGGTTTTACCGTTGCCGCCAGCCGTCAGATTACCTACCACAATCACCGGACAAGGCGCACGCCAGCTTTTACGCCAACCACGCTGATAGCTGAGGCGTATCAAACTGCTGATTGCGCCATACAGCAAACTCAGTGGCCACAATAGCAGCCACAGTGGCGAGCGCCCGCTCCAGATGCGTTCAATCATTGACCAAACTGCAGTTTGTGAAGCTGTGCATAGGCACCCTTTTCGGCCAGCAACACGCTGTGCGTACCGCGTTCAACGATACGACCATCCTCAACGACCACGATTTCATCGGCTTTTTCGATGGTCGACAGGCGATGCGCAATCACTAGCGAAGTACGGTTTTTCTGCAGCTCATCCAGTGCGGCCTGAATCGCGCGCTCGGATTCGGTATCCAGTGCTGAGGTCGCTTCATCAAGGATCAGAATCGGGCAATCACGCAGCAATGCGCGCGCGATGGCGATACGTTGACGCTGGCCACCTGACAGCAACACGCCGTTTTCACCAATCACGGTATCCAGACCGTTATCCATCTTCTTAATGAAGTCCATGGCATGCGCCATGGTGGCCGCTTGTTCAATCTGCTCGCGGGTGTATTCACCATTACGTGCATAAGCGATGTTATTGGCAATGGTGTCATTGAACAGATGGACATTCTGGGAAACCAGCGCCACCTGATTACGCAGCGAACGCAGGGTGTATTCACGCAGATCGTGGCCATCCAGCAGAATTTCACCGGAGTCGATATCGTAGAAACGAGTCAACAGGCTCGCCATGGTCGATTTACCCGATCCTGAGCGTCCTACCAATGCCACGGTTTTGCCCTCGGGCAGTGACAGATTGATATCACGCAGCGCAGGGACTTCACGGCCAGGGTAGGTAAAGGTCACATTGCGGAATTCCACATCACCTTTGGCACGTGTGATTTCACGTTTACCGTTATCGATTTCCTGCTCGCTATCCAGAATCGAGAACAGTGTCTGACAAGCCGCCATGCCGCGCTGGAACTGGGCATTAACGTTGGTCAGCGACTTCAGTGGGCGCATCAGTGCGATCATTGATGAGAACACCACGGTGATGGTACCGGCGGTGAGGGTTTCCATCACGCTGGGGAAACTGGCGGCGTAGAGCACAAATGCCAGTGCCAGAGAAGCAATCAGTTGAATGACCGGATCGGAAATGGAGGATGCCGAAACCAATTTCATGCCCTGCTGGCGCATTTTGTTGCTCACCAGGGAGAAACGCTGTGCTTCAACATCCTGACCACCAAAGATCAGCACCTCTTTGTGCCCTTTCAGCATCTGTTCAGCACTGGTGGTGACTTGTCCCATGGTGTTCTGCATGTTTTTACTGATGCTGCGGAAGCGTTTGGACACTGTGCGAATCGCAAACGAAACAATTGGCGCAAGGACAATCAAAATTAATGACAGCTGCCAGCTGTAGTAGAACATCATGATAAACAGGCCGATGATCGAGGCGCCTTCACGTACGACCGTCACCAGTGCACTGGAAGAGGACGAAGCAACCTGCTCGGAATCATAAGTGATGCGTGACAGCAATGTGCCGGTTGATTGCTGGTCAAAGAACGCAACCGGCATGCCCATCATGTGGCCAAACAAGCGGCGACGCATATTCATGACCACGTTGCCCGATACCCATGAGATGCAGTAACTGGAGATGTAGCTGGTCACGCCACGCACCAGCATCAGGCCAATCACCACCAGTGGCATCCAAAGCATGACGGAGCGGTCGGCCTTGCCGAAGCCATCATCCAGTAAAGGTTTCAACAGCGACAGCATTAAGGTATCGCCGGCCGCATTGAGAATCAGCGCCACCGCAGACACAAACAGTCCTGCTTTGTGCGGCGCAATCATCGGCCAGAGTCGGCGGAACGTCTGCCACGTTGAGAGATCTTTGTCTTGATGCATTATTTATTCACGCTGTTTGAAATAGCCGCTCATTCTACCTGGATTCACGTTTGACGCCAAACCACTGATGATACCAGCGAGGTTTTATTTGCTCCCTCAATCCCTTAATCAGCCATTCACCCTGCCGAATACCAATGTGGACCTGCCCGGATTGTGCCGTGTCATACCAGATATAGCCCTGTTGGCGATAGCGTTCCACCACGGCGGCGGCTGGCATGCGCCAGGCGTTATAGCGCGCCACCGATGCCACCGCGCCCTTTCCTGCAACACTACGTAACAGTAATGGCCCCGAAGAGGTTCGGCTACCATGATGAGGGACCTGCATTAACGTGCTGGTGAGCTGGGTTTTCTCTAATGCCACCAGTTTTCTTTCTGCTTCTAACTCAATATCCCCGGTGAGCAGCAGGCTGACCGCTCCATCGTCTACGCGTACGACACAAGAGTCATTATTTTGCCCTTGCGTATTCCCTGCGGGCGGCCAGAGTGCCGTAAAGGTCAGTTTGCCCCATTGCCACTGCTCTCCTCGCTGACAGGGTAAATGTCCCGCTTCACCCAATGCACTGCGGATCATCATATTGGGATTGGCCTGATGCAGTGAATTCAGCCCACCCCGATGATCCAGATGCTTATGACTTACCACCACCGTGTTTAGCTGTCGTCCCTTATACAGTAACCATGGCAGTATCACGCGCGCGCCCGCATCATCTTCATTCCAGCGTGGACCCGCATCGTACAACACCACTTCATTACCTTGTGAAATAGCGATCGCCAGACCATGGCCCACATCTAGCACATCAATCTGCCAGTCATCTTGTTCAGACTGATGACGCCATAACAGAAATGCCAGTGCGCAGCCGCAGCAAAGCATCAGCGTGTTATTCAGCAAACCACTGCGCCACATAAATAAACCGCCCCATAGCAGGGCCACTGCGGGCAAAGCATCATTTAACGGCCACCATCCTGCTGGCAAGTATGCCAGGCCCTGCATCACCTGATTGACAGAAAAATCCGCCAACCGCCACAGTACCGAAGCGATGGGTTGTATGGGCAGTAAAAGCGCCAGCAGTATCAATGGAACGGTGAAAAGCGATACCACCGGCACCGCGATGAGGTTAGCGACCAGTGCACTCAGGCTGATTCCCTGAAATAAAAATATCTGCAGAGGAGCCATCAGTATCATCATGCCGAGTTGTAAGTGCAGCAATCTCAGCGGCAGCCAGCGCCTGGCCTGACGGTATCGATCCGGCAAGGCAAACCACTGGAACCAGATGATTAACATGGCGACGGCAAGAGCAGAGAGCCAAAAGCTTTCAGATAAGACGGTGAGGGGATCAAGCCAAAGCAGTACACCCATGCAAAGTGTCCAAATCTGCCAGCCTGTTAACTGCCAGCCGGCGATTCTTATCGTCGTCCACAGCAGTAGCGCGACCAGCGCGCGCTGTGCTGGGGCATGGCTGCCCGACAGCCAGCAGTAAATTGTCGCGGTAATGATGCTCCCCATCAGCGGCAGCAGATAACCGATGGTGTGCGCAGGCTGCAGCAGCTGCAAGCCACGTACTATCATCCAGCCAACGCTGGCCGCTAGCGCAATATGCATACCGGAAATCGCCATTAAGTGTGCGGTTCCGGTCTCACGTAATAATTGTCGCTGAGTTTTGGTCATGCTCTCACGTTCACCAAAAGCCAGCGCCTGCAAAATGGCAGGTTGTTGCAGGTGTTCAAAAAGAGGTTGATGATGGCGCATAACCTGCGTTCGCAAATTACAATCTACCGATTCCGCCAGCTGGTTAATGATTCTCCCCTGCAAAGGCGTATGGTTTGCCAGCGCAAAACGTTGCGCATCAAACCCGCCTTCATTCAAGCGACCATGCACTGCACGCAAGCGTAAGGTCATTTTCCAGCGCTGCCCTGCACAATATCCCGATACACCTGGCTCCGCATTGATACTGACAAACAACGGCGGGAACTGATATCGCTCACCCACACGGATAATTTGGGCTTTAAATTGCTGTTGATTTTCCTTCACATCAACAATACGCAGCGTCACTTCGGCTGGCGCGATTGAAAGCTGGTCAATCACATTCAGCATCTGTCTCGCTTCCAGTAGCGCCCACGCCAGAAGCAGGATACCCATGCCAATAAGACGCAGCCCAGCCCAAGGCAGGGATGCCACTATAAGTGCTAGTAGCACCATCACAGCGATCATTTCCATGGTCGGTATTTGAGGTAACAAACCCAATGGTAGCGCCGCCAGGATCATGATTCTGGCTACTGCAATCCCTGTTATACGCATCACTTTTCTCCCGCAATGGGCACCAGTTTGCGTGCAATTGGCAGGAATAGCTTTCAAGAATGGTGAGAGCTGGATTGCGGATGCCAAAAAATCGAAGTGGCTTTCATTGTTGATGTGGGTTTAGGAATCAGATTCACAACAATGAATTTAGAGCAAAAAAAAACGACACCCAGAGGTGTCGCTTTATCGTTCGGTAACGGCTTAGCCGTAGATATTTGCACGGTCACGCAATTCTTTGCCCGGCTTGAAGTGGGGAACGTATTTACCTTCCAGATCCACTTTGTCACCCGTTTTCGGGTTACGACCAGTGCGCGGTGCGCGGTAGTGCAAAGAAAAGCTGCCGAATCCCCGGATTTCAATGCGCTCGCCCTGTGCCAACGTGGTGGCCATGTGCTCGAGCATCTCTTTAACTGCATCCTCAACGACTTTCGCCGGAATATGAGTATGCTGTCCAGCAAGTCTTTCAATAAGTTCTGACTTGGTCATGTAACCTCCGGTTAATCCTTAATGGGAAAGGTATGACAGCTTTTACCGAAACCGGACGATTTTCATCGTCCGGTGCCTCGGGTCGATTACTCGCCTTTAGCCGCTTTGAACGCTTCAGCCATAGCGCTAGAGAAGTTGCTTTCTTCCTGTTTGGTGTTAACAGTGTTGATTGCTTCTTTCTCATCAGCCTGGTCTTTAGCACGAACAGACAGGCTTACAACGCGGTTCTTACGGTCAACGCCGGTGAATTTAGCTTCAACGTCGTCACCAACACTCAGAACCAGAGTTGCGTCTTCGATACGGTCCAGTGAAGCTTCTGAAGCGCGCAGGTAACCTTCAACGCCATCAGCCAATTCAACTGTAGCACCTTTAGCGTCTACTGCAGTCACTTTACCGTTAACGATAGCGCCTTTCTTGTTCAGAGTGATGTAGTTGTTGAATGGATCTTCAGCCAACTGCTTCACGCCCAGAGAGATGCGCTCGCGCTCTGCATCAACCTGCAGTACAACTGCAGCGATTTCGTCGCCTTTTTTGTACTCACGAACGGCTTCTTCGCCAGTCGCGTTCCAGGAGATGTCTGACAGGTGAACCAGACCGTCGATGCCACCGTCCAGGCCGATGAAGATACCGAAGTCAGTGATTGACTTGATTTTACCTTCAACGCGATCGCCTTTGTTGTGGGTCTCAGCGAACTGCTGCCATGGGTTGTTTTTGCACTGCTTCAGACCCAGGGAGATACGACGACGTTCTTCGTCGATGTCCAGAACCATAACTTCAACAACGTCGCCCACGTTAACAACTTTAGATGGGTGAATGTTTTTGTTGGTCCAGTCCATTTCAGAAACGTGTACCAGGCCTTCAACGCCTTCTTCGATTTCAACGAAGCAGCCGTAGTCGGTCAGGTTGGTTACACGGCCAGTCAGCTTGGTGCCTTCTGGGTAACGCTTAGCGATAGCAACCCATGGATCTTCGCCCAGCTGTTTCAGGCCGAGGGATACACGAGTACGCTCGCGGTCGAACTTCAGCACTTTAACAGTGATTTCGTCGCCCACGTTGACGATTTCGCTTGGATGCTTAACGCGTTTCCAGGCCATATCGGTGATGTGCAGCAGGCCGTCAACGCCACCCAGGTCCACGAATGCGCCGTAGTCAGTGAGGTTCTTAACGATACCTTTAACTTCCATGCCTTCCTGCAGGTTTTCCAGCAGCTGATCGCGTTCAGCGCTGTTTTCAGATTCGATAACTGCGCGGCGAGAAACCACCACGTTGTTACGTTTCTGATCAAGCTTGATCACTTTGAACTCAAGCTCTTTGCCTTCCAGGTGCAGAGTATCGCGAACCGGACGAACGTCAACCAGTGAACCTGGCAGGAACGCACGAATACCGTTCAGCTCAACTGTGAAGCCACCTTTAACTTTGCCGTTGATAACACCGGTAACAGTTTCAGCTTCTTCGTAAGCTTTTTCCAGCGTGATCCAAGCTTCGTGACGCTTAGCTTTCTCACGGGACAGCAGGGTTTCACCGAAGCCGTCTTCAACTGCGTCAAGCGCAACGTCAACTTCGTCGCCAACCTGGATTTCCAGTTCGCCGGCTGCGTTCTTGAACTGCTCTGCAGGAATTGCAGACTCAGATTTCAGACCCGCATCAACCAGGACTACGTCTTTGTCGATAGAGACAACAACGCCACGAACGATGGAACCCGGACGGGTTTCGATTTCTTTCAGTGATTCTTCAAATAGTTGAGCAAAAGATTCAGTCATATTGATAATCTTAGGATTCTTCAATTTAACGTCCACCTGACGTCATTGTCGGATGGGGTTGTTTCACATGCCCAGCACCGGATCCGTGGTACAGGGTTACTACAATTCAGTTACCGAATAGATTAAATGCCCAGCTTTTGGCGGGCATAATCAAGTGCCTTTTCAATCACTTGCTCAATGGACATACTGGTTGAATCCAGCACCAGAGCATCAGCGGCAGGCACTAAAGGCGCAATTGCACGATTACGATCGCGGTCGTCGCGTTCCTTTATCTCGGATAAAAGGCGATCAAAGTTAACATTAAAGCCCTTCTCCTGCAACTGTAGCATACGACGGTGAGCACGCTCTTCCGAACTTGCATCCAGGAAGATTTTTACCGGTGCATCGGGGAATACTACGGTGCCCATATCGCGGCCATCCGCAATCAAGCCCGGCTCTTCACGGAATGCTCGCTGGCGACGCAGCAGCGCTTCACGCACGCGTGGGAAAGCAGCAACCCGCGAAGCCGTATTGCTCACTTCCTGCGTACGGATTTCACCGGTCACATCCTCACCTTCCAAAATGACCTGCATTTCGCCTTCAACAGACAAGAAACGCACGTCGAGGTGAGCCGCCATAGGCACTAATGCTTCTTCGGATTCAATATCCACCTGATGGTGAAGTGCAGCCAATGCGAGTACGCGATAAATGGCACCAGAATCCAGCAAATGCCACTGCAATGACTCCGCCATCGCTTTACACAAGGTCCCTTTACCTGCGCCACTTGGGCCATCAATGGTAATTACCGGGGCGATTGCCGTCATTGTTCTCTCCTGTTGCTGCGTGCTTATTATCAGCCTTCTTGGCTGTTTGAATGCGCGGCATTATACGCTGCCCGCGTCAGGTTAGTTACCCTTTAGCGTAGACAGCGCCAGAAATTTCGACAGATTCAGAAGAATTTCCGCCCAACAAGACCAGAAGAGAGCGAGGAAACCCGGCACAAGCGTACCGGGTAGCGTGATTAAGAGGTCTGGCTGATTTTCGCCAACTGCTGGAAGTAATCCGGGAACGTTTTCGCCGTGCAGCCGGGATCAAGAATGGTGACAGGCGTGTCCGATAACGCCACCAGCGCAAAGCACATCGCCATACGGTGATCGTTATAAGTGCCAATATCCGCATGCTGAAGCTGAGCCGGTGGAGTGACACGAATGAAATCGTGACCTTCTTCTACTTCCGCACCCACTTTGCGCAATTCGGTCGCCATCGCCGCTAAACGGTCGGTCTCTTTCACGCGCCAGTTATAAATGTTACGCATCAAGGTAGTGCCTTCCGCGAACAACGCCGTGGTGGCAATGGTCATCGCCGCATCAGGAATATGGTTCATGTCCATATCAATCGCGGAGAGAGAACCTCGTGTGCAGGCAATATAGTCATCACCCCACTCGATCACCGCGCCCATTTTTTCCAGCACATCGGCAAAACGGATGTCGCCCTGAACGCTATTACGGCCAATCCCGGTTACGCGAACCGTTCCACCTTTAATGGCAGCGGCGGCGAGGAAATAAGAGGCAGATGAGGCATCGCCCTCCACCAGATAATCGCCTGGAGATTGATACTGCTGCTGGCCTTTCACCACGAAGCGCTGGTAATTCTGGTTATCAACGTCAACACCAAAGCAACGCATCAGGTGCAGAGTGATATCAATGTACGGCTTGGAGACCAAATCACCTTTGATGGTAATTACAGTGTCTTTCGGTGCCAGCGGAGCGGTCATCAGGAGCGCCGTCAGGAACTGGCTGGAAACACTGCCATCCACACTGACTTCACCACCCACAAACCCGCCGTTCAGACGCAGCGGTGGATAATCCGTCTGCTCCAGGTAATCAATATTAGCTCCGCCCTGACGCAACGCATCCACCAGATGACCAATTGGGCGCTCTTTCATGCGGGGTTCGCCAGTCAGCACAATCGACTGTTGACCCAGGCACAGTGCGGCAGCCAGCGGACGCATCGCCGTGCCGGCGTTGCCCAGAAAGAGTTCCAGGGCCTGGTCACTGTGCAGCGGACCTGCATTTCCCACCACTTCGCACACGGTACGATCGGCAGAGAGCGTGTAATTGACGCCCAGCGCCTTCAGCGCATTCAGCATGTGTTTAACGTCATCGCTGTCCAGCAAATTGGTCAGGCGAGTCGTGCCCTTTGCCAGCGCGGCCAGTAATAATGCGCGGTTAGAAACGCTTTTTGAACCCGGTAAGTTTACCGTGCCATCAACGCGAGCAATCGGTTGTAGAGTCAGGGAGTCCTGCATGTGAAACCAAATCTCCAGAAAAGACAAAACCCCGTTATGTAACGGGGCCAGTGGCCAGCCAGGCTGGCCTATGATGAGTAATTAGCCGTGACGACGTTCGAAGTCGATCATGAACTCAGTCAGGGCTTTCACCCCTTCCAGCGGCATCGCATTGTAGATCGATGCACGCATACCGCCAACCACGCGGTGTCCTTTCAGTGCATGCAGGCCTGCCTGCAGAGACTCGTCCAGAAACACTTTATCCAGCGCGGCATCAGCCAGCTGGAACGGCACGTTCATACGTGAACGGTTCGCAGCAGCAACATCGTTACGGTAGAAGCTGCTGTTATCGATGACGCCATAGAGCAGGTCTGCTTTCGCCTGATTGACCTTATCCATCTCAGCAACACCGCCCTTCTCTTTCAGCCATTTGAATACCAGGCCAGAGAGGTACCAGGCAAAAGTCGGCGGCGTGTTGAACATGGATTCGTTTTCAGCCAGCACCTTGTAATCAAGGATAGACGGCACATAACTTTGTGCTTTGCCCAGCAGATCTTCACGCACCACCACCAGCGTCAATCCCGCTGGACCGATGTTTTTCTGTGCGCCTGCGTAGATCACACCGTAACGGCTGACATCGATTGGGCGAGACATAATGGTTGATGACAGGTCAGCCACCACCACTTTGTCACCAAAGTCAGGCTCTTCATCGATTGCGATGCCATCAATGGTTTCATTCGGGCAGAAATGCACATAGGCAGCATCATCGTTGAGCTGCCATTCACGCATTGGTAATAAAGCACGTTTACCGTTAAGCGTGGTTTTGACGTCGATGGTGTTCGGGGTGCAATATTTTTCAGCTTCTTTAATCGCGCTGTGTGCCCAGTAGCCGCCATCAATATAGTCTGCGGACTTAGCATCACCCAGCAGGTTGCCTGGAATAGCCGCGAACTGCGCGCGCGCGCCACCATGGCAGAATAAAACTTTGTAGTTCGATGGGATCTTCAGCAGATCGCGAAAATCCTGTTCTGCTGCTTCAGCGACAGCAATAAACTCTTTACTGCGATGGCTGATCTCCATTACAGAGGTGCCTAATCCGTGCCAGTTTGTCAGTTCTTGTTCTGCACGACGGAGCACTTCTACCGGCAGCATCGCTGGGCCGGAGCTAAAATTATAAACCTGCGTCATTTCCCCTCACCACTGTCATATCGAACGGTTATGAATACCGTATCGGTTTTATCATTGCCTCCGAATGGCTGCAATCATTAATCCGATAGCGATCACATTTCCAGAGCAGGCTCCACCGCAGCTTATGTCATAAATGCAATAAGCAACGGAATTTTGTGAGGGCGTTTCCTGAAGTAAAATCAGAATGCTGCCAACCGATGAAATAGCCGTGACAATGCCGCGATAAATTTAGACCACTGAATAGCGAAGCAGGCGCAAAACCCGTATCATTGCGCGCTTTACGCCCACCCCATCGACTTGAGAGAGCGCCAACATGACGCAAACGTTTATTCCAGGAAAAGACGCCGCACTGGAAGACTCCATCGCACGTTTCCAGCACAAACTGCAGGACCTGGGCTTCAACATTGAAGAAGCCTCCTGGCTGAACCCGGTTCCACACGTCTGGTCTGTGCATATCCGCGATCGCGACTGCCCGCTGTGCTTTACCAATGGTAAAGGTGCCAGTAAGAAAGCGGCACTGGCTTCGGCGTTAGGCGAATATTTTGAGCGTCTCTCAACCAACTACTTCTTCGCCGATTTCTGGCTCGGTCAGTCCATCGCCAACGGCGATTTCGTTCACTACCCGAATGAGAAGTGGTTCCCATTGACTGACGATGACAGTTTACCAGCAGGGATTCTGGATGCGCGTCTGCAGAAATTTTACGATCCAGAAGATAGTCTGAGCGCCTCAGATCTGATTGACCTGCAGTCAGGGAATGTTGACCGTGGCATCTGCGGCCTGCCATTTACTCGTCAATCCGACCAGCAGACGGTGTACATCCCGATGAACATCATCGGCAACCTGTATGTTTCTAACGGCATGTCTGCCGGTAACACCGCGAATGAAGCGCGTGTACAAGGCCTGTCTGAAGTCTTTGAGCGCCACATTAAAAACCGCATTATCGCTGAGTCAATAAGCCTGCCAGAAATTCCTGCTGAAGTGATGCAGCGCTACCCCGGCGTGATTGAGGCGATTGAACGTCTGGAAGCCGAAGGTTTCCCGATCTTCTCCTACGATGCTTCACTGGGCGGCAAGTACCCGGTTATCTGCGTAGTGCTGTTTAACCCGGCCAACGGCACTTGCTTTGCTTCATTCGGCGCACACCCTGACTTTGGTGTGGCATTGGAACGTACCGTTACTGAACTGCTCCAGGGCCGTGGACTGAAAGACCTGGATGTCTTCACCCCACCAACCTTCGATGATGAAGAAGTGGCTGAACACGCCAACCTGGAAACCCACTTTATCGATTCCAGTGGTTTAATCTCCTGGGACATGTTCAAAGAAGATGCGGATTATCCTTTCGTCGACTGGAGCTTCTCAGGCAGCACGCACGAAGAGTTTGATACGCTGATGGCCATCTTCCGCGCGGAAGATCAAGAGGTTTACATCGCGGATTATGAGCATCTGGGCGTTTACGCCTGCCGTATCATCGTACCGGGCATGTCAGATATTTATCCGGCAGAAGACCTGTTATTGGCCAACAACAGCATGGGCGCGCCGCTGCGTGAAACGTTGCTGGCGCTGCCAGCCAGTGAGTGGGAACCGGAGGCGTATCTGAACCTCATCGAGCAGTTGGATGAAGAAGGTCATGACGACTTCACTCGCGTCCGTGAGCTGCTGGGTCTGGCGTCAGGTAAAGACAATGGCTGGTACACCCTACGTATTGGCGAGCTGAAAGCCATGCTGGCATTGGCGGGCGGAGATTTGGATCAGGCTCTGATCTGGACGGAATGGACCATGGAGTTCAACCAGTCAATCTTCAGCCCTGAACGCGCCAACTATTACCGTTGCCTGCAAACCCTGCTGTTGCTCGCCATGGAAGAAGAACGCGATCCTCTGCAATATCATCGTGCCTTTGTGCGGATGTATGGCGAAGACGCCGTTGATGCCGCTTCTGCAGCGATCAGCGGTGAAGCGCCATTCTACGGCCTGCAAGCGGTAGACCTGGATCTGAAAGCCTTCCCGGCTCATCAGGCCCTGCTGGCCGCCTACGAAAAATTGCAGGCAGCAAAACGTAACTATTGGTCAAAGTAATATTCACGAGCGCTTAGCGCGATATTTTTGCTAACGTTGAGAATGGCACTGATTAACCCCGGTGCCATTTTTTTTGCTTCAAATTGTCATACTCAACATTGAATATTGATAATTAACAATTCAGTTTCATTGATTAAACTGAATTAACATTAAGTCACTTTCAAAGACCCTTCATTAAACTTATTTTGCATAAATTAAAAATTTTTTAGTTGTTATAATTCAAATTGTTACATGCAAATTCCTTAGTTTAACGCCTCGCTTATCCCGTACCTTCCTGCCATTTATGATCCACATCAATTCCTGACCTATACTCCTTTGTTAGTATCTTTACAGACAATTTCAGGAGAGCGTTAGTGTGAAAGCTGACAACCCTTTTAATGCATTATTACCCGCGGCCATGGCGAAAGTTGCTGAAGATGCCGGCGTCTATAAAGCCACTAAACATCCTTTAACCACCTTCTTCTTAGCCATCACTGCTGGCGTATTTATTTCTATCGCGTTTGTTTTCTACATTACTGCCACCACGGGCAGTGGCGCCATGCCCTACGGTATTGCGAAACTGATTGGCGGTATCTGCTTCTCTCTGGGTTTGATGCTGGTTGTGGTATGTGGCGCGGACCTTTTCACTTCGACGGTTTTGATTGTGGTGGCGAAAGCCAGCGGGCGCATCACCTGGATGCAACTCGGTCGTCATTGGCTGAATGTCTATATCGGTAACTTGTTTGGTGCGCTGTTCTTTGTCGCGCTGATTTGGTTAGCAGGTGAACATATGGTTGCCAACGGTGCGTGGGGGTTGAACGTCCTGCAAACCGCCGATCACAAAATGCATCACACGTTTATTGAGGCCGTTAGCCTCGGCACACTGGCTAATCTGATGGTTTGCCTGGCCGTATGGATGAGTTACTCCGGCCGCAGCCTGTTTGACAAAATGTTTGCCATGATATTACCGGTCGGGATGTTCGTTGCCAGCGGGTTTGAGCACAGCATCGCCAACATGTTTTTAATCCCTATGGCAATCGTCATTCGCGACTTCGCCAGCCCGGAATTCTGGCAACTGGCCGGCTCCAGCGCCGCACAGTTCCCCTCTCTCAGCGTTGGCGACTTTATTGTTAACAACCTTATTCCCGTGACAATCGGCAACATTATCGGCGGCGGATTGTTAGTCGGTTTGACCTACTGGGTCATCTATCTTCGTGGTGATGAGCCGGTTCACTAAGCAATTGATACGGGCGTGCTCAAGGGCACGCCATCGTCAGAGTCTCCCTAAATAAGGCAGGTATATCATGTCCGAACTTAACGAAAAAATGGCGTCAGCCTGGGAAGGATTTAGCGCCGGCGATTGGCAGAACAGTGTCAACGTGCGTGACTTTATCCAGAAAAACTACACCCCGTATGAAGGTGACGAATCTTTCCTCGCGGGCGCAACGCCAGCCACCACTAAACTGTGGGACAGCGTGCTGGAAGGTATCAAGATTGAGAACCGCACCCATGCACCGGTTGATTTCGACACCGACCTGGCTTCTACCATCACCTCACACGATGCGGGTTACATCAATAAGTCGCTGGAGACCATTGTAGGTCTGCAGACTGAGGCTCCGCTGAAACGCGCCATCATTCCGTTTGGCGGCATCAAAATGGTTGAAGGTTCTTGTAAGGTTTATGGCCGTGAACTTGACCCTGCCCTGAAAAAAGTCTTCACCGACTATCGTAAAACCCATAACCAGGGCGTGTTCGATGTCTATACCCCTGATATTTTGCGCTGCCGTAAGTCTGGAGTCTTAACCGGTCTGCCAGATGCTTATGGTCGTGGTCGTATCATCGGTGACTACCGCCGCGTTGCGCTGTACGGCATCGATTTTCTGATGAAAGATAAAGTGGCGCAGTTCAATTCACTGCAAAGCGATATGGAAAATGGTGTCAATCTTGAAGCCACCATCCGCCTGCGTGAAGAAATCTCTGAGCAACACCGTGCGCTTGGCCAGATCAAAGAAATGGCAGCCAAATATGGTTCTGACATTTCTCTGCCAGCCACCACCGCGCAAGAAGCTGTGCAGTGGACCTACTACGGCTATCTGGCCGCTGTGAAATCCCAGAACGGCGCAGCGATGTCATTTGGTCGCGTATCCACCTTCCTTGATGTCTATCTCGACCGTGATATCAAAGCGGGCAAACTGACTGAAGAAGGTGCGCAAGAGTTAATCGACCACCTGGTGATGAAACTGCGTATGGTGCGTTTCCTGCGTACCCCAGAATATGACGAACTGTTCTCTGGTGACCCAATCTGGGCAACCGAGTCTCTGGCCGGCATGGGTGTCGATGGCCGTACTTTAGTCACTAAAAGTACCTTCCGCTTCCTGAATACCTTGTACACCATGGGCCCGTCACCGGAACCCAACATGACCATTCTGTGGTCAGAAAAACTGCCGGTTAACTTTAAAAAGTATGCGGCCAAAGTTTCCATCGATACGTCTTCATTGCAGTATGAGAATGATGACCTGATGCGCCCTGACTTTGATAATGATGACTACGCGATTGCCTGCTGTGTCAGCCCAATGATTGTCGGCAAACAGATGCAGTTCTTTGGCGCACGCGCCAACCTGGCGAAAACTCTGCTGTACGCAATCAACGGTGGCGTGGACGAAAAACTGAAAATGCAGGTTGGCCCGAAAGAAGCGCCAATCACTGATGAAATTCTGGATTTCGACACTGTGATGGCACGTCTGGATCACTTCATGGATTGGCTGGCTAAACAGTATGTCACCTCATTGAATATCATCCATTACATGCATGATAAGTACAGCTATGAAGCTTCACTGATGGCGCTGCATGACCGTGACGTCTATCGCACCATGGCGTGTGGTATCGCAGGCTTGTCAGTGGCGGCGGATTCCCTGTCTGCCATTAAATATGCCAAAGTAAAAACCGTGCGTGATGCGGATGGTCTGGCCGTAGATTTCGAGATTGAAGGCGAGTATCCGCAGTTTGGTAACAACGATTCACGTGTCGATGATATGGCGTGTGACCTGGTTGAACGTTTCATGAAGAAAATTCAGAAACTGCAAACCTATCGTAATGCAGTACCTACCCAGTCGGTGCTGACCATCACCTCTAACGTGGTGTACGGTAAAAAAACCGGTAACACCCCTGACGGTCGTCGTGCAGGTGCGCCATTCGGTCCAGGTGCTAACCCTATGCACGGTCGCGATCAGAAAGGTGCCGTTGCCTCACTGACATCTGTTGCCAAACTGCCGTTTGCTTACGCGAAAGATGGTATTTCCTATACCTTCTCCATCGTGCCAAATGCACTGGGTAAAGATGACAACGTGCGTAAAACCAACCTTGCGGGCCTGATGGATGGTTACTTCCACCATGAAGCCAATATCGAGGGCGGCCAGCACCTGAACGTCAACGTGATGAACCGTGAGATGCTGCTGGATGCGATGGAACACCCTGAGAAATATCCTCAGTTAACCATTCGCGTTTCCGGTTATGCTGTGCGCTTCAACTCGCTGACCAAAGAGCAGCAGCAGGATGTGATTACCCGTACTTTCACTCAGTCCCTGTAATCTTTCCTGAAATGTAAAGGCTCCTGCGGGAGCCTTTTCTCCACAAGTCTGTTTTGCCAGTTTGCTTTCGCTGGCAGCCTGGCAAAATCGACTTTAATCCAAGAGCACAACACAGATTGTGCCGCCTGTTGTTAAGGCTAACCCGGAGAATACATCGCAATGTCAACCATCGGTCGTATCCACTCATTCGAATCCTGCGGTACCGTTGACGGTCCCGGCATCCGTTTTATCACCTTCTTTCAGGGCTGCCTGATGCGCTGCCTCTACTGCCATAATCGCGATACCTGGGACACGCATGGAGGTAAAGAAGTCACGGTGGATGACCTGATGAAAGATGCGTTGTCGTATCGCCACTTTATGAATGCCTCTGGCGGCGGTGTGACGGCATCGGGAGGGGAAGCGATCCTGCAGGCCGAGTTTGTGCGCGATTGGTTCCGTGCCTGTAAAGCGGAGGGCATTCATACCTGTCTGGATACCAACGGTTTTGTACGTCGTTACGATCCGGTGATCGACGAACTGCTGGATGCCACAGACCTGGTGATGCTCGACTTGAAACAAATTAATGATGATGTGCACCAGATTCTGGTTGGCGTCTCCAATCATCGCACCCTCGATTTCGCACGCTATCTGCAGAAGAAAGGCAAACGTACCTGGATTCGCTTTGTCGTGGTGCCCGGCTTTTCCGATGATGATGATTCTGCCCATCGCCTCGGCGAATTTACGAAAGATATGGAGAACGTCGAGAAGATTGAGCTACTGCCCTACCATGAACTGGGCAAGCACAAATGGATTGCCATGGGTGAAGAGTACAAACTGGATGGCGTTAAACCACCCAGCAAAGAGACCATGGAAAGGGTCAAAAATATCCTGGCGGGTTATGGTCACGAAGTGATGTACTGACAAAAAAGGGAGCATGTCGCTCCCTTTATTATTCACGCAATCAGATATTAAGCGTGTGCAATTGGCGTGGCGTGCTGATCGGCCTTACGCAGCAGCATCACCAGATACACTAACGCGACGGCCGCAATCATCACAAACAGCAAACGGTCAGAGTAATTCTGCATCAGCATTGATGTCATGCCCGGCCCGACCAGGCTGCCAATGGTGTAGCTGAACAGCAGCGCCTGATTCATCGCAACCAGTTCATGATGAGCAACGGTTTCACAAGCCCAGGACATCGCCACCGGATACAGCGTGAAGCCAGCCAGACCCAGCACAAACAGCGCAGGCGCCATGGCAGTATCGCCCAACATGGCAATCGCCCCTAAGATGACCACAAACACCTGAACACGCAACACCATCAGACGGCCAAAGCGGTCGGCAAGACGTCCCACTGGCCATTGACCGACGATGCCTGAACTCACCAGCAACGCCATCCAGTAACCGACGTTAGCATCACTCATTCCCCGATGGGACAGATATAGCGGCATCAGTCCATACAGTGAGCCCAATACAATACCGGAAATAATGCAGCCGTTAATGCCCAGACGTGAGCTGCGACGGCGCAACATGGTCCAGATGCGACCGGTAGAAGCCTCTTCAGTCGCGGAGCTGGCATTAACACGCAGGAAGACCACCGGCAGCACGGCACAGACGATCAGCGCGGTAACCCATGGGATCACATGCAGGAGCTCAGTCGAAACGCGACTCACCAGCAACTGACCCGCTACCGTGCCGAGATAGTAGATGATCATATAGGCAGCCAACAGTTGACCGCGATTACGCACGGTACCGCTGCACAGCAACGCACTTTCCACCACCACCCAAATCAGCGCACAGCCGACACCCGCGACAAAACGCAGTGCAGTCCAGCTGTAGAAGCCTTCTAACAACACCATTCCCATGGTTGCGACGGCAAACAGGGCGCTGGCCAGATAGAAACAGCGATTAAAGCCATAGCGGTTGATTAACCAGCCCGCCAGCAATGTCCCCAGCAGATTCCCGGTGTAATAGGCTGAGCTGGCCATACCCACCTGCCATGTCGGCAGTTGATCGTGAGTAAGCCAAAGCGGTACCAGCGTATTAAGCACAGCAATAGACACCGTCATGAGCATTAAGCCGCAGAGCAGCAACACGACGGGGCGTGACCAGGTAGACATAGGGATTAAAAACCAACGAAATGGAGATAATTGCGCGCAGTTTGCCATTCGCTATTTTAAAGTCAACGGGCAAAAAATCACCACAGCACAATTTGCTGCTGAACAATTTATTATTTTTATCTTCAGCAGCTTAGAGGAGATATATCATCATCACAACTCATCGCTATCTGCATGAATTTATGGATTTTAGTGTTTTGAGGGACTCTGCTGACGATAACGTTTATTTCTGATTAATTCTTACTAAAAAATAATCGCTCGCTCCTGAAAATAAAAAACCCGGCATTGCCGGGTTTTATTGTCGGAAACCAGCGATTAACCAATGATTTCCAATCCGCCCATATAAGGGCGTAGCACTTCTGGTACTTCGATACGGCCGTCAGCCTGCTGGTAGTTTTCCAGCACCGCCACCAATGTACGTCCAACTGCCAGGCCTGAACCGTTCAGTGTATGCACCAGGCGAGGCTTCTTGTCGGTTTTACTGCGGCAGCGAGCCTGCATACGACGCGCCTGGAAATCCCACATGTTGGAACAAGAAGAGATCTCACGATAGGTATCCTGCGCCGGCAGCCACACTTCCAGATCGTAGGTTTTGGCGGAACCAAAGCCCATATCACCAGTACACAGCAGCACCTTACGGTATGGCAGGTTCAGCAACTGCAGGACTTTCTCAGCGTGACCAACCAACTCTTCCAGTGCGTCCATTGAAGTCTCAGGCGCAACAATGTGCACCATCTCAACTTTGTCGAACTGGTGCATACGAATCAGACCACGCGTGTCACGTCCGTAAGAACCAGCTTCAGAGCGGAAGCACGGCGTGTGCGCGGTGAGTTTGATCGGCAGATTTTCTTCTTCCACGATCTCGTCACGCACCAGGTTGGTCAGCGGCACTTCAGCCGTTGGGATCAGTGCATAGTTACTGCTACCCGCTTCTTCACCCAAAGGCTTGGTGTGGAACAGGTCTTCACCAAACTTAGGTAATTGACCCGTACCAAACAGCGTCTCATGGTTAACCAGATACGGCACGTAAGTTTCCAGATATCCGTGCTGCTGAGTATGCAGATCAATCATGAACTGGCTAAGCGCACGGTGCAGGCGAGCGATTTGCCCCTGCATCACGATAAAGCGTGAACCGGTCAGTTTCACCGCGGCAGCGAAATCCAGGCCTTTAACGGCTTCACCCAACTCAACATGGTCTTTGACCGGGAAATCGAACTGACGGGGCTGACCCCAGCGGCTGACTTCCTGATTCTCAGTATCATCTTTACCCAGCGGCACTTCATCGACCGGCAGGTTAGGCAGCGAGAGGGCAAAATCACGGATGGTGTTTTGCAAGGTATCCAGCTCAACCTTCGCCGCATCCAGGCGTTCGCCCAGCACGTTCACTTCCTGACGCAGTGGCTCGATGTCTTCCCCACGCGCTTTGGCCTGACCGATGGATTTGGATCGGGAGTTACGCTCTGCCTGCAGATTTTCAGTTTCTACCTGCAGTACTTTACGACGCTCTTCGAGCGAGCGCAGCGTTTCCACATCCAGTTTGAATCCTCGGCGTGCCAGTTTTTCAGCGACTGCGTCTGGCTCATTACGCAGCAGATTGGGATCGAGCATGCTTATCCTGTGTAATTAAGGTTGGTTGAACGAATGAAGGGATGCATCCCACTGGAATGCATTGAAATACTTGCTCACCTTACCGTAAGGCGTTTATCAGCGGTAGCGTTTTATCGGGCTATTTTGATCCTGTTCAGCCAACCAGGCGAGTTTTTCGCCGATTTTCCCTTCAAGCCCCCGATTGGTGGGTTGATAGTAGCGCGTTTGCGCCATTTCAGGCGGGAAGAACACCTCTCCGGCAGCGTAGGCATTGGGTTCGTCATGTGCATAACGATATTCTTTGCCCAGCCCCATCTCTTTCATTAATTTGGTGGGCGCATTGCGCAGGTGCTCTGGCACATCATAATCCGGGAATTCTCGTGCGTCGCGCATGGCCGCCTTGAACGCCGTGTAAACCGCATTACTTTTGGGCGCGCAGGCCAGATAGACGATCGCCTGTGCGATGGCGCGCTCACCTTCTGCAGGCCCGACGCGAGTGAAACAATCCCACGCTGAGATAGCGACCTGCATGCCGCGCGGATCGGCATTGCCCACATCTTCAGAAGCGATCGCCAGTAAACGGCGTGCAACATATAACGGGTCGCCGCCGGCGGTAATAATGCGGGCATACCAATAGAGGGCGGCATCCGGTGCTGAACCGCGCACAGATTTATGCAGCGCCGAAATCAGATCATAGAAACGGTCGCCTTTGTTATCAAAGCGCGCCGCTCTTTCGCCGGATACTTCATTTAACAGCTGAGGCGTCAGTTCACGCTGACCTTGCGCGTTGCTCTCTGCCATATCCGCCATCATTTCCAGCGTATTCAGCGCACGACGTGCATCGCCGTTCACCAGCTCAGCAATCATGCGTCGGGTGTTTTCTGGCAGCAAAATGTCGCTGTTACCGTACCCCCGCGCACTATCTTCCATCGCCTGAGTGAGTACCTGTTCGATATCTTCCGTGGTGAGCGATTTTAGCAAATAGACGCGAGCACGCGATAGCAGTGCCGAGTTGAGTTCAAATGAGGGGTTTTCGGTGGTCGCACCGATAAAGGTGATGGTGCCATCTTCGATATGGGGCAGAAAGGCATCCTGCTGGCTTTTATTAAAGCGGTGCACCTCGTCCACAAACAGAATGGTACGACGGCCCAGTTGACGATTCTGCCGCGCGCGCTCGATGGCTTCGCGGATCTCTTTCACACCTGACGTCACGGCAGAAATGCGCTCAACATCTGCTTTGCCATAGTGGGCAATGATCTCTGCCAGCGTTGTTTTGCCTGTTCCTGGCGGCCCCCACAAAATCATTGAGTGCAGATGTCCGGCCTCAATCGCACGAGGCAGCGGTTTTCCCGCTGCCAATAAGTGCTGTTGTCCGATGTACTGCTGCAATGTGGCTGGCCGCATACGCGCGGCCAGAGGTTGGAACTCATTTGAAGAGGCGAAATCCAGGGACAGGTTACTCACCGCGACCTCACTGACGTTGATCGTCCACCGTTACCCCTTTTGGCGGTGTAAAGGTGAACTTATCTGGGCTAATCGCACCGTTTTTCTGGCTCTTCAGCTGATAATCACTGTGCTGACCATCTTGCTCAATCGCACTGAATTTATTGATGGTGCCGGATGCAGAGACGTTGATGGTGAATTGCTTCAGGTTTCCATCGCTGCTTTTTGGCGTCAGTTCGAAATTATCACCCTGCTGCTTGATGTTGTACTGCTGCCAGTCGCTTGGCTGATTTCGGGCAATCAGCATAAACGGCGTATTGCTGGTGGCGTTCTGCAGCAGGCTAACGCTGGCTTGCTCGACAAACGGATTATAGAACCACAGGTTTTTACCGTCGGAGATAATCACGCTTTCGTCTGGCGCGGTCATATGCCAGTTGAATAAGCTTGGGCGTTTAACCCACAGCTCACCTTCACCATCCTGTACATTTGCACCGCTGCCATCGGTGACTTTCTGGCTAAAGCTGGCATGGAAGCTGTTCACTTTGTTCAGACGCTGCTGCAAATCGCTCGACGCATCCGCCAATACCGACGAAGAAACAAAACCGGCCAGCAGGCCGCAGGCAATAACGCGTAATTTCATCTGATTCGATTCCTTATTCATGGTTTCCCGACACTTACTGCATTAAACGTAGTTGCCGCTCTGTCTGTTCGACAGAAGAAAAAGCCGAAAGCTCCCAACGATATGGGGATCGTTCTGCAGATAAACAACGGGCCAGTGTTAACTGGCCCAGAAGTAAGTCATGGCGTGCGCTAGATTACATCTCGTGCGGCGGCGGTGACAGCACTTCGCGGTTACCATTATGGCCCGGTTCAGAAACAATACCCTGCGCTTCCATCTGTTCAATGATGCGCGCTGCACGGTTGTAACCAATACGGAACTGACGCTGCACGCCGGAGATGGAGGCGCGACGTTTCTCGACCACAAATGAGACCGCCTGATCAAACAGCGGATCAAGCTCTTCGTCTCCGTCGAGACCACCCGCGGCGCTCTCGCTCTCCTCACCGGCAGTTATGCTGTCGATGTACTGCGGACGCCCACGCGCTTTCCAGTCCTGTACTACCGCATGTACTTCCTGATCGCGCACGAAGGCACCGTGAACACGCACCGGCATTGAGGAGTTAGGCGGCATATAAAGCATGTCACCCATCCCCAGCAGTGATTCCGCGCCGCCTTGATCAAGAATGGTACGTGAGTCAATTTTACTGGACACCGTAAAGGCGATACGGGTTGGGATGTTGGCTTTGATTAAGCCGGTAATCACATCCACCGACGGACGTTGGGTTGCCAGCACCAGGTGAATACCCGCCGCACGCGCTTTCTGTGCCAGGCGAGCAATCAACTCTTCAACCTTCTTACCCACCGCCATCATCAGATCGGCGAATTCATCGACCAGCACCACGATATACGGCAGTTTTTCCAGCACAGGCGGCGTGGTATCCATACTGTCACCCGGCTTCCAGAACGGGTCTGGAATTGGGCGACCCATGGCAGCAGCCTGCTCAATTTTCTCGTTGTAACCGGCAAGATTACGCACGCCCAGCGCAGACATCAGTTTATAGCGGCGTTCCATCTCACCCACACTCCAGCGCAGCGCGTTCGCTGCATCTTTCATGTCGGTGACCACCTCAGTTAGCAAATGCGGAATGCCTTCGTAGACGGAGAGCTCCAGCATTTTCGGGTCGATCATGATAAAGCGCACTTCTTCTGGTGTGGCTTTATACAGCATGCTGATGATCATGGTGTTCACACCAACCGACTTACCGGAACCGGTCGTACCGGCAACCAGCAGGTGCGGCATCTTCGCCAGATCGGCCACCACCGGCTGGCCCGAAATGTCTTTACCCAGCACCACTGACAGCGGTGACGGGTTATCACGGAACTTGTCGCAATCCAGCACTTCACGCAGATACACGGTTTGGCGATGTTTGTTCGGTAATTCCAGGCCGACGTAAGGTTTGCCTGGAATCACTTCCACCACACGCACCGCGACGGCAGAGAGCGAACGGGCCAAATCGCGCGACAGGTTAGAGATACGTGCGGCTTTCACGCCAGGAGCGAGATCCAGCTCAAAGCGGGTGATCACCGGGCCAGGCGAGATGCCCACCACCTCAGCTTTCACACGATAATCGGCCAGACGCGCTTCAACCAGACGTGCTGTCTGCTCCAGCGCGAACATATCCACCGGTTCCTCTTCCGAAGGCGGAGAGGTCAGCAAATCAAGCGTCGGCAGCGGCGTAGAAGGCTTTTCCAGCGGACGTTCATGACGAACCAGGAACGGATGGAACAGGCTATCTTGCGCAGGTGCGACCGGTTGAGGCGCTTCTGCTGGCGCAGCATAGCTTTCGGTCTCGGGTGATGACCATGGGCTATTGTGCTCACTCAGCGATGGCATGGCTTCCGGCTGCGGTGCTGCAGGTTGTTGCCACTGCGCAGGTGCTTCAGATTGCGGTGCGGCAGGCTGCTGCCACTGCGCAGGCGCTTCAGGTTGCGGTGCGACAGGCTGCTGCCATTGCGCAGGCGCTTCCGGCTCAGGAGTTGCAGCGATGGTAAACAATGGCTCGCTTGGGCCGTCATCGACCAAATCTTTCATTGGCGAAAAATCAAAGGCTGATGAAGTATCAAGGTTAAATACTGGGCCTTCATTGGTTTCAGATTGCTGATAGCGTTGTTGCTGCTGAGCGGCAAACTGATTAGCCAACTGCGCCTGATGTAAAGCCTCTTCATCTTCTTCGACTTGATGCTGTCCGGTCTCTGCATAACGCTGCTGTTGCTGAGACGCAAACGCTTCACGCAGTTGGGCTTCCTGCAACGCGGCATCCTCTTCATGATCCTGTAACGGTTCATGATAGGTCGCGGTCATTTCAGGCAGTTGCTGTTCGGCTTCTTCGCGCGCTTTATCTTCAGCCATACGCTGTGACGGCAACTTAATGCCGTAAGAAGCCAGTTCACGACGTGTTGGCAGTTTAACTTTGTTCGGACGCGGCAATTCAGGGCCAATACCCTGTTTCACCTGCGGGTTGTAATCGCGCTCCGGCACCACATCGAAAGCGGGTGTATACGCAGAAGCCGTTTTCGCAGCAGCTGCCCCCACTGCTGCGGCTGCCGCAGTGTTTAGAGAAGCAGATGATTGAGCGGCATCCTGCCAGTTCCCCATGCGTGGCCCTTCATCGTCATCAACGGGTGAAAACGCTGAAGGTGCAGGTTCGCCCGGAACTTCAAAGCGATACAGCGGCGGTGCGGGTTGAATAACCGGTTCAGGCGCAGGCGGTACCGCAACAGGTGCTACAGCTGCTGGCACCTCAGGGGTATGAACAACAGGTGCCGCTTCGGCTGGTGCATTGAACACGGGGGAAGGCACAACTGGCGCCTGGTGTGCTGCTTCGGCGGTCACAGCAATGGCTGCAGCTGTCGCGGCACTGGCTTTGGCTAGCAGAGGATCATCCGGCAGCTGTTCGGCGATAGGCTCAGCTACCTTACGCGGCTTAGCCAGTAGAACGTCATCATCGTCATCATGCGATTGCGCAGCACGCAGTTGAGGCGCAGCATGTTTGGCATGCTCTTCCTCTTCTTCGTACTCATCTTCTTCCTGCCAGGGTTCGTCATGACGAGAGCGGTTGCTGGCGAAGGTCAGCACGCCCATCACCACGCTACCGATTTTTTCGGCAATGGTTAGCCACGACCAGCCGGTATACAAGGTAATGCCTGCCGCCCAGACACAGATCAGTGTCAACGTACCGCCCGCAGAACTGAACCAGGGAGCCATGGCATTGCTGACGAGGCTGCCAATCACACCGCCTGAAGCAAAGTACCAGATGTCATCGACGTTCAGCGCGGCCAAACCGCAAGTCGTCACCACCAGCGCCAGTACGCCAATCAGGCGTAAGCCCACCGCAAAGTAATCGATGTAATCCTGGCGATCGCGCTGACGGAACGTAATCCAGCACAAGCCAATGATGACCGGAGGAATGGCATACGCCATCACGCCGAAAATGAATAAAAGCGTATCCGCCAGCCATGCGCCGACACTACCGCCCAAATTATGGATCGGTTCATGCCAGGCGGTCTGCGACCAGCTTGGATCGGAAGGATTGAAGCTAACCAGCGACACCATCAAATAGATGGCGAACAGGGCCACAAGGATGAGCAACGCTTCCAGCAGCCTGCGTCCACTGCTCAGCGGTTGTAACGAAACGTCTTTATCTTCTGTATATTCCTGGCTCAAGAGAACTCTCCAGGTGCCTGTAAATTAAGAAGGCAACAGCGCCGGGCAAGCCCGACGCTGGTCCTGTATGAATTCACAGGAGTGTACCGAATTCCTGCAAGTTTTGCACCTGCCCTGCATTACCGGGTTTTGATCACCAGACGATTGCTCTGTTTGACCTCTTCCATCACCACGTAAGTACGGGTGTCGTTAACGCCCGGCAGGCGCAGCAAGGTTTCACCCAAAAGCTTACGGTAGGCGGACATGTCCGGTACACGGGTTTTCAACAGGTAGTCAAAGTCACCGGAAACGAGGTGACACTCTTGAGTTTCCTCAAGTTTTTGTACAGCGGCGTTAAATTGTTCAAACACATCTGGCGCACCACGATTCAGAGTAATCTCAACGAATACCAGCAGTGAAGCATCCAGATAATGTGGGTTCAATTGTGCGGTGTAACCCAAAATGAAGCCCTGACGTTCCAGGCGACGCACACGCTCAAGACACGGCGTAGGTGATAAGCCAACACGTTTTGAAAGCTCAACATTGGAAATACGACCGTCTTTCTGCAATTCATTCAGAATGTTTCTGTCGATACGATCCAGGTCTTTACCGGGGCGTTTCTTATTGTCTACCATTATTATTGTCTCTCTTAATTCCTTCCCTTTACCTGCCACACCCTGAAAACGCTCATTGTTCAGGGCCTTACTGAAGTGAAGACGATAAGTCTGTGCAGTAACGCTTCCATCCGTATGACGCATGTTGTCTGTCCACATCATGCGTCATTACCAATGTCAGACTGAGTTTATCCGGCAAAAACGTACAAAACAGAAATGAAATTCTGTTTTGAACCGCTAAATATTCTCCGCTTCTGGTAATGTTTTCGCAAAACAGCAGGCGATTGTCAAAGTAAAACATCCAAATTCAGTACAAGATGCCAGATAGAGTTCTGGGTTGCTGTTTTTAAATGAGAATTTTTATGCTGCTGCACCAGAATTTGCCGAGCATTGCCCCCTTTTGGCGCAATCGACGTGCAGAATTTGCACTCATCGACTACGCCGCTTGCAGCGATTGTTATCAAAATTGCTGAAACCTTTTTTTGCTGCGCTAATTTCCCTACAATCAAAAACTATGTTGTCGCAAAAAACTGAGGAACGCATGAGTACGGCCAAACACAGTAAGCTGCTCATTTTAGGCTCCGGTCCTGCCGGATATACTGCGGCAGTCTATGCCGCCCGCGCTAACCTGAATCCGGTATTGATTACCGGGCTGGAAAAAGGCGGTCAGCTCACCACCACAACTGAAGTGGAGAATTGGCCCGGCGATCCGAACGATCTGACAGGCCCGGCGTTGATGGAACGTATGCAAGAGCATGCCGAGAAATTCAACACCGAAATTATTTTCGACCATATTCATACGGTAGATTTGCAGAATCGCCCGTTCCGTTTAACAGGGGACAGTGGTGAATACACCGCAGACGCGCTGATCATTGCGACCGGCGCCTCCGCACGTTATCTCGGCCTGCCTTCTGAGGAAGCATTCAAGGGTAAAGGCGTTTCCGCCTGTGCGACCTGTGACGGTTTCTTTTATCGCAATCAAGAAGTCGCGGTGATTGGTGGCGGTAATACCGCGGTGGAAGAGGCCCTTTACCTGGCAAATATCGCGGCGAAAGTCCATTTGATTCACCGTCGTGATAGCTTCCGTGCGGAAAAAATCCTGATCGATCGTCTGATGGATAAAGTGCGCAACGGCAACATCGTACTGCACACCGATCGCACACTGGAAGAAGTGGTCGGCGATCAGATGGGTGTCACCGGTGTGAAACTGCTTTCCACCAAAGGTGAAGAGCCGGAAACGCTGGATGTTGCCGGGCTGTTTGTGGCGATTGGTCATAGCCCGAATACTGCCATTTTCGACGGCCAGCTGGCGCTGGAAAACGGCTATATCAAAGTGCAGTCCGGTCTGCAGGGCAATGCGACCCAGACCAGCATTGCTGGCGTGTTTGCGGCGGGTGACGTGATGGATCATATTTATCGCCAGGCGATCACCTCTGCCGGTACCGGCTGTATGGCGGCGCTGGATGCAGAACGCTATCTGGATGGGCTTGTTAAAACCGATCTGTAACTTGTTAATAAGCTGATCATAATTGCTAAGAGGCGACCTGTTTTGGTCGCCTTTTTTATTGCCTGCATGCTAAAGTTCATGCGCTTAATATTTCCGGACACTTTATCCGGTTTTGCCTCTCTCCATCAGTGATCAAACGGCTTCGCATGGAAAAATCACGGCAGCAACATCTTCTTCGCTGGCTCCGTCAGCAACGCCTTCACGGCGCACGCAGTTTACGTGCCGCATCGTTATTTGGTTTTGCCGGCGCGCTGGTGATTATTGCTCAGGCGTGGCTGCTGGCCTCGCTGCTGCAAAATCTCATCGTGGCGCAACAACCGCGCGGTGCCCTGCTGATTGATTTCATCCTGCTGCTGCTTTGCTTTGCTCTCCGCGCAGGTCTGCACTATGCGCGAGAAATGGCAGGTTACCGTGCTGGCGTTGCCATCCGTCGCGCTCTGCGCAAGCAGGTACTGGATAAGCTGAATGATTTAGGTCCTGCCTGGGTTCAGGGCAAACCAGCGGGAAGCTGGGCAACGCTGCTGCTTGAGCAAATTGAAGAGATGCAAGAGTATTACGCGCGGTATCTGCCACAGATGTCACTGGCCGTTTTTATTCCCTTCGCCATCCTGATAGCCATCTTCCCGATTAACTGGGCGGCAGGATTGATCCTGCTCGCGACCGCACCGCTGATTCCGATTTTCATGGCGATGGTCGGCATGGGTGCCGCCGATGCAAACCGTCGCAACTTCCTCGCACTGGCGCGTCTGAGCGGCGATTTTTATGACCGCCTGCGCGGGCGTGAAACCTTGCGCCTGTTCTACAGGGCTGCCGCTGAACAGCAGGCGATTGCTGAAAGCACTACCGATTTTCGTCAGCGCACCATGGAAGTGCTGCGCCTTGCGTTTCTCTCTTCCGCAGTGCTGGAATTCTTTGCCTCACTGGCGATTGCCGTGGTCGCGGTCTATTTTGGCTTCTCCTATCTTGGCGAACTCAATTTCGGCCATTACGGCACTGGCGTGACCTTGTTCGCCGGATTCCTCGCGCTGATACTGGCGCCTGAGTTTTTCCAGCCGCTGCGCGATCTGGGTACTTTTTACCACGCCAAAGCGCAAGCCGTTGGGGGCGCCGATGCACTGGATCGTTTTCTTAACGAAAGTCCGGAAATCCCACCATCCGCCTCCAGCCTGTCAGTCGCTTTCGATACCCCTTTAAGCCTTGAAGCACGGGATTTGGTGGTGATGACAGCCAAAGGTGAAGCGTTGTCGCAGCCGCTGAATTTTACGCTTAAAGCGGGTCAACGCGTAGCGCTGGTGGGTCAGAGTGGAGCGGGTAAATCAGCACTGATGAACGTGTTGCTCGGTTTTCTGCCCTATCAGGGATCGCTGCGGGTTAATGGACATGAACTGCGGGATATCAGCCGTGAGAACTGGCAGCAGCATTTGGCGTGGGTCGGTCAGAATCCCCATTTGCCTGCGCCCACACTGCGCGAAAACCTGCAGCTCAACAGCAGCATTGATGAAGCAATACTGCGCAGCGTTTTACAACAGGCGGGCGTGGATGAATTTCTCGACCGTTTACCGCAGGGTCTCGATACGCCGCTCGGGGATGGCGGTGTGGGCCTGTCTGTCGGCCAGGCGCAGCGCGTCGCAGTTGCGCGTGCGCTGTTGAAACCTGCGCAACTCCTGCTGCTGGATGAGCCCGGTTCAGGGCTTGATAGCCAAAGCGAACAACATGTGTTGCGCGCATTAAACCAGGCAGCCACCCAGCAAACCACCCTGATGATTACCCATCAGCTTCACGATCTCGCCCATTGGGATGAAGTCTGGGTGATGCAATCCGGGCAACTGATACAGCAGGGGCAGTGGCAACAACTGATTGCTCAGGACGGGCCGTTGCGTGCCATGGTGCAGCATCGCCAGCAGGAGATTGTCTGATGAATCCACTATTGCCGTTTCTGCGCCTGTTTCGTCGTCATCCCTGGCGTTTAGGCCTGGGCATCATTTTAGCTATTGCGACTTTGCTCGCCAGCATCGGCTTACTTACCCTATCTGGCTGGTTCCTGGCGGCCTCTTCGCTAGCGGGTGTCGCTGGCCTGTACAGTTTTAACTATATGTTGCCCGCAGCAGGGGTGCGTGGCGCGGCCATCACTCGCACAGCTTCGCGTTATTTTGAGCGCTTAGTCAGCCACGATGCCACCTTCAGGGTATTGCAGCATTTGCGTGTGTTCACCTTTAGCAAGCTGATCGCGTTGGCACCTGAGCAACTGGCGCGGTTCAGACAGGGCGAACTGCTGAACCGCTTTGTCAGTGATGTCGATACGTTAGACCATCTCTATCTGCGTGTGATTTCACCACTGGTCGGTGCCGCGGTGGTGATTATAGTCGTCACTTGCGGTCTGGCGATGTTAGATGTGCCACTGGCGCTGCTATTGGGCACGATGATGCTGCTGACCTTGCTCCTGATGCCGCCGCTGTTCTGGCGATTAGGCATTTCAGCCGGGCATCGCATCGCTCAGCATCAAGCCAGCTGGCGTTTGCAACTGACGCAATGGGTAACCGGACTCGCTGAATTGCAAATTTATGGCGCAGCGGCGTTGTGGCGTCACAAACTGGATACCGAAGAAGTCAGCTGGCAGCTGGCGCAGCGGCGTCAGCATAGCCTGCAAGCGCTGGCGCAAAGCCTGTTACTGTTCATCAGCGGCTTAACCGTGGTCTTGCTACTGTGGATTTCAGCGGCGGGCGTAGGCGGCGATAGTGCACCAGGCGCATTCATCGCGCTCTTCGTGTTCTGCGGCCTGGCGGCTTTTGAAGCGCTGGCACCGGTAGCGGGCGCCTTTTTGCCGCTGTCGCAGGTGACTGGCGCGGCACAGCGCGTAAGGGAGATCATTGAGCAAGAGCCTCTTATTCGTTTTCCCTCTTCGACTGCACCTTCTGATTCGGGCATCAGCCTGACGCTGGAAAATATCACTTTCAGCTATCCACAGCGCCCGGAACCGGTACTTAACCACTTCTCACTTGCGCTGCGAACCGGCGAGCATCTGGCACTGCTCGGCCCCACCGGCTGCGGTAAATCCAGTTTGCTGGCGTTGATCACCCGTGGCTGGCAGGCGCAGCAGGGTGAGATTCGACTGAATAACATTCCCCTTGCCGAATGGGATGAGGCCAGCCTGCGTCAACGCATCAGCGTGGTCACCCAGCGCGTTCATCTGTTTAGCCAGACGCTGCGCGATAATTTACTGCTGGCAAACGCTGTCGCCAGCGATGAACAACTCAGTGCGGCGCTGCACCAGGTCGGGCTCACCCATTTGGCGGAGCATGATGAAGGGCTCAACGCGTGGATGGGAGAAGGTGGTCGTCCGTTGTCGGGAGGTGAACTGCGCCGCCTGGCCATCGCACGCGCGCTGCTGCATAACGGCGATCTGTGGTTACTGGATGAACCCACTGAAGGGCTGGATGCCACCACAGAGCAGCAGATACTGACGTTACTGCGTCAGGTCAGTCAGGGTAAAACGGTGATCATGGTGACCCATCGCCTCAGCGGCCTGGCAACAATGGACCGTATAGGCGTGATGGATCAGGGGCAAATTATTGAGTCGGGCACGCATGACGAATTAATCTCAAAAGCAGGACGCTATTGGCGTTTCCACCAGCGCTTTGCGCTATAGTCTTAGCGAGCAGCCCGAAGGGTAATTGACGCAATGAGACTGGTACAGCTTTCACGGGATTCACTAAATTTTCCTCCGCCGGAGATGGCGCTGCGCGAGCCAAATGGATTACTGGCGATGGGCGGCGACCTCTCCCCTGCCCGGCTGATGAACGCCTATCAGCGCGGTATTTTCCCCTGGTTTTCGCCCGGCGATCCGATTCTATGGTGGTCGCCCGATCCGCGTGCCGTGATGCTGCCTGAATCTTTTCATCTTAGCCGCAGCATGGCGCGTTTTCATCGCCGCTCGCCCTTTCGCGTGACCATGAATCATGCCTTCCCGCAGGTGCTGGAAGGCTGTGCCAGCGGCAGACAAGAAGGCACCTGGATTACCTTTGAGGTGAAACGCGCCTGGCTGCGTTTGTACGAACTGGGTCACGCGCATTCGATTGAAGTCTGGAGTGATAATCGGCTGGTAGGCGGCATGTATGGTCTGGCGCTTGGGCAGATTTTTTGTGGCGAGTCGATGTTTAGCCGCCAGGAAAATGCGTCAAAAACTGCGCTATGGGTATTCTCTCAGCACTTCCTCGCTCATCAGGGACGCTTAATTGATTGCCAGGTGCTTAACCCGCATACGGCTTCATTAGGCGCCGTAGAAATCCCGCGTGTCGATTATTTACAGTACGTGCAAACACTGGCGTGGCAGCCTGTTTTAAGCGGTTGCTGGCAAACACAAACCCTTTTTTGACCCTGCTCGCAGATGTTTTGCACACAATTCCCGACAAAAGTGATACAATAAGCGAGTTTGGTATGTCGTCCGCGCTTCGCTGTGGCGAGCCGGAATTGCCAGGTTGGGAATCTCATCCATTTCCCGAAGCTGTTACCGTTGTGCACTTGATGCCGATTGCGACAACTTCTTAGCCCGCTAATCCCCCCGCAGACGTCAATAAAAACACCCGAATTTTTCCGTAATGCACGCGCAATGGCGCGACGCACGGCGAAGCGTTGGCAAAATCGCCAACGGTTCTTTACATAAATCATGGAATTCGGCATTATCTTGCCGGTTCAACAGTTTGGTAGTTCACCCCAGAGGATTCGATGGCCAAAGAAGACAATATTGAAATGCAAGGTACCGTACTGGATACGTTACCTAACACCATGTTCCGCGTAGAACTTGAAAACGGGCACGTGGTTACCGCTCATATCTCCGGTAAAATGCGCAAAAACTACATCCGCATCCTGACGGGCGACAAAGTGACTGTCGAGTTGACCCCGTACGACCTGAGCAAAGGCCGCATTGTCTTCCGTAGTCGCTAAGTTGTTGTCCACATCTCGCGTTTGTGGCAATTAACTGAGCGCGAAAAAAAAGGCCGGATTTTCATCCGGCCTTTTCTTATCTGCAACTCAGCACATCAGTGCACAGTCCCTTCGGTTTTCCGTTTTTCCGCACTCAGGAAATGGTAGGTCAGCTGGTTTTTTTCTTTATCCAGCGCCACCGAGACTGAACCGCCATCCACTAATGAACCAAACAGCAGTTCGTTAGCCAGTGGTTTCTTCAGATTCTCCTGCACGGCACGTGCCATTGGACGGGCACCCATCGCTTTGTCGTAACCTTTATCCGCCAGCCAGTCACGAGCATCATCACTGACTTCCAGCGAGACGCCTTTTGCATCCAGTTGCGCTTGCAACTCGACGATGAACTTATCCACCACCTGATGGATCACCGCGGTATCCAGATGACGGAACCAGATAATGTTATCCAGACGGTTGCGGAACTCTGGCGTAAAGATCTTTTTGATCTCTTCCATTGCGTCGGTGCTGTTGTCCTGCTGAATCAAACCAATCGACTTACGCTCCGTTTCGCGAACACCGGCGTTGGTGGTCATCACCAGCACCACATTGCGGAAGTCCGCTTTGCGGCCGTTGTTATCGGTCAGCATGCCGTTATCCATCACCTGCAGCAGCAGGTTAAAGACATCCGGGTGCGCTTTCTCGATTTCATCCAGCAGCACCACCGCATGCGGATGCTTAATCACCGCATCGGTGAGCAAACCACCCTGATCGAACCCAACATATCCCGGAGGTGCACCGATCAAACGGCTAACGGTGTGGCGCTCCATATACTCGGACATATCGAAACGCAGCAGCTCAATCCCCAGGGCCTTCGCCAACTGAACCGTCACCTCGGTTTTACCGACGCCGGTTGGACCAGCAAACAGGAATGACCCCACGGGTTTACGATCCTGACCGAGACCGGCACGGCTCATCTTGATCGCTTCAGTCAGTGCTTCAATCGCGTTATCCTGGCCAAACACCAGCATTTTCAGACGATCGCCGAGATTTTTCAGCGTGTCGCGATCGGTGGCTGACACACTCTGCTCTGGGATACGCGCAATACGTGCCACCACAGATTCAATATCAGATACATTGACCGTTTTCTTACGCTTACTCACCGGCACCAGGCGCGCACGCGCACCGGCTTCATCTATCACGTCAATCGCCTTATCCGGCAGATGACGATCGTTGATGTATTTCACCGCCAGTTCCACGGCTGCACGCACTGCCTTCGCGGTATAACGCACATCATGGTGAGCTTCATACTTCGGTTTCAGACCGTTAAGAATCTGCACAGTTTCTTCGACAGAAGGTTCGGTAATGTCGATCTTCTGGAAACGACGCGCCAGCGCACGATCCTTCTCAAAAATGTTGCTGAACTCCTGATAGGTGGTTGACCCCATCACGCGGATTTTCCCGCTGGAGAGCAACGGTTTGATCAGGTTAGCGGCATCCACCTGTCCACCGGAAGCGGCACCCGCACCGATAATGGTGTGAATTTCATCGATAAACAGGATGCTACTGGTGTCTTGTTCCAGCTGTTTGAGCAGCGCTTTGAAACGTTTTTCAAAATCACCACGGTACTTGGTACCTGCAAGCAGCGAGCCGATATCCAGTGAGTAGATGGTGCAATCTTTCATCACTTCCGGGACATCGCCCTGCACAATGCGCCAGGCCAGCCCTTCCGCGATAGCGGTTTTACCCACGCCAGATTCACCCACCAGCAGCGGGTTGTTCTTACGACGACGGCACAATACCTGAATGGCACGCTCCAGCTCTTTATCGCGGCCGATCAGCGGATCGATTCCGCCGACACGAGCAAGCTGATTAAGATTGGTGGTGAAGTTTTCCATACGTTCCTCCCCGCCTGCTTGCTCTTCGTTAACCGGATTCTCCGCATTGTTCTGCGGCTGGCCCGGCTCATCTTTACGCGTACCATGGGAGATGAAGTTCACCACATCAAGGCGGCTGACTTCGTGTTTGCGCAGCAGGTAAGCCGCTTGCGACTCCTGCTCGCTGAAAATGGCGACCAGCACGTTCGCGCCTGCCACTTCGCTGCGACCGGATGACTGGACATGGAATACCGCACGTTGCAACACGCGCTGGAAGCTGAGCGTTGGTTGAGTATCACGCTCCTCTTCACTGGCTGGCAGCACCGGCGTGGTTTGTTCGATGAAGGCTTCGAGTTCCTGTCGCAGAGCCACGATATCCACCGTACAGGCTTCCAGTGCCTCTCTGGCCGACGGGTTGCTAAGCAATGCCAGCAACAGATGCTCGACGGTCATAAATTCATGACGGTGCTCGCGCGCTCTGGCGAAAGCCATGTTTAAACTGAGTTCCAGTTCTTGATTGAGCATTTGGCACCTCCCCCAATTATCGCTCTGACGACCTTTCCCCTATATGGAGACGGGCTCAGGCTTTTTCCAGCGTACACAGCAACGGATGTTCATTCTCTCGTGCGTAATTGTTCACCTGGGCGACTTTGGTTTCCGCCACTTCTGCAGTGAATACACCACAAATCGCCTTTCCGTGGTAGTGAACTTTCAACATCAGTTGCGTTGCACGTTCAACATCATAAGAAAAGAACTTTTGCAGAACGTCAATAACAAATTCCATAGGTGTATAATCGTCATTATTCAGAATGACTTTATACATCGAAGGCGGCTTTAACCCTTCGCGTACTTTATCTTCGGCTAGATGTTCAAAATTAAGCCAGTCGTTTGTGTTTGCCATAATGTTCCGTCGAAATTCTGCGTTACGATTGCGCGCATTTCTGCGCCCATTCCTAAGTTTAACATGTCTGTCAAGCCACCTTTCCCTTAAGAAAAAACGGCCCTAAAAGCCCATGCGCGACCTGTATCACAAAATTTGCAATAGCGTTAACTGCCTCAAATTTTGATGAATTTCTCCCCGTGCGCCAGGGCCGTTTGCTTGACGATAAGGACCGTTTCTCTACATTCTACTTACACAAGCTGATTGAGTTTTAAACAAACTCGACTCACAGCTTCAATGACCTCACCTACTGTTCAAAATGTCTTGCGAGGGAAGTAAAAGCATGGAGACGGGTACTGTTAAATGGTTCAACAACGCCAAGGGCTTCGGCTTTATCTGTCCGATTGGCGGCGGCGAGGATATCTTCGCGCACTACTCCACGATTCAGATGGAGGGATACAGAACGCTGAAGGCCGGCCAGCAGGTTCAGTTCGATGTCCATGAAGGGCCAAAAGGCAATCACGCCAGCTTAATTGTGCCCTGTGAAGTCACGCAAGTCGCCTGACGCGCGCCTCTTCATTCATTCTGACCACTCCCGAAAAAAAATGCCAGCCGCAGACGCTGGCATTTTTCTTTTGCGGATTTTCCCGCCCCTCAATCTGCACGTCCGCGAGCTAACCACATCACGCGAGCAAACAGCTGATCCAGTAACGAGGGAATCGCCTGCGGCCCACGCTCTGCCGCCGCCATGGCTACCGCAATCGCCAATTCGGGTTTCGAGCTGTGATGAATCGCTTTAGTAATAATACGCCGCGCATTCATCGGCACGTTTAACGGCAGGTGCGCCATGTCGTGATAAACGTCGCTGAACCCCTGCTTATAGAGAAAATGTTCTATATCCGGGGCCGGGAACTGCGTCAGATGATCGTCTTGCTGCTCATGCTCCTGCAGTTGGCTCCGTGCGCTGGCTGCATACTTATTGCCCGCTTCATCGCCGTCAGTCAACACATGCCAGGCAATGCCCATGCGTCTGGCAAACTTCAACAGCGGCTTAAGACCAGACTGCGCAAATTCGATGACTTTGACCCCTTCGGCCGCAAAATGGTAACCGCGCTGCCGTGCCAGTTCATTGATGATCCACACTTCCGTTTCCCCCTCCACCAGCAACCAGCAGCGGGCAAAGAGTGCCGAGGGGCGATTCACGCGGATATGAAAGCCAATGCGACGGCTCTCCTCAGCGCTCAATCCTTCAGGACCAATCCGCCATGCCGCAACGCGTGTAGGTTCACGCACCAGGCGACAAATATTCTCCAACGGCACCTGAGATAACAGCTCCCCCGAATTGGTGGTGGTGATTTTTTGCAGCGGCATTAAATCCAGCAGATTCCACGCCACTGACAGCATAATTGGATGCAGTCGCGTTTCCGGATCCTCCACCAGCAACAATGGATGAGCGCCCGGCGGCAGCGCTTCATTGCCGTGCGCCTGAATCAGTAAAGAGAACATGCGCAATAAAATGACCTGCCGACTGCGTGATTCCGTTCCCGCAATCAGGTGGTTAAGCTTGTCGAGTGAACGCCAGCCTTGCGAACCATCGCGCAGTTCCGGTGCGACACGCGCCGCGCTGACCCCCGGTTGCTGCACAAGGAAGTAGTGCTCCAGCAATTGCTGCATGGTGTGCAAGCCCTGACGCAGTAAATCGTCGCTCAGATTCTGCGGCTGCACCACCAAATCCCGGGTTAATTTCTCGACTTCCTGTGACAATTCACTCAGCGTCGTGGCCCGGCGGTCCGCATCGGTGCTGCTGTGCCGTCCACGCCGGCCAAAGCGCGCATCGCGCAGTCTGAGCACGGGATAGAAGGCACGCAGATGGGCCAGCGCCGCCTCAGTGCCTTCCATCGCCAGCACATCGCCATTTTGGTCGATGAAGCGCCAGGTGGTTTTCACACCATGCTCGTTGCGGCGCGCACGGGTGCTGAAGCGGATAAAGCGCCCGTTTTCATCGCGCTGCCAGAAAGGCTGGAACACTGCTTCGTCATTGCCCGCTTGTGCTCGAAAGCGGAACACCAGTTGCAGCTGGCGCAGGCGTGCTTCCAGATCGCCCGGTGGGAAGTGAAAATCATGTTCGGTAAACTGATAAGGTTCAGCCGCAGGCGCCAGTAATAGTGTCAGCGCATCCAGCAAGCTGGATTTACCCCAGGCATTTTCACCAATCAGCAGATTGGTATCAGTAAGCGGCAACGACAGCCGATTGATGCCACGAAAACCGCGAATATCGATATGTTCCAGAAACATCATGCTATCCCTTGAGTGCTTTGCCTGAGCATGGTTCGCCTCGTTAAGTTGGTCAAGTTAATGCACGGGTAAAAGGTTTACACTTCAACTGTTTTCCGATAGCTTGCGGCCCTCTCCCACGGATGGAAACGCTCTATGTATGGCTTGATCATCATTCTGCTGCCACTGATTGCTGGCTATTTACTGCATCTGACCCGTGCCAATCTGCTGCGCGGCGTCGCCCGCATGCTGAGCGCACTGGTGTACATCATCCTGTTTTTTATGGGCACCAGTCTCGCTTTCCTCGATAACCTCAGTAGCAATCTGCTCACCATTTTTCACACCGCGTTGATCAGTATGCTGTGCATTCTTGCCTGTTCCCTGCTGGCTTTCTGGCTGCTGGAGAAGCGCGTGCCATGGCACCATCCGCATAAACAGCAAGCCCTGCCCTCGCGTCTGCACATGGCGCTGGAGTCACTCAAGCTTTGCGGCTCGGTTCTGGGCGGATTTCTGCTGGGATTGAGCCAGTGGTCAATTCTGCGACACGCATCGACCATCAGTGAATATGCTCTGATGCTGATGCTGTTCCTGGTCGGCATCCAGCTACGCAGCAGCGGCATGACCTTGCGCCAAATCACGCTCAATCGTCGCGGCATGCTGGTGGCGGCGGTGTCACTCTGTAGCGCCTTGATCGGCGGGATGCTGGCGGCAGTGTGGCTCGATTTGCCAATCAAAACCGGCCTGGCGCTTGCCAGCGGCTTCGGCTGGTATTCGCTGTCCGGTATTCTGATGACCGAATCCTTCGGCCCGGTTATCGGCAGCGCGGCCTTCTTTAACGACCTGCTGCGTGAGCTAATCACCATCATGTTGATTCCGCTACTGATCAGCCGTCAGCGTAGTATGACGCTGGGATTAAGTGGTGCCACCTCAATGGATTTCACTCTGCCGATTCTGCAACGCACTGGTGGTATGGAGATTGTTCCAGCGGCGATCGTGCACGGTTTTATCATGAGTTTACTGGCCCCGATTCTTATCGCGTTGTTCTCCGCCTGACCGCAGAGCGCATTTTTTCACGGCTGCGCGCCGTCTCCATCGTCTACGCTTTCTGACTGACACGTTTCCGCCATCGGGATGGATGGCCAAACACCAGAAAGGAGCGAACGATGAAGCAAACTGTGGCGGCACTGCTGGCCAAAACCCTGGAAAATGCGGGCGTAAAGCGCATCTGGGGCGTGACGGGCGATTCGCTCAACGGGCTGAGCGACAGCCTCAACCGCATGGGCACCATTGAATGGATGCCCACGCGCCATGAAGAAGTGGCGGCTTTTGCTGCCGGTGCTGAGGCACAAATCAGCGGCGAACTGGCGGTATGTGCCGGTTCCTGTGGCCCCGGAAACCTCCATCTGATTAATGGGCTGTTCGATTGTCATCGCAATCACGTTCCGGTACTGGCGATTGCCGCTCATATCCCTTCCAGCGAAATCGGCAGCGGCTATTTTCAGGAGACGCATCCGCAGGAGCTATTCCGCGAATGCAGCCATTACTGCGAATTAGTCTCTAACCCTGAGCAGTTGCCGCAGGTTTTGGGGATTGCGATGCGCAAAGCCATCCTTAATCGTGGCGTATCCGTGATTGTTATTCCCGGCGATGTGGCGCTGAAACCGGCACCAGAAGGCGCACGCAGTGAATGGTATCCACCGCAGTTGCCGCATATTGTGCCCAACGCCAACGAGATTGCCCGCCTGGCTGAAACGCTGAACGGCGCAGAAAATATTACGTTGATGTGCGGCAGCGGCTGTGCCGGCGCGCATGCAGAAGTGGTGAAGCTGGCAGAAACGCTGAAAGCGCCCGTGGTGCATGCCATGCGCGGAAAAGAGCACATCGAGTACGATAATCCTTACGACGTCGGCATGACCGGCTTAATCGGCTTCTCATCCGGTTATCACGCCATGATGAACGCCGACACGCTGCTGCTGCTGGGCACACAGTTCCCTTATCGCCCGTTTTATCCGGCTGATGCCAATATCATCCAGATTGATATCAATCCCGCCAGCCTTGGCGCACACAGCCATGTCAATATGGCGCTGATTGGGGATATTAAAGCCACATTGCAGGCGCTGCAGCCGCAGCTCAACAGCAAAAGCGACCGTCATCATCTCGACAGCGCGTTAGAACACTATGTGGATGCGCGAAAAGGTCTGGATGAGCTGGCCACCGCCAATGATAAACAGGCGATTCATCCGCAATATCTGGCGCAGCAAATCAGCCATTACGCAGCTGAAGATGCCATTTTCACCTGTGATGTCGGCACGCCCACCGTTTGGGCCGCGCGTTACCTGAAGATGAACGGCAAGCGCCGTTTGCTGGGATCGTTTAACCACGGTTCGATGGCTAACGCGATGCCACAGGCGCTCGGCGCTCAGGCAATCGATAAGCAGCGTCAGGTCGTGGCGCTGTGCGGTGATGGCGGCTTCAGTATGTTGATGGGCGACTTTATTTCGGTGGCACAACTTAAACTGCCGGTGAAGCTGGTGATCTTCAATAACAGCGTGCTGGGCTTCGTGGCGATGGAGATGAAAGCCGGCGGTTACCTTACCGACGGCACCGATCTGGAGAACCCGGATTTTGCCGCCATTGCCACCGCCTGCGGTATTAAAGGCATTCGCGTCGAGAAAGCCTCTGAACTCAACAGCGCGCTGGAACAGGCGTTTGCGCATGATGGCCCGGTGCTGATCGATGCGATCACCGCCAAGGAAGAGCTGTCGATGCCGCCGCAGATCAAAGCCGAGCAGGCCAAAGGATTCAGCCTGTATATGCTGCGCGCGATTCTGAATGGACGGGGTGATGAGATTGTTGAACTGGCGAAAACCAACTGGCTGAGGTAAAACGGATAACCAGGCCAGATAACTCACAACGCGGGCGCTCAGCCCGCTTTTTTGTTTCAGGAGAGCGATGTGATCGATTTACGCAGTGATACCGTAACCCGCCCAAGTGCCGCCATGCTGGATGCGATGATGGCCGCCGAAACTGGCGATGATGTCTATCGTGACGATCCCACCGTCAATGCGCTGGAACTCGAGGCCGCCCGCCTGAGTGGCAAAGCCGCAGCGCTGTTCTTCCCGACCGGCACGCAAGCCAACCTGGTGGCGCTGCTGTGTCACTGCCAGCGCGGCGATGAATATATCGTCGGTCAACAGGCGCATAACTACAAATACGAAGCGGGTGGCGCGGCGGTGCTGGGCAGTATTCAGCCACAACCGATCTCGCACGCCGAGGATGGGTCGCTACCGCTGGCGGATATCGTTGCCGCGATCAAACCGGATGATATCCACTTTGCGCGCACGCGCCTGCTGAGCCTGGAAAACACCCATCACGGCAAAGTGCTGTCGCAGAGCTATCTGGAACAAGCGTGGAAGTTAACGCGCGAACACAAACTGGCGCTGCACATTGATGGTGCCCGCATCTTCAACGCCGTGGTGGCGCAAAATGTTGAGCTAAAGGATATCGCGCGTTATTGCGACACGCTGACCATCTGCCTGTCCAAAGGACTCGGCACCCCGGTGGGTTCACTGCTGTGCGGCGATGAAGCCTACATTGAACAGGCGCGTCGCTGGCGTAAGATGACCGGTGGCGGCATGCGTCAGGCGGGCATTCTGGCGGCGGCGGGTCTGTACGCGCTGAAGCACAACGTCGCGCGCCTGAAAGAAGATCATGACAATGCCGCGTGGCTGGCTGAACAGCTCAGTGCCATTGGGGTTGAGGTACTGAATCAGCACACCAATATGTTGTTTGTGAAAGTACCGGCGGATCAGGTTGACGCACTGAAAAGCTGGATGCACTCCGGCGATGTGCTGATGAGCGTGGGTCCGGTCACGCGCATTGCCACCCACCTCGATGTCAGCCGCCAGGATTTACAACGTCTGGTTGCGCACTGGCAGGCGTTTTTAGCGTAACAGGGCGCAGGTTGCCTTGTAGGGACGGCCTTCGGGCCGTCCATAAGCTCACCAACGCGAGCCCTTACTTCAGCCGTACCGTATTTCGCCAGCAGCGCCTGAGCTATCGCCAGCGTTTCTGCATCGGCGATGCCATACAACGTCTCTTCACTGCGCCGCGCCCTATTTCGCCAATAGCGCCCGAGCTATCGCCAGCGTTTATGCATCGGCGGTGTCATACACCCTCTCTTCACTGTGCTGCACCGTATTTCGCCAGCAGCGCCCGAGCTATCGCCAGCGTTTCCGCATCGGCGATGCCTCGATAATCCCGCGCACGGAAGTGCATCTGAAACGCCGCAATCAGCTTACGCTGCATTGTCGGGGTATTCGCTGAATTGACGTAATAACCATAGCGCTGCAGCACATCCAGCAGTTCGGCCTGATCGATGGGCGCATCCGCTGCGAGCCCATTGAGATAGCGCTGCACGGTGGCGCTATCGGGCCATGCGCCCAGCCCCTGCTGCGCCAACTGCTGCCACGGGAACAGGGGGCCAGGATCCTGTTTACGCTGCGGCGCGATATCGCTGTGCCCCACCAGATTTTCAGGCGTGATGGCATAACGCTGCGTGATATCTTTCACCAGCGCCACCAGCACGCTGATTTGCGCGGGCGTAAAAGGCTGCCACTCCACGCCGGTTAATGTCCGCGTGTAGCCACGATTGACGATCTCAATGCCAATCGAGGTGTCATTGATACGGGTCGCACCGCGCCAGAAACTCGGCCCGGCATGCCACGCCAGTTCGCGCTCCGGCACCAGTTGCCAGATGACGCCCTGGCCGCCTTTTTGCGCCGGCTGCTGCGGGATCAAATAGTGGGCACTGACTTCACGATCGGTGAGCGTGGCCAGCGAGGATGGCAGATCTTCGGCGGTATAATGGATCACCACCACTTTAATGCGTGGCCGCGCACCCTGCGCCGGATGCGCGGTATCGACCCAGTAGCCGTTGCGCGGCTCAACAGACGACTGACAGGCACTCAGTAAAAATGCCAGCGCCAACAGAACAGCAAAACGCATCAGCGAATAATCACTGCGGTACCGGTCACACTGACCATCAGCATGCTGCTGTCTTTGCCCACGGTTTCATAATCGATATCAATGCCGACGACCGCATTCGCGCCCAGCGCTTTTGCCTGCTCTTTCAGCTCTTCAAACGCAATCTGCCGCGCTTTGCGCAGCTCTTTTTCATAAGCACCGGAACGACCACCGACGATATCGCGAATCCCGGCAAAGAAGTCGCGGAAAATGTTGGCCCCGAGAATCGCTTCACCGGTAACCACACCGCAATATTCAGTGATGCTGTGCCCTTCTAACGTGGGCGTGGTGGAAAATTTCATCATTCTCTCCTGTGGTGAACAGCGCTAACGGCTTAAAAGCGAGACTATACTCTATGCTAAAAATGACGCTTTGCCAGTGAACAATAAGGAAATCGAGATGAGAAACAATGCCTTTGCGCTGCTTGTTCCCGCTGCGTTACTGCTCAGTGCCTGTACCACCGTTGAACCGGTGATCAAGGATAACGGACCGCGCACTGCCAGCTGTGCCGACGGTGGCCCAGATAGCGTCGCGCAGCAGTTTTACGATTTGCGCATCAGCCAGCCCGGCCAGGGTCTGCCCGATAGCACCACGCTGGCAAAATATCGCCCTTACCTGAGCGATCGCCTGTACCAGAAACTGCTGAGCGCCAGCACGCAGAGCAGCAAACCTGCTTCATGGAGCCAGGGCGATCTGTTCTCCAGCCTCGCGCAGGGTCCAACATCCGCCGATGTTGCCAGCGCCTCAACCATTCCTAATCGCGATGCACGTAACATCCCACTGCGCGTCGATTTGAGCCGTGATGGCAAAAGCTGGCATGACGAGGTATTGATGATTCACGAAGGAACCTGCTGGGCGGTGGATGATATTCGTTACGTCGGTGACTGGCCGCACGCCGGTGGCGGATCGCTCAACCAGCTGCTGGAAGAGAAGAAATAGCTGTTCAATTTAACAGCACTCAGTTCTAAACATAAGCGCGCTGCATCTTTGCGGCGTTTTTTATTAATTTTTCATCAATAAATTGCAGCCAGCGATCCCTTCCCGGCGTTGACCTGCGCGATATTGTGCTACGCTTTTGGGACTTCACTGCTGTTTAATAAATTTTAACCCACCACAATTGCATAACTATTCTGGTGACGTTAAGATTCGCGGCACTAATTACTATTCATTTTTTGCGCATGAGTATTCAACTAAACGCCATAAACTGTTTTTACGGTGCCCATCAGGCACTGTTCGATATCAACCTGGCTTGTCCGCAGGGAGAGACGCTGGTGTTGCTCGGGCCGAGTGGCGCGGGTAAAAGTTCGCTCCTGCGCGTCCTTAATCTGCTGGAGCAGCCGCGTTCCGGCAGCCTGCAGATTGCCGGTAATCACTTCGACTTCAGCAAAGCGCCGTCAGACAGCGCAATCCGTGAACTGCGCCAAAACGTGGGCATGGTGTTCCAGCAATACAATCTGTGGCCTCACCTCACCGTGGTGCAGAATCTGATTGAAGCGCCGTGCCGCGTGCTCGGTCTCAGCAAAGACGCCGCGCGTGCGCGTGCCGACAAACTGCTGGAACGTCTGCGTCTGACCCCCTTTGCCGATCGTTTTCCACTGCATCTTTCTGGTGGCCAGCAACAACGTGTGGCGATTGCCCGCGCGTTGATGATGGAGCCGCAGGTGCTGTTGTTCGACGAACCTACCGCCGCGCTCGACCCTGAAATCACCGCGCAGATCGTCAGCATCATTCGTGAGCTGGCACAAACGCAGATCACCCAGGTTATTGTGACCCACGAAGTCGAGGTGGCGCGCAAAACCGCCAGCCGCGTGGTGTACATGGAGAACGGCCATATCGTTGAGCAAGGCGATGCCAGCCACTTTACACAGCCGCAAACCGAAGCGTTTGCACATTATCTTTCGCACTAAGTCAGGATGCATCTAATGAAAAAAGTCGTACTTGCTGCACTGCTTGCCGGTTTGAGCCTCAGCGCTTCTGCTGCGCAAACCCTGCGTTTTGCCACTGAAGCCTCTTATCCTCCGTTTGAATTTGTGGATTCGGATAACAAAATTCAGGGCTTCGATGTCGATCTGGCCAATGCGCTGTGTAAAGAGATTGATGCGACCTGTACTTTCACCAACCAGGCTTTTGACAGCCTGATCCCCAGCCTGAAGTTCCGTCGTTTTGACGCGGTGATGGCGGGTATGGATATCACCCCAGAGCGTGAAAAGCAGGTGCTGTTCTCCAAGCCTTATTACGATAACTCCGCGATCTTTATTGCCCAGAAAGGCAAGCTGGCAAATGTGGATGCGCTGAAAGGAAAACGTGTTGGCGTTCAGAACGGCACCACGCACCAGAAATACCTGTCTGATAAACACAACGACATCACGGTTGTGCCTTACGACAGCTACCAGAACGCGGTTCTGGATCTGAAAAATGGCCGCATTGATGCGGTATTTGGTGACACCGCTGTGGTGAACGAATGGCTGAAACAGAACGCCAACCTCGCACCGCTGGGTGAGAAAGTGACGGATAAAGATTACTTCGGTACCGGTCTGGGTATCGCCGTCCGTCAGGGTAATACTGAGCTGCAGGGCAAATTCAACACCGCTCTGGAGAAGATCAAAGCTGACGGCACTTACAAAACCATCTACAACAAATGGTTCCAGCAGTAATCTCTGATGAATGAAATGATTCCACTCGCAAGCGCCGCCGGCATGACCGTCGGCCTTGCTATTTGTGCACTGATCGCCGGCCTTGTGCTGGCGATGATTTTTGCTGGCTGGGAAACCGTCCGCTGGAAACCGCTGGCGTGGATCGGTACCGCGCTGGTGACACTGATCCGCGGCCTGCCGGAAATTCTGGTGGTGCTGTTTGTCTACTTTGGTGCCTCACAGCTTTTGCTGACTTTATCCGATGGCTTCCATATCAATCTGGGCTTGTTTAGCATTCCCGTGCAGGTTCAGATTGAAAACTTTGACGTTAGCCCGTTCCTGTGCGGCGTCATTGCCCTGGCAATGCTTTACTCGGCCTACGCCTCCCAAACGCTGCGTGGTGCATTGAAAGCCGTGCCGGTTGGCCAATGGGAATCTGGCCAGGCCTTGGGTATGAAGAAATCGGCGATTTTTTTCCGCCTGATCATGCCCCAAATGTGGCGTCATGCGCTGCCGGGTCTCGGCAATCAGTGGTTGGTATTACTGAAAGATACTGCGTTGGTGTCGCTAATTAGCGTGAATGACATCATGCTGCAAACCAAAAGCATTGCCACGCGCACCCAGGAACCCTTCACCTGGTATCTGGTGGCTGCGGCCGTCTACCTGATTATTACGCTGTTCAGTCAGGCGATACTGCGCCGTATTGAATCACGCACCACGCGTTTCGAGCGGGGGGCCTGACGCATGCTGGATTACTTACCCGAACTTCTGAAAGGGCTGCACACCAGTCTGACCTTGACCGTGGCATCACTGATTGCCGCGCTGGTGCTGTCGCTGCTGTGTACCATCGTGCTCTCACTGAAAGTCCCGGTGCTGAACTGGCTGGTGAAAGGCTACATCACGGTGTTCACCGGCACGCCGCTGCTGGTGCAAATCTTCCTGATTTATTACGGTCCCGGCCAGTTTCCTAGCATTCAAAATGTGCCGTGGTTATGGCATCTGCTGTCACAGCCCTGGCTGTGCGCGCTGATTGCGCTGTCGCTCAACAGTGCAGCCTATACCACTCAGCTATTTTACGGTGCAGTACGCGCCATCCCTTCGGGTCAATGGCAATCCTGCGCTGCGCTTGGGATGAACCGTAAAGACACGCTACGTATCCTGCTGCCGTATGCGTTTAAACGCGCCCTCTCCTCTTACTCTAACGAAGTCGTTTTAGTGTTTAAGAGCACTTCACTGGCGTACACCATTACGCTGATGGAAGTGATGGGGCATGGGCAATTGCTGTATGGCCGCACTTATGACATCACGGTGTATGCTGCTGCTGGACTGATCTATCTGGTGGTCAACGGTTTGCTCACGTTGATGATGCGTTTAATTGAAAAGCGTGCATTGGCATTCGAACAGCGTAATTGAGTGTTGTAGTGGCGCGATTTATCGTGTTTGTCTGAGGTGAAAGTGCTGCGGACAAACGCTCAATTTCTCGCGCTGCTACGGATCTCAACTGGCCATTTAATTTTTTAATCATAATATTTGCATATAAATTCATTTACTGGCATCGTGTAACCCGTTCTATCTCTGGCATGGTTTACAGGAGTCACATAATGAAAAAATGGATTGTTGCTGCGGCGCTGGCAACACTGGCAATGAATGCTTATGCGGCGGAAAAAATTCGTTTCGCCTCTTCTGCGACCTATCCCCCGTTTGAATCCCTCGATCACGACAACCAAATCGTTGGCTTCGATATCGATCTGGCAAAAGCCTTATGCCAGCAAATGAAAGCGGATTGCACCTTCACCAATAACGCGTTTGACAGTCTGATCCCTTCGCTGAAGTTCCGTCGTTACGATGCGGTTATCTCGGGTATGGATATTACCGCCGAGCGCAGCAAACAGGTCGATTTCACTCAGCCCTACTACGCCAATTCCGCGATTGTGATTGCACATAAAGGCCAGTACACCGACTTCAGCCAGCTGAAAGGCAAGCGTGTCGGCGTGGAGAATGGCACTACGCATCAGAAATACCTGCTGGAGAAACATCCTGAAGTGATCGCCGTGGCCTATGACAGCTACCAGAATGCGATTCTCGATCTGAAAAATGGTCGTCTGAACGGCGTGTTTGGCGATAGCGCGGTGGTGAATCAGTGGCTGAAGGCCAACGACGATCTCAGCGCGGTGGGTGAGCATATCACCGATACCGAATACTTCGGCACCGGCTTAGGCATTGCGGTGCGCAAAGGCAATGCAACGCTACTGAAAGAGATGAATGACGCGCTGGTGGCGCTGAAAGCCGATGGCACCTGGCAGCAAATCAATCAGAAGTGGTTCCCGGAATAAGCATTATGGAGCAGCGTGGCGTGCCATCTGGCAGGTTCTGCACGTCCTCAGTTCAGGCGGCGGCTACGCGGCTCCACCCTTCTTAATCAGCAACGTCAGCACTTCAAAGTGTGCGGTGTGTGGGAACATATCAAACAGCTGGACGCGGCTCACCGCGTAATCCGCCAGTCGCGCAATGTCCTGCGCCATCGTGCTGGGATTACAGCTCGAATAGAGAATGTAATCTGGCGCCATCTCACTGAGATAAGCACACAACTCAGCCCCAATCCCGCGACGCGGTGGATTCACCAACACCAACTGTGGCACCTGCTCACGCGATGTGGCGAACTGGGTCGAATCCAGCGCGGCGAAACTCACCTTATCGAGTCCTAACTGTTCAGCCGACTGTTGCGCACAGGCAATGGCTTCCGCACTGATCTCAATACCGGTCAGCTGCATCTCTGGCGTGGCACAGTGCAAGCCGAAACCGCCCACGCCGCAGAACAGATCCCACATGCTGGACACCGGCAGCTCTGCTACCCAATCACGCGCCGTGGCATACAGATCGGCGGCGACCTGCGGGTTAGTCTGGAAGAAACTCTGCGGGCGAATATACAGCGGCACCTGATTGAAACACTCCGCCAGCGCCTGATCCGGCGTCAACGCAATCTCTTCATCCCCTTCCAGAATCGCCATATGCACCGGCTGAATATTGGCGGATATCACTTTCAACTGCGGCAACTGCTGCTGCAGCCAGGGTAAAGCCGCGCGTAACTGCTCAAGCTTGCTGGTGGATCGCAGCACAAACCGCAGCATCATGCCACCTTGCGAACTCTCGGTCAGCAGCAAGAATTTCAGTTCACCGCGTTTTCGCGCCACGTTGTAGGGCGTTAATCCGGCGCGGGCAATAAAGGGTTTCAGCACATCGAACACCGGCGCAAAGCTGGCGGGATAGAGCGGGCAATCACACAGATCAACTGGATCGCCATCACGCGCCACCATGCCAAAAATCGGCCGCTCAACGCTGCCGCTCACCACCATTTTGGCTTTATTACGAAAACCTTGCAGTGCGGAGGTCACCGGCGGTAAATACTCGGCCACTGCGGTCTGCGACAGTAACTGCTCGAGTAGCGACTGCTTCTCGCTGAGCTGCTGCGGATAGGGTTTCTCCAGCCACTGGCACGAACGACAGCGACCGGCATCATAAAGCGCGCAATGCATGGAAAGGCCTGTATTCAGAATCGGGAGAAAAATCGGGGGCAGATTGTATCACCGGGCGCGGAAAAATGCGCGACTGCTGGCCGGCACAAACAACAGCAGTAACACCAGCGCATCCGGCACTTTCTGCATCAGCGTGTGATGAATGATCTGTGCATTAGTCTCACCGGGAATACTGAAGATTTCCGGGTAGATCCACCCAACGGACGCCATCAGCATATAACCGAGCACGATAATTTGCGCCATCACATAACCCCATCGTCCGCGATTGCTACCGCGCAACAGGGTAAAGGCACAGCGTAGTTCAAACAGAAAGATCAGCTGACTGGCGATAAAAATTAGCGTGGAATCCCACGCCTGCGCGCTGCGGTGGACAAAGTTAGCCATTTCGTCGTAACCCAGTTCATTGGCCAGCATCAGCACGCTGAGACAGCGTGTGGCAATAATGGCGATCCCCGCCACCATCACCGGTGCAGGCGTAGAATTTGCCATCGCGTTTTTGAGGGTTTCCGACATGGTTTGACTCCGTAACCATAAAAAAACGGGCCATTAAACCGGCCCGTTATTATATTGGCAAATGTTACGGCTTTCAGCCACGTTTAGCTTTCTGAATATCGCGTAAACGTTGCTTTTCTTCGTGCGCCATAAAGCGCCAGGCGATGAAACCGACCAGGCCGACGACAAACAAAATTAGCGAGGCTAACGCATTGATCTCTGGATTGACGCCGCGTCGCACGGTAGCAAAGATCGCCATCGGCAGCGTGGTGGCGCCCGGCCCGGTAACGAAGCTGGCAATCACCAGATCATCGAGTGACAGCGTAAAGGCCAGCAGCCAGCCGGTGACAATTGCCGGAGCAATCATTGGCACGGTAATCACGAAGAACACTTTGAGCGGCGTTGCCCCGAGATCCATCGCCGCCTCTTCAATGGAACGATCCAATTCACGCAGACGTGAGTTGATCACCACTGACACATAAGCGGTACAGAAAGTGACGTGCGCCAGCCAGATGGTGAGCATGCCGCGATCGCTTGGCCAGCCAAAGGTGTTGCCCATTGCTACAAACAGCAGCAGCAGTGACAACCCGGTGATCACATCCGGCATGACCAGCGGTGCGGTGAGCATAAATGCAAAACCGCTATGCCCACGGAAACGGCCGAAACGCACGATGATCACCGCCGCCATGGTACCCAACACCACCGCCATGGTGGCCGAGAGCGCGGCGATGGTCAGGCTGAGGCCAACGGCATCCAGCATCGCATCGTCCTGGAACAGCACTTTGTACCAGTGGAATGAGAAGCTCTCCCATACGGTGACCAACTGCGAGCTGTTGAAGGAGTAAACCACCAGCAGCAGCATCGGCGCGTACAGGAACAGGAAGCATGCGGCCAAAATCGCCGTACGCCATGGAGAGCGAATGGTCGGTAACTGATTCATTCCTTCTCTCCTAACTCACGGTTTTGATGTTTGTGGAACCAGATGATCGGCAGAATCAGAATCAACAGGATAATCACCGCCAGCGCCGAAGCCACCGGCCAGTCACGGTTGTTAAAGAACTCCTGCCACAGGATACGGCCGATCATGATGCTGTCCGGCCCTCCCAGCAGTTCTGGGATCACGTACTCGCCCACCGCCGGAATAAACACCAGCATCGAACCGGCGATAATCCCGCCTTTGGTCAACGGCACAATCACGCTAAAGAAGGTTTTCAGTGGACGCGCACCCAGATCCAGCGAGGCCTCGACCAGCGAGTAGTCGATACGGGTTAGCGCGGTATAGATCGGCAACACCATAAACGGCAGATAGCAGTAAACGATACCGATATACACCGCGGTATTGGTGTAAAGAATCACCAGCGGGTGATCGATAACCCCCAGCCACATCAGGAAGCGGTTAAGAATGCCGTTGTTGTTCAGCAAACCCATCCATGCGTACACACGCACCAGGAACGAGGTCCAGGAGGGCAAGATCACCAGCAACAGCAGGATGGTGCGCATTGAAGGTTTACTGTGCGCCACCGCCCACGCCAGCGGATATCCGATCAGCAGACAAATCACGGTAGAAATCGCCGCCACCTTGAGCGAAGTCAGATAGGCTTCGGCATACAGCGGATCATCCGTCAATGTGATGTAGTTACCAAGATTCAGCACCAGGTTAAGCTGATCATCGGCCCAGGTCACCAGATCGGTGTAAGGCGGAATGGCGCGCGCAATGTCGGCGAAACTGATCTTCAGGACGATCAGGAACGGCAGCAGAAACAGCAGGATCAGCCACAGGTAAGGCAGTGCGATCACCAGCTTGCGGCCATGCAGCATTTTAATGCGCGTGCCCCAGCGCTGCAGCGGTGTGCCCACCACTTCCGGCTCGCTGCGTTGAGAAATCTGGCTCATTACGCCTCCTTAAACCGTCAGAACCACACAGCTGTCGGCATCCCAGCACAGGCGAACTTCATCACCCCATGTTGGCGCACCTTTGCGGTAGCGATGTGCATTCTGCAGCTGCGCGCTGATCATCTGACCACTGCGCAGGCGAACGTGATAAATCGACAGGTCACCGAGATAGGCGATATGCACCACTTCGCCGACGGCAAAGTTGCAGCCATCTGCCGGTACGTCTTCGCACAGCATCACTTTTTCCGGACGCAGCGCGACGTGCACCGGCACGTTATCGATGATGGAGACATCAGTCTGCACTTTTAGCGGATGCACCAGGCCCGGTGCATCAATCACCACGCCATCTTCAGCACGCTCGCGCAGCAGGCCGTCAAACACGTTGACCGATCCAATAAACTCGGCGCTATAGCGGCTGGTAGGATGCTCGTAGATCTCTTCCGGCTCACCAATCTGCACGAACTTACCGCGGTTCATGATGGCAATACGACCGGCCATGGTCATGGCTTCTTCCTGGTCGTGCGTCACCATCACGCAGGTCGCGCCGACGCGCTCCAGAATATCCACCACTTCGTGCTGCATGCGGTCGCGCAGTTTCTTATCCAGCGCGCCCATCGGCTCATCCAGCAGCAGCAGTTTGGGGCGTTTCGCCAGGCTACGCGCCAGCGCCACGCGCTGACGCTGACCGCCGGAAAGCTGATGCGGTTTACGTTTAGCAAATTCCTGCATATGCACCAGCGTCAGCATTTCGGCCACGCGGCTGCTGATTTCGCCTTTAGGCAATTTATCCTGCTTCAGTCCAAAGGCAATGTTCTGTTCCACCGTCATATGCGGGAACAGCGCGTAGGACTGGAACATCATATTGATCGGGCGCTGATAAGGCGGAACGTGCGACAGGTCTTGCCCATCCAGCACAATCTGCCCGCTGGTCGGTGGCTCAAAGCCCGCCAGCATGCGCAGCAAGGTCGATTTACCACAGCCGGAAGCACCCAGCAGGGCAAAAATCTCACCTTTATAAATGGTCAGGCTGACATCATCTACGGCGTGCTGGCCGTCAAAAGATTTGGTCAGGTTGCGAATTTCCAGCAGCGGCGTTAACGCCTTAGCCGTTTTATTTGGGGGGCGGGGAATCGCGTCGTTCACTAACATTTCTCCGGCGCTAAGCGGTGTAGCGCGGCACAGCCAGCCGCTAAAATGGCACAACAGAGGCCATCACCGCACCTCTGTTGTCGTCTTCAGGTAACGAATCCGTTTAGAACGAATTACTTACCACTTTTTACTTTAGTCCATGCACGGGTGCGCGCACGATCCAGTTTCGGATCCTGGACTTTGAGCACAAACAGCTTGGCCATCGCATCCGGCGTTGGGAAGATGCCCGGATTGTTGCGCACATCCGCATTGATCAATGGCAGTGACGCCTTGTTGCCGTTGGCGTAGTTCATCTTGTTAGAGACATCCGCGATCACTTTTGGATCCATGATGTAGTTCAGCCACTGATAGGCTGCATCCAGATTCTTCGCGTCTTTCGGAATCGCCATCATATCGAAGAAGGCCAGAGCGCCCTCTTTCGGCACGCTGTAACCCAGGTGCACACCGTTGTTGGCTTTGGCTGCACGATCTTTCGCCTGCAGGATATCGCCAGACCAACCGATCGCCACACAGATGTTGCCATTCGCCAGGTCGTTAATGTACTGAGACGAGTGGAAGTAGCGGATATTAGGACGCAGCTTCAGCAGCAGATCGGTCGCGGCGCCGGTGTAATCTTTGGCGTCTGAACTGTTCGGATCTTTGCCGAGGTAGTTCAGCACGGTGGCGAAAATCTCTTCTGGTGCATCAAGGAAGGAAACACCACAGCTTTTCAGTTTTTCCAGGTTTTCTGGTTTCAGCACCAGATCCCAGCTGTTGACTGGCGCATCAGTACCCAGAGCGGCTTTCACCTTATCGACGTTGTAGCCGATACCGGTGGTGCCCCACAGATACGGAATCGCGTATTTGTTCCCCGGATCGTGTTGCGCGACTTTCGCCATCAAATCAGGATCGAGGTTTTTGTAGTTTGGCAGCTTGCTCTTATCCAGCTCCTGGAAAACGCCTGATTGCAGTTGGCGTGCAAGGAAGCTGGAGGAAGGCACCACAACGTCATAGCCGGTAGAACCCGCCATCAGCTTGCCTTCCAACACTTCGTTGGAATCGAACACGTCGTAGACCACTTTGATACCGGTCTGCTTTTCAAAATTCGGCACGGTGTCGGCCGAGATATAATCTGACCAGTTATATACGTGCAGCGTTTTATCTTCTGCCTGAGCACCAGCGGCCGCAGCCATCAGCACACCAGCAACCACACCTGGCAACCATTTTTTACGTTGGTTGAACATGTTTTCCATCCTCCTGAGGGGGTCATCACAACGCTGCATACACGCGATCCGGACGTTGCGTTTTCTGTTTAATCACAGGCACACAATGAATCAATATTCAGCGGGAGTTTAATAGCAAAAACCTATACCTGTGCTGAGGTTGCACGTCTCAAGCAGCCCCGCAAGAATAGCCCCCCTGATTCAGGCGTGCCAGATCCCAGCGTAAAAAACGCCTTTTTGCGATAAGTTATGCATGTTTCTGCTATGGGCTTTGGCACTAGTGGCATAAAGCACGACTAATATCTGGCAATAAAGGGCAAAATGCAGAATAAAAAGTGGTGGAGCTAAAATGAAAACTGCCGCAAAAAGCGGCAGTTAGCGAGGCGGGAAGTTAGTGCAGCATGGCGTGACTGCTGGAACTGGGCTGTCGTTCCTCTTCTTCTTCGCCCACCATCAAAAGATTGTTGGCAAAAGCTTCCATGATCACCATGGAAACGCCCTCTTCACTTTGCTTCATAAAGTGCGAGAATTGGCCGAAGGTTAAGCCGGCAGTGGTACTGATCGACTGGCAGACAATCAGCTTGGGCAGATTGTCATCCTGAATATCGATAAAGGCTTTCACCGTAAGCGAACTGGCATTGATCTGCGATAAATCGCCGACCAAAGGAATCAGCGCTGTGGGTTTCACTTCCGCGAGAGCCGAGAAGAGGATGACGTTGTCCACCAGGTCGATTTTTGCATCAAACACCCCGTCAAAATTCTGCATGTGCGGCAGGTGCAGTGCCTGACAGGCATCGCATTCGAACCAGGTGATATTTTGTTGATCCAGCCAGCGACGCAGGATGTCGATGTCAGGAACGACCAGTGAATCCATCGTTATGTCCTGTGGGGTGAAGAAATAAGCGCCTTAGCTTACGGAAAAAGTCTATCTGATGCCACGAAAACCACGTAAAAGCGCGCCTAGCCCCCGGTTTTAAGACGATAGCCGGGGCAAGCATGCGCTTCTACCCAGTTAATCATCATGGAAGCAATGTCCAGACCGGTGATGCCTTCAATGCCCTCAAGCCCTGGCGAGGCATTCACCTCCATCACCAGTGGGCCGCGATTGGCACGTAAAATATCCACTCCTGCCACTTCCAGTCCCAGCGTGGATGCGGCTTTCACCGCGATTTCGCGCTCTTGTTCCGTGATAGTGACGACATGCGCTTTACCACCACGATGGAGATTGGAGCGAAAATCCCCCTCTTTCGCTTCACGCTCAATCGATGCCACCACCTCATTGCCGATCACCAGGCAGCGAATATCTCGCCCCTGCGCTTCTTTGATAAATTCCTGCACCAGAATATGGGCATTAAGGCCACGAAAGGCATCGATCACGCTCTCTGCCGCCTGGCGAGTTTCCGCCAGCACCACGCCAATCCCCTGCGTGCCCTCCACCAGTTTCACCACCAGCGGCGCACCGCCGACCATGGCAATCACATCCTGGGTATCGTCAGGCGAAGAGGCAAAACCGGTGATGGGCATATCAATGCCTTCCCGCGCCAGCAACTGCAGCGAACGCAGCTTGTCACGCGCCCGGGTGATGGCGACCGATTCATTCAGTGGATAGCTGCCCAACATCTCAAACTGGCGCAGCACCGCCGTGCCATAAAAGGTGGTCGCCGTCCCAATACGCGGGATAACGGCATCAAAATGACCCAGTGCTTCGCCACGATAATGCACCGCGGGCGAATCGGAGTTGATGTTCATGTAGCAGGAGAGCGGATCGATCATCTGCACCTGATGGCCACGCTCTTCTGCGGCGTCACGCAGACGCTTACACGAATATAGCGTTCCATCGCGTGTGAGAATGGCCATTTTCATTGCAGAATTCCTTGTGCTTAGCGCGTTGCCCAGCCCTGTTGATGCAGATAATCCAGCATAAACGGACGTGTTTCTTTGATGATCAGGCGTTGAATCAGTTCGCTCCAGGTTTCCGAACGCTGGTTGCTGTCACGCTGCTGATAATAAGCGGTGATTTGGTTATCGTACTGGGCCAGCACACTTTTATCGACAGGCTGATAACGATTTTCATGCACCAACATTGCCGCTGGCATACGCGGTTTCACATCGGGTGCAGAGGCTGGATGGCCGATGCAGAAGCCAAACAGTGGCAGCACAAATTTCGGCAGTTCCAGCAAATCGGTGACTTGCGCGATACTGTTACGGATACCACCAATAAACACGCCACCCAGCCCCAGCGATTCCGCCGCGACCATGGCGTTTTGTGCCATTAATGCAGTATCGACACAACCCAACAGCAGTTGCTCAGCGCGTCCGAGATGCGCATCCGGGCAAATCTGCTGATGACGATTAAAGTCGGCACAAAACACCCAAAACTCAGCGGCGGCACTCACCCATGGCTGCCCGCCGGTGAGTTGCACCAGCTGATCACGCTTTTCCTGGTCGGTAATGCGAATAATCGAGGAGCATTGTAAAAAACTGGAGGTCGAGGCCGCTTGTGCTGCAGCAATGATCGCGCTGCGCTGAGCATCATCAATGCCCTGCTCGGTAAAGGCGCGAATGGAACGGTGGCTGCACAGTAAATCGATGGTCGGCGTCATAATCCTCTCCGGTTACTTCTTTTTGTGGTTGTGATTGAACAACTGCGGCGCCATCGCCCGCGCCGTGCGCCACATCATCAGCCAGGCGGCAGGCAGCATCAGCGCAATGCCAAGGAAAAACAGCAGCGTCGCCAGTGACTTCTGCGCGATAAAATCGGGTGCCGCGATCCAGCCATTAACCAGTAATAGCGCGCCAATCACTGCGAGCACGCCAAGGACTTCCAACAGCAGAACCGGTTTCGGCAACGTGGCCAGATTACGCATGGGCGATTTCCTCAGTTGCTCAATTTGTTAGTCGCATTTTAGACCCGAATATTTCGCTCTGCAGCAAGGCACAGCTCTCCCCAGCGACTTAGCTGGAGTAAAACGTGTCTGCGCAGTGAAGTATGATGGGCATAGATTGCGGCCATTAGAGTAACAGGCATTTTCTTCTTTGCTTAAGCAGGATGGGCGGGCATGATGTTAGCCATTATTCACGCTGTAATGTGAAACTGGTCACAAAACAGCAGCGGAAGGAGAGAAGCAATGATTGCAGTGATTTTTGGCCGTTCAAGCTGCCCATACTGCGTACGTGCGAAAGAGTTAGCCACCAAGCTGACCAGCGAGCGCGATGATTTCAACTATCAGTACGTCGATATTCAGGCGACCGGCATCACCAAGGCCGACCTGGAAGCACGTGCCGGCAAACCGGTGACCACCGTGCCGCAGATTTTCCTTGATGACCAGCACATCGGTGGTTACACCGAATTTGCGGCATGGACCAAAGAAAATCTGGGTGTTGAAGCCTAAGCAAACGGGCCTGCGGGCCCGTTTTTGATCGTGCTATTCGGCACGCATCGCCAGCATAATCCTCATCAGGCGGATCAGTAACGCCCCGCACCCTGCCCAAAACAGCGCACTTAAACTCCATGCAACAATCAGCAGCCAACTGTGCATCTGCGTGACGGTGAGCCACATCCAGGCCATACCCAAAAGCGTGCCCACCACGGCGACCCACAGTGTACTGACCAGGGGACTATCCGGCTGCAACAGCGCCATTAACATGCCCGGCAATAAAAACAGCAATAATTCAGGCTGTCCGCGCATCGCTTGTTCCGCGGCAACCGCCCAAAAATGGTGTGCAAAAATAAACACCAGCGTATAAAGCATCATACCCAGAACCGATGCTGGCCAGCGATTATTGCGCTGCAACATAACCATCCTCAACTTTGTTGTTAACAATATTGAAACGTTTACTGCCCTGATGCGCACAAGTGGAAATAAAAAGAAACAGCCGCTGGCAGAAGGATTAAAAACTGCTGATAGCTGAGGAAGTTATTTATGATTAGAATAACGCCGTTTTAAATAATGGTCTGCACCTTCCTGGCGGCAAGGACATTCACAACTGCCACAAGATAGCGAAAAAAGGCCCTTTCATCAACTTGTTACAGGTAAAGAAGAAGTTAAACCGTGAACATTAACGTCGCAGAATTGTTAAGCGGAAATGACGTTCTGTTATTATTTGTCGTCTTAGCTCTGGGGCTGTGCTTAGGCAAATTACGTCTCGGCTCGGTACAGCTAGGAAATTCCATTGGTGTCCTCGTTGTTTCATTGATTTTAGGTCAGCAGCACTTTGCGATAAATACCGACGCACTCAGTCTCGGCTTTATGTTGTTTATTTTTTGTGTCGGTGTTGAAGCCGGACCTAACTTTTTCTCGATCTTTTTCCGCGACGGTAAAAACTACTTCCTTCTTGCCATTGTTATGGTGGTCAGCGCCCTGCTCGTTGCGCTGGGACTCGGCAAAGTGTTCGGCTGGGATATTGGTCTCACGGCAGGCATGCTGGCCGGTTCCATGACGTCCACACCGGTGCTGGTTGGCGCGGGTGACACGCTGCGACAAAGCATCAGTGACAGCCATCAGCTCAGCATGATGCAGGATAACCTCAGCCTCGGTTACGCCCTCACCTATTTAATTGGTCTGGTCAGCCTGATCTTTGGCGCTCGCTATCTGCCTCGTCTGCAACATCAGGACTTACCCACCTGCGCGCAGCAGATTGCGCGAGAGCGCGGTCTGGATGCCGACAGCCAGCGTAAAGTGTTCCTGCCAGTGATCCGCGCCTATCGCGTTGGCCCGGAACTGGTGGAATGGAGCGGCGGTAAAAACCTGCGCGAGCTGGGCATTCATCGCCAGACCGGCTGCTACATTGAACGCCTGCGTCGTAACGGTATTCTCGCCAGTCCGGATGGGGATGCGATGCTGCAACTCGGCGATGAGATCTCGCTGGTGGGCTATCCCGACGCGCATGCCCGCCTCGATGCCAGCTTCCGTAACGGCAAAGAGGTGTTCGACCGCGATTTGCTCGACATGCGCATCGTCACCGAAGAGATTGTAGTGAAGAACCACAATGCGGTGAATAAACGCCTGAGCCATCTGAAACTCACCGATCACGGCTGCTTCCTCAACCGGGTGATTCGCAGCCAGATTGAGATGCCGATTGATGACAGCATCATGCTGAACAAAGGCGATGTATTGCAGGTGAGCGGTGAAGCGCGCCGTGTGAAAAGCCTGGCGGATCGCATCGGCTTTATTGCGATTCACAGTCAGATGACCGATCTGCTGGCCTTCTGCGCCTTCTTTATCATTGGGTTGATGATCGGCATGATCACCTTCCAGTTCAGCAACTTCAGCTTTGGCATCGGTAACGCCGCCGGTTTGCTGTTCGCGGGTATCATGCTCGGCTTCCTGCGCGCCAACCATCCGACCTTTGGCTACATTCCGCAAGGGGCGCTGACCATGGTGAAAGAGTTCGGTTTGATGGTGTTTATGGCGGGTGTCGGCCTGAGCGCCGGTAGTGGCCTGCAGCATGGCCTCGGCAGCGCGGGCGCCTTGATGCTACTCAGCGGCCTGCTGGTGAGTCTGATTCCGGTGGTGATTTGTTATCTGTTTGGTGCCTACGTGCTGCGCATGAACCGCGCGCTGCTGTTTGGTGCGATTATGGGCGCTCGCACCTGTGCCCCGGCCATGGAGATTATTAGCGATACCGCGCGCAGTAGCATTCCGGCACTCGGCTATGCAGGAACTTATGCGATTGCTAACGTTTTGCTGACGCTCGCCGGCACGCTTATTGTGATAATTTGGCCGCTTTTGCCTTTTTAAAAATATTTTTACTGCGTTCAGAACTTTCTATTTGGGGTGCAGTCTGAATAAGTGCCACTGCTTTTCTTTGAAATCCCCAAATTGTGGAGCCCGCCGGTCACTGACTTGCGGGTTTTTTTATGCCTGCAATTCCTGCCGCTTAAGGTTCTCCTAAGCGTAAATTGCGACCCTGCCACTCTGGTTTCGCTATTTTCCAATATTCATGCAACTTTCATCAAAGTTAAACACTCCAACAACCCACGATAAGATTAAGAGCCCGACTATTTATTGTTTGTCTGGTCGCTTTTACGCTATCAACTTTATTTTACTGGCAATTTCGGCACTGGTGTTTATGTGGTGGTCACGCCACGAAAGCCTGGATATCGCTATCAGCCAGCAGTGGTTTGACCCACAGACGCAGACGTTTCCGTGGCAACACAACCGCTGGCTGGATCTGATCAATCATCGCTTGTTCAAGGATGTGATCATCGCTGGTGCGGTATTGATGTTGTTACGAGGTGTGCAGAAGCGCGATGGCCGCCGCGTGTTGGTGGCCCTGCTGTTTGGTATGGGGCCGCTAGTGGTGGGCATCCTGAAGGCGCACAGCGCGCACTCCTGTCCATGGGATTTGGCGATGTTTGGCGGTAAGGCAGCCAGTTTTGTACTGCTGGACCCGACTCCGGCTAACAGCGGTCCCGGGCAATGCTTCCCCGGCGGTCACGCTTCCAGCGGCTTTGCCCTGATGGCGCTGTTCTTCCTGTGGTGGCCCGAGCGTCCACGCCGCGCCGTGCTGGCGCTGTTATTCGGTATCGCGGTGGGGTTGCTGATGGGATACGGACAGGTGATGCGCGGTGCCCACTTTTTCTCTCACAACTTGTGGGCTGGCTGGTGGGTGTGGCTGAGCCAGGTGCTGATTTTTGCTGGTGTTTCTTTTTGGGTAGACAAGATGAGGAAAAGCAAACGTGATGGAAGCGCTCAACCATAGCCTGTTTCTATGGATCAACGCCACGACGGATTCACCGCCATGGTTGATTAATCTGGCGACCTTTATCGCCAAAGATGTGATTGCCATTGTCCCGCTGCTGATTGTGGCCTTGTGGTTTTGGGGACCGCGTGAGCAGGTGCAATCTCAACGCGCGCTGGTTCTGAAAACCGGCATGGCGCTGATTTATGCATTAAGCATTTCATGGTGCGTGGGCCAACTGTTGCCGCATCCGCGCCCGTTTGCCATTGGCTTCGGACATCAATTCCTGGCACACGCCGCCGATGACTCTTACCCCAGCGATCATGGCACCACTATTTTCACCTTTGCGCTGGCGTTTATCTTCTGGCACCGACTGTGGTCAGGGGTGATTTTACTGGCGGTCGGCAGCACCATTGCCTGGTCGCGCGTCTATCTGGGCGTGCATTGGCCAATGGATATGCTGGGCGGATTTTTGGTGGGTCTGCTGGCGTGTCTGGCTTCGCATATGGCGTGGCAGCTGTATGGCGACCGCATGCTGGCGTTCACCCATCAGGTGTATCGCACGCTGTTCGCTACGCCGATTAAGAAAGGCTGGGTGCGCGGGTAAGGCTAAGGGCGGCTCACTCGGGCCGCCCGATAGGGGACTAGCTAAACCACTTCCCAAACCAGCCGTTGAATTTCATCATAATGAAGTCCCAGATACGGCCAATAAATCCGCCCTCCGGCACCGCTTCCATCACCACCAGCGGACGCTGATCCACGGTTTTGCCATCCAGCTGGAAATCAATAGTCCCCACCACCTGATTCTTCTCCAGTGGCGCTTCCAGCTGCGGTGAATTCAGGGTGAAACTCGCCTTAAGGTTCTTCATCTGCCCTTTCGGCACGGTGATCGCTGCGTCTTTGGCGACACCGAGATTGACCTGATTCTGCTCACCAAACCACACGCGCTGCTGGGCAAAAGGCTTATCGCTTTTAATCGGTGTCACGGTTTCGTAGAAACGGAAACCCCACGTGAGGAGCTTCTCACTTTCACGGAAGCGAATCGCATCGGTTTGCGTGCCCAGTACCACCGAGATCAAACGCATGTCTCCGTCCACAGCGGACGCGACCAGGTTATTACCCGCGCCCGAAGTGTGTCCGGTTTTAATCCCATCCACCTTCAGGTTACTGCTCCATAACAGGCGGTTACGGTTCATCTGCTTGATGTGATTAAAGGTGAACTCTTTCTCACTGTTTAACGCATACTCTTCAGGCACATCGCTGATCAAACGCTGGCCGATAATCGCCATATCGCGCGCGGTACTGTATTGCCCATCGGCATCCAGCCCGTGCACGGTCATAAAGTGGGTATTCTGTAATCCAAACGCCTTAACGTAGTTGTTCATCAGACCGATAAACGAGTCCTGGCTACCGGCGACATAATCGGCCAGCGCGATGCAGGCATCATTGCCTGACTGAATCACCACGCCCTTGTTGAGTTCAGAAACCGGAATACGGTCACCGGGTTTGAGGAACATCAGCGAAGAGCCGCGCAGTTTCGGGTTGCCGGTTGCCCATGCATCCTGGCCGATAGTGACCAGGTCATCGTTGTGGATCTTGCCGGCTTTTAGCGCCTGGCCGACCACGTAGCTGGTCATCATTTTGGTCAGGCTGGCGGGGTCCAACCGCTGGTCGGCATTGGACTCAGCCAATACCTTGCCGCTGTTGTAGTCCATCAAAATCCAGGCTTTGGCCTCAATTTGCGGTGCAGCAGGCGCCTGTTCAGCCTGAGTGGTGACGGGAAGGAAAAGCACTAATAATGAAGTGGCAGCCAGCGGCCGCAAGGCAGAAATGACGGAGTTTTTTCTCATGAGCGTGACCAGATTGTCCTTGTTAAATCATGGTTTTCTAGCAGGTAAGACATGTCTTAATAAAAGCTACACGCTTACCACCTGCGAACAAAACCGTCCAACCGTAAAGTTTTATAGAGTTTATTAGAGTAACCCTGGCATCAACCCCGACGCGCTGCCACTTTTACTGTTACGCCGTAGTGGAAAAAGTGAGAGAAATTCCGATTTTTCGCAGAACGGTTAAGCCAGTCACAAAATTCCGCTAACCTGATGCCAATCAGCCCGAGGAGAACCACGATGGACTTAGCCGTTTTCGATCTGGACGAAACCCTGATTTGTGAAGACAGTACCAGCCTGTGGCTGCGCTGGCTGGTCTCACAGGGATTTGCCCCCGAAGCACTCATCTCTCAGGAACAAGCCTTAATGGAGAAATACCATGCCGGCACCCTGTCGATTGAAGAGTATATGAACACAACGCTTTCCCCGCTCGCCGGTATGGCGACCCTGACGGTTGAGGGCTGGGTACGGCGTTTCATCCATCGCGATATTCTGCCACGCGTTTTCCCCGCCGCACGGGAACGCATTAACTGGCATCAGCAGCGCGGCGACACCGTGATGATCATTACCGCCAGCGGCGATCATCTGGCGGTACCGATTGCGCAACGTTTGGGTGTACACGGTGCATTGGCGATTGGCGTTGAAGTGGTAGACGAGCGCTACAGCGGCCAGATTTACGGCACCGCCACCTATCGTGAAGGGAAAGTCACCCGTCTGAGTGACTGGAAGGCTTTGCAGCAGGATAAGCGCTTTGAAAAAACCTGGGCTTACAGCGACTCCATGAACGATTTACCCTTGCTCAACCACGCTGATCACGCCTGGGTCATTAACCCGGATGCGCTGCTGCAGCAGGAAGCGCAGCAGCGGGGTTGGGAAGTATGCAGCTGGGTGCGTTAAGTTAACCACGCGAGGCGCTGGCGGGTTCCGCCAGCCCGACTTTTAACAGCTTGCCGTTGGCTTCATCGGTGAGCACATAGAGATAACCATCCGGCCCCTGACGCACGTCGCGAATACGTTCACCACGATCCTCCAGCAGTCGCTGCTCTTCAACCACCTTTTCACCGTTCACCCGCAGGCGAATCAGGCTTTTTTCCTTCAGTGCGCCGATAAACAGCGAGTTTTTCCATTGCGGAAAACGCGCGCTGTTGTAGAACGCCATCCCGCTGATAGCCGGTGACACTTTCCACCAGAACTGCGGTTGTTCCGTACCTGCCACGTGCGTGCCCTGCGCTTCTGGCACTTTCTGTCCGCTGTAATCAATGCCGTAGGTGGCCAATGGCCAGCCGTAATTTTTGCCTTTCTGCGGAATGTTCACTTCATCGCCGCCGCGCGGGCCGTGTTCACTCTCCCACATTTGCTGCGTCCACGGATTGAAAGCTAATCCCTGTGGATTGCGCATGCCGTAAGACCAGATTTCTCCACGCGCATCTTTACGTTGTACAAACGGATTGTCTGCCGGGATTTCACCATTCTGCGTCAAGCGCACGATTTTACCTGAGAGCTTATCGAGTTGTTGAGCGCTCAGACTGGCAAAATTATCGCCGAACGCAATGTAGAGATAGCCCTGACCATCAAATGCAAGGCGGGTTCCCATGTTGGCGCCGCTGGAGAGCTTGGGTGTCTGCTCCAGCACCACCTTGAAGTCGCTCAATTGACGGTTATCGTCGCTGAGTCGCCCGTAGCCGACCACACCGCCCGCTCGCCCCTCGGCATCTGCCGTGGTGTAACTGAGCCACACGCGGCGGCTTTGGGCGAAATCCGGTGCCAGCACCACATCCAGCAAGCCGCCCTGACGATTTGCCCACACTTTGGGTACGCCGCTAATGGGTTGCGACAAGCCTTTTCCCGGCTGCCAACTGCGGAGTTGCCCGGAGCGTTCGGTAATTAACAACGTTTGATTGTCAGGCAGAAAAGCCACTGACCACGGATGATCAAGTTTGTCCTGCAATACCTGAACCTGAACATCAGCAGCCAGGGTTGAATGGACATAACTCAATGCGCCAAGCAACAGCGCGACAGGCAGTAAACGCATGGGATTCTCCTTTATCACGGTCTGCCGTTAAGGGTAGTCAGCCCGTAAGAAAGGATGTGCAGGATTTACAAAACATTAAGCCCGACAAAGCGCCGGGCGACGGGATTAAGGCGCGGAGAAGGCCACGACATCACGAATCATTTCGTCGATGCCCGGACGAAGATCGTTGAGCGTAATTGGCGTACTGTTGTTCGGCAGTGATTTACCAAAGGCTTTGCGCACGACTTTGATCATTGGCTTGCCGGTCTGTGCATCAACCGCTTCCACTTCGAGGAACAGCGCACTGTTTTGCGTACGATGGCCGGTGGCCGCCATGGTGCTCGCTACAACAGCCGCAATAGGCACCACTTCGTAGAACTGCATCCCTTCGTTTTCTGCCGTCACGGCGGTGATGGCGCTTTTCACCCTGAGCGTATGTGCACCTGGCTTGCCTACCACCGGTTTACGTTCTGCGACCGCACGTTTTAACTGGCTATCGGTGTACTGACGGATTTGATCCAATGTCTGCTGGCTGATGCGTTCAGTCGGTCGCGCGGCGGGATAGTAAACCACGGGTTCGAACACCACGTTGGTGTAATCCGCGCTGTGATAATCCGGTGAGATCCAGCGCAATGTCGGTTTTCCGCTCGGTGACTGTTCAGATTTTAACTGGCTGTAATCGCCGAGAAAGCCGGAAAACTGCTGTTTATCCGCAACATGAGAGGTACATCCAGCCGCCAGCATGGCTAGCGTTAACGCGGGGATATAAAGACGAAATCGCATGAGAAAGCCCTTATAAGAGGTAAATCGCTTCTCAAGTGTAGAGCGCACGCTGCGCTTTGGCGGGAAATTTTCACAGAATGGGAGAAGAAACCACCTGCATTGCAGGTGGTTAGGGAATCACTCGAAGCAAGTCTCAGGATTCTCAGACAACGAAATGAAACTTTCGCCGCCTTTGGTCAGGGCAATAATGCCGCCGCTCTCAATATCATAAACCCACCCATGCAGACGCACTTTGCCTTTACGTAGTGCCACCGCTACCGAAGGGTGTGTTTTGATATTGTTCAGCTGAGCAATCACGTTCTCTTTGACCATTTCATTCAGACGGGTTTCCACCGCTTCATAGTTACGCTCTTCCACCACCGCTTTCGCCGCATTGGCGTAGTGCAACCAGTGATCAACTGCGGGCATGCTTTCCAAATCCGCATTGGATGCGATGGCGTTCATGGCGCCACAGTTGGAGTGACCGCAAATGATGATTTCAGTCACGCCCAGCGCAACGACCGCGTACTCAATCGTGGCGGACACACCACCCGGTTCGGGACCAAACGGCGGCACAATATTACCGGCGTTACGGATCACGAACAGTTGGCCTGGCTCGGATTGGGTGACTAATTCAGGCACCAGACGGCTGTCTGAGCAGGAGATAAACAGGGCTTTGGGATTCTGGTTTGACGCCAGACTTTTGAAAAGATCCTTCCTTTCAGGGAACACATTCTGTTGGAAATTCAGAAAACCTTTAACGATCTCTTGCATTTGTCTGCTCTCACTTTATCCGCATCTGTGCTGGCGGTACGATCTGCACCGTCAGCACGCGTTCAAATTCTTCAGTGCGGTGAATAACTTACAATCACCAACCGAACATTTAAGCAAAACAGGCTGGATTACACAACTCGGATCACCGGCGCACAGGTTAAGCGTACACCAAACTCGCGGGCCTGCTTAGGGTCAATCGTATAACCAACGCCCCGCTTTGGCGGATTCAATGAGCATGCCAATGGTGAAATCCGGCACAGCAACAGGCTCTGTTTTTTTGAAGGGATTGAGTGAGAACGGAGCTTCCGGAATGTACACGTTAATATCGAAATTTTCAGGCTTAACGTCAAACTGTTGAAAATATGCCGCCATGAGATCTTCCAGCTCTGCCACATCAATATCGAGGTCAAAGTCCAGATCAGTTTCGGGTTTAAGCTCAACCATTTTATGATTGAGAAAATAAGTCCCCGCATAAGGACGAATGAAGCCATATATTTGCTGCTCAAGAGTCATTACCATAATTTATCGTCCTCTCTGGCAATCAAGTTTTCGTCTCAGTCAGGTAACACAGATAGGTAAGGTAACAGCCTTTACTGCTTTTAGACATTTTCTCAATTAAGCCGCTTTTCACTGCATCTTCCCTATACATTTTCCCTCACAACCTCTGTACAATCCCCCGCCTATCCACACTAATTATGATGAATTATTATCCTTATGAGCCATGTCAAAAATCCGCCGCGCGTAGGCTTCGTCTCACTCGGCTGCCCAAAAAACCTCGTCGACTCAGAACGCATCCTGACGGAACTGCGTACTGAAGGCTACGATGTGGTGCCACGCTACGATGATGCGGAGATCGTCATCGTTAACACCTGTGGATTTATTGATAGCGCCGTACAGGAATCACTGGAAGCGATCGGTGAAGCGCTGAACGAGAATGGCAAAGTGATCGTCACCGGTTGCCTGGGTGCCAAAGTGGATCAGATCCGCGAAGTGCATCCTAAGGTACTGGAAATCACCGGCCCGCATAGCTACGAGCAAGTGCTGTCGCACGTTCACACCTATGTGCCAAAGCCGGAACACAACCCGTTCCTGAGCCTGGTGCCAGAGCAAGGCATTAAGCTGACGCCACGCCACTACGCTTACCTGAAAATTTCTGAAGGCTGCAACCATCGCTGCACCTTCTGCATTATCCCATCCATGCGTGGCGATCTTGATAGCCGCCCGATTGGTTCGGTGCTGGATGAAGCCAAACGTTTGGTGGAAGCCGGCGTGAAAGAGCTGCTGGTGATCTCGCAAGACACCTCGGCTTACGGCGTTGACGTGAAACACCGCACCGGTTTCTGGAATGGATCCCCGGTGAAAACCAGCATGGTCAGCCTGTGCGAACAGCTGACGAAACTCGGCGTATGGGTGCGTCTGCACTATGTCTACCCGTATCCGCATGTGGATGACGTGATTCCGCTGATGGCCGAAGGCAAAATCCTGCCGTACCTCGATATCCCACTGCAGCACGCCAGCCCGCGCATCCTGAAGCTGATGAAGCGTCCTGGTGCGGTTGAACGTACGCTGGAGCGCATCAAACGCTGGCGTGAAATTTGCCCGGAACTGACGCTGCGTTCGACCTTTATCGTCGGCTTCCCCGGCGAAACCGAAGAAGATTTCCAGATGCTGCTCGACTTCCTGAAGGAAGCGCGTCTGGATCGCGTCGGCTGCTTCCAGTACAGCCCGGTTGAAGGCGCGACGGCCAACCAGCTGCCGGACCAGGTGCCAGAAGAGGTGAAGCAGGAGCGTTTCGATCGCTTTATGCAGCTGCAGCAGAAAATCTCCAGCGAACGTCTGCAGGAGAAAATCGGCCGTGAAGTGCTGGTACTGATCGATGAAGTGGATGAAGAAGGCGCGGTTGGCCGCAGTATGGCCGATGCACCTGAGATCGACGGCGCAGTGTATCTGAATGGCGATCGTCAGGTGAAAGTCGGTGATGTGGTGCGTGTCAAAGTTGAACACGCCGATGAGTACGATTTATGGGGTACGCGCGTTTAACCGTGCTGCTGCTGGTGCGCACGTTTGCGCGCCAGATAATCGGTGTCCGCTCTTAGCCGATCCCAGCATGATTTGAATATGGCCGCCGCAGCGGCCTTTTCTTTTTCTGTGGTACGCGGCAACTCGTTGCCGTCTGCATCATATTTGCGTCCGCCTTTGTGATTACTGTAGCGACGTGCGCGGGTATAGCCCATCTGAATAAATTTTCGCGCCATATCCATGCCGACAAAGTCGTCCTGTGCGCGATAGTCCTCAAACAACTGCATGATCTGAACGGAAGATTCCTGAGCCAGTTCCACGGTCCGGAAGCGCCAGAATGGCAGAATTTCGCTCTTGTAAGGCTCCACCATTAACACCCCCTGCTCACCGCGTCCAACCTGATAAAGGTCTGGCCGCTGTCGGAAATCGATATTCTTAAAGTCTTGTTCGTAATCAAAGGGTTTCACTGCATTTCTCCTGCACGACATTATCACTTACTGCAATTATTTTTTTGCGGCTCTTAAGCAATGTGCTTTTACACCGATAACTTCTCTACTAGCCTACTTTGCTCAGGGAAAATCATGTTAACGAAAATGAAAATTGTGACTGCCATCATATTGATGCTGTTGGTATTCACCGCTATGCAGGCCATCTCCGGCTCACTGTTTTTATCTTCCCTGATCGCTGGCCAGCATAATTTCACCGCCAGTAACCAGCTATCGCATCAACAACGTGAGTTCTCCGATAGCTGGCAAACGCTGGTGAAAACGCGCGTTATCATCAACCGCGTAGCGATTCGCATCCTGAAGAATCAGACCGATGATGCTTCACGCGCTGCCATCAACAAGCTGCTGGTTTCCGCGGGCGCCTCGCTTGATGAAGCGAAACAGCACTTTGACCGCTACAAGAGTGTCCCGCGTATTGCGGGGCAAAGTGCGGCAGCCGCTGAACTCATTGAGAGCAAATTCGCAAACTATTACCAACTGCTGAATCAATCCGCGACCTTTCTGAAAGCCAACAACTACGCCGCCTATGGCGAGCTGGATGCACAGCAAGCGCAGGATGATTTGGAAGCGGCCTACAAGCAGTGGCGTGGCGACAACGTGCAGTTAATCAATTCCCGCGCTGCAGATAACGATAGCACTTATCAGCATATGCTGGTGATGGTTGCTGTGATGGCAGTGATTGTGGTGCTGTTGCTGCTGGTGGTTTGGCTGCTGGTTCGACGCATCCTGTTGGCGCCGATGAAGCAAGTTCAGCAGCAGATGGAGCGCTTTGCCGATGGCGACCTTTCTGCCAGTCTCAAGATTGAAGGACACAGTGAAATGGCCGCCATTGCCGCGAGCCTCAATCATATGCAGCAAGCACTGCTGGGCACGATCAACAATGTGCGCGACAGTGCCGATGCCATTTTCGGCAGTGCCAGCGCTATCGCTAACGGTAACAACGATCTCTCCTCCCGCACCGAACAACAGGCCGCCTCGCTGGAAGAGACCGCCGCCAGCATGGAAGAGCTGACCGCCACCGTTAAACAGAATGCCGATAACGCACGTCAGGCGACGCAGTTGGCGAAAACCGCATCGGAAACCGCTGACAAAGGTGGGAACGTGGTGGATGGCGTCGTAAAAACCATGCGCGACATCGCCGATAGCTCGAAGAAAATCGCCGACATCACCAGCGTGATCGATGGCATTGCTTTCCAGACCAATATTCTGGCGCTGAATGCTGCCGTTGAGGCAGCGCGTGCAGGTGAACAGGGGCGTGGCTTTGCGGTGGTCGCGGGTGAAGTCCGTAGCCTCGCGCAGCGCAGTGCACAGGCAGCGAAAGAGATTAAGCTGCTGATTGAGGGATCCGTACAACGCGTTAATTTAGGCTCACAACAGGTGAGCAGCGCCGGCGATACCATGCAGGAGATCGTCAGTGCGGTAACGCGCGTGACCGATATCATGGGCGAAATTGCGTCGGCCTCTGACGAGCAGAGTCGCGGCATCGATCAGATTGGTGTGGCAGTGAACGAGATGGATCGCGTAACGCAGCAGAACGCCACGCTGGTGCAGGAATCGGCTAACGCCTCGGCTTCGCTGGAGCAGCAGGCCAGCAGCTTGTCGTCAGCGGTAGCGCGCTTTAAAACCGGGACGCGGGCAGTGATGGCACCGGTGACAAACACGGTGAAAGCCCCTGTCGCAGCTTCACCGCGTGCCCTTCCGGCTGCCGGTGTGCAGAGCAACGATAATTGGGAAACTTTCTAAGTTAATGGAAAAACCAGGTCGCCATCAATGGCGACCTTACCGTTTCAAGCGCAGTCATATAGCATGAGCATAAATAGTGATCCCACTTTGTACGAGTGGGATTCCGTAGGGTGCGCATTTATGCGCACCAATTTGATATTTCAGGTCTTTAACTTCGGATCTAACGCATCCCGCAGTCCATCGCCCAACAGATTGAAGGCCAGCACCGTCAGGAAAATCGCCAGACTGGGAAAAATCGCCACATGTGGGGCGATCACCATATCGGCACGCGCTTCATTGAGCATCGCGCCCCATTCCGGCGTGGGTGGCTGAGCGCCCAAACCCAGGAAAGACAAACTCGCTGCTGTAATGATCGATGTTCCGATGCGCATGGTGAAATAGACCACAATCGACGACACCGTACCGGGCAGAATGTGACGCATAATAATCGTCCAGTCGGAGGCGCCGATGCTGCGGGCTGATTCAATAAAGGTTTGGTGTTTCAGCACCAGCGTGTTGCCACGTACCAGGCGAGCAAACGCCGGAATACTGAAAATCGACACTGCCACAATCACGTTGCTCATACCGCTGCCCATGATCGCCACCACCGCAATCGCCAGCAGAATACCGGGGAAAGCAAACAGCACGTCACAGATACGCATGGTAATCCGATCCCACCAGCCTTCGTAATAACCGGCCAGCAACCCCAGCAGCGTACCAATCAGCGCACCGATCGCCACCGAGAAGAAACCCGCAATCAGTGAGATGCGTGTGCCGACCAGCACGCGACTAAAAATGTCACGCCCCAGCGAATCCACGCCAAACCAGTGCATCATTGACGGTCCGTCATTCAGCCGGTCGTAATCAAAATAGTTTTCAGCATCAAACGGAGCGATAAACGGGGCGATGAACGCCACCACAATCAACAGCAGCACAAATAAGCCCGCCAGCATCGCCACATGTTGATGGCGAAAGCGGCGCCAGAATTCACGCCACGGCGTACGTACCCGGGTTTCCGTCATCATCGGCATGGTTTTCAATGCCGCTGCGCGTCGCCAGTTCTTCAAGTGCGACTCCTTACCTGTAACGGATGGCCGGGTTGATCGCCGCATACAGCATATCGACAATCAAATTGATCAAAATGAACTCCAGCGAGAACAGCAGCACCTCGGCCTGAATCACCGGGTAATCGCGCATCTCAACAGAATCCACCAACAGACGGCCTAAACCTGGCCAGTTGAACACCACTTCCACCACAATTGAGCCGCCCAGCAGGAAACCAAACTGCAGGCCCATCATGGTCACCACCGGGATCATCGCATTACGCAGACCGTGTTTCACCACCACCAGCGACTCACGTACTCCTTTGGCGCGCGCGGTGCGCATGTAATCTTCCTGCATGACTTCGACAAACGAAGCGCGGGTAAAGCGTGCCATCACCGCCGCGACCGCTGCGCCCAGGGTGATAGACGGCAGGATATAGTGTTTCCAGCTGTCGGCACCGACCGTTGGCAGCCAACCCAGCTCAACAGAGAACACCTGCATCAGCAGCATGCCTAAGGCGAAAGCGGGAAAAGAGATGCCAGACACGGCCAGCGTCATGCCGATGCGATCGGGCCAGCGGTTGCGCCAGACGGCCGATGTAATGCCGATGGTCATACCGAAAATCACCGCCCACACCATGCTGGTGAGCGTCAGCCACAGCGTAGGGAAGAAGCGCGCGGCTATCTCTTCCGAGACCGGACGTTTCGACACCATCGACTGGCCAAAATCCCCCTGCAACGCATTGAGAATAAAGTGCCAGAACTGCTGGATCAGCGGCTGATCGAGACCGAGTTCCTGACGCACCAGCGCCACCACCGAGGCATCCGCTTCCGGACCCGCAATCAGGCGCGCCGGATCGCCCGGCAGCAGGTGGACAAACAAGAACACCAGCACCGCGACAATCAGCAGCGTGGGGATCAACCCCAGTAGTCGTTTGAGAAAATAGTTGAGCATGCAAAATCCTGCGCAGCAGCGGCCAGCCTCGCAAGGCTGGCCTCGCCTGTTACTTCAGATCCGCCTCATCAAAATTGAATGAGGTGTCGGGCATGACATAAAAACCGGTGAGGTTTTTATTGTTCGCGGAGAGCAACTGCTCAACCACCAGCGGAATCCACGGATGGTCGTTCCAGATACGATCCTGAGCGTCTTTGTACAATTTGGCTTTCTGCTCACGATCGGTGGTTTTCAGTGCATCGCTCAGATCTTTATCCACCTGCGGATTGCTGTAAAACGCCGTGTTAAAGATGGCTGGCGGCCAGGAGGTGGTGGCAAACAGCGGCGTTAATGCCCAGTCTGCTTCACCGGTCGAAGCCGACCAGCCAGTGTAGAACATGCGTACACCGCTCTCTTTCTGCCCTTTGCTCTCGACTTCTGCGGCACGCTGACCGGCATCCATCGCCGTGACTTTAACCTTCACGCCGACCTGCGCCAGCTGCTGCTGAGTGAACTGCAACACTTTCTGCGCGGTGCTGTGGTTATGAGATGACCACAAAGTCGTTTCGAAACCGTTCGGGAAGCCGGCTTCTTTCAACAACTCACGCGCTTTGGCCGGGTCATATTTGATCGCCGGGTATTTCTGCGCGAAATCAATCGCCGGTGGCACGATACCGGTGGCTGGCGTGGCATAACCGGCAAACGCCACTTTGACTAACGCCTCACGATTGATGGCGTATTCCAGTGCTTCACGCACTTTTGGATTATCAAACGGCTTCTGCGTCACGTTGAGGCTGATATAGCGCTGCATAATCGATGGCGTGGTGACCACATCGAGCTTGCTGTTGCCCTGCAGTAGTTTGGCCTGCTCAAACGGCACCGGGAAAGCAAAAGTCGCTTCGCCGGTCTGCAACATCGCCGCACGGGTGTTATTGTCTACCACCGGGCGGAAAGTGATGCTGTCCAGCTTCGGATAGCCTTTCTTCCAGTAGCCATCCCACTTCTTCACTTTGACGAAGTCGGTCTGATTCCAGGTAACGAACTCATACGGGCCGGTACCCACCGGATGGAAACCAATATCCTTGCCATATTTCTTCAGGGCGGTGGGCGAAATCATCACTGCCGCCGGGTGCGCCAGATTATTGATGAAGGCCGAGAACGGCTGCTTCAGCGTAATCTTCACCGTGGTCGGATCCACCGCTTCGGTGCTGGCGACATACTTGAACAGGTTGTAACGCTTGAGGTGATTATCCGGGTTGCTGGCACGGTCGATGTTGGCCTTGACCGCTTCCGCGTTGAAATCGGTGCCATCCTGGAACTTTACGCCCGAGCGCAGTTTGATGGTGTAAGTTAAGCCATCGCTGCTCGCCTGATAGCTTTCAGCTAACACGTTTTGCAGCTTCATGTCTTTGTCGAAGCCGAACAGTCCCTGATAGAACGCCTTGGCCACCGACTGCGACAATGTGTCATTGGCGTCGTAAGGATCCATAGTGGTAAAGGTTGACGCCACAGCAATCACCGCGTCCTTCGCTGCCCACGCTGGCATTGCCAACGCTGAACTCAACAACCCGGCAGTGATAACCCCTTTTCGCATAATGTGGTGCATTGTTATCGTTCTCCTGTAATCCCTGTCATGCGCGACATCCGTGGATGACGCGGTTGCTTGCTGCTCAGGCACCGCTAATGGCGTGGCGGGCAACAAAATGCCCCGGTGCCACTTCCAGTAACGGTGCCACTTCTGGCTCATCACCCAAGGGGCGGATCGGGCTGGGGATCTCATCCACCATTAACGCCCGCTCGCGATGACGGTGCGCCGGATCGGCGACCGGCACCGCGGCCATCAGTTTTTTCGTGTAAGGATGGCGCGGCTGCTCAAACACCGCCTGACGCGGCCCCATTTCCACAATCTGTCCGAGATACATCACGGCCACGCGATGGCTGATGCGTTCTACCACCGCCATATCGTGAGAAATAAATAAGAAGGCGATGCCAAACTCGCGCTGCAAGTCGAGCATCAGATTGATGATTTGCGCCTGAATCGAGACATCCAGCGCCGAGACTGACTCATCGGCAATCACCACTTTAGGGTTCAGCGCCAATGCGCGAGCGATGCAGATGCGCTGGCGCTGGCCGCCTGAGAACTCGTGTGGATAGCGTTGCGCATGCTCCGGCAGCAAACCGACGCGCTCCAGCAGCCAGGCTACACGCTTCTCCGCCTGGCGCCGATCCATGGTTTTGTGCACCAGCAGCGGTTCCATAATCGAGAAACCCACCGTCAGGCGCGGATCGAGGGAGGCGTAAGGGTCCTGAAAAATGAACTGAATATCGCGGCGCAGCGAAGCCAGCGCGTTGCCCTGCAACGCATCAATACGCTGACCATTAAAAGTAATCGTGCCGCCCTGGCTGGCGACCAGGCGCAGCAGCGATCGACCGGTAGTGGATTTTCCGCAGCCGGATTCGCCGACCAGCGCCAGCGTCTCGCCAGCATGCAGATCAAAGCTGACCTTCTCCACCGCATGCACACGGCGTTTCACGCGATTCAATAACCCACCACGAATATCAAAGCGCGTCACCAGGTCGCGTACCTGCAAAATCGGCGGTTCATCGCTGCGCACCGTATCCTGCGGTTTGGCAATCTCTTCACGGCCATTGGTGTGCAGTAAGGGGAATTTAGCGGGCAGCGGCTGGCCGCTCATCGCTCCCAACTTCGGTACTGCCGCCAGCAAGGCGCGGGTGTAAGGTTGCTGCGGCGCATCAAACAGTTGCTGTACCGGCGCGCGCTCAACCACATCGCCGCGATACATCACCTGTACGCGATCGGCCATCTCCGCCACCACGCCCATATCGTGAGTGATAAAAATCACCCCCATCTGCATCTCTTTTTGCAGCACGCGAATCAGCTGCAGAATTTGCGCCTGAATGGTGACGTCCAGCGCGGTAGTTGGCTCATCGGCAATCAGCAATGCCGGTTTGCATGACAGCGCCATGGCAATCATCACGCGTTGACGCATGCCGCCGGAGAGTTGATGCGGAAAACGCGATAACACATTGTGGGCTTCAGGTATGCGCACCAGATCCAGCATGCGCCGTGCTTCGGCCTGCGCTTGTTGGTGGCTTTTGCCCTGATGTAAACGGATGGATTCGGCGATCTGCTCGCCCACGGTAAACACCGGGTTAAGCGAGGTCATCGGCTCCTGGAAAATCATCGCCATATCGGCACCGCGCACTTTGCGCATTTGACTGGCGGAGGCACGCATCACATCCAGCACCTCGCCGTTACGTCGACGCAGTTGGATCTCGCCACTGACATCGCCGCCCGCCTGCTGAATCAAACGCATCAGCGCCAGCGAGGTGACCGATTTGCCCGAACCGGATTCGCCCACCAGCGCCAGCGTTTCCCCACGATGCAAATCCAGTGAAAGGTTACGCACCGCTTCGGTGATTCGCCCTTCATGCTCAAACTGTACGTTGAGGTCACGCACCGCCAGAACCTGCTCGGGTGCAAACTGCTGCTGCGTCATGCCTGCTCCTTAGCTATCGCGGTAAATCGCTACCTCGACTTCGCCACCCACATAGGCGAATCCCCGATACATCCCTTCACTGTTAAAGGGCAGCACCACATTGCCGTGCCTGTCGACGGCAATCAGCCCACCGCTGCCTTCCAGCTCCTGGACTTTGTCATGAATCACGTTGGCAGTGGCTTGCTGCAGGCTACGGCCGCCGTACTCCATCTGTGCAGAAACGTCATACGCTGCCAGAGTACGAATAAACACTTCACCGGTGCCGGTGCATGAAACCGCCACGGTCTCATTATTAGCGTAGCAGCCCGCGCCGACGAGCGGGGAGTCGCCCACGCGGCCGACCTGCTTATTGGTCATGCCGCCGGTTGAAGTGGCGGCCGCCAGATTACCCTGAAGATCGAGCGCCACCGCACCCACGGTGCCGAATTTGCGATCGGGGTCGAGCGGATCGTCGCTGTGGCTTTGCGCAGCGCCGTCATGATCGAGCACCATCTGCTGGCTGCTCAGCGCACGCTGTAATTGCTCCCAGCGTTCAGGCGTGGAGAAGAAATCCGGCGCAACCTGTTCCAGCCCCTGTTCAGCGGCAAAGGCTTCTGCACCCGCACCGATAAACAGCACGTGAGGGCTATTTTCCATCACTTTACGCGCCGCCAGAATCGGGTTACGAATGTGATTCACGCCCGCCACCGCACCGACATCCAGAGTGCGGCCATCCATAATGCTGGCATCGAGTTCATGGGTGCCCTGATGGGTAAACACCGCGCCTTTGCCTGCGTTAAACAGTGGGCACTCTTCCAGCAGCCGCACCGCCTCGGTCACCGCATCCAGCGCGCTGCCGCCGGCGGCCAGAATCTGCTGCCCTGCGGTAACGATTGCGTGCAATTGCTGACGATAGTGCTGCTCTTTTTCGGCGCTCATAGCGGCACGCGTGATTGCGCCCGCACCGCCGTGAATTGCGATAACTGCTTTAGCCATAACCGGTACCCTGTCAGGAAATCAGAACCAAAAACACTGATTTAGAATGGTTTTCATCTTTTTTAGGCAATTTTCGACTATAGAAAGGCACTCCCGGCTTGTAAAGCAGAAAGTGTATCTCCGGTCATAACCTTTTATTGTGGATTATGCTTTTTTAGTCACATGTGACTCGGCAGACAAATGTCACCATAATAGGCAGCAACTGAAATTCATCACGCAGAGACTGACATGGAACCTTTCACCGCAGGATTAATCTCCCTCGAAGACGCGCAGCAAAAAATGCTGCAACAGCTCACGCCCATTAGCGATTGCCTCAGCGTCTCGCTGTATGAGGCTGCAGGTCGCATCACAGCCAAACCGGTGACGTCTCCACTGGATGTGCCGCCGTTTGATAACTCCGCGATGGATGGTTATGCCATACGTCTCAGCGATATCGTGCCGGACCGCGAATTCCCGGTCGCAGGCAAAGCTTTTGCCGGCGCGCCGTTCAACGGCGATTGGCCCGCTGGCAGCGTGATTCGTATTATGACCGGTGCGCCGATTCCGGCAGGCTGCGATGCCGTGGTGATGCAGGAGCAAACCGAACAGCGTGCGGGCGGTATCGTCATCACTGCCGCCGTGACACCCGGGCAAAATATCCGCCGTATTGGTGAAGACATTGAAGCTGGCAAACAGGTGCTGGAGGCGGGTGTTCGCCTCGGAGCCGCCGAGTTGCCGCTGCTGGCTTCACTGGGGATTGCCGAAGTGAGCGTGCTGCGCAAACTGCGCGTGGCGATTTTCTCTACCGGCGATGAATTGCAGGCGGTGGGCCAGCCCTTGGCTGACGGGCAAATCTACGACACTAACCGTTTCACCGTAACGCTGATGCTCAACAAACTGGGCTGCGAAGTGATCGATTTGGGCGTGATTGCGGACGATCCCGAGGCGCTGCGCAAGGCATTCAGCGAAGCCGATCGTCAGGCGGATGTCGTGATCAGCACCGGCGGCGTCTCCGTCGGCGAAGCGGATTTCACTAAAGCGATGCTGGAAGAGTTAGGCGTGATTACCTTCTGGAAGCTGGCGATGAAGCCGGGCAAACCGTTCGCCTTTGGCCGCTTAGCCAACAGCTGGTTCTGCGGCCTGCCCGGCAATCCGGTTTCTGCCGCCGTGACCTTCTATCAGCTGGTGCAGCCGTTGCTGGCCACCCTCACCGGGCAGACCACGCGCATTATGCCGCTGCGCCAACGCGCGCGCGCGACTCAGTGTTTGAAGAAATCGCCAGGACGCCTCGACTTCCAGCGCGGCATTCTCAGTCGTGGTGAAGACGGCGTGCTAGAAGTGCGCAGCACCGGCGCCCAGGGTTCGCACGTGTTTAGCTCTTTCGCCCTGGCCGACTGCTTTATCGTGCTGGATCGCGATCGTGCGGATGTGGAAGCTGGCGAATGGGTTGAGGTTGAAGTTTTCAATAGCCTGCTGGAGGGCTAATGAGCGTCGAACTGAGCCATGAAGAGATGCTGCGTTACAACCGTCAGATCGTGCTGCGGGATTTTGATTTTGACGGCCAGGAGAAGCTCAAAGCCTCGCGGGTATTGATCGTCGGTCTCGGCGGGCTCGGCTGTGCCGCCGCACCCTATCTGGCTTCGGCCGGCGTGGGCCATCTTACCTTGCTGGATTTCGACACCGTTAGCTTAAGCAACCTGCAGCGCCAGATTCTGCACAGCGATGCCACACTTGGCCAGCCCAAGGTGGAATCTGCGCGTCGGCAGCTCGCGGCAATTAACCCGCATTGCCAGCTCGAACCGATTGATGCACAGCTGGATGATGCTCAACTCAGTGCCCTGATCGCGCGCCATGATACGGTGCTGGACTGTACGGATAATGTCAGTGCACGTGAGCAGATCAATCGTTTGTGTTACCAGCACAAGGTGCCGCTGATTTCCGGGGCGGCCATTCGTATGGAAGGTCAGCTCAGCGTATTTACCTGGCAGCCGGGCGAACCCTGTTATCGCTGCATTAGCCGCTTGTTTGGCGATCAGACATTAAGTTGCGTGGAAGCAGGCGTGCTGGCGCCATTAGTGGGCGTGATTGGCGCGATGCAATCTTTAGAGGCCATAAAAGTGCTGACCGCGTTGGGGCAACCTGCCCGTGCACGCTTGATGATCTACGATGCGATGAGTGCGGAGTTCCGCAACATGAAAGTGATGCAGGATAGACATTGCGAAGTGTGCGGCGAGAAATAAGTAAGGTGCGCATGGCTGCGCACCTTGTGGTTTTACTCCTGCGGGAAGATGGTGCCTTTATTCATGATCCCATTCGGGTCAAAAGCGGTTTTCAGCGCCTGCAAAATCGGCCATGCGCTGCCGTGTTCTTGCTTCGCCCACTGCACGCGATGTTTACCAATTCCGTGGTGATGCACCATCGAGCCGCCCAACTTCAGGGTCTCTTCCACGATCATGCCATTCAGCGGCACGTGATACTTCGCCATCTCCTCTTCCGGACGGCAATCCACCACGTTGTAGTCGTAAACAAAGTACATGTTGGTGCCGTTGATGTAGCTGTGTGATGAGTGACCGCCCAGCATGGTGATGTCTTTAGCATGTGGGAATTCAGTGCGAATACGCTTTAGCACATTTTCATAGATGGCGTTGATGGTTGACCAGTCACCCGACACCTCGGTCGTAAAGCCCATATTGCCGGTGCGCTGGATAAAGTCACGCTCCGCCTGCACTTTCTCCGGGCCCCAGTTCAGGTTCTCAAACCACTTCTGGATCAGCTGGCTATCAACCTGCTGGCACTCAGAATGTTTCGCCACAATGCCTTCGATGCCTTTACCAGTGGCTTCGCTAATGCCCGCCGTGCCTTCCGCCATAAAGATCAGCACACACTTGTCTTTCGAGAAATGACTGAAGTGCTGCTTCGCATCCTCCGGATCGTAAAGACGAGCAATCGAAGGACGATAACCGTCCACCATCACTTCACGCAGGATGGCGAACCCGGTCTTCATTGAGTCCAGCAGATAGCCGTAGAAGCGATTATTCTCCGGCTGATATTTGAAGATTTTTACCGTGACTTCAGTGATGTAACACAGTGCGCCTTCGTTGCCGATAATCACATGGCGAATATCTGGCCCCGCCGCACGACGCGGCACGTTTTTGATGCGGGTGATGTCGCCGTTAGGGAACACCGCTTCCAGCCCCACCACCATGTCTTCAATCGCGCCATACAGCGTCGAGAATTGACCAATACTGCGCGTCGCCACCAGGCCGCCCATCTGCGCCAGCGGCTTCGACTGCGGTGAGTGACCGGTGGTGTAACCCTGTGCCCGCAGCTGGTTTTCCAGCACTTCCAGCGTGACACCACACTGCGCAGTGACCTGCATATTTTCGATATCGATCTTTATGACCTGATTCATGCCGGATCCATCCAGCACCACCGAGTTTGGTGCGGCGGTTTCCAGCCCACCTTCCGTTGCTGATGCACCGGTGCGCGGCACGCCATTGATGTGATGGCGATTCATAAAGGCTAAGACATCCGAAACCTGTTGGGTATTTTGCAGTTTCACCACCGCAGCCGGGATCGGCAGGGTGTAAACACCGTGAATATCAGCATATTTACGAAAACGATCGTGGCTGCTGCGTTTTAATTCAGCTTCGTCGGTCACTACCTGTTGTGGGCCGACGATCTCTTTTAATTGTTCAACAATGGCTTCACGTGAAAGTGTCATAATATTCTTCCTCTCAACAAATATGTTTAATTAACGAACCCGATATCCACCATCGACAACCAATAAATGGCCATTGACGTAATTTGATGCGCGACTGGCTAAGTACACCATCGCACCCATTAAATCTTGTGTGTCTCCCCAGCGATTCGCCGGAATATGATCCAACACGCGTTGATTGGTTTCAGGATTGCTGCGCGTGGCAGTGGTGATGGCCGTCGCGTAATAACCCGGCGCGATACCGTTAACCTGAATATTGTATTGCCCTAACTCATCACAATAGGATTTGGTTAAACCGGCCAGCGCATGTTTGGTGGCGGAATAAGCCGGTGACCATTGGCCGCCAAGCCAGGAAAATAGCGAGCAAATATTAATAATCTTACCGCTCTGCTGCGGCACCATGATTTTCGCTGCCTGATGACTCATCTCAAAAGCAGCGGTGAGATTCACTGAGATCATCGGATCCCAATCTTCACGACCAAAATCCAGCACCTTATTGAGCTTACAGATACCGGCATTGTTGACCAGAATATCCAGCCGGCCAAAGCGCTCCAGACACTCCGCGACAATGCGCGCCGGTTCACCAGCCTGCGTGATATCCGCTTGCATAAATTCTGCACGAACACCCTGTTTTTCAATCAGTTGCTTTGTCTCTGGATTGGCAGGCGCCAGATCAGGAATAAAGACATTGGCACCTGCTTTCGCCAGCGCGACCGCAAAGGCCTGGCCCAAACCGGTGTTGCCTCCGGTGACAATGGCGCACTGCCCTCGCAGCGAAAAGAAATCGAGTGAAAATGTATCCAGCGATTCCGTCATGATTCCATCTCCTGGTCTGAATAACGGGCAAAAAAAAGGAGAAAAGCAAGCTCCTTCGCAGTAAAGCGAAGAAGTTACTTTTCTCCAGATCTCGAGTAACTGGTTATTACGCTAGCATGGGCATTTTGAAATAAAAAGTGATCTCAATCACAAAAAAAACCTGAAGACATCAAGGTGATTAATTAAACAACAAAATAAATACGCCAGCGAAAGATATATAAGAATAAGCCGAGTCACTTTAATAACGTCATTCTGTGACTTCCTTCACAACGTCATGGCAAGTTGTCATGCTAAAAATGCTCCCCGTTACTGTCTGAGACCAAGAGAAAAGTAACTTTCTGCGATTGCGGAAAGGACGCTTTTCTCTTTTTTTTGTTTCTAATTTGGGGGCGAAGATGCAAACCAAAAACTCAATCCGCTGGTTAACATTAGCGGTTATTAGCATCAGCGGTGGCATTAGTTTTGATTTGGCGTATTTACGTTATATCTATCAAATCCCGATGGCGAAATTCATGGGATTTTCGAATACCGAAATCGGCGTCATTATGAGCACTTTTGGTATTACCGCTATATTACTTTATGCCCCCGGCGGATTAATTTCCGACAAATTTTCCCATCGTAAAGTGATGTCCGGCGCCATGATCGCCACCGGCATTTTAGGTGCCATTATGGCCACCTACCCACCGCTGTGGGCGATGCTGCTGATTCAGGTCGCCTTTGCCATCACCACCATTCTGCTGCTGTGGGCGGTGTCGATCAAAGCGGCTTCGCTATTGGGCACGCGTGAAGAGCAAGGCAAAATCATGGGCTGGATGGAAGGTCTGCGCGGCGTCGGCGTGATGGGGCTGGCCCTGTTTACCGTCTGGGTGTTTGCCCAATTTCACCCTGACGATCCGAATAGCCTGAAAGCAGTGATCCTGATTTATAGCGGCACCTATGTGGCGCTCGGCATTGCCTGCTGGTTTTTGGTCAGCGATGGTTTTGCCCAACAGGACGAGGAGCAATCATCAGCCTTTAGTCTGCAACATGCGTTACGCGTGCTGAAAATGCCCACCACCTGGTACTGCAGCATGATTATCTTCGGCGTCTACACCATCTACGCCATCCTTAGCTACTCCACCAACTATCTGTCCGAAATCTATGGCATGTCACTGGTGGCGGCCAGTTATATGGGCATCATTATTAACAAAGTGTTCCGCGCCATCTGCGGTCCGCTGGGCGGCATGGTCACCAGTTACAGCCGCTGGCGCTCGCCGACGCGCGTGATCCAGTTCCTGTCTGGCCTCTGCCTGTGTGTGATCGCCTTGCTGTATGTCGTCACACAATCTCCTATTAGCCTGGCACTGGCGATTGGCTTGATCTTATTGATGGGATTCACCTGTTATGCCTCACGCGGCCTCTATTTTGCCTGCATCGGTGAAGTGAATACACCAAAGCAGATCCTCGGCACCACCATTGGTATTTGCTCAGTGATTGGCTTCTTACCCGATGTCTTCGTCTATCCACTGGTGGGCTACTGGCAGGATACGCTGCCACCCGCCCTTGCCTACCGCAACATGTGGATCATGGGCGGCTGCGCCAGCCTGCTGGTGCTGTTGTTTACCGCCTTACTGATTAGCCAGATCAAGCGGGTCTCACCTGCTGGTCACGCCGCGCCATTAAAAGGAGTCTGATATGTCTGCGCGTTATTTGATGGGAATTGATGTCGGCACACAGAGTGCCAAAGTGGTGATTTTCCGCACCGACGGCGAGGTGATGTGCAGCGCACAGCAGCCGCTGCGTGCACTTGAGATCCCTCAGCCCAATCGTGCCGAACATCCTGATGATGATCTTTGGCATTCGGTGCAGCAGGCCTGCCGTGCGGCAATGACGCGCTTTCACCAGTTGGGTGGTCAGGACCATCAGCTGCTGGCCGCAGGGCTGTGCGTGATCCGCTGCTGCCGGGTGCTGATGCGCCAGGACGGCGAGCTGGCGTGGCCGGTGATCAACTGGATGGATGCACGGCTCAACCAGCCTTATCAACCTGCGCCGGAATACGGTAACGTGCGCTGGATCACCACCACCTCCGGCTACATCACCCATCGCCTTACCGGTCAGACACGCGATACCAGTGCTAACTACATCGGCTGCTGGCCAATGGATGATGCCCGCCAGACGTGGGACGACAGCAAAATGGCGAGCTGTCATCTGCGCCGGGATCAGCTGTTTGATGTGGTGCGCCCCGGTGAAATACTTGGCGAAGTCACGTCCACCGCCGCGCGGGCGAGCGGGTTACCGCTGGGTTTGCCAATTATCGCCACCGCCCATGACAAAGCGGTGGAAGCCTTAGGCGCTGGCGCGCTGGCTCAGGGCGAGGCATTGATATCACTGGGCACTTATATAGGTGCGATGGTGCATGGCGACACGCAACCGCACGCCAGTGAGCACTTCTGGCCGTTCCAGGCGGCGCTGCCGGGCCATTTTCTCTACGAGTGCATGGGCGTTCGGCGGGGGATGTGGACGGTAAGTTGGTTCCGCGATCAGTTTGGTGCAGCGGCACTTCAGGATGCACAAGATACCGGTGTAGATATCGAAACCCTGCTCGGTGCTGAAGCCAGTCTGGTTACGGCCGGCAGCGACGGGCTTATCACGCTGCACGACTGGGCCGCACCGGCCGAAGCACCGTGGCGCAAAGGGGCGATCATTGGCTTTGATGGCCGTCATACCCGCGCGCACCTGTTCCGCTCTCTGCTGGAAGGCATCGTGTTCACCATGAAAAACCATCTGGATCCGATGATGCAGGCGCTGGATCGCCCGCTGACACAGTTAGTGATTTCCGGTGGCGGCGCCAACAGCGATCTGTTTATGCAACTGTTCGCGGATATCTTTGGTGTGCCTGCACGCCGCAATGCGATGCGCAGCTCCGCCGCTATCGGCTGTGCTCTCAATGCGGGCATGGCATTAGGCGTGTGGCAAAGCTATCAGGAAGGCGTGACGGCACTGGTGAAAACCGGCGAGACATTCCTGCCGAATGCTCGCCATCATGCGCTGTATCAGCAACTCAATCAGCAGGTTTACCAGCAACTTCACGGCGCACTCGATCCTCTGCTTAAGCGCCTTAGCCCACTCGCGGAGGCTTAGCTTAGCTTCGCTGCGCCAATGGCCAGACACCAGCGTTGGTGGTCGAGACTGCCAGCGCGCCCGCCGCTAACGCCAGCTGTGCATCCTCTTCGTCGCACACCAGCCCGCCAGCAATGATCGGCAGGCTGATGCGCTCAGTGATCCAGCCCAGCACTTTCGGCATGCAGCCAGGCAGGATCTCCACAATGTCGGGCTGCGACTGCGCCACCTGTTTATCAATGTTGTTGAAGGAGATGGAATCCAGTACGAACAGGCGATGGATTGCCCAGAAACCGTGCTGACGCGCGGCTTTCAGCATCGCCGGTTTAGTGCTGATGATGCCATCGGCCTGCGTCACGATTTTCAGGAACTGGATCACCACTTCCTGACGCGAACTGCCTTCCAGCAGATCAACGTGCACAAAGGCGATTTTCCCAGCCTGTTTTATCTGCCCGACGATACGCCCGATGTTGCATATGTTGCCATACAGCACCGACACCACCTGGCAAGGTGAGTCAATCGCCTGTTGCAGACTTTGCGCATCTTTGACGGCGGCGACCACCGGCGAGCTCTTTAACAATTCAACTAAATCCACTGCACACCCACCTATTCACTAAAGGATAACGCTGGCTGCGGGCGTGGCAGCGTTGAAACGTTGCATCTCCGCCAGCAGCCAATCCCGAAATACCGCCACACGCGGCAACATCTGTTTGCCGTAAGGCACCTCCAGCCAGTAGCCGTTAGCGCTGGAAAGCAACTGCGGCGAAATCTGAACCAACACACCGTTGCTGAGTTCGTTACGCACCATGGCACGATCCAGCACGGCAAAACCTGCACCGGTGACACAGGCGTTGATCACCTGATCCTGCGTGCTAAACGCCAGTCCGTTATCTTCCGGCGGCGCAGTTTCGCCGCAGGCCTGATACCAGCGCGACCAGTTATCCAGCCGACTGTCGCCATTTAACACGTGCAACTGTGGCATCAGGCTGATATCTGGCCAGATGCCATCCAGCATCAACAGCGGACTGCCCACCAGCACCAAAGTTTCATGGCACAGCCATTCGCCTTCCGCGCCCGCCTCTTGCGCATCCTGCTGCGAACCAAAGCGAATGGCGCAGTCGAAGTCGCTGTATTTCTGCCGCGCTTCACTGATCAGCATGATTTGCAGCTGACGATGCTGTTGACGCAATGACACCAGACGCGGTGCTAACCAGCGCGTGGCAAAGGTAGGAGCGACCTGTAAACGCAGGTGCTGGCGTGGGTTGTGCTGCTGCACGCTGCGTACACCTTCTTCCAGCAAATCCAGCGACTGGCGTACCACGGGTAGCAGCTGAATGGCTTCCGGCGTCAGCATCAATCCACTGTGGCTACGGACGAACAGATCTTTGCCAAGGAAGGTTTCCAGCTGGCGCATCTGGCGGCTGGCGGCGCTTTGCGTCATGAACAAGGCATCGGCGGCTTTACTGAAGCTCAGCGTACGACAGGTCTCTTCGAACAGCCGTAACATACTGAGTGAAGGCAACTTTCTCATTCTGACTCCAGCAGCCAGGCGGTAAAACATCGCGCCAATCTAATCACAACCCAGACGGTAACGGAGAACGTAAACCTAAATTTTTGAGTGCAATCACAGGAAATTGCGGAATAGGGGTATGACTTTTTCGCACTGGCCTGCTCCCAGCTCCAATGTCACAGTAATTTCTCATCCAGATAACAATAAAATAACAACCATCTCTCCCCGAAGGAGGAAGGAACATGACGCAAACGACTCTGATGGATGATGTACCCTTAAATCGCTTTCACCTCAAAATCACCGGGCTCACCTTCGGTGCGCACCTCACCGATGGCTACATTCTCGGTTCCGTTGGCTTCGCGCTGACACAGATGACACCGCAAATGTCACTCACGCCGTTCTGGCAAGGCATGATTGGCAGCTCGGCGTTGATCGGGTTATTTCTCGGTAGCCTGATTCTCGGCTGGATCGCCGACAGTGTCGGCCGCCAAAAGATTTTCTGCTTCAGCTTTATCCTGATCACTCTGGCATCTGGCATGCAGTTTTTTGCCCAGTCGGCGGAGCAACTGTTCCTGTTGCGTGTGCTAATTGGCTTCGGCTTAGGCGGTGACTTCTCGGTCGGCCATACCATTCTGGCGGAGTTCGCCCCGCGCAAACATCGCGGCGTACTGTTGGGGGCTTTCAGCGTGCTCTGGACGGTCGGCTACGTCGCCGCCAGCTTTGCCGGACATCTGGCACTGCAGGCACACGTTGATGGCTGGCGCTGGCTACTCGCATCCTCTGCTCTACCAGCTTTAGCGATCTTGCTGTTGCGCATTGGTACGCCGGAATCCCCGCGCTGGTTACTGCGTCGCGGTCGACGCGAGGAAGCCATGGCTATCGTTCATCGTTTATTTGGCTCGCACGTCACCTTGCAGGAAGAGAAACAGCAGGAGCAGGATGGCAGCCTGAGCGCACTGTTCCGCCCGCGCTATCGTCGTCGCACCGCCTTTAACTGTCTGTTCTTTGTCTGCCTGGTGATCCCCTATTTCGCTATTTATACCTTCCTGCCCGCCATCCTGCGCGAGATGGGACTGGATCAAGGCTTCGCCACTGACCTGCTCCTAAGCGGTCTGCTGCTGGTGGGAGCGGTGCTGGGCATCGTGCTAACGGCGATGTGCTCGCGCCGAGGCTTCCTGATCGGTTCCTTTATTTTCCTTGCGACCTGTTTGCTGCTGCTGAGCCTACTGCACACCAGCCCCGGCATCTGGCTGATTCTGCTGTTTGCCGCCTTTACGCTGATTATGTCGGCCGTGAGCAACCTGGTGGGCGTGTTCCCGGCAGAGAGCTTCCCGACCGATGTGCGCTCTCGCGGCGTGGGTTTCGCCACCTCAATGAGCCGACTGGGCTCGGCGGTCGGCACGCTGCTGCTGCCCCTCGCCATCGTCAATTACGGCATCGCCGGCACTATGGGTTTGCTGGCGGCGATTCTGGTGCTCGGCGCGCTGGTGTCCATCGCCTGGGCACCCGAGACCAAAGGTCTGACGCTCACTGACGCCTCTCAGGAGACCCCGGCAGTGGATAAAGCGCTCAGCCCTAACGCTTCAACTTCAACACAACATCTGTAACTGGAGGCAATGATGGAAATGTATATCGGTGAAGGCTTCGCAGGCGACGGCGTTAACGCATCGCACATCAATATCATGATTGGACCGCGCAACGGCGTGGTAGGACAGGCGTTCTCCACCAGCCTGGCGACGCCTTCACAAGGCCACTGCCCGTTTATGGTGGTGATTAAACCCAATGTGCCAGCCAAACCGATGACGCTGTATGTCAACAAAGCCGCTATCAGTAGCGATTTGCACGGCAATGCCACCTGGGGCGCATCACAGGCTGCGATTGCTAAAGCTGTAACCGAGGCGCAGTTGCAAGGCACGTTGCCGCCGGAAGCCGAAGATGAGTGGTGCATTGTCACCGCTAACTGGGTGAATCCTGGCTGTACCGATCTCGATGAAGTGTTCGCTAATAACTATCGCGCCTGCAAAGTGGCGATAGAAGCGGCCATGGAGAAGTTGCCGGGCCGCCAGCAGTTAATCAATGCTCTGCCCGAGTTGGGCAATCCCTTTTATTCCCCGAAGTAGCAGGAGTTGCAGCATGGAATACATCAAACTGGGCCACAGCGGTTTGCAGGTGTCGCGTCTTTGCCTCGGCACCATGAATATGGGCAGCAAGAGCTGGAAACCATGGATTTTTGATGAGGCGCAAAGCGAGCCGATTATTCGTCACGCGCTGGAAAACGGTATCAACTTTATCGATCTGGCTGACTTCTACTCCAGCGGTGCCGGTGAAGAGGTAGTAGGCCGTGTGCTCAAACGCATCGCCCAGCGTGATGAGTTGGTGCTGACCACCAAAGTGGGTTATCCACTTGGCGGGGGCCAGAACAATCAGGGCCATTCGCGTAAACACATTCTCGACAGTATCGATGGCAGCCTGCGCCGCCTCGGCACCGACTATGTTGATGTCTACATGCTGCACTATTTCGACGTGAACACACCGATCGAAGAGACATGGGAAGCAATGAACAGCATCGTGCGCAGTGGCAAAGCACGTTATGTCGGCGTTTCCACCATGTATTGCTGGCAGCTGGCGAAGATTTTGTGGTGCTGCGAGCGCAACGGGTTTGTGAAACCGATCAATATGCAGCTGCAGCTGAACTGCGCCTACCGCGAGGAGGAACGCGAAATGATGCCGTTCTGTCGCGATCAAGGGCTGGGTGTTTCCGTGTTTAGCCCACTGGCGCGCGGGCTGTTAAGCGGTGATGCGCAATCCATCCGCAATCAAACTGATTTCTTCACCCGTGAAATGTATGCCGATGAAGCTTCAATCCAGATTGCCGAATCCGTTGGCCGTGTCGCCGCTGCACGTGGATTAACCAGCGCGCAGATTGCTCAGGCCTGGGTGCTGTCCCATCCAGGCGTGGATTCGATGCTGGTAGGCGCAGACAGCGTCGCCCAGTTGGATAGCGCCATTGCGGCACTGCATACCCCGCTGGATAGCGAAGAGCGCTTCGAGCTGGAACGCAACTACACGCCGTGCGATGTGATCAACGATTACACCGCGGGAAAACGTATCGCCCGTCATAGCCGCGCTGCACGCACGGTGTTTACGGATAACGCACTTCAATCTGCAAGGAATATCGCATGACTTCTTCACTGCTGCGTACCGGCTGGTATTGCAATGGACAATGGCTGGAGAGCGATCGCACTTATGATGTGACCAATCCTGCCGACAACAGCGTGGTGGCGCAGGTCGCTAACGTTGGCGCGGCGGAAACCCACCGCGCGATTGATGCCGCCGCCGCCGCCCTGCCCGCCTGGCGTGCCTTAACCGCCAAAGCGCGCGCTGCGATTCTGCAGCGCTGGTATCAATTGATTATTGAGAATCAGGAACCGCTGGCGCAGTTGGTAGTGCAGGAACAAGGAAAAGTGCTGGCTGAAGCGCGTGGCGAAGTGCTTTACGCCGCCAGTTTTATTGAGTGGTTTGCCGAGGAAGGCAAGCGTGCCAATGGCAAGACGATCCCTGCAACTAAGGCCGGAAATCTGATCCTGACGCTGAAACAGCCGGTGGGCGTAGTCGCCGCGATAACGCCATGGAATTTTCCACTGGCGATGTTGACGCGCAAGCTGGGTCCGGCGCTGGCCGCCGGTTGTACCGCGATTGTGAAGCCGGCGAATGAAACACCGCTGTCAGCCTTTGCCCTGCTGGTGCTGGCTGAACAGGCTGGCGTTCCGGCTGGCGTACTGAATGCGGTGAGCGGGGAAACGGTGGAGATTGGCCACACGCTAACGCACCACGATACGGTGCGGAAAATTTCCTTCACCGGCTCAACGGCTGTGGGTCAGTTGCTGATGCGTGATGCAGCCAGCTCAGTGAAGAAGCTGTCACTGGAGCTGGGCGGTAATGCGCCGTTTATCGTGTTCGATGATGCAGATATTGATGCGGCAATCGAAAGCGCCATGGCGGCCAAATTCCGCAACAGCGGACAGACCTGCATCTGCGTGAACCGCTTTTACGTGCAGGATGGCGTGTATGATCAATTCGTCACCAAACTGGCTGCAGCGGCTAACGCGTTGAAAGTCGCGCCGGGTCTGACGCCGGGCGCACAGCAAGGGCCACTGATTCATCAACGTGCTATGGAGAAAGTCGAAGCGCATGTGCAAGATGCCTTGCAGCACGGTGCGCGTTTGGTTTGCGGCGGTGAACGTCATGCGTTGGGTGGCAGCTTTTATCAGCCGACGGTGCTGGCCGATGCCAATGAGCAGATGCGTCTGGCACACGAAGAGACATTTGGACCGGTTGCGGCCTGCTTCCGTTTCAGTACGGAGCAGGAAGTGATCGAGCGCGCCAACAATACGCCGTATGGGCTGGCCGCTTATCTGTTTACCCGCGATTTGGCGCGGGCGCTACGCGTGACTCCGCAACTGGAGAGCGGCATGGTTGGCGTTAATGAAGGGATCATTTCCACGGAAGTAGCGCCGTTTGGGGGTGTGAAAGCATCAGGATTAGGTCGCGAAGGCGCGGATGTTGGGCTGGAGGAGTATCTGGAAACCCAGTATGTGAATATTGGGCAGATTGGTTAATTTGGGTGGTTTGGCTTTTTCGCTGAAGGTTAGGTGCTGGGTCAGATAAGGTCCGCCCGAACGCAAAGTTACCAAGGATTTAGCGGCCGCGTCTGCAGGGATGATAGTGGGCTTGGCTGTTTTCGCTGAAGGTCAGGCGCAGGGTCAGATAAGGTCCGCCCGATCGCAAAGGAAACCGGCATCCATGCCGATCGGCTGGGCCATCCGTGGCCCAGACGCTTTGCTCTTCGGGCGAACCTTATCTTCCCTTTAAACTTTGGTGTGGCTGTTTAAATCCAATCGTTGTTCGCGCAGGCTGAATTAACCAACAGAGAGCACAAATTTTGATAAAGGCAGGAATGGTGGGTCCGGAGTAAAGCGTTCGCCGCAGGGATGCGGCGACCGAGGCTACAGGGATGTATTCACGCCGTCTTTACGGAGCGGCCCACCATTCATGCCTGACGGTGCAGAACTCTCAGGCGAAATGGCAAACCAGAACAAAGCGCCCACCGCAGGAATGCGGCGGGCGAAGCTATGGGTATGTAACGATTTAAACAATACCCTGACTGCGCAGATAATCTTCGTAGTTGCCGGTGAAGTCGATAATGCGATCGCCCTTCATCTCCATCACGCGGGTTGCCAGTGAACTGACAAACTCACGGTCATGCGAAACGAAAATCAGCGTGCCTTCGTAACCTTCGAGTGCCAGGTTAAGCGACTCAATCGATTCCATATCGAGGTGGTTAGTGGGTTCATCCATGATCAAAATGTTCGGCTTCTGCATCATCAGCTTGCCAAACAGCATGCGGCCTTTCTCACCACCAGACAGCACTTTTGCAGGCTTCTTGATTTCATCATGACCAAACAGCAGACGGCCCAGAATACTGCGCACCGCTTGCTCATCATCACCTTCCTGCTTCCACTGACTCATCCAGTCGAAAACGCTCAGGTCATCGGCGAAATCTTCTGCATGATCCTGCGCGTAATAACCAATCAGCGCATTTTCGGACCATTTCACTGTGCCGCTGTCAGGCGTTAATTCGCCAACCAATGTTTTCAGCAACGTGGTTTTACCGATACCGTTGGCACCGAGAATGGCCACTTTCTCACCGACTTCAACCATCAGATTGAGCTTATTAAACAGTGGGCCGTTATCGAATCCTTTCGTCAGTGCCTCAACTTCCAGCGCATTACGGAACAGCTTCTTATCCTGATCAAAACGGATATAAGGGTTCTGACGACTGGAGGCTTTCACTTCATCCAGTTTAATTTTATCAATCTGCTTGGCACGCGAAGTCGCCTGACGCGATTTGGAGGCGTTGGCACTAAAACGGCTAACGAATGATTGCAGGTCAGCAATTTGCGCTTTCTTCTTCGCGTTATCAGAAATTAAACGTTCACGCGCCTGAGTCGCCGCGGTCATATATTCGTCATAATTACCTGGATACACGCGCAGTTCACCGTAATCCAGATCCGCCATGTGTGTGCACACCATATTCAGGAAGTGACGGTCATGCGAAATGATAATCATGGTACTGTTACGTTCGTTAAGCACCTGCTCCAGCCAACGAATGGTATCAATATCCAGGTTGTTCGTCGGTTCATCGAGCAGCAAAATATCCGGGTTTGAGAATAATGCCTGCGCCAAAAGCACACGCAATTTCCAACCTGGTGCGATTTCGCTCATCGGACCGTAATGCTGTTCCACCGGAATGCCCACGCCCAGCAATAATTCACCGGCACGCGATTCCGCGCTGTAACCATCCATTTCGCCGTATTCGACTTCCAGGTCGGCCACTTTATAGCCTTCCTCTTCGCTCATTTCTGGCAAAGCATAAATACGGTCGCGCTCTTCCTTCACCGCCCATAATTCGGCGTGACCCATAATCACCGTATCCAGCACGCTGAATTGCTCAAAGGCAAACTGGTCCTGACGTAACTTACCGATACGCTCGTTAGGGTCGAGTGAAACATTACCGTTGGTCGGTACCAGGTCGCCGCCCAGTATTTTCATGAAGGTCGATTTACCGCTGCCGTTCGCACCGATTAAACCGTAACGATTACCGCCGCCAAACTTAACGGAGATATTCTCAAACAGCGGCTTACTGCCGAACTGCATAGTAATATTGCTGGAAACTAACACGGCATTGACCTTTGTTACGCAGTGGAGGAAAAAACAGCGGGCATTATGCCAGAAAGCAGCACCGGGACGCCACCTCTGCGCCTGCGGGCAGCGAGCGAAGGCGCTAAACGCGTTGTTGCAAATAGAGAAATAAAAAAGCCGAAGACAACGTGGTCTTCGGCTCCCGCTTACAAGGATTGTGTCGATTATTTGATCAGGAAGCTGTCCAGGCTTTTACCAGAGTCCAGCGCTTTCTTAATCGCTGCTGGTGTACGGCCCTGGCCGGTCCATGATTTCTCTTCACCGTTCTCATCGGTGTAAGAATATTTAGCCGGACGCGGTGCACGCTTCGCGCGTTTTTTACCGGTTTCCAACGCACCCAGCAATTCGTTCGGGTCAATACCGTCAGCCAGCAGCATTTCGCGGTATTTAGACAGCTTTTCTTCTTTCTCGCGATTCTGCGCTTCTTCTGCATGAACTTCGTCGCGGCGCTCAGTCACCACCACGGTTAATTTCTCCAGAATCTCTTCCAGATCGGTCAATGGCAGTTCACGAGCCTGCGCACGTAATGTGCGAATGTTGTTCAGAACTTTAAATGCGTCACTCATCACAAGGTCCTTGCTTAAGGGGGGTTTAAATAAACTGTAGTGGCAAGATTACCCAATTCAAATAAAAAAATAAATTAATTTATGCGGCCGGATAATTCCTAACTGATTAACGTATTCACAATTTGAGCGATATCCCCAGCGAGAAGCTTTAATTAACGGTGAATTAACAACAGCACTTTAGTACCACCGACTGGAACTGGTACCGATTTCAGAGGTTATTCCCGGCTGATAAACAAGCATTTAGCGGTTAATGCCTTGCCTGGCTGATGTGTGTTAGCAGATTAATGAAGATTAATGTTATGGCCGAAAATCTATTTTCACAGGTGATTATTCTATTTTCACAGTTGAGACCACAATCGCATTTTTAACCCGCCTTATCGATAAAAAGCCAGTGCATGCACCGGCTTTTACCCTCATAAAAAACGTCACCTCAGGTTACAAGCTTTTCTTCACAGCGTGCGTCAACTGCGTTTGCGGTTCTTCATTTGACAGCCAGTCGTGCAAATAATGCTCGATCTGTTCCAGTGAACGATTTCGTGTTTCCGGTACAAAGCGAACCACAAAAATGGCTCCCCCTATTCCGATTAGCGCAAAAATAAAGAACGCTCCCGATAAACCCACCGATGCCAACAGGACCGGGAACATCAGCGAGATAAGGAAATTAGCGATCCACATAGCAAACACGGCGCCGCCCATAAATATCCCACGCAGACGTGTAGGGAAAATTTCAGACAATAGTAACCAGGTTACGGGTGAGAGTGCGCCTTGCTGGAAGCTCAAAAACATCAGCATTCCCAGCAACACCATATAACTGCGCAGAACATCAGGTTGACCATTTACCGTCTCCGGCATGAAATAACTGACGGCACCAATAAATACCAGACAGGCGGTACAGCCAAACTGTCCTAACATCGTCATGGTACGGCGCCCAATGCGCCCCAGCAGCCAGATACCGACGAAAGTCATTAATACTGAAATAACGCCATTGGCGATGGTGGCAATTAATGCTGCGTTATCGCTCATGCCCACGGCTTTTAACATGGTGGGAGCGTAATACATGATGGTATTCACCCCGGTTAACTGCTGTATGACCGCAATACCCACGCCAATCAAAAATAATTTAAACAGCCAGGGTTGGCGAAGTTCACGCAGGCGTGGGCGCGTTTCATGTTGCTCTTCAGCTAAGGTTTCTTCTATTTCCGTGAGTTCCCACTCAACATCTTGTTTAGCTCGCGTGCGTTCCAGCACCTGACGCGCTTCTGCTAACCGCCCTTTCATCGCATACCAACGCGGTGAGTCGGGCATAAACAGCATGCCAAACCACAGCAGCACGGCAGGCACCGTCGCTACCGCCAGCATCCAACGCCAGGTGGTATCACCGCCCCATACCGCGTTAAAACCGGCGTTGGAGATGTAAGCCAACATCTGCCCGGAGACGATCATCAGTTCTTGCATGGTCACTAACTGGCCACGTTTGTTGGCGGGCGCCATCTCCGCGATGTACACCGGAACTGTCGCTGACGCGCCCCCCACCGCCACACCCAATACCAGGCGGAAGAAAATCATCCATTCAACGTCAGGTGCTAACGCGGTGCCGATTGCGCCAATGGCGAAAATCACCGCCAGCACCAGAATGATTTTTCTCCGCCCGGCCGCGGCGGCAAAGTGGCCTGATGCCAGGGCACCAAAAGCCGCGCCAAACAGCAGGCTGCTGGTGACCAACCCCGTGGTAAAGGGTGTCAGATGGAGATCGTTGCCCATAAATAACAGTGCGCCAGAAATCACACCGGTGTCATAGCCGAACAGTAACCCCCCTAAGGTGGCAATCATTGCTATCACCTTCACAAAGGGTTCAGTGCGCGTGCTGCTGTTCGGCCCTGATGCTTTGTTGGGGGTAAGGTAGTTTTCCCGCGGCATAATCCACTCCTTAACAGTAAGAGAAGATTTAAAAATAGTTTATTTCAACCAACAGGAATAATTATGAAATTTAAATTTTGCGCTATAGATCATAAACCCCGCATTTATATGCGGAGCAGATCACAGAAAGGGGCTTTACTGCGTGTAAATCGGTGAAGAGTGCTCAGAGGGGAATTTGCATTTAGTCAAAAATGAAAATTTTCGTTTCAAAATGGGCAAATTGTAATGCCTGATGCTGGGGCAACCCGCAGACTGCCCCCTTTTACGACTAAGGCACTGTGGTGGCAGGGCCAAACACAGCATATTCAGGCAAATTAACGTTCTGATAAGGTTCCCAGCCGCCGCCCAGCGCTTTGTACAACGCGACTAAATCCAGTGCACTCTGCATTCGTGCCTGTGTCGATTGTGCTTCTGCCTGCGCTAACTGACGCTGTGCGTCCAACACATCCAGGAAGCTGGAAATCCCCTGCTTGTAGCTATCACTGGCGAGATCAAATGCTCTCTGCAATGCGCCAGTGGTTTCATCCAGAGCGGTCACCTGCTGCTGATCGGCGCGATAACTGACCAGGGCATTCTCGACATCCTGCAAGGCAGTCAGCACCGTCTGACGATATTCCAGCGCTGCATTGGCCTGCTGCGCGCGTGCCAGTTTCACGCTGGAGACCAAACGCCCGCCCTGAAAAATCGGTATGGAGAGCGAGGGCCCGATACTGTAGAAATGGCTGCTCCAGTCATCCAGATAGCTGGCATCGGTGTTGCGAACCCCGAGTTGACCCGTCAGTGACAGGCTGGGGAACAGATCCGCCACCGACACGCCAATGTTGGCAGTCTGCGCATGCAGATTGGCTTCCGCCTGGCGAATATCCGGACGTCGTCGCGCCAGCGTGGATGGAATCCCCACCGCCACCATTTTTGGCAGCGCCGGTAACGCTTTACTGCTCATCAGCTCGTTATCCAGTGCGCCCGGCGTTTTGCCCAGCAATACCGCTAAACCATTCATGGCCTGACGTTCCTGCGACTGATAACCCGGCAATTGCGCGTTCAGCGAGGCAAGTTGTGCGCGCGCATTTTCCACATCGGTGAGCGGCGCCATGCCGTTGCGCTGCTGGCTTTGCGTCAGTTCCCAGGTTTGCTGCGCCACATCGATTTGCTGCTGCAGCGTATTGAGTACCGCTTGCGCGCCGCGCAATTGCAGATAGGCACGTGCCACTTCTGCTTCGAGTGACACCAGTGCATCATTGCGCTGTTCGATAGCAGCCTGCTGCTGCGCATCTGCGGCTTCCATCTGACGGCGCACTTTGCCCCACAGATCCAGCTCCCAGCTGGCGTCAAAGCTGCCTTGATAAAGGGTGACAGAATGATCGAGGCCGTTCAGTTGATTGGCGACGTCACTGTCCACCTGATCGTAAACCCCGTTGGATTTCAGTATGCCTTTTAGGCCCAACTGCTGACGTGTGACTTTAGCCGAGCCATTGAGTGACGGAAAAAGCCCGCCGCGCGCCTGCGCCAGTTGCTCACGCGCGCCAGCAATGCGCAACACCGACTGCTGCAGGGATAAGTTACCGGCAATGGCGCGTTCAATCAGGCTATCCAGTTGTGGGTCATTAAAGCTTTTCCACCACAGCGGGTTGGTGGCCGCCGATTGCGGTTTTGAGGCTTCCTGCGACGGCAAATCGCGATAGCTGCCCGGCGTCTGCGCATGGGGTGGCTGATAATCAGGGCCCACAGCGCAACCCGCCAGAAGCAGAGACAGCGCCAGCAAACTCAAGCGCGGAGAGGTAATCATCTTAGTGTGCTCCTGCACTGCCTTCGCTCTTGATCGGCGAAAGCAACCAACAAAATGGAATCAACAGCAAGGCCACAATACTCAGGCCCATAAATACGTCGATGTACGCCAGGATTCGCGCCTGTGCAATCATCTCTTTGTACAGCTGACCGGTCGCCAGCGTCAGGGGATCGCCCACCGCAGACGTAAAGTCGCGAATCGACTGCGCCCAATGCTGCAAAGTGAGATTGAACGGCTCGTTGAGCGGCGTCATGTTATGCACCATACTCGCCGACCGCGCCTGCATACGCTCAGTGATCCCCGCCGTTGCCAGTGAAATACCGATCGATCCCGCCACATTACGGAACATGGTAAACAATGCCGATGCATCTGCATTGAGCCGTTGCGGCACCGTAATAAAAGCAATGGTCGTCAGCGGCACAAACAGGAAACCCAGCCCTATCGATTGCGCACTGCGCATTAATACCAGGGTGGTAAAATCAACGTTCGGCGTCAAGGTCGTGGAATAGAAGAAGGCGCTGGCGAGACAGGTAAAACCGAAAGCAATGATGTAGCGTGTTTGCACAATCGGCATCAGCTTCAGCACCAGCGGAATGGTCAGGACGATCAATATCGCACCGGGCGAGAGTACCAGCCCCGACCAGGTCGCGGTATAGCCCAGATCCTGCTGCGCCAGTTGTGGAAGTACTACCGAACTGCCGTACAGAATCATCGCCATGCCTGCCATCAGCAAACCGGCCACCCAGAAGTTACGATCTTTCATGACCGTGATATCTACCACTGGTTTACGTGCATACAGCAGCCAGTAGACGGCGCCGACAATGCCGATCACCGCCAGCATGCAAAACAGGCGAATAAAGTGCGAGGCGAACCAGTCTTCATCTTCACCACGGTCAAGGAACACCTGCAAACAGCCGAGTCCAAGAGTGATCAAGCTGATACCGATGTAATCGATCTTCAGCTTGCCCTTCGCCCATTTACGTTCCCACGGTGGATCTTCCAGCAGTTGATAGATCGCCAGCACCGTTAAAATTCCGACCGGGATGTTAATGAAGAACACCCAGCGCCAGCTGTAGTTATCGGTGATCCAGCCGCCGAGTGTTGGGCCGATCACTGGCGCAACGATAATCGCAATCGAGGAGAGACCAAAAGCTTTGCCACGATCTTCCGCTTTAAAGTAATCGAGGAGCACCGATTGCTGCACCGGCTGCAAACCGCCGCCGAAAAAGCCCTGCAACACGCGGAACAGAATGATTTGCCATAGCTCAGTGGCGATACCGCACAGGAACGAGCAGATGGTGAACATGACAATACAGATCAGGAAGAACTGTTTACGCCCAAACAAGCGGCTAAAGAAGGCCGAAATGGGCAACACAATGCCGTTGGCCACCAGATAGGAAGTCAGCACCCAGGTGGATTCGTCGTAACTGGAAGAGAGTGAGCCGGCGATATGCGGCAGCGCCACGTTGACGATGGTGGTGTCGAGGATCTCCATAAACACCGCCAGTGTCACCGTGATGGCGACCAGCCAGGGATTACTGGCCGGACGCCAGCTTTCGCTCGCACTCATTCTACAGTGACCTTCGGCTCAACCGACAGGCCCAGTGGCAATGGATGATTCGGATCCAATCCTTTATCGATGACGATTTTCACCGGCACGCGCTGCACAATTTTCACGTAGTTACCGGTGGCGTTTTCAGCCGGGAAGGTGGAGAAACGCGAGCCGGATCCCATCTGCACGCTATCAACGTGACCTTCCAGCTTCATATCTGGCCAGGCGTCGATACTGATATCCACTTTGTCACCAGGATTCATCCGCGCCAGTTGGGACTCTTTGAAGTTGGCGTTGATCCAGATATCCGGCGACACCAGTGAAAACAGTGCCGTGCCAGCCTGTACCAGCGTACCGACCTGCACGTTGCGCTTGGTGACAAAGCCATCGTACGGGGCGCGCACTTGGGTATAAGAGAGATTCAGTTCGGCGGTATTGAGCTGAGCCTGCGCCTGCTCAACCTGCTGCTGGCGCGCTTCCACATTGGTTTCCTGCTGACGAATCTGCAATTGCACCTGTGAAGCCACTTCCACCTGCGCTTTGGCACTTTGCAGTTGTGCTTCAGCGGATCGCAACTGCGCAGCCGCAGTATCAATGTTGCGTTGTGAAGTCGCGCGCGGATCCACCCCGCGCTGACGACGATAGTCCGCCTGCGCATTCAAAAGATTGGCCTGCGCTTTGGCTTGATCGGCTAACGCCTGATCGCGCTGCGCAGGATACTGCACGCGAGACAGCGCTAATTGTGCCTGGGCCTGATGCAGTTGCGCCTTCGCCAGGCCGAGTTGGGCTTTAGCCTGATCGCGTTGGGCACTGGTGTCGCGTGGGTCGATCTCCACCAGTAAATCGCCCTGCTTCACCCGCTGGTTATCTTTCACCAGCAGTTTCACCACATAACCGGCCGCTTTCGGTGCGATGGTCACGGCATCACCTTCGGTGAAGGCATCATCCGTGGTTTCAATGTTGCGCGTGGTAAACCAGAACCACAGGCCCACCAACAGCATGATCACGACCACGATGGCGAGAATGACCAGTGGCTTTTTGCCGGGGCGTTTACGTTGCGGTTCGTTGTTATCTTGACTGGAGTCTGAAGCGTGCTGTGCATCCTGCTGCTCGCGTGCGGGCGGCTGATTGTGGTTATCACTCATAGGTTATCATCGCTGGCTGTGATCCCGATCCACGGGCAAAAACGGTCAACTTAACCTTAGATCGAAAATTGACAAATGCCAGTACAACTTTACACAAGCCAACAATCAACGCATTTTCTGCCACTGCGTGCGATAACGCGCTGAATAATCAGCGCGTCAGCTCATCGGGCAGACCAAAATGGCAGGCTTAGTGTAGCCAGCGCAACAGCAACCAGCCACACAGCATCGACCACGCCAGCATGGGTAAAGAAAACAGGTGAAAGCGCCACCAGACTTTGCTGTCTTGCGCCATACGAAGCGCAATCAGGTTAGCCAATGAACCCGGCAGCAAGCCAAATCCACCAATGTTGACGGCCCAGGCGAGCGCCTCTGTAGGCGGCACTTTTTGCAGCAACAGGATGGTGGCCGGCACATTGCTGATGACCTGTGAAAGACCGATCGCCAGCAAATATACCCCCCCTTCGCTTAAATGACCTATCGCGGCGAAATAGGGTTGCAGCAGGGGAAGATGCATCAGTAAAAACACATCGATGAACATCGCGACAAATACCAGCAACAAGCTCCAGTCAATACTGATCAATACGCTGCGCGCCATGATCAGGAAGCAGCCTGCCACCAATAACAGTGCCCATCCGGTCATTTTCAGTTCTAAAGCCACAATAAACACCAGATAGAGCAGCACACTAATGATAAACAACGGTTTTTGCCATTGATGCACTTCGCTTTGCGCATGCTTCTGGATGGTTCGTTTGGGAAAACTCCACCAGGTGAGCGTCATCAGGCTGATCATTAATACTGCAGCCAGCGGTGCCATCTGCAGGATAAATCCCGGCACGCTGAGCGTACCGTGGCTCCATAACAAAATATTTTGCGGATTGCCCACCGGGGTCAACAGCGATCCGGCATTCACCGCCAGCGCTTCAAAAATGATCAGTCGGGAAATCGGCAGACGTGAGAATTTGCGCAGCGTCAGGGTCAGCGGCACCAGAATAAAAAGTGCCACATCATTGGTGAGAAAAGTGGAAAGCAGCGCCGCGGCACAGATCATAAACAGCGCCAGCGTGCGCTCATGTTGAAAGCGCTGTACCAAACGTGCGCCGAGCACATCAAAATAGCCGCTGTTTTCCAGCCCTTTGGTCAACATCAATAGCCCGGTGAGCGTCATGATAGTGTGCCAGTCAACGGCGGCAGGCAATTGCGACCAACGATACTCCGCCAGTGGCAATAAAATCACACCCAACAGCAACAGCAAATGCAAAATACGATCACGCATTAAGGAACGCAGCACGATGGGCATGATGGCGGAAGGCCTTGTAGGTTAGCGGCTCTCGTAAAACTTCTGGAAGACGGCGAGGGTTTCATCACTGACGTGATGCTCCAGGCCTTCAGAATCCCGGCGGGCAGTTTCCGGGCTGACACCTAACGCCAGCAGGAAAGTTTCAACAATATGGTGACGTACGCGGCTCGCTTCAGCCAGCTTTTCACCTTCAGGCGTCAGAAACACACCGCGATAAGGAACCTGTTCCACCAGACCGGTGGTGCCTAAACGCTTCAACATTTTTGCCACGGTGGGCTGTGAAACGCCGAGGCGCGCGGCCATATCGACCTGGCGGGCTTCACCAAATTCACGAATCAAATCAGAGATTAACTCTACGTAGTCATCAATAAGTTCACGTCGATGCGCTTCGCGCACCTGGCGAAATCCTTCGACATGCTCCTCTATATCTTTAAGCGGCCCCTGGGGCGTATTGGTGGCGCTCTTTGCACGACGACTCATTCAGCTTCCTCTTTATTATCTGCCGCACTTTACCTGCGGTGCGGGCCTGGCTGCGCTCATTGTAAACCAGGCACAAATAAGCACAAATTTTTCCTAAATAGTGTTGGCTAAAGAGTATAGCCAGTGCTATCTTTGTTCGTAATGTAAGCGAATAGCTTATTTAGGAGGCAACGATGAACGCACCCTATCTGCTGCTACTCCTTTTCCTGCTGTTTATCGCAGGTTTGTGCTTACTGTTACGTCGTTATTCATTCGGGAGGTGAACATGACCACCATGAAAAGCTGCCTCGACTGTGGCAAATGCTTCCAGGTTGAGCAAAGCAAACCGGCTTTTGAGCTGAAATCGCTGCTGTGCCTGTTTAAACGCTCGCCTTTTGCCCTGCGTCTGATGCTGATTGAAAAGCTGACCGGCAAACAGCTGACCGAGCGCCCTTGCCCAAATCTCATCTGGCGCGGCTGATTCATCCATAAATTCCTCCTCAGGATCCGTTTTCTCAACGGATCCTTTGCACGATCTCACATTTTGTTACCTTTTTAGTCCCACTCTTCCTATTGTTATTGAACAAATTCTAAACCCTTGCGTTCTCTGTGGCTGAATCGCTTCAGGCGCTGACATAACTTTACCTTCAACAACGCTTAAACGATTAGGCTGCTAACTTTTAGCTTGCAACCTATTGTGACGTCTGATTAATCTCCTCATAACAAAAAATTACATACTTATAACAAAATCAACCCAGGGTGGGTTTTTCGTAAGGAAGATTAGCAATGTCACTTAAAAAGCCTGAAGAGCAACCATCGGGCAGGAGACGATTTTTACAAAAATCGCTCTCGCTCATTCCCCTCGCCGCCGCAGCCAGTACCGGTGTGGTTTCACTCTCCTCCCCCGCTGCCGACAAGCCGCAAGGCGTGTTATCCGACTATGTTCCCGCTTACTTCAACGATAAAGAGTGGAAATTTCTGCTCGCCGCGCTGGATCGCCTGATCCCTGCCGATGCCAACGGTCCTGGCGCCGTCAGTGAAGGTGTACAGGTGTTTATCGATAAGCAGATGGAATTGCCTTACGGCTATGGTCGCCTGTGGTACATGCAAGGTCCGTTCGCCGATTCGATTCCTGAAATGGGTTACCAATCCCATCTGGTGCCACGCGATACCTATCGGTTAGGCATCGCCTTAGCTGACCAGCACTGTCAGCAGCAGTACCAAAAGGATTTTTACCAACTGGAGACGGCGCAACAGGAAGAGGTTTTGCGTGCGCTGGAAGCCGACAAACTGCGTAACGATGCCATTCACGGCAAGCAGTTTTTCGAGCAACTGCTGGAAAACGCCAAAGAAGGCTATCTCGCCGACCCGATTCACGGCGGTAACCAGACGCTGGCTTCGTGGAAGATGATCGGTTTTCCCGGCGCTCGCGCGGATTTTGTCGATACCGTGCAGCAACCGAATAAACCCTATCCCCTCGGCCCAGTCAGTATTTCCAGCAAAAGGAGCGTGTAATGGCGGCAGTAAAAAAAGCGCCCGTCGATGTGGTGATCGTTGGGTTTGGCTGGACCGGTTCGCTCATGGCGATGGAACTGGCCAGCTCGGGTTTAAACATTGTGGCGTTAGAACGTGGTGAAAATCGCGACACCTATCCTGATTTCTCCTATCCGCGTATTGCCGATGAACTGACTTACGGCATTCGTTTAAAACTGTTCCAAAACGCCTCGAAAGAGACCGTGACGGTTCGTCACACTACGCAGGAAACCGCGCTGCCCTATCGTCGCTTCGGTTCCTTCCTGCCCGGTGATGGTGTGGGCGGTGCCGGTACCCACTGGAACGGTCAGCTGTGGCGTCCGCTGGAAGCGGACTTGAAAATGCGCAGCACAGTCATCGAAAAATACGGTGCTGACTTCATCCCTAAAGACATGACGGTGCAGGATTACCCCTTCTCCTATGCGGAGATGGAACCCTATTTCGATAAGTTTGAGAAAATTTGCGGCGCGGCCGGTCAGGTCGGTAACCTCAACGGTGAAACCGTCGAAGGCGGTAACCCGTTCGAATCTCCGCGTAAAAATGGCTATCCCACCAAACCGTTAAAAACGCTGTATGCCGGCGAATTATTCTCTAAAGCCGCAAAGCAACTGGGCTATCACCCCTTTGAGTGCCCTGCAGCCAACACCACCGAACCCTGGACCAACCCTTACAACGTGCAACTTGGCGTGTGTAACTACTGCGGTTATTGCGAACGCTTCGGTTGTTTCAACTATTCCAAAGGTTCACCACAAAGCTGCGTCATCCCTGCTCTGAAGCCGTTCAGTAACTTTGAGTTGCGCACGCAGGCGCACGTGATTCGCGTCAATACCGACAGCAGCGGTAAAAAAGCCACTAGCGTGACCTATATCGATGCGCAAGGTAACGAAGTCGAGCAACCGGCTGACCTGGTAATCCTCAGTGCCTTCCAGTTGCACAATGTGCGCTTACTGCTGTTGTCAAAAATCGGTAAGCCATACGATCCACAAACCGGTGACGGCGTGGTGGGCAGGAACTATGCCTATCAGATGACCGGCGGTATCAAGCTGTTCTATGACAACGACAATTGGTTCAATCCATTTGCCGCCACGGGTGCCACCTCCACCGTTATCGATGATTTCAATGCGGAAAACTTCGATCACAGCAAAGTCGGCTTTGTTGGCGGTGCCACCATTTCTGCGGCCTTCTCCGGTGGACGTCCCATCCAGCAGATGGGCATCCCTAAAGATGCGCCGCGTTGGGGTTCCGGCTGGAAACAGGCCATCAAAGATAATTATCTGCACAACATGAACGTCGGCTCGTCAGGTTCAGTGATGCCGTATAAGCAGTGCTATCTCGACCTTGATCCTACGTACCGTGATATCTACGGCCAACCGTTGCTGCGTATGACCTTTGACTGGCAGCAGAATGAACTGAAGATGACCAACTTCATCAAAGATAAGGCCGAGGAGATCGTCAAGGTGATGAATCCTAAGCACTATGAAGTGGGCTTCAAAACCCTCAACAGCCATTACGATGTCCGCCCTTACCAATCAACGCACACCACCGGTGGTGCAGTGATGGGCGACGATCCGCGTACCAGCGTGGTGAATAAGTTCCTGCAAAGCTGGGATGTACCGAACGTATTCGTTACGGGCGCATGCTGCTTCCCGCAAAACCTGGCATACAACCCAACCGGGATTGTCTGTGCCACCGCATTATTCGCGGCGGATGCGATTCGCAACCGCTATCTGGCTAACCCTGGTCCGCTGGTTCAGGCCTGATAAGGAGCGTTATAGTGAAATTTTCCGCACTCTTTCTCGCTCTCAGCGGCGCGCTGATCAGCCACGCCTCGTGGGCCGCGACCGATGCATCGGTTAAGCAAGGCGAATATCTGGCAAAAGCGGGCGATTGCGCCGCTTGTCATACCGCCGCCGGAGGACAGCCTTTTGCCGGTGGGCTCAAAATGAGCACGCCGATTGGCGCCATTTACTCCACCAACATCACGCCGGATAAAACGCACGGTATTGGCGATTACAGCTACGAGGATTTTTCCAAAGCGGTGCGCGGTGGCGTCGCCAAAGATGGTAGTTCACTCTATCCGGCTATGCCTTATCCGTCGTATGCCAAAATCAGCGACAGCGATATGCACGCGTTGTATGACTACTTTATGCAGGGTGTGAAGCCGGTGAGTCAGGAGAATCACAAAAGTGATATTCCCTGGCCGCTGAGCATGCGCTGGCCGCTGGCGTTCTGGCGCTGGACCTTTGCCGATGACAGCACTTACGCTCCGGCTGCCGGTCAATCGGCGCAGTGGCAGCGCGGTGCTTATCTGGTGCAGGGACTCGGCCACTGTGGCTCATGCCATACGCCTCGTGGCATCGGCTTCCAGGAAAAGGCCATGGATCAGAACAGCAAAGGCTATCTGACCGGCGGTACGCTGGAAGGCTGGCATGCGCCAGACCTGACCGCCAGCCCGGCGGCGGGATTAGGCAGTTTGTCTGAACAAGATATCACCACCTTCCTGAAAACCGGCGCGAATAAGCAAGGCGCAGCCTTTGGTTCGATGACGGATGTGATCGCGCACAGTACCCAGTATCTCAGTGATGAAGATCTCAATGCGATTGCCGTTTATCTGAAGTCATTACCGGCTGCGGATAACACCGCTGCACCACAGGCCAGCGATGCGACGTCGCAAGCGCTGTTCAAAGGGGATGTCAGCCAGCCAGGCGCGCAGGTGTACGTGGATAACTGTGCCGCCTGCCACCGTACGGATGGTAAAGGCTATGCCAGTACTTTCCCGGCGCTGGCGCACAATCCAGCCCTGCTGAGTGAAGACCCGTCATCAGTGATCAGTGTGATTCTGAAAGGCGGCCAGCGTGCGATAACGCAACAGGCACCGACCGGTTTCACCATGCCAGATTTCGCCTGGCGTCTGGATGATCAGCAGGTCGCTGATGTCGCTAACTTTATTCGCAATGGATGGGGTAACAAAGCGGCACCGGTAACGGCCGATCAGGTGAAGAAGATCCGCGCCACGCTTCCTCCTGCCCCGCAAAAGTAGGCATAAAAAAACGGCCCGTAAAGGGCCGTTTCTCGTGCAACTCTGGTCTAAGCAAAAAACTTAGAAGCTGTAGCCTACGCCAGCAATCCAGGTGCCTACGTCAACGCTACGGATACGGCTCTGCTCGTAACCCACGTCAACTGCAACGTTCTGGATTGGGTTGAACTGCATGCCTGCGCCGTAGGAGAAACCGTAATCGCTGGTGTCAGATTTAGACTGTGCAGCAGCGTCATTCGCCTGGTATTTACCGTAACCGATACCGACCACGCCGTAGATGCTTGCCCAGTCGTTCAGACGGTAAGCAGGACCACCGGTGATGCCGTAGTACTGGCCTTTGTTGTAAACGCCAGCGTCAGTGCGGTCTTTCTCGGTGTAGGTGAAAGAACCGATCCAACCCAGTGGGTTAGTACCATCTTCGTAACGGTATTTCAGGTTGAAGCCGTTTGCTTTGTTAGCAACGCCCTGATAATCGCTCTGCGCGTAACCAGCAGAAACGGTGCTCTGCGCCATGGCTGAACCTGCTGAAACTGCCAGTACACAAGCCAGTGCTGAAAGACATGCAATTTTTTTCATAAACCACCTCAAATGTGAATATACTTCTCTCCTGACAACGCTGAAAATATAACAAAAATTAGCAAGAAACTCTGCCCGCTATTTGTTGTCTAACAGATTGTTTGGTGTAACAGAAAGTTAATGAATTTTCCTATGTCATTCATTTTACTTATAAAAAGCGTCATCTTCCTGCAATAATATTTCGGGCTACAAATAATGCCTTTAAGGATATTCCTAAACTAACCTGACATTTCTTTACTTAAATGGCCCGAAAAACGGTTATTTCCCAGGCGGTCACTGCATTTATTTTCCCTCTTACACTCCTCCTTATTTCCTGAAGATTCCTTTACACTGACGTTTTGTTGCTTTGTTGTTAATCACTACAGGATTGAATTACAGGATGTCTACGCCTCTGACGAACACCAAAATGGCCCCGGTTTTGTTCCCGATTGCCGTGCTACTGATTGCTATGCTCTCGCTCCAGGGCGGTGCTTCACTGGCAAAATCGCTGTTCCCCAGCGTGGGGGCGCCGGGCATCACCGCACTGCGTCTCGGACTGGGCACCCTGATTTTATGCGTCATCTTTAAGCCGTGGCGTTTACGATTTACCTCTGCACAGCGCAAACCGCTCTTGATGTACGGTCTGGCGCTCGGTTGTATGAACTATCTCTTCTATTTATCCATTCGCACCGTGCCGCTGGGCGTTGCCGTTGGCCTGGAGTTTCTCGGCCCCTTAACCCTGGCATTGGCCGGTGCGCGACGTCCGCTCGATTTCCTCTGGGTGCTTCTGGCGGTCACCGGTTTGTGGTTTCTGCTGCCGATTGGTGATGGCATTAGCCATATCGATCCGCTGGGTGCGCTGTTAGCGGTGGGAGCCGGTGCCTGCTGGGCGGTCTATATCCTGGCGGGGCAACGTGCCGGTGCGGAACATGGTCCAGCAACCGTTGCCATGGGATCGCTGATTGCCTCGGTGATCTTTGTTCCGCTTGGATTAACCTTTGCGGCACCCGGCATCTGGCACTGGGAAATTCTGCCCCTGGCGCTGATTATCGCCCTGCTCTCCAGTGCGATTCCTTATTCACTGGAAATGATGGCCCTGACCCGCCTGCCCGCTCGCATTTTTGGCACGCTGATGAGTCTGGAACCCGCGATGGCAGCGCTTTCAGGGATGCTGTTCCTCGGGGAATTGCTGACGCTGAAGCAGTGGATCGCGCTGCTCGCCATTATTGCCGCTTCGGCGGGTTCGACACTCACCATGAAACAGAAGAGTGCCAAAATAAGCGAAGTGGATATTAATAACCCGCAATAAATAATGCCAAATTCAGCCTGTTAAGCTGCAGGCTGAATATATAAGCATTCTCATTCCCTTTTTTTCATCGCAGGCTCCCTCTTTGTTATTATTTTGCAACATCATTGAAAAATAATTAACACGAAGCATAACCACCTGTTATAAAAGACAAATAAATTAAACGCTCAAATCCCGAACAACATTAAGGTTTATCTATTCCTGTCATCGGTTTAAACAATCCGGCACAGCAGAAAACTGCTGCTATACTTATTTCCGTGCTTGATTAGGACAACCATCAATTAGAGGACATTAATGATGAGTACCGCAAAACTGGTTAAAACTAAATCGTCTGATCTCATTTACACCCGTAATGATGTTGCTGATAGCGATAAGAAAGCGACCATCGAGGTGCTCAACCGTCTGGTAGTGGAATACATTGACCTGTCACTGATCACCAAACAGGCGCACTGGAACATGCGCGGCGCCAACTTTATTGCAGTACACGAAATGCTGGATGGCTTCCGTACTGCCATTACCGATCATCAGGACACCATTGCAGAGCGTGTTGTACAACTCGGCGGCGTGGCGCTGGGGACTACCCAGATCGTCAACGATAAGACGCCATTGAAAAGCTATCCGCTTAACATCCATACCGTTCAGGATCACCTGAAGGCGCTGGCCGATCGTTACGCGATTGTCGCGAACGATACGCGTAAGGCCATCAGTGAAGTCAGTGATGAAGACACTGCAGACATTTTCACGGCGGCATCGCGTGATTTGGATAAATTCCTGTGGTTCATCGAATCCAACATTGAATAATGTCAGTTACAGCGAAGGCGGGATATCCCGCCTTTTTTTATATCTGTAACATTTTGGTGCTTTTTTTGACGTCGTTAACAAAATCTTAATCCTGCCTTTCCCTTGCTCAGCCCTTGGTGCACACTGTGCCTGCACCACAACAGCACGATGCACTATTTTGGTGATCCATATTAGTGCAAACTTTTCGACTACAGCAAAATCGCTTCAGCCAGGCCCTGCATCCTGCTGATTTCGAGCAAAATGAAAAGTTGGCATAATTTTTTCATATGAATAGCCGTACATCAGGCCATCAGGTCTGAAGGGTAATAAGGAAAATAATGATGAAGTCTTTGATTAAAGTCTCCGTGGCCGCGCTGGCGCTGGCCTTCTCGCTTTCTTCCACTGCAGCAGATAAGAAACTGGTTGTTGCAACCGACACCGCATTCGTTCCTTTTGAATTCAAACAGGGCAACGATTACGTTGGTTTCGATATCGACCTGTGGGCCGCTATCGCCAAAGAACTGAAGCTGGACTACACCCTGAAGCCAATGGATTTCAGCGGCATTATCCCAGCACTGCAAACCAAAAACGTTGACGTGGCTCTGGCCGGTATCACCATTACCGACGAGCGCAAAAAAGCTATCGACTTCTCTGACGGCTACTACAAAAGTGGTCTGTTGGTGATGGTGCGTGAGAACGAAAACAACATCAAAGGCATCGACGATCTGAACGGCAAAGTGGTTGCGGTGAAAAGCGGTACCGGTTCTGTTGATTACGCGAAAGCGCACATCAAGTCTAAAGATCTGCGTCAGTTCCCGAACATCGACAACGCTTACATGGAGTTGGGCACCAACCGTGCTGACGCCGTGCTGCACGACACGCCAAACATCCTGTACTTCATTCACACCGCCGGTAAAGGTCGCTTCAAAGCGGTTGGCGAGTCTATCGAAGCTCAGCAGTATGGTATCGCCCTGCCTAAAGGCAGCGATGAACTGCGTAACCAGATTAATGGCGCGCTGAAAACCCTGCGCGACAACGGCACTTACAACACAATTTATAAAAAATGGTTCGGCAGCGAGCCAAAATAATTCCGGCCTAAGCCGATTTTTCCAGCAGGGAGCTTAGTCTCCCTGCTTTTTACATTTCCATTGCAACAGATTTTGGAGTTACACCATGGAGTTTGACTGGAGCGTCATTTGGCCAGCCCTGCCGATTTTGATCGAAGGCGCCAAAATGACCCTGATAATTTCCGTACTCGGCTTAATTGGCGGGTTAATCATTGGTTTAGTCGCCGGTTTCGCGCGCGCGTACGGCGGATGGATCGCCAATAATATCGCGCTGGTGTTTATCGAGCTGATCCGCGGTACGCCAATCGTGGTGCAGGTGATGTTTATTTACTTCGCCTTGCCGATGGCCTTCCCGGACCTGCGTATCGATCCGTTTACCGCCGCCGTGGTCACCATCATGATTAACTCCGGTGCCTATATCGCGGAAATCACGCGTGGTGCCGTGCTGTCGATCAACAAAGGCTTCCGTGAAGCAGGCCTGGCGCTGGGTCTTTCCCGCCGTGAAACCCTGCGTTACGTCATCATGCCGTTGGCACTGCGTCGTATGCTGCCACCGCTCGGTAACCAGTGGATCGTGAGTATCAAAGATACCTCGCTGTTTATCGTGATCGGCGTGGCGGAACTGACACGTCAGGGCCAGGAAATCATCGCCGGAAACTTCCGCGCGCTGGAGATCTGGAGTGCCGTTGCGATTATCTATTTGATTATTACGTTGGTGTTGAGCTTTGTACTGCGCCGTATTGAGAAGAAGGTGAAAATCCTGTGATTGAATTTAAAAACGTCTCTAAAAACTTCGGCCAGACTAAAGTCCTCCACGACATCAACCTGAAGATCAATCAGGGCGAAGTGGTGGTGATTATTGGGCCATCTGGCTCAGGTAAATCGACCCTGCTGCGCTGCATCAACAAGCTAGAAGAGATCACTACCGGTGACCTGATCGTTGATGGCATGAAAGTTAACGATCCTAAAGTCGACGAACGCCTGATTCGTCAGGAAGCGGGCATGGTGTTCCAGCAGTTCCATCTGTTCCCGCAGATGAGTGCGCTGGATAACGTGGCTTTCGGCCCGATTCGCGTGCGCGGTGCGAAGAAGGACGATGCACAGAAACTGGCACGTGAACTGTTGGGTAAAGTCGGCCTTGCCGAGCGTGCGCACCACTTCCCAGTTGAACTGTCCGGTGGTCAGCAGCAGCGTGTTGCCATCGCTCGTGCGCTGGCGGTGAAACCGAAGATGATGCTGTTTGATGAGCCAACCTCTGCACTCGATCCAGAACTACGCCATGAAGTGCTCAAGGTGATGCAGGATCTGGCCGAAGAAGGCATGACGATGGTCATCGTAACGCACGAAGTAGGCTTTGCTCAGAAAGTGGCTTCGCGTCTGATCTTCATTGATAAAGGCACCATCGCTGAAGATGGCAATCCGGATGAGTTGATCACCAACCCACCGAGCGATCGTCTGCGCGAGTTCCTGCAGCACGTGTCATAAATGACGAGGCGGCTGTAAAGCCGCCTCTTCTTCCGTAAAGAAATTTCCTTTCAGAATCTTCACCTTCCATCACTGACTATACTTTTTCTCTTGTGCCGTTGTGCGTTGCTCAAGGAGAAGGTCATGTCGTTTGCCCGCCCATCATGGTGCCTGACCATATGGATGCTGATCTGTCTGTTCCTCGTTCCCACCGCAGACGCGGTCAATCTGCCGCAGGCCGCCGTCGCCGCTCAGCAAACGTCAACGCCCGCTGCCAGCACCACCGCTGCAGGTGAACCTACGCTGGAAGATAAAAAAGCCGCTTATGCCGCGCTGGCCAATATTCTGGAGAATAACGATTCGCGTCAGGAACTGATCGATCAACTTCGTCAGGCCGCCACCAGCAAAGCCAATAATGAACAGCCGGTATTGGCTCCGCCGCAGGCCGATCAGGAAGATCCCACAGTACTGGAGAGCGTCACCAACGTCACACGCGAATACGGAGGAGCCGTTGCCTCGCAGTTTGTCCGTTTGCACGACAACATCGTTAACGCACCGCACAAGTCGTTTAATCAGCAAACCTTCTTCAACGCCCTGAAGTATTTCGCGGGACTCGCCGCTGCCGTTTTTGCTTTCTACTGGTTCACGCGGCTGTTGATGTATCCCGTGTGGCAGCGCATGGGCCGCTGGGGGCGCAATCATAATCTGGAGCGCACCAAGTGGCTGCATCTGCCCGCTACTATTGTCGTGGCGTTCCTGCTCGACCTGGTACTGCTGGCCCTGACGCTGTTTGTCGGCCAGATCATCAGCGACAACTACCACAACAACAATCGCACCATTGCCTATCAGCAGGGGCTATTCCTCAATGCCTTTGCGTTGATTGAATTTTTCAAAGCGGTGTTGCGATTGATATTCTGCCCACGCTTCCCCACCCTGCGCTTCTTTCATCTTTCCGATACGCGTGCCGCTTACTGGAACACGCGTCTTAGCTGGCTCAGCGGCATCATCGGTTATGGCTTACTGGTGGTGGTGCCGATCGTCGGCAATCAGGTCAATATGCAAATCGCTGCGTTGGTGAATGTGTTGATCATGTGCATTATGACCGGCTGGGCGCTATGGCTGATTTTCCGCAATCGACGCAACATCCACGACGAGTTGTCGCGTTTGGCCGATCGCAGTATGAGCTTCTTTGCCTTGTTTATCCGCGCCTTCGGCATGGTGTGGCATTGGCTGGCAAGCGCCTATTTTATTGCGCTGTTCCTGTTCTCGATCTTCAATCCGGGTGACAGTCTGAAGTTTATGATGTCGGCCACGGTGCGCAGCATGGCGATTATTGTTATCGCCGCGCTGATTTCCGGCATGCTAACGCGCTGGATTGGCAAAACATTGACGCTATCGCCGGATCTGCGCCGTAACTATCCGGAACTGCAAAAACGCGTCAATGATTGGGTCAAAGCGCTGCTAAAACTGGCGCGTGTGATTACCGTGTTCGCCACGCTATTACTGCTGCTCAACGCCTGGAATCTGTTTGATCTCTGGCACTGGCTCACGCTGGGTGCCGGGCAGAAAATGGTGGATGTGCTGATTCGTATCGTGATGATTTTGCTGCTCTCCGCCATCGGCTGGACGCTGCTGGCCAGCCTGATCGAAAGCCGTCTGGCTTCGGATTCGCACGGCAGGCCGATGCCCAGCGCACGTACGCGCACCTTACTGACGCTATTCCGTAACGCGCTGGCGGTGGTGATCAGCACCATCACCATTATGATTCTGCTGTCTGAAGTGGGGGTAAACATCGCGCCGCTGTTGGCGGGTGCCGGTGCACTGGGTCTGGCAGTGTCATTCGGTTCGCAAACGCTGGTGAAGGATATTATTACCGGTATCTTTATTCAGTTTGAGAATGGTATGAATACCGGCGATCTGGTGACCATCGGCCCGATTACCGGCACGGTGGAGCGTATGTCGATTCGTTCCGTCGGCGTGCGTCAGGATACCGGCGCGTATCACATCATTCCCTGGTCTTCGATCACCACTTTCGCCAACTTTGTGCGCGGCATTGGCTCGTTTGTCGCCAACTATGATGTTGACCGCAGTGAAGATACCGAACGTGTGAATGCGACCTTGCAGGCAGCGGTGAAAGAGTTGCTGGAGAATCCGGATATTCGCGGCATGGTGATTGGCGAACCGAGTTTTTCCGGGCTGGTAGGCTTGACCAATCAATCCTTTACCGTGCGCGTGTCGTTTACCACCCAACCGCTGAAGCAGTGGACAGTGCGTTTTGCGCTGGATGACAAGGTGAAAAAGCATTTTGATGCCGCAGGGATTAAAGCGCCGCATCAGACGGTGGAAGTGATGCAGACCGGCAACGATGTGGGTTCCGCGGCCACGCTGGCAGCGCTGCCGCCGCCCACCCCATCATAAAAACACGTTGGGTGAAACCTTAGGACACCGGATTAAACGCTTACATTCGCGGGCTAAGACTCGCCCCTGCATCCGAACACATGCAGGCTGCAGCCTTTAACAGTCAGTCTCAACACGAGAACTCAAGTGGGACATTTCCAGTGCTCGCCTCAATGTTCAACCGATGTGGACTAAGGTCTTGAGTCCGTACGATTCAGTACAAGTATTTAAATGAGCGATCCCGAGTTTGCACCCACTAACGTCACAATGTGGAATGCGGCCTCAGGATTCGCTGGTTCAGCGCGCGAAGCGTTTAGTGCGCGCGGCTGGCGGCAGGAATGTCCAGGCGATAAAGCGGCTCTGTTTCTGCCCCTGTGCCATCTCAATGATGCGCACTTCCTCAACCTCGAGATCGCGCAACTGATCGCGCAATGCAGGCAGGTTCTCTTTGCGAGAAACCAATGAGGTAAACCAGACAATGCGGTCGGCATAAGCCACGCTTTCATCGATCATCTTACCCACGAACTGGCGCTCGCCGCCCTCGCACCACAGTTCCTTGTGTTGACCGCCAAAGTTAAGCGGTGCATCTTTGCCTAAGCCCAGATTTCGCGTTTTGCGCTGACCGACCATCGCCGCTTCCTGCGCCGAACCGTGGAACGGTGGATTACACAGCACGGCATGATAGCGTTCATTTTTGTGCACCACACCGGCGAAAATGGCGGACTCGTCTTTCTGACGACGCAGACGCACACCGCGCTGCAAGCCGGGATTGCTAGCGACAATCTGGTTTGCCGCCGTGATGGCTTCCGCCGTGATATCGGTGCCGGTAAAGCGCCAGCCGTACTCCGCATGCCCGATCAATGGATAAATGAGGTTGGCCCCGCAACCGATATCCATCACATCGACATCGCGTGGCACTTTGCCGCCGTTGTCACTGGCCAGCAAATCTGCCAGCGCATGCACATAGTCAGCACGGCCAGGTACGGGTGGTGTCAGGTAGCCTTCTGGCAGTTGCCAGTTCAGGTTATAAAACAGCTTGATCAGCGCCTGATTGAGCAGCTTTACCGCTTCAGGATCGGCAAAATCCACCGACAGCTCGCCGTAGCCATTAGGACGTACTTTCACCGCCAGCGGCGGATGAGCAGCGGTCAGAGCAGCAAAATCATAACGGCCCTGATGGCGATTACGGGGATGGAATGGCGAGGTGGCGGTTGGCTTGTTCATAGATTCTCCGGATAGTAGCGCGGGCGTAAGATACGCTGGATGGCGGCATCGCACAATCCGCTTACACGATTATCTGTATTGCATTTAAACCTGATATCCCAAAATTGAGTCCAAAATAATTCGTGCTGCAGCAAGCTGTCGTTATGGTCATCCGCTAGCGTTTCCTGATGATAGCGACAGGAATGCCATGACACCGTTGCAGTGCGAAGTTTAACAGACAAGCCAGGAGCGCTAATGCGACAACGTTATACTTATCAGCCAAGGAGCGGGCATGGTTTGCCACACGATCCGCTGAACGCCATTGTTGGTCCTCGCCCGATCGGCTGGGTGAGTTCGCTGAGCGCCAGTGGCCAGCGCAACCTGGCTCCGTACAGTTTCTTTAACTGCTTTAACTATCATCCGCCGATTATTGGGTTTGCCAGTAGCGGCTGGAAAGACAGTGTACGCAATATCAGTGAAAGCAAAGAATTCGTCTGGAATCTGGCTACTCGCCCGCTCGCCGAAGCGATGAATGAAAGCTCTGCGTCAGTACCGCCTGAACAAGATGAGTTCGCGCTGGCGGGATTGACGCCGATTGCCGCCTCGCACGTGAACGTCAGTATGGTGGCAGAGAGCCCGGTGAACTTTGAGTGCCGTCTGACGCAGCTGATTCGCCTGCAGGATGTGCAAGGCACTGAACTGGAGAGTTGGCTGGTGTTGGGTGAAGTGGTGGCGATTCATATTGATGAAGCATTGCTGGAAGATGGCATTTATCAGACCGCCAAGGCACAGCCGATTCTGCGAGCCGGCGGCCCATCGGCATATTACGGCATCAGTGAGGATTTGCGGTTTGATTTGGTGCGCCCGGATGCGCGCCGCGGTTAAATTGTGAGGGTTGGCGGTTGCGGTTGGACTGCGGGTTCGAATGCAGTTTGAAACACAAGTTTGGATTGCTGACTGAAATGCGGGTTGGCTTAAAACCGAGTTAACGCTGGCTGGGGGCGCAGGGGGTCTGGCGTCCTCGCGCCGCTGACGCGGTTCCCTCACTTCGTTCTTCTGCCTCACGGAACGGCGGGGGATGGCACATCCCTGTGCCGCCCCGCCTTTCGCCCGCGTCCTGCGGGCTATCCTGGCAGACTCACTCTGCTCGGCGCTGCGGATTGCCTGCCCCCCTGCGCCCCCAGCCTGCTCATAAACTTTCGTGCGTTTTGTTAAAGGCACTTTCATTCCCATAAGCTTCAGTGTGTTTGTCACCAAGCTTATTTCTGTCCATAAGATTGAATTTGTGATGCTAATGAGAGCATCAGCCGACTCATAAACTTCAACCAATAAGAACTCACATTGGCTCACAAACTTTAATGCGAGTTGATAAATACCGCACAAGTGTTAGTGGCCGTAGCACCTCTGATGCTGCAAGGGCTATCCGCAGCGCTGAGGCTTTTACGTTGGGCCAGGAGATCACGCGGGGATGATTCATGTCTTCCAGTCTGCTGATGAGCTGAAATGAATGCTGTTGAAAGAGGCACAATATTTGAGGCCGTAGCACCTCTGATGCTGCAAGGGCTATCCGCAGCGCTGAGGCTTTTACGTTGTGCCAGGAGATCCACGCAGGGATGCGTGGATCAGTTCGGGGCCGACCAGGGATGGTCGATCCCCGAACGTTCCGTCGGCACGACGTGGAAGCCGAGGGCACCGCGCCAGCGGCGCGAGGACTGCCCGGCAGCAGCAGAGGTGCTACGGCCCGCACCCACACGCATTCAGCAGTTAAGCAGTTAAGCAGTTAAGCAGTTAAGCAGTTAAGCAGTTAAGCAGTTAAGCAGTTAAGCAGTTCGGCATCGCTTAAGAGCACTCAGCAAACACCGTTCTTCATCACCTCAACCGCCCGGGCAATTTCCGGTGCCAGCCAGCGATCTTCCTGCCAGTTCGCCACCACCGCACGTAAATGGCGCAACGCCTGTTTTGTGCCTGCAGCCAACTCCGCCTCGCCATGGAAATCCAGCGCCTGCGCCGCCAGCAAATACTCAATCGCCAGAATCTGCCACACATTCCCCACCAGCTTCAGCAGTTTCAACGCAGCCCCAGTACCCAGGCTGAGATGATCCTCCTGCAAACCTGAGGTCACGTAATTATCCAGCACCGCCGGTTGTGCCAGTTGACGGTTCTCCGCACACAACGACGCCGCCACATACTGCGCAATCATCATGCCGGAGTTCACACCCGGCTGAGCCACCAGAAACGCTGGTAAACCGCTGACCAGCGGATTCACTAAACGATCCAAACGCCGCTCGGTAATGCTGCCAACTTCCGCCATGGCAATGGCCAGTAAATCGGCCGCCATCGCCACCGATTCACCGTGCGGATTGGCCTGCGACACCACACGCCAGTTATCCACGGTGCCGAGTACCAGCGGATTATCGGTACAGGCATTCAACTCGGTATTCACCTGTCGCGCCGCGTGATCAAACTGATCGCGGCTGGCGCCGTGCACCTGCGGCATCGAACGCAAACTCAGTGCATCCTGGGTGCGCACACCAACGCTTTTTGCCAGCAGTGGGCTGTCGCTCAGCAACTGACGCAAACGCTGCCCACTCACCTGCATACCTGGGCTGGCTTTCAGCGCAATCACTTCGGCATCAAACGCCACTAACTGCCCGCGCAGCGCCTCAAAGCTCATTGCGCCAGTCACGTCGGCCCAATCCAGCAAGCGCATCGCATCATCCAGCGCCAGACACGACAACCCGGTCATGCACGGCGTGCCGTTCACCAGGCTCAAGCCCTCTTTCGCGCCCGGTCGATAAGGCGTTAATCCGGCCTGCGCCAGCGCTTGCTCGGCAGACACGATCTGTTGCTGATACTCAACATCACCCACGCCAATTAGCGCGAGTCCGATATGCGCCATATGGCTGAGATAGCCCACTGAACCTTGTGACGGCACCTGCGGCGTAATCTGATGATTCAGCAGCGCCAGCAGATGCTGCACCAGTGCCACTGAGACGCCCGATTTACCGTGGCTGTAGTTCGCAATCGCCGCACACAGAATGGCACGCACCTGTTCACGCGCCAGTAATGGGCCCACGCCACAAGCGTGACTCAATAGCGTATTACGTGACAACTGGCTGAGCTGCTCTTCCGGCAAAGTGATATTGCACAGCGCCCCCAGCCCGGTATTGATGCCATAAGCGATATGACCGCTGGCAACAATCTGCTCGACGATCTCACGCCCCTGCGCAATACGCTGCCAGGCGCTGGCGCTTAACGTCAGTTCGGCATTGTGCCGTGCCACCTGCACCACATCCTGCCAGGAAAGCGTTTCATCGCCCCACACTAATGTCATGCTGGTTGCTCCGTGTGATGGCTCTGATGGCTGGAGATAAACTGCTTAAAGCGCTGCGAGCCTTGTGCGCCGAACATCTCTTCCGGCGTCCCCTGACAATCAATGGTCCCCTGATGCATAAACACCACACGATTAGAGACATTGCGCGCAAAGCCCATTTCGTGGGTCACCACCAGCATGGTGCGCCCCTCTTCCGCCAGGCTGCGCATCACTTTCAATACTTCACCCACCAGCTCGGGATCAAGTGCTGAGGTTGGCTCGTCAAACAGCATCACTTCCGGGTCCATCGCCAGCGCGCGGGCAATCGCCACACGCTGCTGCTGGCCGCCGGAAAGCTGTGCCGGATAAAAATCTTTGCGATTCAGCAGTCCGACGCGATCCAGCAACTGCTCCGCCTGAGCGATGCAGCTTTTCTTATCGCGCTTCAACACATAGTGCGGCCCTTCAATCACGTTTTGCAGCACTGTCATGTGTGACCACAGGTTAAAACTCTGGAACACCATGCCCAGACGCGAGCGCAGACGTTCAATCTGCTTGGGATTGGCCGCCAGCTGATGACCACGCGCATGGCGCTTCATCTCAATGGTTTCACCACCGACGCTCACCACGCCAGCATCCGGCGTTTCCAGCAGGTTGATACAGCGCAATAAGGTACTTTTACCCGAGCCGCTGGCGCCGAGAATTGAGATGACATCGCCTTGATGCGCCTGCAGCGAAATGCCTTTCAGTACTTCCATTGCGCCAAAGGATTTATGGATATCGGTGGCGCTTAAAGTTACGGGGGATGTGGATTGCATATCACTCTCCGGCAAGCGGTTTAACGGCGGGTAACGGCTTTTTTTCAACGCGATGCACCGGGGTTAAACGGCGTTCTAACAACGCGTAAAGCTGGACGATAATGAAGTTCAGGATCAGATAAATAGCGGCGGCGCAGATAAACACTTCCATGGTGCGATAGGTACGCTGAATGATCTGCTGTGCTACACCGGTGACATCCCACACGGTGACCAGACTGGCCAGCGCCGTGGACTTCACCAGCAGGATCGCTTCGGTGGAATACGCGGGCAGTGCATAACGCAACATGATGGGCGCGATGATGCGACGCAGCAGCAGCCAGCGCGACATGCCGCAGGCCAACCCGGCTTCGACCTGTCCGGGTGGCACCGCCAGTAAGGCACCACGCAGGATTTCAGCGGTATAAGCAGCGGTACACAGCGACAGCGCCAGCACGGCGCAGGTAAAGGGCTCGCGCAGGAATGGCCAGACAAAACTATGACGGATCACGCCAAACTGCCCCAATCCGTAATAGATCAGGAACAGCTGGATCAGCAGCGGTGAGCCGCGAAACACCAGAATGTAGCCGCGCGCAAAGCCGCTCAGCACCCGCCAGCGGCTCATGCGCAGTGACAGAATGCCGATAGCGAGAATGCCACCGCAGAGAAAGGCACTGATAAACAGGCCGAGCGTCACCGGCAGCGCGGCGCTCAGCTTGAGGAAAGTATCGGTCAGAAAGGCGAAGTCAATCATACTGCTGCTCCTTAATGCTGTGCCGCAGTGCGACTTTGCCACGCGCGTCCAAGGCGAGACTCTGCCCGACGGAACGCATGATTAGACAGCAGCGTCAGCACCAGATAGCAGCCACCGCCAATCAGATAGAAAGTGAAGTAATCGCGCGTGGATCCCGCCGCCACCTGGCTGGCGCGCATCAGCTCGACGATGCCGGTCACCGACACCAGCGCCGAATCTTTCAGGCTCATCTGCCAGACATTTGACATGCCTGGCAGCGCATAGCGCACAATCTGCGGCAGCAAAATGCGCTGGGCAATACGCCAGCGCGGCATGCCGATCGCGACTGCCGCTTCCACTTCACCTTTGGCCAGCGCCAGACGCGCCGCACGATACACCTCACCTTGATAGGATCCAGAGATGAGCCCGATAGCCAGTGCACCAATCAGGAACGGCGGCGCTTCGATAAAACCATCCGCGCCAAACATCTGTCCCACCAGGGTAATCAGGCCCGATCCGCCAAAATAGAACAGGTAGATCACCAGCAGTTCCGGGATGCCGCGAAACACCGTGGAATAGGCTTCACCCAACCAGCGAACCCAGCGCTGCGGCGACAGTTTCGCTGCCGCCACGCCGGAACCGACCACCGCGCCAATCATCAACGCCGCCAGCGACAGCAGCAGCGTGGTGAAGGCAGCCCCCAAAATCAGGCGGCCCCAGCCATCAGCACCAAAACTCAGCAGGCTCATCATCTTTCACCTCACTTACGGGGTTACGTCAGTTTTAAACCACTTCTCACTCAGCTTTTTCACGGTGCCATCGGCCAGCGCGGCCTTGATAGCCTCGTCGAGTTTGGCTTTCAGATCGTTGTCAGCCATGCGCACGCCCATCGCCTCGCCCTCACCCCAAATCGGGCCACCCAACTGCGGGCCACTGAAGGTCAGGTTGCTGTTCTCTTTGCGCGCCAGCATCGATTGCGCGAAGGTCACATCGTCGAATACCGCATCAATACGCCCCGCCTGCAGATCGAGAATCGCATCTGCTGAGGAAGTGTATTCGCGCACGTCGGCGACATCTTTGAAGTACTTATCAATAAAGGGCGTGTAAACCGTGCCGGACGCGATACCAATGGTTTTGCCTTTTAACGCCGCTTTCAGTGGCGCAATCGCGGTGTTGATCTCTTTCTCATCGTCATGCAGCTTGATGATGTTGTGATCGGCCGGCATCAGCGGACTGTCTTTGGTGGTGATAAAGGTGGCGGGAGTCGACGCGTAAGGCACGGTGAAATTGACCACTTTTTTGCGGTCCGGCGTGATGACAATCGCATCCATGATCACGTCATATTTGCCAGCATTCAGTCCAGCGATCATGCCGTCCCAGTTTTGCACCACCAGCTTGCACTGGATGCCCATGCGCTTACACAAGTCTTCCATCAGTTCAGGTTCAAAGCCGCCTAACTTGCCGCCCGGCAGCGTCAGGTTCCAAGGTTCATAGCTGCCTTCGGTAGCGATGGTGATCGATTTCCACTCTTTGGCCTGTACAGCAACACCGCTGATCATCAGGCTGGCAAACAGGGTCGTGAGGCAAAAACGGCGAATCGGGGCACGGTGCGTCATGCGGCTTCTCCTGGTCATTAATCGAATAGGCTGTCTCTGTTGGCTGATACAGCGCAGATGACATTTCATGTATATACAAGTTAGCTTGCGGCAGATCATTGTCGGCATAAGCTTTTTGTGAGCCAGCCAGAATAAAAAGTGATAATTACCACGTGGTCTTTACTTGTACATACAACCTAGCAAGCGGTGTGCCAAATCGGCAGAGGCGGTGGAATCAGGGAATGGTCACGGCAGGAACGTATTGATGCACATTTTTGGGGCGCGATTGCACTGTTATGGGGATAACGGAGTTTGAGAGGGAACGAGATAGGTCTGGTGCGTTGTCTGAGCCCGCACTTCCACACCAATAAAAAGGCAGCCACCTTTCAAAGGTGGCTGCCTGGTAAAAAATTTGCCCTGGCGGGCATGACGACTCGGGCGATTAGAGAGGTTTTCCAGCCTGTAAAAACGCCTGCATCATCGGTTTTAACACTTTCTGCAGCTGTGACGCGCGATCCTGTTGCCAGGCAAACGGCGGGGTTTCATCCATGTAATTAAGCTGCGCCAGCTCGAGCTGTACGGCCTGTACGCCCTGCTGCGGCTGACCGTAAGCACGCGTGATATAACCACCTTTGAAACGGCCGTTAACCACCCAGCTGTAATCGCTTTGTGCGGCACAAACCTCTTTAATCGCTTCGATCACCGCTGTCGAGCAACTCTCACCGCTGTTGGTGCCAATATTGATATCCGGTAACTGGCCATCAAACAAGCGTGGAATCACCGAAGCAATCGAATGGGCGTCAAACAGCAACGCATAACCGTGTTCAGCTTTCAGTCGCGCCAGCTCTTGCTGGATCTGCTGGTGATACGGCTGCCAGATATTATCGAGATAACCCTGTCGCGCCTCGGCGCTGGGGGTTTTACCCTCGGCGAAGGTCGCCGTGCCGTCGAACAGTGTCTCAGGATAGAGTCCGGTGGTGGCGGTGGTGTACAGCGGCTGGTTATCCGGCGGACGATTAAGGTCGATGACAAAACGTGAGTAATGGCCAATCAGCACGCTGGCCCCTAAATCACGCACAAAATCGTACAGCAGCGGAATGTGCCAGTCGGTATCTGGCAAACCGCGTGCCGCGTCGCTTAATCCGGCATCCACTTCAGGCGTTAACTGGGTGCCCGCGTGCGGGATGCTGACCAGCAGCGGCAGCTTACCGGCGGTGAAATGAAAAGGTGTCATTGCGCTTCTCCACGATAAATAACCTGGCACGGCAACTCGCCGCCCAACCAGTAAACCAGTTCTGCCGGACGTGCCAGCGGCCAGTGTACAAAGTTCGCTACCTTCCCGACCTCCAGCGAACCGTGCGAATGCTGTAATCCCAGCGCTTTCGCCCCCCACAGGGTCACACCCGCCAGCGCTTCTTCCGGGGTCATGCCAAATAGCGTGCAGCCCATATTGAGCATCAGACGCAGCGACAGCGCCGGAGAAGTACCGGGATTGGCATCGCTGGCCAGCGCCATTGGCACGCCGTGTTTGCGGAACAAATCCACTGGTGGGCGTTGGGTCTCGCGCAGTAGATAGAACGCGCCCGGCAGCAACACCGCAACGGTGCCGTGTTGCGCCATCGCTTGCGCATCGGCTTCGGTGGCGTATTCAAGATGATCGGCTGACAAGGCGCCGTATTCAGCCGCCAGCGTGGCGCCGCCGAGCGCGGACAACTGCTCAGCGTGCAGTTTAACCGGCATCCCCAGCGCTTTGGCTTGATCAAACACCGCGCTAACCTGCTCAGGGGAAAAGGCGAGATGTTCGCAGAAGGCATCGACGGCATCCGCCAGCCCTTCCGCCTTCACCTGTGGTAACAGGCGATTGCAGATGATATCGATCCAGCCCTGTGGGTTTTCTTTAAACTCGGGCGGGAAGCCGTGCGCGGCAAGGCAGGTGGAGAGCACATCGGCGGGCACCGTTTCCGCCAATTCGCGGATGGCGCGCAGCATGGTCAGCTCGCTGGTTTCATCGAGGCCATAACCCGATTTAATCTCCACTGTAGTGACGCCTTCTGCCAGCAATCGATCCAGACGCCAGCGCGCGCTTGCCACCAACTCCTGCTGTGATGCCGCGCGCGTAGCACGCACCGTGGAGAGAATACCGCCGCCCTGCGCCGCGATCTCGGCATAGCTGACGCCGTTCAGACGCTGTTCGAACTCCTGGCTGCGATCGCCGCCAAACACCAGATGCGTATGGCAATCGACTAAACCTGGCGTGATGATGCCACCGTCAAATTGCTGCTGCGTACGCGGGGCAAAATCCGGCAGTTCACTACGCGGTCCTACCCAAATCAGCTCGCCGTTATCCACCGCCAGTGCGCCGTCGGCAATCAGGTTATAGTGCCCGTCTCGCATGGTGACGATATCGGCCCCCAGCCACAGGCTGTCGATCTGCTTCGCTTCTGCCATCCCACTCCCCTTCACGTCTGACGATTTACAGTGCGTCTCAAAGTATGTATATGTATATACAACTTTCCGCCCTAAAGGATCAACCATGGCCGTTTTTTTTGCCCCACGCGCGCTGCTGGCCGACGGCTGGCATGAAGACGTATTGATTACCACTGACGCATCCGGACAGATTGCTGAACTTACCCCCAACAGCATGTCAGGCAGCGCCACTCGCCTTGCTGGCCCGGTGCTCCCCGCTATCGCCAACCTGCACTCACACGCCTTCCAGCGTGCCATGGCCGGGCTGGCGGAAGTGGCGGGCGATCCGCAGGACAGTTTCTGGACCTGGCGCGATCTGATGTACCGCATGGTGCAGCGCCTGTCGCCTGAGCAGGTCGGCGATATCGCCACCCATCTCTATATCGATATGCTGAAAGGCGGCTATAGCCAGGTGGCGGAATTCCACTATTTGCACCACGATGCGCAGGGTAATCCCTATGCCGATGACGCGATGCTGCTCAACCTGATTGCCGCCGCCGAGACGGCCGGGATCGGTCAGACGCTGCTGCCGGTGCTCTACAGCTACAGCGGATTTGGATCGCAACCGGCCAGCGACGGCCAGCGCCGTTTTATCCAGCAAACGGAGGCTTATTTGCAGCAACAGCAACGCGTAGCGCAATGGAGCGCCAATAAGCCGCTGCTTAATCATGGCATCTGTTTCCACTCGCTGCGCGCGGTGAGTGAAGTCCAGATGCGTGAAGTGCTGGCCGCTGGCGCTGCTGATGTGCCGGTACATATTCATGTGGCCGAGCAGGAAAAAGAGGTCAATGACAGCCTGGCGTGGAGCGGCGAGCGTCCGGTTGCCTGGCTGTATAATCGCTTCGAAGTAGATCAGCGCTGGTGCCTGATTCATGCCACCCATCTGGACGACAGCGAAATCCAACGCATGGCGGCCAGCGGTGCGATTGCCGGACTCTGTCCGACCACCGAAGCCAATCTTGGCGACGGCATCTTCCCGGCGGTGGAATATATTGCCCAGGGTGGACGCTGGGGCATTGGCTCGGACAGCCAAGTATCGCTCAGCGCGCAGGAAGAGCTGCGCTGGCTGGAGTATGGTCAGCGCCTGCGCGATCGTCGTCGCAACCGAATCACCCTGCCCCATCAGCCTTCTGTGGGCGATCTGCTGTGGCAGCAGGCGGCACAAGGCGGTGCACAGGCGTGCGCGATCAACACTGGTGAACTGGCGGTGGGCAAACGCGCCGACTGGCTGGTACTGGAAAACGATGCCTTCCTGAGCAGCGTGAGTTCCGCTTCCTTACTCAATCGCTGGCTGTTTGGTGGTGCGCAAAGCCAGATCCGCGATGTGTTTGTCGCCGGTAATCAGGTGATCAGCGAGGGCCATCATCCCGCCGAAGAAGCCGCAGCCGCGCGCTTCGCCCAGGCCATGAGTGCACTGCAATGAGAACCCATTTTGACTACAGCCAGTTGCCGGTCAGCCGCTGGCGCAACGGCGGCGGTGAAACGCGTGAAATCATCAGCTTCCCGCCCGGTGAGACCCAATTTGGCTGGCGCGCCAGTATTGCCACCATCGATGCCGACGGGCCTTTTTCGCCGTTCCCTGGTATCGATCGTGTGATTACGCTGCTGAATGGCGACAGCGTGATACTGCGGAGCGAGAGCGTCGAACACGCGTTGTTACCGCATCAGCCGTGGGCATTTCCCGGCGAATGGTCGATTGAGGCACAGATCAGCGGCAGCTGTCAGGATTTCAATATCATGACGCGCCGCGACAGTTGGCAGGCACAGGTGGAGGTTGTGCAACACGCTGTTGCCAGCGAACACGGTGTCGCGTGGGTGTTATCGGGTGAATGGCAGAATGCGGACGGCGAAAGCGTCACGGTTAATCAGGGAATGTGGTGGCTGGATGAAGAGACGCAGCTGGCACCGCGAACCTCGGATGCCAGCCTGCTGTTTGTGGCGCTTAGCCGTGTCCTCTGAAACGACCCAGTAACTTATAGCGCGAGCCTGGATAGAGCAGGCGCGCGTAAGTCACAATCTTGTTGTCGCTCCAGGTCTGACGACGAATCAACAAGCAGGGTTCGTGCTCATCCAGCGCCAGATGTTTACGCTGGCGCAAATCGGGCAGTACCGCTTCCACAATATGCTCACCGGCGGTCAACGGCGCCACACGCATCAAATAGGTGTAGGGCGTCAGTTGATGATAATCCTGACTGAGGTAATCCGGCGCCACCAGCGGGTTGACCAGACGATCTTCCAGTTGCACTGGCATATCGTTTTCGTAATGCACAATCAAAGAATGATACAGCGTCTGTCCGGTGGATAAGCCCAACACAGCGGCTTGTTCCGGATCGGCCTTCATCTGCCCAATCGACAAAATTTTGCAGCTGTGACGATGACCGCGCTGAGCAATCTCATCGGCGATGTTATGCACTTCCAGCATCGCGGTGTAACCCTTCATCTCCGCGACAAAGGTGCCCACACCCTGCATACGCACCAGGAACCCTTCACTGGTGAGTTCACGCAGTGCGCGGTTAATGGTCATGCGGCTCACGCCCAGTTCGTTAACCAGCTCACTTTCGGACGGTACGCGCTGATTCGCTTTCCAGTGACCTTCACGGATCTGGCTGACGATCGCCTGTTTCACGCGCTGATAAATCGGTGCTGGCTCATCGCCCATCGCTGCGGCCAGCTGCGCTATTGCCGTTTGCTCCGCCATATCCTGTTCCTTTTCCGAATAATGCCCAAAGTTTACTGTCTCAACACGTAAATGTATATACATCCAATTGTGCAGACAGCCCGTTAACAGTGCAGCGTTCTCCCTGTTTCGGTGCAATGCGGCTGCGGCTGGATGACACATCCCGCATTGCGGCGCATTTCACAGAATCAAATCAATCTGGCACAGCCCTTGCTACTTGTATAGACAAGATTAGACACTTATGCTTCACTCAGCTCATTCAATGGTGCTACCCCATGCCACATCGCAAACCCAGGGCTTGCAGGTAGTACCCGATCACTTGTATAGACAGGAGTAGACTATGTCAGGTTCGGTTCAGGAAATTCGCCTCGTTCCCGGTGAAGTGGACCTCGCGACCTTGCGGGCGATTTATCAAAGCAAGGTGACGCTCACGTTAGCGGATGACGCTCGTGCGGCCATCGATCGCGCGAATGAAACCGTCGATGCCATCGTGGCATCAGGCAAAGTGGTGTACGGCATCAATACCGGCTTCGGCAAACTGGCTCAGACACAGATTCCTGCTGAGCGTCTGGCAGAGTTGCAGCGCAATCTGGTTCTGTCGCACAGCGTGGGTTTGGGCAACTTACTGCCCGATAACGTCACGCGCTTAGTGGTCGCCACCAAAATCATCAGCCTGGCACGCGGTCACTCCGGCGTACGTATCCAGTTAATCGAAGCGCTGCTGGCGCTGTTTAATGCCGGTGTGATGCCGTGTATCCCGGAAAAAGGTTCGGTTGGCGCATCCGGCGATTTAGCCCCGCTGGCCCATCTGTCACTGATGTTGCTGGGCGAAGGCCAGGTACGCGTTGACGGAGAACTGATTCCTGCCATCGAAGGGCTGGCACGCGTCGGCCTGCAGCCGATTGTGCTGGGACCGAAAGAAGGTCTGGCACTGCTCAACGGTACCCAGGTCTCTAACGCGCTGGCACTGCGTGGCCTGTTTGAAGCTGAGAACCTGTTCGCCGCAGGTCTGATGGCCGGCGCGCTGTCACTGGAAGCGATCAAAGGCTCAGTAAAACCTTTCGATGCACGTATTCATCAGGCGCGCGGTCAGCACGGGCAAATCGCGGTGGCCGCTGCCGTTTCTTCCTTACTGGAAGGCAGTGAAATCCTCAGCTCACATACCAATTGTGGTCGCGTGCAGGATCCCTACTCGATTCGCTGCGTTCCGCAGGTGATGGGCGCGTGTTTAGACAACCTCAGCCATGCGGCACGCGTACTGCAAATCGAAGCCAACGCGGCCTCTGATAACCCGCTGGTGTTCAGTGAAAGCGGTGATGTGATTTCGGGCGGTAACTTCCACGCCGAACCTGTGGCATTTGCCGCCGATATCATCGCATTGGCGATTGCCGAAATCGGCGCCATTTCCGAGCGCCGTATGGCGCTGCTGCTGGATACTGGTCTCTCTGGCTTGCCGCCTTTCCTGGTGCGCGATGGCGGAGTCAACTCCGGCTTTATGATTGCCCAGGTCACCGCTGCCGCACTGGCCTCAGAAAACAAATCGCTGGCACATCCGGGTAGCGTGGATAGCCTGCCGACCTCTGCGAACCAGGAAGATCACGTGTCGATGGCCACCTACGCCGCGCGTCGCCTCGGTGATATGTGCTTTAACACCGCTGCCGTGGTCGGCATTGAAGCCATGGCTGCGGCGCAAGGCATCGACTTCCATCGTCCACTGCAAAGCTCGACTGCGCTGGAACAAGAGATGAGTCGCATCCGCGAGAACGTTGCCTTCCTTGATCAAGACCGTTTAATGGCGCCGGATATCGAATCCATGCGTCTGTGGGCCAGCAGTCACGCCTGGCCTGAATCTTTGACTGCGCTGCTGCCAAGCCAGCGTTCACCTTCCCTTTAAGGAATTGATGATGAGCGAAACTTTATCTCAGGCTGTTGCCCGTGAAATCCGTGCGCCGCGCGGTAACGAACTGCATTGTGCGAACTGGTTGATTGAAGCGGCTTACCGCATGATCCAGAACAACCTCGATCCTGATGTGGCCGAGCGCCCGGAAGATCTGGTGGTATACGGCGGTATCGGTAAAGCCGCGCGTAACTGGGAGTGCTTTGAGCAGATTCTGCGTTCACTGCGTGCGTTGCAGCCTGAAGAAACCCTGCTGATCCAGTCTGGTAAACCGGTGGGTGTGTTCCGTACTCATGCCGATGCACCACGCGTGCTGCTGGCTAACTCTAACCTGGTGCCACACTGGGCTAACTGGGATCATTTCCACGAGCTGGATAAAGCCGGCCTGATGATGTACGGCCAGATGACCGCCGGTTCCTGGATCTACATCGGTGCACAGGGCATCGTGCAGGGCACCTTTGAGACCTTCGCCGAAGCCGGTCGCCAGCATTATGACAGCGATCTGAGCGGTCGCTGGATCCTGACAGCAGGCCTGGGCGGCATGGGCGGCGCACAACCGCTGGCGGGCGTACTGGCCGGTGCCAGCGTGCTGGCGATTGAGTGCCAGGAATCCCGCATCGATTTCCGTCTGCGCACCCGTTACGTTGACCATAAAGCTTATACCTTAGACGAAGCGCTGGATCTGATTGAGAAAGCCACCAAAGCGAAGCAGGCAATTTCCGTTGGCCTGCTGGGCAACGCCGCTGAAATCGTACCGGAGTTGGTGAAGCGTGCCAAAGCGGGCGGCATGAAGCCGGATATCGTCACCGATCAGACTTCTGCACACGATCCAATCAATGGCTATCTGCCAGTGGGTTGGGATCTGGATCGCTGGCAGGCCGAGCGCGTCAGCAATCCGAAAGCGGTCGAAAAAGCCGCTCGCGCGTCGATGGCGGTGCATGTGCAGGCCATGCTCGACTTCCATCATATGGGCGTGCCGACCGTGGATTACGGTAACAACATCCGTCAGGTAGCGTTGGATGAAGGCGTGAAAAACGCCTTTGATTTCCCAGGCTTCGTACCCGCCTATATTCGCCCGCTGTTCTGCGAAGGAAAAGGTCCGTTCCGCTGGGTGGCGCTGTCAGGCGATCCAGAGGATATCTACAAAACCGATGCCAAGCTGAAAGAATTGTTCCCGGATCATAAGAACCTGCATCGCTGGCTCGATATGGCGCAGGAGCGTATCGCCTTCCAGGGCTTACCAGCGCGCATCTGCTGGCTGGGTCTGGGCGAGCGTCATAAAGCCGCGCTGGCGTTTAACGAAATGGTGCGCAATGGCGAGCTGAAAGCACCTATCGTCATCGGCCGCGATCATCTGGACTGTGGTTCCGTCGCCTCACCGAACCGCGAAACTGAAGCGATGAAAGACGGTTCGGATGCTGTCTCCGACTGGCCGCTGCTGAATGCCCTGCTGAACACCGCAGGCGGCGCGACTTGGGTGAGCCTGCATCACGGCGGCGGCGTTGGCATGGGCTTCTCGCAGCACTCCGGCGTGGTGATTGTCTGCGACGGCACTGCCGAAGCCGACGCGCGCCTTGGCCGTGTGCTGTGGAATGACCCGGCGACGGGTGTGATGCGTCACGCGGACGCGGGCTATGAACTGGCGCAGAACTGCGCGAAAGAACATGGCTTGAACCTGCCGATGCAGAAGTAAATTTCCCGGTGCGCATGACTGCGCACCTTTCTCCACATGTGTAAGGTCGGCATGCAGGTATGCCGACCAAGCGCCCCGCTGCTATATTCCATTCCGCTATACCCTATAGCCAAATTATTCCTTTCCACGATAGACGCCGCCCTGCGCTTACCACTACAGTGGAGACATCACGTTACGTGTCAGAGAAATCGCAGCAACTGCTGCTGATGGAGAGCCTTACCTTATGAGCCTGCCTGCCGTCCTGCTGGAAAACGCCCTGAACTGGCGTCGTCAGTTACACCAACATCCTGAACTCGGTTACCAGGAGCAACAAACCAGTGAACTGGTTGCGAACGTGCTCGCTGAAGCAGGGTTACAGGTGTTCCGTGGCCTGGCAGGCACTGGCGTGATTGGCACACTGGAAAACGGCCCTGGGCCGGTGATTGGCTTGCGTGCCGATATGGATGCCCTACCGATTACCGAAAAAGGTGCGCCGGAGTGGAAATCCAGCCGCCCTGGCGTGATGCACGCCTGTGGTCACGATGGACATACGGCGATTCTCCTCGCAGCAGCCTGCCAGTTGGCCGCCGCACGCAATTTCAAAGGCACCGTCCACTTTCTGTTCCAGCCAGCTGAAGAGAACCTCGGTGGTGCTCGCAATATGGTGGAAGAAGGTTTATTTACCCGTTTCCCAATGGATGCGGTGTACGCCATGCACAACTGGCCAGGTTTGCCGGTGGGCTCGCTGGCGGTGAATCCAGGTGCGATGATGGCCTCGCTCGATTCCTTTGAAATCACCCTGAACGGCAAAAGCTGTCATGCGGCGATGCCGGAGAGCGGTGCCGACCCGATGGTGGTGGCAGCAGAGCTGATCATGGCGCTGCAAACCATCCCGTCACGCCGTTTGTCACCGCTGGCGTCAGCGGTGGTAAGCGTGACGCAGATCCACGGCGGTGAGGCGATCAATGTGATTCCCGAGCAGATTGTGCTGCGTGGTACGGTGCGATGTTTGCAGACTGACGTACGCGACCGCGTGCGCAGTCTGATTGAGGATTTTGTCACTACCCTGCCGCGCCCATTTGGCGTCAGCGGCGAGATTCACTGGTATCCGGGTTATCCCGTCACCGCCAACCATGCCGGACCAGCGGAACAAGTGCGCGAGGTTGCCCAGCGCGTGTTAGGTGAATCGCAGGTGCACTGGCAGGTGAATCCCTCCATGGCATCGGAAGATTTCGCCTGTATGCTGGAATCCTGTCCGGGTGCTTACTTCTGGCTCGGCGCCGATGGCGCATCCCCCTCCGCCCCATTGCACAACGCGCATTATGATTTCAATGATGACCTGATACCGATTGGTATCCGCTTCTGGCAGCAACTGGTGGAGAGCGTGCTGGTCAAAGCCTGACTGGCAGGATTCGCGGAACCCAGGAATATAAAACGAGGTGGCATGTTGGTTAAAGCCTGACTGGCGGATTTCCAGAACCAGCAATCTCAACCGGCATTGTATCAGGCAGCAATAGACTCGACGGCGCGACTCAAGCTGAGGGGAATCGGCAACGTGCCCGCTATGCACCCACCCCGCTAAACTCCTCGATGCACGATTGCACGATTGATTTTATATCATCTCTCGACTGCGGGTTTGACCCGCAACCCAAGGCTGCGGGTATTGATTTACCCGTCAGATCCCAGCTTGCTGCAATCGCGTTTCCGCCTCATCCAGCGTCGCTGACTCTCCGGTGGCCACTAAGCAGCACGCCAGCTGTAAACGCAGCGCCTGCGGCACGGCACGTTCGCCGGCCAGCACCTGTTTGATCCAGTCTGCAGTGTCTTGCGCATTTTTACTTTCTGGCAGTTCCACGCTGATTTCTGGCTGGCGCTCAACCCACACTTCCGCCTCTGCGCCCGCACCGCCAATGTAGTTAATCGCCGGACAGCGTTGTGGGTTGGCATACACTTCACCTTCGGTGCCATTCAGCAGGATGGCGGGTGCATCAATATCCTGGAAGAACTTGCCGACGCGCGGCACATATTCCGGATGGGAAACACTCGCCAGACGCAACGCGGCGCGTTCGGCAAACGGCGTAGCCAGCTTCGCCAGGGTATGCGCGCTGTTGCGCACGCCCATGCGCCAGCGCAGCGACAGCTGTTTTGCCATCGGTGCACACAGGTGATCGATGGTGATAAACGCCAGTTCGCCACTGTCCAGCTTCGCTTGAGCCTGCTGCGCTGTGGTGACCGGCGCAATATCCAGCGCCGCCAGTACCGCTTCGGTGGTAATGCGCGTCGGGTCGTCACTCACACCGTGCAGCAATACCGGAAACCCGAGTTTGCTTAACAGTAAGGCCAGCAGCGGCGTGAGATTGCCCTGACGACGTGCGCCGTTGTAGCTGGGAATCACAACCGGCATCGGACGATTGGCGGGCGGCTGCAGCTGCATCATCTGTTGCTGCATAGCGTGGTAAAAACCGCGCATCTCCTCTTCGCCTTCGCCCTTGATACGCAGGGCGATCAGCACACCGCCGAGCTCCAGTTCTGGCACTTCATCCGCCAGCATCGCGCTGTAAAGTGCAACGGCGGTGCCGAAATCGATATCGCGCGCGTGGTTCTTACCGCGCCCAATCTCTTTGATAATTTTATTCAGTTCCATCAGGGCATTCCCGCTTCCAGGGCGCGCCGATAACCGGCTGCCAAAAGGTCATTGATGTGCGTCTGGGCACACCTAAGATTTCTTACTTTTACGCTTCGCTGATTTTACTGGGGCTTTAACCGCTACTTTTACCGCTGGTTTTATGCTGGCTTCGGGCACCATCGGTTGCTCAATCGGAAACACCGGTAAGGCGGCCAGCAGCCGACTGCCATAAGCTTTATTAAGCAGTCGCCGATCGTATATCACGATCTCACCGGAACAGTAATGGCTACGAATCAGACGGCCGACCTGCTGAATCAACGTAAACGAAGCGCTCGGTAGACTCTGCACTTCGAACGGGTAGCGTTTCAGGCTCTTCAACCACTCCCCTTCGGTCAAAATTACCGGACTGTCTACCGGGGGAAAAGCGATTTTATGGATGTGCACCTGTGTCAGCAGATCGCCCTTTAAATCCAGGCCTTCAGCAAAAGACTGCAGTCCAACCAGAATACTGGTTTGCCCCGCTTCGACTCGCTGGCGATGCAGCTCCACTAAGCGCGAACGAGGTTGATCGCCCTGCACCAACATCGATAAGCGTAATGCGCTGACATGGCTGACAAACTGCTGCATCGCGCGCCCACTGGCAAATAGCACCAGCACGCCTTTGTGCTTCTCTTCTGCCATTTGTTGCAGGAAAAAGCCTGCCATCTCGGCAATGTGCTCCGCTTCATTAGCCATCAGCGGTTCATAGCGCATTTGCGGGATCACCAGCTTGCCCTGATCGACATGATTAAATGGCGAATCCAGCGCAACAAAGCGATCGCCCGCTTTCTCGTTTAGCCCTGACATCTCTTGCAGCCGATTGAAGCTGTTCAGTGAACGCAAGGTCGCCGAGGTCACCACCACATGCGGAATCTTGCGCCACAGCAGTTTCTCCAGCTGATCACTGACGCGAATCCCGGCGCAATGGAACAGCAGATGCGCCTGACCATCGCGAATTTCACGGGTAATCCATTTCGATACCGGCGCGTTGGAGGCTTTCTCCATCGCCGCCAGCCGCCATAGTTTACTGATTGATTCGAACCAGCCGAACTGGCGGTTAAGCTGAATAATCGCCCGATGCAAACGCATGATGTCGGCTTTGCCGGTTTGCTCACCCAGCTCATTGAGTAACCCTTCGCTCAAACCGCGCAGTGCATCGCTCAGTTTGAACAGCCGTGCGCACATGGTCATCAGTTCTTCCGGCAACTCACCCAGCACAAAACGGAACTCACCCGGCTGATTGTGCGCGGGTAACAGCGGATTGAGCGCGTCGCACAGGATTTGCAGCAGCTCACGCATCTCATCGCAATGGCCTTTTAACCGCTCAGGATTGGTCAGCGGTGGCGGCGATTTGGGGCGGAACTGCGCCATGATGGTTTCCACCAGCCGTACAAACAGATCGAGCTGCAAGCTGCTCCAGCCGGGGGTAATTTCCGCGCTCATCTCCAGTGCATCACGCGCCACTTCAGGCAGATGATGGCCCTCGTCCAGCACCAGCATCAGATGTTTAGGCGGCGGTAATACGGATTCATTCTCCATCGCCGCCATCACCAGCGCATGGTTCGCCACCACCACATCCGCCTGTTCTATTTCACGACGTGCAACAAAGAACGGACATTCACGATACCAGCGACAGTGATGCCCCAGGCAGTTGGCTTTATCGGTGGAAAGGCGCTGCCACAGGCTGTCATCAATTGAGACATCGGAGTGATCGCGCAGGCCGTCCCATTTGTAGCTGCTGAGTTGCTTTTCCAGTTTGGCACAGAACTTCTGCTCTTCTTTCGACCCGGTTACCGCTTCTTCATCGAGATACAGCAGCAAATCGCCTTGCTGATCTTCCGTCGCAGCCAGCGCCGCGAGATTGCGCGGACAGACATAGCGGCCACGGCCGAATGCGGCAGTGAAGGTGAGATCGGGGATGATTTTTTTCAGCAGCGGCAGGTCTTTGCTGAAGATTTGATCCTGCAGCGCCACGTTGGCGGTGCTGATCACTAACCGTTTCTCCTCGGCGCGGCTCACCGCGATGCCGGGGATGAGATAAGACAAGGTTTTGCCCACGCCGGTGGGGGCTTCAATCGCCAGATGGCGACCTTCGTCACCTGCCAGGCTCTTCGCCACTTCAGCGATCATCTGACGCTGGGGCGCACGGGGGATAAAGTCAGGAACCTGCTGCTGCAGCGCCTTATACCATTGCGCAATCTGGCTTTTTATCGCTGCTGTCAGGGCCATGTTGATTACTGTTTGCTGAATTGGCCTGTATTTTTACACAGTATCGGCGCAGCGTCAGCTTTCACTGCTATTTTTTCGCGCTGGATTCAGAATTTCACGCATCGCGCGGATCAGCGTTTCGCGCGCGCGTCCACGGCGGAAGGCAAACGAAAACGGTGCGCGGAAGTGAAAATGCTGTGGCAACAAGCGGCACAACGTGCCCTGCTGTTCCCCGCTTTGTGCGTAATGCTCCGGCAAATAGCCGATAAAGCGGCCAGACAGAATCAGCGTCAACTGTGCTTCAATGCTCTCCACCGAGGCGTTGCTCTGGCGAAAACCGCGCTTGTTCAACTCCTGCTGATTCCAGTAACGACGCGTCACCATGCCGGTTTGCTGCACGGTGCGCACATCCGGATCGCCCTGTGCCAGCGGATGCTGCGGGCTGCAATAGAGCCAATGCTGCTCTTCATACAGCGGAATGGTCACCAGATTGCTGGCACGTAGCGGAAAGTGACCAATCGCCATATCGAGCCGATCTTCGAGCAACTGCTGCTGTAACTCATTGGGATCGCGCACGCTGAGATTGAAAAAAACCGCAGGAAAACGCTGATTAAAGCGGGCAATCGCCGCCGGCAGATCCAGCGTACTGTCAGTCACTGTCGCATCCACCACGCCCAATGAAAAAGTCCCACCCTGTGCGCTTTTCAGCGTCTCGACCTGCTCCTGCCACCCCGCCAGCGTGGCCAGCATTTCCTGGCTGTAGCGATGAAACTGCTCGCCTTTGGTAGTGAGGGTAAAGCCGCCACGTCCGCGCTGGCACAAGATAAAACCCAGCTGCGTTTCCAGCTCGCTCATATAGGCGCTAATGGCGGGCGTGGTCATGTTGAGCGCCTGCTGTGCACGCGAATAGCCCTGATTTTCCACCACGCTGGCAAACACCTGCAGCAGTTTGAGATTGGGTAGTGTTTGCACCGCATTTCCTTCAGTGATTGCTGACTAAAGTTAACCAATCTATGAAGTGATTATTTGCTGTCAAGGATTTTTCCCGCGCCTTCCTCAGGCCATGATGAGATTCACTTAGCCGAAGGAGTTCGTGATGACCGATTTTCCTCAGCCGCAGGGGGGCAACGAGATGCCCCGTTTCGCCGGCCGTGGCACCATGATGCGTTTGCCCGCTGCCGAATCCCCTGCCGATCTTGATGTCGCTTTCGTTGGCATTCCACTGGATATCGGTACGTCGCAGCGCAGCGGCACGCGCTACGGTCCACGTGCCATTCGTGCCGATTCGGTAATGATTCGCCCGTACAACATGGCGACCGGCGCGGCCCCTTTTGAATCGTTGCGCGTCGGCGATCTCGGCGATGTGCCCATCAATACCTACAGTCTGCTGAAGTCGGTCGAAATCATCGAAAACTATTATACCGAGCTGAATAATTGGCCGATTATTCCGTTAACGCTCGGTGGCGATCACACGCTGACGCTGCCGATTTTGCGCGCGCTGGTAAAGAAGCACGGGCCGATGGGCCTGATCCATATTGACGCCCATACCGATACTAACGATGAGATGTTTGGCGAGAAGATCGCCCACGGCACCACATTCCGCCGCGCGGTGGAAGAAGGCCTGCTTGACTGCCAGCGCGTGGTGCAAATTGGTCAGCGCGCTCAAGGCTACGCTGCCGATGATTTCCAGTGGGGCGTCGATCAGGGCTTCCATCTGGTGCCTGCCGAACAGTGCTGGTATCGCTCCATGGCACCGCTGATGGCTGAAGTGCGTGCGCGCATCGGCGACGGTCCGGTGTATCTCAGCTATGACATTGACAGTTTCGATCCCGCCTGGGCACCCGGCACCGGCACGCCAGAAGTGGGTGGTTTGACCTCGATGCAGGGGCTGGAGATTGTGCGCGGCTGTCGCGGACTCAATCTGGTCGGTGGCGATCTGGTCGAGGTGTCACCGCCGTACGATATCAGCGGCATGACCTCCCAGCTGGCGGCCAATATCCTTTATGAGATGCTGTGCGTATTGCCCGGCGTCCGTTACACAGAGAAGAAAGCATGACACAACAGAATTTGGTGTTTCCGGCGCGCGTGCTGCGCGGTGCGGGTGTGATCAATCAACTGGGCGAGATTTGTGCGGGGCTGGGCAAACGCGCCCTGCTGATCGGCGGCCACCAGGCACTGCAGTCAGTGGAGGCGCAGGTGCGCGCTCAACTGCTGGCAGCCAACGTGACGCTGCTGGCGCAGGAGTGGTTTGGTGGTGAGACTTCAATCAATCAGATTAACCGTCTGGCGGCGATCGCTACCGAACTGCAAGCTGACGTGATTATCGGTGTCGGCGGCGGTAAATCGCTGGATACCGTTAAAGCCGTGGGCGCGCAGTTGGGCTTGCCGTTTATCACCATCCCGACCATTGCCGCTACCTGTTCGGCAGTGACGCCATTGACCATTCGCTACGACGATAATGGCAATTTCTTCGATATTTTCCCGCTGCCACAGGCACCGGCGGCAGTGATCATCGACAGTGAGTTGCTGGCGAAAGCTCCTGCTCGCTGGCTGGCTGCTGGACTGGGCGATACCCTGGCGAAATGGTATGAGTTCCGCGCGGTGAGCGTCCGCCATCCGGCGCGCGAAGGCAATGCATTGTCATCGCTGGCACATAGCCAGATTTGCTATGACGTGATCGCGGAACACGGCCCGGCGGCTTATGCAGCAGTGCTGCGCGGTGAGAGTAGTGCCTCTTTGGATCAGGTGCTGGATGCAATCTTTACCTGGGCGGGATTGACCTCGCTGATGAGCAACGGTGCCCACGCAGCGGCATCCCATGCGATTTATGAAGGTTTTACCTTCTGCGATAAGACGCGTGAGTTCGGTCATGGCCTGTTGGTGGGCTTCGGTAATCTGTGCCTGCTGGCGCTGGAAGATCGCAGCGATGAAGAGGTGCTGGATGAGATGCGTCTGGCGCGTGACTGCGGTGTGCCATTGACGCTGCGTGAGATTGCCGAGTTGGATGATGCCGAGCTGGCGCTGATTGTGCGTGAATCTGTGCATGCGCCGGATATGGAGAATATGTCAGTCACCGTGACTGAAGTCCGTCTGCTGGAGGCAATGCAGCGGATTGAAGGGTTGGCTGTTCGGGTTTAAATCTGAGCTAAGTACTTGAGCAGGATGAGACGAGTACTTATGCGGAGTGAGAACGAAAAGTATAGGTGTGTTTAGTTTGGGGCTGGGGGCTGAGTCCTGTGCTGGGTGCGGGCCGTAACACCTCTGCTGCTGCCGGGGAGTCCTCGCGCCGCTGACGCGGTGCCCTCGGCTTCCACGTCGTGCCTACGGATCGTTCGGGGATCGACCATCCCTGGTCGGCCCCGAACTGATCCACGCATCCCTGCGTGGATCTCCTGGCCCAACGTAAAAGCCTCAGCGCTGCGGATAGCCCTTGCAGCAGCAGAGGTGCTACGGCCTCAAATATTGTGCCCTTTTCAACAGCATTCACTTAAGCTGATCAGCCGGCTGTAAGATCTGGATCAACATGCCCGCTATGGACTAAACCAGGCTGCCGTTAACAGCAAGCACAATGGTTAATGAGCAGGCTGGGGGCGCTTTGGCGAAGGCAATCCGCAGCGCCGAACTGAGTGAGTCTGCCAGGATAGCCCGCAGGACGCGGGCGGAAGGCGGGGCGGCACATGGATGTGCCATCCCCCGCCGTTCCGTCAGGCAGACGAACGAAGTGAGGGTACCGCGTCAGCGGCGCGAGGACGCCAGCGCCAAAGCGCGCCCAGCATGCGTCACCGCCTGCGGACATAAACATCATTACCTGCGAACTACCACTTCAGCTGTGAATTAATCTACGAGCATGCAACTGCACCAACCAGCCTCAGTATTTTCTACAAATTCAGGTACAAAATACCGCACCCGAACTCTATGCACGAGCCAACAACGCCACCACTTCCTGCACATCCGCGACGTCATCCAACTCCATGCAAATCGCTTCCAGCTGTTCAACCTGCTCCAGCGGCAACACGCGCCCCGCTAAGCTGCGGTATTTAGCCAGCAGCGCTTCAAGGCTCAGCGGATTCGCGGGCGCACCCGATGGCACCGGCACATGCTGCTGCCACTGCTCGCCCTGTTGGATTTCAATCCTTACCCACGGCTCGTCGTCACGGCCCTGCTGCTCATCAATCACCAGCTCAATTCGCGCCATAAAGGCTTCAACCTGATGATGCAGGCGTTTGGCATCATCGTAACTGGACAATTCAGCGGAGCCGTACAGCGCACGCGCCACCAGTGCATACGGCAGGCTCATCTGTGCACTCGCCAGGCTCTGCAGCTCACGTCCGCCGCACATCTCCAGCAGGAACGGATTGAGCCCTACCACGATACGTTCAATCTGCTCGACACGCACCGGGTGTTCTTTCAGCAGTAACCCCAGCGCATCAATCGCCGAATGCGTCCCACGACAAGCGGCATAAGGCTTGATCGAACAGCGCGCCAGTTTCCACACCACGCCAAGATCGGCGATTAACGCAGCGGGTTGCTGTGTTTCTGGCGCCAGGGTTTGCAAGAATCCACCCCACTTCGCTTCAAATACCGCCGATGGTCCATTGATGCCGCGCTGCGCCAACAAGGCCGCCTGCACGCCACCTTCAGCCGCGCGTGCTGCATGCAGCTTTTTGGTGTGTGAGCCGTCGTGAATAAAACCCCACAGCCCACCGCTAAAACTGGCGGCAATGCCCATGGCCGACGCGCACTGAGCGCGATCCAGTTGCAGCAGTGAACACACCGCGGCTGCCGCACCAAACACGCCACAGCTGGCGGTGGAATGCCAGCCTGCGCCATTGTGCGCAGAGTAGCCGCCGCAGGCTTCCAGCACCCGGCGTCCGACGTCATAACCGATCACCATGGCCACCAGCAGCGCCTGACCGTCAACCGGCTGTGTCGCCAAAGGCAGTGCCGCCAGAATGGCGGGAATCACCACCGCGCCAGAGTGATCGCAGCCGCCGGTATCATCCAACTCATACATATGTGCGGCCACGCCGTTGAGCCATGCCGCCTGCCGTGGGTTGACCTGCTCTGTGCTGCCCCACACTTGCGCCTGTTCACGTCCGCCTTCTGCCAGCACCAGCGTCAGGCACTCGCGCCAGATAGGACTGTCGCTGCCCGCCAGTGAAGCTCCAAGCGTATCCAGCAGATGGCGCTTCGCCTGCTCTACCAACGCGTCAGGCAGCTGTTCAAAACGGGTGTCGGCGATAAATGCCGCCAGTTGTTCAAGCGTCGAGGTCATGCGCACCTCCCGTGATGCGGGTAAACACTTCTGCCGGATGCGAAAAATCATTGTCCGGCTGCGTTTGCCAATGCGCCGCCACCTGCTTCGCCGTGGCGATCCACACATTGTGCTGTTGCAGCGTCTCGATCAGTTCACGCAGCAAGCCGATGCGCCCGGCAGTGCCGATAATTTCCGGATGCAGGCGCAGCAGATAACACAGGCCAAAGCGGTGGAAGCCCTGGAAGTCTTGTGTCATGTTCGCCAGCGTTTCGGCATAAGGTGCAATCCGCGACTGCCCCGGCGGGATGGCCGGGCTCAGGTTAAAGGCAAAATAGGGTTCGTCTTCCAGCGTGTAATGCATCGGCAGTTCCACCAGTCGCGTGCCAGGATGGAAGTACGGCAGATCGTCGCCGCGCCAGCTTGATGACCAGCGAATACCCTGCTCCACCAGCGCCTCCGCCAGACCCGGTTTCCACTGCCCTGCGGGGGTGCGGAAACCCTGAATCGGTTTGCCAGTAAATTCTGCCAGCTGGTCACAGCCGCGCGTCACGCTGGTGATCTGCTGCTCCAGCGACAACGCCGAGAAGTCTTCATGACGTTCGCCGCTACAGGCGATTTCATGGCCGTCGGCCACAATGCGTTTGATCAGTTCTGGCTGCTCTTGCGCCACAATTGCCGGTAAACACCAACTGGCTTGCAGCTGTTTTTCTGCCAGTAACGCCAGCAAGCGATCCACGCCGCGCAGGGTGCCATAACGCCATACCGACAGGGTTTTATCGCGCCCGGCGACGGCTGGCGCCTGAGTCAAAATACCGTGGATATCATTGAAATCGATGGTCAGGATGGCGGCGGACTGGAAGCCCAGCGGCCAGCGGGAAGATTCAGTCATGCTGTTGCTCCTGCAGATACCACTGCGCCACCGCATCACAGCGCGCAAACCACACGTCATCACGCGCTGTCATATGTTCAAACAGCTGCTCCAGCAGCAGGATGCGGCCCGGCTGACCGGAAATTTTTGGGTGGAACAGCGTGGTCAGGCACAAGCCTTCATCCATTGCGCCGTCGAATTCGCGCTGCCAGTTATCACGGGTATGCGCATAGCTGGCAATACGATCGCCGCCTTTCGGGAAGTCAGGCTGGCGCGTATAGGCCAGCGAGGCGTAATCATCCATCTCCCACTTACCGGGAATCTCGACCAGCGGCGTGTGACCCGCCACCGGGATGCTGTAAGGACGATCGTCGCCGCGCATGCTGCTGGAATAAATCACCCCAGCATCACGCAGAATTTGTGGCGTTTCGGCATGCCAGTCACCTGACGGCGTGCGGAAACCGCAGGCGGTGATGCCCAAATGCTGTTTAAATATTTCAGCGGATTTCGCCATCACGGCACGCTGTTCATCCGGCGAAATCGCCCAGAAAGATTCGTGACGATAGCCGTGATAGGCCACTTCGTGGCCCTGTTCGATAATCGCCTGACACTGCTGCGGCCACTGCTCCACGACCCACGCTGGTACAAAAAACGTGGCGGGAATCTGGAAAGCACGCAGCAGGTCGAGCAATCGCCCGAGCGCACGGTACGGCCCATACGCACCAAAGGTGAAATATTCTGGCGTTGACCACAGGCTGCCATTCAACATGGCATCGCCAGTGGGACCATCAAGGTCAAACGCCAGCGCCATACAGCCGCGTTTCCCCTGCGGCCAGCGCACTGCGCCCGGTTGTTGCATCGCTACGCTCCTTTAGCCCTGGTTCACGGTCGCCTGGGTCACGCCATTGTCGGCCAGGCCCCATTTCGCGAGGATCTTCTGGTAGCTGCCATCAGCAATCATCGCGTCAATCGCCGCTTGTACCGCAGTGGTCAGCTCGCTGGCATCTTTACCAATCGCCATGCCGGTGTACTGGAAGGAGAAGGCTTTATCGAGCGGCTTATACTTTCCTTTCTCAAGATCCATGATGTACGGCAGCGTTTCACTCCCCTGCACTACACCATCCAGACGGTTCTGGCGCAGCTGGGTACGCGCATCCGCCGTCCCTTCGGCGCCAACGACGATGATGGCTGGCTTACCGGAGGCTTCACAGTGCGCTTTAGACCAGTTGGCAATCTCTACCGGGAAAGTAGTACGACGGCTGGTGCCAACCTTCTTACCACACAGATCCATGGCGCTGTTGATGTCGCTGCGAGCGGCCTGGGTGTAGAATTGTGGACCGGTTTTGAAGTAGTCGATGAAGTTAACCACCTTCTGGCGCTCTTTGGTGTCGGTCATGCCGGACATCACCAAATCAACACGCTTGGTCACCACCGCGTTCACCATCTGCTCAAAGGCGATCTCCTGCCAGTTGACCTTCACGCCCAGCTTGGCCGCAATCGCCTGGCCGAGATCGTAATCCACACCAGTAAGCTGGTTGGTGGCCGGATCTTTAAAATCCATTGGCGGATAGTTCGGCATGATCGCCACAGTCAGGCCTTTCTCTTTGATGGCGGCTGGCACGGCGATATCCGCCCAGGCAGAAGATTGCATTAACAGCGCGGCACTGATGGCACTCAATAACAGTTTTTTCATGTTTTTCACCCCGGTCACGTTAAAGAAGAATCGCGTTAATAAAGTTTTTCATCCGTGGGTTTTGCGGGTTCAGCAGAATGTCTTCTGGTGCGCCCTGCTCGATAATGCGTCCCTCGTCCATAAACACCACCTGATTGGCCACTTCACGGGCAAAGCCCATCTCGTGAGTGACCACCAGCATGGTGGTGCCCTCTTTTGCTAACTGGCGCATCACCGCCAGCACTTCGCCAACCATCTCCGGATCCAGCGCCGAAGTGGGTTCGTCAAACAGCATCAGTTTCGGTTTCATCGCCAGCGCACGGGCAATCGCCACACGCTGCTGCTGCCCGCCGGACAGTGACTGCGGATAGTCGTGCGCTTTATGCGCCAGACCGACGCGATCCAGCAGCGCCATCGCCTCTTCACTGGCTTCGCGTTTTGGACGCAGCAGGACGCGGCACGGCCCTTCGATAATGTTCTCCAGCGCGGTTTTGTGCGGGAACAGGTTAAAGCGCTGGAACACCATGCCAGTTTGCAGACGCTGGCGCGCAATCTGCTTATCGCTCAGCGCATGCAGTTTGTTGCCCGCAATGCGATAGCCCGCTAATTCGTTGTCGACCCAAATGCCACCCTGATCGACCTTCTCCAGCTGGTTGATGCAGCGCAGGAAGGTACTTTTACCGGAGCCGGATGGCCCGAGGATGCACATCACCTCGCCGTAATTCACTTCGAGGCTGACATCCTTCAGCGCATGGAACTGGTCGAAATATTTGTTCACCTTGACGGCGCGCACGATGTTTCTCATCTCTCTCTCCCAATTACTGACGCTGGCGGTGGCCGCGTGAGAAGAAGCGCTCAAGGCGACTCTGACCAAACGACAGCACGGTGACGATGATCAGGTACCAGATGCCCGCCACGAACAGCAGTTCCATCACGCGCGCATTGGCGAAGTAGATGGTTTGCGTGTTGTAGAGCAGTTCGGAGTACTGAATCATGCTGGCCAGACTGGTGGTTTTGATCATGCTGATGAATTCGTTACCTACCGGCGGCAAAATCACGCGCATCGCCTGCGGCAAAATGATGCGCTGCAGCGCTTGCAGACGCGGCATGCCAATCGCCTTCGCCGCTTCGTACTGTCCGGTATCCACGGACAGCAAACCGGCGCGCACCACTTCGGAGGTATAAGCCCCCTGGTTGATGCTCAGACCCAGCAGTGCCGCGAGGAACGGCGTCATGATGGTGACGGTTTGCACGCTGAACACGCCGGGAATACTGATGGTGGGAAACACCAGCGCGAGGTTGAACCACAGCAGCAGTTGTAGAATCAGCGGCGTGCCACGGAAGATCCAGGCGTAACCCACGGCGATGTAGTGCAGCACCGGATTGGGCGACATATACATAATCGCGGTGATCACGCCGAACAGGATGCCGAGCCCCATCGCCAATACCGACATAATCAGTGTATTCACCACGCCGTTAAGGATTGCCTGGGCAGTAAAGAACTGGCCGACAAACGACCATTCAATGTTGCCGTGGGCGAAGGCGTTCACCAGCAATGCCAGCAGCACCAGGATCACCGCTGAAGCCGTGATGCGACCGTAATAGCGGCGTGGCACCATCTGATAGCGATCCAGATCGTAATGCATCTGCTCGCGGCTATTTTTCAAGCTGGGTTCAACCGGGGTGGATTGGGACATAGACCTCTCCTCAGGCGCGCGGGCCAGCGTAATCTTCAGTCCAGCGCTGCTGGTCATGCATCAGGATTTGCAAACGCGCTAGCTGTTCGCGCACGCGGGCTGGTGCAGTGCCGCCATAGCCACTGCGTGCCGCCAGTGCCGCTTCCAGCGTCAGGGCACTGCGCACTTCAGGCGTTAAACGTGCATCGACGGCCTGCAACTGCGCATCGCTCAGGTCGGACAGGCCGCACTCTTCGCGTTCACACAGCTGCACCAGCTGGCCGGTGATTTCATGGGCTTCACGGAACGGCACGCCGCGCATCGCCAGCCAGTCGGCGACTTCGGTGGCCAGGGTGAAACCGTCCGGTGCCTGTTCGCGCATGACGTCGGTGTTGAATTTCAGCGTCGACATCATGCCGGCCATCGCAGGCAGCACCAGCAGCAGGGTATCCACGGCATCAATCACGTTGCGTTTGTCATCGCTCAGGTCGCGGTTGTAGGAGAGCGGCATGGCTTTCATGGTGGTGAGCAGTGCCATCAGGTTGCCGACCAGACGACCAGAACGACCGCGCGTCAGTTCGGCAATGTCCGGGTTTTTCTTCTGCGGCATGATTGAGCTGCCGGTGGCATAGCTGTCATGCAGCTCCACCCAGCGGAACTGGCGCGAAGCCCACATGCACACTTCTTCGCACAGGCGCGACAGGTTGATACCGATCATGCTGGTAACGAACAGGAATTCTGCGGCGTAATCGCGGCTGGCCACCGCATCAATCGAGTTCTCGCACGGTGCGAGGTAAGCCAGATCTTCAGCGGCTTTTTCCGGCTGGCGCGCAATCGCCGATCCGGCCATCGCTGCGGCACCGAGTGGGCAGCGTGCACTGCGACGATCCCAGTCCTGCATGCGCTCAATGTCGCGGGCAAAAGATTGCGCATGGGCCAGCAATTGATGACCGAACACAATCGGCTGTGCCTGCTGTAAATGGGTAAAGCCTGGCGCCACGCTTTCGGTGTGCTGTGCGGCTTGCTCGACCAGAGATTGCTGCAGAGCCAGTAAAGCACTCACGACTTTGCGGCCGTTGTCACGCAGGTAGAGGCGCAAATCGTTGACGGTCTGATCGTTACGCGAACGGCCGGCGCGCAGTTTGCCACCCAGTGGTCCTAAGCGTTCGGTCAGCGCGCGTTCAATGAAAGTGTGCACATCTTCGTCAGCCGCAATCGGATGCAGATTGCCTGCACGATAATCGGCATCCAGCGCATCAATCGCCGCCAGCATGGTATGGAGTTCTTCGCTGCTCAGCAGATCGCCGCGAGCCAGCTCACGGGCATGTGCCCGGCATCCCGCTAAATCGTAAGGTGCCAGGGCAAAGTAATAATCCGGGCTGCGCGACAGCGCGGTTAAACTGGCCGCCGGTGCCGCTTTAAAGCGCGCACCCCATAACAGTTCGGCATTATCAGACATGCTATTTCCCCTTACAGATACTCGTCAGCGATATGAAAAAGATATGAAGGAACCAGCAGTGATAATAAAAACTTATTTCACGCTCGCACTGGTAAATACGTCATATTTCAGGTTCACTGTACTTTCACCGCAATTATTCCGGAGTTGAATAGCAAAGATGGAAAGTAAAGTTTCCCAGTCTGGAAACAATGCAAATAATCGCGGCGATAATGCGGTTCTGGCACTGAGTAATATCGACTTAAAATTGCTTCGCGTATTTAAATGCGTGGTGGAAGCCGGGGGATTAACCGCTGCCAGCAACGAACTGAATATTGGTTTAGCCGCCATCAGTAAGCAGGTTTCCGATCTGGAGATTCGTCTCGGCATGACGTTATGCAGCCGTGGGCGCGAAGGCTTTGAACTGACGCAGTACGGCATTAATGTCTATCAGGCCACGCTGGAGCTGTTCGTATCGCTGAATCTGTTCCGTGAACGTCTGCACAACAGCCGTAATGAACTGCTGGGTGACATCGCCATCTGTGTGGTGGACAACACCATTTCTGATCCGCATTCCCCGGTCACCGAGGCGGTGCAACAGTTGCACCAGAAAGCACCAAAGGTGCAGATTCGCTTACAGACTGCGCAATTAGATGATATTGAACGCGGGATGAGTGAAGGCCGTTTTCATTGTGGCATTGCGCCGGTTTATGAAATGAAAAGTGATTTTGATTACTTCCCACTTTATAAAGAATATTCAAAATTATATTGCTCCATGTCACATCCTTTATATTCTGGATCTTGTGATAAGAATATATCGGTGGAAATATTACGTGAGCAGAAAATCATTAATCATTTATATGTCACGCCGCGCGACGTCCGTCGCCTCATTCCATTACAGGACAGCGGTGCGCAAGCCGTACAAGTTGAATCCGTCGCCATGCTGATTTTAACCGGGCACTTTATTGGTTATTTACCCGAACATTATGCCGCGCCCTTTATTGCGCGTGGGCAGCTGTGTGAATTGGGCGATGAATCGGTGCGCCGCGAAAATCCGTTCTGCCTAATGATGAAAAAAGGCCGGAAAATTAATCCGATTATCCGGCTGTTCATGCAATCACTGGGCCTGGCCGAGGCCGAAGAGGCGCACTAAGTTGGTGCAATCACCCCACCACTTTATACATCACCGTGGTGGCATCTAGCGCCCCTTCCGTCGATTCGGCGTACAACGGAATGGAACCCGAAATTTGCCAGTCCATCGATAAGTAAAGCTGCGTAGCCACATCGCCGCTGCGCGTATCCAGCACCAGCAGCGTTTTGCCCTGCTCAACCGCTAATTGCTCAGCCTGCTGCATCAGACGACGCGCAATTCCCTGACGTCGGGCACGGGGATGCACCAGCAATTTACTGACCTCCGCACGATGACGCCCATTAGGCATAGCACTAAACCCGATCATCACCGTCGCGACAATCACACCTTGCTGCCATGCCACGAGTAGTTGATTATCGCCGCTTGCCAGGCTGTAGATTTTATCCTGCCAGAAGCGTTCCATCGCTGCGCGATCGCCGGCATCAATAAAACCGACGCTGGCCCCGTCAGCTACGCAACCCTGCAGCACCTCGGTCAACGCGGCTAGCAGGGGCTGTGCCTGAGTGGCACTTAACTGTTCAATTTCAATCATGGTTTGCACACCACCAGAATGTAACGCGCGCCGCCTTCAGGATGCGCCTGGAATGATGATTTGCCGGTGAGATGAAAACGCAGGCAATCCCCCGCCTGCAGCGTCCAGCGCTGATCGTCCATGGTGAACGTCAGCTCGCCAGATTGCAGCCAGATATGCTGTTCCAGCCCCTGTACTGGCGGTGCGTCATAATCGATGCGCGCACCGGGTTGCAACACGCTCTCAACCAACTCGGCCTTGAAATGGCTGGCGGGCGGCGAGACACTGCGACGCAGATAACCGCTGGCATCGTCGCGCCAAACGTTCTGATCGCTCGCTTTCAGCAGCAGCGCGGCTTCCTCTTCCACTTCACTTAGCAGGCGTGACATGGTTAAGCCATAGGCCACACACAGCCGGTTAAGCAAAGCGGCTGTGGGGCTGGTCTCCGCCCGTTCAATGCGCGACAATGAAGCCCGGCTGATGCCGGTAGCCATCGCCAGTTCGTCCAGTGACCAGCCACGTTGCACCCGCAATTCGGCTAATCGTGCGGCCAGTCGATCTTCGGTATCCGGTACAGACATGTTCACCTCTCATATTTGGGAAATAATTCTCACATATGAAATAAAGCCTCAATTTGCTTAAAACGTCAAGTTGTACAAATATAAAAGAGTTGTACAACCCAAACGAGGCAGTTAAGGTGTTGTAATGCAGGTCAGAATTTTCGAGGACGCCATGGCCTTATACAGTATCGGCGATGTTGCCGAACGCTGTGGAATCAACCCGGTAACGCTACGCGCCTGGCAGCGCCGTTACGGTTTACTAAAACCCCAGCGTACAGAAGGCGGTCATCGCCAGTTTGATGATGAAGATGTTCAGCGTATTGAGGAGATCAAGCGCTGGATAGAAAGCGGTGTGCCTGTTGGCAAGGTGAAAGCCCTGCTGGAAGGCCAAACCGTTAATGTGCACGATGGCTGGACCGCGCTGCAGGAAGAGCTGATGAGCGTGCTGCGTCACGTTCGTCCGGCTAAATTGCGCACCAAAATTGCCACCATTGGCCGCGAACATTCGGTAGATGCGCTAATCGATCACGTGTTTGTGCCCGTGCGTCAGCGCCTGGGATTGGATCAACACACCGCCCGTACCATGTGTAGCCTGTTAGATGGCGCGCTGATTGATTACGTGGCGTTTTGTCTCGCGGGCGGCCGTAAAAAAGCCGGTAAGGATGCTTTGATGATTGGCTGGGGCGTGGAAGATCGCACCCGCCTGTGGCTGGAAGCCTGGCGCTTGTCGCAGCAGGGCTGGCGCATGGATGTCTTAGCCGAGCCGCTGGATATGCCGCGTCCTGAACTGTTCCCCGGTCAAAATCTGTTTATCTGGACCGGTAAAAAACCGACGCGTCGGCAACTGGAGCAGTTTGAACACTGGCAGGCACAAGGGTTTGCCACTCACATTCACGATCCCGCCTGACAAAAAATCGCACACACGGCCTTTGCCTCGCCGGGTGTGCGCGTTATCATGCCGCACTCCATGACTCTTCTCAGGTTTCCCTTATGAACTGGAATAAAATTCTCATTGGCTCCCTGTTTGCTGTGATGGCCATTGGCGGCATGGGTGGCATGATGCTGGTAGGCTACAGCCTTATCCTTCCCAGCCACTGAGTTGACGTTGCACGCGTTCTAACACGCGGTCGCAAATCAGTGCCAATAGGGCGACCAGCAGCGCCCCCTGAATCACATAGGCGGTGTTAAAGCCGCTCAGTCCGATAATGACCGGCGATCCCAGGCTTTCTGCGCCCACTGTCGACGCGATGGTCGCGGTGCCGATGCTGATCATCACCGAGGTACGCACGCCTGCCATGATCACCGGTGCGGCCAGCGCCAGCTCAATCTGCCATAAGCGCCGCCATGGCCCCATGCCCAGCCCCACGGCAATTTCCCGGTTGCTGTCCGGCACGCTGTCTAAACCTGCCAGCGTTCCCTGCAAAATCGGCAACAACCCGTAAAGAAACAGCGCCATGATGGCCGGTGTCGCGCCAAAGCCCATCACCGGCACGGCTATCGCCAGTACCGCTACCGGCGGAAAGGTCTGCCCCGCTGCCGCCAGCGTCTCCAGTAACGGCCTAAACGCCCGCCCGGCGCGTCGCGTGGCAAAAACACCACTGCCTACGCCAAAAATAATCGCCAGTGCGCTGCCGCTGATCACCAATGACAGATGTGCGAGGGCCAGCCGCCAGAAGCTCTCTTGCTGATACAACGGACGTTCCAGCTGCGGGAACCAGTGGGCAAACAGCGGTCCGCTGTGCGGCAACCCCCACAGCAGCAGCAGAAACACCGCCAGCAGCCAGTACAGTGGATCGCGCCAGACACGCATCACATCGCCTCCCGCTGGCGCAGAAGATCGCTGAAGTGCAGGACACCCAACGGCTGTTGATGTTGATCGATCACCGGCAGTTTGTCGGTGCGCCGAGCGATAAACTGTGACAGCGCCTCGCGCAGCGTCAGGTGGGCGGCTATTGGCTCACCGTCCAGCCACTCGCCGCGCCGCGCGGCGCTGCCAGCACGTCCCAATGCCAGCAGTCGCACGCCAAGCTCGCTGCGGCCAAAGAATTCGCGGGCGAAATCCGTGGCAGGCTGCGTCAGCAACTCAATCGGCTTGCCCTGTTGCACGATTTCACCGCCGTCCATCAGCACCAGTTGATCCGCCAGCGTCAGCGCTTCGTCGATGTCGTGCGTCACCAGCACCACCGTGCGTCCTGACAGCTTCTGAATACGCAGCATCTCCTGTTGCAGTGCCTGGCGGTTCACCGGATCGAGTGCACCGAAGGGCTCATCCATCAGCAACAATTCGGGATCGGCGGCCAGCGCGCGCGCCACGCCAACCCGCTGCTGTTGTCCGCCGGAAAGTTGATGGGGAAAACGCGTCGCCAGATGCGTATCCAGATTGAGCAGCGTCAGCAGCTCCTCTACGCGCTGTTGAATTTTTGCCTGCGGCCAGCCGAGCAGTGACGGCACGGTAGCGATATTCCTTGCCACGTTCCAATGCGGGAACAGGCCAATCGACTGGATGGCATAGCCAATACGCCGCCGCAGCGCACGTGCATCCATGCGTTCAATCGGTTCACCGGCAAAGCGGATTTCGCCGCTGTCATGCTCCACCAGCCGGTTGATCATTTTCAGCGTGGTGGATTTGCCCGAGCCGGAGGTGCCGATCAGCACGGTGAAACTGCCCTTCTCAATATGCAAAGTGAGATCGCGCACCGCTGCTTTGCCCGCAAACATTTTGCTTACCTGGTGAAACTCAATCATCGGTTCTCTCCAGCAGTGCCGACAGTAAACGCAATGCGGCATCAAACACCACCGCCAGCGCCACCACCGGAATCACGCCCAGCAACACCAAATCCAGTGCGCTGCTGAGTAATCCCTGAAATACAATGGCGCCAAAGCCACCGGCACCAATCAGCGCCGCCACCACCGCCAGTCCAATGGTTTGCACCACCACCACACGCAAGCCCGAAAGCCACACCGGCAGCGCCAGCGGGAGTTCGGCGTGCCAGAACTGTTGCAGTGCACTCATGCCCATACCGCGTGCGGTTTCGCGCACCTCCTGCGGCACCTGCTGCAACCCCGCCACCACGCTGCGCACCAGCGGCAGCAGCGCATATAGCACCAGTGCAATCAGCGCCGGAGCCAGACCAATACCGCTGATACCCCAACTTGCCAGTACCGGGAAGTGAGCCACCAGCCCCGCCAGCGGCGCAATCAGCAAACCAAACAACGCCACAGAAGGCACGGTCTGGATCAGGTTGAGTACGCTGAAAGCGGCACTTTGCCAGCGCGATCGCCGGGCAATCACCAGGCCGAGCGGCAAACCAATGAATACCGTCGGCAACAGCGTGCCAGCCAGCAACAGCAGATGCTGGCTGAAGGCCGCATCAAACACCGCCGTACGGTTGGCATACTCTTTCATCAGGGAGAGATGATCGAGGTGACCGCTGAGCAATAACAGCAGCGGAACAATCCAGATTTGCAGATTCAGCAGGATACGCCATGGCGTACTGGCCGTGAGCTGGCGGATAGCCTCAGCGGCCAGCAATAACGCCAGCGCCGCCGCACACCATAAACCACTGCCAAAGGCCGTACGTGCCAGCGGGCTACCGTCAGTGGCCAGCTGTGCCGCCGTGTGCCCGCCAATAAAGATCAGCAGCGCAAACAGAATCTCAGCGTCCAGCAGTGCCATCACCAGATTGCGACGCCGTGGCTTCCACCATAACCCTTGCCATAACCAGAGTAATGGCAGCAGCAACAGCCAGGATTGCGCCACTTGCCATAACATCAGCGGCTGGCCGGACACCAGACGGTTGGCGGCGAAACTGAGTAACGGCAAGGTAGCCAGAGCCAGCGTGATCAGCAGCGTTAACACCAGCAGCACCGGCTGCTGGCGCGGTCTAAGTAACAACGACACCGCTTACAGCAACTTATTCTGCTGTAGCCACTGCTTCGCCACCTGGCTGGCATCCTGACCGTCAACCGCAATCTGCGCATTGAGCTGTTGCAGGGTTTTCTCATCCAGCTTGCTGAACACCGGCTGCAACCAGTTGCCGATCTCCGGATACTGTTTCAGCACGCTTTCCCGAATCACTGGCGCAGGGGCATAAATTGGCTGCACGCCTTTGGGATCGGTCAGCGTTTGCAAACCGAGCGCCGCCACCGGGCCATCGGTGCCATAGGCCATGGCTGCGTTGACGCCAGAGGTTTGCTGTGCCGCCGCTTTGATGGTTACCGCCGTATCACCGCCCGCCAGCGACAGTAGCTGTGACTGATCCAGCTTGAAGTCGTAGGCTTTTTCAAAAGCGGGTAGCGCATCGCTGCGTTCGATAAATTCCGCCGACGCCGCCAGTTTAAAGGTGCCGCCTTTTTTCAGGTAGGCACTGAGATCGTCGAGGGAGTTGAGACTATTTTTCTGTGCCACATCGCCGCGCACCGCGATGGTCCAGGTATTGTTGGCTGGCGCTGGCGTTAACCACACCAGATGATTTATATCCGCATCGAGCTTTTTCACCTTCTCATAGCCCTGCTGCGCATTTTTCCAGGCAGCATCTTTCTCATCACTGAAGAAGAAGGCGCCGTTGCCGGTGTATTCCGGGTAGATATCCAGTTCACCTGCGGTGATGGCTCCGCGCACGACCTGCGTGGTGCCGAGCTGGATCTTGTTAACGGTTTTCACCCCATGTTTATCCAGCACCTGCAGAATAATGTTGCCTAACAGCGAGCCTTCCGTATCTATCTTTGAACCGACCTTAACCGGATCGGCCGCATTTGCAGCGCCCACACTCATCGCTAATGCGATCATCCCCAATAAACCCTGCTTAATCATGCCGCTGTCCTCTGCTTATATTTCAGTCTGTGACTATCAAGCGTAGCCTGGCGAAACAGGATGGGGGCGGTCAAGCGCCTCAGTTCGAGCTTTTTCTGCTATTTAACGCACATTGCTTATAACCCATTCGCAGGACATATAACCAAATGGAATTTTTATTGGGTATCAGTAGGCTTATTCTCATAGGCCCACTCTTTACAATAAAATACATAACATCATGTCCGATTTAGCTTCTCCGGCGCACGTGGCGCTGGCAGGGAATACGCCGACTGGCGAAACCAAATGGATTCGCAGCGCGGCTGACGTATCGAATCTCGTGAACAACAGCAACGAGTCTCGCAGCAATGCGCGCATCGTGGTGGCCATCGCCCTCGGCGGTGTGTTCCTCGATGCCTACGACCTCGGCGCACTCGCCTTTGGTATCAAAGACGTCACACGCGAATTTAACCTGACGCCGACCGGCACCGGAATGGTGGCTTCGGCGATTACCTTCGGCGCGATTGTCGGTGCGCTGATTGGCGGTTATCTCACCGATAAAATTGGCCGCTACCGCGTGTTCATGGCGGATATGTTCTTTTTTGTGATTGCCGCCCTCGCCTGCGCCTTTGCCCCTAACGAATATGTGTTAGGCGGTGCGCGCTTTGTGATGGGGCTCGGTGTTGGCATCGATTTGCCGGTTGCCATGGCGTTTCTTGCCGAGTTTTCTAAACTGCGCGGGCAAGGGAATAAGGCCGCCAGCGTGGCAATGTGGTGTCCCACCTGGTATGCGGCAATCAGTATTTCCTATCTGCTGGTGTTGCTGCTGTATGCGGTGCTGCCGGAAAGTCACACCGACTGGTTATGGCGGCTGATTCTTGGTTTCGGCGCGGTACCTGCGCTGCTGATTATTGCCATTCGCAGCCGTTATATGAGTGAGTCTCCAGTGTGGGCGGCCAATCAGGGCAACCTGCACGGCGCCGCGCAGATCCTGCAGCGCTCCTACAACATCAATGCCCATGTGGCGGAAGATGCCGAACTGACGCCGGCCAAGCCGGTGCGCAAAGCCAGCTGGCGTAACTATGGCGCGCTGCTGCAGGGGGTTTATCGTCGTCGTACTATTCTGGCGACCGTCACCTCCATCGCCTCTTCGTTCGCCTACAACGCGGTGGCCTTTGGCCTGCCGGTAATCATCTCCAGCTTCTTTGCGCAATCGATGCTGACCACTATTTTGGTGTCGCTGGCGTTGAATCTGCTGTTCGCTTTCGTGGGTGGCTTGCTGGCCGTGCGTCTGGTGCCGCGTCTCGGCGCGTGGAAGATGTCGGTGGCGGGTTACAGCTGTCAGTGCATTGCCCTTCTGGGGTTAGCGCTGATTGGTCGTCCGGAAGGCGGCGAACAGGCGGCATTGGCGATTGCGATGCTGGCGCTGTTCCTGTTTGGTCAGGGATTTGGTCCAGGTTCACACACCATGACCTTTGCCTCGCTGAGCTACCCCGCTTCACTGCGCGGCGTGGGTGTTGGTTTTAACCAAACGCTGATGCGCGGCAGTTCAACCGTGTCGCTGTTCCTGTTCCCGCTGCTGGTGGCGGCATTCGGCACCGGCGTGTTCTGGGTGATTTTCCTCGCGCCGCTGATTGGCTTGCTGGCGCTGCTGGCGATCCGCTGGGAGCCCTCAGGCTACGATGTGGATGCGGAAGACTTCACTTAAGACAACAACGCCCCGTTAAGGGGCGTTTTTTTATGCGGTCAGGCGGAAATCGCCGAACGTATGGGGAATGCGCGGGAAGGTGTGCAGGAACCACGGCGTAAATTGTTCCGGTTGATCCAGCATCTCCTGCTGAATCTGCTCAATCGAGCGATAACACCAGGCATCCGCTTCTTCCGGATTCAGATCGGGTTCAACATCACTGGTGGCGAAGAATACATGGCCATACTCGTGCTCGGTCAGACCGTTGCTTAATGGCAGGTTGTAGCTCAGTTCGAACACTGGCGTCAGCGCCACTTGCATCCCCATCTCTTCACGCAAGCGACGTTCAGCGGCATCCCGGGTCGATTCCTGCGGATAAGGGTGGCCGCAGCAGGTGTTGCTCCACAAGCCGCCACAATGATATTTACCGTTTGCACGACGTTGCAGCAGCAGTTCATGGCGCGAATTGAACACGTAGACCGTCACCGCACGATGCAGCAATCCTTTCTCATGTACTTCCAGCTTTTCCATCTTGCCGGTGGGACGATCGAGGTGGTCGACGAGAATAACTTCAATGGCGGGCATGACAACTCCTTCAGATAATTCTCAGCTATTGTACACAACCTCAAAGACTGAAACTGAGGAAATCGCGCACATTCCGTGCGCTTAAGTAGAGAAATTTAAGCTTAGCAGTCATCAGACAAAGCGGTAACGACTCAGGATGTAGAATTCAAATCAGCCAACCATGGGCGCTATAAAGTCGTCATCGTTATCAGCCAGGATGCGGAGGCGTGCACAGTCCCAGGCCGCCTTGAGTCTGACGTCGCCACGCTCTGAAACGCTCAATCCCGTCCAAGCGCACAGATAAGGCTGCCTCTTCTTAACGGCAACCTTATTTGCAAAACTCCCTAACTACAGGCGCACCCTTAAAGCCGCCCCTTCAGTTTTAGCTCGGATTCGATTGTCGTATCGCGGGCGGTTTTTTGACGGCTTGCGCCCCACACTTCGTCATACTCATAGCCGGTAAGATCTTTAATCACCCCACGCGTTTCGGCATCGCAACCTCTCGCCGTGCCACCCAGTTTGCGACGCGCCACCTCTTTAATCAGCAGCTTGTGGCTGCGCTGTGTCAGCTTGAACTTAAAGGTCAGCCAGAAACTCGCCGCCAGCAGTGCCGTGGTGACAAACACCATCAACCCGACAATCGCATGGATGGCGCTCTCCGGTTGCGCGCCGTTGCCTTTCACAAAACCACTCTCCTGCAGCACGATACCAATCATGAAAATGGCAATGGCCACCGAGCTTTTGCGCGTCAACACCATCACCCCGGCGAAAATCCCTTCACGCCGTTTACAGGTGACCATCTCATCAATATCGGGAATGAAGCTGTAGATGTTCCACGGGATGTAAAACAGCCCGGCGCGCACGATGCCCAAAAACAGAAAGACCGCGCTGAACAGCAACGTGGGCACCTGCCATTGCCACAAATACACGGCAAACAGGAACACGAAGACGGCGGCGATACTCAGGTAGGAAATACGCAGCGCGTTGGAGGGCGTCATATTAAAGCGGCCAAGCAGCATCATGAAAATGAAAGTGCCGGGAATCGACATAAACATCATGTTACTTAGCAGCAGTGAAGCCAGTGAGGCATCCTGCTTCAGGCCGTAGATCACGAAATAGGTGAATACCGCCAGAAAGGCATCCATCGCGGTGAAGGAGCAGATATAAATCAGCAGATGCTGGCGAAAGGCTCTGATTTTGAAAGATGAAGCCAGATCGACAAACAGATACTTCAGGTGCGCTTTAAGGCTGCCCTGGCGCGCAGAGTGTTGCGCCACCTCCTCTTCCGGCTGGATATCTTTGGCCTCCCAGGTGGTGAGCCAGGTAATAAAAACCGCCACGCAGTAGATCACCGAGAAGATGACGCCGGTCAGCGTATAGGTAATGGCGTTGTCTTTGCCGGTATAGGTCATGATGATGCCCGGCACCGAGACGGCGAGAAAACTCCCGAGTGCTGAGAACATAAGGCGTACCCCCGACAGCCGCGTGCGCTCGCTGAAACGGTTGGTCATCTCCGAGGACAAGGTTTCCCAGGGCACCAGCACCATTGCCGACAGCAGTTCGATGGTGAGATAAGTGCCGAGATAGTACCAGTAGCCCATATCCGTCACCCACAGTGCACCATACAGCAGCATCAAGGGAGAGGAGATCAGCAGGAAGAAACGGCGGCGGCCAAATTTACGCCCCAGCCAGGTGTTGCCGAAGTTGTCAGTAATGTAGCCCATGATCGGGCTTAATATCGCATCGATGACGCGGGCGATGGCAAATATCGAGCCCGCTTCAAACACCGATAATCCGCAGTAGGTGGTATAGAAAAACAGCAACCAGGTGCCAATCACCGCAAAGGCACCGCCGCCAAAGAGATCCGTCAGGCCGTAGCCGATCGCGACGCCATAACCGACGCGACGTTCTGTAGGTTTAACCATCGATCCGATTCCTGTTCTGGTAGGGTATGTAATAGCGGCAAGGTGCTATGCCCTGCCGCCGTTGTTATCAACAGAATTGGAAATCAACTGAATAAACGAATGCGTTATCCGGCGTTGGCGAGCATCTGTGCCTTCACGCACAGTTCCGCCGCTTTGAAAGCATGCGTTTGCGTCATCGCATGCTCGGTGCGGTGGAGGCAGTCATTGATGAGCTGTCCGAAGAACGGGAAGCCCACTTCACCGGAAACGGCATAGCGGAACTCTCCTTCTTTGTTCACCAGATACACCACGTCCTGCTCACCGCGTGTGAGATCGGTGTATTTGCGGATCTCGATATAACCGTCAGTACCGAGCAGCGTCATGCGCCCATCACCCCAGGTGGATAAGCCATCCGGCGTAAACCAGTCGCAGCGGAAGTAGCCGGTGGCGCCGTTCTCACCCGCCAGCATCGCATCGCCAAAGTCCTCAAATTGCGGATGCTGTGGATGGCGGAAATTCCGCACCTGGCTTGCCACCACCGTGGCTTCGCTGTTTCCGGTGTAGTAGAGGAATTGCTCAATTTGATGGCTGCCGATGTCGCACAAAATGCCGCCGAAATAGCGACGCTGATAGAACCAGTCGGGCCGTCCGGTGCCTTCACGATGTGGACCGGTTCCCAATGTTTGCACCACCTGGCCGATAGCCCCTTTCTCTACCAGCTGTCCAGCAAACACCGCGCTCTCTACATGCAGACGTTCGCTGTAATACACCGCATATTTGCGCCCGGTTTTGGCACACATCGCTTTGGCATCCTCCAGCTGTTCAAGGCTGGTGAGCGGGGCTTTATCCGTGAAGTAATCCTTGCCCGCTGCCATCACTTTCAGCCCCAGCGCACAGCGTTCCGACGGAATCGCCGCACCTGCCACCAGTTGTACCTGCGTATCGGCCAGAATGGTCTCCAGCGAATCGGCGATCTGCACCTGCGGGAACTGCTGCACAAACTTATCGACTTTGGCGGCATCGGGATCGTATACCCACTTCAGCGTGGCCCCGGCTTCGGTCAGGCCATTGCACATACCGTAAATGTGGCCGTGATCCAGCCCGGCGGCGGCAATGAAAAATTCCCCCGGTTGCACCACCGGGTGCGGTTTGCCTTTCGGCGCGTAGTTCATGCCATCCTGCTTATTCATGGTTGTTTCCTCACGCAAAGTTTTTGCCCAGTGGGATGTCATCGACATCGGCGAAGTTATCGACCGAAGCCTGTTTTTCGTAGAAGTGCGGTGCATGGGCGATCAGCCCGCCGGTGCGGTAGAAGGCATCATTTATGGCGATCGGTAACGACACAATGCTGTTGGTGATAGCCGATTTGTAGATGGCGGTAATCAGTTCCAACGAGCGTTTGCCCTGCTCACCATCAATCAGCGGTGCACGCTGCTGTTCGATCGCCGAGAAGAAGTCATCGACCTGTCCGGCGTGCAGTGTCCATGTGAGCGGTGCCGTGCTGGCATGAAAGCGATCCAGCTCCTGCTCCAGCGCCAGATTGTTCTCTTTTTCCGGGAAGCCGTTCTCCGCCGCCTGCATGGCGACCGCTTTCCACGGCGCAGAGAGGCGCGCTTTTTCTCCCTGCAGCACGATTTTCTGATCTTCACCGTGATGCACAACGGAAGCGGTCAACTGCGCCAGCGTGCCATTGGGGTAGCGGAAAATCGCGGCGCTGAGGTCTTCCACTTCGGCATTGTCATGCGCCACGTTGCCGATCATCGCCACCACTTCACTGGGCGCACCGAGCATCCATTGCATCGCATCGATGTGGTGGACCGCATGGTTGAGCGTGCAGCCACCGCCCTCTTTTTCCCAGGTGCCGCGCCACCACAGGTCGTAGTACGAATGGCCACGCCACCAGAATGAATCGATTTGCGCGTGGCAAATTTTGCCCGCCAGGCCCGAATCCACCGCCGCTTTCAACTGCCAGAACGCGTCGGTGAAGCGGTTCTGCGCCACCACTGACAGAATTTTGCCACTGGCTTTTTGCGCGGCGATCATGGCATCGCACTCCTCCAGCGAGGCCGCCATCGGTTTCTCGCACAGCACATGCTTGCCCGCCTGCAGGGCCGCAATGGTGTTTTCCGCATGCACATAAGGCGGTGTACAGACGTCGACCACGTCGATGTCCGCGCCCTCGGCCAGCATTGCGCGGTGATCCTGGTAAACCCGCACATCGTGCAGGCCGTAGCGCTGCAATTTCTCCCGCGCTTTTTCGGGATACACGTCCGCTACCGCGACAATTCTGCCGCGCTCAGGAAACTGCAGAAACGCCTGGATATGTGAATTGGCAATATTGCCCATGCCCACTATCGCAATTTTTAACATCGAGATTCTCCGCCGATAACCGCTGTTGAGGTGTCTGCGAGGAACATAAAAAAGCGCTGCGGGTCGGACAATCTGTTTTTGTGAGAATGCTCGCAGAGCGATACAGGAGTTTGTGAACCAAATGTAAAACCGTCTTAATATCAGTCCACTGCGTCTGCAAAAATTTGCAAAAATTGATTGGGATGGGGATCACACTATGGCCGGCAAGCTCAGGATGGACGAAATTTCAGCAATCACCGGCTACTCGGTGAGTACGGTTTCACGCGTGTTGAGCGGGAAATCCTACACTAGCGAAAAAGCGCGTGAGGCGATTGTCGACTGTGCGCGCAGGCTAGGTGTATTGCAGGAGATGGTGAGTGGTCGCCTGCTGATCAATGAGATTGTGGTGTTTGCCCCAGGGCGCACTTTCACGCCGCGTGGCGATCATTTTTACCATGAGGTGACGCGCGGAATCGCCGAGGCCTGCGCATCGCATGATGTGCATATCAGCTATTGCCCACTGGAGGAACAGCGCGCCGATGTGAAGCTGTTTCTGGAAAAAGCCGGAGCAAAAAACATCAGCGCCATCATCATTATCGGCACCGACGATCAAGCGATCTTCAGTCTGGCGGCGTCACTCGGTAAACCCTGTGTGCTGATCAACTCACGCGATAAAGATATGCGGCTGGATGCGGTGTCACCCGATCATCGGGCAATTGGCTTTAGCGCCATGCAGCATCTGTTTGAGCAAGGCCATCGCCGGGTATTGACTGTGACCTGTCTGCGGAGGGAAACACTGTTTTTGCGCCTGGAGGGGATCAAAGACGCCTATCGCCATTTTCATATGCCGTTTAATGCCCAGCAGGATTTGATCGTCATCGAAGCCTACTCCTCGCAGGACACCGAGATCGCACTGAATCACTGGCTGGATACGCACCCACGCGATCAGTGGCCAGATGTGATTCTGCCCGGCGGCAAAGGCATTATCACCGGCGTGCAGAACGCCCTGCTGTCGCGCGGTTTGCGCATTCCCGAAGATATTTCGCTGATGACCACGGATCTAGCCAGTCGACTGGAGGGATCGCCGGAGATGCCCATCACCGGCTTCGCGGTGCCGTGCCGTGAACTGGGTTATGAGGCAATCCAGCTGATCCAGAATCGCCTTAATCGTCCGCAGTCGTCGATTTACAATCTGTTGTTGCAGGGAAAACTGGTGGATCGCGGCACGGTGGCGAATGCCACCCGCCATGCGGCACGAGAAGAGATCCGCAACGCGTTTCCGTGAGGGTACCGCGTCAGCGGCGCGAGGACCGCCGGCCCCTGAGCGGCACCAGATTGCGTTATCACCGGTCCGTCAACAGACAGCTTTCAACGCTACAGCAGGTGCGCACTCCTTGCGCACCGTTTTTCTTACAACTTAAAGCTCTGCACCACCAGCTCGAGCTGCACGCTCTGCTCTTCCATGGCGCGCGCGGCAGCCGACACCTGCTCGACCAGCGCGGCATTCTGCTGGGTGCTGCCATCCAGCTGCGTGATTGCCAGATTAACCTGCTCAATGCCCATACTCTGCTCACGACTGGCGGACATGATTTCGCTCATCAGGGTGGTCACGCTGCTCACGCCCTGCATCAGCTCATCCATGGTTTGACCGGCTTGTTCCACCAGCTGGCTGCCGGTATCGATATTCGCCACTGACTCTTCAATCAGCTTCTTGATCTCACGCGCTGAGTTAGCGGAGCGCTGCGCCAGATTTCGCACTTCTGACGCCACCACGGCAAATCCACGCCCCTGCTCACCCGCTCGGGCCGCTTCCACCGCCGCGTTAAGTGCGAGGATATTGGTCTGGAAGGCGATGCTGTCAATCACGCTGATGATATCCACCACTTTACGGGATGAGTGATTAATCGCGCCCATGGTGGTGACCACCTGACGCACCACGTCCGTTCCGCGCGCCGCCACCTGCGAGGCACCGTCCGCCAGCTGATTGGCGTGGGTAGCATTGTCAGCGTTCTGACGTACCGTGCCAGTCAGCTCTTCCATTGACGCGGCGGTTTCAACAATCGAACTCGCCTGCGATTCAGTACGCGCAGACAGATCGGCATTGCCGCTGGCAATTTCACGCGAGGCAGAGGTAATCGCCAGTGCGCTGTCGCCCACCTGACGCATCAGCCCCTGCAGATACTCAATAAACTGGTTAAAACTTTGCGCCACCGCGTTAAATTCCGGGCTGTTGCTGGCAGGCAGACGCTGAGTTAAATCCGCGCCGCCGGTCGACAGGGCTTCGATATTGCGGTTCAGCAGGCTAAGACGTTTCATCATGGCGCGCACAAAGCCGAGCAGCACCAGCAGCAGGATCACCGCCAGCGGGATCTGCACCAGGCCCAGGCGAGTCAGCATGCTGTGGGTTTGCGCATCCAGCAAACTGGATGGCACATCGCTGGCAAGATACCACGGGCTACCGGCAATCGCCTGCAGGAACAGCGTGTGCTCGCCATCTTCGCCTTTAAAGGTGGTTTGCGTAGGCTGATGACCTGCCTTGCTCAGCAAACCTTTCAGCGCACCCGCCATCGGCAGCTGCGTATCCGCGAGATTTTCCAGCTTCGGTGCACCTTCCAGCAGTGCGGCGTTGCCCACCACTTTGCCATCCGCTTCAACGATCAACACACGACCGTGAATGGCGTCGCCCATCTGTTTCGCCAGTTGGTTGAAGAAACCGAGCGTTACGTCGATGGTTGATACCCCCCACACCGTGCCATCACGATAAATCGCCATCGCACAGTTGGTACGCGGCTGCGGGCTGGCCGCATCCTGATAGGCTTTAGCCCAGGCACATTGCCCTTTGGCCGCGGCCATACCGTCTTTGTACCACGGCTGCTCCCAGTATTTGTCCGCTGCATCGGAGTTCCAGTAAGTGTTGACCTGTAACTGGTTGCTGGCGTTACGGGCGAAGAACGAACTGTCTTTTTCCTTCGCCGGATCGCGGCGATTAGGCAGCGGCCAGATACCACCGCCAAACACGTTGCTGTCCTGATACTGGTTCACCAGCGCCGGCAGCAAGTTGTCGATGGCCGCGCTATCCATCACGCCTGCGGCTTCGGTAATGGCACGTTGCTGCGCCTGCACGCGGTTCATCTGTTCGACAATACGTCCCGCCAGGCCATCCACCTCATAGCGCACTAATCGGCTTTCGTTTTGACTCAACTGCGGTGCCACAAACTGATTGATCACCACCACGGTAACCAGCATCAGCACCACGAAAAATGCGACCAACGTCGCGGTAAAACGAGATTGTGTAGTTTTTAACATCAGTGTGCCCTTACCCTGGTTGGCGAGTTGCCTGATCGAGGTTAACGGCGTGTTACAGAGGAACTTGAGGTGAGCAAGATCACAAAAATGCAAATAGTTGATTTAGGTGATCATTAGGAGGGTGACTAACGTTGCGCTTACTCATCAGGGTGCGGGCAACCGCCCGCAGAGAGGGCTATTGCGGCGGATCCACCACTTCCTGACGTGGCCGAAATATATGGTCATTACCTTCTGCCTGCAAACGCTGCAGCAGCTGTTGTCCACCGCGATCGTCGGCCTGAGCAAACTGACGTTCCGCTTCGGTGATCGGTGTCGCCCACAGCAGATTCGGTCGATCGCCATCGCGTTTAGGTAAACGAAATTGTGCCGCTTCCGGTGCCAGGCCATTGGCCAGCAAGAAACTCTCGAAGCCCACTGGCGCCACTTCCGATGCCAGCGTGTGACCTTCGCCAATCCACGTCAGACGCGCCCACGGCAGGTGCGCGAATTCCGCCAGCGCACTGGCCATCTGCACCGCGTTGGCTTCGGTCATCACTTCACCGTCTACTGCCATCGCCAGCTCAACACGGCGGTACTGCGGAGCCAGCTCATCAAACAGATAATCCACCTGCGGCATGGGTCGAATCCCCATACCCAGCGTGAGAAAAACCCACACGCCATTGTGCCAGTGCTGAGAGATGGCCATTGGCGGCCAGCTCCCTTGATCGATAGCGTAATACTTTACCGACTCACCAAACTGCGCCTGGTAGCACTGCATCAGCTCATGCTGCACGACATCCCACAGATGGCCGTCATGCCAGTCACGCCAGAAGTGGCGCTGCTGCTCGGCGCGTGCATAGTAATCATTGGTGGAAGCGGATCCGAGCGGTGCGGTCAGGCGATTCTCTTTGATGCAGCCAGCAGAGAAACTCACCTGCTTATCCTGATACAGACTCCAGCCGGGGATCACCGCCAGCAGTTGGCCGTAATACCACAGGGCTGCACCGTCATCACTCGGTTCCCACAAAATCTGTAGACCGGCAGGATCGAGCATCGGTTCGGCTTCTAAGGTGCGGCAATACTCTGCGCTGAGCAAAGGCGCAATGCCCTGCTCCATCGCTTCACGATCTTCACGCGCCGGTGCAGGCAACAGATTGCGCAGCCAGCAGCCGCGCACCGCATACTGACTGCGAAACAGATCGTTGGGCCAGATGTAAAAGTAGGCCGTGCGCGCATCCTGTTCGACGATGGCGGTCAGTGTGTTTTGCTGATTTGGCACCTCAGCAATCAGAGGTTGGTGTGTCATAACGCCTCGACAAAGCCTTGAGGGATCCATTTTCCCTGAGAATAGAGCAGGATCGGCACTCGCACCATGTGACACAAGGGTAAAACTCTCAAAGTGCAGTCAGGAAGCGTGAGAATGATTGATGAATGCCAGCACAACGCCCTGACAAACTTCAAATTAATTCGCGATTCATTTGCCGCCTCGCATGCTATTGTCTGCACATTCCTCCTTACGGAGCTGCTCAGCATGGTGCTGCAAAACCTCGATTTGAACCTGCGCGATGTCGTGATTTTCGCGATTTTAGTGTGGCTGTTTCTTCGCTATACATGGGTGATGTCAGCGCTCACGCTTATACTCGGTGGTGCGGTGCTATTGGTGTTGTTACCCATCGACATTTACTACAGCTTGCTGCCATTAGCGCTGCTGGGAGTGGGATTAGGGATGCTGCTTCATCATTATCAGCAGCGCCAGCTCACCCTTAAACGTGAAGCCCGCACACCGCGCACCTACACCAAAAAGCAGGACGAGCTGCATTTGTAGCGTTAGCGTCCCATGCGTTGCATGGCGCGGGAATAAGCCCCGCGCTGAATCGACCAGCGCAGCAAACCGGCAATCACCGCGATCTCTTTATCCACGCGCCACTGTGTCAACGGGCTAATCGGCTGCTGAATTTGCTGTTGCGCCCAGTCCGGTAACAACCCCATCCCGGCTTTTAGCATCACCCGCATCGCCGGTTTCGCCTGCCAGCTTGGGGCCGGTGCATTGATTAATAGCTGCATCACTTCCAGCGTGCGTTCATCGCAAATCAGTTCCGGGCGCATGGCCTGCAGATAAGCCTCCACCGCCTGCACCGTTTTCGGCACCTTTTCCGCGCCCAGTGCTTCGGCGATGAGCGCCGCTTCATCGTAATAGCGATCCTGCTCGGCCAGTGAGAGCTGCGGATTTTTATAGCGCAGATGCGCGGCGAGGAAACGGCTGGTTTCGGCGACGTGCACCCAGGTGAGCAGATGCGGATCGCTGGCAGCATAAGGTTGCCCGGCATTATCGATACCTGTAACACGCAGATGGATGCGTTTAACGCGTTCAATCAGGATATTGGCGTCTACCGTGTTACCAAAAGTGGTGACGGCGATAAACTGGCTGGTGCGCCGCAGACGGCCCAGCATGTCCTGACGGAAATTGGAGTGATCCCACACACCCGCCAGCGCGGCCGGATGCAGCATTTGCAGCATCAAGGCGCTAATGCCACCACACAACATCGAAGGAAAGTCGCCGTGCACGCGCCAGATCACATGGTCAGGGCCAAACAAACCCGGATCGCCCAGCGGCTGCGAAATATCGAATTCGTTGAGTGCGAGGCCGTTAAGACGAAAGACTTGCTGCTGGATGCGGTTACGAAGATTCATGGTGTCTGGATGATGAGCTGATTGACGTAGCAGGCATAAATGCCAACCCTGTAAAAATCTGGCAAGCAAAGCATTGCAGGATCAGCACTCAGGCCAATCCTGAAAACCTGGCAAGCATGGCGTTGTCAGATCGGTTTTTAGGTCAACCTGACAACACCCCGCCAGCATAGCATTACAGGGACAGCATTCCTGCTGACCCTGTGCCAAATCGCACTAACGCTTACAGATAATCAAACTGCCCGTCTTGCGTGCGTACCGAATCGAGGCCAATCATCACGTTGAATTTGCCCGGCTCGGCGACATGCTGCATTTTCTGGTTCCAGAATTTCAACGCATCGACGTCAATCTTAAAGCTCACGGTCTGCGACTCGCCCGCTTTCAGCATGATGCGTTTGAAGCCACGCAGCTCCTGCACCGGACGGCTGATGCTGGCCACTGGATCGTTGAGATACATCTGCACCACTGTGGCACCATCACGCTTGCCGGTGTTGGTGACGGTGACGCTGGCTTCCACCGCGCCGGTGCGCGGCATGGTTTTAGCGGACATCTTCACCGGCGAAACGGTGAAAGTGGTGTAGCTCAGACCGTAACCAAACGGATACAGCGGGCCGTTCACCGCATCGTAGTAATGCGAGGTGTACTTGTTCGGCTTCGCGAAGTTATACGGACGACCGGTTGGCAAGTGGTTGTAGTAGATCGGCAGCTGGCCTACAGAACGCGGGAAGGACATCGGCAGTTTGCCCGATGGGTTGTAATCGCCAAACAACACGTCCGCAATCGCATTCCCCCCTTCGGTGCCGCTGAACCAGGTTTCGAGCATCGCATCAGCCATATGATCTTCGTTGACGACTGTCAGCGGACGACCGTTCATCAACACAATCACCAGCGGCTTACCGGTCGCTTTCAGCGCCGCCAGCAGTTTTTGCTGGCTTGGCGGAATCACCAGGTCACTGCGGCTGGAGGCCTCATGCGCCATCCCCTGCGCTTCACCCACAGCGGCGACCACGACATCCGCTTTCTTCGCCTGGGCAACGGCTTCATCAATCAATTCCTGCGGCGAGCGTTTATCCACGCTAACTGCCTGTTCGTAGAGGTTGAGGAAGTCCTGAATACCTTTGTTATCAGTGATGTTGGCCCCTTTGGCATACAGCACGGTGCCTTTGCCCGCCATCGCATTGCGTACCCCCTGCAGCAGCGGAATCGACTGTTTCGCCACGCCCGCGGCTGACCAGCTGCCCATAATATCGCGCTGGCTATCGGCCAATGGCCCCACCAGCGCCACGGTGGCGTCTTTTTTCAGCGGTAAGGTTTCATGCCAGTTTTTCAGCAGCACGATGCTCTTACGCGCCACGTCACGCGCTTCAGCACGATGCAGACGGCTCTCGGCATTGGTGTCCTGCGGATCGCTGCCTTTCGGCCCTAAATGGCTGTAGGGATCGTTAAACAAGCCCATATCATATTTGACGTTCAGCACGTGACGCGCGGCATCGTCGATCTCCGCCATGGTAACGGCGCCACTCTTTACCAGCCCAGGCAAGTATTTGCTGTAGTACTCATCGCTCATACTCATATCGATGCCGGACTTCAGCGCAATACGCACCGCATCCTGCGGATCGCTAGCCACGCCGTGCTTCAGCAACTCTTTGATCGCGCCATGATCGCTGATGGTAATGCCTTTGAATTTCCACTCACCGCGCAGCAGGTCTTTCAGCAACCAACCGTCCGCCGTAGCAGGCGTACCGTTGAGCGAGTTAAGCGCCACCATCACGCCGCCGCTGCCGGCATCCAGCGAGGCTTTGTACGGTGGCAAATAGTCCTGGAACAGACGCTGTGGGCTCATATCGACGGTGTTGTAATCACGCCCGCCCTCCACTGCGCCATAGGCAGCGAAGTGCTTCACGCTGGTCATGATCGAATAACGGTCAGCGGCGCTTTTGCCCTGCATGGATTTCACCATCGCGCTGCCCATTTGCGAGGACAGGAAAGTGTCTTCTCCGAAGCCTTCAGACACGCGTCCCCAGCGCGGCTCGCGCGTAACATCCACCATCGGCGCCCATGTCATATTGAGACCATCGTCGGCGGCTTCATAAGCGGAGATGCGGCCGACTTCACCGATCGCATCCAGATCCCAGCTGGCCGCGAGGCCGAGCGGGATCGGGAAAATAGTACGCTGACCGTGCACCACGTCGTAAGCGAAGAACAATGGAATTTTCAGGCGGCTGAGTTGCATCACCTGATCCTGCATCGCGCGAATATCCGGACGCGTGACGGTATTGAAGATTGCGCCAACCTGACCGTGCTGGATCATGTCGCGCACCGCCTCTTTTGGCGTGTCTGGCCCCACGCTGATCAAGCGCATCTGCCCGATTTTTTCATCAAGGGTCATTTTGCCGAGCAGCTGGTTAACAAAGGCGTCACGCGCCTGTTCCGTCATCGGATGGGGGCCAAACAGGTCATCTGCGAAGGCAGGCTGCATGGCAAGGGAAACAGCGAGGCTAACAGAGCAAATCCATTTCATCAGGTCGGGTTCTCTTAAGTGACTGCGCAATATCGAAATAACCGGGGCAGTGTGCCATAAGTTCAGGATAGCAGGTAGCCACCGATGTCACACCGCGACCATGCCGTTGACGCGTGCTAAAGTAGATGCGCAACGTTAACGACAAGGACAGGTTCATGAATAACAACACCTCATACCCTACACTGCTGGCTGAACTGCGCCGCCTCGTCGGCCCTTCACACCTGTTAACTGAGGCGGAACAAACCGCACGCTATCGTAAGGGTTTCCGCTCCGGTGAAGGCGATGCGCTAGCGGTGGTGTTCCCCGGCTCCTTGCTGGAATTGTGGCGGATATTGCAGGCGCTGGTGCAGGCCGATGCGGTGATTCTGATGCAGGCCGCCAACACCGGCCTGACCGAAGGCTCCACGCCTAACGGCAATGATTACGATCGCCCGGTGGTGATCATCAGCACCTTGCGCCTCGATAAATTGCAGCTGATCGAGGGCGGCAATCAGATTCTGGCCTTCCCTGGCAGCACCCTTTATCAGCTGGAAAAAGCCCTTAAGCCGCTGGGACGTGAACCACACTCGGTGATCGGTTCCTCATGCATCGGTGCATCGGTGATGGGCGGGATTTGTAATAACTCGGGTGGTTCGCTGATCAAGCGCGGCCCGGCCTACAGCGAAATGGCGCTTTATGCGCAGATTGATGCCGACGGCAAACTGAAGCTGGTCAATCATCTCGGCATGGATCTCGGCCACTCGCCGGAAGAGATGCTCGGTCGACTGGATGACGATCGCTGGCAGCAGAGCGATGTGCGCTGGGATGAACGTCATGCTTCAGATCATGAATATGCAGAACGCGTGCGCGATATCCATGCGGATACACCCGCTCGCTTCAACGCCGATGAGCGCCGCCTGTTCGAGGCTTCGGGTTGCGCGGGCAAACTGGCGGTATTCGCCGTGCGTCTTGATACCTTCCCCAGCGAACCGAAGCAGCAGGTGTTTTATATTGGCACTAACGATCCTGTGGTATTGGGCGATCTGCGCCGCCATATTCTGGCCGAGTTTAAAAACTTACCGGTAGCGGGCGAATACATGCACCGCGACATTTTCGATATCGCCGAAGTGTACGGCAAAGACACTTTTGTGATGATCGACAAGCTCGGCACCGACAAAATGCCGCTGTTCTTCACGCTGAAAGGTCGGGTGGATGCCTGGCTGGGTAAGCTGAGTTTTGTGAAACCGCACTTCACCGATCGCGTATTGCAACGCATCAGCGGTTGGTTACCTGCGCATCTGCCGAAACGCATGAAGCAGTATCGCGATAAGTTTGAGCATCACCTGATGCTGAAAATGTCCGGTGAAGGCGTAGCGGAAGCGCAGGAGTATTTGCACGAATACTTCCGCGAAGGCGGTGGCGAGTTCTTTGCCTGTGACGGCAAGGAAGGCGCACATGCTTTCCTGCATCGCTTCGCCGCTGCCGGTGCCGCGGTGCGCTACCACGCGGTGCATGCGGATGAAGTGGAAGATATTCTGGCGCTGGATATCGCGCTGCGCCGTAACGATCAGGATTGGTTTGAGCGCTTACCCGCCGAGTTCGACAACGATCTGAGCCATCGCCTTTATTACGGCCACTTCTTCTGTCATGTCTTCCACCAGGATTACATCGTGAAGAAAGGCGTGGATGCGCATGCGTTGAAGGAGAAGATGCTGGCGATCCTCAGCGAACGCGGTGCCGAGTATCCGGCTGAGCATAACGTCGGGCATCTGTATCAGGCAAAACCGCAGTTGCAGGCGTTTTATCGTCAGCTGGATCCGACCAATACCTTTAATCCGGGGATCGGTAAAACCAGCAAACAGAAAGGTTGGGCGGTTAAGGCTTGAAAGTACATATGGACGTCCTGAGAGCTGTAATACCTGTCAGGTAATCGTCAAGTGATAACGCACGCTGGTGTCGTTCATGGGTTGGCTGTCCTCGCGCCGGGTGATAACGCAGTCTGGTGCCGTACAGGGGCTGGCGGTCCTCGCGCCGCTACGCGGTCCCTTCACTTCATTCGTCTGCCTCACGGAACGGCGGGGGATGGCACTTCCTGTGCCGCCCCGCCTTACGCCCGCGTCCTTCGGGCTATCCTGGCAGACTCATTGCGTTCAGCGCTGCGGATTGCCAGCCCCTGTACGGCACCAGCCTGCTCTTAAGCTTCAGTGCGTGCTGTTAAAAAGGGCACAATTGTTGAGGCCAGAGCACCTCTGCTGATGCAAGGGGCAATCCGCAGCGCTGAGGCTTTTACGATGGGCCAGGAGCCAGGCGCAGGGATGCGACTGGCAGTTCGGGTTGGCCTGGATGGCCTTACCCGAACGGTCCGTAGGCACGGCGTGGAAGCCGAAGGCACCGCGTCAGCGGCGCGAGGACGGCCCGGCAGCAGCAGAGGTGCTCGGGCCCGCACTCAGCCACCGTTGTGATTATGGCAGTTGCTCGCCCTCTTCCTGCGTGGCCGCTGGCACGGCTCGACGTTCAATGATCATCGTCTGCGGTGTGGACAGCACAATGCCCTCTTTGCGCAGGCGCGTCAGAATATCGAACAGCAGGTCACTCTTAGCGCTGGAGATCTGACGCTGGCCCGCCACGTTGCCGGTGACGCTCAACACGATGCCCGCAGAGGTCAAATCCTTGAATGAGACGGATGGCTCAGGCGTGTCCAGAATGCGCTCGTTCTCCTGGTAAACCTCCAGCAGAATCTCACGCACGCGCACCGGATCAATATCCAGCGGGAAGGTCAACATAATGGTCACAACACCCTGTGCATTGCCCATGGTGGCGTTACGCACGTTCTGTGAGATGAACTGTGAGTTCGGCACAATCACCGTGGATTTATCACTCAGCTGAATCTCGGTGGCGCGCACATTGATACGGCGAATATCCCCTTCAATGCCGCTGATACTCACCAGATCGCCCACTTTTACCGGGCGCTCGGTTAACAGAATCAAACCGGAGATAAAGTTCTTCACGATCTCCTGTAAGCCGAAACCGATACCGACCGACAAGGCACTGACGATCCACGCCAGTTTGTTCCACTGCAGGCCCATAATCGACAGCGTCAGCAGAATGATCAGCACATAGCCGATATTGCTGAACAGCGTCACCAGCGACACACGCATGCCCACGTCCATGGTGGTTTTTGGCAGGAAATCTTTATCCAGCCAGCGACGCACCGAACGCAGCACGTAGATGCCCACCACCAGACACAGAATGGCATTCACCATATGCGCCGGCACGATGTTCAACGACTCCAGCCCTTTGCCGCCCCAGAACTCAATCACTTTCTGAATCAGCTCGATCGGCGTTGAAGAGGCGAAGGTGCCGTTTAGCAGCGCCAGCACCACAATACCGATCAGTGCGGTTTTACCAACTGCGCCCAGCAGCGTAGCCGCCTGCTGCAGATGGCGTTCATCAATGTTTAACGAGGTCTGCAGACGTTTGCCGGTGGCGTTGTTAGTAGAAAACAGGCTTTCACAGCCGTCATTGATCAAATGGCTGAGGAAGTAGAACGAGCCAAACAGAATGCCGCACCAAATCACCTCATAACCGAGGAAGCGGGCCAGCGTGACATAACCGATGATCAACGAAATCAGAATCGCCAGCGCGGTCAGGGTCAACGCCAGCTGAACCAGCCCAACGATCGTGGGACGCGCTTCCGGTGGATTCCCCTCTTGCGCCAGGCGACGGCGCACGCGGTTGGTACGCATGCTAATCGCCAGGCCAGTGGTACCGATCAGCAGCGCCGTCAGGCCGTTGGCGAAGATGGTGGTGTTCAGGCTGGTGCCGACGCTGTAGTTAAAGGACTCTGCGGTCTGGAAAATAAACACCAGAGCAGCGGTAATCGGCGGGAACGGCTTCAGCGCCTGCGCGACTTCATTGGAGATGCTTGGCAATCGCCAGCTCGGACGGCGCGTCGACAGGAAAGCTCGGCCCAAGCCGGCAATCAAACCGCAATAGACGCTGAGTTGTACCAAACGCTCAACAAAATCCTGCACGTCAGTCGAGACTTCATCACGGCGGGTAAACGCCAGCGCGATAAAGTTAAAGGTCAGCACCACCGCGGCCAAGGTGGTCAGCGCAATCGCTGCCGCCAGGAAACTACGGCGCAAACGCCCTTCCGGCATTTTGTGGATGCTCACCCAGGCGAGAAACTCTTCGCTGTAACGACGCCCCAGCGTCATCACCAGCATGGCCGCAATCAACCAGCCGATAGTGCCAAAGCGCCAACCAGGCTCCCAGGAGAGTGCAGCGGTGTCCTGCAATTCAGCGATAAAATCGCTGATTTTCTCGCCATCTAAATCCTGACGGCTGACCATGGGCGCCCAAAAGCGCGGCCCCAGGATGCTACCGGAGTTCAGCGCCAGCTGGCTCTTCAACTGGTCACGGCGCAGGTTGACGATCTGGGAGGAAAGCACCAGCGCGCCATTTTTAATGCCATCGGCCTGCTTGATTTGATCGTCCAGTTTACTTTTCTGGCTCTCCAGCGAGGCGCGTTTGCGCGTCACTTCCGGCGTTTCTTTCACGCCACTGTCCGGTTTCGGTGCCGGCCCCAGCACCGCTAGCTGCGCATCCAGTTGCTGACGCTGCGGGATCAGCGCCTGGCCTAAAGTTTCTGCGTTACCGGATAGCTCCAGCGCCATCTCATTGAGCTGGTTGAGCTGGCTCTCATTGGTATCGCCTGACACCTGGCCTTTAATCTTGTCGAGGATTTTCTGCATTTTCGGCAGCTCAACCGCAGGATTGACCTTTGGTGCGGCGTCCTCTTGCTGAGCCGCGGCGGCAGTGTTGTCATCCGCGTAGCTCAGTGCCGGGCTTAACAGCACCAGCAGCAGTATAAATGGGGTAAATAGCGAACGAAGCTTGTACATATGAGTGAGATTCCAGCGCAATGACAGCCGATAAATGCCAGTTAACTTTAGATGGCGGCCAGTGTAGAGCGTAGCCGAAGCGGAAACTATAGGAATGAAGCGCGAAAACATTGGTGCTGACGATTAGGGATTTTTTTGGTCATTCGGGAGTACTTATCCCGCCAATCGGAAGCACTCACAGACGCACAATCCATTGTGCATCTGTGAAGGGAAACAGACGTCGTGATTACTCGTTGCTGGCCGTTTGCGACGATTTCTGCTTCTTGTAGGCCAGCGCCGCTGCCGGAACCGGCGCCGCTTTGCCGGTTTCCAGCCAGTCGCGCAGACGGTTGGCATCGGCAAAGTGGGTGTACTTGCCAAACGCATCCAGCACCACCAGCGCCACCGGACGGTTATTGATCACCGTGCGCATCACCAGGCAGTGGCCGGCCTCATCGGTATAACCGGTTTTAGTCAATGCGATACGCCAGTCGTTTTTGTACACCAGGTGATTGGTATTACGGAACGGCAGCGCATAGTTCGGATGCTTAAACACCGCCGTATCTTCTTTGGTGGTGCTCAGTTCACCAATCAACGGATATTGACGCGTGGCTTTTGCCAGCTTGATCAAGTCTTCCGCATTGGAGACGTTGTGAATCGACAAACCTGTCGGTTCAACATAGTGGGTATGCGTCATGCCCAGCGCACGCGCTTTGGCATTCATCGCGCGGATAAAGGCGTCATAGCCACCTGGATAGTGATGCGCCAGGCTGGCGGCAGCACGGTTTTCCGATGACATCAGCGCCAGCAGCAGCATATTGCGGCGGCTGATTTCACTGTTCAATTTGACGCGCGAGAACACACCGCGCATCTCTGGCGTGTGGCTGATATCCACCGACAGCATCTCGTCCATCGGCAGTTTCGCATCCAGCACCACCATTGCAGTCATCAGCTTGGTGAGTGACGCGATAGGCCGCACACGATCCGGATGGCTGGAGAACAGCACTTTATTGGTTTCAAGATCGACAATCATGGCACTGCCGGAGGCGATTTGCGGTTGGGCAATCGGCGCCAGATTAGACAGCGCAGCAGGCGCGGCCAGTGCCGGAGTGACAGCTGCCGGTGCGGCGACAAATAGCGCCAGCGACAGCAAGGAAATACGCATTTTTACAGACATCGTGTCAAAAAAATCCGGTAAGGAGTTTTGCGCCGTGTTTAAGACACAGGCCGCGCGCATCAAACCAGACGGGATGCGGGCTGGCAGCAGCATAATACGCGCTTATCTGCGAAATTTCTTAGGTAGATTGTTTCTGAGCGTTAAAAAAACGGGAGACCTAATGGCCTCCCGTTCACGGTATCATTGCAGGTTAGAACAATCGTGGTCCGTAACCCCACAACACCACGGTCAGTGCCAGCAGCACTTCAAACACCAGCACACCAATCGCCAGTGTCGATCCTGAGAAGCGCATGCTCTCTTCACGATCAATATTGAGGAACACTGGAATGCCGACGTAAAGCAGATAACCGGTATAGAGTAACGCCACTGCGCCGACCAACACGCACAGCCACACCAGCGGATAAAGTGCCACCAGCCCACTAATAAATAACGGGGTAGCGACATAGCCAGCAAACACGGTACAGCGCTGAATGCTGGGACGCTGCGGATAATCGCGCGCCATCCAATGAATGACGCGGCCCATCACCGCCACGCCGCCTAAGATAATCAGATAGAAAAGAATGCCGAGGCCGATGCCGGTCAGCAGGTTGAGTTGCACGAACTGCCCTTCGCCCAGATTCCAGCCCAGTTGTGTGGTACCGATAAAGGCACAGATCACCGGGATCGCTGCCATCATCAAAACATGGTGGGTGTAGTGGTGCGAAACGCTCTCGTTTTCTTGCTTGATATCGCGCATTTCCTGGTTAGGATGCGCCAGAAGACCCCAGACATGATTCATAAAATCACTCCTCTGATGCGACGGGCTGCCACTTCAGCGATCAGGCTGTCTCACTCAGGCAGCTTCCCTTCAAGTATAATCGGCGCGGCTGTTTTTGCGGACAGCGGCACAAAAAAAGCCGCTGGCGTATAAACTGTTACCTGAATCACTCGCGACAGGGAGGAAAATTTGCATCTCGATATCAATGGATTAATTACGCAGTACGGCTATCTGGCGTTGCTGATTGGCTGTATCGCGGAAGGGGAAACTTTTACCCTGCTGGGCGGCGTGGCGGCGCATGAAGGCCTGCTGCACTTCACCGGCGTGGTGCTGGCCGCGATGGTGGGAGGAATTATCGGCGATCAGCTGCTGTTCTGGCTGGGCCGTCGCTACGGTACGCGCATTCTGCGCCGTTTCCGTAAACATGAAGATACCATTCGTAAAGCCAATCGCCTGATTCAGAAGCGCCCGAGTCTGTTTGTGATTGGCGTGCGCTTTATGTACGGCTTCCGCATTATTGGCCCGATCATCATCGGTACCAGCCGGTTAAAACCGCTGCGCTTCTTTGTGCTCAACGTGATAGGCGCCGCGCTCTGGTCGCTGATCTTTGTCACCCTGGGTTACTTCGCCGGGGAGATCATTACTCCGTGGCTGCATAAACTCGACCAGCATCTTAAACATTTGCTGTGGCTGGTGGCGGCGATTGTGTTCGGCATCGCGCTGCGTTACGTGATTCGCCGCTGGAACCGCCGCCGGGCGGATTAGTGGTGATAACCTTTAAACTGCGGGTTGGCCAACATAAAGCCACCGTCAACAATAAACGATTGTCCGGTGGTATAGGTCGCCCATTCCGAACACAACCACGCGACTAAACTTGCCACTTCACGCGTATCGCCGGGCCGTCCAATCGGAATTTCCGGCATACGTGTGCTGCGCGCCTGATCGTCAGTCAGATGGTTCATCGCAGTGGCAATCGCGCCCGGTGCAACCGCATTCACCAGAATGTGATGGGGCAACAAACTCAACGCCATCGATTTGGTCAGACCGCCGAGCGCATGTTTCGCCGCGGTGTAAGCGGTGGCATCCGGCAATGGAGTGTGTTCATGCACTGAAGTGATGTTAATGATGCGCCCGCCATCGCCCTGATCGACCATATGGCGGGCGGCGATCTGTCCGCAGATAAATGAACCATCCACATCGACGCTGAACGTTTTCCGCCAATCTTCAAAGGTGACGTCGAGAAAATCGGCTTTCATCATCACGCCCGCATTGTTGACCAATACGTCAATGCGACCCAGTGAATTGATGAGCTGCGCCAGTTGCTTGCCCCCTTCTTGCGGATCGGAGAGATCCAGCTGTCGCACCTGTGCGGTTTGCCCTTTACTTTCGACCAGTCGCGCTGTTTCCTGCGCCCCCGCTTCATCTGAGCGCCAGGTGATCCCTAACGTGTAGCCCGCTTCAGCCAGCATGACGGCACAGCTGCGGCCAATGCCGGAATCGGATGCGGTAACCACGGCCACTTTCTGTTTGCCCAGTGCCATAACATTCTCCTGCGTGATGGGTGTCCTCACAGTATAGAAGTTATCGATCTGTGCCTCGGGTCAGCCGAAAAAACCCTTTCGTCTATAGTTAACAATCAGATGCAGTCAAGGAGGCAGGATGAGCAAAATTAAACGCAGAATTGATGATCACGGCGTGATTGGGGATTTACGGACCTGTGCATTGATCGCCAATGAGGGCACCATCGATTATCTCTGCTGGCCGGATCTGGATAGCCCGTCCGTGTTTGCTGCGTTGCTGGATGGCGATGATGCCGGTCTGTTCTCACTGGCACCCGACTGGAAAAATGCGCGCCAGCAGCAGCTCTATCTGCCGGACACCAATATTTTACAGACGCGCTGGTTGGGCGATGCGGGCGTGGCGGAGATCACCGATTACATGCCGATCTGTGACCAGCCCAATAAAGTGCCGCGACTGGTACGTCGGGTCAAAATGGTGCGCGGCTCGGCCACCTTCAATTTGCTGTGCGCCCCGCGCCATGATTATGCCCGTGCTGAAACCCATACCGAACTGCGCCCCGGTGGCGTGGCCTTTCTTGCCGAAGGCCAGCCCGCGTTACGGCTGAGTGCTACGGTGGTGATGACCCGTGAAAACCACAGTGCAGTTGCCGAATTTACCCTCAAAGCCGGGGAATCTGCTGAGTTTGTATTTGGCAGCGATGACGATCCCTTCGTGGCGGAGATTGCCACTGAACAGTGCTTCAGCGACACACTGGCCTACTGGCGGCGCTGGAGCAGCCACAGCACGTATCGCGGACGCTGGCAGGAGATGGTGACGCGATCCGCACTGGCACTCAAACTACTTACCTCGAAACAGCACGGTTCGATTGCGGCTGCAGCGACCTTTGGTTTGCCGGAAGAGTTAGGCGGCGAGCGCAACTGGGATTATCGCGCCTCGTGGATCCGCGATGCCTCCTTCAGCATGTATGCGCTGATGCGGCTGGGTTATGTGGAAGAAGCGCGAGACTTCACCCACTGGGTGGGGCGTTGCGTCGAGCACAGCCATGACGACACGCCACACCTGCAGGTGATGTATCGCCTGGACAGCGGCACCGAACTGCATGAAACCGAGTTGCTCAATCTTTCCGGCTATGCCAACTCGCGCCCGGTGCGCATCGGCAATGATGCGTGGCGGCAGACCCAGTTGGATATTTACGGCGAACTGATGGATGCCATTTACCTTGCCAATAAATACGGTGAAGCCATTTCACAGCGTGGCTGGCGGCATGTGTCCGACATGATTGATTATGTCTGCGGCAACTGGAACCAGCCCGATGCCGGTATCTGGGAGATGCGCGGCGAGCCGGAGCACTTTCTGCATTCGCGCCTGATGTGCTGGGTGGCGTTGGATCGCGCCCTGCGTCTCGGTCTGAAGCGTTCGTTGCCAATGCCGTATGAGCGCTGGGATCGTGTGCGCAGTGAAATTCGCGACGACATCTGGCAAAACTTCTGGAACCCGGAACTGGGCCATTTCACTGCCACACGCGGCGGCAAGTTCCTGGACGCATCCATGCTGTTGATGCCGCTGGTACGCTTTGTCAGCTCCACCGATCCTGACTGGATCGCCACCCTTGACGCGATTAAAACCCACCTGGTGAGCGATGGTTTAGTGCGCCGCTATAACATTAGCGAAACGCCTGCCGATGCCTTAACCGGGGGTGAAGGTTCCTTTGCCGCCTGTTCCTTCTGGTATGTGGAGTGTCTGGCGCGGGCCGGGCGCGTGCATGAGGCGCATTTTGAGTTTGAAAAGCTGCTGAGCTATGCCAATCCCCTGGGATTGTACGCCGAGGAATTTACTACGCATGGCGAAGCGCTGGGGAATATGCCGCAGGCGCTGTCGCATCTGGCGTTAATCAGTGCCGCATTTTTCCTCAATCGTAAATTGAGTAATGAAGTGACGCTGTGGCAGCCTTAAGAAAATTCACATTTTGGGCGGTACGGCAACGAGATGGGTCGGGAAATGCCCACTAATTAAGTAAAGTATCATCAGCCATTGAAAATCCTGATTCCCATCACTGCGCCTATGCACATATAATGCGCACCGGGTCATTGAGACCAAGATGGATTCGACACACTGACAAGCCTGAAACACGGCTATAACGACTTGAAAAACATGAAAAAGAGCATTCGCGCGTTCGCTTCACTTGCTTTAGTACTGGCGGCGTTCAGCCAGTCGGCATTCGCAGTAGTGTATCCGCTGCCAGCGGCTAACAGCCGTTTGATCGGCGAAAACCTTGAAATCACCGTGCCTGATGACAGCCGACTTCCGCTGGAAGCCTTCGCTGCTCAGTACCAGATGGGCCTCAGCAACATGCTGGAAGCCAATCCGGGCGTTGATGTTTATCTGCCAAAAGCGGGCACCAAAATGGTGATCCCTCAGCAGTTGATCCTGCCTGACGCCCCGCGTGAAGGCATCGTGATCAACAGCGCGGAAATGCGTCTTTACTATTATCCGAAAGGCACCAAGACCGTGGTTGTGCTGCCAATCGGTATCGGCGAACTGGGCAAAGACACGCCAGTGAACTGGACCACGACGGTTCAGCGTAAAAAAGCCGGTCCAACCTGGACGCCGACCAAAGCGATGCACGCAGAATACGCATCACGTGGCGAAAGCATTCCAGCGGTATTCCCGGCAGGTCCGGATAACCCGATGGGCCTGTATGCGCTGTATATCGGCCGCCTGTACGCGGTTCACGGTACTAACGCCAACTTCGGTATCGGCTTACGCGTGAGCCACGGCTGTGTGCGTCTGCGTGCTGACGACATCAAATGGCTGTTCGACAACGTGCCGGTTGGTACTCGCGTACAGTTTATCGATCAGCCGGTGAAAGCCACCGTTGAGCCAGACGGTTCTCGCTATGTAGAAGTGCACAACCCACTTTCTACTACCGAAGAGCAGTTCAACTCACGTGAAGTGGTGCCGATTACGCTGACCGCTGCTGTGACCAAAGTGATTGCCGATGGCAGCACCAACCAGGATGCAGTCAACAACGCTATCCAGGCACGTAACGGTATGCCGACTAAAATTAACGGTCCGCAGGGTGAAGTGATGCCTGCTCCGGTGCCGGTTCAGGAATCTTCTGACGCCACGCCAAAAGAAGAGCCGATGACCCCGCAGGGCGCCAGCGCCGTTGCACCGCAGAGTGATGTGGCTCCGGCTGCTCAGCCTGCACCTGCGACCGGCAACAGCCTGTAATCGCTGACTCGCCATACAGTAAAAAGCCAGCCCATTGCGGCTGGTTTTTTTATGGGCACAAAAACGTATTACCCGAATCGACTGACAACAAGATTGTGACTTATGTGGTCGGTCTGATCTGTTACCTGTGTGCCCGGTAGTCCCTTGATGCGCGCCTGGATGCCTGGGCATCATTCCCGCCGCCGTCTCAGCGCCAGCCAGCCCGCCACCAGGGTAAACACCAGCACCACAATCACCAACAGTAAGAAACCATGCGGATTATTTGCCAGCGGAATCCCGCCCACGTTCATACCGAAAAAGCCGGCAATGATGTTAATCGGCAGCGCCAGCACGGTGATCACCGTCAGTAAAAACAGCGTGCGGTTACTCTGCTCCATCAAACTCGCGGCAATCTCTTCCTGCAACAAGCGAATGCGTTCCATCAGTCCCGCCAGGTCATTCAATGCCACGCTGAACTCTTCCGTAAAGATGCGCAATTCACTGAGCGGTTCGCGCTTAAGCCACTTTGGTGGCCGATTTAACAAACGAAATAGCGCGGCGGGTTCCGGTGCCAGCAAACGCTGCACACGCAGTAGCATACGGCGCAAATGGCCCAACTCACTGCGGTTGGTTTTAATCGCTGCACTGAGCAAACGCTCTTCAATGGCATCCACCGCCTGACTGGAGCGACGCACCACTTGCTCCAATTGCGCTTCCTGCTCACCCAGCAACCACAACAGCATCGCATCCGGCTCGGCGAACGGGAGACGATCAATTTGCTGATGCATGCGTTCAATCATTCCCACCGGGCGGTAACGCGCGGTGACAATGGTGTGCGCACAGCACCAAATCCACAACGTCGCGTTCTGTGTGCTGCGCTCTTCTTTGCTGAACGTCACATCATTGAGCACCGCCAGCAGCGCATCGTTTTGATGGGCCAAACGTGTGCGCGGTGAAGCAGAATGGATCTCATCGAAAAAATCATCGTCTACACTAAAGTGGTCCTGAACCCAGCGCTCGGCACGGGCATGATTCAGGTTGATGTGTAGCCAAAGAAAATAGGATTCCGGCAAATTTTGCTGCGCGAGCTGCGAAGCTTCACGCGCGTTGAGCCGCTGTGGCGGTGCTTCCGGCGTGAACAGATACCCATGGATGAGTCCGGCCACTTCATTATTGAAGTCCGGCAATGAGGCAAGCGGCAAGACAGGCTGGAGCATGGCAGCGTGAGGATCCCGAAGCGGTCAGATCCACAGACTGCGACAGCCGTGTTACAGCAAGATGACAGAGCGTGATCGCGATCATCATTCTGTCATACAAACCACGTATCACACTGCGGGTAACGGATGCCAATCGAGCATCGTCAATCCACACCGGGGTGTGTTATGGCTGAAAACAGTTTACCTGCATCTACATCAACATCATCGTCCCAAAACGGACGCCCGAATCTTAACCAGGGCAACGGAAAAATCTCACGCATCATCTTCCTGATCCTGCTGTGCGGCGGCCTGCTGTTCACCGCCATCAACCTGTTTAATGACGTGGAGGAGACCGGCGCGCCTGTCACCAGCTATACGCCGTTCCTGCTGCTGGGCGTGGCTTTAGTGATTGCGCTCGGCTTTGAGTTTGTTAACGGCTTCCACGATACCGCCAATGCTGTCGCCACCGTGATTTATACCCATTCGCTGTCTCCGGGTGTGGCCGTGGTGTGGTCTGGCTTCTGCAACTTCCTCGGCGTGTTGCTCTCAAGCGGCGTGGTGGCGTTTGGCATTATCTCGCTGCTGCCGGTGGAGCTGATTCTGCAGGCAGGCAGCGGCAACGGCTTCGCCATGGTGTATGCGCTGCTGTTCTCGGCCATCATCTGGAACCTCGGCACCTGGTATTTCGGCCTGCCAGCCTCCTCTTCGCATACGCTGATCGGTTCGATCATCGGCGTGGGCGTGGCGAATGCGCTGCTGCACGGTCGTAGTGGTACCAGCGGTGTGGATTGGGATCAGGCGATCAAAGTGGGTTACGCCCTGCTGCTGTCGCCGATTGTCGGCTTTATCTGTGCGGCGCTCCTGCTGCTGGCGATGAAGGCCTTTATCCGCAACCGCCAGCTGTATGAAGCACCAAAGGGCAATCAGCCTCCACCGGCATGGATTCGCGGCCTGCTGATCCTGACCTGTACCGGTGTCTCATTTGCCCACGGTTCAAACGACGGTCAGAAGGGCATGGGCCTCATCATGCTGATTCTGGTCGGCACCATGCCGATTGCCTACGCCCTGAACCGTTCGCTGCCGCCGGATCAAATCCCGCGCGTGGCCGCGTTAACTCAGGTCACTGAACAGCAACTGCTAACGCTGCAACCGGCACCGGCTGCAATGCCCGCACCGCGTGAAGTACTGACCGAGTTTGTGCGCACCAGCCAGAACCGCCCTCAGGTACTCCCTGCCCTTGGCATGATGCTGGGCGATATCGGCGACCAGATCCGTCGTTATGGTGCGGTGGAGAATATCCCGGCGCAGGCGGTGACCAACACCCGTAACGATATGTATCTTGCCTCCGAAACCATCAAACATCTGCAATCGGCCAAAGTCGCGCTGCCGGAAGAGATTGCCAGTAATCTCACTGCGGTGAAGAAGGAGCTGGATGCCGCCACGCGCTTTATCCCGATGTGGGTGAAAGTGGTGGTCGCAATTGCCCTTGGCCTCGGCACCATGGTGGGCTGGCGTCGCATTGTGGTCACCGTCGGTGAGCGTATCGGTAAAACTCATCTGACCTACGCACAGGGTGCCAGTGCGGAGCTGGTGGCGATGGCGACCATCGGCGCAGCGGATGTCTTCGGCTTGCCGGTCTCCACTACCCACGTGCTGTCATCAGGCGTAGCCGGTTCGATGGCCGCCAACAAATCTGGTCTGCAGCTCTCAACGATTCGTAACCTCGCGCTGGCGTGGGTACTGACGCTGCCGGTCTCGGTCTTACTTTCAGGGCTGCTTTACGCTCTGTTTATTCATCTGTAACGGGGAAAAGTCATGGCGACACACGACAATAGCTTCCACAGCGAGACCTTTAATGCGCGTCTGCTGCAGGAGTTTTACGACAGCTACGACGAAGAGCTGGAAATGGAGCTGGACGATCTGCGCTTCAATGATAATGGTGAGCCACAGCAGGAAGGCGATAAGGCCTTTCGCCGCCGCTACTTCCGTGAGCTGCTGCATCTGCAGGGCGAGCTGGTGAAGTTGCAGGATTGGGTGATGCGTACCGGACATCGCGTGGTGATTTTGTTTGAAGGCCGTGATGCCGCCGGGAAAGGCGGGGTGATCAAACGTATCACCCAGCGTTTAAACCCGCGCACCTGTCGCGTCGCCGCTCTGCCCGCACCGAACGATCGTGAGAAAACACAGTGGTATTTCCAGCGCTACATTGCTCACTTGCCTGCAGCCGGTGAAATGGTGTTGTTTGACCGCAGCTGGTACAACCGCGCAGGCGTTGAGCGCGTGATGGGCTTCTGTAACGAAGCCGAAGTGGAAGAGTTTTACCGCAGCGTGCCGGAATTCGAAAAAATGCTGACCCGCAGCGGCATTCAGATCATCAAATACTGGTTCTCGATTACCGATGAAGAGCAGGAGCTGCGCTTCCTGAGCCGCATCCACGATCCGCTGAAACAGTGGAAATTGAGCCCGATGGATCTCGAAAGTCGTCGCCGCTGGGAGGATTACACCGAAGCGAAAGAAGAGATGCTGGAGCGCACCCATATTCCTGAAGCGCCATGGTGGGTGGTACAAGGTGTGGATAAGAAGCGTGCGCGTCTGAACTGCATCAGCCATCTGCTGCAACAGGTGCCCTACGAAGAGAGCGAGAGCAAAACCATTATGCTACCGACGCGCGAACGTCATGAAGATTATCGCCGCGCGCCAGTTCCTGAAAACATGGTGGTGCCAGAGAAGTATTAATTAACAGTTTGCACGGCTGCCTGGCGGCCGTGCTGCTGTTGCAGACGCAATGTAATGGCAAATGCGCCCAGCACCATCAGGGCCGCCGCCAGATACACTGACTGCATCCCCCAATGACCAATTAGCAACCCCGCCACCGGACCCGTCAATCCCAGCCCTAAATCGAGAAACGCCGAATACGTCCCCAACGCCGATCCCTGATCCTGTTGCTGCACACGTTTTACCGCTTCCACACCCAGCGCCGGGAACACCAGCGAGAAACCACCGCCGGTCAGGAACGCGCCGATATCCACCAGCCAGCTGCTGTCGGCCTGCCAGATTAACAGCAGACCAGCACACTCCAGCACAAACGACACCAGCGACACTTTCAAGCCGCCGAAACGGGTGATGTAGCGGCCACCGGCGAGACGCACCAGCACAAAGCCCAGGCTGAACAAAGTCAGGGCAAAGGCGGCGCCGCTCCAGTCGCGGCTGGCAAAATAGAGTGTGATAAACGTCGAGATGACGCCAAAGCCGATGGTGCCGAAGCCCAGTGCCAGCCCGAACAGCCAGACGCGGCTGACCACGCGATGAAAAGGAATACGTGCGCCAGCGGTGACACTGACCGCCGCTTTACGGCTCGCCATGCAGAAACCGATCACGCCCATCAACGCCACAAGCCCGGCAAAGCCGCTGATGCCGAACATTTGATTGAGCAGCACCCCGAGCGGTGCGCCTATCGCCATCGCAAAGTAGGTGGCAACGCCATTCCAGGAGATCACACGCGCCGTCTGCAGCGGTCCGACAAGGTTCATTCCCCACAGGGTCGAACCCGTGCTGCTAAAGCTTTCTCCCACGCCCAAAAACAGCCTACCCAGCGCTAAAAGCGCCAGACTCAGCATGGGTGTTGCGGTAAACAACGCGGCGAGAAGAGAGAGCACGCCGCTCATGCCGCAGCACACCAATCCCATCATCACCACGCGTTTCGGGCCATAGCGATCGGCCAGGCGGCCCGAATGCGGACGACTGAGCAGCGTGGCGAAGTACTGCAGGCTGATGATCAGCCCGGCGATGAACGAGCTGAAACCCAGCTGGTTATGCACAAATCCCGGCAGCACCGCGAGCGGCAGCCCTACTGAGAGATAGCAGAAGAAGGTGAAGACAATAACGGAAATGATGCGTTTATTTAACTGAGCATGACTCAGTACAGCGGCGTCAGACATAAGTGATGGCATTACAAATGAATGTGAAACGCTACTATAGCGCAATTAGCGTTGAGCTTGAACCTGACTTTACCTGGAACTGTGTCATGGCTTAATTCTGTATATTTCTATTATCGCTTTTATTGAAATATCGTCTCGGTAATTTCACTTTCCATTAATAATCAAACTTAATTCAATTTCATTTACGCATTGTTCTGACAAATCTGAAAAAATACAATAATCGGAAAACGATTAACCAAAAACATTCCATTAAAATAGCAGCAAAACCAACTGTTAATCCTTTCAGGTCGAATGAGTGCAGAGAGACGCGCGCGCAATCATTCACATTAAGACATAGATCCCGCCCCTGATTGCCTTTAGGTTACAGATTATTCAATCAAACTTTGATCGTTACTTTCGGTGCGTAATCACATGATGGCGTGGAACCCGCGCACCCTATTAAACCCATCTCTAAACTCTGTTCATTCTGTTCCCTACCGACCAGGAGAGATTATGAAGATAATCACCAGTGGAAGCGGATATCCTGAAAAAAGAAATATCATCACCAACCCACAAAATAAATATATTGATTGTCGCAAAAAGAATATCTACTTCTATTTAAATGCCGTCAGAGCAAGAATCTTACATAAAAATAAACAATTTATTTTTCTCCCGCTCCCCGGCTTGCTGCCACATGATGCGGATGTCATTCACCTCTTCAACGAAGTGGCCGACACCAAAAGGAACTGGATCGCCACTTTTGAGACCGAAATCCCGCGCGTACTGCCGGTGCCTGGAGTGGCGAAGTTCGACAACCCTCAACTGAAGTCGCAACTGCAATTAATCGCCAGAACGGAATGCCTAACGTTGATTGCCATCTCGCAATCGACGCTTAACATCCAGTTGAAGCTGCTCGACGCCTTTCCCGCGATCAAAGCCGCCGTCAGACACAAGCTCCACGTCCTGCATCCGCCGCAGCCGCTGCTGTGCATAAAGCCGCGCCTGATCTCGCCGGGAGAAATTCGTTTCATCTTCATCGGCAGCGAGTTCTACCGCAAAGGCGGTGCGGAAGTGGTGCTGGCCATCTCGCAATTAACCGAAGAGGATGTGTTCACTCGCGGCCAGATTCAGGTGACGCTAATCGGTGATATCACGCAGCGGCATAATATCGCCCACCGGCAATTTCAGGATGATGAAGCATTCTATTCGCGCATTGAGCACCTCATCAAAATCTCGCCGCACATTCAGCATTTCACCACCCTGCCCAACAATCAGGTGCTGACCTTGCTGCAGCATTCGCACGTGGGATTGCTGCCCAGCTGGCAGGATACTTACGGCTTCTCGGTGCTGGAGATGCAAGCCAGTGGCTGTCCGGTGATCACCACCAACATTCGCGCCTTGCCGGAGATCAATCCACCCGGTACAGGGTGGCTGATTCAGCAGCCGGTCAATGACGAATATGAGTTAGTGGTGGATTCGCAGGAGAGCAAACTGCAGATACGCCGACAAATTGTGCAACAGCTTAAGGCGCATATCATTGATATTTTGCGTAATCCGGGCGTGATCACGCAATACTCTGCGCAATCACTGAAGCGAATTGCTGAGCAGCACGATCCGGGAAAATTCAGCGAGCAACTTGCCCACTTCTATTCAGCCAGCAAGCAGATGCACTACACAACGGCGTTTAAATGAGGAAGGGTTAAACCGGTGCGGTTAACTGAAGGGCGTGGCGTTCAATTGCCGTGGCAATCTCAGCAGATACGCGCAGAGTGCGGATCTCACTGAACAGCCCATCGGCTTCGTTATAGGCTTTACGCAGATAACCGAGCCACTGTTTGATGCGGGCGACGTGATACATGCCGGTATCGCCCTGCTTCTCTAACTGCGTGTATTTGAGCAGCAGTTCGACCACTTGCGGCCACGGCATCGGTGCTTCGTTGTATTTCACCACACGGCCGAGGTTCGGGATGTTGAGCGCACCGCGCCCCAGCATCACCGCATCGCAACCGGTGATGCGCAGACAGTCTTGCGCATCCTGCCAGCTCCAGATCTCACCGTTGGCGATCACCGGAATCGATAGACGCTGGCGAATTTCACCAATCGCCTGCCAGTTGATGCTCTCAGCGCGGTAGCCATCTTCTTTGGTGCGGCCGTGCACCACCAGTTCGCTGGCCCCGGCCTGCTGCACCGCGTCGGCAATTTCAAAGCGGCGCTCTCCCGAATCCCATCCCAGACGCACTTTCACCGTGACGGGAAGGTGATCGGGCACGGCTTCGCGCATCGCTTTCGCGCCGCGATAAATCAGCTCAGGATCCTTGAGTAAGGTGGCGCCGCCGCCGCTGCCGTTCACCAGTTTTGATGGACAGCCGCAGTTGAGATCGACGCCCCAGGAACCGAGTTCTACTGCACGCGCGGCGTTTTCTGCCAGCCACTCAGGATATTGCCCGAGTAGCTGCATCCGCACGCGCGTACCGGAAGCCGTTCGGCTACTGTTGTGCAGCTCGGGACACAAACGGTAGAAGGATTTTACTGGCAGCAGCTGATCGACCACGCGTAAAAACTCAGTAACGCACAGATCATAATCATTTACCCCGGAGAGCAATTCGCGTACCAGCGAATCCAACACGCCCTCCATCGGCGCCAGTAATACCCTCATCGCGTTAGATGTTCCCGCTCTTTTTCGCTGCCGGACGACGACGACCGCTGTTGGCGGCTGGCGCGTTTTGAGCGGCACTGCTGCCCTGACGACGAGCAGGACGCGCTTCGCCCTGTGGACGTGCGCCATTGCCACCCTGTGGACGCTGACCGTTGCCGCTGTGCGGACGAGAGACGTTACCGCCCTGCCCACGCCCCTGGCCACCCTGACCACGGCCCTGGCCGCGACCCTGCTGCTGGCGACCATTCTGGATCGGTTCCGCTTTGATGCTAGGATCTACTTCGAAACCTTCCAGCTCAATGCGCGGAATTTCACGCTTCAGCAAACGCTCAATATCACGCAGCAGTTTGTGTTCATCGACACACACCAGTGACAGCGCGGCGCCGGTTGCCGCAGCACGGCCGGTACGACCAATACGGTGCACATAATCTTCCGCCACGTTTGGCAGCTCGTAGTTCACCACGTGTGGTAATTCTTCGATATCCAGACCACGCGCGGCGATATCCGTTGCCACCAGCACACGAATGCCACCGGATTTGAAGTCAGCTAATGCACGGGTACGCGCGCCCTGGCTTTTGTTACCGTGGATCGCCGCTGCGGTGATGCCATCTTTGTTCAGCTGTTCAGCCAGATGGTTGGCGCCGTGTTTAGTACGGGTGAACACCAGCACTTGCTGCCAATTATCGCGACCAATCATCAGCGACAGCAGTTCCCGCTTACGCTTCTTATCAACGAAGTGTACCTGCTGTGAAACTTGCTCAGAGGCGGTGTTACGACGCGCCACTTCAACCTGCTCTGGGTTGGTGAGCAGTTTTTCCGCCAGGGTTTTGATCTCATCAGAGAAGGTGGCAGAGAACAGCAGGTTCTGACGTTTTGCCGGCAGACGCGCCAGTACACGGCGGATGTCGTGGATGAAGCCCATATCGAGCATGCGATCCGCTTCATCCAGTACCAGAATTTCAACCTGTGACAGATCAACCGCATTTTGATGCGCCAGATCCAGCAGACGGCCTGGCGTCGCTACCAGCACATCCACGCCACCGCGCAGTTTCATCATCTGCGGGTTGATGCTCACGCCACCGAAGACCACCAGTGAGCGGATATTAAGATACTGACTGTATTCACGAACGTTCTCGCCCACCTGCGCCGCCAGTTCACGGGTTGGGGTGAGGATGAGTGCACGCACCGGACGGCGACCACGCGCCGTGCTCGGATTGGCAGAAAGACGCTGCAACAGTGGCAGCGTGAAACCGGCGGTTTTACCGGTACCGGTTTGGGCGCTCGCCAGCAGGTCACGGCCCGCCAGCACCACGGGAATGGCCTGACGCTGAATCGGCGTTGGTTCCTGGTAGCCTTGTTCCGCTACCGCACGCAAAATATCGGCACTTAAGCCGAGAGAGTCAAATGACATGCAGGTGTATTACTCCGAACCGCCCTGTTCGCCGTCAGCGATGTAGTTTTCAGGGGGTATATGACGCAAGCCTGGTGGGCTCACGTGTGAAAAGGGCACAAACTACCATGCGTAAGGGCGGGAGTTTAGCAGGTTTCCGCTGCCACCGCGACTGACAATAGTCACGGCGCTGTAACATGATGTTGGTAGTCTTCCCGTCGTGGCACGAGTCGCGCCGTTGCTCTCTGCGCCCGTTATTGCGCTGCGCATAACAAAAAAGGAGCCGCATGCGGCTCCTTTCGGTTCGCAACTGAGCTTTCGCTTAGCTGCGCTTTTTCTCCACGCGATGCGCGGGTTCTTTCGCCAGCAAGGATACCAGCGCCGGACCCACCAACATCACCACGCCCAGGCAACCGATCAACAGGTTGTTGTGGATGAATCGGGAGATCAGGAACAGCGTCAGCATCGCTGCGCCGAAGTAGTACGTTGTTGTGACTTCTTCCAGCGCGTCACCCATGCGACGCAAACGGGCACTACGCTGCAGAGCCAGCATGGCGATAAACACCACTGCATAAGCTGCTACCAGGGTACTGCTCACTTCAACCAGCGCCTTGTGTTTCCAGCCCCAAACCAGCGCGGCGATCACCAGCAGGTGCATCGCAATATGCAAACAGGTTTGACCGGTAACGATCTGAACACGATTAGACCATTTCATTCTCTTCTCCTGGCAGACCCAACAGGTCGCCCAAGTGTATCTGGCTGCGGCCAGACGGATTTCCTCAATGTAAAGCAAATTTCGGATAACGCCCTAATTTTCTGCGCCCTTCACCATCCATTTGTGACAAAGACTACACTTTGTGCTGTTGATGATGAAAAGGAGCGCGTCGAAGTATGCCACAAAACACGCAAGGATTTTCATTTAAAGTCCTGACGATCAATACCCACAAGGGGTTCACCAGCTTTAACCGTCGCTTTATCCTGCCGGAATTGCGTGACGCAGTCCGCGCCACCTCGGCGGATATTGTCTTCCTGCAAGAAGTGATGGGCACCCACGCTATCCATTCACTGCACATTGAGAACTGGCCGGAAAACTCTCATTACGAGTATCTGGCCGATACCATGTGGCATGATTTTGCCTATGGCCGTAACGCAGTTTATCCCGAGGGACATCACGGGAACGCGATATTGTCACGTTTCCCCATTATTGAATATGAAAATCTCGATATTTCTGTGGCGGGAAGTGAAAAGCGCGGCATGTTGCACTGCCAGATTCGCCTGCCGGGTCGTCCCGATCCGCTGCATGTCATCTGTGTGCATTTAGGGCTTAAAGCGCAGCATCGCCAGGCGCAGATGAAGATGATGAGCGATCGCATCAATACCCTGCCGCACGATGCGCCGCTGGTGGTGGCCGGAGATTTCAACGACTGGCAAGTGCACGCCAATCGCTTCCTGAAGCGCAGCGCGGGATTGCAGGAAGTATTTAGCATGAAAAACGGCCGCCCGGCACGTACCTTCCCGGCACGTTTTCCGCTACTGCGACTCGATCGTATTTATATCCGCAACGCCACCGTGAGCCAGCCCTGGGCGCTGCCGGTCAAACCCTGGTCACACCTTTCCGATCACGCTCCCCTGGCCGTGGAGATTTTCCTATGAATTTCAGCTGGCGTGAGGGCAACCAGTTGCGGTTGCTGGAGAACGGCGAGCAGTTCTTCCCCTGCGTTTCAGCAGCGATTCAGCGTGCCGAGCGTTCGTTGCTGCTGGAGACGTTTATTCTGTTTGAAGACGACGTCGGCAACGCGCTGCATAGCGATCTGCTGGCGGCGGCGCAGCGTGGCGTGAAAGTCGAAGTGATGGTGGATGGCTACGGTTCACACGATCTCTCCAACGCCTTTGTGAACACGCTGACCGAAGCCGGCGTCCGTTTTCTCTATTACGATCCGCGTCCGCTGGTGCTGGGCATGCGCACCAACGTGTTCCGTCGCCTGCATCGTAAAATCGTGGTGGTGGATGATGCCCTCGCCTTTGTGGGCGGCATCAACTTCTCTGCAGAGCACAATACCGATTACGGCCCGGAGGCGAAGCAGGATTATGCAGTCGAGGTGACGGGACCGGTGGTGCTGGATATTGCCCGCTATGTACAGCAGGCCATCGGCAGCAAGCAGACTACACGGCGCTGGTGGGGAGGACGTTCACAGCGGCTGGCGGTTAATGCGATGCCCGGCGAGGCGCAGGTGCTGTTTGTTTATCGCGATAATGACGACCATCGCGACGACATTGAGCAGCACTATCTCGATATGCTGCGCAAGGCCAAACAGGACGTCATCATCGCTAATGCCTATTTCTTCCCTGGCTATCGCCTGTTACGTGAAATGCGCAGTGCCGCACAGCGTGGCGTGCGTGTACGGCTGATCGTGCAGGGTGAACCGGATATGCCGATTGTTAAAGTGGGCGCCGAGATGCTCTATAACTATCTGGTGGATGCCGGGGTTGAGATCTATGAATATTGCCGCCGCCCGTTGCACGGCAAGATTGCGGTGCAGGATCAGCACTGGGCCACGGTAGGCTCCAGCAATCTCGACCCACTGAGTTTATCGCTCAATCTGGAAGCCAATCTCATCGTGCACGATCGCACTTTCAATCAGACGCTGCGTGACAATCTGGAAACCCTGCTTCAGCACGATTGTGTGCGCGTGCAGGATGACAAACTGCCGCCGCGCACCTGGTGGCATCTCACTAAAAGCGTGATTGTGTTCCATTTCCTGCGTCACTTCCCGGCTATTGCCGGTTGGTTGCCCGCGCACACGCCGCTGCTGGCGCAGGTTGATCCCCCCGTGCAACCGGAAATGGAAACCCAGGATCGGGTCGAAACCGGCAACGAAGGAGCGAAACCCTGATGAGCAAAAAACATTCGCGCTGGCAGTGGGCCAAGAAAATCCTCACCTGGCTGTTCTTTATTGCGGTGATCGTACTGCTGGTGATCTACGCGCGCAAAGTGAACTGGCAGGACGTGTATCAGGTGATCGTCGGCTACAACCGCTATGTGGTGCTGGGCGCAGCGGCGCTGGTGGTGGTCAGCTATCTCACCTATGGCGTGTATGACTTAATCGGTCGCGCCTACTGTGGACACAAGCTGGCGAAGCGTCAGGTGATGCTGGTGTCGTTTATCTGCTACGCCTTTAACCTGACGCTCAGCACCTGGGTCGGCGGCGTGGCGATGCGTTATCGCCTCTATTCCCGCCTCGGCCTGCCCGGTGGCACCATTACGCGCATTTTTTCCATGAGCATCGCCACCAACTGGCTCGGTTATCTCCTGCTGGCGGGCGTGGTGTTTGTCGCCGGCATGGTGCCGATTCCGCCGCGTTGGTTTATCGGCGAAAACACCCTGCGCATTATTGGTGCCGTGCTGTTAGTGCTGGTGGCGATTTATTTGTGGGCCTGTGCCTTTGCGAAAAAACGTCGCTGGACGATAAAGGGGCAACATCTACAGCTGCCCTCGCTGCGCATGGCGCTGATTCAGTTTGCCGTCTCCAGCGCCAACTGGCTGGTGATGGGCACCATTATCTGGCTGCTGCTGGCGCGTCAGGTGGATTATCCGCAAGTACTGGGGGTGTTACTGATCAGCAGTATTGCTGGGGTGATCATTCATATTCCGGCGGGCATCGGGGTGCTGGAAGCGGTATTTCTGGCGCTGCTGGCTGGCGAGCATGTTTCGCACGGCACCATCATTGCCGCGCTGCTGGCCTATCGCGTGCTCTACTTTATTTTGCCGCTGCTGCTGGCGCTGGTGTTGTATCTGATGCTGGAGAGTCGCGCAAAACATCTGCGGCAGAAGAATGAACAGAAGATGGCCAAATCGGACGCGGGATAACCGGGGAGAAATCACTCACGCGCGGTGGGCGCCATCAATGGCGCACCCGACAAAATTCTGTGCAGATTGAAAGGATCTACGTTGATGCGCGTGAACCAAAATCCCTGCGCCCCCTACAGGCATCCTGTTCGGATGTTGTAGGGGGCGCACTGATACCAGCCAGAAGCGGTGCTGCAGAGTTAACGACGGTTGCCGAAAATACGCAGCAGCATCAGGAACAGGTTGATGAAGTCGAGATACAGCGTCAATGCACCCATGATTGAGTAGCGACGCAGATTCTCTTTGTCATTAACGTTGATGGTTTCGCCAATCGATTTCAGTTTCTGGGTGTCATAAGCGGTCAGACCGACAAACACCACCACACCGATATAGGTGATCGCCCACATCAGCGCCGGGCTTTTCAGCCAGAAGTTCACCAGTGACGCCAGTACGATACCAATCAATGCCATAAACAGCAGGCTACCAAAGCGGCTGAGGTCGCGCTTGGTGGTGTAACCGTAGAAGCTCATGGCACCGAACATCCCCGCCGTCACGAAGAAGGTGCTGGCGATAGATGAATAGGTGTAGACGAGGAAAATACTTGCCAGCGTCAGGCCCGTTAGCGCTGAATAGAGCATAAACAGCCCGGTGGCTAAGGTACTGCTCAGACGATGCACCATGCCCGACAGCACAAAGACTACCGCCAGCTGCACAATGATCAGCCCGAAGAAGGTGATGCGATTTGCAAACACCAGCTCCATCACCGCCGGCGTGCGCGCCGCAAACCAGGAGACAAACGCAGTCAGCAGCAAGCCGCAGGTCATCCAGCCATAGACCTGCGCCATATATGTCTGCAGCCCGGTTGACGCCTGCTGCACGATTGAATCATTACGTGGATATCGGTCCATGATGCACCTCTTTAAGTTAGACAAACGCTCTAAGTGTGGAGTCTACACCGCATTGCGTCAACGACGCGTCAAGCACTGCTGATATCGGCCATTTACGCGCTGGGCAAACCAGGCGGTGGTCAGATTGCGGGTGATTTTCGGGCTCTCCAGTTTAATGCCCGGCAGCATCTCGCGCGGCAGGCGTTTACCGGCCATTTTATCAGCCAGAATAAACGTCTGCTTCCAGAGCGTGCTGCTGCTGAAGCTTTCCGTATCACCCTTCTCCAGATCGCGACGGATTTCCCGATTGCTCATATCCAGCTGCTTGCTCAACGTGCGCACCGCTAATTCGGTAGAACCCGCTTGCTCGCTGCCGTACATAATCAGATCGCCGTCCAGCGCCAGTTTGATGCCGCTGGCACGCGCTACGGCTGCCTGGAAAGCGGCGTTACGGCTGGCGTACCAACCGGCATTGAAATCGGCAAAACGGTACAGCATCTGACTGTAATCCGCCGGATAGCCGAGCAGATGCAGCGTACCGAAATAGATGCCGCCACGACGCGTGAAGACTTCACGGCGAATCGAGCCATCAATTGAATACGGATAACCTTTGGCATGCGCTTCGGCGAATTCGATACTGACCTGCATCGGGCCGCCGGTGTGAATCGGATTGAGATTGCCAAACAACTTCTGCCCCATCGGCACCATATCGATGAAATCATCGAAAATTGCGCTCAACTCTTTCTCACTGCGCACTTTATCGAGGCGCGCGGCGTAGCTTTCGCCGGTAGGAGATTTAATCAGTAAGGCGGTGCGCACCAGGAACGCCGGAACGTGCACTTTGGCAGCACGGCGATCAATTTCGCCCCAGGCGATTTTAGGCAGACCCGGCACCGGTGCATCGGCATTGAAATTCGATTCCTGATCGGCCACCGCGATCACTGCACAGACGTTACTGGCGCTGGGATCGATCTGCTGGACGCGAAACGCGGTGTAGATGTCGTCTGCCCAGGCGCTTTTTTGGCTGACATCGCTCGGCAGTAACTTTTGAATCTGGGATTTAACGTCGGCGGGTTGCCGCGCAGGGGCCTGCGGTTCTTTTTTGGTACTACATCCGGCCAGTACCAGCGCGGTGAGCAGCGCCGCGCCTTTGAGCATTTTAGTGGTATTCATCTTGTTCCCTGACAGGCCAGCAAAACCCGTACCTTAACGTTTTCAACTCGCTACGGCTATCAGAGCAGGTCGGTTTTACGCGCTACTTCCAGCGTTCTGCAGCGTGATGGTCGCTGTCGCGCGCATCGACCCAACGATCGCCCTGTTCGGTGGCTTCGCGCTTCCAGAACGGTGCGCGGGTTTTCAGGTAATCCATGATGAACTCGGTAGCAGCAAATGCGCTACTGCGATGGGCGCTGCTGACGCCCACAAACACAATTTCATCACCAGGGAACAGTTCGCCCACGCGATGGATCACCGTCACCTGCTGCAACGCCCAGCGCTGACGCGCCTCTTCGACTATTTCCGCCAGCGCTTTTTCCGTCATACCCGGATAGTGTTCCAGGGTTAAAGCGGCCACGCTGTCACCCAGATTGTGATTGCGCACTTTGCCAGTGAAGGTGACCACCGCACCATCACTGTCATGCGCCGCAAGTTGACGATACTCTTCACCGACATCAAAAGGTGCAACGCCGACGCGAATGCGTGTGCTCATGCTCATCCTCCGGTGACCGGCGGGAAGAACGCCACTTCATCACCAGCCCGCAGCGGATGGCTCATCGGCACCAGCGTCTGATTGACCGCTGCCAGCAATTTGCCGGATTCGAGCGCCAGCGCCCAGCGATCGCTCTTGCCCGCTAGCGCCGCCCGCAGCGTGGCAACATCCTGATACTCCGGTGCCACCTCCAGCGTGCTGGTGCCGGTCAATTCACGCACCTGGGCAAAAAACAGCACCTTAATCATGTGGCACCGCCTGGAAGTCGCCGGATTTACCGCCGCTCTTGGTGAGCAGACGCAACTGATCGATGACAATGTCTTTCTGTACCGCTTTGCACATGTCGTAAATGGTCAACGCGGCCACCGATGCGGCGGTCAGCGCTTCCATTTCCACGCCGGTTTTTCCGGTCAGACGGCAACGAGAAGTGACGCGCACGCGGTTGTGCTCAGGCTCGGCCACCAGCGTCACTTCCACCTTGCTCAACATCAGCGGATGGCACAGCGGGATCAACTCCCAGGTGCGTTTCGCGGCCTGAATGCCGGCAATGCGCGCCGTGGCGAACACGTCGCCTTTATGATGGCTGCCGTCGATGATCATCTGCAGCGTTTCCGCGCTCATCAGCACCAGCGCTTCGGCCTGGGCTTCACGCACTGTTTCGTTTTTACCGGAGACATCCACCATGTGGGCTTCACCAGCGGCATTGATATGAGTTAATGATGACATGCTTACAACTTCTTCAAATGAGAGACAAAATTACAAGGGCGCGTGCGTGCATCCAGCTGTTCTTCAATGATGCGTTCCCAGCCACTGCGGCAGGCATTGGTCGATCCCGGCACGGCAAAAATCAGCGTCTGATTCGCCAGCCCGGCCACCGCGCGTGATTGCAGCGTGGAACTGCCAATCTCTTCGTATGAGATCATCCGGAACAGTTCGCCAAAGCCGTCAATTTCACGGTCGAACAACGGCAGCAGCGCTTCCGGCGTACTGTTTTTGCTATTAAATCCGGTGCCGCCATTGACGATCACCACCTGCACATCATCACTGGCAATCCAGCGCGACACGGTGGCGCGAATGCGGTAACGGTTATCAGGCACAATCGCGCGATCCACCACCTGGTGCCCGGCTTCTGTCAGTGCCTCACGCAAGTAGTCGCCCGAGCTATCATTGCTGGCATCACGGCTGTCCGAGACGGTCATCACCGCCACATTCAAGGCGACAAACTCGCCGGTAGGTTTACCCATGGCTGTAACTCCTGTGTTTAGCCGCCAATGAAAGAGAGGTTTTGTGTCATGCCGGTGTTGCCCTGATGCAGGAAATGCGTCTGCTTTTTCTGCCCGAGACTGTGGGCGATGCGGGCCTGTAGCTCGCCCTGCTGATCGTCGGATGCCAGTAAATCGCGCAGCGAGACGCCGCCGTCGCCGAACAGGCACAGATGAAGATTGCCCATGGCTGACACGCGCAGACGGTTGCAACTGGCGCAGAAATCTTTTTCGTAAGGCATGATCAAACCGACTTCGCCCTGATAGTCAGGATGGCGGAACACCTGCGCCGGACCGTCACTGCGACCGCGCGACTGGCGTTGCCAACCCTGCATGATCAGTTGATCGCGAATCACCTCACCCGAGATGTGATGACGACGGAACAGATCACCGCCCTCGCCGGTTTCCATCAGTTCGATAAAGCGCAGCTGAATTGGACGGATGCGGATCCAGTCGAGGAAGGTCGCCAGGCTGTGGCTGTTGAGATCGCGCATCAGCACGCTGTTGACTTTGACCTTCTCGAACCCGGCGTCAAACGCGGCATCAATTCCGGCCATCACTTCCGCGAATTTGTCCTGGCCGGTGATGGCGTGAAACTGGCGCGCATCCAGGCTATCGACACTAACGTTAATGTGGGTGAGCCCGGCATCACGCCACGCGCGCACATCTCGCGCCATTCGGTAGCCGTTGGTGGTCATGGCGATCTGGCGAATGGCGGCGTTTTCACGCACTGCTGCGATGATATCGGTGAAGTCGCGGCGCATAGAGGGTTCGCCGCCGGTGAGACGCACTTTTTCCGTGCCCGCGGCCGCAAAGGCACGCGTCACGCGTCGAATCTCGTCCAGCGAGAGGAAACTTTTGTTGTGATTACCGTTCGGTTTATAGCCATCGGGTAAACAGTAGGTACAACGGAAGTTACACACATCCGTGACCGACAGGCGCAGATAGTAGAAGCTGCGCGCATAGGCATCTGTAAATTGTGGCACCTGAACACCTTTCCAAATACGGGAGATGCAGTCATTTCTTTCTGCACCCTGGCAGCGATGCTGCGGCCAGGCATCCATATCGTTATGACTTAGGCATGCAAGGCTTGGGAGTCTGTTGTCATTATGGACAACACGGTTAATTCGAATGGTAGCGCGATTTCTCCCTCGCATCCATCAGTGAATTTCGCTATATATATTGATACATAACGTTTTTTCACCGCATTTTCGCCGCAGGATACGGTAAAATGCGCGGCAGATATTGATACACATCACTTCAACTGCACGACAACCTGCAGTTGTCCGTTAAAAGGAACAGCATGAATCGTACCCTGGCAGATTTGGATCGCGTGGTAGCACTGGGCGGCGGGCACGGCCTGGGTCGTGTGATGTCGGCGCTGGCACCGCTGGGCTCACGCCTGACCGGCATCGTGACCACCACCGATAACGGCGGATCCACCGGACGCATTCGTCGTTCGGAAGGCGGTATTGCCTGGGGAGATATGCGTAATTGCCTGAACCAGTTGATCATGGAACCGAGCGTAGCCTCGGCAATGTTTGAATACCGTTTTGCCGGTAACGGCGAACTGGCCGGTCACAACCTCGGTAATCTGATGCTCAAAGCGCTCGATCACCTTAGCGTGCGGCCGCTGGAAGCCATCAACATCATTCGCAATCTGCTCAAAGTCGATGCCTTCTTGATTCCGATGTCGGAGCAACCGGTAGACCTGGTGGCGCAGGATTGCGAAGGCAATATGGTGTATGGCGAAACGGCAATTGATGAAATGAAGCTACCGCCGCAAGAGTTGATGCTGCATCCCAATGTCACTCCCACTAAAGAAGCACTGGATGCGATTGCGGAAGCGGATTTGATCCTGATTGGCCCAGGCAGTTTTTACACCAGCCTGATGCCAATTCTGCTGATGGAGGAGATGGCACGCGCGCTGCGCCGTACGCCCGCCACCATGGTGTTTATTGGCAATCTTGGACGTGAGTTAAGCCCGGCCGCCAGCCTGACGGTGGCGGATAAACTGGCGATGATGGAAAAAGCCATCGGCAGGCGAGTGATTGATGCCGTGGTGGTCAGCCCGTCAGCGGACGTCAGCGGTGTGGAAGATCGCCTGATTGTACGCGAACCGCTGGAGGCCGCCGATATTAAGTATCGTCACGACCGCCAGCTGCTACGTATTGCGCTAGAACACGCGATTCAGGCGGTTTAACCTCGCGCAGGCAGTGCGCATAAATACGCACCCTACGAGGGCGAATGTTAAGTAGGGTCGCAATTCAGGCACGACCTGGCACATAGGTAACAGATCAGACCGGGCACATAGTTAACACGTAAGTGCTCAGTCGATCCGAATGATACGTCTTTCTGCACCGTCAGGAGGCGGCGATAAACAACTCACGCAGTTGATGCAGCTGGTCGCGCACGCTGGCGGCCTCTTCGAACTCCAGATTCTGCGCATGCTGCTGCATCTGCACTTCCAGCTCGTGAATTTTCTTCTGCATGGCTTGTGGCGTCAGCGCCAGATAGTTGGCCTCCTCTTCTGCCGCCACGCGTGAGGCGGTTTTGCCCTTACCGCGCGTTTTCACCACGTTTTTGCCCAGCTCAAGAATATCGGTGATTTTCTTGTTGAGGCCCTGCGGCACAATGCCATTCTCTTCGTTGTAGCGCTGCTGCTTCTCTCGACGACGTTCGGTTTCGCCCATCGCGCGTTCCATCGAAGGGGTGATCTTATCAGCGTACAAAATCGCCTTACCGTTGATGTTACGTGCCGCACGGCCAATAGTCTGGATCAGTGAGCGTTCGGAACGCAGGAAGCCCTCTTTATCCGCATCGAGGATCGCCACCAGCGACACTTCCGGCATGTCGAGACCTTCGCGCAGTAAGTTGATGCCCACCAGCACATCGAACTCACCGAGACGCAAATCACGAATGATCTCCATACGTTCAACCGTATCGATATCGGAGTGCAGATAGCGCACCTTCTCGCCGTGCTCCACCAGGTATTCGGTGAGATCTTCCGCCATGCGTTTGGTCAGCGTGGTGACCAGCACACGTTCATTGATCGCCACGCGTTTGCGAATTTCTGACAGTAAGTCATCCACCTGAGTGGCGACCGGGCGCACTTCCAGAATCGGATCCAGCAGCCCGGTGGGACGTACCACCTGATCAATCACTTCGTCACCGGATTTTTCCAGCTCATAGTTACCCGGCGTGGCCGAAACATAGATGGTTTGAGGTGCCAGCGCTTCAAACTCTTCAAAACGCATCGGGCGGTTATCCAGCGCCGAAGGCAAGCGGAATCCATACTCCACCAGCGTCTCTTTACGTGCGCGGTCGCCGCGATACATGCCGCCAATCTGCGGAATAGTGACGTGGGATTCATCCACCACCAGCAATCCATCGGCGGGCAGGTAGTCAAATAAGGTCGGCGGTGGCTCGCCCGGACCGCGACCCGAGAGATAGCGCGAGTAGTTTTCAATGCCTGAGCAGTAGCCGAGCTCGTTCATCATTTCGAGATCGAACTGGGTACGCTGGCTGATGCGCTGCTCTTCCAGCAGTTTATTGTTCTCCAGCAGCACCTTGCGACGATCCACCAGCTCGACCTTGATCTCTTCCATCGCCTGCAGAATACGTTCGCGTGGCGTCACGTAGTGCGTTTTCGGATAGATAGTGAAACGCGGGATCACGGACTCAATCTGCCCGGTCAACGGATCGAACAGCGACAGACGCTCAACTTCTTCGTCAAACAGTTCGACACGCAAGCCGATGTCGTCGGATTCAGCCGGGAAGATGTCGATCACTTCGCCACGCACGCGGAAAGTGCCACGCTGGAACACCTGATCGTTGCGGGTATACTGCAGCTCCGCCAGACGGCGCAGAATGCTGCGCTGGTCGATAATCATGCCGCGCGTAAGGTGCAGCATCATTTTCAGATAGAGATCGGGATCGCCCAGGCCGTAAATCGCCGAGACCGAGGCCACCACAATCACATCACGGCGCTCCAGCATCGCTTTGGTGGCTGAGAGACGCATCTGTTCAATGTGTTCGTTGACCGCCGCATCCTTCTCAATAAAGGTGTCGGAACTCGGCACATAGGCTTCAGGCTGGTAGTAATCGTAATAAGAGACAAAAAACTCCACGGCGTTATCCGGGAAGAACTCTTTCATCTCACCGTATAACTGCGCCGCCAGCGTTTTGTTCGGTGCCATCACCATCGTCGGGCGATTGAGATCGGCAATCACGTTGGCGATGGTAAAGGTTTTACCCGATCCGGTTACCCCCAATAGGGTTTGATGTGCGAGACCATCCTCCAGCCCCTCTTCAAGACGACGAATGGCCTCGGGCTGATCGCCTGAAGGTTTGAAATCAGAGTTGAGTTTGAAGGCTTTACTCATGGTTTTGCGGTTCCTGCAGAAGATGTCAGCGAGCAGGCTGATAATTCTACTCTGCTATGACGAATTTGCCAGAAAAAAATACTGGATATATTTACAGATATCTTGCACGATAACGGGGAAAGCACCTGTCTCGCTTCAGTGCAATTTAAGCGGCAAAAGACAAAAGCTTGTTGCGCAAGGTTATCCCCAGAGCCGTGACGCTTTTAACATTTGTCAAGAGAGCGTCATTAAATTGCAGTCCGATGACAAGGCAGAAAAATCTCAGGCTTGCTTTTAATTAACCTGTTGATTTTATTGGTAATGGTTCTAAAGTCCAGTTTCGCAGCATAATGTATGCAGGCCGCGTATTTCCTCGCTTCCACGCGGTTTTCAGTCGCTAATGCACAAGGTTATCCACAGGAATAGTGGATAACTGAATCCAGCCCCGAGCCCATCAGCTGTGTATAATTTTCCCCGCTCTTATCCTGGCGTGCGAAATATTTTTTTTTCGTTTTTTTTTCCACCTGCCTTAAACCGCTTTAACTATCCTTTTGGCAAGTCAAGCACCATTGTTCTCGTAAAAACCGTGCCTTAAGACCACTTATTTCTTCAGTGATTGCCTTATCAGTGAACAGATGCACCAGAAACGTTAAGCATTCAGCACCGTCAAAGTGCAGTCAGGTTATTACTCAGTGGGATTATTAAGTATTTCTCACCTTTTAAGCCCGCTTTCGCTGGATTCTGACTCAGAATATCCCGTTCCATAAACCTGGCCTGGGAATTGCAACAGATTAACCATGGAGTGACGAGTCCATACGGCTTGCCTTGCAGGCCATCAACAGCAGTGTCCACCTTAATCGTGCACGACTGTATGCCAGACGACACAGAGCGGGAGCATTCAGGCAAATAATCTGGAAGGAGTATGTCAGATGCTGAGTTTACGTTCGGTGAATCAGTTTTACGGTCACAACCATATCCTATGGGATGTGGATCTCGATCTGCCGCCCGGCACCTGTACGGGTGTGCTGGGCAGTCCTGGCATGGGCAAAACCACGCTGGTGAACTGCATTATGGGTCGCTTGCCCATTAACAGTGGCTCAATGATCTGGCAGGAAGATGGCTCGCCACCCGAGAATTTGTTGCTGCAGCCCGCCGAACAGCGTGCGCGCATGGGAATTGGCTATGTGCCGCAAGGTCGCCATATCTTTTCGCAGATGAGCGTGGAAGATAATTTAATGATCGCGCTGATGGCCGCTCAGGACGATCGCAGCCGTGCCATTCCTGAAATGGTGTTTGACCTGTTCCCGGCACTCTATTCCTTGCGTCATCAGCGCAGTGGCGAATTGCCGATGGATCAACAGCAGCAGCTGGCACTGGCGCGAGCATTGGTGCTGCAACCTAAACTGCTGATTCTGGACGAGCCGACCGAAGGAATGTCGCCGTGGCTGGAAGAGGAGATGGGCAACCTGATCCGCCGTCTTAATCGCGATTACGGCCTGACCATTTTACTGCTGGAGCAGCATGTCTCCTTCATCCGCCGCGTGGCAGACTATTTCCTGCTGCTTCACCGTGGTCGCAATGTGGCGCAGGGTAAAGTCGCTTTGCTGGATGATGTGACGGTGAATAAGTGGCTGACAGCAACATGATGATGTGGTCGCCATCGATAAACTGCAGCCAAAATGTTGCATCACATTCTGACATTGAAGGTGCTGGTTTATGGCGGCCCTACGGACGAAATGATGTCAGGTGCGCACTGTTGCGTACCTGACATCGAATCGCCATCCATCACGATCCTACGGGCGGTATGAAATAGAGTGCGCATGAATGCGCATCTGAAACAGGCTCATGACTGCGGCAACGTTAAATACTGACCGCACTCGGCCTGTTGTGCTTCGCTGTCCAGATAGGGAATTTCACCGAGGAACGGTGCATCAATACGTTGACGCAGCGTGGCCATGTACTCGACATGTCGTTTACCTGGCGGCTGAATATCATTGGCAATCCAACCGGCTAACCGCAACCCTCGCGCCTTCACCGCTTCCGCTGTCAGCATCGCGTGGTTAATACAACCTAGCTTCACCCCCACCACCAGAATCACCGGCAGTTGTTCCGCTTCGACCCAGTCAGCATAGGTCTGCGTCTCGGATAATGGCGTAAACCAGCCGCCCGCACCTTCAACCAATACCCATTCGGCCTGCTGCTCCAGCGCGCGCAATCCGGCTGACAGCGCAGAAAACGCAATCGGCCTGCCCTCTTCCGCGCTGACAATATGCGGTGACGTCGGCTCGACAAATGCCAGTGGATTCACCTGCTCATAGCTGAGCGCCAGGCTGCTGTAGCGCTGCAACGCCAGTGCATCACTGTTGCGCACGCCCTCTGGGGTGATCTCACAGCCCGATGCCACCGGCTTGTAACCTGCGGTGCGTAAACCCGCCGCGCTTGCCGCCTGCAACAGTGCGCCACTGGCGACCGTTTTGCCCACTTCGGTATCCGTTCCGGTAATAAACCAGCGTGTCATTTGCTCAAAACTCCGTACATCAAGTGATAACTAAGACGATAACCCTGCGTATCCTGCGGCCAGTGCTGCTCCAGTTGCGTGAGCTGCGAGCGTGTGAGCGGCTGTGCGCCACGGCCGTCGTGCAGATGCGTAGCACCAATGCCTTTCAAGGAACGCATGGCACTCAGCGCGCTGGGGAAATGCAACGTGATAGTCTGCGGCTGGCACTGCGCCGGTAAGCCTGTGAGAGCGGCAGAGAACTGCGCTGCGCTGAGAAAACGATTGGCGTGCTGACGGCCATCTAACCGAGCCCAGGCTTCATGCACTTCATGCAGGGAGCCATCGAGCAAGGTTGAGAACAGCACGCTGCCACCCGGCCGTGTGACGCGCAAGAACTGCTGCAGCGCCAGATGCAGATCGCTGCTCCACTGCACCGCCAGATTGCTCCATACACCATCAACGCACGCATCCGGCAGCGGCAGGTTATCGATATCGCCTTGCAGATAGTGCTGCGCCGAGCGCTGCTCACGCGCGGCGTCCAGCATCGCGCTGGAGAGATCCAGCGCCGTCAGTTCGCGCCCACGATCGCGCCAGTAGCGGCTGTACCAACCGGTGCCACAGCCCGCATCCAGCAGATGCGGCCCGAACCCCGCGGGTGCCAGCGCCAGTAGCGCATCGCCACTTTGTCGTTGCAGCTCGGCATGCTGCTCATAATGCTGTGCGGCACGGCCAAACGCTTTGGCGACCGCCTGCTTGTTAACCTGCAGCGTCATACAGCGCCTCCAGCAGACGATCAATATCGTCGTTGTGATGGGCAGCAGTGAGCGTAATGCGCAGCCGCGCCGTGCCCGGCGGCACCGTCGGAGGACGAATGGCGCTAACCCAGCATCCCGCTTGTGCCAGTCGTTGTGACAACGCCAGCGCCGCGCTGTTTTCCCCGACGATCAACGGCTGAATAGCACTGGCTGATGGCATCAGTTGCCAGGGCAAATCAGCAGCACCCGACCGGAATCGCGCAATATGACTATTCAGCCGCTCACGCAGTTCATCGCCCTGCTGAATTTGCTGCAATGCCGCCAGCAGCGCACAACACTGTGCCGGTGGCATCGCGGTGGAGTAGATCAGATGGCGTGAAAACTGCTCGACGTAATCCGCCGTGGCATCGTCACACAACAGCGCTGCACCGCTGACGCCAAAGCCCTTGCCAAAAGTGACAATCAGCAATTCCGGCTTCACGCCCTGTTGCCAGCAACTGCCGCGCCCCTGCTCACCGTGCACGCCAATACCGTGCGCATCATCCACCAGCAGCCAGCCGTTGGCGCGGCGCGTCTCTTCCGCGAGGGCGGCGAGCGGTGCGCTGTCACCATCCATACTGAACACGCCTTCGGTTACCACCAGCGTACCGCCTTCCGACGGGCTAGCCAGCAGTTTTGCCAGGCTCTCCGGTTGGTTGTGCGCAAAGCGGCGTAATGTGGCGGGACAGTGGCTGGCCGCATCCAGTAATGAAGCATGCGCCAGCTTATCGGCAAGGATGCGATCCTGCTTTTCCGCCAGCAGGTGGATCACCGCCTGATTGGCGGCAAAGCCAGAGATAAACAGCAGTGCGCGTTTATAGCCCAGCCAGTCAGCCAGCTGCTCTTCTAACTGTGCATGATAGCGGCTATAGCCCGTCACATGACCCGATGCGCCCGCCCCCGCACCCGCCTCTGCCGCGCCCTGTTGCCAGGCCGCAATCACCGCTGGATGCTGGCTCAACCCGAGATAATCATTGCTGGAGAAGTGCCGGTATGAACGCCCCTCCAGCGTTATCTCGCGCACGCTGTTGTGTTCAACCCGGCGTCGCAGACGCCAGCCATCGGCATCACGTCGCGCCGCCAGCGCCTGTTCGATGCGAGATGACCAGCCCATCACACCGCCGCGTTGTAGAACTGCTCGGTATCAGCGTGCACCAGCTGCTCACTGAGCTGATACTGCTGTTCGTTATCACCGGCGGTAGTGGCGGTATGCTCTGGATTCAGTCCCAGCTTGCGGAACAGAATCAGATCTTTGTCCTCTTCCGGGTTTGGCGTGGTCAGCAGCTTGCAGCCGTAGAAAATCGAGTTAGCACCGGCCATAAAGCACATCGCCTGGGTTTGTTCGCTCATCTGCTCACGACCCGCGGACAGGCGGACGTGCGACGATGGCATCATGATGCGCGCCACAGCGATAGTACGGATAAAGTCGAACGGCTCAACGTCATCGTTATCGGCCAGTGGCGTGCCTTTGACTTTCACCAGCATGTTGATCGGCACGCTCTCGGGCGGAGTCGGCAGATTGGCCAGCTGCACCAGCAAGCCAGCGCGGTCTTTCACGGTTTCACCCAAACCAACGATGCCGCCAGAGCAGACTTTGATGCCTGCGCCGCGCACTTTATCCAGCGTATCCAGGCGTTCCTGATAGCTGCGGGTGGTGATGATGCTGCCGTAGAATTCCGGCGAGGTATCGAGGTTGTGGTTGTAGAAATCCAGCCCGGCGCTGGCCAAACGCTCCGCCTGGGTGTTATCCAGCGTGCCCAGCGTCATGCAGGTTTCCATGCCCATGGCTTTAACGCCCTGCACCATTTGCTCCAGATACGGCATGTCGCGTTCGTGCGGGTTTTTCCACGCGGCGCCCATGCAGAAGCGGCTCGATCCTGCCGCTTTGGCTTTACGCGCCGATTCCAGCACGGCTTCCACTTCCATCAGGCGCTCGGATTCTAACCCGGTCTTATAACGCGCACTCTGCGGACAATACTTACAGTCTTCCGGGCAGGCACCGGTTTTAATCGACAGCAGCGTACTGACCTGCACCTGGCGCGGGTCAAAATGTTGACGGTGAACTTGCTGCGCTTCGAACATCAGCTCAAGGAAAGGTTTATCGAACAGAGCCTGGGCTTGTGTCAGTGTCCAGCGGTTTGCCATTACTTACTCCAAAAAAAGGGGTTCATCCCGACGATTAACGTGGTTATACTTGTAAACTAAATCTTTTCAAAATGGTTTACAAGATCGATGTTCACCCAAGACGACCTCAACTTTGACCGCCAGCATATCTGGCATCCTTACACGTCAATGCGCGATCCCCTGCCCTGTTATCCGGTGGTGGCAGCGCACGGTTGCCAGCTCCAGCTGGCCGATGGACGCGAACTGGTCGACGGAATGTCGTCGTGGTGGGCAGCGATTCATGGCTATAACCATCCTCGTCTCAACAAGGCGCTGACGCAGCAAATGGCGCAGATGTCACACGTGATGTTTGGTGGCATTACCCATCCGGCAGCCGTTGAACTGAGCCGCCAGCTTGTTGCCATGACACCGGAAGCGCTGGAGTGCGTGTTCCTTGCCGATTCGGGGTCGATTGCCGTCGAAGTGTCGATGAAAATGGCGTTGCAGTACTGGCTGGGGCGCGGTGAAACGCGACAAAAATTCCTGACGTTAAAACGTGGCTATCACGGCGATACTTTTGCCGCCATGTCGGTGTGCGATCCGGAAAATTCGATGCACAGTCTGTGGCGCGGCTATCTGCCCGAGCATCTGTTTGCCGCTGCGCCGCAGTGCGGTTTTGATGACGAGTGGAACGATGCGGACTTCGCCGATTTCGCCCGGTTAGCCGAGACGCACCATCGCGACATTGCCGCGGTGATCCTTGAACCGATTGTGCAAGGCGCAGGCGGCATGCGCTTCTATCATCCACGCTATTTACAACAGGTGCGCGAGTTGTGCGATCGCTACGGCATCCTGCTGATCGCCGATGAGATCGCCACCGGCTTTGGGCGCAGCGGCAAGCTGTTTGCCTGCGAGCACGCCGGGATTACGCCAGATATTCTCTGCCTCGGTAAAGCGCTGACCGGCGGAACCATGACGCTCTCCGCCACGCTGACCACGCGCGAAGTGGCCGACACCATTAGCCGCAGTGCGGCAGGCTGCTTTATGCATGGCCCGACCTTTATGGGCAATCCGCTAGCCTGTGCGGTGGCGGCAGAGAGCCTGACGATGATCAACGAGGGGCACTGGCCCGCGCAGGTGGCAGCCATTGAACAGCAACTGCGTCGTGAGTTGCTGCCGTTGCGTGAACATCATGCGGTGGCCGATGCGCGTGTGCTGGGCGCGATTGGTGTGATTGAAACGCGTTCACCGGTCAATATGGCGGCGCTGCAGCAATTCTTTGTCGAGCGTGGCGTATGGATTAGGCCGTTCGGCAAGCTGATCTATCTGATGCCACCTTATCTGATTTCTGCCGCAGAGTTGGCGCAGTTAACCCAGGCGGTGCGCGCGGCATTGGACGTTGAGGCACATTTCCTGGCCTAAGCGAACTGGAAGTGGCGCGCGTTTTCCACCATGATGGAGAGCACACTGCACAACGGAAAAAGGAGAAGTCATGCGCGTAGTTAGCCAGGATTTTAAAGACGGCGATAAAATGCCCGAACGTCACGTTTTCAATGGGATGGGACGTCAGGGTGACAATCTGTCTCCCCATCTGGCGTGGGATGAAGTGCCTGCTGGGACAAAGAGCTTTGTCGTGACCTGTTTCGATCCAGATGCACCCACCGGTTCTGGCTGGTGGCACTGGGTCGTGGCAAATATTCCGGCTGACGTCACCGAGTTGCCGCAAGGTTCCGGTTCAGGCGTGGTCGAACTGCCTCAAGGTGCAATTCAAACACGTACCGATTTCGGTCAAACCGGTTACGGTGGCGCAGCACCACCACAGGGTGATCCGCATCGCTATATCTTTACTGTGCACGCGATGGACACCGATAAGATTGATGTCGACGCAGGCGCGAGCGGCGCCATGGTCGGCTTTAATGTGCACTTCCATGCACTGGCAAGCGCGTCGATCACAGTTCTGTATTCTTAAAATGAGAACGGCGCCGAATGGCGCCGTTTTATCATCAATCCAGGGTGTGAATCACCACCCACATCGGGCCTTGTCCCACCGCGTAACGCGCCAGCGGTTGCAACAGACCACGATCGGCAATCTTGTAGACTTCGATATGGTGCGACTTCTGTCCTGCCGCCACCAGATACTGACCGCTGTTGTCGATATTAAAGCCGCGCGGCTGGGTTTCGGTTGGCTGATAACCTTCAATCGCCAGCACTGAACCATCTTCGCTGATGCTGAATGCGGTAATGGTGCTGCTGGTGCGGTCACAGGCGTAGAGGAAACGGCCGTCTGGCGTGATATGGATATCTGCCGCCCAGCGCGTGTCGCTGAAATCTTTTGGCATCATATCCAGACTCTGCACACGCTCAACCTGACCATGCACGTTGCTCAATGCCCACACATCCACGGTGCTGTCGAGTTCATTGACCACATAGCCATAATCGCCATTCGGATGGAAAGCCATATGACGCGGGCCTGCACCTTCAACCGTGGTGACCTGCGACTGCTCGCGCGGTGCCAGAGTGCCATCGGCGTTAAGCTGGAACAGGCAGATACGATCCTGCTTCAGTGCTGGCACAAACAGCGTTTGGTTGCTGAGATCGATATTGGCTGAATGGCAGCCATCCATGCCGCCAATCACCTGGCTTGGGGCTTGCGGCAAACCATCGCTGTCGATCGGGCTGATGCTAACGCATGCATCATTGTAAGAACCGCAGAACAGGAATTTACCCTGGCGATCGGTCGAAATGTGCGTTGGGCTGCCCGGCAGTGGCGCTTCACCCGCCAGACTCAGGGAACCATCGGCCGCAATGCGGTACGCTAACACGCGAAAATTCGGACGAACGCCGACATAGAGGAAATCTTTCTTCGGGCTCACCACCATAGGCTGCACCTGGCCGGCCACATCCGTGACCTGCAATAACGTCAGTGCGCCATCTTCCTGCAACTGCCATGCGTGAATCTGCTGGCTCTCTGGACTGGCGGTATACACGACTTGTTTCATGCGTTTTTCCTTATTCGCTGCCTGATGAAAGGGATAACTGTAGCGCGTTTCATTTTGCCGCGCTGGATTCATTTGTGCCCTGTTTTTTGTCTCAGGGCCGCTGCCGGGTGTAGACTCAATGCTTTGCTAACTCCCGGACGGAAAGTGTAATGAGCTACCGCGTAATCGCCCTTGACCTCGACGGCACCCTGCTGACCCCTACTAAAACCATTTTGCCTGAATCGATCGAAGCTTTAGCCCGCGCACAACAGGCGGGGGTCAAAGTGCTGATTGTGACCGGTCGCCACCACTGCGCCATTCATCCTTTTTATCAGGCGCTGCAGTTGGATACACCCGCAATCTGCTGTAACGGCACCTACTTGTACGATTATCAGGCGAAAAAGGTATTGGCTTCCGATCCGCTGGAAAAAAGCCAGGCGAGCCGCGTGATTGAGATGCTCGATCAGGAGAACATTCACGGCCTGCTGTATGTCGATGATGCCATGCTGTATCAGGAGCCGACAGGCCATGTGACCCGCACCCTGAACTGGGCACAATCCCTGCCGGAAGCGCAGCGTCCTCTGTTCCTGCAGGTGACAAGCCTGGCGCAGGCCGCGCTGGAAGCGCAATCCATCTGGAAGTTCGCCCTTTCCCATCCTGATACCCGTGCATTACAGCAGTTTGCTGAGCGCACTGAAGCGGAACTCGGTTTGGCGTGTGAATGGTCGTGGCACGATCAGGTGGATATTGCTCAGGCAGGCAACAGCAAAGGCAAGCGTCTGGCGCAATGGGTAGAAAGTCAGGGCTTGAGCATGCAGGACGTGCTGGCGTTCGGTGACAACTACAATGACCTGAGCATGCTGGAACAGGTGGGCTTAGGTGTGGCGATGGGCAATGCTGATGACGCGATCAAAGCGCGCAGCAAAAAGGTGATTGGCACCAATCTGGAGCCAGGTATTGCCGAAGTGATTTATCAGGAAGTCCTGTAAGCACAGGATGTTCGCGGTGCGCATCACGGCGCACCTTGCGAATGCTTAAGGTGCGGCCGCTGCTGCACCTCATCGTTAATAATGAGGGTCACACCGGGCAGCGTTCATCCGGACATCGCACACATTTTGTCTTATCGCCCTTGATGACCCTAAGGTCAAGCCGTGATCGCCACGCTCTTAATTTGCGCATACAGCCATTGATCGGGCCGGATCCCCAGCTCATCTCGCGCCCAGGGGGAAATTCGCGCCCACAGTTCGCTAATGCCAATGCGCAACTTCACTTCCACCTGATCGTCAATCTCCAATAACTCGACCACCTGAGCCGGCAGGATATTGCGCACCGAGGTGTTTTGCGGCGGCTGCAAGGCCAGCGACACATCACCGGACGCGATACGAATGCGCAGTGCGGTTTTCAGCGGCTGGTTGACGCGGCTTACCCAGATATGTTGATCGCCCAATGACAGTGCCGTCATCGGATAATCGGGATGCTGCTCCAGAACCTGCACTCTGAGCACGCTACTGCGATCGGCAATCGGCAGCCACGGACGCATGGCCGCACTGCTCCATACCTTCTCCAGCGAACCAAAGGCTTTCACTTTGCCGCTGTCGAGCACCAGCACGTTGTCCGCCAGTTGCAGAATTTCATCCAGGCTGTGCGAGACATAAAGAATCGGAATATCGACCTGTTTCGCCAGCTTTTGCAGATACGGCATCAGTTCGCGTTTGCGTGGCAGATCCAGTGACGCCAGCGGCTCATCCATCAATAAGATGTCGGGCGCGGTAAGCAGTGCACGGCCAATCGCCACGCGCTGTTTCTCGCCGCCTGACAACGAGGCCGGAAATCGGCTCAGCAGCGGCTCAAGGCCCAGTAATGCCACCAGCGCGTTAAACTGCGGCTTCATCGCCGCAGCCATCCCGTATTGCAAATTGCCACGCACCCGATAGTGCGGGAACAGCCGTGCGTCCTGGAACACATAGCCAACGCGGCGTTTTTCCGGCGGCAGATTGACCTGCGTCGCCGAATCAAACAGTAGACGATCGTTGAGCTGAATCTGGCCGCTTTGCGGCTGTGTCAAACCGCCAATCGCGTTGATCAGCGACGTTTTGCCCGCACCGGATACACCGAAGATCGCCGTAATGCCGCTGCCGGGGATCTGCACGTTGACGTCCAGTTGGTGATCGCCCAGCAGCTGGGAAATATTGAGATTAAGCATCAGGCTGCCCCCAACCGCTTGCGGCCCCAGCGTGCCAGCAACTCGGAAGCCACTAGCGATAACAGCGCCAGCGCAATCGCCACCACACACAAGCGGGCGGCGGTGCCTTCTGCACCGGGGGTTTCAATCAGGGTAAACATCGCCGAAGGAATGGTGCGCGTTTCGCCGGGAATATTGGAAACGAAGGTGATGGTGGCGCCAAATTCACCCAGTGAGCGGGCGAAGGCCAAAACGGTACCGACAATGATGCCGGGCAGCGTCAACGGCAGCGTGATAGTAAAGAACACCCGCCAGCGACCGGCACCCAGCGTGCGTGCTGCCTGTTCCAGTTTGGTATCCACCGCTTCCAGCGCCAGACGAATCGCCCGCACCATCAAAGGAAACGCCATCACTGCTGAAGCCAACACCGCGCCCTGCCAGCTAAAGGCCAGGGTGAAACCGAACCAGTCGTAAAGCCACTCGCCGATAAATCCGCGTCGGCCCAATGCAATCAGCAACAGATAACCCACCACCACGGGCGGTAAGACCAGCGGTAAATGGATCACGCTATCGAGCAGGGTTTTGCCTGGAAACCGGCAACGCGCCAGAATCCAGGCCATCATGATGCCAAACGGCAAGCTAAACAGCACCGCTACGCTGGAGACTTTTAAGCTGAGAAAAACGGCCTGCCATTCGGGATCACTGAGTATCATTTCTTCGGCGCAAATCCATACTGTTTAAACACAGCAGCGGCGTCCGGCCCCTGCAAATATTTGTAGAAGGCTTCAACCGTTGCGTTCTGATGATCTTTTACCACCGCCATCGGATATTCCACTGGCTTGTGGCTATCGTCCGGGAAGCGTCCTACCACCTGCACTTTGTCACTGGCAACCGCATCAGAACCGTACACGATGCCATACGGTGATTCATTGCGTTCAACCAGCGCCAATGCGGCACGGACGTTGTTAGCCGGTGCAAGCTGCGGCGACACCGTATCCCACGCGCCCAGCTTTTGCAGGGCTTCTTTGGCATAAATCCCTGCCGGGACATGATCCGGATCGCCCACCGCCAGACGCTCGCCTTTCAGCAAACTTTTCCAGTCAGTTTTTGCATTGATAGTCACCGCTTTTGCGCTGTCGCTTTTCGGTGCCACCAACACTAAATCATTGCCCAGCAAGGTGTAGCGGGTGTTCTCCACCACACTCTTTTTATCCACTGCGTAGTCCATCCACTGCTGGTCAGCAGAGATAAACAGATCGGCCGGTGCCCCCTGTTCGATCTGGCGCGCCAGCGTCGAGGATGAGGCGAAGGACGATACCACTTCAACGCCGATTTTTTTCTGATATTGCGTGGCAATATCCTGCATCGCATTGGTTAAAGATGCCGCAGCAAACACGGTGATCTTCTCTGCCGCCACAGCGTGACCGGCCATAGAAACAGTCAGTACGGTAACAGCAGCCCAGCGGTAATTGATTTTCAGCATTTTTTACTCCTTGTTACGTTATATATTCGATAATACAACGTGGGAACAAATGCTGTCATGAACTTAATATCGGCAGAATTGAGGGGAAGTTAAAGAAAAAACGCCCGCTGAATGCGGGCGCTTATAAAATCAGTGTTGCGAGCTGTTGGCAGGACGATCGTCGCGGCGGCCAAATTTGGAGATGACGTTGAACACTTCACCCAGGCCGTAAATCAGACCGAGCATAATGGCCATCACAATTGGCACCATGATGACAGCCACAGCCAGGCTTTTAAGCAGTTCCAGCATGGAAACCTCACGCAGAAAATAAAAAAGTGATTGTAACGGTTAGGGAAAAAAACGCACTGCCCTTTTCGTGCTTTTACTTTTGGCCTTACACTTGTCGTACTCACTTAAGGAGCTGACATGCAGGCAGAACTTTCTCTTCACATTCGTCTTCAGCAGAAGCTGTTTGCCGACCCTCGCCGCATCGAACTGCTGAAACGCGTGCAGGAAACCGGCTCCATCAGTCAGGGCGCTAAATTGGCTGGCATCAGCTACAAAAGTGCCTGGGACGCCATCAACGATATGAACCAAATGGCTGATCAAACCTTAGTCGACCGCGCCACCGGAGGCAAAGGCGGCGGAGGTGCGCAGCTGACACGCTATGGCGAGCGTCTGATTCAGCTGTTTCACCTGATGGAGCAGATCCAGCAGAAAGCTTTTGATGCGCTGCAAAACGACAGCCTGCCGCTCGACAGTTTACTGGCGGCGATTGCGCGCTTCTCCCTGCAAACCAGTGCGCGCAATCAGCTATTTGGCACGGTGATGGCGCGCGATCACCATCAGGTGCAGCAGCACATTGAGGTTCAGCTGGCCGACGGCGTCACGCGTTTGCAGGTGGCAATCACCGAACGCAGTGCCGAACGTCTGCAGCTCGACAGTGGCAAAGAAGTGCTAGTGCTGATCAAAGCACCGTGGATTCAGGTGAGCCGGGATGCGGTAAACAGCGATAATCAATTGCAGGTAACGATCAGCGCCATCGAGCCGGGTGAACAGGTGAGCGAAGTATTGATGACATTGCCGAGTGGTGAAACCCTGTGTGCAACGGTGAACAACGGGCAGGTGCAACAGCAGAATCTGCAGCCTGGCAGCAGCGTAACCGCCAGTTTTAATGCGGAACACGCCATCATCGCCACACTGCTCTGAAAACCAGGCCATGATTTGACATCGTCTGCGTCGCTCGCTACAACTGAGTAACACGATGCATAAAACGGAATGAATCATGGCTTCATTGCAAATTTCGCAAGGCATATTTCACCTTAGCGACACCCGAGCACTGTCCCTCAACGATCTGACTCTCAAAAGCGGCGAAAGCTGGGCCTTTGTCGGCGCCAACGGCAGCGGTAAATCCTCCCTGGCGCGCGCACTTTCTGGTGAACTCTTGCCGGGTAAAGGCGCGGTTACCCAGGACTTTCAGCGTCGCACGCGCCTCTCGCTGGAGCAGCTGCAAAAGCTGGTGGCGCAGGAGTGGGAACGCAATAACACCGATCTGTTGAGTGAAGGCGAAGACGATACCGGTCGCACTGCCGCACAGATCATTCAGGATGAAGTGAAGGATGAGTCGCGCTGCCAGGCGCTGGCCCAGCAGTTTGGTATCACTTATCTGCTCGATCGCCGCTTCAAATACCTCTCCACCGGCGAGACGCGCAAAACGCTGTTGTGCCAGGCGCTGATGGCGCAGCCGGATTTGTTGATTCTTGATGAGCCTTTCGATGGACTTGATGTGGCCTCACGTGCCAGCCTGGCAGAGACGCTGAGCGATCTGCATCAGCAGGGCTTCAGCGTGGTGCTGGTGCTCAACCGCTTTGACGATATTCCTGACTTTGTGCAACAGGTCGGTGTGCTGGCCGAGTGCACCCTGACCCACGTCGGTGAACGTCAGGCGATTCTGGCGGAAGCGCTGGTGGCGCAGCTGGCACACAGCGAAAAGCTTGACGGCATGGCTTTACCAGAAGCGGATGCGCCGGATCAGTTGCCGCAGTTGGCAGAAGACGCGCCACGCGTGATTCTGCGCAATGGCGTGGTGTCGTATAACGATAAAGCGGTGATCGATGGGCTGAGCTGGCAGGTGAATCCCGGCGAGCACTGGCAAATTGTGGGGCCCAACGGCGCGGGTAAATCCACCCTGTTAAGCCTGGTGACTGGCGATCATCCGCAAGGCTACAGCAACGATTTAACTCTGTTTGGTATTCGTCGCGGCAGCGGTGAAACCATTTGGGACATCAAACAGCACATTGGTTACGTCAGCAGCAGTTTGCATCTCGATTATCGTGTCAGCTGCAACGTGCGCACCGTGGTGCTGTCGGGCTTTTTCGATTCGATCGGCTTGTATCAACCGGCGTCCGACCGTCAGAAAGCGCTGGCGCGCCAGTGGCTAGCCTTATTGGGTATGGACAATCATCTGGCCGATGCGCCGTTCCACGGTTTGTCCTGGGGCCAGCAGCGCCTGGTGCTGATTGCGCGTGCGCTGGTCAAACACCCTACCTTGTTGATTCTGGATGAGCCGCTGCAGGGATTGGATCCGATTAACCGCCAGCTGGTGCGCCGCTTTGTTGATGTGCTGATTGGTGAAGGACGAACGCAGTTACTGTTTGTCTCACACCATGCCGAAGATGCGCCGCAGTGTATTACTCATCGCCTGAGCTTTGTGAAGCAGGATGAAGGGTACGGATTCCAGCAGGATGATTTGCGCTAACCTCGTTGTCATCCACACCGCCCCTGCATCGTAGGGGCATATTTATGCTTCAATCCGGTCGCCAGCTAAACCCTTTTACATTGTCGTGTGTGCATTGGTATGCACCTCATTGAATAGCTGATGTAACCGCTACCATTTACTCGCCTGGTATTTCAGCAAACGCGCGCTATAACCCCACAAAATGAGAATCGTCACCTTGTGTAAACGATACCATTTATCCAGACTGGATCACGCTTTGGGGCTGGCCTTTGTGCTACCTTGATCGCAGTGATTTTGATCCGTTTGCCGTTTACCAGGACTCGTTATGGAAAAATTTAATCCGGTTGATCATCCGCATCGCCGTTATAACCCATTGATCGATCAGTGGGTGTTGGTCTCACCGCATCGTGCCAAGCGTCCGTGGCAGGGTGCACAGGAAACGCCTGCGCTGGAACAACTGCCTGCGCACGATCCTGATTGCTTCCTGTGTGCCGGCAACACCCGCATCACCGGGGATAAAAACCCTGATTATAAAACCACCTATGTCTTCACCAACGACTTTGCCGCGCTGATGACTGACACGCCCGATGCGCCGCAAAGCGACGACATGCTGATGCGCTGTGAGAGCGCGCGCGGCACCAGCCGGGTGATCTGTTTCTCACCTGACCACAGTAAAACGCTGCCGGAACTGCCGCTCAGTGGACTGGAAGATATCGTGCGCACCTGGCAGGAGCAGACCGCCGATCTGGGTCAGCACTATCCATGGGTGCAGGTGTTTGAGAACAAAGGCGCGGCGATGGGTTGCTCAAATCCCCATCCGCACGGCCAGATCTGGGCTAACAGTTTTCTGCCAAATGAAGCGCAAAAAGAAGATGATAATCAGCGCCGCTACTTTGACGAAAAAGGTTCGCCGATGCTGGTGGATTACGTCGCGCGCGAGCTGAAAGATGGCAGCCGCACAGTAGTGGAAACCGAACACTGGCTGGCCGTGGTACCCTGGTGGGCGGCGTGGCCGTTTGAAACCCTGCTGCTGCCGAAAGCCCATATCAAACGCATTACCGATCTGACCGCAGCTCAGCGCAGCGATCTGGCGCTGGCGCTCAAGCAGCTCACCAGCCGCTACGACAACCTTTTCCAGTGCTCCTTCCCCTACTCAATGGGCTGGCATGGCGCGCCCTTTAACGGCGAAGCCAACGATCACTGGCAGCTGCATGCCCACTTCTATCCACCGCTGCTGCGTTCAGCCACGGTGCGCAAATTTATGGTTGGCTATGAAATGCTGGCCGAAACCCAACGTGATTTAACGGCGGAACAGGCAGCAGAACGTCTGCGTTCTGTCAGCGATATCCATTTCCGCGAGGCGCAATAAATGTCATTAAAGTCCACTACTCAACAGGTTTTCGCTGACACCTTTGGCTATCAACCGACGCACAGCATTCAGGCACCGGGCCGCGTGAATCTGATTGGTGAGCACACCGATTACAACGACGGCTTCGTGCTGCCATGCGCCATTGATTACCAGACGGTGATTGCCTGCGCCAAACGTGACGATCGTCAGGTGCGTGTGGTCGCTGTTGATTATGACAATCAGCAGGACAGCTTCTCACTGGATGCGCCGATTGAAGCGTTAAAAGAGCCGATGTGGGCCAACTACGTACGCGGCGTGGTGAAACACCTGCAGCAGCGTGATGCGAGTTTCGGCGGCGCGGATCTGGTGATCAGCGGCAACGTGCCACAGGGGGCGGGCCTGAGTTCATCGGCGTCACTGGAAGTGGCGGTCGGCACCGTGTTCCAGCAGCTCTATCAGCTGAAGCTGGACGGCGCTGCGATTGCGGTTAACGGTCAGGAAGCGGAAAACCAGTTCGTCGGCTGCAACTGCGGCATTATGGACCAGCTGATTTCTGCGCTGGGTCAGCCCGATCACGCCATGCTGCTGGACTGCCGCACACTCGGCACACGCGCCGTCTCGATGCCGGAAGATGTCGCGGTGGTGATCATCAACTCCAACTTCCGCCGCAGCCTGGTGGGCAGCGAGTACAACACCCGCCGTGAGCAGTGCGAAACCGGTGCACGCTTCTTCAACAAACCGGCGCTGCGCGATGTCACGCTGGAAGAGTTTGAGGCATCGGAATCGCAACTGGATGCGCTGGTGGCAAAACGTGTACGCCATGTCATTACCGAAAATGCCCGTACACTGGAAGCCGCCGATGCGCTGAGCAGTGGCGATTTGAAACGCATGGGTGAACTGATGGCCGAATCCCACGCCTCAATGCGTGATGATTTTGAAATCACCGTGCCGCCTATCGACCAACTGGTTGAGATCGTTAAGGCAGAACTCGGTCCGCGTGGCGGCGTGCGTATGACTGGCGGCGGCTTCGGTGGCTGTATTGTGGCGTTGATGCCAACCGATTTGGTGGATCAGGTGAAAGCCGCGGTTGCCGAAAAATACGAAGCGCAGACCGGCATCAAAGAAACCTTCTACGTGTGCAAAGCGTCAGCAGGAGCAGGCCAATGGTAAGCGACGTCAACTCTCATGCACCAGACGGGCAACCGTGGCGCATTACTGTGCTGCGCAATCGCAACGGCATGGTCGTGACTTTTATGGACTGGGGCGCGACCTGGCTCTCCGCGCGCGTGCCGATGCAGGATGGCAGCGTGCGTGAAGCGCTGCTCGGCTGCGCCACGCCATCGGACTATCTGCATCAGGATGCTTATCTCGGTGCCACGGTTGGCCGTTACGCTAACCGCATTGCATCGGCTGAGCTTAAGCCGCTGAAGCTACTGCTGGCAGCCAATCAGGGCGCACATCAGCTGCACGGCGGCCCGGAAGGCTTTGATAAGCGCCGCTGGCAGATCGTTAGTCAGAGCGAAACCGAAGTGCACTATCGTATCGATTCACCGGATGGCGATCAGGGTTTCCCCGGCAACCTGATTGCCGATGTGATTTACCATCTCGACGATGATAACTGCCTGTCGATCGCCTATGACGCGCAGACCGACAAGCCCTGCCCGGTGAACCTCACCAACCATGCTTACTTCAATCTTGACGCGCATCATGGCGATGCACGCCAGCATCGCTTACAACTGCACGCGGATCGTTACTTACCGGTCGATAGCGAAGGCATCCCTAACGCGCCACTGAAAGCCGTGGCCGGCACCAGCTTCGATTTCAATCAACCGAAGTGTGTGATGGATGACTTCCTCGCCGATGACGATCAAAAAGCGGTGAAAGGCTATGATCACGCGTTTCTGCTCAGCGCCGCTGGCGACAGCACTCAGCCCGCCGCCGAACTGTGGTCGGCCGATGGCAAGCTGGCGCTGACCGTGTTTACCGCCGCACCGGCGCTGCAGTTCTACTCCGGCAACTATCTGGATGGAACACGCGCCCGTGAACAGGGCAGCTATACTGCTTTCCAGGGCATCGCGTTGGAGAGTGAATTTTTACCGGATTCGCCCAACCATACCGAGTGGCCGCAGCCTGATTGCTGGCTGCAACCCGGCGATCGCTGGCAGTCTGTGACGCGTTATCGCTTCACACCGCAGTAAGCCAGCGGATGAAAAACGCGCACTGCGTTAGCGACAGGCTTACGCCGTGCGTTGTTTTCCGCTATGGTATGGCGCTATCAGTGTGCCGCTTTTCAGGTGGCCGCAGCCGGTTTCTATAATCATCGAAACATCAAGCATTAAGGAGTTAAGCTATGGCCGTAACTAAGCTGGTTCTGGTGCGACACGGCGAAAGCCAGTGGAACCAGGAAAACCGCTTCACCGGATGGTATGACGTGGATCTGTCAGACAAAGGTCGCACCGAAGCCAAAGCAGCCGGTCAGCTGCTGAAGAAAGAAGGTTTCGTGTTTGATTTCGCCTATACCTCCGTGCTGAAACGTGCCATCCACACCCTGTGGAACGTGCTGGATGAGCTGGATCAGGCGTGGCTGCCGGTTGAGAAAACCTGGCGTCTGAACGAGCGTCACTACGGTGCGCTGCAGGGTCTGGATAAAGCTGAAACCGCCGCCAAATACGGCGACGATCAGGTAAAACAGTGGCGTCGTGGCTTTGCCATCACTCCACCAGAACTGGATCGTGCGGATGAGCGTTTCCCGGGCCACGACCCACGTTACGCATCACTGACCGACGCACAGCTGCCAACCACCGAGAGCCTGGCACTGACCATCGAACGTGTTATTCCTTACTGGAATGAAAGCATTCTGCCGCGCATCAAAAGCGGTGAGAAAGTGATCATTGCAGCACACGGTAACTCACTGCGTGCGTTGGTAAAATACCTCGATAACCTGAGCGAAGATGAAATCCTCGAACTGAACATCCCAACTGGCGTGCCGTTGGTGTATGAGTTCGATGAGAACTTCAAACCGCTGAAGCGTTACTACCTGGGTGATGCCGACGAGATTGCCGCGAAAGCTGCAGCCGTGGCTAACCAGGGTAAAGCCAAGTAATTCCCGGCTTAAAAACAAAAAGGCCAGACGCGAGTCTGGCCTTTTTTATTACGCGTTAAGCGATTAGCCGCGGCGTTGTTTGATCGCCTGCGCCAGTTGACGTAAGGCTTTCTCGGTGTCTTCCCAGCCGATGCAGGCATCGGTGACGCTCTGGCCGTAAACCAACTCTTTACCGCTGTCGAGGCTCTGATTCCCTTCCACCAGATGGCTCTCGATCATCACGCCAGTAATCGCCTGCTCACCGCCCGCGATCTGCTGCGCCACATCATCAGCGACCACCATCTGACGCTGGAACTGCTTGCTGCTGTTGGCATGGCTAAAGTCGATCATCACCTGCGGACGCAAGCCCGCTTTCTCCAGACCGGTTTTCACCGCTGCCACGTGTTCTGCGCTGTAGTTCGGCTCTTTGCCGCCGCGCAGAATGATATGGCAATCTTCGTTACCGCTGGTTTCGACAATCGCCGAATGACCGAATTTGGTGACGGAGAGGAAGCAATGCGGCGCGCTGGCGGCACCAATCGCGTCGATAGCCACTTTGATGGTGCCATCGGTGCCGTTTTTGAAGCCGACCGGGCAAGATAAACCGGAAGAGAGTTCACGATGCACCTGGGATTCGGTGGTACGCGCACCAATCGCGCCCCAGCTCATCAAATCCGCCATGTACTGCGGGGTGATCATATCCAGGAATTCACCTGCCGCTGGCAGACCGATGTCGTTGATGTCCACCAGCAGCTTACGCGCCAGACGCAGGCCATCGTTGATCTGGAAGCTACCATCCATAAACGGATCGTTGATCAGCCCTTTCCAGCCCACTGTGGTACGCGGTTTTTCGAAATAAACACGCATGACCACTTCCAGCTCGCCTTTCAGCTCGTCACGCAGCGTCAGCAGACGGCTCGCGTACTCTTTAGCGGCTTCGGTATCATGGATTGAGCAAGGACCGATCACCACCAGCAGACGATCGTCCTGACCGTGCAGAATGCGGTGAATCGCCTGACGTGCCTGAGCAACGGTTTCAGCGGCTTTATCGGTAGCGGGGAATTTTTCGAGCAAAGCAACAGGCGGTAATAATTCTTTGATTTCTCTGATGCGTAAATCGTCGTTCTGATAATCCATACATAATTCCATTCAAATTTCTGGCCCCGCGTTCGCCGGGCGCAACCCGTTAAATGTATCCCTTCAGGCTGCGGGTGTAAATTCCACGCTCACGTAAATGCTTTTGTGAAATTTGCATTTATCCGTTCATGAACTAAGCTTTTAAACGTAAGCACTGAGGAATGAGGTTCTTGCGATATTTAATTTTTAAGCGAAGCGTTAACGATGGAATTATATTCCGTCACGGTACGTTATTTTCGTCACTCAGCACCAGTGGTGTTTGACGGCAACTCTCCATCGATTAAAGGAGCATAATGATGAATAAGCTTGCACTAATCTTTCTGACGACAGCGATGACCTTGAGCAGCGGTGTAGCCATGGCCGCAGATAATAACAACGGCGATGCCAATGCTGCTGCTGATGCGGGTGCGGCTGCGGGTGGCGCAAAACAGAACCTGCCACCGAATAATGTTGATAACAGCAAAATCAACAACGGCAGCATGAATACCAACAGCGCTGCGACATCTGGTACCAGTTCAGGCAATATGACGGCTGAACAGATTCACAAAAATACCATGTGTAAAGACGGTAAATGTCCGGATATGAATAAAAAGGTTGATACCAAAAAAGGTGGCGGCCATGTGAAACACAAAACGGACGGCACGACCCAATAACGGGTTATCCGATCACATAAAGGGAGAGCGCTGGCTCTCCCTTTGTATTTCCGCTGGTGCTTTTCCGCTATGCTGAAGCCATGAAATTCAGAGGAACTGTTTCATGGCTTCACTGCTGCTTATTGATGATCATCCGTTAGTTGAAGTCGCGCTTGAAGCGGCCTGTGTTCACTCCCCTATCCCGGTAAAACTGCACGCCGCCGCGACTGAAGCTGAAGCGCGCCAGCTTTTACAGCAGCATCAATTTGATCTCATCGTGCTCGATATTGGCTTGCCGGACAGTGATGGCCTCGAATTATTGCGCCGTCTGCGCGCCCGCGATCCAAATTGCCCGGTGTTGATCTATTCTGCGCAGCAGAGTCGCCACACTTTGCTGAGTGCCGTGTCGCTCGGTGCGGCGGGCTATGTGGTAAAGAGCCAGAGCATGGCGCAATTGCTGAGTGCGATTCTGGCGGTGCTTGGCGGTCAGCAAGCGTTTCCACCGCTGCCCGAGCGTATCGAACTGCCGCTCACCGATAAAGAACAGCAAATCGTCGCGCTACTGGTGCGCGGGCTGTCTAATTTGCAGATTGGCGAGCAGCTACATATCAGCAATAAAACCGTCAGCACCCACAAGAAAAACATTCTGGAGAAAACCGGCGTGCAGTCGGTGGTTGAGCTGGCCGAACTGTGGAAAGCCCAACAGTGAAAGTCATCTTGTGGCTGTGTCTGCTGTTGATCAGCTTAACGGCTCGCGCCGACTTACAGCCCGCCAGTAGCGTCATGCTC
>JRUP01000020.1 GCA_000773965.1 Enterobacter cancerogenus
GGGATGGACACACTGCCGCACAACGGCGCAGTGATCACCTTGCTGGCGATCACGGGGTTAACGCATAAAGAAGCGTATGGTGGCATCTTCGCCATCACCATTATCAAAAGTCTGGCCGTGCTGTTTGTGATTGGGGTGTTTTACCTCACCGGCATTGTCTGAAGGAGGATGAATCGATGCAATTAACGGGAAAAGTGGCACTGGTAACCGGGTCTACCAGCGGTATCGGATTAGGTATCGCGGAGCAACTGGCACTGGCGGGCGCCACGGTGATACTCAACGGTTTTGGTGAAGTGGAACACGCGAAAGCGGTTATCGCGGCCACCGGGGCAACAGTGGACTATCACGCGGCGGATATGTCCGATCCACAGCAAATCGCCGCGATGATTGAGTGGGCAGAGGCGCACTATGGTGCGGTAGATATTCTGGTGAACAACGCCGGTATTCAGTACACCGCGCCGGTGGAATCTTTCCCTGTAGAGAAGTGGGATGCGATTATTGCCATCAATCTCTCTTCGGTGTTCCACACCAGTCGCGTCGTTTTACCCGGCATGCAGGCACGTCACTGGGGGCGCATCATTAATATCGCCTCCGTGCATGGGCTGGTGGCATCGAAAGAGAAAGCGGCCTATGTTGCTGCGAAGCATGGGGTGGTAGGGCTGACAAAAGTGATTGCGCTGGAGAATGCGCAATCACCGATCACCTGCAACGCCATCTGTCCGGGCTGGGTGCTAACGCCGCTGGTGCAGCAGCAGATCGATAAACGCATCGCGGCCGGCGAGGATGCCGAAACCGCGCGCCTGGCGTTGTTGTCTGAGAAACAGCCTGCTCAGGCGTTTGTTACGCCAGAGCAGTTGGGTGCGTTGGTGCTGTTTCTGTGCAGTGAAGGCGGTGCGCAGGTGCGCGGTGCGGCCTGGAATATGGATGGTGGTTGGCTGGCGCAGTAACGCGTGGTGCCGTTACTTCGCCAGCCACTGTTGGATCAGCGCCAATGCATACGGCTCTGAACTCACGACCTGATGCTGAATGCCAAATAGCTTGCGCATTTTGACCAGTTGTTCACAGCGTTGCGCATCGGATTCAATACTGATCATGCCGCGGCAGATTTGGCTGAGGGTTTTGCGATGCTGAATCAGCCAGCGGCTACGTCGCTCGCGATCGGCATCGCTTTCGTCAACGCGTATATGGTCGTAGACCAACACAAAAGGCTTGCCTTGATCCATTAACTGTTGAGCATTAAAACTTTGATACATATCGTACTTATGTCAAATTAAGTTATCCAAAAAGATAATAACCCATGTAAACTATGTGTGATTTTTGTTCATTCAATTCATAGGATTACATATGGAACGTGAAAAGGAAGTTAAAGCGATTGAAGTAAAACTGATAGCGATAAGCGGCGGTAAAACTAAACTGGGTGGTATATTAAATGGAACCTGTGGAATTTCATGCCATGGCATCTCAGCCGTTTTAGAAGGGAATTTCGTTGAATACCAAGATGGGGCTCAAGCCACCGTTCTTCGCGATGAATCAACAACACTGGCGCAGCATGATGAGCATGGCAATAGCCTCACAGTAGCGGCCACTGGAACTATGCTTTCAAATGGCGACATGATAACTGATGACGGCCAGCAGAACCTGGGTACGGTGATTTTCAGCAATCACACATCAGGTGTTTATGAGTTCGATGAGTCTGACATAGCAAAAATGAAGGCAGAGGGATTGCTATGAGTATGCTCCCTGGTATTTGGACGGGAGATACAACTACTCATGGTGGAGATTTAGTTGAAGGTGAACCAACGTTTACTTATGGAAATAAAGCTTCTGCTGTGTTAGTTGGTCATAAATTTTGGTGTCCTAAATGTTATTGCTGGTCAGTATTTGTTGAGGGTGAGCAAAGCTACACTGTTGATGGTCGGGCTAAAGTCTTACAAGGACATAAAGCTTCATGCGGTGCTTCTGCCATTCACACACAAGGATTTCATTATCATATAGTAACGACTGGAAGCTCAAAATCACCTCAACAACAATCGACTCAACTAATTGCTAATGAAGTCGATAAAAATAAGTCATCTGGTGATTATTATCATAAATTTTACATTGATAACCACGGCAATGGGAGTTTAAACTATGTTGTTTTGTCCGACGATAAAGTATTAGAACAAGGAACAGTATCATCCATTAAAGACTTTGCTATTGGCAGTGCATCACATGTAAGAACTGATAAGCCTGAAAAAATAACCCTCGCTATAACTCCACCTCGGTTAAAAATATAAAAAAGGATCTTTTATGGGAGTGAAAAACCCCTACGCAGGTTTTAATAGCCGTACAGTAACTCAAGATACATACATTGTAAGAGAGTTAGAAAAAACTCGTTACTTAGATAAAGAAAATCATTCTAAAATTACAATCGAACCTATTACCATACAGCAGATCCCCAAAGCTATGTCACGAATGGGTTGGAAGCGCTCTGCTTCGTTTATGACCCGATGGCTAAATTCCCCTGCCTGGAAATGTCCTGAATCATGGAAGGACGGAAGGGGTTGCCAGAAGGTATGTATATTCCAGATCAGTATTGTGATGATACGACGATAAAGATGTCTTGGTTGATCGGCTACCCTAGGGTAGCTAATGCTGTGACTAAACTTCTCAATGAAAGAGCACTATCACCTGCGGCACTAAAAATGACGGCCAAAAGGCTTAAGCGTCTCGGATGGGATGGGTGTGGCGCATATACCTTTGGGCGAAAGAATATTCTTGGTCGGCCTTCTATGTCTGCGAGTGAGTTAGAGCAAAATTACCAAAATAATTACCTTGGGGTAGGAGATAATTTTACTCTTCATCTAGTGTGGGACACCTTAGATGATGTATTTGGTTCTCTTGGGACATTCAGTTTGAAGGTGGGAGTAATAGGAAAAGCCTATAGTGATTCATCTAAGAATGTATTTTTTGAACCATCATATGCAGGAGTCTATGTAAAAGATTTCTATGATTTCAATAATGATAATGGCTGGGATCAACCCCTTGGCGTGTGGACTGAGGATGGAATTTTAACCAGGGGCCAAAGTGTGATCAGTATACCCAATATTAAAACTATCACTCTAAATAAAAAGACAATGAAATGTGCCTACGTGTTTAATTCTGATTTTTTAAAGTACAGAGATAAAACGGGGCGGGGAGGAGATTTTATCGTTTTTTCTGATGTATACTGGGTGAGGTTAAGTGGAGTGTATCCTTTGCCCTGGGGTTAAGGATTTGGCCTCCTTAAAAAGGAGGCTCTGTGTTTTATCCGAAATTATAAATCACCAACCCGCATGTTAAGTATCCAAATAAAAGGCTTGTCAAATATCTTAATCTTAATTCTTTAATAGAGTAAGAAGTGAAAAAATAGAAAACTAGCATGCTAAGGCACAGGGTGCCTGAAAAACAAATAGTGAAAAATACACCCCATCCAGGCATATTCCCCCTATATGGATTGATTAGGTCATATGTGTAAGGTGGAAGTAAAATCTGACCAATCAGAAAGACTGATAGATATCCATATCTAAAGCGCCGGAGCTTGATACTAAATCTGGCTACTTCAGCACCCAGGAACGCTGCTATTGAGCCTGATGAAATAGCAATTGCATAAGGAACTGCATTATGAGGCATATGTCCAAATCCCTTTCTGACAGTGTGGTTTTATAATACTGGTAATCCTACTACAAAATTCTCTAAAACAGAGGTTTCAACATCGTTTTTAGTGTGGCTTTATCCACGCGGCAATACACTCTTTCATCACTCGCAGGCGCTCGTCCAGCGCCGCTTTGGCACTGAGGTCCTGCTGGTAGATAATCGACAGTGTTGACTGATTGATCAGATAGAAAAAGCCCAGCGCGGAGATATTGATGTTGAGTTGCATCACATCGATATCCTCGCGCACGTTTCCTTCGGCGCGTCCTCGTTGCAGCAATTGCTGGGTGATACTGCTCCAGCTCTGATTAATCTGCACGGTGATGTCAGAATCTTTGAGATGTCGCGCCTTGAGCTGATTTTCGCTGTTGAGCAGGCGAATGAACTCGGGGTTTTTCAGGTAATAGTGCCAGGTAAACTCCACCAGCTGCAAAATAGCCTGATCGGCGGGGAGGTGATCGAGCTTTAAGGCTGCTTCCTGCTCGCGAATGTCACGATAGGCTTCTTCCAGCACGCGGGTAAACAGAATGTCTTTGTTAGTGAAGTAGTAGTAAATCAGTTGCTTATTGGCATGAGCGCGTTCGGCGATGCTATCAACGCGTGCACCGTCGAATCCTTTCTCAGCGAACTCGGCGCGCGCGGCCATCAGTATCCGCACCTGCTTATCCGTTACATCCTCAATGTTACTCGCGACACGATCAACCAAAGCAGAACCCTCACACATCACTGTTTTTCTGAGCATTATAGTGCCCCTTTTTGCGCATAAAACAAGGGCGAAAGATTTTCAACTAACTAGTTGGTTATGTGAATTCGATCAAAGTCAGGTCTCTTTCTGCCCACTATAGTGACGTCATCAACCAGTTAGTTGATTGATTATGAATCAGCGAACGCTGAAGCGTTGAAATAGATGTTGAGCGTGTTACTTCCATCACAAACGACTTTGAGGTGAATACATGGCGCAGATTCCAGTGGGCATCATCATGCACGGCGTGACCGGGCGAATGGGTAAAAACCAACATCTCATCCGCTCGATTGTGCAGATTCGGCAGCAGGGCGGTGTCGCGCTGGCCAATGGCGATCGATTGATGCCCGATCCGATTCTGATTGGCCGCAACGCGGAAAAAATGGCTGCACTGGCGCGGGAATTTGGTATCGAACGTTGGGGAACCAATATCGATGAAGCTCTGAATAATCCGCATGACATTATCTTTTTTGATGCCGCCACCACCCAGGCACGTCCGGCGTTGCTGAAGAAAGCCATCAGCAAGGGGAAACACGTCTATTCGGAAAAGCCGGTAGCGATGGGGCTGGATGATGCGCTGGATCTATACCATTTCGCGCAAGAAAAAGGCGTGTGTCACGGTGTGGTGCAGGACAAGTTGTGGCTGCCGGGTTTGCAAAAGCTGCGTTTGCTAAATGAATCCGGCTTCTTTGGTCGCGTGTTATCGGTGCGTGGTGAATTTGGTTACTGGGTATTTGAAGGGGATCGCCAACCGGCCCAACGTCCATCCTGGAACTACCGCAGCGAAGATGGCGGCGGCATTATCCTCGACATGATTTGCCACTGGCGCTACGTCATCGACAACCTGTTCGGTGAAATCAAAAGCCTGAGCTGCATCGGCGCAACCCACATTCCACAGCGCTGGGATGAACAGCAGCAACCTTATGACGCCACGGCGGATGATGCGGTGTACGCCACCTTCGAACTGCACAACGGCGCGATTGTTCAGATCAACAGTTCATGGTGCGTGCGCGTGCGCCGCGATGATCTGGTGACATTCCAGGTGGATGGCGTCAACGGTTCAGCGGTGGCTGGCCTTAGCGATTGCTTTACGCAGGCTAGCGTCAATACGCCAAAGCCGGTGTGGAATCCGGATATCCGTCAAACCCATAACTTCTTCGATGACTGGGCCAGCGTGCCGGATACCCAGGTCTACGACAATGCATTCAAAGTGCAGTGGGAGCTGTTTTTACGCCACGTCTGGGGCGAAGGGGAATATCGCTGGGATCTGCTGGAAGGAGCCAAAGGTCTGCAACTGGTCGATCTGGCATTGAAAAGCTGGAAAGAGCGTCGCTGGGTTGATGTGCCATCGCTGGAACGCTAAGGAGCCGAACATGAGTCGTCCCCATTCCGAACAACTTTCCCTGAACACCGCGACCGTGCGCCAGCAGTGGGATTTGCGCCAAATTATTGAAGGTTGTGCGCGCCATGAGATTCGCGGCATCTCGCCGTGGCGCGATCAGGTAGCAAATATCGGTTTAGCAGAAGCGGCGCGGCTGATTCGTCATCACGATCTGCGGGTGAGTGGCTACTGTCGGGGTGGCATGTTTCCCGGCGTTGATCAGCAAGCACGCCAGGCGACCCTGGCCGACAACCAGCGAGCGGTGGATGAAGCGCTGGAACTGGGCGCAGAGTGCCTGGTGCTGGTGGTCGGCGGTTTGCCGCCAAGTTCGAAAGATCTGCCGGGGGCGCGACAGCAAGTGCGTGATGGACTCAGCGCACTGCTGGAATACGCCCGCGCGGGTGGCATGCCGCTGGCGATTGAGCCGCTGCATCCCATGTACGCAGCGGACCGCGCCTGCATTAACACGCTGAAGCAGGCTAACGATCTCTGCGATGAATTGGGTGAAGATGGACTGGGGATTGCCGTCGATGTCTATCACACCTGGTGGGATGCTGAGTTTTATCAGGAAATCGCCCGTGCGGGTCTGAAACGGCTGCTGGCGTTTCATATCTGCGACTGGCTCACGCCCACGCGGGACCTGCTGGAAGATCGCGGCATGATGGGCGATGGCGTTATCGATATTCGCGCCATGCGGGAAGCGGTAGAAGCCCAGGGTTACCGCGGATTACATGAAGTGGAAATTTTCTCCCGCCTGAACTGGTGGACTCAGGATCCAGATGAGGTGCTTAAGACCTGCAAGGCTCGCCATCTGGCGCACGGTTAACCGTATCTGACAGAGCTGAAAAGCTGTTTTCGTCGGTCACAGACATTGTCGAGGAAAAGATGAATACAGATACCCGCAAAATGATTCTGGTCACCGTGCTGTGCGGCCTTGGCTACATGATGTACTCGGTGGATCGCATGACGGTGTCATCAGCCATCGGGCTGATCGCCGGAGAGTTTGGTCTCGGTAAAGCGGAGAGTGGCATTCTGCTCTCCTCCTTCTTTTTTGGCTTCATCGTCTTTCTGTTCATTTCCGGCATTATCGCCGACAAGTTAAGCGGCAAACCGGTATTGATTCTCGGCCTGATGATGTTTTCACTGGCGACACTGCTAACCGGTGTTGCGGGCAGCATGACCAGCCTGATTTTTTACCGCGTGATGACGGGCATCGGTGAGGGCATCTTCTGGCCTGCTGCCTCGCTCGAAGTGGCCAACGTGACCAGCGAAAAACAGCGCACCACCGTGATGTCTCTCTATTGGATGGGATATCCGATTGGCGGATTCCTCGGTACATGGATGGGCGCCATGCTCGGTCCGATCTTTGGCTGGCGCGTGGTGTTCTACGTGGCGGGTGCCATGGGCATGCTGGTGGCGCTGTTGTATCTGGTGCTGGTGAAAAATGATCGTAAACCTGCCGAGTTGATTGCACGCCAGGCAGCGGAAAAAGTGCCATTAAAAACCTTGTTCCGCCATGCGCCGGTGTTGCTGATGGCTGCGTTCTATTTCGTGCTGCTGGCAGGCTGGTGGATTGTGCTGCTGTGGGCACCGAGCTATTTGATGCAGGTAAAAAATCTGTCGATTGGCACTGCAGGCACCATCGCCAGTCTGCTCGGCATTACCGGTGCGCTGGGCGGTTTTGTATTGGGGCGCTACTGCGATAAGGGCGATTTCAAACGTCGTCGCACCATTCTGATGACCATTACTTTTATCAGCGGGCTGGTGATGGCTGCCATGGCATTCAATCTTTCGGTGCCGTTGGTGATTGTGCTGGTGCTGATCCTCGGTTTCCTTGGCTATCCGATTACACCCATTGTTCTCTCGCTCACTGCTGAACTGGTGCCGCCTTCTCTGCGTGGTTCAGCCATCGGCGTTGTGATGAATATGGGAATGGCGGCGGGCGGCATCTCGCCGATTGTGGCGGGTTATTACGCGCAACATTACACCTTGCAACCGGTCTGGCTGGTCGCCGCCTGCGTCATTATCTGCAGCAGCCTGGTGTTGCTGGGGGTGCGTCGCCTGCCTATCGGAAGCCACAACAGTTCGCAGAATGTGATGCCGTCCGGGCATCTGGCAAAACACTGAAATAAGGAACAGAACCATGTCTGTGAGCAATAAAGTGCGTTTACTGGATCGCAACGGTCAGCCCTACAGCTACATCATGCAGGGTGAGCGCCACTGGAGCGTACCGGCAAAACCGGTATTTAACCGCGACGTGTATGCCGCTGCACATGTGGTTGCCGACCCGCAGCGCATGCAAAATCCGCATAGCGATATGGCGATTGACTGGGACAGCACGCTGGAATATCGCCATCATTTAATGTCGCTGGGATTGGGCATCGCGGAAGCCATGGATACCGCGCAACGCGGCATGGGGCTGGATTGGCCAACCGCGCTGGAGCTTATAAAACGCAGCGTTGAGCAAGCGAAAGCGTATCCGGGGGCACGGGTCGCCAGCGGGGCTGGCACCGATCATCTGACGGACTTTTCCCAACTGACCCTACAGGATGTGATTGCCGCGTATGAGCAGCAAATCTCAGCAATCGAAGCCTGTGGCGGCCGTATTATCTTAATGGCCAGTCGCGCGCTCGCCGCCATTGCTAAAGGGCCAGAGGATTACATCACCGTTTACAGCACGCTTCTGCGCCAGGTGCGTGAGCCAGTTATTTTGCACTGGCTGGGGGACATGTTTGATCCTGCACTACGCGGTTACTGGGGCGGCGCGACGATTCACAGTGCAATGGAGGTTTGCCTTGCGGTGATTCGCGAAAATCAGGCAAAAGTGGAGGGGATAAAAATCTCTCTGCTGGATAAAGATCGTGAAATAGAGATGCGTCGCCAGCTGCCGGCTTCCGTCAAAATGTATACCGGCGATGACTTTAACTATCCCGAACTGATCGCCGGGGATGAGCAAGGTTTCTCGCATGCGCTGCTGGGCATTCTCGACGGCATTGCACCGGCCGCCACCAGCGCACTGCATGCATTGGCGCAGGGCGATCGCGCCACCTTTGAACGGATACTGGCACCGACAGTGCCGCTGGCACGCCATTTGTTCTCGGCACCCACGCAGTATTACAAGGCGGGCATCGTGTTCCTGGCCTGGTTGAATGGCCATCAGAAGCATTTCACCTTGCTGGGCGGCATGCAGAGTGCGCGCAGTCTGACGCACTACTCTGAAGCGTTCAGACTGGCGGATGAGGCTGGTTTGCTGAATAACGCGGATGTGGCTGCTGAACGCATGTGGTCGCTGGCAAAGTTGAACGGTATTTAAATATTTTTTAGGGCGGTTACGGCCGCCCATCCACCACATTTGATCGACGAAAGTCTCTTCTTCTGCCCGCGATTCCACCTTCCTGCATGTCATAAGAATCCCCTATAAACAGAAAAGTCACTATTTAACATGGTGTTATATGCCATTTAACAAAACTGTGACATCACACAATATACATATAACATATTATGTTTTATAAATACTGACATAACATTACAGTCAAGGTTCTGGAGGCGTTGATGAGTACTATCCCGTCAGGAAATACCCGCAATACAACCGAGCATGAAACGCGAAAATTCAAACGATCGATCGGTTTGATGTCCAACTTCTCATTGGGTTTTACCTATTTATCCCCTCTCACCGCCGTCTACTCCCTGTTTGCTCTCGCCATGACGCTTGCCGGTCCGCCCTCAATCTGGTGGATACTGATCGCGGCAGGGGGGCAACTTCTGGTGGCAATGGTATTTGGTGAAGTGGCGTCACAATATCCGATTACCGGTGGTTTGTATCCGTGGTCGCGTATTTTATGGGGCAAGAAATATGCGTGGATTGCCGCCTGGGTTTATCTCTGGGCGCTGGTGGTGACCATCACCTCAATCGCCGAATACAGCTCAACCTTTGTTGCCTCGCTATTAGGCTATGAGCAAACGGCGATTAATTTACTGATGACGTCGGTGGTGTTGCTGTTAATGATGATGGCCATCAACCTCTCCGGCACTAAAAACCTGGCACGCGTGGCGCGTATTGGTTTCTGGTGTGAAATTGTCAGTGTGATTGCGTTGGGTATCTATTTACTGCTGTTCCATCGCATGCAGCCAATCAGTGTGATCTTTGATTCGATGGGTGTGAATGCCAGCAGTGGCTATATGGGCGCGTTTATGTCGGCGTCATTGCTCGGTCTGTTTATGTTCTTCGGTTTTGAAGCCTGCGGTAACGTGGCGGAAGAAGTGCAGAATGCCAGCCGAAAAATTCCTGTCGCGATGATTCTGAGCATTGTATTTGGCGCGATTTCGGCGGTGATTTCGGTGCTGGGGTATCTGTTGTCCTATCCTAATCTGCACGACATTGTGTCGGGCAAAATCCAGAACCCGATCCCTGAAATTCTGAATAACGCGTTGGGGCCAATGGGGGAGAAGATCTTTATTGTGGTGGCGGTAATTGCCATGCTGTCATGCATCCTCTCGTTGCAGGCAGCGCTCAGCAGACTGCTGTTCTCTTTCTCGCGTGACAAGATGCTGCCCGGCAGTAACTGGATGGCGAAAATTTCCAAACACGATGTGCCCGACAACGCCATGATTGTCAGCTGTGCCTTACCGCTGTTGATCTGTATCTGGGTTTACTATCAGCCGGATAACCTGGCACGTATTACCGCCTTTGCCGTAGCGGGGATCTATATCTCCTTCCAGATGGTGGTCTTAGCGGCACTGCGTAAACGTCTGCAAGGGTGGAAGCCGCAGGGTGAATGGCATATTGGTCGCTGGGGCATCTGGGTCAATATTCTGGCGCTGATGTACGGGTTGAGCGGTATTTATTTACTGGTGCAGCCGGGTGAGGGCAGCTTCGTTGATAAATGGATTGTATTAATCGGCTTGTTTATTGTGGTGGGCTCGGGTGCGCTGTATATGTTCATCGCCAAACCTTATAGCCAGAAAAGTAATGAACAACATTATAATCTGAGCGCTATCAAAGAATAATCGTAATGGGTGAGGGCGACCTCACCCCCTTCTCAATCTCATCTCTCTTTACACTCCATCGCCGATACCATGCGAAGGGAGCGGCGTGTCTGACATATTGAATAGGAATAGCTATGAGCCTGAATTCAAGAAAAAAGACAAATTTATCCATCTGGCAAGTGATTATTATTGGTATCGCCTATATGACGCCGATGACGGTATTTGATACCTTCGGCATCGTCTCAAAATTAACTGAAGGCCGTGTGCCGTTAGCCTATTTACTGGCGCTGGCAGCGGTGTTATTTACCGCACTGAGTTATGGCCGCATGGTGAAATTATATCCCAGTGCGGGTTCGGCCTATACTTACGCACGCAATGTATGCGGCAACAACGTGGGCTTTCTGGTGGGTTGGTCATCGCTGTTAGATTATATTTTTCTGCCGATGATTAACTCACTGTTGGCAGGCATCTATTTGCAAACGCTGTTGCCCGCCATTCCACCGTGGATCTCCATCCTCGCTTTCACCACGTTGATTACCTATATTAATTGCTGCAACATTAAAATTTTGGCCAACGTTAATTTTCTGTTTGTCGGCATGCCGGTTATTTTAATGGGTGTGTTTGTTTACCTGGTGGTTCACGATCTGGATACCGCCTATGGCACTGGCCGCGTTTTAACGGTCACTCCGTTGTTCAATGGCAATGCCAGTATTCTCCCGCTGATTAGCGGTGCTGCCGTACTCTGTTTCTCCTTCCTCGGTTTTGATGCTGTGACCACGCTATCTGATGAAACGGACCAGCCCGAAAATGTCATCCCCAAAGCGGTGTTTTATACCGCATTAATCGGCGGCGCGATTTTCTTCCTCGCGGCATGGTTTATTCAGCTTTACTACCCCGATAACGCCATGTTTAAAAATCCGATGGAAGCGATGCCGGAAATTGTTTTATACGTGGGTGGCCGATTCTTCCAGACGCTATTTCTGCTGGGTATTTTATTGAACACCGTGGCTTCTGCGCTCGCCTCGCACGCCAGCGCTGCACGACTGCTGCATATTATGGGGAAAAATAATCCGGTTACCTCTCCGGTATTTGGTTACATCCATCCGAAAACGCGTAATCCGCTCTACTGCGTCTTATTAACCGGTTTTATTTCACTCAGTTCGATCTTTTTTGATTTAGATACTGCCGTTTCATTAATTAGTTTTGGTGCGTTGGTGGCGTTTAGCGCCGTGAACCTTTCAGTTATCGTGAAATTCGTTTTTGTCGATAAACAAATCAGTACCTTCAGTGATTTGTTCAGAAATATGGTGCTGCCGGTGTGTGGATTGGCGTGTGTGGCGATGATGTGGGTCAACCTCGATCATGATGCCTTTATGCTGGGATCTATTTGGGCGGTGTTAGGGATTAGCTGGATTATTTACTGCAGTGTTACCCAACGTGAAGTGATGATTTCCGAGTAAAAAAGTAGTGCAACTCACAGTGATTCTTCCTGTGGTGCGATTAACGAACCGAGAATAATCGATGAGCAGACAGCCTGATTTAATTAAACCTGTATTAATGCGTGATGCAAAATTTTCGCGACCGAGTCAGACCGCCATCAATGGCGACTGGAACTGGGTCAGACAGTGTGATGAAACAGAGAATATCGATCCGGGAAATCCGGCCAATTACTACGAGTCGACGCTTGCCCCCTGGACAACATTTGCCCCGCTGGAAGGTGATAAAGTGTGTGAATTCGTAGTCATTGGTGGCGGGTTGCTGGGGGCCTCGACGGCGCTGCATCTGGCAGAAGCCGGTATCGAAACGGTACTGCTGGAAAAAAACGCCATTGGGTCGGGTGCGTCTGGACGTAACGGCGGGCAACTGACACCGGGATTGGCCCGCTGGGAGGCGGAGTCAATGCTGGATAATCTCAGTATCGATGAAGCGAAGCGCCTGTGGCATTTCACCTCAACCGAAGCCATGTCGCTGATTGATGATATCGCCAGCCGCTATCACCTCGATCTGGATCGTCAACGCGGGCACATTACCGCCGCCATTCATCCCGGCCATATGAATGCGCTGGTGCAGGCCGCGGATGCGCGTCGCTTTCTCGGGGATGACCATGTGGCGGTGTTAGGCGGCTATGAACTTCAGGAGCATATCAAATCCGAAGCCTATTACGGCGGCGTGTTAGACGACCTTGGCGGACAGATTCACTCGCTGGCGCTCAATCGCGGTCTGATTTACGGCTTTGTGCTGAACGGCGGTAAGGTTCATGAGCAGAGTGAAGTGATGCGTATTGAGGAAGTCGGGGGTGTGACGCGCGTTCACACCGCCGCAGGTGTCATTACCGCAACCAAAGGCGTGGTGATTGCGGTCCATGATGCGACACATACTTTGCTGAACGAGAATAACGCCACCACCATTCCTTTCTATACTTATGTCGGCGTCACGTCGCCCGTCAGCGGCGGCTCAAAAAGCCTTCTGCCCACTGGCAAACCTGTGTACGACACGCAATTGCAGATAGATTATTACCGCCCGGTGCGAAATGAGCGTCTGCTGTTTGGGGGACAGGGAACGGGCATGCGCTGGGACGATACCCGCACGGTCGATTACCTGACTTCACGCTTGCGGGCCGTTTTTCCCGAGCACGAAGAGCTACAGCTCGATTTTGCCTGGAGTGGTACCACGGATCTCACCCTCAATGGTGCCACCGACTGCCGTAAAGGCGGCAAGAACGGCAAGATCTATTCAGTACATGGCTGGAGTGGACATGGCATCGCGCAGACAGTGCGAATTGGCAAAGCGATTCGTGATGATATCGTCAATGCCAATAGCGATTTTTCAATGCTGACGGCGATTAAACACACACCGTTAATGATTGGCAGAAAACTGGCTCCGGTGGCCATTCCGCTGGCGAAGACGCTGCTCGGTATTAGCGCCAAACTGGCGCCAGGTAAAATGATCTCGTTTTAATCAATACCCTGCCGCTAAGGGCGGCAGGGTTTTACAGGAAATAGATTTTGCAAAAGCCGTTTTGCGTGGTCTGATAAGGTGCATCGATATTTAGCAACGAGCCGGTGCGATAGTGCAAATGGCTGGAAAATATCACGCGATTTTCGCTATTGGTCATAACAACCTTGCTGCTACTTTGCTTCACAATAGGCAATAAGGCTTCCTCAATACGGCTGACTAATATATCTACCGCTGCTACGCCCACCATATTTCCGTCAATCGCGACAGGAGACGCGGCTGTAATGGTATACGCTGAGGTGCAAACATAATCCACATACGGGCCGTGTAAATAAACGTCCTCGGCATCGGGCGTATTTTTAAACCATTCAAAGGTACTAAAATCCAGCCTCTGCTGCGTGGCCTGATCGAGATCTAAGCAGGATTGTTGATTGCTCTTCGGGTTTTTAAACCACCATTCGAGGAACCAATAGGGTTGAGCAAGGTTTTCCGTTGCCAGGTGGCTGGCAAACCCCGCGCCAGAACAGAACTGGCTCTCCAGCAGGATTTTTTCGATTGAAGGGTAGAGGCTTTTACGCAGGCTACTCTCACGCTGTTTATCAGATGCGATGCCCGCTACGGGAATCGTGGCAAGGGTCTGATTAACGTAAGCAGAGAGATGTTTCGTCGAGAGCGTCACTGCAGCGAATAGCGCTTCCAATGTATTCACGATCCGCTCTTGGTTATTGACATCACTCACTCTTCTCTCCTCACATAATCTCTTTAAAGCTTATTTTATATTCAATGAGTTTTGACGTTAATTCATTAATCAGCGCACTCGCCAGATTAACCGCAGCCAGTTCATCATGACCGATAAATGCGGTCAATAACTTGCGATAAATATCGACAGTAGTGTGATGAGCCGCATCTGACTTATATAAAAGTGTGACCAGAGACGCCCATTCAGATTGAATAATCAACTCCTGGCTGGCAATTCGCGCCGATTGCGAATTTGCTGCGATCGTCAACAAACAACGCATATCTGCCTGGCTGCGCATTTCTGCGCTGGATGCCTGCTCCAGGATATCAACAAATTGCGTGAGCGTGGCGATGTCGCTGGCCGTCATGCGGGTGGACGCTAATCTTGCGGCATGGCAGAAAATCGCACAGTGCCATTCACCCAAATCAGACAGATATTCCGTGCTGATCAAATTGAACGGATGTTGACTCGATGTCTGCTTATCGATGCTGTTGGCAACAAAACTGCCACCGTTTCGCCCGCGCACGGTGTAAACCAGACCGTTGGCGCGCAGGGTGTTCAGCGCTTCGCGAATCGTGATGTGTGAGACGCCCATCATTCGGGCCAAATCCGCTTCATTCGGCAGTTGCTCATTGGCTTCAAGTAAACCTGAAACGATAGCGTTGGCCAATCGCTGCACGATTTGATCGGAACGACTGGACTGCCCAATAGGGGAAAAAATCACTGCATGAGTAATCATAGTCCTCGTGATTTCTTATTCGTGTTGGGGAGGCAAGATGCACATTCATAACATAAAACATCCACATTGGAAACAATGAGTTGCCTTATCTGGTTGCAACGGAAAACCGTGATAAGCAACGCAATCAGCAGCTTAAACCAACAGCTGCTCAAACAGCCTCTTACGGATCTATGAACCCGCAAATATGCGAGTGCAATCAAATTAATGTGAAAGAAACGTTGCCTGATTTGTGATCATAATGATAAAACCTAATATGTTATATGTTTAAGGGAGCCTGTCGCATGCGTAAGATAAAACACTTTATCAATGGAGCCTTCTGTGAGGGTTCTGGCAGTGAGACTTTCGAACTGGTCAGCCCGGTGAGCGGTGAAGTCTATGCATTATCCCCCCTTGCTAATGAAGACGATGTCAACGCGGCCTATACCGCCGCTAAAAGTGCTTTTCAAATCTGGAAAAAGAGTACGCCAGGTGAGCGCCAGCGCGCGTTGCTGCATCTTGCGGATGCGGTCGAACAGAACTGTGAGCGTATCGTTGATATCCAGAGTGAAGAGACCGGTCAGTTAAAGCACTTTATCCGTCAGGAAGAGATCGCTGGTTCCTGCGATGCGATTCGCTTTTTTGCCGGTGCCGCCCGCTGTCAGGAAGGCAAAGCCTCGGGTGAATATATGGCGGGCTTTAACTCCACCATTCGCCGCGAGCCGCTGGGTATCGTTGGCCAGGTCACGCCATGGAACTACCCATTTATGATGGCGGTATGGAAGATCGCCCCTGCTCTGGCAGCGGGAAACACAGTGGTGTTAAAACCCAGTGATACCACACCACTCAGCACATTGCTGCTGGCCGAGTTGGCGGCTCCATTCTTCCCGCCAGGTGCCATCAATGTGGTGTTAGGTAAAGCCGCGAGTGGCTCGCTGGTGGTGTCGCATACCGATGCTTCGCTGGTGTCAATCACCGGTTCGGTACGCGCCGGTTTACAGGTGGCGGCATCGGCGGCAGCCAATCTGACCAAAGCGCATCTGGAGCTGGGAGGTAAAGCACCGGTGATAGTGTTTGGCGATGCTGACGTAGACAAAGCGGTAAAAACCATCTGCGCCGCTGGCTTCTTTAATGCCGGTCAGGACTGCACTGCCGCTACGCGTATTCTGGTTGAAGAGGCAATTTATCCCCATTTCCTCGATAAATTAGTCAGTGAAGCGCGCAGTCTGCGTTTCGGCCAGCCTGATGATACCGACGCTTTTTATGGTGCGCTCAACAGCCAAAATCAGCTGGAACAGGTGAAAGGTTTTATCGCCCGTCTGCCTGCGCACGCGCGCGTTGAAACGGGTGGCAAAGCAGGTAACGGACCTGGCTTCTATTTCGAACCCACCATTATTTCCGGGCTGCAGCAGAAAGATGAGGCTATCCAGCACGAGGTGTTCGGACCGGTGATGACAATTCAATCTTTCACGTCTGAAAGTGAAGCGTTATCGATGGCGAATGACGTGGAATACGGTCTGGCGGCCAGCGTCTGGACGCGCGATCACCGTCGGGCGCAGCTCTTTAGCCGTGAACTCGATTTCGGCACGGTCTGGATCAACAACCATATTCCTCTCTGTGCGGAGATGCCGCATGGCGGATTTAAAAAGTCCGGCTATGGCAAAGACCTTTCTGCGTATTCCTTAGAAGAGTACACCCGCATTAAACATGTCATGAGCGACTTATCTTAACGGTGGAGAATCAACATGAAAAAGATCGCAATGGTGGTGGCACTGTTTGTTTCTTCCAGCTGTTTTGCCAGCCAAACACCGCTGGAGGTGGTGAAAGAGTATATGGGCGCATGGAATCAGCATAATGCCCACAAGGCCGGAACCTACCTGGCAAAAGATGTGACCTATTATGATGCGGCCGTCGGCACTCCGGTAAAAGGCAATAGCGATGCCGAGAAAAATGTTATTAAAGCCTTTATTGATGGTGTGCCGGATTTGAAATGGCAGATGATCGGTAAACCCGTTTATAACCATGACATTGTGGCTTTCGAATGGGTGTTCTCCGGCGTCAATAGCGGTGAATGGGCGGGTAGTCCGGCAACCAATAAACCGATTAAATTCCACGGTGTTTCATATATTAAAGTGAACGAGGGAAAAATCACTTATCAAGGTGATTATTACGACTCGAAGAAACTCGACGAACAATTAAAGTAATTATTAATAAATTGCATTCATGCCTGAATATTTACGGCAGGCATCGTATCGCTTGAAGAGAAGGTTCGAACAATGAAAAACTCTGATTTCAATCAGCGTCGTCAGCGTGCTACACCGCGCGGCGTGGGCGTAATGTGCGATTTCTATGCACAGCAGGCGGATAATGCCACCATTACCGATGTTGAAGGCGCGGAATATATCGATTTCGCCGCCGGGATTGCCGTACTGAATACCGGACATCGTCACGCCAAAGTGGTAGAGGCGATTGAGAAACAGTTGGCACAGTTTACCCATACCGCCTATCAAATTGTCCCTTACGAGAGTTATGTCGGGCTGGCTGAAAAAATCAATGAGCTGACCCCGATTGAAGGCGAGACCAAAACCGCCTTCTTTACCACCGGCGCAGAAGCGGTGGAAAACGCCATTAAAATTGCCCGTTGTCACACCGGACGCCCTGGCGTTATCGCTTTCGGTGGCGGCTTCCATGGCCGTACCTACATGACCATGGCGCTGACCGGAAAGGTTAAGCCGTATAAAATCGGTTTTGGTCCATTCCCCGGCTCGGTATTCCATGCCATTTATCCTTCAGAAGCACGCGGTATCAGCGTGCAGGACAGCATTTGCTCGTTAGAGTCGCTGTTCCAGTGCGATATCGATCCACAGCAGGTTGCCGCAATTATCTTCGAACCAGTGCAGGGTGAGGGCGGTTTCAACGTTGCGCCTGCCGAGTTTGTTGAGGCGTTGCGTGACATCTGCGATCGGCACGGCATTGTTTTGATCGCCGATGAAGTGCAAAGCGGTTTTGCCCGTACCGGCAAACTGTTTGCCATGCAGCATTATCATCATCAGGCCGATCTGATGACCATGGCGAAAAGCCTGGCGGGCGGGATGCCACTCTCCGCCGTGGCGGGTAAGGCTGCCATTATGGATAGCCCGCTGCCGGGTGGTCTGGGTGGGACTTATGCAGGTAATCCTCTCTCCATCGCCGCCGCCCATGCAGTGATTGATGCCATCAGTGAAGAAAAGCTGTGTGAACGTGCAGTTCATCTGGGAGCCAAACTGCGTTCGGTGCTGGAGAGTGCCGTAGAAACTTGTCCGGCACTGAGCGATGTGCGGGGTGTGGGTTCGATGATTGCCGCTGAATTCAGCGATCCCGCCACCGGTGCACCTTCTGCTGCTGCGGCTCAGGCCGTGCAAAAGCAGGCGCTGGCGCAAGGCTTGCTGTTGCTGACTTGCGGGCCGCATGGCAACGTCATCCGTTTCCTTTATCCGCTCACTATCCCTGATGCACAGTTTGATAAAGCGCTGATGATGGTGAAAGACGCATTACAGGCTGCAGTTTAAGCACCGCGGTGTGAGGTCGGTGTCTAAAACGGCTGCATCATGCACGAAAAAAAGCCCGCCATTGGCGGGCTTGATAGCAGCGGCTATCGAATAATCTCGTAGGTGACGCGCGTGTATGTACTGCAACCACGATTGTGGCAGTCCATTATTGCAGGAATATTTTGTTACTGAACATACCGTTTCCTGATGGCTGTATAGCCGTGGGCTTCAAGCGCTGACTCATACGTATTGAATATTGAGCGCACCCTGTGCTGATGTCGTGATCTGCGCCTGAACCCGCCACGTTGTGTGTATGCGTTCGGGTGTGAGTACTGCTTTGGGCTTACCCGTAGAAACCACACGACCCTGATCGAGTACCACAAGGTGTTGGCAATATTTTGCCGCCAGATTCAGATCGTGAAGAGCAATCACCACCGTCACGGGCAGCGAAGAGATAAGACGCATCAATTCAAGCTGGAATTGGATGTCGAGGTGATTGACGGGCTCATCCAGCAGTAAAACATCCGGTTTTTGCGCCAGTGCGCGGGCGATTTGGCAACGTTGGCGCTCACCGCCGGATAATCGTTGCCAGCAGCGGTCGACCAAATTTTCCAGTTGCATTAACTCCACAGCCTCGTCAACGGCGCTGGCATCCTCTGCCGTCCAGAACTGGAATGCGCCACGATGAGGTGTGCGCCCGAGACGAATAATGTCAATCACCGTGAGTTCATCATCGGCCTCGGAGTGTTGCGGGACAAAGGCCAGTTTGCGCGCCAGCTGATTGCGCGAAAGTTGGTTCAACCTTACTTCTCCGAGCGTTATCTTCGCGCCCGAATTAGGCATTAGCCCAGCCAGAGCACGCAGTAGCGTAGATTTTCCTGAACCGTTGGGCCCAAGCAAACCTACGGTTGCAGACTGAGCAGCGTCGAAGGAGACCGTGGTGAGGATGCGACGCGCTTGCAGTTGGACGCTGAGGTCACTGACCGATATCGTCATCGTTTAGTTGCCCTTTCGTTGATAGAGAAGGAAGGCAAAAGCAGGGGCGCCCACCAATGCAGTCACCACGCCAATGGGTAAAACCTGATGTGCGATCAACGTTCTCGATATCAAGTCGGCAAGGATCATAAAATGGCAGCCCGACAGGAATGTCACGGGAAGGGTGATAAGGTGTCGCTGTCCAACCAGCATGCGGGTCACGTGCGGGATGACCAATCCGACAAATCCCACCGCCCCAATTGAGCTGACAATCACCGCCGTGATGAATGCCGTAATCAACAGCAACACCACCCGCACTTTCACAACCGGAGTACCTAACGTTACCGAGACATCGACACCAAATGAAAACGTATCCAGCGTGCGTGCATAGCACATGATCACCCCAAATCCGCTGACGATGACGATGGCGCACAGAACGGCATCTGGCCAGCGAACGCCGCTTAAACTGCCTAAGAGCCAAAACATCACACCGCGCGATTGCTCCGCATTGGCTGATGTACTGACGATGTAAGACGTGAGCGCATTGAACAGCTGTGTTCCGGCAATACCAGCCAAAATGATGCGCCCGGTGTTTTCCCCCATCCCTCTTGAGAGCAAAATAATCAAGCCAAACGCCAGGCAAGCGCCGGCAAAGGCACCACTGCCAACCGTCAACACGCCGCTGCCAATACCCAGCAGCATCACCATTACGGCCCCGGTGGAAGCACCCGCAGAGATACCCAACAGATAGGGGTCCGCCAGCGGGTTTCTTAACAACGATTGCAACACCAGGCCGCAAAGGGCTAAGCCACCTCCGCTGCATGCCGCCATGAAGGCCCGACTCATCCGATATTGCCAGACGATGCCAGCCTCAACGGGAGGGAGATCATAATGCGTCAAGCCCACCCCGTTGGTGATCGCCTGGAAGGTGGCGCTCAATGAAATGGACATATCGCCAATGCTGGATGAGAAGATCATCATCACGGGCAGGCTGATAAGGCCCGTGATGAAAATGAAGCCGATCTTGAATGGGTAAGCCCGATTCATACTATTTAAACGCGGCAATCTGCTGACCGATCAGCTCAACCGCATCGACATTGCGCAGGGATGGATTGAGTGACATCGCTGGCACGACCACGATATGACCCTGTTTGACCGCACTCATTTCTCGTGTAACGGGATCGCTGGTGAGAAAGGCCTGTTTTATGGCGACATCATCGGCTGGATACAGCCTTCTCTCCATGCTGGCGATGACGATGATGTCGGGCTGAGACTGTGCGATATGTTCCCAACTCACGGCGGGCCATTCATCGGAGGAATCAATGATATTTTTGAGGCCTAGAGTCTGAGTGATCCAGCCTGGCGCACCATCACTGCCTGCGATCCACGGATCGCCTTTAAGGCGTGTGCTTGAGAACCAATACACCACCTTAAGGGGTTTGCTGGTGTGAAGCGCCGCCTGTTGTTGTGCCTGAACGATTCGTGCAGATAACTTCTCCTTTAAGGCCTCGCCACGCTCCGTCACATCGAAGATGTTGGCAAGCGCGGTGATTTCATCATAAATCACGTCAATCGAGTAAGGTTTCACGCGCGTACCGTCGCCGTTTGAAGTGGCGGTGACCGATTTGCCCTGACAATCAGCAGGTGAAATCCAGGTTTTGATGCCCAGTTGTTCGAATTGATCGCGAGTAGCGACTTCACCCTGAGGCCCAACATGCCAGCTGTACTGCGCCAAAACCAAATCAGGTTTTTGCGCGACGACGGCTTCAAACCCCGGTGAGTTGTCCGCAAGGCGCTTAAGACCACTGCCTGCCTGCGCTAACTCAGGAGGGAGAGGGCCGAACCAGACGGCGGTTCCCGCGATTTTACTCCCCAGGCCAAGCGCCAGAAGGAGTTCAGTTTCATGCTGACCAATGGTCACCACGCGTGCAGGTGGTCGTGAAAAGGTTTCCGTTTTACCGCAGTTTTCAATGTTGAGTGGAAAGGCGGAAGCCAGTGCGGCTGAACTGCTGAATACCATTATGAGTGCTAAAAGGCGGGTCGAAAAAGTGCGCATGATTAACCGATTATGTAGTGTTATGTTATAACGTAACATAATGGCAAGCCTGATGTATTCATGTCAATTGATTCTGATACCCATTGTTAGTGTTAAGTGTTAAGGCTGTTGAAGCGAAGTCCGTGGCCCGGACTTCACTCTGATCTTAACCCGGACCATCACTCCCTGCCGCTAGCAGAGGCACCACCACATCACTGATCGGTGTCGCGATGCCTTGTGCTTTGCCGCGTCGCTGCACCACGCCATTACGGATGTCCCACTCAAGCGGGCGATTGGCCTGACGATCCGCCAGGATCGAGGTGCCTAAATCTGCCGGGGCGCGATGGAAGCCAGCCATAATTTCGTGCGGCACGTTGTCGCTCAGATTGGCGCCTTCCGCACGCGCCACAGTCAGACACTCCCGCAGATAGGCCAGACCCAGCTCGGTGATATCTTCGCGCTGAAACATCCCGGCGCGGCGATTGGCGAGCACCATTAAACCGGCGACGGCGTTTTGCAACAGTTTGCGCCAGGCAAGGGTGAGGAAATCTGCCTCCAATTCGACCGCACAGCGCGAGTCTTGCAGTGCTTGCACAATACGCTGTGCTGGCGCGACGTCGGGCACAGTCAGGCGCGGCTTCGCGCGTAACCATACCGAGGCATCAGGCTCGCGCTGAGCCGGGAACCACACCACAGAAGGCAGCACCGTTGCGCCATTGACCAACGGCGACAACTGCTCGACTTGCTCTACACCATTTTGCAGCGCGCATACCACTGTATTCTCATCGCACAACACCGCCAGCCAGGGAGCAATTTCCGCCACCTGGGTGGTTTTGACCGCCACAAACACCAAATCAAAGGGGGTGGCGATCACCTCAGGATTGCTCAGCACCGGGCCAGGCACCACAACCTCACCGTCTTCGTGGCGCAGCAGCAATTGCGCATGCGCTGTGCGCCCGCACAGTTGTGGCGTGCGATTCACTTCATGCAGTGCAGCAGCCACAGTGGTGCCGATGGCGCCGGGTCCGACAAGGGCGATGGTTGGAAACTCAGACATGCAGTTATTCTCCTGTTTATCCAGTGCTGGCCTCAGGGTCAGCGAAAACTCACTATTACAGCCTGGCATTGTGACTGAATGATGTGCGTTCCATCGGCCAGATAGAAAAATAATAGCGCGGGATAATCACTCAACCCCTGCCTTAAAAGGGCGAATTACAGCAGGGCTATCTGTTTCTGTTGCAGCAGTTGCTGCATCTCAGCATCAGGTTCTCCATCAACAATCAGTGTACTGGCCAGTGACAGATCACCAATAGCGAACGCCGAGGCTGAGTTGAGTTTCTCTTTAGAGACCATCACCACCGTTTCCGCCGCACGCGCCGTCAGTGCACGTTTTACACCGGCTTCTTCGTAATTACCCGTAGTTAACCCTGCGGTTTTGTGTACTCCGGTGACGCCCATGAAAAACAGGTCTGCATTGATGCGTGCAATGGCTTCGATCACCGCAGATCCCACGGCAACCACCGAGTGACGATACAGTTGGCCGCCAATCAGAATCACCTCAACCAGAGGAAAATCAACCAGGGCGACGGCAATACTCGGACTGTGCGTCACCACGGTAAAGGCCAGTTCTTTGGGCAGCAGTTGCACCATTTCCGCTGTGGTTGTACCGCCATCGATGATCACCACCTGTCCCGGCTGGATCAGTTGAACGGCTTTTTGCGCGATCAGGCGCTTAGAAGTGATTTGCACGTTTTTGCGTGTTTCAAAAGGGGCAATAGCAGCAGAAACCGGCAGCGCTCCCCCGTGAACACGTTGCAGTAATCCCTCGCTGGCCAACTCCCTTAAGTCACGGCGAATCGAGTCCTCAGAGACGCTAAAGCGCTGGCTTAGCTCGCTTGACATCACTTGCTGTTCATCGGCAAGAATCGTCAATATCTGCTGTTTACGTTGACTGGAAAGCATAATTTTCTCATTCGTGTTTTTGCTTGTATGTGCACGATTATGCATGATAACGTCTGTTTTGTCAGCCATCGGGAGACCAAACATGCAGCATAAAGTGCGCAATATTCGTGAGCAGTTGTTATCCGACAACTGGTACACCTTAAAAAAATACACCTTCGATTTACAGCGTGCCGACGGCAGTTGGCAACAGCAAAGCCGCGAAGCTTACGACCGTGGCAATGGTGCGGTGATCCTACTTTATAACCGCCATAAACAGACAGTCGTCCTGACACGGCAATTCCGCTTTCCCATCTTTATCCATGGGCATGATGGCTTTTTGATCGAGGCAGCAGCCGGTTTGCTGGATAACGCCTCGCCGGAAACGCGCATTATTGCCGAGGCAGAAGAAGAAACTGGTTACACTGTCACAAATATTGAGAAGGTGATGGAGGCTTATATGAGTCCGGGTTCGGTGACGGAGAAGTTGTTTTTCTTTATCGCGGAATATCACGATGGCGACCAAAAGCATGCTGGCGGCGGTCTGGAGGAAGAGGGGGAAGATATCGAAGTACTGGAGTGGCCCTTCGCACGCGCCATGGACGCGATCCGAAACGGTGAAATCGAAGATGCCAAAACCATCATGTTGCTGCAACACCTGGCATTAAACATTCAATTTAAGGAGAAAGCGCAATGATGATTTTGATCGCAGGTCCGGTTCGCAGTGGCACAAACGGTGACCTGCAACTGATTGAGCAGAACATGCAGAAACTCGATCACATGGCGTTGCAGGTTTATCAAAAGGGCCATACCCCGGTGATAGGGGAATGGCTGGCGTTACCGCTCGCCACTGCGGCGGGTTCACAGCGGATTGGGGATGAAATCAGTGAAGCCTTCCTCTATCCCGTTGCGCATCGTCTTATTCAAAGCTGTGATGCCGTTTTACGCATGCCCGGCGCCTCAACGGGTGCGGATAAGGATGTGCAAGTCGCCAGGGCTTTGGGGCTAAGTATTTTTCACGATATTGAACAGATCCCCTTGGTTCAAGCCTAAACCGGATACATATAGACAGGCAGGGCTAGCAGTGTTTTGCCCATTTGATCGCCAATGGCGAGGGATATTGCTAAGGAGGATGTGATGACGGAAAGAACCTACTATTTCAGCGATCTGCTGGAGATGGACACGGAAGTGTTGCGTTGTGAAGTGCAGGAAGACGGCCAGTTTCGTGTACAGCTGGCGGCAACACTATTTCATCCGCAAGGCGGTGGGCAACCCGCTGACAAGGGCACGATAGGCGATGCCAATGTGCTTCAGCTCATCCAGGACGAGGGTGAGTTAATCCATATCACTGACCGCGAAGTGGCGCTGGGCTGCGTGCATATCCAAATTGATGCGACATTGCGTAAGCTGCATACCCGTTACCATTCTGCGGGGCATCTGATTGCTTATGCCGGCGAGAAGTTTGGCTGGTTAGGTTACAAAGGCGATCATCGGCCCGGCAATGGACGTATCGTTTTTAAACCGCAGGGCGAACCGCAAACCGTTGATGACTTGGCCATCGCTGAAGGTGTCGATGCGCTGGTGGCGCAGGATTTAGCGCGCGTGCTGCGGGATGACGCCGGACGCAGAATGGTCAGTTGGGGCGAGCTCACACCTTACGCCTGCGGTGGCACGCATGTGCAACGCACCGGAGACGTTGGCGATATCGTCATTACCCGAGTGAAAGAGAAGAAGGGCGAACTTTCGGTGCAGTATGAAGTGCGGGATTGATGAGCAGGCGGATTAACGCCTGCACTGCGCTACTTAAATTCATCTGTATTTAATTGTGCGAAAGCCTGATCAACATCGCTATACGCTTGTGAGGTGGTATAACTGCCAGACAGCTGCCAATAAAAAACCGGAGCGCCAGGTTCTTCGCTGCTTTCCGCTACCCGATAGCGAGAGAATTTTATTTGCGCGGCTTCAGTCAGATCATCATTGTCCTGATTTGACGAGAATTTCATCGCGCGGACCAGGTAATAAACGCCCTGGATATTGTGCAGTTCAAAACCAATGATTTTGTCAGAGGAACCCGCCAGACGAAAATCCGACCAGGTAAAACCATCATCATCCGGAACTGGTAAAATAAACCAGTTGCCGTTTTTATTGATGAAGGCAGATAGCGTCTGGCTGGGATGCGAGGTGTTATTGTCAAAGGTCGCAGAGACCAGCAAATCCGGGACGCCATCCTGATTAAGATCGATATTATTCGCCCCTGCCAGCAACCCGACCCGCGTAGCACCCTGCGCACCGAAAACGGTACATAATGACAGAACGATAAACGCGAAAGTTTTTAATTTCACTGCACGCTTTCCTTACTGGTTAAGACAATATCAGGGATTAAAACCTGAATATTGAAAGACAGCATGGCATTGCTGCCTGATGGCCATCATGGCGTATTTTAAAAATTTTGCTCTCCAATCGCGCTGAATTATGGGTGTTTTTTCTGTGATGTGAAAGGGTGAACGGAATAATTAAAAGAAAAGAGGTTAACCGACGAAGCGCGTCATCCGGTTACGCACTTCGCTAGAGGAAAACAGACCTAATGTGAACGTCTTTCCTGAACCCTCAACTCATACTTGCGCCATGCCGCCATCCACAAACAGTTCGGTGGCATTAATAAAGCTCGAAGCATCGGATGCGAGAAACGCGACAACCTTACCAATCTCACCGGGTTCTCCCAAACGGCCCAATGGCACCTGTGCGGCGAGCGCATCGAACAATCCCTGACGCTGATCTTCGGGCACTAAATCGCCCAAACCTGGCGTGCGCACCGGACCAGGGCTCACCACGTTGACACGAATTCCGCGATCTTTCACATCCAGTGCCCATGAGCGGGCAAAGTTGCGCACGGCGGCTTTACTGGCGCTATAAACACTGAATCCTGCGGTGCCCTGAACCGAAGTGGTGGACGAGGTCAAAATCACCGAGGCTTTGTCGCTTAACAGCGGCAGCGCTTTTTGCACGGTAAACAGTACGCCACGCACGTTGGTGCCAAAGATCCGGTCGAAGTGTTCTTCAGTAATCGCACCGAGCGGTAACATATCGCCGCCGCCAGCATTGGCGAACAGAATATCCAGACGGCCCGCCTGGCGTGCTATCTGCGCATACACCGCATCCAGATCGCTCAGCACAGAAGCATCAGCGCGGATGCCGGTTGCCTGCGCACCGATAAGCGTCACGGCGGCATCCAGTTCAGGCTGCCGACGACCGGTGATAAACACCCGCGCTCCCTGAGCTGCCAACGCCTGAGCAGACGCTAAGCCAATTCCGCTGGTGCCGCCGGTGACTAAGGCAATTTTACCGTTTAATGAAGTGTTCATGTTTGCTCTCCCAAATGGATTTAAGTGTGTGATGACTGCATCGCAGTGCATGGGAGGCAATGTAACCGTGCATGGTTTAGTGATAAATGGTGTAAAATCGAAATCACTATTCCTGTGTATGGATAATTAGCATGGACCAACTGTTGGCAATACGAGCCTTCGCGCGCGTGGTGGAGGCGGGAAATTTTACTCGCGCTGCCGATTCACTGGATATGCCGAATGCCACGTTGAGTAAACTGGTGCAGGAGTTAGAGGGGCATCTGGGCGTGCGCCTGCTTCAGCGCACCACACGGCGCGTGACCGTCACGCCGGAGGGACGTGATTACTATGATAAAGCGCTACGTATCGTGCGTGACCTGGAAGATATTGATGGCGCATTTAACGCGGTAAACGGTACACCGCGCGGGTATCTGCGCATTGATATTGGCGGGTCAACGGCGCGTGAGGTTCTCATCCCACTGCTACCTGATTTCGTTGCGCGATTTCCCGAAATCCGCCTCGACCTCGGCGTGTCGGACCGGGCTGTAGATCTGATAAGCGACAATGTCGATTGCGTGATTCGTGGCGGTCCGCTGGGTGATTCATCGCTGGTGGCGCGTCATCTTGGTGATGCTGAGATGATCACCTGCGCGGCACCCGCATATCTCAAAACTTACGGCGTGCCAGCCTATCCGCAAGAGCTTAAAAATGGCCATCGCTGGATAAGCTATTTATCCCCGCAAAGCGGGCGCGCCTTCCCGCTGCGCTTTCTGCAGGGTAATGAGAAACAGGAAATGAAAATCGAGCATCGCATCGGCATTAACGAAAGCAATGCTCATCTGGCAGCAGCGGTGGCAGGATTAGGCATCATTCAGACATTCCGGTATGCAGCAGCGGCAGATTTAACGTCAGGCGTGCTGGTGGAGATACTGAAGGATTGGCGGCCCGCCAGCTATCCGTTTCACGTGGTGTATCCGCAAAACCGCCATCTGACTCAGCGTTTACGCGTGTTTATCGAATGGTTGCGTGAGGTATTTCCTGCGCGACTCAATGGATGACAAGCACACAGCGATCTGTTAACTTTTTGTTTCTTAACTCCCCATTTTCACTACAGGCCAGCGTAAATGACACATTCAGCTGCATCTTCCCCGTCATACGAACATGGCCTGTATGCGATCTGCTGTCCGCCACCGCCTCCTGCACTCGTTGTGGTTCGTTAAGAACCTGAAGTCTTCACGCTTAAATTTCCAACGTTTGTTTTAGGAGCATTTTCATGCGTTCTTCGTCTTTGACGTCGCAAGCGGCGACGTCGGGCTTCGTGCTGCTGTGGGGCAGTGCGGCCATCTTCTCTCGCCTTGGTTTAGACAATGCCTCACCGATGGCGTTGTTGATCGTGCGCTTCAGTGTGGCGCTTGCCGCAGTAATGCTGGTGGGCATTTTTCGGCGTCGCTGGTTACCCGATGCGGGCAGCCGAAAAACGGTGATGTTCACCGGGCTGATTTTGATTGGCGCCTATTCCGTGTGTTACTTCCAGGCGATGGCCGAGGGAGTAACGCCTGGTTTGATTGCCACCATCATGGGCATACAACCGATCCTGACGCTCTGCATCGTGGAAAGGCGCATGCAGGGCACGCGATTACTGGGATTACTGATCGCGTTAGCAGGATTAATACTACTGGTGTGGCGCAGTCTGGCGGCATCGCAGTTGCCGTTGAGCGGCATTGTCTTCGCTCTCGGCGCACTGCTGTGTATGACGTTTGGTGCCATCATGCAGAAAAAGGTGTCCCAGCATCCCGCGCAGGTACTGCCGCTGCAATACGCGGTGAGCCTGGCGCTGTGTGCTCTTCTGCTTCCGGTCAAAGCCTTCCATATCGACTTTACGTTGCACTTCTGGATTTCCGTGCTGTTTCTCGGGGTGATGATCTCGGTGGTGGCGCAACTGCTGCTGTATCGGCTGCTGAGTGCGGGAAGCATCGTTAACGTCACCAGTTTGTTTTATCTGGTTCCGGTGATAACGGCAGTACTTGATTACCTGTTGTTAGGTAATGCGCTGCCGTGGTCGGGGATGATGGGAATGCTGGCTATTCTGCTCGGCATCATGCTGGTGTTTCGCACACCGCGCCTGAAAACATCGGGGTAAGATCGAACAGGGCGCATCAAAATGGATGCGCCCTTTATCGTGGTTAAACCGTGCCGGTGCCGCCATCAGAACACCAAACCTGTCCCGACGTGAAGCTATTGGTGGTTTCCGCAAACGTCACATACAGCGGCGCGATTTCAGCAGGCTGACCGGGCCGACCCAGTGGCGCGGAAGCACCAAATTGCTCCACTTTCTCCTGCGGTTGTCCGCCACACACCTGCAATGCAGTCCAGTAAGGGCCGGGTGCCACGGCGTTAACACGGATTTGGTCTTTACCCAACTGTTTGGCTAAAGCTTTAGTAAATGCCGCAATCGACGCTTTGGTCTGGGCATAATCCAGCAGGATGGCGCTGGGATCGTAGGCCTGCACTGACGACGTGTTAATGATCGATGAACCCGCCGGTAGATACTCCAGCGCCGCCTTCGTGATCCAAAACATGGCATACACGTTAGTCTTAAAGGTCGCATCAAAATCTTCTGTCGAGAGAGTACGTATCGATTCATTGAACTGCTGACGGCCGGCGTTGTTGACCAAAATATCCAGACCATCAAGTTTCGTCGCCGCTTCCTTCACCAGCTGCTGGCAAAAGGATTCGGAGCGAATATCTCCCGGTATGGCAATCGCCTTACGACCTTCCGCTTCAATCAGTTTTATCACCTCTGCCGCATCCTGTTCTTCATCGGGCAGGTAATTTATCGCCACGTCGGCACCTTCACGCGCGTAAGCAATCGCCACCGCACGACCAATCCCGGAATCGCCGCCGGTAATCAGCGCTTTACGACCGGTTAAACGACCGGTGCCCCGATAGCTGGTTTCACCATGATCCGGGCGCGGTTCCATTTTGGCGGCCAGCCCAGGAAAATCCTGTAATTGTTTTTTAAAGGGAGGTGTCGGATATTGATGGGTGAGCAGCGTTTTATTAGTCAGTGAACTCATCTTAATCTCCATGTTCTTCGCTAGTGATAAACTAAGCCTGGCATAAATGTGATATATGTCACGTCAAAAAATGACCAATTGAAATTTTTCAGCTTAAGCGAGGCGTTATTATGGCTGCGGCGATGGAAATAAAAGGCGTGACTGGAATGAGAGGGGAGAGCAGAATAAGCGCAAGACGTCAGTCATATATCGTCATTGCACTTATTCAATTGCCAGTAGAACGTATTGGCATCCTTGTCGTTGAGGCGACTAGCGCGCCCGATGCGGCTTAAGAGCCTTTGTTACTGCTTTTTCCGCCTTTTTTCCCGGCTTCGGAGGCTTTCTCTGGGTTGTCTTTAAAACTACCGCCGCCGCTGCTTTGCCCACCTTTTTTACCTGCTTCAGATGCCTTTTGTTTATCATCTGCGAAGTTACCGGAACCGCCTCTATGCTCGGCCATAAAATGCCCTCATTCATGCATTGCGATTACATAATCGTGGATAGCGTCACACGTTATGTCCAGACTGCAGAATTAAGGTTAGTGCCACTGTGAATATTAACAAGCGCGGCGGCAGCGTATAAGTGGATTATCGAGTGTTTTTTCGTATCTTATTTTTTAAGCAAATGAATTATGAAGGTTAATAATTAATATAATCGAAGCGTATTTAACGCTTCGATTATAAATAAGGCCGATTAACTCGCAGGGATTTGAGTGAAATAGGTCCCGCTATAAGGTATGGGCAGGAAATCATGGAAGATTTGCTTTAACGTTTGCTCGGGTTCGACATCCGCGAACAGCTGAGGATAAAGTGTTTTTGCCATAAATTCCGTTGCCGCGATGTGCCAGGGGCTGAGGTAAAAATTCATCCAGATGACGGCGGAGTGGCCGTTACGTAGCGCGGCTAATTCACGCAATCCGTTTTGCTGCGAGGTCAGTTGGGCGAAGCTGCTTTGCACCGCTGGCAATGCCACTTCTGGCCCCAGCTTCAGCAAACCCTGCGCCTCGTTATCGCCAAATCCGGTGGCGAAGTAGTAATCAGGCTGCGCCGCAATCACCATTTCTTCACTCAAGCGACCAAACACGCCGTGCTGCGTTTTAGCCGCGATATTATCGCCGCCTGCGGCGTTTAACAGTTCGCCAAGGCTGCCGTTGACGGCGGTGACACAACACTCATTGTGACGACCAAGATGCAGCTGCAACAACACTGAAGGCTTCGCGCCGTGATAACTGGCCAGCCGATCACGAATCACCTGCATATGTGCGTCATAAAAACGGTTAAAGGCCTGCGCGCGAGCCTGCTGATTCAGCACCTCGCCAAAAATCTCCACGCTGCGACGGGTATTCTTCAGAAGATGCACGCGCAGATCGATTTTCACCACCGGAATATGGGCGGCTTTCAGCATGCTCACCAGGCGTAGATCGGCATCATCGTAGCGCGCCAGGCTCGGCAGGATCACCACATCCGGTTTGAGTGCCAGGATCTGCTCAGGATTGATGGCATTCGGACCGCCCGAACCGAGGGAAGGGATTTTTAACATTTGCGGGAACTGGCGCGCAAAACTGTTCCACGTCTGGCTATCGTACTTTTTCAAATCCTGAGGCCAGGCAACGATATGCTGAAAAGGATTGCCCGGTTCCAGCAGCGCCAGCGTGTAGAGCATGCGACTTTCGCCCAGCAAAATGCGCTGCGGATGGTCAGGGATATCCACCTGATTACCGTCAATATCCGTGACGGTTTTTGCCAGCGCGGCGCTACTCAGCACCAGTAAGAAGCAGGCCAATACAATCAGCATTGGCCCCCAAAGGGAAGGGGCGCGCCGGGCGCCCGCTTTAACCACAGAATCAGAACTCAACGCTGGCCTCGACCATCAGGTTACGGGTTTCTCCTTCACGCACGCGCAAATTGCCGCCGCTGGAAGTGTAATAGTGCTTGTTGAACAGGTTGTTCAGATTCAGCTTAAGTTGTGTCTTTTCACCAAACAGCTGATTGTTCCAGGCGATAAAGCTGTCCGCCACCACGTAATCCGGCATGGTGAAGCTATTTTCAGGATCGCCCGCTCGCGAGCCGACATAGCGTGCGCCGCCCCCGACGCGGAAATCACCGGGAATGCCGTTGATACTGAGGTTGTGGCTGAGATAAAGCGCGCCCGAATGACGCGGTGCATTTTGCAGCCGATTGCCATTGTTAGCAGAATTTACGCCATCATCAACAATCTCAGCCTCATCGTAGCTGTAGTTAGCGCTGAGATCCCAACCCGGCAATACTTCGCCGTTTAGCTCAAACTCTGCGCCGCTGGAACGCGCTTTATCAATCGCGCGCGTGGAACCGTTAATACTGAGCGACATGTCACGCTCATCAATGCGGTACAGCGCGACGCTGGCGAACAGCTTTGGTGAGATCTGCCATTTACTGCCGACTTCCCAGGTCGTGCCCTGTTCGGGTTTACCGACATTGCCGTCATCGTCCACATCGGTGGAAGGCGTAAAGGATTTGCTGACGCTGCTGTAAAGCGAGACATCAGGGGTGATTTTATAAATCAGACCCGCTTGTGGCAGGAATTTATTGCCTTCGCTGTTCAGTGTTTCCACCACTGGGTCGAAGCCTTTGGACGCGCGCTGCTCGTAATGCTGATAGCGACCGCCAAGTACCGCAATCCACTGTTCCGTCAGTGAAATACTGTCTTTAGCGTAAACCGAACGGCTATGAATGCGGTTCAGGTTATTGGCGTTGGCGGTGTTTTCCGTGGTGCTATTGGTGACCGGTGACAGGATATCGTATTGCGGATCGGTAAAATTAAACCCGGTATTGGATTTTCCTTGATACTGATGCGCGCGATAAGTCTGGTTCATCTCATAATCAGTCCCGATCACCACATCGTGGGTCATGCCCAACAGCTGTTGTGAACCGAGTAGATCCCATGAAACGTATTTCGTTTTGTGGTTAAAGCCACGGTTAGCATCAGCACGACGCGTAACAACGCCGGTGGTGGGGTTAATGGCGGTGACGCGCACTTCATTATTGTCATATTGACGCTGATTCCAGCCAAAAGTGACGCGCGTGCTCCAGTCATCATTGAACTGCCAGTCATAATGCGCATTGAGGGTTTTGTTATGGCCCCAGGCATGATTTGCCTTGTCGTCGAGACGATCTTTGTAGCCGATATCCAGCGGCTTGCCATTGATAAAGGCGGTGCCACGATCGTAGGGAATATCGTATTGATAATCTTCATAGCTCACGAGGAAGCTGGCTTTTTCACCGTACCACTGCAGCGAAGGCGCGATCAGCGTATGTTTGTCGCGGCCAAAGTTGCGCCAGTAATCCTGATTCTGCTTTTCGGCGATCAAGCGGAAAGCAAAGCCGTTGCCCAGCGGGCCGGTGATATCGACGGTGCCAGCGCCACCACCTTCGCTGGAGGAACGGCCGCTGACTTTGGTGTGCCAGTCATATTGCGGTTTTTTGCTCACCACGTTAATCACACCGCCCGGATTCTGAATGCCATAGAGCAGGGATGCCGAGCCTTTTAGCACTTCGACGCGTTCGGTGGTGGCATCGAAGTTCAGCCCCTGGCTGCTGCGAATGCCATCACGATAGATTGACCCATCAGAGTTGCTGCCAAATCCGCGACGCACAAAGCCATCTTCGGTGCCTGCCAGGGTATTGCCCTCTGTGACACCACTGACAAAGCGCATCGCATCAGTGAGACTAGCGGCCTGATAGTCTTCCAGCTGTTGTTGGGTCACCACACTCACCGATTGCGCTTCGTTCAGACGCGGCGTGGGTGTTTTGCTGGCGACGGAACTGCTGGTGGCATTATAGCCTTGCGGGCGACTTTCCTGCGCGGACACCGTCAGGGTATTACTGCTTTCCGCTGCCAGACTGCCAGCTGCAGTGAAAACGCTGACACCGTATATTGCGGCGATAATAGCCGGATGGCATGTGGGTTTAAAAGCGAAAGTTTTGTTGTTATTCATTTAAATAAACCTGGTGTTGGTGCGGAATTAATCTCGTCCATGAAACGAAGCTAGGATTAAATTATTTTCAGCAGAGAAAAGTGCATGAAATAAGCATTCTCTGTGAATCGCGCGCCTTAAACTGAGATGGCGTGATGTTATTGAGAATCATTCAAACATGAAAAAATGTAGTAGTAAACGGAAATAATGGCGTGGATACTACAGCAGGAATAGAGTCCATCAACGCCATTTCTATTTGAGGTTTAATTGTTATAAATACAACAAAAACAGTTATATAAATAGATTTCTTGCTGTAGTCAAACGTTCCACCCCAAAGGAGCAATAGCGATCAGGGTGCTGGATTAAACAAGAAATATCACTACAATGCTGTGCCTAAATGGGGACGAAATCACGCCCTGATGACAAACAGGTAAAAAGATGGCCATAAATAAAATTAAAAATCGGGTTGATGTATTAGGTGAACGCTATCGCGCACGCGCTCCGTCATTATCGTCCAGCCTTCAATCCGTCGCGCGATATATCCACGATAATCGTGAGGCAATATTAGACGCCACCGCCATGGAAATAGCCGATGCCACTCATACCTCGGATGCCACCGTGGTGCGAGCCGTTCAGGCGTTGGGATTTGCCGGTTTGCGTGATTTGAAAACCACGCTGAAAGCCTGGTTTGGCCCGGCGATGAATTCAGAAGAGAAGATGAGCGCCACCGTCAGCGAGCTATCGTGTGACATCAATTCGGGGATCGATTTCGTACTGGGTGGCCATAAACGCGCCTGCGATGCTCTCTCGGAACCTCACAATCGGCAAGCGGTGGCTCAGGCTGTCGCGATGTTGATTGACGCGCGACAGGTAGCGCTATTTGGCATCAATGCTTCAGGGATTCTGGCGGATTACAGCGCCCGCTTATTCACGCGCATTGGCATTCCTGCCGTCACGCTCAACCGTTCGGGGATTGCCCTCGCTGAACAGCTGATCACCTTACAGCGTGGTGATGTGCTGATCATGATGGCGCAGAAGTCTGCTCATAAAGAAGGGCTGACTACTCTGAAAGAGGCGAAGCGGCTGGGGATGCCGGTGATTTTGCTGACCAATGCCTTAGATTCAGCCTTCGCTAAAGAAGCGGATGTGATTATCAACGTGCCGCGCGGTGGGGAAAACGGCCGCATGCCGCTGCATGGCACCGTGCTGGTGTGCTTAGAGATGTTGATTTTATCAGTGGCTTCAGCGACTTCTTCGCGCACGGTAAAAACCATGAAGCGTATTCAGGATCTCAATCGGTCGCTAAAGCCCACCAGTAAAAAATAGCGCTATTGAGTGCCAGTGGTAGTCGGTCTGGTAGCTTTGACCATTCCGCTGCGCGTGACAAGCCATACCGCCAGCACGATCAACAATGCACCGCCCATAAAGCCCTGGTTGATTTGCTCGTCCAGCACTAACCAGCCCCACAGGATACCAAAAGGCGGAATCAGGAAGGTGACGGTGAGGGTGCGCAGGGGGCCAATATCGGCCAGCAAGCGGAAATAGATGATGTAGGCCAGCGCGGTGCAAATAAAGCCGACGGCCAAAATACAGGCCCAGACTTCAGGTATTTGCCAGTTCGCCGTCGGCGTTTGCGGGGCGCTGAAGGCAAAGAAAGGCAGCAGGAAAAGCGAGGCGCCCAACTGGCTACCGAACGCCACTTTCGTGGCATCAAGCCCGCCGCGCGATCCAATCCAGCGTTTGGCCAGAAAGCCGGCAAAACCGTAACAGGTGGTGGCGACCAGACAAGCCGCAATGCCAAGCACCAGCGCGTGTGAGAGCACCCCTTCGCCAGTGGTACTGATCAACATAATGCCGACAACACCGGCCACCATACCCAGCACTTTACTCACGGTCAGTTGTTCATTGAAGAACGCCGCACCAATCACGACACCCATTAACGGCGCAGTAGCGTTGAGTATCGCGGAGTAGCCTGCGGGCAGCACGCGAGCGGCAAGGCAATACATCAGGAAAGGTAATCCTGAGTTAATCACACCCAGCAACATTGCCCAACCCAGTTTGCCTTCGAAGCGGCGCGGAATGCGCAGCACCGCCATCACGATGATTAAACCCAATGCGCCACATAACACGCGCAAAAAAGCGGTATTCACCGCACCCAGCGCGGGAACGGCAATACGCATAAACAGAAAACTGGCTCCCCAGATAGCCGCCAGCAGCAAAAGTCGCAATGAGTCCGATGTTCGCATGGTTCAGATTCAATCATTAGCAAGATGGGCTGACATCATAGCAAAAATTCTTAACACTCAAAGCGATGTCGCGGTGCTATGTTACTTCGCTGGATAACTAAAAAACGGCGAGGGATTGAATGCAATGGGAGTCTGAAAGGCTGCTGTATCGGCCGGTTGAGCGCACGGATTTGCAGGCGCTTTTTCGCATCTATGGCGATGCACGAACACATCAATTTAACCCACGCGGGCCTTATCCAAGCCTTGATCATGCGCGAGAAGTGTTATTACGCAGAATCAAAGACCGCGCTATTCATGGTTTCGATGACTGGGTCATCATGGAGAAAAGCGATCCTCAACACGTGATTGGTTTCGGTGGCGTATTCGTCAGCGAATTCAACGGGCGCAGAATCAACAATCTGGGTTACCGTTTTGAACCGGATGCCTGGGGAAAAGGCTATGCGACAGAACTCGCGCATCGCGCTATCCGCCACGGTTTTGAAGATCTAAAACTGAAAGAAATTGTCGGTGTGGTGAGAGAAAACCACACCGCATCACGCCGCGTACTGGAAAAGGTCGGGATGACTTTCCTCGAAAGGGTGTTTAATCCGCAAGATCCGCCCGCCAGTTTGATGTTCACCATCACACGCCAACAATGGAGAGAAAGAAATGGAACAGGTCATTAGAAAACTCACTGCAGAGGATTACGCACAGTGGAAATCGCTGTGGTTGGGCTATCTCGACTTTTATGTCAGTGAGGTCACGGAAGAAGTCACTCAAACGACATTCCAACGACTGCTTGCGGAAGGCGAACCGATGCATTGTCTGGTGGCGGAGGAGCGGGGCAAATTGACTGGGCTGGTGCATTTTATTTGCCATCGCAGCACCTGGACCCTGGGTGACTATTGTTACCTGCAGGATCTGTTCGTCAGCCCAGACGGGCGTAAACAAGGTACGGGTCGCGCGTTAATCGCAGCGGTGAATGCTGCCGCTGAGGCGTTGAACTGCTCTAAAGTGTATTGGATGACGCGCGAAAATAATTACCGCGCCCGAGCGCTGTATGATCAGGTCGCGGCGAAGACGGATTTTGTGCAATACCGTGTTGCACCCTAATCAGCAATTTCACTCACACCGCTTGTCAATTCTTCCTACCATCCTGTACCATTTGGGAATCGATCATTTCCTAAATGGTATTTCCCCTACCGCAAACTCAAATCTTGATACGAGAACGCGGCCAACCATGCCAGCCCAGGAACAATTATGTTTTCGACCTATCCGACCAAAAATTTGATCAATTAGGAAGTAATCATTTCCAATTTTAGGAGTAACGGATGAATGCCTCAGAATTAAAAATAACATCGCGCTGGTCACAACCTGTCACCAACCTGCCTGATTTTTCCCATTATTACGCCACGGTAGACGGTGTTCGCATCCACTACGTTAGCGGCGGCAACCCACAAGGTGAAACCCTGGTGCTGTTAGCCGGGTTCCCGCAAAGCTGGTTTGCATGGCGCAAGGTGATGGCTCTGCTCGGCGATTGTTACTCAATTATCGCGCCCGATCTCCCCGGTCAGGGGGATTCCGATAAACCTTATAGCGGATATGACACCACTTCTTTGGCAGAAAAAGTTCAGGGCTTGCTACGTCAACTGAACATCCATCACTACTATCTTGCGGCGCATGACGTAGGCGCATGGGTGGCGTGGCCGTTTGCTATGCACTATGCCAATCAGATAAAAAAACTGGCACTGCTTGACGCCGGCATTCCGGGCGTGACCTTGCCGGATGCGCTGCCTGCCACGCCCGATAAGGCCTGGAAAACCTGGCATTTCGCCTTCCATTTGTTGCCGGATCTTCCTGAAGCCTTGATAGCCGGGCGCGAGGAGATCTATCTGGAGTGGTTCCTGAAACGCAAAGCCGCCAGTCCCATGGTTTTTGACGCAGACGATATGACGGAATACACGCGGTTGCTGCAACAAAACGGTGCCTTGCGCGCAGGTATGGCGGCCTATCGCGAGGTAAGCATCTCGGCAGAACAAAACCGTACATTGCTGCGTGATAACGGCAAGTTAACCGTGCCGTTACTGGCGGTGAGCGCCGATCAAGGCTCGATCCCGGATATGGCAATCCCGCTTCGGGAGTTTGCGGCACAGGTTTCAGGCATCAAAATCGCGCACTGCGGTCACTTCATCCCGGATGAGCAACCGCAGGCGCTGGCTGAAGCACTGCGCGAGTTTTTTAGTTAGTTGCGCAGGCTGGCGATCTCCACGCGTTCACCGCTGGCAGATGAGCGCACCATCGCTTCAATGATTTGCTGATTCTCCAGGCCAAAGCGGAAGTCCGGGAAACAACCGGCTTCGCTGCTGAGGCCTTTAATCAGGTCGCAAATTTCGATCACTTTCACATCGAAGTATCCCAGGCCACCGCCAGCGAAATCGAAGCCAAAGAAGCCTCCAAACTGCTCGACCTGAGAACCGGCATAAATGGTTTTAAAGCCGCGATCGTGTTTCGCATCGCCATAACGTGCAATCTTCAGTTCGTTAAAGCGCTCACCGTCCATGATGATGGTGCCTTCAGTGCCCGAGATTTCCCAGGCAATGCCGAACACTTTACCTGCTGAAATGCGTGAAGATTCAATCACGCCACCGGCGCGGTTCTCAAAAGTGACCAGCGCCTGGAACTGATCGTCGTTTTCCACTTTCAAGCGCGCAGCCTGTTTATCCGCCTGGGCACCGTAGCCTGAACCACCACCCGCAGCGGGGCGCGTTTCAATAAACAACTGCTCCTGACCCACCACACTCTTGATTGGTCCCATCAAATATTGCGCCACGCTTACCACGTGTGAGCCTAAGTCACCGAGTGAACCAGAACCTGCCTGTTCACGCGAGCAACGCCAGCTCCATGGCAGTTCGGGATCGTTGAAAAATCCCTGATCAAACCAGCCACGGAAGCGGGTTGGTGTGCCGATGTCACCGCGATCAATCATCTGCTTAGCCAACTGCGCTGCCGGCGTTTTGATGTTATTGAACGCCATGATGGTTTTCACACCTGCTCGCTCAGCTTCCTGGGTCAGGGTTTGCGCTTCCTGCAGCGAAACGGTGAGTGGCTTTTCGCAGTAAACGTGTTTACCGGCACGAATCGCGGCCAGCGCCATGTCGAAGTGCATGCTGTTAGGCGTGGTGATATCAACAATATCGATTTCAGGGTTGTTCACCATCGACTGCCAGTCCGCCGTGCTGTGTTGAAAACCGTAGCGTCGAGCCGCTTCTTCGGCCAGTGCAGGTGTGACATCTGCTAGCGTATGCAGAACGGGTTGCAGCGCCAGGTTGCGATACAGTAAACCCGCGCGACGCCACGCATCGGCATGTGCCTGGCCCATAAAGCCTGAACCGATCAGGCCAACATTCAGTGTTTTTCCAGCCATCAGCGGCTCCTTAAGCGTTTACAGGTAAAATGTGTTGGGCAACAAAACGTTGTGCGCGAGTTACGGTCTCTAACGGGGGCGCTTTCGCCGGATCCTGCTCGGCTTCCACCACCATCCAGCCCTGATAACCGCTGCGAGCGATAAACTCTGCCAGCGGGCGATAGTCAATGCCGCCGTCGCCTGGCACGGTAAACATCCCGGCGAGCACCGCTTCGTTGAAGGTCATACCGCTGGCCCGCACTTGTTGCAGGCGATCCAGTCGCACATCCTTCAGATGGATATGGCAAATGCGGTCGGCGAATTCCTCAATAAGTTGCGTATAGGAGAATCCCGCGGCGGTGGCGTGGCCGGTATCCAGTAACAGGCCAACGGCGGGCGAACAGGCATTTAACAGAGCACGGATTTCCGGCAGTGTTTCGGCCACCATCATGAGATGGTGGTGATAGGCGAGGCGTAAACCGTATCGATCAAACAGCGCTTCGGCAAAGCGGGAGAGGCGATTGGCATAGGCGGCGACCTGATTCTCCGGCAGCAGACGTCGGGTGCTCAGCGGCACATCGAGCGCGTTGTCAGCCATCCAGCCGCATTCGCCGTACACCATCACTTTGGCGCCATTTTCCTGCAGCAGGGCGGCATGGTTGTGCACCGCATCCAGCTCCTGCTCAACGCTGCGTTCGGTGAGAAATCCGTCATGCCAGCCTGACACCAGTTGCAGTTGATGTTGTGCCAACAGCTGCTTCAATGCACCCGGCTCGCGCGGGAATATGCGACTTAGCTCGACGCCCTGAAATCCGGCCTGTTTCGCTTCCTTCAAACAGTGTTCGGCCGAGGTCCCTGCGCCGAGGTATTGCAGCACTTCATTGACCCAGGATAGTGGGCTGACGCCGAGTTGAGGTGCGGGGTGACCTGTGCGATAAAACGCTTCTTTGATCATCGGTTATATCCTGTAGGGGAGATAGCGATGAAATTAGCGGATGCGATGTGCAGCGGCGAGCGGTTATTTGACGTAAAACCATCAAAATTTGCAGGCTAAACGTCAAAAAAATATTGATGTGATTTTGTATGGAAATTGATGGGTTAACAGGGAGATAGAAATGAAAGAGAATAGGGGCGGCCTTGAGAAGGCCACCCATGAGGACTTAGAACGACAGGGTGACGCCAGCGTAATAGGCGCGGCCCGGTTCGTTGTAGGTCGATGCACCTGAGTTTTCGCGATAGATGCGTTTATCAAACAGGTTGTTAATACCCGCATTAGCACGCAAATTTTTAGTGATGTCGTAATTGAGGTTCAAGCCGACAATGGAATATGGCTTGATTTCACGTTGTGAAAGACCTCCAGGTCTTCCCTCAATAACTGTTTCTGCATTTTGGCGCGGTTTTTGGCGGCCATACTGCGTCCAGTTGATATTGGCGCTAAGGCTATCAGTTGCTTGCCACTCTAATTGTGAATTGATAGTAAATTCAGGAATGACCGATAGAGGATTTCCGGTCTTCTTACTTTCTGAACGGAACATGTAAGTCGCATTAGACCGCCACTCAAGTGTGTCCGCAATCAATGGAATAGTCAGGTTCCCTTCCAGCCCCTCTACAATGGCTTTGCCTCCATTCTCCCACTGAAGCACGTTGTAAGTACCATTGGTGTAGACAACATCAGTACCGGATACAATTTTGTTTTTGTAATCGTTGCGGAAGTAGGTGATACCAGCGACATAACCCGCGTGGTTAAACTCTAGTCCCACTTCTTTATTAACGCTCACTTCAGGATCGAGATTGTCATTCCCTAATAAATAACATTGGGATAGGCCAATTGGGCAGCCATTGCCACGTGTTGATAGTAGGTAGCCGGGAGTTGATTGATATAAGTTAGGCGCCTTGAATGCCCTCGCAATACCCGCTTTGAGCGTAAAATAGTCGCCCAATCCTTGCGAAATATTCAGGCTTGGACTCCAGTTAGCGCCAAAAGCATCATGATAATCAAAGCGTAAACCCGGAATAATTTCAGTGCTGTCAGTGGCGGCAATATTATCTTCAAAATAAAGAGAACTTATCGTGGCGGAGTTAGTACTGCTGCGCTGAGACGGATCGCCTGAACTACCTGGCAAGTAAAGGTTTGTACTTGCAGATTGCATTGAAGCAGGGTCATTAAGCTCATCGCGGTTCCATTCCGCTCCCAACGTCACGGTTTGGTCCACCAATAGTTCCAGTGGGAAGTTTATTTCTCCGCCAGCACGATAACTTTCCAGACGACTGGTCGAATAAACATCACTGTTGATCATCCCTTCAACACTTCCGGCAGTGCCTTCTTTCAAGCGAGTGTTATTGGTCTTCTCGTAGTTGAAATTAAGCTTGGATGTGCCCCAATCCCAGATACCGTTATGAGTGACGCCATAGCTCTGACGATATAAGCGGTTTGTTTCACTGCCGTACAGAGATTCAACTAAACCACCTGCACTACTATTTCCATTACTGTTCTGCGTGTCGCCCGCATAGATATTGCCCTGACGGCTATAGCCGTAGGAGAAATCAACGATCTGGGTAGGAGTGATTTTCCATGACATTACACCGTTGATATCTTTATTACGTACCCCTTCCCGTCCCGCAGCATAAGAGCCGTTTTGAGCGGTATTGATATCATAAGCATCCGCATCGGTGCGGTTGATGTTGCCATACAGACGCATGGTTAACGCATCGCCAGCCAGTGGGCCACTCAAATTGAAGTTGGCGCGACGCGTGTCACCCTCTTTACTGTTTTCGGGCTGATTGGTGAACAGTGACAGCGAACCATGCCAGTCATTGGTCGGGCGCTTAGTGATGATGTTCACCACGCCGCCAGCCGCACCGGAACCGTAACGCGCGGCGGCTGGGCCGCGAATCACTTCAATACGTTCTACCATCTCCGCGGGCACCCAGTTGGTATCACCTCGCGAGTCACGTTCGCCACGCCAGCTGTAACGCACGGAGTTACGCGAACTCACTGGCACGCCATCGATCAGGATTAAGGTGTTTTCCGGGCCCATGCCGCGAATATCAATCTGGCGGTTGTTACCACGACTACCGCTGGCCCCGTTACCGGTCAGGTTGACGCCCGGCATTTTGCGGATGATATCGGAGAGGTCGTTAACCGGTGGGCTTTTCTTAATGTCCTCAGCGGTAATGGTGGAAACGCCAGGCTGTTGTTTCAGACCCTGTTCTGCAGTGACGATCATCGATTCATCGTCAGCCAGTTTTTCCGTGGGTTCTGCGGCATAAGCAGGTGAAGTGAGCAAGGCTGCCACAATCAGTGCAAGAGGGCGCTTCCTGACATACAAAGTTACATTCACTTAAATCTTCTCCCTGAAGTATTAACATATGTAAGCAAATGCGCATGATAATGAGAATGTTTCTCATTGTATATGCGATAAACCCGTGTCTCCTTTTTTTCTCCATGATTGGTGCTAAATGCGGGGGAAACGTGAAGAAACGTAAAGCCAGAGTGACGTTTGCGCTTAAAAACTTTGCGGAGGAAAAGCGTTCATCAAACTATCATCAATTCCTTGCAAATCAGTAGACTAAAATCAGTGATAACGCACAGTAACTACATGGGGATCCGTTTAGCTTCGAGCCTGCACCAAAAAGGGTGCCTGGGACTCTCATAAACTAAGGAGAAAGTGTGCGCCAGATCATACAAACCTTTACATTCCTGCTGCTGATTTCGTTCACTATTCCTGTTGCCAGAGCCGCCGATAAGATGGATTTCTGGCTGCAACCTCAACATGGCGGAAACAGTTTTAATCGCATTCCACCCAATACTGCTTATTTCAATGCTCTCCACACTTACGGTGCCTCTTGGGTGCGGCTCTCCTGGGATAAATGGCCCACCAAACAGCGTGATTTTCTGCTGGGCAGTGCGGATCGCTACCAGGGATTAGTGGCGGAAGATGTCGCCACTTTGAGAAATGTGCTGGATAACGCTGAGGCAGCAGGGTTGAAAGTGGTGATTACGCCGCTTTCCTTACCCGGCATGCGCTGGTCACAAAATAACGGCGGACAGTTCGACGACCGGCTGTGGCAAGACAACGCTTTCTGGCAGCAAAGTGCCCGTTATTGGCGCGACCTTGCGGCCGCATTGCAAGACCACCCTGCAGTAGCGGCATACAACATCATTAATGAACCCGCGCCGGAGAAAATGGGCGGTCTGGACGAACATGCGTCTGCCGCAACCATGAAAAGCTGGTATCTGCAGCAAAAGGGTACCGCGCGCGATTTACCGGGGTTTTACCGCACCGTGATTGCGGCGATTCGCGAAGTCGATCAGCAGACGCCGGTGATGGTCGACAGTGGCTGGTTCGCTGCCGCCGATGCCTTCACGTATTGGCCACAGCCGCTCGAAGATAAACGGGTGTTATATAGCGTGCACATGTATGAGCCTTATTCCGCCACCAGTGCACCGAATGCCAAACGCAAAGCGCCCTGGCATTATCCGGGTAAAGTGCCGTTTGCGGGATCGCAGCAACAGTGGGATGCACAACGAGTAGCAGAATATTTAGCGCTACCGTTTGAGTGGGCGAAATCGCACGGTGTGGCCCGCCATCAAATGGTGGTCGGTGAGTTCGGTTGTGTCCGCACCTTACCAGGCTGCACGCAATATCTGGAGGATGTGTTAAAGGTGCTGGATCAGCAGCAGTCGCACTGGGCGTTTTACAGCTTCCGGGAAGACAGCTGGGATGGGATGGATTACGAATTGGGCGACAAGAAAGTACCGTGGCAATACTGGCAGGCTGCGGAGCAAAATTTACCCGACCTCATACCGCGTCATGCGACAAAAGAGTTTGAACCTATTCGTAAACGCTTAGAACAATAATGTCTTGTTAAGAAGAAAACGATCGGTAGCCGCTGCAAAAGCAGACTATTGATTCCCTGATAAAATCCGAATACTTCATCCCCGTACCGCGCCATCTCTGGCGCGGTACGCCTGCTAACATGGGCTGTTGCTGTCTATTGCTGAAATCTGGCAATAGATATCCGTTTTTCGCATTTGTGATCGCTGCACATCTTACTGAGAATGGCTGCGGGACGTTCAGAGGATGACAATTTCTTTCCGCCGTAAGGTGAGAAAGAAGAAAAATACATCGCTACCTCAACGCCTTTTCCCGACAGGGAAACATTTATATATATCAGGAGAAGGTTCCAGTGAAACTCGCCAAAGGTATCACCTTGCTTGCACTTGCATTGAGTGCGCACACCGCGTTTGCCGCCGATCAATCCGTCCCAACTGACAGCTCACTCCATGTTCAGGCCGATCCTGCGCTGAAAAGCCTGCTGCCGGCGGATGTGGTAAAGCGCGGCTACGTCGTGGCAGGAACCAACCCAAACACGCCGCCGACTACCTTCTATAAAGAAGACAACAAAACCCTGGCCGGACGTGAAATTGACGTGATGAACGCCGTGGGCGAACGCTTAGGGATCCAGGTCCAGTGGCGTGACACCGGCGGTTTCGACAACATCATTCCCGGCCTGAAAACCGGCCGTTACGATGTTGCGCTCTCGAACATTAATGCCACCGCGACCCGCGCCAAAATTATCGATTTCGTGAGCTATTACGATGCCAGCCTGTTGGGCATTATCTCGCGCAAAGATGCCAATGTGGCACCGTTCAAAACCCTGGACGCCGTGTGCGGCCTGGAAGTTGGCGCAGGTTCAGGCACCACGCAGGTGACGCGTCTGGAAGAAGCCAGCAAAGCCTGTGAAGCAGCGGGTAAAAAACCGATAAAAGTATCCGTATTCCCGGATCGTCCAGCCGGTGTTCAGGCTGTCGTCAGCGGTCGCGTACCGATGTTCCTCGGCCCGTACGAAGGTCTGCTGTGGCAGGCGAAGGTGATTAAACCTATCACCCTGAGCGGCGAAATCACCGTGCATGACGCGCCCGTTTCTGTGGCATTCCCGAAAGATTCTGCGCTTGAGCCTGCGGTGCAAGCGGCGCTTAACTCGCTGATCAAAGATGGTAGCTACCAGAAGATCCTCGACAACTGGGGCATCGGTTTTGGCGCGGTTAAAGAATCCAAACGTAACCAGGAAATCTTTCAATGAGTGATGTACGTGACCACACCGATGATTTGAAAATTGTCGGCAAACGTTACTACGGACGCTGGCTGAGCGCGCTGGTGGTGCTGTTGTGCGTCGTGGCAATGGCGCACTCGATGATTAACAATCCACGCTTCGAATGGAGCGTGATTGCGGAAAACTTCACCGGAGAATCGATCCTGCAGGGCGTATTAATGACGCTGCAACTGACGGCGATTTCGGTGGTGCTGGGCTTTGCTTTTGGTACGGTGCTGGCGCTGATGCGCCTCTCATCCAACCCCGTGCTGGTGGGTGTGAGTTGGTTCTACACCTGGTTTTTCCGGGGTGTGCCGATGCTGGTGCAGCTGTTCCTGTGGTACAACATTGCCGCGCTCTATCCAACGATTTCACTCTCTATTCCCGGATTGGGCGAGCTGTGGAGTACCCAGTCTAATGCGTTGGTGAGTCCATTCAGTGCGGCAGTGATCGCGCTGGTGATGCATCAATCTGCCTATGCCGCAGAAATTGTGCGTGCCGGTATCCAAAGCGTAGGAAACGGACAACTGGAAGCCGCACGTGCGCTGGGTTACCGCCCCGCACAGATTTTCCGACACACGGTGTTGCCACAGGCGATGCGCGCCATCATGCCACCTGCCGGTAATGAAATTATCGGTCAGTTGAAAACCACTGCCGTCGTGTCAGTCATTTCGCTGCAAGACGTGTTGTTCTCCGCGCAGATCATCTATCAGCGTACCTATGAAGTGATTCCACTGCTGCTGGTGGCGACGCTGTGGTATCTGCTGATGACCTCGGTACTGTCGATTGGTCAGTTCTATGTTGAACGCTATTTTGGTCGTGGCGTTACGCGCCGTGAAAAACGCAGCCTGTTTAAATCCTTGCCGGGCTTTAGCGCGCAAAAACCTGAAAGGAGCGTAAGCAATGGCTGAAGCGATCGCCTTACGTAAAGTCACTAAACGCTTCTCTGGCGTCACGATTCTGGACGAAGTGAATCTGGATATTCCCGCCGGTTCTGTCACGGTCATTCTTGGGCCTTCTGGTTCGGGGAAATCCACCTTGCTGCGCTGCATTAACCACCTGGAAAAGCTGGATGGCGGCACCATTCGGATTGGTGGCGAAATCATTGGCTACAAGCAGAAAGGCCAGGCGCTGCATGAGTTAAGCAGCAGTGAGATTGCGCGTCAGCGTGCGCAAATTGGCATGGTGTTCCAGCAGTTCAACCTGTTCCCGCATCGCACGGTGTTACAGAACATCGTTGATGCACCGATGCGCGTGAAAAAGCAGAACCGCCAACAGGCGACCAGCAAAGCGCTGTCACTGCTTAAGCAGGTGGGGCTGGCAGGGCGCGAAGAGGAGTGGCCGCAGAATCTTTCCGGCGGACAGCAACAGCGTGTGGCCATTGCGCGCGCGCTGGCGATGGACCCGGGTGTGATGCTGTTCGATGAGCCGACCTCAGCACTGGATCCAGAACTGGTGGGCGAAGTGTTGCAGGTGATTAAGCAACTTGCGCACTCCGGCATCACCATGGTGATTGTCACCCACGAGATTGGTTTTGCGCGCGAGGTTGCCGACAACATTGTCTTTATGGAAGACGGCAAAATCGTGGCGGCCGGACCGACTCGGCAAGTCCTCGACGACCCGAAAAACGGGCGCGTAAGAAACTTTATTGCAACGGTGCTTTAAGCACCGTTTTTCATTTTTGACAGCCAGGAACAGTGATGACGCAAAAACCGGTAATGCACAGCGCCCACTGGGGCGCTTTTCATGCCCAGCAATCGGGCGACCAGCTCACTATCGAACCCTTTAAAGGCGATCCCGATCCCAGCCCGCTGCTGCAAAATTTCCGCACCGCTTTAAATCATCCGGCACGCGTCTCGCGCCCGATGGTGCGTCGTGGCTGGCTGGAAGAGGGCCCCGGCCCCGATCAGCGCCGGGGCAATGACGAATACGTTGCGGTTAGCTGGGAGCAGGCTTACGAATTAGTGGCGCGTGAATTGAAGCGCGTGGGCGATACTTATGGCCCAGAGGGCATTTTTGGCGGTTCTTATGGCTGGTCGAGCGCCGGCCGTTTTCATCACGCACAGAGCCAGGTGCACCGTTTTCTCAATACCACGCTGGGCGGTTACGTACGTTCGGTAAACAGCTACAGTTCCGGCTCTGCTTCGGTGCTGCTGCCACATATCGTCGGCGACATGAATGAGATTGCGCGGCGCGGCGTGAGCTGGGAAGAGATTGCTCAGCACAGTGAAATCGTCATCGCCTTTGGCGGCCTGGCGCTGAAAAACTCGCAGGTGGCGAGCGGTGGATTAAGTGAACACACCGAGCGCGGTTTTATGCAGCAGGCTGCACAACGCGGCACACGTTTTATCTCAGTAAGCCCATTGAAAAGCGATCTACCCGACGAAGCCAAAGGGGAGTGGCTGGCCTTGCGTCCAGGCACCGATGCCGCCTTTATTCTCGGTGTTCTGTCCGTATTGATTGAAGAACAGCTAACGGATGAAGCCTTCCTCAGTCGCTATACCGTGGGTTGGCCAGAAATGGTTGCCTATATCCGTGGTGAAGAAGATGGCACGCGACGCGATGCCGCCTGGGCCGCGGAGATCTGCGGTGTCAGCGCGGCCTTTATCGCTGATTTTGCCTGCCAGTTACCCGGTAAACGCGTGCTGGTGACCGTTGCACATGCGCTGCAACGTTCAGAACACGGTGAACAACCCGTGTGGCTTGGGCTGGTGCTGGCCGCGGCGCTGGGCCAACCGGGTTTACCGGGCGGCGGTTTCACCTATGCGCTGGGCGCATTGGGTCACTACGGTAAGCATCACAACCTGGTAAGTTTCCCGGCTTTGCCGCAGGGCAAAAATGGCATCGATCGTCTGATCCCGGTGGCGCGCATCTCAGACATGTTGCTCAATCCTGGTAAGCAGTTTGACTACAATGGCCGCCGCTTAACCTATCCGCATATTCGTTTAGCCTACTGGGCGGGCGGTAATCCATTCCATCACCATCAGGATCTGGCGCGTCTCCGACAGGCATTTTGCCAGCTGGATACGCTGATTGTGCATGAGATTGCGTGGACGGCCAGTGCGCGCCATGCCGATATCGTATTACCCGCCACCATGACGTTAGAGCGCGAGGATGTGGGTGGGGCGCCGACCGATCGCCATTTGTTTGCCATGCAGCCGGTCGCGCAACCGCACGGCGAAGCCAAAGACGATTACACCATTTTTGCCGAGCTGGCACGCAGGCTGGGATACGAAGAGGCGTTTACCGAAGGTCGCGATACGCGTGGCTGGTTGAAACATCATTACGTACAGTTGCAGCAAAAGCTGGCAACGCATCAGGTCGAGATCCCCGATTTTGAACAGTTCTGGCAGCAGGGCGTGCTGGAATTGCCGCAGCTCAAAGACGGTGGACGGATGATGAACGCCTTTCGTGCCGATCCGGATGCTTCACCACTGCCAACACCGAGCGGAAAAATCGAAATCTATTCGGCGACGATTGCCAGCTTCGATTATGAAAACTGTCCGGGACATCCAGTTTGGCGAGAGCCGCAGCAAAAGCCCGATGCCGACCATCCGTTCTGGCTCATTGCCAATCAGCCCGCGACGCGTCTGCACAGTCAGTTGGATTTTGGTGATTACAGCCTGAGCGGCAAACGCGATGGGCGTGAGGTTTGCAGCCTGAATTCGGATGATGCGGCATCTTTGGGTATTCAAAACGGCGAGATTATTGAGCTTTATAACCAGCGTGGTCACGTACTCGCCAGCGCGCGCGTGACCGACACGGTGATGCCGGGCGTGGTGCAGTTGCCAACGGGTGCCTGGTACGATCCGGTGGATCCCACCGCGCTGCGGCCGTTATGTCGCCATGGTAATCCCAATGTATTGACGCTGGATATTGGCACATCGTCGCTGACGCAGGGTTGCAGTGGACAGATCACGGTGGTGCAGGTGCGAAAATACACCGGGGAGCTAACGCCGGTGCAGGCATTTATCCCACCGCAATAAACAATAAAGCGGGCTTGTGCCCGCTTTAGTTACTCTTCTGGCTGCAACCACATCACACGCAGGCGATGTCCATCAGGATCGATGGCGGTAAAGGTGTAGCCAAAATCCATCTCGGCGGGAGACTGAATGATAGTGATCTCCCGGAAAGCACCCCATTCGTTGTAAAGGAAATCCACGTCCGCTTTGTGCTGCACTTTGAAGGTGATTTCACCGTTAACCGAAAACTGTTGCGTATCCACTGGCGGTTGAACGGTATATTTCGACCACAAACCCAGTTTGAATCCGTTCTCAAAAACAAACATCGCAAAAGTGGGCGTGACATTAATCGGCTTGATATCAAACAGCGATGCATAAAAGTCGGCACTCTTCACAACGTTGGGGACGTAAAGAATGGTCATATCAGCAGTGAACATGGTTTTTTCTCCTTGTGTGTTTACCGCTGTAGAGTACGAGAGGGCTGTGACAGAAACTGTCAGGAGTCGAAACCATGGGCATATTTTTATCCTCTCACCCGCTAAGCGAAGTTGAGTGATAGCGGGGTAGACCCAGGAATGATTGATGACGGCAATGTCCGTAGATCTTATTTAAGACCAGTGAACGCAGATGCCTGCAATTGGTGAGTGATTTAATTTGATCAAAAAGCCCCAGTTCTCTGGGGCAAGTTTTGCTGGTATACGAGAAGACGAACGTCCTTGTTCACTGGAAATTTTACACAACAAACATCTCAGGATTGAGTGTCATTCTGAGTACTCAAAACAACCATCTCCAGTGCATTTCGATAAATATTCTGCACAGCTTCATTGTGTTCTGTTTCAAGTCTCAGAATAAGAGCAAGGATAATATCCTTATCAGTAATGCGTTTTTTTCTGGAGGTGAGTTCCAGGCGAACCTCATGTAAAACAGCAAGTTCGGTTGGATGTTGCCCGCTGTTTACATTGGTGTTTTCAAAAGGCTGAGACTCACGGGTCGCAGATATTTCCATAAAGCCTCATGCTGTGAATAATAAGAAATAAAATTTAGAACCGCCCGAAACGGCGGGCGAGAACATCCCACGGTTAAAAATAACCTCTGTATGTGGAAATCCAATAAACACTTACAGAGGCGATGCAATGCATCATTCGTTACGAGCGATTTATATCGCACAACAAACTTATACAAGTTTTTTAAACTTGTACAACGATAAATCATAAGTCCAGAGTGGTACGAGGTGTATTTTGTTTGCATTTTAATGTCTAATGAAGTTTTATTAATCATTTATGGTGATAATGAAGGATTAATCTCATTTTGTGCTGATTTATTTGATGGATTAGAAAGTAAAAATAATGTTTTTTGTGAGTGGTTAATTTTCATGCTGCTCAGTCCAGGGTTGTACAATTTGGCTTAATTCGAGATTGACCTGGAAGTTCGTGTGTTCATCCAACTCAGGTTCTGCTGAAAATCATCGCTAAAGACATGCTGAAGATATTTATTTTCATGTTGGCCTTTCAAATCACCCAAAAAGAGCTACAACTTAATTTCAGAAAAATAATTGTTGAGGTGCGTTTGAACGCATTGGATTTGGATGTTGAGTTTTATGCGGTCCAGTTGAGAAAACTGGCGGCTTTTCACCAGTCAGGAAAAAGTCTTACTGAAGTAAAAATGCAGGTTGATGCAACTATTCAGCATATGAAAGAGAGTCTGGGCAAAGATAAGACACAGCAGGTCGTGAAATGGGATGAGCTACTCACGGCTCTGGAAAAGTTCAATAGAAACACCGCCCATCCTATGTGGATGGTAGTGATTAAGCACGCTAAACACCGTATCAAAAGCCGCATACAGACAGCGGTTTATTGCAGACAGCATTTTAATCGCTGAGTACGACTGATGAGTAGGGTTGAACTCACCGTTCTGGCGACCATCTGTGCTATCTACTAAAACTCCCCCTGAGCTTAAAAGTGGAAGCTGTGCCTGACAGGGCGCAGCTTTTTTCCGCCTGTAATGCTGCGCAACGGTCTGTAATGGCAGCAATCTCTAATTTATCTAACCTCTGAATAGCGTCTTGAAGGAAATCAGTGTAGGTGAGATTTTTCTGATGGAAGGTAAGGGGATTTCGACCTTCTGCAGTACCGCCTGGTGTATTGCGTGAACTTTTAGTCGCACTCGCGCTCAATATCCTGATAATGCACGCAGGATTTATTTTTATTGAACGCTGTAAATGGAGAGATGAAATGGTCAATGACTACTTTGCACCACCCCCAATGGGTATGACGCCGGAACAACACAAGCGGACCATCGCTGTGGCGGCCGCTTTAGCTGTGGCGAAGGAATCCGTCAGTGCCTCAACCTCCGCCAGCGGTTCAAAAGCGTCATGGGATCTTCAGGCGGTTGCCAATGAGATCTCCAATCTGGCGGATGCGATTCAGGACGCATTGGAACCCGACGAAGAAATTTAACCACATCCTAAAAGACGGCTCTATTGCCGTCTTATCGTTCTTGACAGAGTTAATGTCGGCACCATCCGTTTTTTGTACCAATTTCGATGTTGGTGTATGGCGCCTATATGTCCCTAATCTCCCCCATATGTATATACCCGTCCAAAAGTCAGTTCATGTTTAGTATTGTTGGTGGTTTCTTATCATGAAAACTGGCTTGTCCATGGTGCTAATGACAGCCATATCGATACCTTTTGGATAATTTAAAAAGTCGCTCTCCTCTATCGAGGCTGCTTTCGGCCTAATTCATCCCCTGGTGATGAATTAGTCTACTCCCATCATTGATGCCCATTCACTCGGAATGTTCTGCGTTGGATGATTAAATCAAAGATTGAATCATGCTGATGATCTATAAATAACCCACAATATACAGAATAAAAATCTATTAATGTTTAATTTTTGGTGTAAAAATCTAAAATTAATTATTAACGCAGCTCATAAATCCAATAAAAATTAATATGTGGTGGGTGTGATTTGTATTGTCATAATAGGGTAACTTAATATTTACGCCATCCAACGATTGCTTATAATTATTTCAGTCAACAGGGAGCGTTGACGAAAGAATTAGCAGGGATGGCAGAAGTAACTTGAATGTCCCTTTACTTAAATGCCCCCGTTATTAGCGGGCCTGGAAAGATATTCCACTTTTTAGGCTAATTATTTGCCATGGTTTGGCGTGCAGACTATTTAGTGCGCTATGGGTGAATGGACGATTGTTAATTAATTTTACTCTCAATACACAGGATCAAAAAATGAAACTGAATAAAATTTTACTGGTAATGACTTTGGCCTCAGGTGTGTCTGCATTCGGTGTTCAAGCAGATGCTGGCAGCGGTGTGGTGACATTCACCGGTTCTGTTATTGATGCACCTTGCTCAGTGACGGCAGGCGATGAAGATCAAACCATCTCTCTCGGCCAGGTTTCCAGTACTGCGGTAGCCAATGGTGGAACATCGACCCCAGTTCCATTCTACGTACACCTGGAAAACTGCTCCGTAGATACTGCAAACACCGTAACGACCACCTTCACAGGAGCGGATTCCACCGTCAGCGGAGCAACCTTAGGTGTGACAGGTAATGCAAGCGACGTAGGCATTGTGTTAACCGATGGCGGTAGTAACACCATCACACTAGGTGAAGCTACCGCAGGACAGACCATCCAGAGTGGTGACAATACTCTGGTTTATTCGGCTTACATCGTGGGTGGCGAAAATCCAACTGAAGGTGATTTCACCGGCGTTGCAAACTGGAGCCTGGCTTACGAGTAAGTCCTGTCGAATTGCAGACGGCTTGCGCCGTCTGCATCTTTTGTTCGCTAAGTAAGAGAAAGGTTTGCCAGGTGGCTTAAAATGAACTTTAAAATAAACTTTCTTAATAAGGTTCCTTTACTCTTATTTTGCTATAGCAATCACGCGATATCTCTGCCTGAGATAACGAATGATGGCGTTGTCCATTTGCAAGGAGAATTATTTTATGCCCCTTGCACCATCGATCTCAATACGCATGATCAAACTATAGAGTTAGGAGAATTCTCGTCCAGTGACGGTAAAGAAAACCAGATCAGCGCGCACAGGCAAATAGACATCCGTTTATTGAAGTGCATATTCAAATCAGTGAAAGGTGAGCGTGCGAATGATGAGCAATATTACCAAATCGCTTTTGAACTCGTTGGCAGCCATCTTCCTTTCACACAACAAGGGCGAGACGGGTTAATTTACCCCGAAATTAGAGATGAGAGTGGGATTGAAATCCTGCTCGGTGAGCCAGTCAAGTCACGCCGGGTTGATAATAGCAATGTAACATTGAAATACTCCATTCAACTGCGAAATTTTGGTGCGCAATTAATGACCGATAAGTATCAGTCATTACTTAAATTCCGTATGGATTATTACTGATATGACTACATACAATAAAAAGAATCATTTCAGACGCTCGGTGCTCAGTCTTTTAATGGGGGCAATAATGATCCCAGGTGCCACTGCAATTGCTGAAGACGACATTCAATTTAATATGGATGTGCTTGACATTCAGGACCGTAAGAATATTGACCTTAGCCATTTTTCGCGCCGGGGTTATGTGATGCCGGGGAACTACACCTTCACTTTAATGGTGAATAGTGAAAGCCTCAAAGAAGAGAACGTGAATGTATATCTTGCTGATCAGGCGGGTGGTGGCACGCTGATCTGCCTGACACCACAGCACATTGAAAAGCTCAATCTGCGTGAAAACCTGCTTAGCCGTTTATCCTGGCGGCGATCAGGTGAATGCCTGGATTTTGATAGTCTTGAAGGTATGCAGGTGCGTGTCGATCTGGCAAAAGATACCCTCTATCTGGATATTCCACAGGCTTTTCTTGAGTTTACCGCGCCAAATTGGGATCCACCCTCCCGCTGGGATGAGGGGATTTCAGGGATTATAACCGATTATAATTTTTCTCTTCTCAATCAACAGAATGTCAAAACTGCGGATACGCGCAGCATCAGCGGCAATGGCGTTTTCGGTGCCAATCTTGGCGCATGGCGCGTGCGTGCTGAATGGCAAATGCAGTGGGATAAAACCCGCGGAAACGCGCAGCGTGATTTCGAATTCAGCCAGTACTACTTGTACCGGGCTGTCCCCGAGCTGAAAGCGAAACTCACGGTCGGCGAGGAATACCTCGATTCCGATCTATTCGATACCTTCCGTTTTACGGGGATCAGCCTAAATTCCGATTTGAGCATGTTGCCACCCAACCTGCGTGGATATGCCCCCGAGGTAACCGGCATTTCGCGTTCAGGTGGCAAAGTGGTTATCAGCCAGAAAGGCAGGGTCATCTATCAAACGCAAGTCGCAGCAGGGCCGTTTCGTATCCAGGAGCTCAATGATGCGGTTTCTGGCACGCTTGATGTGCGCGTGGAAGAATTGGATGGCAGCGTTCAGCAATTTGAAGTCAGCACTGCGTCTGTTCCTTACCTGACCCGACCAGGGGCTGTTCGTTACAAACTGGCAGCGGGTAAACCATCAAAATGGGGACACAGTCTTGTTGGACCAATGTTCACTACCGGCGAAGCCTCTTGGGGTATATCCAATGGATGGACACTCTATGGCGGTGGCGTTGCGGGAGGGCACTATAACGCTGCATCAGTAGGGTTGGGGCGGGACCTTTATGCATTGGGCGCAATTTCAGCCGATGTCACTCACTCCCATGCCATTTTGCCTCAGCAAGGCACGCTGAAAGGAACTTCTTATCGCGTCAGCTATTCCAAAACCTTCGACCAATATGATAGTCAGGTGACATTTGCAGGTTACCGATTTTCAGAACGAAATTTCTTAAGTATGTCGGAATATATTGATAGTCGGTATGGCAGCGGTACGGCATATAGTCCGCGCGAAAAATACACACTGTCGTTCAATAAGCGTTTCCGTGACTTGGGTTTGACCGCTTACCTAAATTACAGTCACCAGACTTATTGGAATTATGCAAATAACGATCGCATCAGCTTGTCACTGTCTCGCTATTTCGATCTCGGCCCACTGAAAAATTTAAGCGTATCTCTCTCTGCATATCGTAGCGAATACTATTCACGTAAAGATGACGGGGCCTATTTATCACTGTCTCTGCCGATTGGGCAGGGAGCAACGCTCAGCTATGGCGCAACCATCAGTCAAAGTACAGACACTCATCGAGTGAGTTATTACGGACGTATTGATGAACGCAGCAATTATCAACTCAGTAGCGGCATAGCTCGCAGCGGGCCTACGGCGTATGGCTATTACACCTGGCAGGGAGATAGTGCTCAGGTACAGACCAATGCCAGCTATCAATCAGGTCAATATAGTTCTGTGGGCATGACACTCAGTGGAGGCGTGACCGCGACAACCCAAGGTGTAGCGGCTCATCGCGTGAATACCCGAGGCGGCAGTCGTGTACTGGTTGATACTGCAGGCGTGCGTGATGTCCCGGTGAAAGGGTTTGGCGCCTCAGTCAAATCGAACGTTTTTGGCAAAGCCGTGATCGCTGATGTGAACAGTTACTATCGCAATCAGATCCGAATTGACGTGGATCAGATGAACGATGACGCAGATGTCACGCGTTCAGTCTCACAAGCCACGCTCACTGAGGGAGCTATCGCCTATCGTCAATTCGATGTGATTGCAGGCCAAAAAACAATGGGTTTCATTCGTATGGCGGATGGGAGTTTTCCTCCTTTTGGTGCCTCCGTGGTGAATGAAAAGAACCAGGAAACCGGCGTGGTCAATGATCAGGGCACCGTTTGGCTGAGCGGTATTCAGCCAAATGGAAAAATGCGCGTTAAATGGGAAGGTCAACCACGCTGTGTATTGACCTTGCCGGGGCGGTTGCCTGAAACACTCGACAAATTGTTATTAACCTGCGAAGCGCTATAAAGCCATTAATCAAGAAGAGTCACGCATGAAAACTCGAAAACTGTATCAATCAACCCCTATCACTCTTGTTTTGTTAAGCATGAGCACCCAGGTTTGGGGTGCGATTGCGCTAGATAGAACACGGCTGGTGTTTGATGGTGATAGTAAATCAGTGAGCTTAAGAATCACCAATGAAAATAAAGTATTGCCTTATCTCGCTCAAGCGTGGATTGAAGATCCTTCGGGCAAAAAGATCACTGAACCACTTGTCTTACTTCCTCCGGTACAACGCATAGAACCTGGCGAACAGAGTCAGTTAAAAGTACAGTCAATGGCTTCTGTGCAACACTTACCGCAGGATCGAGAAAGTTTATTTTACTTTAATCTTCGAGAGATTCCGCCTAAAAGCAGCAAGCCAAATACATTGCAATTGGCGTTGCAAACGCGCATTAAATTGTTTTATCGCCCACATGCCATTCAGGTCAAACGTGCCGATTACAATTCTCCTTTCCAGGAAAAACTCACGTTAAGTCGTGAGGGTGATAAATATCGTGTCAACAACCCAACACCTTATTACATTTCATTGGTTAGCGCGGCGGCCAGCGTTGATGGAAAAACATCTCATGGCTTTAAACCGATTATGGTTGACCCTTTTAGTCAATTACAGCTGGTGCCCAGCGCAATGAATTTAGGCAATGCACCGGTACTGACCTATGTGAATGATTTTGGTGGTCGGGTGAAATTACCTTTCAGCTGTACAGGTAATCGCTGCCTTGCCGCACCACTGCCCAAGAAAAAATAGGCCTTACGGGGGATCACCATGGCTTTCACTTCACGTTGGCTTCAGATAGGAATTCTGGTTGGCAACGGATTATGGTCATCGACTTTGTCTGCCTCATTAACGATCAATGTGACGGGCGTTGTTGTCGAAGGGCAGTGTGAGGTTAACGGAGGCGAGACAATCTATGTCGATTTTGGACGAAACCTACAAAGCCAGTTAATTAATGGTGAAAGATTTATGCAGACCATTAATTACAGTCTGGCCTGTGAGGACCTTACCTCCAACGATCTCGAAATGCAATTTGAAGGGACGGCAACCGGTTTTAGTGATGACTACTTAGCAACCGATCGTGATGGGTTGGGAATAAAAATCTATATCGATGGAGCAGTGATGCCACTTAATCAATGGATGCCTTTTACATGGCCTGCTATTCCCGTGCTGCAAGCAGCTCCCATCAAAATGGATGGCACTGAGGTAGAGACGGGAATATTCAGTGCTTCCGCAACCATGAAGATCCAGTACCAATAGGATGAAAATATGAAAGTGTATCTGAGAATCGTCATTTTATTGGCTGGATGTGGTTTTAGCCAATATTCATCAGCCTCTATCTGGAGTTGGATAGACAATCTGACGGAGTGCACTGCAACACAAACTTATTGTTATCAGTACACTTTCACTATTGCTGACTGGGACAGCAATGATGATACGGCAAACCCCTGTTATGGCTTATCAGCCTGTACGTTAATGATAAGCCATCGCCATTTTGCCGTTGGAACATCGGGTTTAGGCGTAGTCAGAACATGGGGCTCAGGAACCTATCCTTTCTTAACGACGGCAGAAACGATGGGGGAGTTGGGAACCAGCTTTAAAGCCATATTCAGCTTGCCTTTTTCGAGCACGACGACCCACCGTGGTAATGAGGTCGCCGCAGAGGAGTGCGTGGGAATATTCTATGCAGCTGGTATTGATTTAGGCACCAATACTTCATCTCAGAGCGCATCTAAATACAGTGGCTATCCGATTATGCCAAACAGTATTTGCGGTGCGGCACCTGCGCCGAGTGGCAGTTGCGATTTTGTACAAGATAGCATCACACTCGATCATGGCACATTGCAGAAAACTGAATTAGAAGGGCACGAAGTATCCAGTACAGTTAACATTTCGTGTACCAGTTCTAAAACCTTGCAGGTTTATATTTATTCAGCGGATAACGTGCAATTACGTGATGATGGTAGTCTCTATTCGGAGTTATATCTTAATAACAACATATTAGGTACTAATGGTTTTACGTTGGATGTGACGGATGAAGCTAATGTCATTGTGAAATCGGTGTTGCGCACCAATGGTACTGTCACTGCTGGAGAATTTTCCGGTTCAACGGTGATGCTAATCAGCATGGAATAATCCACTTCTGTCTTTATTAATCTTTGATTTTATTTTTGGCGCCCCTTATCCTGGTGACGCCATTTGGATGAATGTTATGATTACCATTACGTTGTTAATTACGAAAGATTATTATCTTTATACTGCTCTGCGATATCTTATACCAGGTCTGGAATGGGTCGAAAGTTCTGACGTTAGCCGATTTAAGAAAATGGATCATAAACAGGATTATCGTTTGATAATCGACAGCCGATTTAGTTATGTTCAATATTTCCGGTTGCATGCCTATATCTATAAGCATCGTATAGGAAAAGATTGTATTCTGTTGAATATGACTAATCCAATCTTCTTTCGCAAAGGTTATCCTGCGATGAAAGAGGTAAATATGTCTCGAGCCTTTGATCAATCGGTCAGTGACTTGATAAAACGATTTGGTGAATGCAGCTATTTTCCGGCAGTGAGAAAGGATGTGCTCGGTTCACTAATTAAAAAAAATCAAAACGAAATTTTAGGTATGTTGATGAGGGGAGGTTCAACACGTCTTATTAGTCAAAAGTTCAATATGTCATTTGAACATGTCTATTATAGGCGTAGAGCGCTTTATCACTCACTGGGATTCAAATCCTATATTCATCTGCATATTTTCCTATTGCAGAATGGCTTCCTGAACGGGAAGGGACAACGACATATGGGATATATTTAATGAAACATCATCTCCACCCAACGTTGCATGAGCAACAAGTCGACGGCACCCTCGTTCCTTGTTATCAACCCATCATTGATATGCGTGAGGGAAAAATAAAGGCAATTGAGGTGCTGGCGAGAAAGCGGATGCCTCACGGTCAGATTTGTGAAATTGATGCACTCAGCCAAATGCTCCAGCATCCCAGGACCGCTATTGAAGTCACTCGTATTATGATGGCTAGGGCTCTGGACGATATTCTGACGCTTCCTTATCAGCGTATTCCCCTGGCGGTCGCCATTAATTTTACGGCCTCACATTTTGACAGTGAGAGATTCGCTAACGAGTGCGTGGAGTTTCATACGCGCGTGACTAAACGCAATGTACAACTGATCATTGAACTGACTGAACATGAATGTTTGCATATACATAGCGATAAATTCGAGGTAATGCATTATTTACAGCAGCAGGGCATCAGGTTAGCACTTGATGATTTTGGCACGGGTTACTCTAACCTGATTTATCTGAACAGGTTTAAATTTGACTGTCTAAAAATTGACAAAGAGTTTACGCATAATGTACAGCAGAGCAAAATGTTACCACCCATCATGTCAATGATGATTGCGCTTGGGCAGGAGCAAGGCATGGAAATTGTTGCAGAGGGAGTAGAGACGGCGCGGCAAAGTCAGATATTAAGACGTTCAGGTATTTATTTACAGCAAGGGTTTCATTTTTGCCGTCCAATGCCTGTTGAAAATCTGTCACACTTATTGGATAGCAATTAAAAGAGAGTGGCGCAATCAGTGAACACTGATAATGTTAAAACTAATTTACATGGCCCCAAACGCTGAATTAGTAGTTCAAATTCTTATCCTCTTGTGATATAAAACTCCGCCTTTTTGGTGTGATATCAAAATTGAATATTTATGATTTATCATATTACTGAACAAGTTTTATTCGATGTGGCAGATAAGAGTCTGAATGATGGTGAAAAGAGAATTACGCTATCCGGGCCAGCATGTCGAATTTTGATGGTGCTGTTAGAGAATAATAACTGTCTGGTTTCCAGAGAAGATTTGCTACGTAAGGTATGGGATGACTTTGGTTTGGAACCATCAGAAAACAGCCTCAATACTAATATGAGTATGTTACGCAAAAGTTTTAGCGAACTAAATTGTCACAATCTTATCGAAACCTTGCCGAAAATTGGCTTTTTGATCAAAGTGCCAGCACTGAGATTTGAGGAGAAAACGCCCACCCTGCTAGTGGCAGACAATTTCCCAGCGTCATTATCAGCAGAAAAAAGAAGTGTCCCACTGTGGCAGTCAATGACTCTGGTTTTGCTGATCATTCTGGGTATGTGCATTTATCTGCTTTACAAAATGACAAATGAAAATGTCAGTGATTACTACTTATATGAAAGAGTCGATAAGTGTCAGATTTATTATGTTAAAGGTATTGATCGGCGCAATCTGGACGATTTCTTTGCCGGTGAGTGGGCTAAAAACATCATCAGAAACTGCGATGTACCGGCAGCTATCTATTATGATGAAGTTGCAAGCTACAAAATAAAAAGTACGTTCAACACTATCGTTTCGAAGTGTAATTTTAATAACAATGGCATTATAGATGAATGTAAAAACTATATTTCTGATGGTGTCCACTAGCCTTATCATTTTGGTTTTAGTGGGTATGTTTTTCCTGCGGAATGAAAGCGAATACAATGACATCGATTGTGCCACCACTATTGATTTGTCACTGAATGACGATGGTGAAACCTTAACAGGCCATGTCAGCATGGTTTTGCACTTCAATGATAGCGGTAGCAGCTATATCTCGGAGTATGGTGAGATTACTTATAACAATTATCACTATATTTTGGATCGAAATGTGATGGTGAAGTTTCAGACAGGGAATCGCAATGGTTATGCTGAAGTTACGCGGGAAAACATCGACAAAAATAAAACTGATACGGTGCCTGATGATGTCATGGAAAAGATCATGTCATCACAAAGTGTTTTCTTCCTTAAAAAACAGAAACTATTGGACAATGTTTATCGTTTAAAAGGACTGCGCAGGACAGCCTTAATTTGCATAGGCAATTGAGGCTGACCTGAAGGCTCAGAGTTCAACTTATGCAGTGCCTGATGGTAGTCCTTCCAGCGCTTCAAAAGCGTCGTGGGATCTTCAGGCGGTGGCCATTGAGATCTCCAATCTGGCCGATGCGATTCGGGACGCGCTCAAGCCAGAAGACCAGATTTAACCGCAGGTGACTGCACACATGACGGCTGTTTTGGCCGTCTTGTGATTTTTTTTAAAAATATTTTCTCCAGCCTGCATCTGGTTACGCCCCTCCTTACGTATATCCCGTTGTGAGCAACTCCTTCGCTCCCCTACAACGAGGATTTATGATGAAAAAGTTAATCACCACTGCAGTCATCTCAGGCGCGTTAATGTTCACTGCCACCACCTTCGCAGCCATGAATTCTGATTCAGTCATGGTCGGCGGTGCCGCCATGTACCCGCAGAAAAACATCATTGAAAATGCCCTCAACTCTAAAGATCACACCACCTTAGTGGCTGCAGTCAAAGCGGCGGGATTAGTCGATACACTGCAAGGCAAAGGTCCCTTTACCGTGTTCGCGCCAACCAATGCCGCATTTGCGAAATTGCCTGCTGGCACCGTGGATAATCTGGTGAAACCGGAAAACAAAGCCAAATTGACCAGCATCCTGACTTACCATGTTGTGGCCGGCAAATACGATATGAAAGCGCTGGAAATGAAAATTAAACAAGGTGGCGGTCATGCGGAACTGAAAACCGTTAACGGTCAGCCTTTATGGATTATGAGCAACGGTCCTCACAATATTCAGTTGAAGGATGGCATGGGCAATGTGGCCAATATCAGTACTTATGATGTGAATCAGAAAAACGGTGTGATCGACGTCATCGACACCGTCCTGATGCCTAAGTAATTGTCTATACTCGGAAGGCATTTCAATGCCTTCCGGAAAAAACATGGATAACGTTTTGGCTCAACAGCAGGTGAAATTATTGCGGGCGATTGCGCAAGGCGATCGCCCGGCATTTGAACAACTGTATCGACTCACTTCTCCGCATTTATTTGCACTTGCATTGCGCACCTTGCGTCAGCCAGCCTGGGCGGAAGAAGTGCTGCATGATTGCTTCCTCACCATCTGGAACCGAGCCGACAGCTATGATGCCGCACTCAGCGCGCCCATGACATGGATGACGCATATTGTGCGTAACCGTTGTATCGACTGGTTACGCAGCGGGCAGGCGCGAGAAGCGCTGGCGTCAGAGGAATACAGTGACAGTACTCAGGAAATGGATACCGCTAATGCAGAGCAGCCGTTCGATGATTCGCAGGCGGCCCGTTTACAACATTGCTTGCAGCATCTTAGCAGTGAGCAGCGCCAAAGCGTCACGCTGGCTTATTATCAGGGGATGTCACACAACGATATTGCGGCCTGGATGCAGCAACCGGTAGGGTCAGTGAAAAGTTGGATCCGTCGTGCGATGGAGCATCTTCGGGAGTGCGTGGGCTTATGAAACAGAATAATCAACATGATGACGCGCTCGCAGCCGAATATGCATTGGGAACACTGCGCGGCAATGCGCGCTTGCGTTTTGAAAGGCGGCTACAGCAGGAGCCTGAACTCGCCGCGAAAGTCGCCAGCTGGCAGACGATGTTAACCGGGTTAGATACGCACTTGCGGCCTCAAACACCGCCTGAACGCGTCTGGAAAAAGATCACGTTAAGCCTGCCGGCTAAAACTCCGGTTAAACGCGCCAATCCTTACGTGGGTTGGCTGGTTGCTGCGGGTCTGGCGGCCATTACGCTGGTCTCTTATTACAACTATCGCCCGGAAGAATTCGCACCGCTGATTATTCTCGGTGATGCGCAGCAGCAGGGGCAGTGGGTGGTGAGCCGCAGTAGCGATAGCCGCTATCTGCAACTCGCGCCGCTGAAACCCGTTGCCATTGCGACAGTTAACAGTCTGCAGCTATGGCTGATCCCTGCCGGCAAACAGCCGGTTTCATTAGGGCTGCTGGCAAATAATGCAGCGACAAGGATTGAGATGGATGAGAAAACGCTGGCAGCAGGGACAACCATTGCAATCAGTTTGGAGCCTCAGGGCGGTTCGCCAACGGGGTTACCAACGGGCCCGGTTTTGTACAGTGGCTTACTCTAGCGCGGCCTCTACTTTTTTGCTGGCGAGAACATTGCCAGTTTTGGGCAGCTCACCTGTTGAATATGCTGGTGGTAGCCAGACTGATCCTTCTTCTTTAGGGCATCAGCGGCGTTCACAATCGCATCGTAATTCTCTGAGCTATTCAGAAACACCTGCTTAATGCGTTCATTCGGTATCTCTTGCGCCAGATGGCAGTGCGCGCGCAGATCGGTGATGATCTGCTGTTCTCGTAACGCGTAAGACAGGTTGCTGTAGGGGGATTTCGCCACTGCAATAAATGAAACCATGACCAGCAATGAGCAAGAGCCAATTTTCCAGAACATAGTGCCTCCGTTGAGGGTGCTGAGGCTTTAGCAGTGTGCTAAAGCTGCGGCGATGCTATGCATTGAAGCGTGGTCGATGATCAGTGGTTTCGAAAGTTTTTTTCATGGTTATCAGAGATCGCGCAAAACAAAATGAAATACTGCTCGTTGTGGGGTTCAAACATCATGCCTCACGATAGCCATTCTGTTCCCGTAACTGGTGGTAATCCTTCCAGCGCTTAAGTAATTGAAAACGCGTCCCGGGATAAACCTCGTCACTTGCCTGAATTTCTTCAATACGGTCAACCCGGAAGTTGCGAAAATCCTGGCGCAACTCACACCAGCCGCACAGTAAGCGTACGCGATCGAAATAGCCCAGCACCACCGGCCAAATTACCCGGGTTGAAGTGGCCTCTTTGAGATCTTTGTATCGTAAGATGATCTTGTTGCGCGTATGGATTGCCTGACGAATTTCAGGCAGATGGGTCTCAAACAGCACTTCACCGCGCGTGGCAACCAGCAGCGATTGATGATCGAGCGCGTGGGATAAATGTTCCGGCAACACGGCGTGGATTTTTGCCAGCGCGTGTTGTGCGGCGGATTTCAATTCAGCATCAGTGTGGCGGCTGACCCAGTCAAGGCCCAACGCCAGCGCATCAATCTCATGACGGGAAAACATCAAGGGCGGTAAGTGACCGTCGGATTTCAGCAAATACCCCAGTCCGGCGCTGCCCTCGATTTCCACGCCTTGCTGCTGCAGGCAGATGATGTCGCGATAGACGGTACGCACGCTTATGCTGAGTTGCTCCGCAAGATGCTGCGCAGTCACCGGATAGCGGTGACAACGTAACAATTGCACAAGCTCCATCAGTCGCTGGGTTTTGGTCATGGTGTGTGCCTAAGCTAAGAGTCTGGCAGTCAGGAGCGGTCCAGCCGCACGCACCAGAGTTGACTCCAGCGCAAGTGCGGCGACCTGTAGTTTAATACAGCACTCGTCATCCCGATAGACGCAACTTCGTCTGTAATGTGGTGAACTAAAAGCGCTGCAACTGACGTGATATTAAACGCGTAATAACTGCTGCAGCACCGCCAGATCAGCGGTTGTCTGCAATGCGCTGCTTTGCTGCACCTGTTGCCATCGCTCGCCCGATTCCTGACGCAGTGCCAGACGCAATTTACCTTCAACGTCCACGCCAACGGCTAGCGATTGCTGACGGGTGCGTCGCTGTTGCAGCCGAGTGCCATCGCGCAAGGTAAGAGTGACCAGATGAAAACGTAATGCGGGATTAATGGCATCTGGCGGTGCGGTGTCGTCAGGTACTCGTCTTACTTTGGCTGCCAGTGGCATCACAGCACGGTTAAGATCGCCTTCCGCAAAATCTTCCAGCCGCAGATCGTTATAGATCAGCATTGCGGCAATCACGTATTCCAGACTGAAACGCGCTTCAATCCCATTGGTGGGCGATGTGACGGAAGCGGCAATATCGCCCCCAGGCGGGAAAGCTACGCTGATATCGGTGATGTTATCCAGCAGCGCTTCCAGCGAATTGCCGCTGGCTAACCAGCCATCACGCAGAATGCGCGCCGCTTCCGCTGCGCTATGCGTTCCGGCGCAGGTCGGGAAGGGTTTGTACTCCAGACCCGGCGTCACGATGCGCCACGGCTCGCCCCAATGCGCGACCAATTTTTTAGGTTGAGCTGCGCCGTTGCTGCTGGCCGCAAGGAAAGCCTCAACCACGCCATCCTGTTTGCCATCGAAACCGGCCAGCGTCAGCTGGGCTGCCGTAACCGCACGTTCCGCCGCTAAACCCGCGTGGAGCGGTTTGACAGCGGAACCGAACTGCGCACGCAGCCCGCTGGCCTGAGTGGTGGCGATCCCGATTAGCGTGGCAGTTGCGCTGACCTCCAGTTTCAGGAGACGCGCCAGCGCGGCGGCGGCGGCAATGGTGCCCAGCGTCGCGGTGTTGTGATGACCCAAAGCGTAATGCTGCTGGCTGGCAGCTAAGCCAAGCCGTCCGGCCATTTCGACACCGATGGCGTAAGCATCAAGGAAATCATCAATCGCTGCCGCCTGTTGCTGCTGCCAGGCAAACAGCGCAGGCAGAATCACCACGCTGGGATGACCCCGAAAATCAGCGTGGAAATCATCGTAATCCAGCGCGTGAGCGGCATAACCCAGCAGCAGCGCCTGCGATCGCGGACTACCATCGCCATAAACGGTTCGTAGTGCCGGCAAGCCGCTATCCGGCACCTGGCCTTGCAGCACCGGCCAGCTGACGGCGAGAAAATCCTTTACCCCTTCGCGCGCGGCTTCACGTGCAGCGGCATCGGGTTGGCTGTGAACGATTAGCTCAGCGAGGGCAGCAGTGATACTCATTGCGGCGCCACACTGTTCAGTGCCGCGACGGCGAGATTGGCCAGATAGCGTGAGGTCGGCAGCAGCACATCATCGTTGATACGAAACGCCGGATGATGCAGCGCATATGGTTCACCGGTGCCAATCATCATAAAGGCCCCCGGCAACTGCTGTTGATAGAAGGCAAAATCTTCACCAATCGGGCTGGCTTCCACCACGCGCGCTTCAAAGCCGCTGGCGGTTGCCTGCTGCAGCGCGAAATCGGCCCAGTGTGCATCATTCACCACCGACGGTGGACCTGCGTGCCAGTTGAACTCAACGCTGGCAGCAAAGGCCGCGCCAATGCCTTGCACGATCTCGCGGAAACGCTGCTCCAGTCGCTCGCGCGTCTCCTGCGAGAACGAACGCACCGTGCCTTCCAGCCACGCGCTGTCTGGGATGACGTTCCAGGTGCTGCCGCTGTGAATCTGGGTGATCGAGACCACCGCGTTATCGCCGGAAGGGGCATTACGGCTGATCAGCGTTTGTGCGGCAGAAACAATCTGCGCGGCGATCACAATCGGATCGTTGCCCTGATGCGGCTTAGCGGCGTGGCTGCCCGTGCCGATGATCTTGATATCAAAGCGATCGACGGCAGCGGTCAGTGGGCCGGCTTTGCTGCCAATCACGCCTGGCGGCAGGGAGGGATCGTTATGAATACCGAAGATGGTGACCGCGTCCTGCAGTGCGCCGGTAGCAATCACATCCGGCGCACCCTGGCCGGTCTCTTCGGCGGCCTGGAACAGAATACGTACGCGGCCCTTTAAGCTCGCTTCCTGCTGTTTCAGCAATATCGCCGCACCTAAGGCTGCGGAACTGTGGAAGTCGTGGCCGCACGCGTGCATTACGCCCGGACGCTCTGAACGGAAGGTCACATCAGACTGCTCTTCAATCGGCAGTGCATCAATGTCGGAACGCAGCACGATCAGTGGCCCATTTTCGGGGCCAACTTCCGCCACTAATCCGGTTTTCAGCGGCAGATCCAACACACGGATTTGGTGCATTTCAAGCTGCTGGCGAATACGTGCGGTGGTTTCGAACTCTTCATTAGAGAGTTCAGGAAAACGGTGTAACTCATGGCGGAAGGCAATCAAATGCTGGCCCAATGCGCTCTCATCAAAACTCATGCTTTGCTTCCTTGTTGTGCGGCCTGACGTGTCATCCACGCATCATGCGCGCTGTCATCCAGCACTTTCTTCATATATTGGGTGATGTGGCCTTTGCCGAGATCGGTGGTGTGCATCAGCTGGAAGCCGCGCTTTTTATACATCTCGATCAGCCACGGATGGCTGGTGGCGGTACCCAGTGATACCGCTGGCGCCCGCAGTTTACCCAGCAGGATCTCTTGTTCCAGCCGATCCTGTACCTGACGGCCATACTGTTTACCGGGATAGTCGGGATGGGCACCGAACCAGCCAATATGCGGCAGGCCAAACGGCCCAGGCAGCGGTCCCCACGGATAGCGCACGGTGACCGAGGAAACCATCACGTCTTGTGCGTAAAGCGCATAAACGCCGTGACTTTGCAGGTGGCGCAGCGTCTTTTCGCGATCTGCGGTGGCGGCATCAAATTTGATGCCCAGTGCCAGCGTTGGCGCATAGGCGGCGTGCATCAGCGCCTGATAGGTTTCAACCTCATCTTCTCTGACCTGACGAAATTCAAGTGACATAACTATCCCCGGAAAAACCGCCTGGAAGCGGTAAATTGAATGCAGATTGAGCAGCGCATAACGGTTGAAAAAGCGCAATTTAAAGCGCTAATTCAAAATACCCAGCGTGCTAAGCAACTCAGAATATCAGTAATGCCTTGTGCTTCTATATGTGAAAAATGACTAAGCTAATGCGAATTTGTGAAAATGAAATGGCGGCTTTTCCATTGCTTATATCGCGATTTACCGTAGTATGCATAAATTACATAGCGCTATAACTATTTCTCATTAACCCCATGAAATAAAATAACTTTTCTCGTTATAGCCTTATTCTTAATCAGGGTGGCGACGTGTTAGCGATCAAATCTCCGCGTGCTTATGCACATGAAGCTGGCCTGCGTAAGCGTGCCGGTGAATTTATCAAACCTTATGCCACACATATCCGCATCTTCACTTCTCCCAACGCCTGGCAAGCCGTTAATCCGGAATTAAGCCAGAGTTTAGAAGCCAACGGTATCCGCTGGGAGTTGGAGTATCTGCACGGTGAATGCACCGATGCCGCCATCGAAACGCTGAGAAACAACGTTGAGCAACAGCAAGCCGAGCTGCTGTTTGCCGTGGGCGGTGGGCGCGTACTGGATGCCGCTAAAGCGGTGGGCAGCCAGTTACCGGATCTGAAAGTGATCAACTTCGCTACTTTGGCGGCGACCTGCGCTGCGTGGTCACCGGTTGCCATCATTTATAACGAGCATGGCGGCCACGTGCGCAGCCAGCCACTAGGTAAAATGCCGGAGCTGGTGCTGGTGGACAGCGAAGTGATCGCCCGCAGCGATGTGCGCTATCTCAAAGCAGGTATCGTTGATGCGCTGGCGAAGTACTACGAGTTCGCCCCTTACCTGCGCAATAACCCGCACGATCTGGCACTCGACCTCAAAGTGATGACGGCGCAACGTGCGCTGAATGTTTATCGCCAACTGGGTGAAGCCGCCGTCAGCGCCAATGAAAAACAGCAGGTCACGCCGGAGCTGGTGAAGGTGATTGATGCCAACATCGTACTTGCAGGTCTGGCCAACAGCGTGCGCGATCAACTTCCCACCCCCGGCTTTGCTCATGCGATTCATAACCGTCTCACTCACCAGCCCGAACTGCATCATTGGCTGCACGGTGAGAAGGTCGGCTACAGCCTGCTGGTGCAATCGCTGATTGAAAACGATGGTGTGCCTGATGCGGAGCTGCTGGCATTGCTGCGTCAGTACGCGATGCCATTGACGCTGGCGCCGCTGACCGGCGAGCGCGCGGCGGCAATTCGCACTATTGCAGAACAGATTAAATTCCCGGCGGCCAGCGCTGAACGTCTGCCGTTTCGTATCCATGCGGATGCGTTAGAGCAGGCGCTGCTGGCAACCGAAAACCGTTTCTAACTTTTACTCTTTTATAGACCAGGACAACTTCATGGCTACTGCACAAACTCAACGCATCCGCTTAGGACTCTTTGTACAACCGGTTGGACAACACGTCAGCGGCTGGCGTCTGACCGAGAAACTCGGCGATCCTACCGACATTGACTGGTTGATCACCATCGCGAAAAAAGCCGAAGCCGGTAAATTTGACCTGTTCTTTGTGGGCGATGCGTTAGCCACCAGCATGTACCGTTTGCCTTCGACCATGGCACGCCTTGAGCCGCTAACCATGCTGTCGGCGCTGGCGGTGAACACCAAACGTATCGGCCTGGCAGCTACGGCATCCACCACTTTTAGCGATCCGTTCACCATGGCGCGCAGCTTCTCGTCGCTGGATCACATCAGCCGTGGTCGCGCAGCGTGGAACGTGGTGACCTCATTCTCCACTGACGTAGCGCGTAACTTTAGCCGCAGCGATATGCCAAACCACGCCGAGCGCTATGCACGTGCACGTGAGTTCCTCGAAGTGACCAACAAGCTGTGGGAAGGTTGGGAAGCGGGTGCAGTACAGCCGAACAAAGAGACCGGTGAATACTTCGTTAATGACAAAATTAAGTCGATTGATCATGACGGCGAGCACTTCCAGGTGCAGGGTCCGCTGAACATCACGCGTTCTCCGCAGGGACGTCCGGTGATCATCGAAGCAGGTTCATCAGCAGACGGTCAAAAACTGGCGGCCGAAACCGCCGAAGTGATCTTCACCGCTGCCGCCAGCCTGGAAGAAGCGCAAACCTTCTACCGCTCGCAGAAAGATCAGGTGATCGCAGCCGGACGTAATCCGGATCACGTGGTGATCATGCCGGGCGTGATGCCGATTGTGGGACGCACCCGTGAAGAAGCTAAAGCGCTGTGGAAAGAGCTGAATACGCTGGTGGATATCGAAAACGGTCTGCGTCAGCTGTCGCTGCGTTTCAGCATGGATCTGAGCCAGTATCCACTCGACGGCCCCGTGCCAGAAGTGCCACTGGGTGAAGGCAACCAGAGCCGCGTCAAATTAATGACGGATATGGCGAAACGTGAAAATCTGACCTTACGTGAGTTGGCTGCCGTGGCAGCAGGTTCACGTGGCCATCGCGTGATTGTCGGCACCGCTGAAGACATCGCCGATGACTTTGAACTGTGGCTGAAAGAGGGTGGCGCCGATGGCTTCAACATCATGCCTGCCATCATGTCAGAGCAGCTGGATCTGTTCGTCGAGCTGGTGAGCCCGGAACTTCGTCGCCGTGGTCTGTTCCGTGATGATTACGAATTCGCCACGCTGCGCGAGAACCTCGGTTTGCCCGCGCTGTAAACCCTATAGGAGCTGAACATGGTCACCTTATCGAAGCGTGTGCAGTCCGTGTCGCTCTCTGCCAATGCGGCGGCGCGTCAGTTGACGCGCCAGCTGAAAGAGCAGGGCGTGGATATTCTGGATCTCACCACCGGTGAGCCGGATTTTGATACGCCACAGCACATCCGTGATGCTGCCGTTGAAGCCATGAATAATGGTGAGACGCGCTATACGCCGACCAATGGCACCACGCCACTGCGTAAAGCGGTGCAGGCCAAGCTGGCACGTGAAAATCAACTGGATTATGCGCTGGGGCAGATCTGTATCGCCAACGGGGCGAAGCAGATCATCTTCAACGCCTTCGCCGCCACCTTGAATGACGGCGATGAGGTGATTGTGCCGGTGCCGTACTGGCCGACGTTCCCCGATAGCGTTCGTTTTAACGGCGGCGAAGCGGTGCTGCTGGAGTGCCCGCTTGAGCAAGAGTACAAGCTGCAGCCGCAGCAGTTGGCGCAAGCGATCACCGACAAAACCCGTTGGCTGGTGCTGAACAACCCCGGCAATCCATCCGGTGCGGTGTATAACGCAGCAGAGTTAACCGCACTGGCGGCGGTACTGCGTGACCATCCTAACCTGTGGATCATGCTAGATGAACTGTATGAGCACATTCTGTTTGATGGACGTGAACACGTTAGCCTGTTGCAGGTGGCGCCAGATTTAGCCGAGCGCATTCTGCTGGTGGGCGGCGTATCGAAAACCTATGCCATGACCGGCTGGCGCATCGGCTTTGGTGCCGGTCCGCAAGCGCTGATTGATGCCATGGTGGTAGTGCAGTCGCAGAACAGTTCCGGTGCCAGCGCCATCAGTCAGGCGGCAGCGGTAGCGGCGTTGAACGGCGGGCTGGATTTCCTGCCACCGCAACGTGCGGCCTATCAGGCGCGTCGCGATGCGATTATGGCGCAGCTAAGCCCGGTTGAAGGCATTGAGGTGCTGAATCCCGAGGGGGCGTTCTTTATCTTCTGCCGCTGTGCTGGCCTGTTGGGCAAATCGCGTGCTGATGGACGTAAGCTGGAAAGCGAACAGGATGTGCTTAATTATCTGCTGGAGAGTGGCGTATCCAGCGTTGCCGGCAGGGCGTATGGCTTGTCACCGTATTTCCGTTTGTCGATTGCCACGGATATTGAAAGCGTGCGCGAAGCCGGAAAACGCATTGCGGCAGCCTGTGCAGCGTTGAAATAGGGATTTAATCGGTCGCCAGGAATGGCGACCCTACAATATCCATGCGGATCGTTTAAATCAGGAACTCATCCATCGAACCGCCCGCATCTAATACGGATTTGATCGGTGAAGGCGTACGGCCCTGACCAGTCCAGAATTTTTCCTGACCGTTTTCGTCGATGAACTTATATTTGGCCGGACGCGGCGCACGTTTCGCTTTCGGTTTGGTTTCGCTCTGGTTTAATTTCGTCAATTCACTAATATCGATGCCATCATTCAGCAGCATCTCTTTATACAGCGCCAGTTTTTCTTCTTTCTCGCGCTGAGCGGCATTATTCGCTTCCGCTTCTTCACGGCGTTCTGCAACCACCACGGCGAACTTTTCCAGCATTTCGTCTAATACCGCAATCTCAACGTCACGCGCATGGGCACGCAGCGTACGAAGATTGTTCAATGCTTTGAGTGCATCGCTCATGAATAAACCCTTATTACTTTTATAACGAAGATGAAAGAAGGCATTCTACGTCAATTTTTATCAAATGAAAATAATACGCATCATGCAGAATCGTCCGGAAAATAATACCGCAACAGGATGCATTTATATCGCACAGTAAGATAAGGAGTTGATATTTTATACAACTGAACCGGAGTGGTAGCCGCGATAAATAGCGGCTACAAGAGAGAGTAGGATATATTTTACAGACTGCGATAGAACGGGAAGCAACCGGTAATCAGCGCGACCACTAACAACACAATCGAGGTAATAAATGACCAGCGCAGCGTGAAGCGTTGTGTCTGAGCATAATCGAGCTTCAGCATGCCGACTAATAAATAGGTCGAGGCAACCAGCGGGCTGAGAATATGCACCGGTTGGCCGACTAATGCCGCGCGAGCCATTTCAATCGGTTCGATACCGTAATGTCCGGCAGCCTGCACCAGCACGGGCAGCATGCCGAAATAGAACACATCGTTCGATACCATCCAGGTGACGGGAATACTGATCAATGCGGTAATGACCGCCAGATAAGGGCCGAGCGCAGCGGGAATGGTCTGCACAATCGCCTGTGCTAGCGCGTTCGCCATACCGGTTTCAGCAAAAATACCGGTAAACACCGCAGCGGCGAAAATCAAGCCTGCCACGGCAAGAATGGCGGGCGCATGACGGCCGATCTGCTCCTGCTGCTGGCTGAGTTGCGGATAATTGACGACGAACATGATGGCAGTAGCCAGCATAAACAGGTACGCCATGGGCATGACATCCAGCACCAGGAAGGTCATCAGTGCAATGGTTAACGCCCAGTTGAACCAGAAACGCCAGGCGACGCAGCCTTTCTCTTCGAACTGCAGCGCGGCGCGGTCCACCGGAATATGCTGCTGGAATCCCAAACGCTTGCGTTCGCTTCTGCCGAGCATCACCGCCAGAATAAAGGTCCAGGCTACACAGGCCAGGAGCGGAATCAGCAACGGGACAAACAGAGTAGAGACGTCGGCCTGAACTGCGGCCGCCGCACGCGCAGTGGGTCCACCCCACGGAAACATATTGCCCAGCCCGGTGCACTGTAATAGCAGAGCGGCGACGCTGAGCTTTGATAATCCGATACGTTCATATATCGGCATAAACGCGGAAAGCACGATCATATATACGGTCGCGCCATCACCATCTAACGCGACAATAAAGCCAAGCAGTGCGGTGCCGACAAATATCTTTACCGGATCGCCATCGACTGCAGAAACGATGCGTTTAATAATCGGATCAAACATCCCGGCATCCGTTACGCTCATAAAATAGAGCATCGCGAATATCAACATTACGCCAGTGGGCGCGACGGTGCGTAATCCTTTGATTACCATTGCACCCATATCCGCGCCATGGCCTGATAACAGCGCGAATATCGTGGGAATGAGGATTAATGCGGTCAGAGCGGAAAGCTTTTTGCTCATTAATAAGCCAATAAAGCAGATTATCATAAGCAGACTGATGATCAGCAGCATGACGAAAGTTCCTGTCCAGAGGGATAGAGCACGTTTGTGGGTAGCAAACGCAACGTGTTCGGAATAAATAAAAAACAGCGAATGATTATTTATTGTTCAAATTAACCTTCTGCAACCTCGTCAATCTGGCAATATTATCCAGTTTTTTTTTCGGCAGGCACAAGGTCAGGTTTACGCGAAAGCTGTGCGTAACCTCTTAGTTTTAATAAATTTAAAATAGCGTACGGTGATGATTTATCCTGGTGTTATTTCCTCCTGTTTATCAATATAGTTAGCGTTGATTAAGCGCGGCCGGAAGACCGCGCTGAATAGTATTAAACGGCACCTTCTGGCTTATTGGTGATCCAGCGGTGAAGGTTTAATCGGTAACGGCAGACGATAAAGTTTCACTGGATATTCCACGGTTGACGGTTTGCCGCCCGTGGTCGCTGGCGTGCGATTGATCTGTCCGGACGGCATCCACAGTGCGCCGTCGGATACCCACATTGCGTCAATCCATACCAGGCGTGGATCCTGCACCACGGTGGTCACTTTGCCATCGGGCGCAATGCGTTTAATGCTGCGGGTATTGATATCCGACGCATAAATATTGCCTTCGGCATCAATGGCTGTTCCGCCGGTGCTCCAGGTTTCGCGCACTTTCTCCGCATGCTTCGCCACTTCCGCTGCCGAAAGGGCGCTGTCGTTCAGATAACGGGTTTCAATGCGAGCCAGCGGCCCCGGGATCGCCTGGTAATAGAGCCATTTGCCATCCGGCGAAACTTCCAGCTGATCGAGGCCGACGCGTTTTTCGCGGCCATCGCGCAGAATCAACTTCTTGCCATCCGCGTAAATTGGCTGGTGATCAATGGAAAGAGGATGGTTATCCAGCACCCGCCAGCTTTTGCCGCTTTTCAGGTTCAGCACCACTAATCCCACCGCGCCGGGATCGGTGATATAGGCAAAATTGCCATTAAAACGCACATCATCCAGATAGCTGGTGGGTTGCAGCGTCGGTGCCTTAAACACATAGCTGTTCAACACTTTGCCAGTGGCCAGACTAATGTGGACCAGCTTGGCGCCACCGGGCACAGCTTGATCGCCAGTACCAATTCCTTTATTGCCCGAGTCCATTACCCATAGATCGCCATCCGGGCCGATGCGCAGCGCATTCACGTGGTAGAAATGATGCTCTGGATCGTTAGCGTTCCACTGATTCCAGCTGTCATCGGGAAAGGCTTTCAGCTGATTATTGATCACTTCCGCCAGCTGCAAACCCGCACCTTCCGATTGCGTTAACGAGGCGAACAGGCGGTTGTCATGACTGACGGTAATGCCATTCCACACGCGTGGCGAGGTGGCGACCTGTTCCAGACGACTGTCCTGTTGCGTCGGTAACGTCACGGGCAGCGTGTCTTGTGCCAAAACCTGTGCGCTGCTGGCTAAAGCGATCATCGCGACCAGTGCTTTCAGTGAATGTTTCATCCTTTACTCCCTTGTTAAGCGCCACAAGGTGACGCGAACAGCGTGTTGCTCTGTTGTTAATGTCATTCCATCCTGGCAGCGTAGAGTGATAAATTATATTCTCTGAATTTTATCAATTGATTCCTGGTGGGAATGAATGGAACTGAAAGATCTGCATTATCTGCTGGCGGTGAAGGAGACAGGGCATCTGGGTAAAGCGGCGCAATCCCTTGGTATCACTCAGCCCGCCTTAACCAAATGTCTGCAACGTCTGGAGAAGTTTTACGCCACGCGGTTAATTCTCAAGGTGGGGCGTGGGATGCAACTCACAGAAGCGGGACTACTACTTTGTGAACGTGCTCAAAAAGTCGTGCACATGATGCAGGTCACCCGGCAGGATTTACAGGCGCTGGGTGCGGGAACGGCGGGCGTGATCCGGTTAGGCGTGGCTGCAACGGCAGCGGAATTTATGCTGCCAGTACTGAGTAAAGACCTGTTGCACAAAGCCCCAACCGCCAGACTCGAAGTGACGGTCGGGATGAATGATTTGCTGCAAAAGTTACTGCGTGAGAACAAGGTCGATCTGATTCTGGGTTTTCTGCCGCAGGGGAACAGCGAGTTCATTACCCGTCCGCTGATTGAGGATCCGGTGGTGATTGCCGCCAGCCGTCACCATCCGCTGGCGAACATTCATCCGACGCCTGAACAGCTTGATGAATATAACTGGTTGTTACCTTCCGATAACGTCGCGACGCGTCAGTGGCTGGAACAACGCTTGCGCAGCGGTGGCTATGCGGCGCCGCGCGCGCAAATGGAAAGTAATACGCTGTCCCCGCTGCGCGCCGTGCTGGCGCAGACCCAGTTGTTGAGTTTTCTTTCCCGCCGCTTATTAAAAGGTGAGGGCGGTGAGTTGATTGAAATTCCACTGCCGCTGGTCATGATGCCGCGTACCTTTGGCTGGCAATTCCGCTCACTCAGTGAGCTTTCACCCGCTTCACGTCTTCTGGTGGATTTGGCGGAAAAACGCTGGCCCTGGTGATCCCCGGAATACCCTCAGGACAAGAACCTGTGATTTTTCACAGGTTTGCTCTATTAACGTGCGTGATAATTACCGAAAATAACTCCCCTTTATTATTAATCATTGAAGAATAAGGAATTATCCAAATGTAAAATTGCCGGATAACCGGTAACAATTTCTTGCAATAGTAATCTTAATGCGTATATTTCTCATTTGCTTTCTTAACGGCATCTTTACGGTCGTTCTGTTTGTGCCAGGACGGCACGGTCGGGAAATACCTCATCCTGATATTCCTTTTCAGCACGTTATTTATGGCTGGATCTAACAGACGTCAGCAGCTATGCCGCCAACACAAAATAACGATAAGTTGATTGAGGAATATTATGTCTTTCAAAGAAAAGCGCGTCAGGGAATCTGGCCGTGCACCGCAACGTGCATTGCGTGTCTCTCTGCTGGCAATGATGGTGGCGTCAGGTATTGCCCAGGCCGCGGATAGCACCAAAACAGAACAAACTCTGACTGTGGATGCCAGCGCCAGCAGCGATGCGCAAGAGCAGGCAGCAAAAGATTACAGCGTCCCGGTCACCCGTGCCGGTACCAAAATGGCATTGACCGCGCGTGATATTCCGCAATCGGTCAGCATTGTCAGCAAGCAGCGTATGCAAGACCAGCAGCTGCAATCCCTGAATGACGTGCTTTCAAATACCACCGGTATCAAAGGCGTCAGCGGTGATATGGATCGTACTAACTACTATTCGCGCGGTTTTATCATCGATAACTACATGATCGATGGTATTCCAACGGCCTTTGCTTCGCGCTGGAACCTGGGCGATGCGCAAACCGATATGGCGCTGTATGAGCGCGTTGAAGTAGTGCGCGGTGCTACTGGCCTGTTGACCGGCCCAGGCAACCCGTCTGCGGCGATTAACATGGTGCGTAAACACGCCGATAGCAAAGAGTTCACCGGGAATCTGGAAGCGAGCTACGGCAGCTGGGACAAACAGCGCTATGTCGCCGATCTCTCTGCGCCGCTGTCGCCCGAAGGCAACGTGCGTGGCCGCGTAGTGGCGGGTTACGAAGATAAAAACAGCTTTATCGAGCGTTATGGCTTCGAGAAGAAATTCATCTACGGTGTGGTGGATGCTGATCTGACCGATAAAACCAAGCTGTCTGTGGGCTATGAGTTCACGCAGGTGAATACTGACTCGCCGATGTGGGGTGGTTCACCGCGTTGGTATACCGATGGTTCACAGGTGAAATTGCGTCGCGGCTATAACACCTCAACGGATTGGGCGTATAACGACAAAGAAAACAAAAAAGTCTTTATTAACCTGCAGCAGAACTTCGATAACGGCTGGAACATCACGCTTAACGGCACGCATAATGAAATGTTCCTCGACAGTAAGCAGTTGTATATCGACGGCTATGTGAATAAAGATTCCGGTCTGCTGGTTAACCAGTACGACCCTTCCTATGCCTATGATGCGGTCGGCGGTACCGGCTATAACACCGGTAAACGCAAAGTGGATTCCGTCGATGCTTTCGCCAGCGGTCCATACGAAATGTTTGGCCGTCAGCATGAGTTGATGCTGGGTGTGAATTACAGCCGTCAGGACAACAAGTATTACAGCGCCTGGACCAATATTTCACCGGCTCAGTTGGGCAGCTTCTACGACTACAACGGAAATTATCCAGAGTCCGATTGGAACCCTCGTACCCCAGCGTCAGATACGCAACTGGTGCGTCAGAAATCGGCCTACCTCGCGACACGCATTACCTTAGCCGATCCGTTGCATGCCATTTTAGGCGCACGTTACACCAACTGGAATCGCCAGGGTTTAACTACCCAGCAAGAAGAAAACAACATCACGCCATACGGTGGTTTAATCTGGGACTTCTACGATAACTGGTCAGCCTATGCCAGCTACACCTCGGTATTCCAGCCGCAGGATAGCCAGGATGCCTCCGGCCAGTTCCTGAATCCGGTCATCGGTAAAAACTACGAAGCGGGTGTGAAATCTGACTGGCTGAACAGCCGTCTGACCACCTCGGTGTCGATATTCCGCACTGAACTGGATAACGCGCCAGTGAGCACCGGAACGTACACGGCTTCAGGCAACGAAATATTTGAAGGTAAGAATGGCGTAGTGAGCCGTGGTGTCGAGTTCGAAGTGAACGGTGCGCTGACAGACAACTGGCAGATGACCTTCGGCGGTACCACTTATGTGGCTGAAGATCGTGATGGTGAGAACTACAACTCACAGCTGCCACGCACCTCGTTCAACCTGTTCACCAGCTATCGTTTGCCGATGCTGGATCAGCTGACGCTGGGTGGTGGAGTCAACTGGCAGTCGAAGACCTACAAAGATATTACCGGTCCGGAAGGTGTGGGCACATGGCGTGCACGTCAGGGCAGCTATGCGCTGGTGGATCTGTTCGCGCGCTACGATGTGACCAAAAACGTCACCCTGCAGGCCAACCTGAACAACCTGTTCGAC
>JRUP01000021.1 GCA_000773965.1 Enterobacter cancerogenus
GGTGGGTTTTTTATTTATATCGGGCCGCCTGTGAGTGCAGCGTGACTGTACCCGGACACTTCCGGTGACACGCTCTTCGTATTAAGTCAGGCTGGCTGCAAGGGCATTAGCCGGAAGTTGGATCAGAAACAGAGAACTCTGAAATAACAGTTTAACCACAACGCTACTTCCTCTTTGTGCTCAACCCTGCAGGCCAGAATGGTGGGCACCCTCAACTCAGGTTTCAGTCGACTCTGTAATTTCTTGCGGCCATCCTGCCGCTTTTTCACTCACGGCCTTATGTTCACAACGAAAGCCTTTTTTATTCCCGCCTGGCATGTCATACGTCGAAATCAGCATTCTTCTGGAAGCAAATGCATTTTAAGGATTCAAAGTACACCGCCTGGACAACCATACCTGCAGACATGGCAGCTAAATGTAATTGATTACGTTTCGATAAAAGCAATCTCAATCGTCAGCCTGATTCAGGTCTTTACGGGCAGGCTGACAGCCGTCGTATCAATGACTGGAACCGAGACACAATATCAGCTGTTTTTTGCGGAAAAAATAACCCTACCGACTATGATGATGAGAGAAACCACAGGTGCAGCGCTGAGAGGATACGACCGCGTCGCATATCATGCGTGAACATACCCCCTGTCTCTGAGTTCGGGTAACGCTGAATATTTTATTCGGGCTTAGAAGAGTCGCCCCTGCTGCTGAAAGCGCTCTGTCTGAGTGCCGTCATAGCGGGAATGCCCGGCACGCTGCTCTCACGCATACTTCGCACATGAGAGTTCATACAGGGTTTTCCGGACGGTCATCGGGACAGTGAAACAACATAATTAAGAAATAATGAAAAAGTGCAGTAATTGCACTTTTTCAGGCTTGTAAAAGGAGAATGCATGACAGGATGGCATCTGAGGCAGTGGCGCAGGAGAATGTTCTGGAGCCGGGATCGCGCGGCGGCAGAGCTCGGCGTGAGCCTGCGTACGTACAAGAGCTATGAAAACGCAGAAGAGATTAAACGCGCGGTGGCCTTGGCAACGGTGACGCTTTCGCTTACCGGGATGATGCCTGCACTTAGGTCTCAGCAGCTGAGCGCAGAACGTCTGCTGCAGCTCCTCGGGGAGATGACGGAAAGCGTCAGTGCGGAAGTCTGACCGGGCCGACGTGAACTGACCGCGGATGAAAAACAGAAAAAAGCGGATAAAAAAATCCCGAGCGGCTGGCCCGGGGGTAACAGGAGTAAGCACTTCCAGTCTGAGGCCGGTGATGTTGGATCCTGAGAGCATGTCAGCTATTGCAATACGTTACATTGGTGTTGGCACGAGGAATAACACACGAGGTAAGCATAGCGCCCGACGCGTTATTTTTTGCCAGGAAGTGTCTGATTTGACGGGGCAAGGTGCCGGTACGGTTACAGTTTATTAAACGCCCTGGTGAAATTGGGGTGAGAAATTCCGTACCGGCACTGTAAAATTTAGCACATTCACTGCGTTCAGGTATCGCGCTCTCCAAGTAACTGAGCACCCTCCCGCCACAACTGCCACATAGCCTGCCTGATGCTCCAGAATCCGGGCGAGTAAAATACACACCCGAGCTTATCTGCCATGGCCGGCGTCACCGGCTTACGATCGCACAATAGTGACCAGACATCCCGATGTGCCGGACCGGATTTGAGGCGAAGTTATTTTACCGTCATGTCATGTTCAGCGAACAGTTAAGCCAGAAATCTGCCGGGCGAGGTGCCGCCATCCATAAAGCCCAGGGGTCCGTTAAGGTCATAGCCCCAGCATAAGAGGATATCGGCAGCCGCACATGTTATGTACCATCGATTATGAGAAATCCGCTGTAATACTTTCGCTTGGGACAGTTGTCAGTTCAACTTGCGGGGAAGGTGAGATAACAGACTGCAGAAACAGAAAGGCCCGGAATAAATCCGGGCCATCTGGTACCAGTGCGGCATCATCCTGACACCTAGCTTGCCGTGTCATTATAGTGGGGTTTAATGGAATAAAATGTCAGGATATAGAAAAGTTTTTCTTCCGGTAAGATTTTAGTATGTTTTAACGCTTTTCTAGGCAGATTTGTACCGCGTTATTCAGGCAAGGCCTGCCCTTTCAATGATTCTACCTGACCGGGAAGATGCCGGTTGTAGCTCTGTTAAGGGCATGAAGGTAAAGGGGATGAGTACGGGATATGTTTCTGAAAAAGCCCGGGCGAGCCCGGGAATAATTCAACGATTCACCTAACCATTTTTGGATCTAAAGACACAGTGCAATAATCATGGCCTGTACGTATCGGGTGTCAAATGAATCTGCAAAATAAATCCGACATTTCACCCCCTTAATGACCGTTATTCTGCGCTTTTACACCCCGCGTTTTCCATGTAAAAACGTCCTAGAGATGCCCGGCCGAATGTTTCAATTTGTTAGTTTTAAAAATAATGCAGATAAATAACCTATATTTTGAGTGTGTATCCGTCAGGCTGGCGGGTAAAACTCACTATGAGCAGACGAAACTAAGGATTAACTATGGTTGATAAATCAGAAATTCTGGACCACGCCCAAGTTGTGGACGTTAACGGTGAACACGTGGGTATCGTTGACCATTTTGAAGGCGATGACAAAATCAAACTGGCAAAAAGTGACCCGGAAGCCGGTGGCCAGCACCACATCATTCCTTTCAGCTGGGTGAAGGATGTTGATGACAATAAAGTGATTCTTTCCAAGTCAAAAGATGAAGTTGAGAGCAAGTGGCAGGCAGTCTGATCAAACAGCCGCGGCAGAGGGCCGCGGCAACCTTTTAACGCTTTATAGTTATTACTGCATAATCCCCGGTACTGAACACATCTTTTTTCTCACGCATTTATATTCTGATGTACCCCCTTAAAATCCGCTATCTGAAACTAATGCTTTATTTTTTGTCCATATGACAGACTTTTCTTCTGGTGGATGCCCTAGTTGCGTCTACTGTGAATCCTGAGGTTGTTATTTTACTGAAAAGACGGATTTGCTGTGTTCTGTCACGACGATGAGAAAGGCCATATCATTATCGGAGAAGCAGCAGTCAGCCGGCCGGTCGCCGGCTAGGACATCTCAGTAGAGCTCCTGATAAAGGGGCTCTCCGCGATGGCTGACGGTGACGCCAGCGATGCGAAGTTTAAGGAAATTTTTGACGCCAGACGCTGGCTCAATTTCGTCAGTACAGCAGTCGCGAGGAGGCTGTGCTGGATGACGATGACGGGTCAGGAAAACTGACGGATAATACAAACAGGAACCCAAACCGACTCCGTTCGTGACACGACGATGTAAGACCAGCCTCGTATCGGGCGCGATCTGCGCGTTCCGGCCGGAGAAACTGTCAGGGACGACCCCTCTGTAGCAATTAAGCTTAACCCACCGCCCCATACCCCTTTGTTTTATAAGTATAAGCATCTTTTGCCAAAAGAATTCGTCACATCCTGCAACATATATCTGTACAGGTTTATAATTTTTGTATAACTTTCCGCGCATAAGCACCCGACCATATTTTAATCGTCCCTTTTACGAGAGAATAATCATGCGCCAGAACAGCCATAAGCCTGATACTGTGGGAGACATTGCCCGTTATTTTACCGAAGCACAGCTTCCCTCGCAGCAGGAAACGCTGGGGCAAATTGTGGTTGAAATTCTTCGCAGCGGCGCCGCCCTGAACCGGCCGGCCATCTGCGCGAAACTGGTTCGCCGGCTGGAGCTGGCGGGCGGAGCGGAAGAAGAACAGCATTACCGTACGCTAATCGGCCTGCTCTTTGGCCGCTAACAGCCGGTCTGAAGTCAAGCTTCAGCATTGCACCGCAGACCTCATTTTATTGTGGATATTAAATCCGGCGCGGACTGCCCGGATGGAACATCTGCCAGCCTCGTAAGCGGCGGCCGGTAATGGATTGTGCCCCTTTACTGACACCCGGAAAGCGGTATGTACAGAAATAAAAGCGAAAAGATGATGGATATTGCTATTGGTGAGGCTGTGGCCGGATTGCTCAGCGAGAATGCGCCGGTGTCCGGCGTAACGCTGGCAGTCAGGCTGATGGAGATGGCAGCCGGCGAAACCCGCCCGGAACGGGCTGAAGCACTCCGGATGGCGCTGGATGAAGTCAATGCCGCATTGCCGGCGACGCGCCAGCTGTTGAATCCCGAACTGCTGTTCCTGACCGAAGACAGGCCGCCTCCGGGCACCCGTCGGCACTGAATACCAGCATTCTCCGTCATGTCACGGAGGCAGGAAGGAGCCTGCAGAGACGGATCGTCACTGGCGATCTCAACCTTGTTTATCCCGGACTATGGGTTATGCAACAGAACACGACAGAAAAAGAAATCTTGCGGGCGCTCAGTGAACGTGGCGACCAGGTGGCCCCTGAAACAGAAGTTATCTGTGTCGTACTCGAAAGCCTTAGGGCCCGGGGTGGACGCGTGCTGCGAAAAGACATCATCCTAGCCCTGATAGCGGAGCTGGAGAGTACTTCAGACGTAGTCAGGCTTGACGTCCTGCGCGGTGCGCTTGAGATCGTGGTGGGCTATCCGCACGACATTGATAATGAATAGTTAACCCTGCCACATTTGACGCCCGAGACGCTTCAACCGTCTGACAACAGCCTGCTCTGCAGGCTTTTTTTCATTTGGTGCCAAGATGCTCAGGCGAACGTAAGCCAGATCGTACCGGGCGAATGTTAAACGCACTGCTTCGTACCAAACCGAGCCGTGACGATGCCCCCTTCATCACAGACAGTGAGATCAGTGGATTCAGTCGCTGTGGTAGGCTGATGATGAACATAGATCGGCAGTGCAGCAGAATGAAGCCCGGCGGCGGAACGCCGGACTGTCTGTGTACAGTCAGGAGGTGCCTCCCCGCGCCACCTGACCCGGTGTCATCATAAGCCCTGTGAAAGAATTTTGCCTGAAATAATATTTTTGCAGCCGCCTCAGCCAGATAAACACTATTCCCGGACAGCGCGTCAGGCTTTCTCTTGCCAGATAAATTCCGCCCAACAATACTGTACACATAACCAGTATTATAGAGAGGAGGATTTATGCGCAATTTACATATAGCATTCACACGTTGCTACAGCCTTGCTAAGAGAGCACGGTTGTGAAACCAGCGGAATATGCACCCGGCCTGACGCTACTCTGGCTCCCCGTGTTCACACCGCGCATACGCGTACCACTTTATGCCGAGCCGTGTGCGGCGGGATTTCCCTCCCCCGCCACCGATTATGTCGAAAAAGAGCTGGATTTGAACGAGCTCTGCATCCGCCGGCGCGCCTACACGTTCTTCGTGCGCGCAAGCGGCAGCAGCATGGAGGGCCTTGGGCTTTATGACGGCGACGTCATGGTGATTGACCGGGCGGAGGAGGCGGCGCACGGTGATATTGTGATGGCTGAGGTGGAAGGTGAGTTTACGATTAAACGCCTGCAGCTGCTCGGCGTGGCCACCTGGGGGGGTTAAAAGCACGCGCGCGGCGGAGGTAACGATGCCGATGTTTGGCCTAGTGAACTCGTTTTACGCCAGTTGTGAAGTACTGTTTCGTCTGGGCCTGCGCGATAAACCAGTTGTGGTGCTGCCGAATAACGACGGCTGCGTGATCGTACGCAGCGCCGGTTATGTGGAATCGAAAATGAAATGACTCAGGCGATCAATTATTAATAACACATGAGTGAAAACTCAGATAAGCATTGTTTCCTGCATATCTGTGACATTTGTCTCAGCTGAAGCTTACTTGTAGTAGGGAACTGGCAATCCAATACGAACAACGTTCTTCCCAAACGGCCCCCTTTTGAAATATCCCGCATGCGGCGCTGAGGCTATAAGGGGGCTACAGGTGATTGCCATTATATGTATAGTCCCTTTAGGGAAGCTCACAAATACTATGGGTATTTAAACAGGAGGCGCTAGTGATTCAATTGCCATTCTCATAGCAAGATGTTCCTCTCCGGTAAGTTCCCTGAATCTGTCCGCTAGTTTGTTAATCTCCGCAACAAGAAGAGGGCGGCTTGTTTCTTCTCCCCTGGCTGCTTTCTGAATAGCCACCTGTCCAATTATCTGGCACGCATCATCGAAGTTTTGTTCCAGTAGTTGGCTCAATACTGACACACTCACCTCTCTTAGTAGGGCGGCACAAGGCCATAACATATTAGGGATTGAATTATTATGTGTAGAAATCCAATTAGAAAAATGAAAAGGTTATGAAAAATTGTGGCATTGTAAAAATTAGAGGGCTAAGCTGGAAGTGTTACGAAAGCCATCGCTTTTCTTATATTTTCCCTCGCCATCCTCCGAAGAGGGATTTTTTTTATAGATAAATTTTTTCACAGGATCACTGAAAGCGGCTAACAAAACTTTCACAAGGGCATCTTCTTTCCTCTTTTTCCTGCATTAGTATCACATGTATCCGGGCACTTTAAATGGGGCCATATAAAATGATTTAAGCAGGAAGTCGTCGGTAGACATTGCCTTGAAGGATAAGTTGCTGCAGTACGGACAGTGCGTTGAGCTCAGAGGCAGGTCAGGGCGTAAACTGCTGCAAACCATCAGATGGGTTAAAAATCTAAGTCGCCGGAATCAATAACCGCAATTATCAGAAAACAAACGCGGCATACCCTCTTCAGAATCGCCAGTATGTATCGCGGACAATTCCAAATAACATAGACGTTAGAAAGCTCGGCATTAAAATGGGCGCGCCGTTGTTTCAGATAAAGATGCAGGATTTTGCAGAATGCGCTCACGTCTTTAGCACTAATTGTGCGCTAAAGTGATATATGAGTATCCATGTGATGTCATGTATGAAAAAATGGTGCCGCGACCAAGGTATATTTAGTAAATGAAGGTTTTTTGATTTTCCTCTTTGGAATTAGAAAACGTCCCAATAAGAATTTTTGAGTAGGATCCGCGCGCATGAAAGGCATGCACCAGCGCCAGGTTTGGGCCAGGCTCTACTCGACTGTACCGTTAACGATGTTAGCGCTGTGGGCTAAAAGGATATTACTAGTTCAGAGCATAACGGGCACTGACAAAGGGCAGTTATGAACGCATTTAAAAATTGTTAACCCAACAGCCCGACGACGAACTTCGTGGGTAGTTTTTCAAAATGAAAAAAGGCTGCAGCTTCACGGTGTGTTAACCGCGTTAAGGCACGCAGGACTAACGTAAAATAATTGAAGCTGCAGCCAAGTTGCTTAAATAAAATATGGTACTCGGAATGCAAATACGCTATAGCTGGTATCGTGCGGAGCAAACTGTACCTTTGTAAGGCTTGTAGTAGGAAATGTGCTCTATTTTTACAGAGACCGGCATTATAATTGCCGGTGTGCAAAGTAAAAGCGGTTCGCTACACTACACAGCGTATTAGATAAGCGTATGGGCTTGCATCTTTAATTTGGACCTTAACGCACTCTGCTTATGGGATTTCGCTCCGCGCCTTACTTTCCCGGGTGCTCACCAGTCTTAAATCATTTTTCCGATGAAATATTGGATAGGCTATACTTGTCACCACAAAACTGATAATCCAAGAAATATCCACACCGGGTATTAAATTCGCATAAGGTCCGGAAAAGAACGCATTCTCGACAAAGGGAATTTGCACAATAATTCCGGCGAAGTAGACCAGCAATGCCTGAGTATTCAGCAATCCATAACGTCCGCCGTCTGCACGAAATATCGCTTCAACGTCATACTTTTGCTTATTCACATAATAAAAATCCAGTAGATTAACCACAATCCACGGAATCAATACCGCAATCAATGCCAGAATCAAGTTAATAAAGAACGAAACAAAGTTCTGCGAGGCCGCCAGCGCGACTAACACGCTTCCCACTAATACCAGTGATGAGACCACTAAACGCACTGCGGCACCCGGCGTCCAGTGTGGACGGAACGTTTGCACAGCTGTAATGAGTGATAATACCGCGCCATACAGATTCATTGAGTTGTGGCAGATAATATTGACCAGGAACAGCACCATCAGAATAGGGCCGAGCCAGCCAGTGGCGTGGCGCACTGACATCATCGCATCACTTGTCGGTGCGATATTGACGGCCATCATGCCGAAGATAAAGGCCAGAATGGTACCGCCGCAGGCGCCTAAGTAAGTGGCTATAAACGGGCGTGCGATACCGACATTGGCGGGCAGATAGCGCGAGTAGTCAGAGGTATAGGGAGAGAAACTGATTTGCCATACCGCACCTATGCAGAAAGTGCCAAACCACCCTGCTGCACTCATGCTGCCGCGAGACCAAAAGTCTGCGGGTAAAGGTTGTGACACCATCAGCGCCAGGCCCAAAATCAGCGCCGCACCCATGATCCATGCACCGACTTTATTGATGCGATGGATAAAATGATAACCGACGATACCAATGGCGGTGGCAAGAATAGCGCCAACGACCGTGGCACTGCTTACCGGCATCGACGGAAAGACGTTGTTGATGACTTTACCGGATAGCGAAATATTCGAGATAAAGAACCCGAGATAAATCACCGTCGTAAAGCTAATCACCAGCAGCGAACCGTAGCGACCAAATTGCGCGCGGCTCTGCACCATTTGTGGAATGCCGACTTTGGGCCCTTGCGCAGAGGTTAACGCAAGGAAGATCCCGCCAAACAGATGACCGGCAATAATCGCGGTTAATGCGGAAATAACATTCAGATGAAACGTTTCGGTGGCAATCGCGCCGCTGACTACCGCCAACGGTGCAATGTTGGTACAGAACCACAAGGTAAATAAACTGTGCGATTTACCGTGGCGTTCCGATTCCGGGACATAATCCACTGACTTATTTTCTATAATTTGACTCTGACGTGGTTGTGTATTCACCATACCCTCCAATTCTCAAAATGGGATTGTTTTTTAATGTGGGTAAATCCTTCCTCGCGAAAAAAAGCCACAGCCATCCCGACGAATGGTTTTTCGTCTTCTTATTAAAGAATGGGCGGTAAGACTCCCGGTGCTATTTAATGCTTAACAACTGTACCTGTGACGGTCGTCATAAATAACGACGCTGAAAATTCCAACGTTATTTCTGGTAGAGTGCGCATTGATAAATGCAAACCAGATTCCCGCAGGTGCGCATGTCAGCGCACCTTAACCCATCAGCGCATAATAAAGGGATCGCTAATCGGCTCATCGCTGGTTCGCAGCCAGACAGTTTTCGTCGTGGTGTATTCCAGCGCCGCGTCAATGCCGCCTTCGCGACCAAAGCCGGACTTACCGTAGCCGCCAAATGGCGCCAGCGGTGAAACCACGCGATAAGTATTCAGCCACACCACGCCGCTGCGCAACTTACGCGTGACACGATGGGCGCGAGTCAGGTTCTGGGTGAATACGCCGGCGGCCAGGCCATATTCCGTGCCATTTGCCAGACGAATCGCTTCGGATTCATCTTTAAACGTAAGTACTGACAGCACCGGTCCAAATAATTCCTGCACCACGCTTTCTGCATTCGGTACGGCGCTGCAATCGAGAATGGTAGGCGGATAATAGAAACCAGGGCGATCAATCGGCTGATTGCCGATCACCAGACGCGCGCCCTGCTCGATGCTGCGACTCACTACCTGCTCGATATTGCTTTTCTGCCGCTCGGTACAAAGTGGGCCAAACTGGGTTTCCTGCTGCTGCGGGCAGCCAATCACAATCCCGCGCACTTTGCTGGTGAGCTTTTCAATAAAGGCATCTTTAATCTGCTCATCCACCAACAGACGCGATCCCGCCACACAGCTCTGTCCTGAGGCAGAGAAGATCGCCGCCACCTGCGCATTGGCTGCACTGTCTAAATCAGCATCAGCAAACACAATAAACGGGGATTTACCGCCTAATTCCAGGGAGGTACTGGCCAGGTTTTCCGCGCTGTTGCGAATGATGTGACGTGCCGTATCTGCGCCACCAGTAAAGGCAATGTGATCAATCAGCGGATGCTGTGTCAGCACCGTGCCACATCCTTCAGCAAATCCAGTGATCACGTTGATCACGCCAGCCGGGAAACCGGCCTCATGCACCAACTCCGCAAAGGCCAGTAGTGGCGTCGGGGCAACTTCTGCCGCTTTCACCACCACCGTACAACCGGCCGCGATGGTAGGCCCGATTTTCACCGCGGAGAGAAACAGCTGACTGTTCCAGGGAATAATGGCCGCAACCACCCCCACCGGTTCGCGTTTGATCCAGGTTTCCATATCGGCTTTGTCGATGCTGAGCGTGGCGCCGTCCATCTTGTCGGCCAGTCCGGCATAGAAGCGATAGTATTCCGCCACGTAGGCTATCTGCGCCTGAGTTTCACGGATGATTTTGCCGGTATCGAGCGTTTCCAGACGTGCCAACTTCGGCGCGTCGCGTTCAATCAAATCCGCCAGCTTCAACAGCAATTTGCCGCGCGCACCGGCGGTTAATCCACGCCACACGTCAGATTCAAAAGCACGAGCCGCCGCCTGGACCGCGCGGTCGGTTTGCTCGCTGCGCGCTTCGGCTATATTGGCCCACGGCTCAGCGGTGGCCGGGTTCAGCGAGGTAAAAGTCGCTGCGCCCGCGTCAAATAGGCCATCGATGTAGAGTTTGAAGGATTCCATGACGTCTCCGCTTAGTGAAATGCAGGTGCAACGTGTTGAATAAAGCGTTCCAGCGAGGCTTTTTTGCGCTCGAAGGTCATACCGCTGTCCAGCCACAATGCGTACTCATCGTAGCCCATCGCCTCATAGTTTTTCAGCCGCGCGATCACCTGGTCAGGATTACCGATCGCCAGGTTTTTTCGCATACCTTCCACGCTGTAATAGGTGTTCGCCGCGATCTCTTCTTCCGTCAGCGGCTTAATCAGGCCTTGCTCCACCGGGCGCTCATTCTTGAACCAGGCGCCGAAGTAGTTATAAAAACGATTGAGCTCAACAGCGGCTTGCTGCGCATCAGCCTCATCCTCGGCGACGAATCCATGCTGCAGCAGCATGATCTTCAGTGGCTGATCGGGTGCGTATTCACGGCAGGCATCTTTAAAGGTGGTGATCAGACGTGTGATCTCCTCTTCCCCCTGATGCAACGGCGTACACTGCACGTTGCAACCGTTCTTCACCGCAAACTCATGACTGTTCGGATCGCGGGCGGCGACCCAGATTGGCGGATGAGGCTGCTGTTTAGGCTGCGGCGATGACGTCGTAGACGGGAAATTCCAGAACTCACCCTTGTGTTCGTAATCCCCTTTCCACAACGCTTTCACTGCCGGAACCAGTTCACGCATACGCTGGCCCGCTTCCCAGGCATCCATTCCCGGCATCAGACGCTCGTATTCATAGGAGTACGCACCGCGTGCAATCCCGAGATCCAGACGCCCTTTGGTGATCAAGTCCGTCATTGCCGCTTCGCCCGCCAGGCGGATCGGATGGGTGAATGGCGCAATGATGGTGCCAGTGCCCAGACGCACGTTTTGCGTGCGGCTGGCGATATCCACCAGATTGATAAATGGGTTCGGCGCGATGGTGAAATTCATGCCGTGGTGCTCGCCGGTCCAGATAGCGTGCAAACCGCCTTTATCCGCGATTTCACACAGTTCCATCATTTCATCGTACAGCTGGTCCTGCGCGTCATCCGCTGACACGCGTTCCATATGCAGGAACAGGGAAAGTTTCATACCACCTCCTGATGAGACGGAGTAAAGAAGTGGCGCACTGAGCCCTCAACTTCATCGCCGTAATAAAGGCCGTAATTACCGACGGCATTTTCGCGGATAAAGCGATCCACCAGCGATTTCAACGCGCTGTCCGGCACCGGCAGTTGTGCCAGCGTGTGGACATCCACCCATTCGCCCTGCAGCACCGCTGGCAAGGTGCTGCCGGTTGGTTGCGCGCAGAGGAACACGATATGCTGCTGTTTCTTCTGGCGGTCTTCCCAAATGGAGTAGACAAAACCCGGGCTGGCTTCGATGTTAAGTCCATCGAACACCTGCTTCAGGGTGTCACTGACGCTGCGGTTATTCACCGTTTGCGACGGCAGGCCGTAACCATTCTCTTTTTTCACCACCAGCGCCTGGCCCGCCGATTCAATCAACGCACTGACCACCACGTTAGGACCGGCAATCAGAGACTCGGCATTCTGATAAGGCGTGAAGTACGCGCCGCGATAGTAGCCCAGCCCCGGGGTGCCGCAGGAATCGAACTGCTCAACTTTGCCGATCAGGATCGCGTGGTCACCGGCATCCACCACCTGATGCATCGCGCATTCAAACCAGGCGGAGCTGTCATCCAGCAGCGGCGTGTTGAACTCCCCTTTACGCCACTTCACCAATGAGAAGCGATCGGCAATCTTCTGCGCGAAGATGTTCGACGTCTCTTTCTGCTGCTCCGCCAGGATGTTAATAGCGAAATGCGGGCACTGAGTGAAGTTGTCGAAATTGGCGGAGCGCTTATCGATGCTCACCAGCAGCAGCGCGGGATCGAGCGATACCGAAGAAAACGAATTGGCGGTAAAACCAATCGGCTGCCCCTGCGCATCGTTGGTGGTGACCACAGTGACACCGGTCATGAAGGCGCCAAAGGCGTCGCGTAACTGTCTGCGTTTATCTGCGTCCATAAGTTACTCCTTTAGAGGCTCTTTTTGCGTGACGGCGGCAGCAACCGGATTGAGGAACGATAAAATCTCTTCGTTCACGCGGTCGGCATCCGTCAGGTTCAACATGTGTTTAGCGTTAGCGACCACCACCGCCTGCCCCTGGCGCGCGGCCTGGGCCATCTGGCGCGTCATGTCTGGATTCGAATTGGCATCCAGTTCACCGGTCATCACCAACACCGGACATTGCATTTCGTTCCAGCGTTCTGAATAAAAGCGATCTCCGGCCGCAAACGCCTGATAGGCGCGGGCATAGCCGCCGAGATTCACTTGCTGCAACCACGCGCCCACTTTTTTACGCAGGGGCTGTTCGTGGTGATCGTCACTGAACCAGCGATCCAGCGGAGCATCGAGCCGCACATTGCCGCTGGCCAGCTCTTGTGCCCGCTGCAGCACGGCGTTACGTGCAGTGTCGTTACGTTTAAACACGCCGCTCATCACAATCGCGTGATTCACCAGCTGCGGATAATCGATGGCGATACCGGCGGTGATCAGTGCGCCCATCGAGTGTCCGGCCACGGCAAAACTGGATTCCGGTTGTGTCTTCAGGAACAGGGCCAGCCACTGCACGTAATCTTTCAGGGTGGCGGGATGGCGAAAACCGCTGCTTTCGCCATGTCCCGGCATATCCACCGCGATCACGCGGAAATAGCGACTCAGCACGTCCATTTGCGGGAACCAGGCGTCAGCGTTCATGCCGACGCCGTGGATCAACACCAGCGGCGTGCCTTGTCCAGCCTCCAGGTAACTCACCTGGAGACCTAACTCAGATAGCTGCTGGGTTTTTCTGGTCATGGCCTAACTCTTTCAGGTCAAGATAACGGTTGCCGATACGATGATGCGGACGGCCGCCCAGTGCCGCGCCCAACGCGATCACAATCTCATCGCTGAATGGCGCATCATTGATGTTGAACTGCATGGTGAGGTAGTGCTCGCGCGTGCCTTCATCATCGGTGCCCATCATCGGCACCAGAATGGGCGTATTGGCTGGACCGCGTGTGTTGTTAAAGGCCAGATAGGTTTTACCCTTTACCGCTGAGCGGTAATGGTTGCCGAAATGCAGGGTATGAATCAGCGCTGACGCGTGTTCCAGTTCGCCATTGAGACCGACGACGGCGCTTTTGCCATAAGCCACAACCTTGTCACCGCCGCCCGCTTCTTTCACGATTAACCCGGTCAGTAACTCGCCCAACACGGGTGCCATTTCACGAATCTTAGGGGCGAGATCTTCCACGAACCCCTCACCTGCCCACGGATTCTTCACCACGGCAGCCGCCGCAATCATCACCAGCGGTGTCGTCGCCGCTTTGCCGCCGTCGGAGTAAATGGTCTCGGTGGTAACGAACGTCTTGCGTATATCTGGATGCATGGTCAGAACCTCATTCAAGTTAACGGTTTGTTAATCTGGTGTGTCGGGGAGTGATATAACACTGAGATTTCTGGCATGTCAAAAGTTGGTATACCATCATACGGTATTAAATTTTTCCGGCGTTTTTGCTATGCTTAAGCGACGCAAAACCCCGCCATGACTGGGGGGATGGGGATCAAAAAGGCAATGTGTCACCGGCGGTTTGAGAAGCGGGATGAGTGTGATTGAGTTCATAAAAATCACACGAATTATGAGGGCAGTCGTTTCATAACGGCATGAATTCACGAGATTTTGATTATTCCTCAAGGATATTTTTATTTCGTGCTCAGACCGCATGATGAAACTGTGAGCTAACGCTGATTTCAACGGGCGGGTCGGTGAGAAGTCGATAGGCGGTGGTAGCAAAGAGAGTAAAGGCGGCGTTGCTTTCAGAACGGAAACAGTGCTAATAGTTAAAACGCTTGCAGGACATGACATTGACTTCAGGCTGAATTTTTAAATTTCAACGAAGAGACGATTATGGATGCGAGTCATTCCCTAAAAATTGAAAATACGCCGGTGACGTTACGTGAACTGGCGTTGGCTAAAGTTCGTCAGGCCATTATCTCGGGATACTTTAAAGCTGGAGACCGTTTGGTTGAACGCTCACTGTGTGATGAATTAGGTGTAAGCCGTACCGTGGTGCGCGAAGTCATTCGCTATCTGGAAGCGGAAGGTTTAATTGAAAACCTGCCGAAAAAAGGCCCGATTGTGGCGATATTAACCTGGGAAGTGGCCGAGCAGATTTACGATATTCGTATCCTGCTGGAATCCGAAGCGGCGAAGGATTGCGCAAAATTAGCCACCAGCAGTGATAAAAAGAATCTGCACAAGAAACTCCTGCGCATTGCTAAAGCCTCGCACGATCATGATGATATTGAACGCGTTGAAGCGTCTCAGGCCTTTTATGAAGCACTCTTTTCCATTGCAAAACATCATATTGCGTGGGAAATCGTCCAGCGCCTGAATAGTCGTATTAGTCGACTGCGCGAACTGACCCTGCGCAGTCCGGAGCGTCAGGTGGCGGGTTTTGAGCGTATGTCGCGAATTTATGAAGCGATTGAAGAGAACAATGCCGAACACGCGAAAGAGGCCGTCAAACAGCATCTTTCAGAAGCGGCCACGCTGGCTAAATCTATACTGACTGCTGAGGAAAAATAATGTCTGCTTATTGGATCGCCCACGTCAATATTGAGGATGCACAGCAGTACCAGAATTATATTGAGCTGGCACCGCTTGCGTTTAAAAAATATCAGGCGAAGTTTATTGCCCGCGGTGAAAATGCCACCTCACTTGAGGGTGATGAATTTAAGAAGCATGTGATCATTGAATTCCCCGATTATCAAACGGCGCTGGACTGCTATCATTCTGACGAGTATCAGTTAGCCAAAAAGCAGCGTGAGAACGTGGCAACGGCCATGATTACCATTGTGGATGGGCTGGCGTAGAATTGGACCTACTCCCCAGGGTTGATTTGCCGCTCAATACCTCAGTTTAAAAAGCTAAGCAATCAGATCGCTCTGCCCCGTTTCAGCCCCGCATATCCTTAGGTGCAAAGCCATATTTTTTGCGGAAAGCGACGGAGAAATGGGCGGGCGAATAACCGACCTGATAGGCCACTGAAGAGACGCTGGCTTCCCCCGTCGACAACATACGCCAGGCGGTTTCGAGTCGCAGCGTTTGCAAATAGCCGAAGATGCTCTGATTAAACAGGCGTCGGAACCCGGCGGTGAGTTTACGCGTGTTCAGGCCAACTTTAGCGCTGAGATCACGAATGGAGGGAGGTGAGTCGATGTGCTCAGCGAGCAAGTTTTTCACATCATGCAGCCGGGCAATATCGCAGGCGCTTAGGCGTAATGTTGATTGCTGCAACGTCCTGTCTTCACTGACCAAACTATCCAGCGTGTGAGCAACGATCTCCAGCGCTTTGCCCGTCATGTACAGCTGTCGTGCGACACCTTGCAGTGGGTTGGTAAACAGTTGCGCTCTCAGTCCACTCAGGCACTTTGGCGTTGCCTGAATACGCATACCAGGATTTGCGGACAAATCGAGCTGCATGCCTGCAGTCAGTGTGTTGATGGACTCGGCGCAAAGATGCTGGCTCAACGAGTGCGTAGAGATATTCACGGCGGTGTAATTCAAATCAGCGCCAGGCAGTAAGCATTGACTTGCGTGCGCTAAATCCTGACTCCAGACAGCACAGAGTGCCGGACCTTTGATATGCCGCTCTGCTTGCTGAGGAAAACGGCACAACAGTTCACCACTTTCGATGATGATGATTTTCAGACCCACAAACAGCTGTTCATCCTGCCAGATCGCCCGCTGCGGGTTAACGCTGCCGCTGGCGAGTGAAATATCACCTCGCAACAACATCTGTACTCCGCCATCACCTCCCTGACTAAGTTTGCCTTTTCTGGCGGAAAGCTTCTGAGAATCCATCTTTGACCCTACCGTGAGATGAGTGATATTGATTATCATTCTCAATGTAAGCGTTTTGTAAATGCCTGTCCATGGGTATATCGAAACGCAAACCGTCTACTGGCAGCAGAATCAGCACAGATCCTAAATAAACTTCCCGGCCACACCGGGAAGTTTCATTTTGCATGTTTTTCTAAAGAAAGAGTTCGGCAAGCGAAAGTGTTGCTGATTGTCTGCCCACATTCTCACTGACACACTTTTAGTCGACAAAAAAGTCGCTTCTATTGTGGAGAATACCTTGGAAAACAATAATAAAAATTGGGCGCGCTGGACCACGCCCCTTACCTGCCTGGCGCTGTTAATTAATGCCCATTGCGCGCTGGCAGAAGATACCTTGCAAGTCACGGCAGACAGCAAAACGGCACCAGAAAAAGGCTATGTTGCACAGACCAGCACAACGGGGAGCCGCACCAATGAATCCATTCTCGCCACGCCCCAGTCAGTATCGGTGATCACCCGCAGCGAAATGGACGATCGTAACGTGCAGAGCACCACCCAGGCCCTGCAATACACACCGGGAGTGTATGCCTCAACCTCTGCGATCTCGTCCCGCTTTGACTACTTCAACATCCGTGGTTTTGATTCAACACTGAACGGGACCTTGCTGGATGGATTGCGATCCACCACTCAGCAGTCCTACGTACGCTACGAACCTTACGGATTGGAACAACTGGACGTGCTGCGTGGCCCCAATGGTTTCCTTTACGGCGCAGGATCGCCAGGCGGTATTATCAACGCCATCAGCAAGCGTCCCACGTTAAATGCACAGCATGAAGTGGCCATTCAGACCGGCAGTCATGGCCGCATGCAGGGCCAGTTCGACACCTCCGGGCCGCTTAACGATGATAAAACACTGCTCTATCGCGTGGTGGGTGTGGGGCGTGACAGCAATACCCAGTTCAACAACGTCCCGGATGACACCCTGTACCTGGCGCCTTCCTTGACCTGGCGCCCCGATGCAGACACCTCATTGACCGTATTGGCCTCGGTTAGCCGCAATAAATTTGGCCCCCCACGCCCTTACCTGCCGCTGTATGGCGCCTTACTCAGCAACCCTAACGGGCAGGTCAACCGCAACAGTTATCTTGATGGGACCAATCTCGATAACCATATGACCCAGAGCAATCTGGGTTACGAACTGGACCACCATTTTGGCGATCGCTGGACCTTCCATTCTGCCAGCCGCTACACCGAAACCGACCTGATGACGCAAACGCTTTCAGGCGCGTCGCTGGCGGCGGACATGCGCACGCTGAATCGCGTGGCCTATGAGTTCGGTATTAAAGGGAAAGTCTTCGCCACTGATAACAACCTCAAGACCGATTGGGATGCAGGGCCCGTGCACGGTTCCAGTGTTGCGGGCGTGTCTTTCCGCCACACCGGGGAGGATTACTATCTGAACTATGGCCGGGCCAGCAGCATTGATATTTACCAGCCGACCGGCAATGGTCGCTTCCCGACGACCTCGCCCTATACCAGCACGCAGCAGAATGCTAACGAAACCGGCGTTTACCTCTCTAACAGCCTCGCGTTGTTCCAGCATCTGAACCTCGACCTCTCTGCGCGTCAGGACTGGGCTTCGGTGAACACCAAAAACCGTCTCAACGACACTTACACTTCGCAGGACGATCAGCGCTTTACGTGGCGGGCAGGCTTAAGCTGGATAACGGATATCGGGGTAGCACCTTATGTCAGTTATGCCACCTCATTTGCGCCAGTGCTGGGCACCAATTTCTATGGTGACGCCTACAAACCCACCACCGGCAAACAGTGGGAAGTCGGTGTGAAATATCAGCCAGAGCAGTTCGATGCACTGTTTACGCTGGCATGGTTCGACCTGACGCAGGATAACGTGCAGACCACCGATCCCGACAATTCGTTGAACAAAATTCAGACCGGACAGGTTACCTCGAAAGGGATCGAAGCCTCAGCCACCGCCAACCTCACCGACGACTGGAAACTGATTGCCAGTTACAGCTGGAACAATCTTGAGACCAGCAAGACCACGGTGGCCGGTGCACAGGGCAAAACGCCCACCGCCATGCCCGAGCATATGGCCTCTCTCTGGAGCAATTACACCGTTGCGAGTGGCCCGCTGGCTTCACTGGGCTTAGGTGCAGGTGTGCACTATGTGGGCTCGACCTGGGCTGACACCAACAACACCATCAAAGTACCGGACTACACCCTGGTTGATGCCGCCATTCACTACGATTTGGGACAGATCAATGCCCAACTCCATGGACTGAATGTGGCGCTCAACGCCAATAACCTGCTTAACAAACATTATTGGGTCAGTTGCTCAACCACCACCTGCACCACGGGTTATGACCGCTCGTTAAGCGCCACCCTGTCCTATCGCTGGTAAGTTAAGGAAAACATCATGATGAGAAAATCCAACCTGATAATGTGGCTGTGCGCACTCTGCCTGATGTGCAGTGCTTCTTCAGCGTGGGCAGCGATTACGGTCACCGATATGCTGCAGCGTAAAGTGACTCTGCCTGGACCAGCAAAACGCGTGGTGCTGGGAGAGAATCGCCACATCATTACGCTGGCGCTGCTGGAGAAAGATCCTTTCCATAATCTGGTGGGCTGGGGAGACGATCTCCAGCGCTACTCACCTGCCACCTGGGAGGCGATAAAAAAACAGTATCCCGCGGCCAGCCACATACCGGTGCTGGGCACCATGAACAGCGGTACCTTTTCAATGGAGGCGACAATCGCGGCTAAACCGGATCTGGTGATCTTCACCCTGTATGGACCGATTCCACCGGGACTCGATGCTCTGGATGCGGCCCACATCCCCTATGTGTTTGTTGATTTCTTCCGCAAACCGCTGGTGAACACCATGCCAAGCCTGAAGATGCTCGGTCAGTTACTCGGTCAGGAGGCACAGGCCGATCAGGTGATCGCGTTCTGGCAACAGCATATGGATGAGGTTGCAAAACGCCTGGCGAATGTCAGCACGCGTCCCTCGGTATTTTTCCATCTCAATCCGGGTAAAGGCGATTGCTGCTTTACCTCGGGACCCAGCAATATGAGCGACTTCATTGCTGCGGCAGGGGGACATAACATTGGCGCCGACATGCTGAGCGCGCCGATCGGCAAACTGAACCCGGAATACATCCTGTCACGTAACCCTGATTTTTATCTGATGGGCGGTGGCTCCGCCGTGAGCCGCGACGGATTACAAATCGGCACCGGAGCCGATGCAATGCAGGTCGCCCAGAGCAGTCAGCACCTCCTGACCGCGCCAGAAATCGCCCATTTACCGGCGGTGAAAGCCGGGCTTACGGGTGGCGTCTGGTTATTCTTCTTCGACAGCCCGCTCTATTTCGTCGGGATCGAGGCCATGGCGAAAATGTTTCATCCCGCGCTGTTTGCTGATGTGCACCCTGAGGCGACGCTAAACACCGTAACCAGCAAGTGGTTGTCGGTGCCGCTAAAGGGCACATTCTGGACGGCACTGCCTGCGCAATAAGCACTGCAGGGCAGCGCTGTTTGGCGCTGCCCTCGGGGAAACCACGATGAAATCACCCTCGAAGCTTCTGACGGCGCAGATCCTTCCTGCGCTAATACTCAACCTGCTGTCAGGCGTGTTGATTACCGTAAGCTACCTGCTACAGGCACTGCTGTTCACGCAATTGATCATCGGGCTGAACGCATCCACATCGAATACGCTTATGACGCTGATTGTGATGCTGACGGGAAATGCACTGCTCAGGGCCGTGTTGATGGGTTTCAGGGCCATGCAAACCGAGCAGTTAGCTGCAAATGTGCGCACCCGTTTGCGTCTGCAGCTGTTTCGCCCTCTGCTGACACCTGGCTTTGATATCATGCAACACCATTCAGCGGCAAAATTACAGGCCACGCTGGTTGAGGGCGTGGAAGTGATGGAAGGATTTTACAGCCGCTATCTGCCCGCACTGCTACTGGCTTTACTCAGCGGTGCCGTCACGGTGATCACCCTGGCCAGTTTCGACCTGCTCTCAGGCGCCATATTGCTGCTCTTTTTGGTGACCTGCCCGGTGATGGGTCATCTGTTTATGCGTCAGCAACGTCGGCATATTGTGGGTGTGTTTGCCGCCATGCAGCACTTTGCAGAGGATTTAATGGATGCGCTACGCGGCATGCTGACACTGAAAGCCTGTAATGCTGTGCCACGCTTTCGCGCCAAAATAGCAGACCACGCGGCATCACTCCGCCGCGAATCCATGACAACCCTGCGAGTGACGATGATGCGTGGCGGTATCACTCGCTTCGTATCGCTATTCGGTACTTCCGGGCTTCTTATCATCAACGCCTGGCGCACCATGCAGGGTACTGTGGATCCCGCCCTGTTGCTAATGACGCTGTTTATCACCTGGGAGGCGTTTCGCCCTATCCTTCAACTGGAAACGGTATTCCATACCTTGTGGGCCGCGCAGGAGATGCGCCCGGCAATGCAGGAATTGGCCGCCTCCACTGCCACCCTCCACGACCCTGACTTTCCCCACCCGATGCCGGCTGGCAACACACTGCATTTAGAGGCGATCACTTATCGCTGGCCAGGTCAGCATCAGCCGCTTTTCAACAACCTGACGCTGACCATTGCAGAGAATCGCCACACCGCCTTTATCGGACCTTCAGGGTCGGGCAAGAGCACGCTGTTTCAGCTGATCACCCGATTTATCGCACCGCAATCAGGCGCGATTTTTTTGGGGGATGAGCCGATCAGTGAGCTTTCGATTGCCGCATTTCGCCGTCGTATCAGCTGGGTGTCGCAGCAGGTTTTCTTGATTGACGGCACCCTGGCTGAAAATTTACGGCTGGGCCGCCCTGACGTCACTGAAGCGGAAATCTGGCAGGCATTGCAGCAGGCGCAACTGGCAGAGTGGGTTCAATCACTGCCTCAGCGCCTGAATACACTGGTGGGGGAAAATGGCGGGCTGTTGTCCGGCGGGCAGCGGCAACGACTGGCTATCGCGCGCGCGTTACTCAAACAGTCCCCCATTCTCATTCTGGATGAAATCACCTCGAATCTTGATGTGGTCAACGAGGCAGCCATCCAACGGGTCATCTCATCACTCAGCGGTCATTGCACACTCATTAGCATTGCACATCGGCTGAACACCATTGCGCAAGCCGATCACATCGTGGTGCTGCAGGACGGTGACATCATCGAACAGGGTTCACCCGCCCGTCTGAGGTTTGAAAACGGCTATTACGCTTCGCTGCTTCAATCGCAGGAGACAATCCTTTGAACACCAACACGCCTCCCGTTGCCCCATCACTTTGGCGAGCGCTGCTTTCGCCCCTCAGGGCACATCAGTCTCGGCTCTTCTCCACACTGGCAGCAGGGATCGTGGCGCAATGCACAACCTTCACCTGCATGATTATCGCGGGCTGGATCTGCACCCTGGTGCTCAGCGGTTCATCGCCCGATACACTGTGGTTCTTCGCTGCTGTTCTGGCCTTCTGCGTGGTGCTAACCGCACTGGCCCACTGGGCTCTGGCGTGGTTATCACATGACCTGGCCTTCGCACTGATTGAAACGCTGCAAATGAGCATCTTTGATGGCATCGCACGCGCTTCGCCTGGACGTTCACATCAGCAACGTATGGGGGACATCGCGGCTATAGCCACCAGCGATGCCGAGCTGATGGAGCGTTTTTATGCGCACATGCTGGTGGACTACCTCACCGCGTTTCTGATGCCTGGGATTGCCCTGGTAATATTGCTGTTCGTGAGCCCCTGGCTGTGCGTGATTTTTTTGCCTTGTGTGTTGATGATTGTCCTGGCGCCGTTGTTCTCTGCACGATGGGCGAAAAAACAGGGAAAAGCCGTCGCAGAAAGCAAAAGCGTGTTAAACAGCCATATTGCCGAACTCGCACAGGGCTGGAAAGACATTCAGATGTTTGGTGCTGAAGGTCGCTACAGCATGACGTTGCAGCAGGCCAACGCCAGATTAAACAACGCACAACGCAAATACGGGGCGCGTAACGGACTGGAGCAGGGATTGCGGGATGGCCTGATGGCGCTTTCACTGATTGCACTGCTTGTGGCCAGTCTTAACTCCTCTCATGACGCAGGACTGTCGCTCGCCTGGCTGCCGTTTATCCTCAGTATCGGCGCCGCGGCAATCGTTCCTCTGCTGGAAGTTTTGCAGGTCGGCGGGCAATGGGGCGCATTGAGAGCCAGTGCCGAGCGCATCTTTTTACTTCAGCAGCTTCCTGAACAGGTTCATGACGGCCTGGCGTCAATAAATCCTCAGGGGCATCGACTGCAATTTAACAACGTCAGTTTTTGTTACCCGCAAAGCGATACCCCAGTGCTGAATAACCTGAGCTTCACCATTGAACCGGGAGAAAGAGTGGCCATCGCGGGTATGTCAGGCAGCGGTAAGACTACCCTCGCCTATTTATTGTTGCGATTCTACGATCCAACATCAGGTACGCTTTCACTCAATGGCACAGATCTGTCGGCATTTAGCCTGAAGACGTTGCGACAGCAGATTGCCTGGGTATCGCAGGAGAGTTGGCTGTTTAACGATACTATTGAGAACAACATTCGCCTGGGCCGCCCCGATGCCACCTTTAGCCAGATTGAACAGGCAGCGAAATCCGCCTGTGCGAATGAATTCATCTGCAAATTGCCACAGGGCTATCGCCCCATCTGCACTAAAGGAGGCGAAAACTTGTCGGGAGGCCAGCGTCAGCGTATCGCTTTGGCACGAGCTTTAGTCAGTGACTCTCCGGTGATAATACTAGATGAAGTTTCTGCCGGTTTAGATGGCGAAAATGAGCGCCTTATCCTTGCCGCCCTTGAGTCTCTTCCCAAAACCCGCACCCTTATTATGATCGCGCATCGTATCCCGATGCTGAAATCCGCCGAACGCATTCTGCTGCTCGCCAACGGTCGAATCGCAGCAGCGGGCAGCTTTGGTGCGTTAACCGCTGAAGGCACATCTCTTTCAGCATTGCTGGTGAATCCACATACAAAGTAAGCACTCGCCTATCGCGTGCTGTAAGGTTCAGTAGCACATACACCATCAAGATGACCCTGGTGGCGCCTCAAAATCGGGCGTCACCATTCTCTTTGAATTTGATCACCCCATAATTTGAACACAGATCACAAAATCGGCACGCATAATTTTGTAATCGATTACTTTAAGTTAATTTGTAATCGATTACTTATGATAAGGAGCTGAATTAAGATGAAAAAATTGATGGTTTTGGCTGGGATATTATCCATGTTGAGTGCTGTGCCCTCGCAGGCGTCAGCAGCGGGCGTTGAAGATGAAATTGGGCTGCAGATGTACACTTTACGTAACGTCGGCACCCCGGCAGAACAGTTCGCCATGGCCCATAAAGCGGGGTTTGAGCACGTTGAACTGGTAGGCACGCAGGGTCTGGCAGCCAAAGAGCTGAAATCCTTGCTGGATAAAAATCACCTGACGGTAACCTCATCCCACGTGCAATTAACGGCACTGGAGAGCGACTACGCACAGACCGTGGCGTTCAATAAAGCGGTGGGTAATCACACCATCGTGGTTCCGTGGATCAAACCGGAAGATCGCCCGGACAGCACCAAAGCATGGATAGACTATGCGCAACGCCTGGATAAACTCGGCGCGAAACTGCGTAAAGACGGCATGCAGCTCGCTTACCACAATCATAATTTCGAGATGAAAAAGTACGATGGCGTGACCGCGCTTGAGATCATCTTCAATCATTCACGGGCAGAAAACCTCAAACTGGAGATGGACGCGGCGTGGGTTTCACGCGGCGGTCAGGATCCGGCGCGCATTTTGAAAGAGTATCCGGGACGAATCTATGCGATTCACGCCAAGGATAATGCGTCGATTGGTATCCGCGACGATGAGATGAATTTTGCGCCGCTGGGCGAAGGCTTGCTGGACTGGAAAACCATTCTGCCTGCCGCCAAAGCCAGCGGCGTGAAGTGGTTTATCATTGAGCACGACAAGCCGAAGGATGCCTGGAGCATCATCACCACTTCACATCAGAATCTGCGTGCGGCGCTGGAAAAACTGCCGCATTAAGCAATCAGGCACTGGCGCGCACAATCAGGCGCCAGTCCATCATAACGCGTTCAGTTGGCGATTGCGGATCGTCTATCTTCTGCAGCAGCAGGCTGAACGCGGTCCGCCCGATATCGCGCGATGGCTGCGCGATGGTGGTCAGAGGCGGAGAGATCATTTCAGCCAGTTCCGACCCGTCAAAGCCTGCAACGGCGATATCTTGTGGCACCTGATGTCCCGCGGCCTGGATGGCGGCCATCGCCCCGGCCGCCAGTGTGTCGGAGACGGCAAATACCGCATCAGGCTGTGTATCTGCGCTGAGTAACGCTTCCATCGCGCGCTTGCCAGCGTTAAAACTCAGCTCACTCGCGTAACTCACCGCCTGCCATGACAGACCGCACTGTTTCAGCTCCTGCTGATAGCCCTGCTGACGCAGTTGGGCGTACTTGTAGCTCAAATCATGATTGATCAGGGCAATGCGTTTGCGTCCGCTGGCCACCAGATGCGCCACCAGCTGGCGCGAAGCATGGACATCATCGATGCCCACACAGGAGATGTCACCTGCATCGGCGTATTCGGCACACTGCACCCAGGGCATGTTGCCGATCAGCTGCGTCAGTTCAGTCAGCGTGGTGAAGGCATCCATGGTGATCACCCCATCGACCATTTTGCCTGCCAGCAGTTGCAGACTTGAGCGGGAGCGATTGATGTCCGATCCGGAGTTACACAGCAGAATGCGATAACCATTCTGCTCGGCCTGCTCTTCGATACCTTTCACAATTTCAGCGCAAAACGGGTTGGAGATATCAGAAACCAGCACCAGCACCATGGAGCTCCGCGCGGTGCGCAGCTGACGGGCTAACAGATTTGGCTGGTAGTTGCTGACTTTAATGGCTTCCAGCACCTTATCCCGGTTTTTATCCTTTACGGTGTCACTGTTATTAAGCACGCGTGACACCGTGGCCACGGAAACACCGGCCAGCTTCGCGATTTTCTGAATGGACATGATGACTCAACTTCCTGCGTCAGTTTCTGAATTGCAGGCTACCATAAATCGACGCATGACAATAAGTTAGGCAGGGTGGCTAATGCGGAAGATCAGGCGCGCCGGAACGCGCCTGTGTATCAAATGGTGACGCCGACCCAGCGTTGATCGCGATGGCTTTTTACGATTGCCTCAACGATGGCCATCACCTGCGCGCCGTCGCTGAAGTCAGCAAAGTGTCGTTCATCTTGCGCCGGCATCTCACCCTTCTCCACCGCCTGATAAAACTGCTGCATCATGGCGCGAAATGCATCGGGCCAGCCTTCGATGTGCCCGCCGGGAAAACGGGCACGGGCGGCAACATCGCGGTTCATCAATGTTGCATCGTCCGTCAGGGTTTGGTTGGCCTGATGGCGATGACCGACCCACAACTGTTGTGGCACTTCCTGATCCCACGCCAGCGAGGCCTGGCTGCCGCTCACCTCCAGATAAAGGCGATTTTTGCGCCCCGCCGCCACTTGTGACACGCTCAAACAGCCTTTACTGCCATCATCGAAACGCAGCAGCACAAAGCCCAGATCTTCCGTATTCACCGGACAATCCTGATACTGGGCCCGCTGCGTCTGCGCGCTGAAGGTGGCCTGCCCGGTTAGATTGGCTTTGCGGGTTGGCCAGACGATGGCGAGGTCGGCCATCACCGCCACTATCTTGCGGCCAGTAACAAACTGTATGGTGTCGCACCAGTGAGAACCGATATCCGCTACCGCACGCGATGCACCGCCCTTGTCGGCCTCCACACGCCAGTTGTAATCCGTCTCTTCCAGCATCCAGTCTTGTAGGTAGCTGCCCTGAACGGCAAAGGTGCGGCCCGTTTCGCCGCTGCGCACCATGCTCGCGGCTTGCTGGACCATGGCAAACTGTCGGTACACGAAGCTGACCCCGTTGACCACGCCAGCCTGTTCTGCCAGTGCCACTAATTCACGCGCTTCGCCCATCGTCATGCAAAGTGGTTTTTCCGAGAACAGGTGTTTACCGGCAAGTAAAACCTGCTTATTAATGTCGGCATGAAGGTGATTGGGCGTGCAATTGTGCACAGCATGCAGGTCTGGATGCTGCAAAAAGGTGACAACGTCACCATAGGCGTGCGGCACGTGTAATTGCGCCGCCTGTGCTTGTGCTTTCTCCAGCGTGGAGTCGCACAGTGCCACAACATTAATATTGCCAAGGCGCCTTAGAGCCTCAATGTGCGCGGGGCCGATAAATCCGCTGCCGATAATCCCGACATTAATCATTTAGGTTCCTCCCTGAGTCCGAGCTGCGCCCTGATACTGCCGCTGTCATCCTGCGCGGCAAAATCATCAAAGGCACGGCTGGCGACCGGAATGATGTGACGTTGAATGAATTCAGCCCCTTCCCTCGCACCGGTTTCCGCATCTTTCAGGCAGCATTCCCACTCCAGTACCGCCCAGCCGTTGAAATCGTACTGCGCCAGTTTGCTGAAGATGCTTTTGAAATCAATCTGCCCGTCGCCTGGCGAACGGAAACGCCCGGCGCGATCGATCCAGTTTTGATAGCCGCCATACACCCCGCTGCGGCCATTGCGCTGATACTCCGCATCTTTGACGTGGAAAGCTTTGATACGCGAATGATAGATATCGATGAACTGCAGGTAATCAATGTGCTGAAGATGCAGATGGCTGGGATCAAACAGGATATTGCAACGAGGATGGTGCTTTACCTGTTCAAGAAAACGCTCAAAGGTGGCGCCATCGTGCAGGTCCTCGCCTGGGTGTAATTCGTAACACACATCCACGCCATGTTGATCATAAACATCCAGCACCGGCTGCCAGCGACGGGCGAGTTCCTTAAATGCTTCGTCGAGTAATTGCGGGTTGTGCGGCGGCCACGGATAGACATAGGGCCAGGCGAGCGAGCCGGAGAAGGTGGCATGGGCAGTCAGCCCCAGCTTGCTGGAGGCGGCGGCGGCATGTTTAACCTGCTCGATCGCCCAGGCCGTGCGCGCTTCCCGCTTGCCGCGTAGGTGTGCCGGTGAAAAATTATCGAAAGCGGCATCATGCGCTGGATGCACGGCAATCAACTGCCCTTCCAGATGCGTCGATAATTCGCTGATGCTGAGGCCATACTGCTTCAGCAATCCCAGCACTTCATCGCAGTAAGTCTGGCTGGTGGCTGCGCGTTGCAGATCAAATATCGCCGGGTGATTGCACGGGATCTGCAATGCCTGAAATCCCAAAGCGGATGCCCATTTCGCCAATCCTTCCAGTGAATTGAACGGGGCATCAGCGCCGATAAACTGTGAAAGGAAAATGCCCGGACCTTTTAACGTTTTCAAAAAACCACCTCCAGTAACAACAAAAACTCAATCGCGATACTTAAATGTGAACATAAACAACAGGGCAATCACGGCAGCCGCGATCGCCGGAATCCACCAGAACATGCCCCAACTGGCAGCCGATACCTGACCCGCGACCAAGTGGTTATACAGCGCACCTGAAATCTGCGATCCCAACAGCATGCCAATGCCGTAGGTGAACATCACAATCATGCTCTGCGCTTGTCCTTTGACTTTGTCTCCCGCAATGCGATCGGTGTAGATGAAGCCGACGACAAAGAAGAAGTCGTAACAGACGCCGTGCAGCAGAATCCCCAGCCAAATCAGCGCGCGTCCCTCCTCGCCCATGCCCATGGCAAACAGCGCATAACGCACAAACCAGGCGCACATGCCGACCAGCAGCATGTATTTCACGCCCAGTCGGCGAAACAGCAGCGGAATCACCAGCATGAAGAAGATTTCAGACATCTGGCCGAAGGACATCAGTGAGCTGACGTTTTCAACACCGGCGTCGGCCAGCCAGGAAGCGGTGTAGGCGTAGTAAGTGCCCAGCGGAATGGAAATCAGCGTGGCACAGAGCGAAAAAATGAAGAAGTGACGGATTTTCAGCAGGGCAAACGCATCAGCACAGAACAGATCGCGCGGTCTGAATGGCATACCTTTAGCGGGTGCGGGCGTATGCGGCAGCGTGAGGCTGTAGAGCGCCAGCACCACGGAACAAATCGCCGCCACCGTGAAGACGCTGACGCTGGAGGCGATACCGGTAAATCCGATAAAGAGACCGGCGATGATCCAGCCAATGGTGCCGAACACGCGCACTACCGGGAAACTCTTTTCACTGCTGGCGAGACTGTGGAAGGCAATATTATTGGTCAGTGCCAGCGTGGGCATGTAGCACAGCGTGTAGCCAAACAGTAAGCCGATCAGCAGCGCGCCGTTCTCGGCGATCATCGCCTGAGGCACAAACCACAAAATCACTGCACCGGCCAGATGCATCACCGCCAGCACTTTTTGTGAAGGGAAAAATCGGTCCACCAGCATGCCGAGAACAAACGGCGAAAGAATGGAAGCAATCGGGCCCGCCGAGAAAGCATCGCCAATCAGCAAGGACATGTTGTGCTGCGTCATCACCAATCCCAGCGTGACCGACCAACTGCCCCAGATAAAGAACTGAAGAAACATCATCAGTGACAGCCGTGGGACCAGCATGCGCTGCATTGCCTGGTCTTGCGCGGTGCCTTGTGTCGCAGCAACCATTTCCAACCCCCAAAAAGTAATCGATTACAAAATGCGAGAAAATAAAAGTAATCGATTACAAAATGGAAATCCTCGTGGCTGATCACAAATTTTTACTTAGGGGGAACGTGAGGATTGATGGCTGGTGTGGGAGATGGCGTAGACCCTATTAGGACTGAGCCGCTTAATGATGAGTTTTTTTGGTTTTTTAAAACACTCGAGCAACTCCAGGCGCAAAACAGGTCAGGGTTTGATCTGAGCAGTTTATGCCTTAACTCGTTTTTTTGTGTAGCTGAAGAGTAGCGGGCTACTTTAATAGTGACTTTAAACACCCTTAAACAAGGTTTTAGCCATTAAAAGACCTTATAAACACCTTTAACCAACTCGCGCTACAATTTTTACTTTAAAAGCCTTATAATGAGCTCATAATCTTATTTTATGACGCCAGGAGGTTTTAAAATGTCTCTTAACCTCTTCTCTGAATCTGAGATGATTGCTGAACTTGGGCTGCGTCTCAAAGCATATCGCCTTAAGCGCAATATGCTGCAGAAAGAATTGGCTGATAACGCCGGGATTTCAGTTTCCGCACTGAAAAAGCTGGAAAATAACGGTAAAGTGACGCTTGAAAACTTTATGAAGGTCGTGTTTGCACTTCGTCTTGAAAGAGAAATGATGAATTTGTTTGCGCCACCCGCATTAAGCATTGCGCAGGTTGAAGCGCTCAACGCCCCAGGCCGGCAAAGAGCAACGAAGCGTAGTTCAAAAAAATCAACCCTTTCATCTTCCAAACAAGGACCCCTTAACCATGAATCCTAGTTTTTCGGCTCTTCAGCGCCTGGAAGTCATGTATGAAGGCTGGGGAGAACAATGGAGCATGGGCGTGCTGGCGGCAGGCAGGCAGCGTGGCGAGTGGCTGTTCGAATATTCCGAGCAAAGTCTTCAGCATGGCATTGAGTTTTCGCCGCTGCTACATCCACTTGCTAACACAACATACGCAAATTTTGAACGTCATCAGGAAGGCATACCGGGCTTTATCGCGGATTCGCTCCCCGACGGTTGGGGACGTTTATTGATGGATCGCCTGTTACGCCGTAACAGTATCGAACCCGCACGTTTGTCCATACTTGATCGGCTGGCAGTGCTGGGCAGCAACTTCATGGGTGGATTGACCTACCGTCCGGTATTAGATATGCCAGGCCAGCAAGGAAATGCGCAAAATATTGATGATTTGATTGTTCTTGCGCGGGAAATTCAGGTGGAAGTGGCTGGCCTGGATTCCGATATATTACCCGAACTGGTACGTCTGGGCGGTTCACCACATGGAGCACGTCCTAAAGCGTTGCTGGAGTTTAATCCTGCCAGCGGTAGGATGAGCTCTTACCCTGCAGAAGGCTGCGAGCCCTGGTTAATTAAATTCCCTGCCGCACAGGAAGAATCCTGGGTGTGTGCGCTGGAGGAAGTCTATGCACGTATGGCACGGATGTCAGGTATTGATTTTCCGGAAAGCCACTGGTTTGCCTTGGGGAATGGCTTGTCCGCTTTTGGCGTCAAACGCTTTGATCGTATCAATGGCATGCGGATCCCTACTCTGAGCATGGCTGGAGTGCTACAAGCTGATTTTCGGCTGCCGTGCCTTGATTACAGCGATATTCTGCGTGCAACTGCGATGGTGACACGTTCAGTAAAACAGCGTGAGGTTCAGGCCCGTCGTATGGTATTTAACGTCATCATGAACAACCAGGATGATCACGCGAAGAATTTCGCTTTCACACTCAATGAAAATAAAGAGTGGCAAGTCTCACCGGCGTACGACCTGACCTTTCAGAGCGGTCCGGGTGGCCAGCACCAGTCATCTGTAGTGGGTTATGGCAGCAGTATCTCTCGCAATGCATTGCTTAAGGCTGCCAAGTCTGTGGATATTAGCGAGAAAAACCTGAATCTTATTATTGAGGAAGTCAGTGATGTTGCCCGGACATTTGTTCACACCGCCAACGCATTGGGAGATATGATTCCGGCTACGGTCATCAAAGCAATCGATGCGCAAATACAAGCCAATCTTAGAGCGCTTTAACAGCGTAGGATGCGGAATGACATCAATCTGACCGCTCCATGGATTCATGATTGCGCTTTTACACGCATATAAACATCTAGCTTGCTTGATATTCACTGCCAGAAATTTACACGAGTAACCTCTCACCACGCAAAATTGAGCCCCTATCCATCATAGCTATCTTGTAAACCGTTAAGATGATTAGCAGTGACGCATCGTGAGGTTATCTGCACGAGTGAACGCTTTATCCGGTCATTAATTAAGTAGCCATTAACGTTTGCTTCCTCCCAAAGGTGGGCTTGACAATCATTGTGACCGGGTAACATAAGTTTTTCTGCGTCGACATACTTAAAAATATAACCAAACGCTAAAATCACTGATAGTTAAAATAGAGTTCATAGCGCAATTATCGACTTCTCAACGCCTGGCACACCCCGAATTTTTGAGAAATATCTAAAAATTGACACTTTGCGGGCTTTATTCTTGATATCTGATGTGTTGTACTTCTGCCAAGAGAGTAACATCGATATACTCTTCCCTAATTTGTTATCTACTGCACCACTTAATTTATTTCGTTCAGCGACAAAATATTCAGGAGAAGTTCATGAGTGATTCACTTAAAGCGTTAAACAATATCCGTACGCTTCGCGCGCAGGCACGTGAAGTGCAGCTTGCCGATCTGGAAGAAATGCTGGAAAAATTCACTGTTGTTGTGTCTGAGCGCCGTGAAGAAAACAACGCCAGCGAAGCCGCCGTGCGTGAAAAAGAAGAGAAACTGGCTAAATATCGTGAACTGCTGCTGCAGGACGGCATTGACCCGAACGAACTGCTGGGCGCCTTAACGCCAACCGGTAAGACTCGCGCTAAACGTGCTCCACGTCCGGCTAAATATAAATATATGGAAGAAGGCGTTGAGAAGCACTGGACCGGTCAGGGTCGCACGCCAGCTGTGATTAAAGCTGCTGTTGATGCCGGCAAATCTCTCGATGATTTTCTTATCTAATCGGGCTTTCCCCGTTTAAATTTGAGTTATCGAACATTTTTGGTGGGTGTTTCGCCCACCAGAATGTAAATACTGATTGATATCTTCGCTCTCTCCCGCTTTCGTGGAATCCCCTTATTAAGATAATGACGGGGTTAACTATCAACTATTGTCATAGTCATGCTCAAATCGCCCGTCCCTTACTTTAACAACGCACAATAATGAATGCGCCGCCATGACATTGTTCTGCTTTACTCAGGTTTAGCTCGCCTTAAAATCAGGTTAAATTCCCGATTCGATTCGAGACTGATATTAATAAAACCCTCACACTGATGGCGATGCGGGCAGATTGATTCAATACCCGATCATGACGTGACTGGCGTTATTTTGTGCATGCGCTCACATCGCGCTCCTCGCCACCTATTTATCCACGTCGATATTTCAATCATGCCTATTCTTACAGAAATTTTCTGGGTGCCTGGTGGGGATGCGCTTTTGCGCCTATATCTCGCTCAGATAACCTTATAAAGGGCGATATGTGACTCAATGTGCGGCAGAAGTGAGGTTGATTGCAGCACGAACATACTAACCATTCATTCAACCAGCTTCTGCACTATAAACACTTGATGACCAGCAAACGAAAGTGACGTACCCGGCTGAGGCCAATCACCCATCAGACAAAAGCCGTGGTGCATAAATGTCTGCAGCCAGGCTTCACGCGAAAGAGATAACGTGAACGGCAAATTATGCCCTTCTGTTGCCTGCTGCAGCACCGCAGCGGCAGTTATCCACCTCAGCGAGGAATCTTGTGTGGGTTCCACCACAATCAGTACACCTTCAGGTTTTAATGCATGCCAGATGCCCTGGAGCATGGCATCGAGGCCTTGAGTTGTGTGAAGCACGTCGATTGCCAGTACGGCATCGTGTTGTGACGATGGACAACCTGGCCAGTCCCGCAATGGTTGAAGGTCACCATGGTCAGTGTTTGCGTTAATTTCCAGCACCTTTGGACAATCACTTCCCTGCATTGCCGTTTGTAGCAGTGAGGCGGTAATCTGGCCGAGGTAATCCGCCAGCATGCTCTTTTGATGCATCGCTGGATAAAGGGGGCAGCTCTCGTGCGGTGATAATCGGCTGGATGCCAACTCGGGATAGCGCATCACCTCACACAGTGAGTGCTGGTCTGCGAATAATGTGTTGAGGAAAGCCTCTCCCTCAACGTGCCAATCGAGACAACGACGCAGACGAATTTTTGCATCGTCGATACGCTGTTCGATGGAAGGCAGACTCGGGGCACAATCGCCAGCAAACCAGCGCTGATCGTGCTGCTCCACAATCCCTTCCTCCTCCAAAATGTCGTGCCATTTTTCCAGCATAAACTGAAAACAATCGGCAATCCCTGCTCGCTGGCGCGCATCTGCAATCAGCCAGCCTTCAGCGGAGATAAAAGAAAGTTCATGCAGCAGTTGCCAGATCATTAACGGTGCCATTGACTCGCTCTCCGTCTGGAAAGCAGCCAGTGAAGCAATCATTTCAGGCGTCGGTAATCGATGCGCAGCCTGATGCCCTGCCCGTTGCCAATCTTCATATTTTGATGAGGCAGTAGTAGCGGGCGAAAAATGGCTGTCCGTCTGTGAGTTCGCTACGCCCTGATGCGCGCTTTTATCTCCATTCATAACCACTCCAACGATCAAATGGGGTGTGAATTCATCACATTCTTTGTAGGGGTAAATTTGGCTTTGCTAATGATGCGTGCAATTTTAAGCCTTAACCCTGTAAATGATAATCATTATTATTCATCGTACAAATAAAATTTATAACACTTCACCCGATCTGTTTGTTGAAAACAGAGTCATGAAGCAACGGGGAAAAGGTGAGTTCATAGTGGAAAGAGGTTTAGATGGGTCAAATGATGGCATCCATTAATCTTTAAGAGAGTGACGATTTTTGCAAGAAATGCATGAATGAGAGACGTTGAGAATAAACTTTATAAGCCCAGCGTAATTAACCAGTAAACTCTTTATTTACAATAGCGTGTGGTGTCAAATTTCAATTTTGAAAATAAGAAATGCTGGAAACACAATTATTTAAGGGTATCGGTAGGGGTTCAGATATGCCACACTGTATTTTTATACAGAACGTGGAGTTACGGTGAAGCATGATGGCCAGATCACACAAGAGATATTGGCACTGTTAGGGAGCACTGTGTCAACGTTTATTCGGGAAGGTTTAGCTTTAGAGGCCCACGAGATTTCACAAGCCCTGCAAAAACTCAAAGATAATGAAGCGGATTCAGTTTTAAAGGAGAAATACGAAACGCTTATCCGCTTACTTTCTAAAATGATGCACTGATTCATGCTCGCTATAGAAAATCAGGCATCAATCATCCGGAGTGACACCCACCACAATTTCAAGGGTCTGGCGCAAGATGTGGGCTTCCGAATCATCCTGAGCGGATTCAAGTGCTCGAATTAAACTGATGATAATGGCTTTGTTCGTTATCTGTCCTTCAGATGCCAGCACATTACGGATGATGACACCTAAAACTGTCGCCTCATCTTTCAAACCCGGACCCGCATTGCGGAAACGTTCAGCCAGTTCCTGATCGGCAAGCGCAGAAAAAATGTCTTCTGAAATATGCATGATTTGATTCCGAGCTTTGAGTTGTCATGGATTAAACACGATTAGAATCAACGTGAAAATCAGTGCTTTCTGTTAATACCTGAGTGATGCGAGTCCGTGTACAAGTGCTGGACTGAATTGAGTCCCTCAGCTCGTTGTTGTTTGGCCCGCTCTCCCTCGGCAATGTTCTTTCTCACCTCGACAATGGTCTGGGCGATCAATTGCCGCCTGTCAGCATCATCTGACTGGTCTTCCATAACCTGAAGTTGTTCGTTGAGTGCACGGAAAGAAACAGGCCCCGCTCGCTGGAGCAGAACCAGTGTGGCTTCACCGAGAATTTCATCGACTAACTGCTGGTGTTCACTTCTATTCATATACTTCTCTGATAACGGCATCTGCATGGCAATTTTGCTGTAAACAGACTGCAAATTGCAATTTCTGTCACGGAGCCAGGATTCATTCTCATACCATGCAAATTCAGAACGGTAATGTTGTACAACTTAGGCCAGAATACTGAATCACTCATCCCGCTCGAAAAGCAGTCCGATAAGCTGATGATAGTGGTGTTCCTCTTCAGCGTTGGAGGAAATTTCCAGACGACGAAGTAACTTGGTGCAGAGGGATTTACGGTTCAGATTCTTGCCCTCTCGCAGGATTTCTACCACGATCTGACCCAAAGTTTCTTGCTGAGAAGGCAAAGAGGCTTTATTAAAATATTGTGCAATAGCTTCTGAAGAGTTCGGAGTGTATCCATTCTGACGCATGTGTTAACCCTCTCATGTTGGGTCAGGCAAATGGCCTGATAAAGTTGTACAGTTATTGCAAAATCTGTACAGAAATATAGTCAATGTCAGGTGCCCATTTTTTTGCAAAAAGTGCTATGAGCTGAGAGGGATTTTGCCAAACAGAAAAATCTTAATCGTCTGTAACGACAAGTATTTTGAGCGGATCTTAATATTTGAGTTAAGTACTCTCGCTACTTTTTAATATTTTCAACTGGCAATAATGTGATGCTGTCCGAGCTTTCACTCAGACGCCGTAACGGTGAGCTGCTGCGCTTATCTTCTGACGAGGGTTGCCGATAATCGTTCAACCAGTTAATCGCAGCCAAAACGGCTTGTTTACGCTCTGGCGTATTAGCCTCGTCGGCCATGCGATGCAGTTCCTGATTTAATTGAATAACACTGATTTTTTCACGGCGGGCAAGAATCTGATAAGCAGCCTCGCCTAAAATTTTGTCTGAATTGTCCATTGTTTTACCTCCTGAGAATCGGGCTTACGCTGAGTCCTCGGGATCTATTGTAGCCGATGGGATATTTTCGATAAACCAGGCGGCGGGGATCTCAGGCTTCGTGATGCCAGCCTGTTTAAACCAATACGCGCCAGCTCTGAAATGACAAACATCCAAGAGATTTATCTGAATGATCTTCGCAGGGTTTACATCCTATGAATCACTGCCAGGCTCAGGCTAGGGTTACATTTATTTATCAGGGGGTAAATTATGAATAAATACGCAATTTCTGCATCATTACTATCCATCGCGCTTTGCGGGCTCTGCTCTTTCGGCGCGTATGCAGGTGTTTTTGGTTAACCGTAGCGGCAGAGAATGCCCCGGCGTCAGAGACGCTGCCAAAACGCAATGACTCCGTGCTGCGCCTTCTCTCCTCAGTAAAACTTCATCTCTTCATACGGTTGTGCTCTGCAGGCATTTAATCTGCTTTCCAGATCACCAGCATGAAGTTCCAGCTTATGACCGTCCGGATCGAGGAAATAGAGTGATTTGCCCTCACTTTTGTTGACCTTCCACTCTTTTACGCCTGAAGCTTTCAGCCTTTCGGCAAAAGCTTCAAACACTTCATCTTCAATGCTGAAGGCATAGTGCGTGTAATCTTTACCGATGAAAACGGCATCCAGTGAGAGGCACAGCCAAAGCTCACCTATCGAGAGATAAGCGCCATTCTTCCATTGTGCGCGGGGAGTGAATCCCAGCGTCTCAACATAAAAGGTGAAACTCGCAGAGACATTGCTTACAGCTAGAGTGATGTGATTCAGACCGGTCAGCATATTGAACTCAATACAAGAAGTTGTAGGGTTAATTTATCACAGGCGATGAGATGGAAAGCGGCTGCCACGTGGGTAGCTAAGCAAACTTCTGCAGAATTCTTATCGCCATTTCCATGCCCTGCTCACGCTCGGCATCATAGTGATGACCATCGTTTTGCGCTTCCTGCAAGACATCAATCAGCGACTGAACGGCAAACTCGCTTTTTCTACCCAGAACTTCCAGCACTGCGCCGCCGATCTCATTGCAAATGGCTTTTCCTTCCGCGTATTTGTTTTGCTCAGACATGACTGACTCCTTCGTGAACGTTAAGGTATTCAACCTCGCCATTAGTAACATGGACAGTGGCGAACTTCATTTCATTGCAAAAATGAATCCCGTTAAAGCACCATTGACACAAGCACAACACTCAATAACAGCACATAAATTCGCGCATGCCAGACATCTGGCACGGCGGGAATGTATCTTTGTGCAACCAAAATGCCGATTAACCCTGTGACCACCAGCAACATAACAATTTTGAGACTAATAAATCCGAGGAAACCACTTGCCGGAATTATTTGCCAGCCGCCGATGGCATAAGTGATGGCGCCACACAGCGCTACCGGCAGCGAAAGCGGATTGGCAACGCTGATGCATTCCCGCATCGGATAGCCATGCCGTCGCAATAACGGTACCGTCATGACACTTCCACCCACACCCAACATCGCAGCAATTGAACCGATAAGTATGCCGCCGCCTGTCACTGTGGCCCTCGATAGCCGGCGTGACGTGCTACCACTGAAGAAACCTTTACGTAGCAGGCAATCAGCAATCGTGATCAACATATAAAGGGTAAACAGTGAACGAACCCACTCTTCGCTTAACAGTCCTGCCAGCCATGATCCGACCACCGCACCTATAGCGATAAACCAAATGAGGGGAAAACAGGCCTGTACTGCGATGGCACCCGCTCGCCAGTTTCGATAGCTCACCCACCCAGCGTTAAATATCATCACCGCCGTGGAGGTGGCGACGGCAATATGCATCGCATTGCCTGCCATTTCGGGCTGCCCACGCAACAACTGATAAACAAATGGCACGACGACAAAGCCGCCACCAAAACCAAACAGCACCGTAGTCACGCCAGTGGTAAAACCAGCCAGCACAATCAAGAGAATATCGTTCAAGGGACGTCCCACTTATAAATAAAGCCATAGCCTAACGCTCACCTGACCCACTTCCCATTTGAGCAACGCTCAATTACCCTTGCCAATCGGTCATAAGGAGTGAACGTGCGCAACACAAGCATTGACGATGTCGATTGGATAGAACGTGATGTGGTCGCGATGGGGAATGACTATGCGCAGGGGTTTGTACTGGCCCCCCACCAGCACCGCCGGGCCCAATTGCTTTATGGCGCAACGGGTCAGATGCATGTATCAACTCAGGACGGAGAATGGGTCGTGCCGCCACAGCATGCGGTGTGGATCCCGCCGGAAACCCTTCATGCGGTGAAATTTGTCGGCGTAACGACGCGAAGCCTGTACATCACACCTGCGTGCGCAGCACGGATAAGTGACCGCATTCGCTGCGAGGTTATCAGCGTATCGCCCCTTTTACGTCAGCTGTTGCTGGACGCAGTGGACTTGCCGCTGCTTTATGGCAGTGAACGTGAATGCGCGCTGATCAACTTGCTATTACTCGAACTGGGAGCGATGCCTGCGCGAGAATTCGATATCCCCCTGCCACGACAACCCGCATTGTTGGCGCTGTGCCAGGCATTCCTGCTTGCCCCTTCCATCCACGATCCTGCAGATCGCTGGGCAAAAATGATGTTTATGAGTGCCAGCACCTTTCGCCGCCATTTCCTGCAGCAAACCGGTATGACTTTCTCCGCCTGGCGTCAGCGAGCCTGTGTGGTCAGCGCGCTGTCCTTGCTCATTAAGGGCAAGTCGGTGAATGAGGTCGCTTTATCGCTGGGTTATGACAATGGTTCGTCTTTTGCGACTATGTTCCGCCGCGTAACCGGCCAGCCGCCTTCGTTTTATCATCCCTTTTGAGACATAAGCCCTTAGTTATCTCTACCAGAAACCACGGTTCCTGGAGGACGGGCTTTACTGCTATTACGCCAGTCGTCTTTGAACGCAGAAATGGAAGTTCATTTCTTAACTGCGTCAGCAACAACAGCAGTGACCGCCTCAAACCGGAAGTAATTGCACCAGCATCTGACCCGCCAGGCGCGCTGTCTCCCGCAAACGCTCCACGCTCGCGCCCTGCCGTGAGCGAGCTGACAAGCCCGACATGATCGTCACCATAAAATCCGTTATTCGCACGGCCTGTTCTGGATAGCGCTCGGCAATATAGGCATGGAACATCTTCTCGGCCGCTGTATGAAAACCGCAGGCCACCTCGCGCGCAGAAAGATCATCGCTATGGATACCTTCCAGCACCAGACATCCTGTGGCTTCTGGATCGGCAGCATAGCGACTTGCAGCTTCATCCAGTACCGCAGAGAGACACTCCGCCACCGGGCGATCGTGACGCAAAAGCGCTTTGAAACTGATAGCGCCATTTTGGGCATATCGATCAAGCACCAGCCGATAAAGCCCGAGTTTACTGCCGAAGGCGGCATAAAAGCTGGGCGGATTGATGCCAAAGGCTTTGGTCAAATCCCCCACACTCACCTTGTCGTAACCACACGAGTGAAACAAATTCTGTGCAATGCATACCGCCTGTTCCGCATCAAACTTGCGTGGGCGGCCTGGCGTACGGCTAGTTTTTGTAGTCATCACTACATAATCCTTTGACAACCTGACTGACTCAATAATATTGTAATGACCACTACAATACAATTGAGGGCACTCTAATGGCGGTATTTACTAACAAATCGGTATTGGTGTTGGGCGGTAGTCGGGGCATTGGCGCGGCCATCGTGCGGCGTTTTGCTTCCGAAGGTGCTGCGGTGGTGTTCAGTTACGCCGGCTCGCGCGAAGTGGCAGAAAAACTGGCGGAAGACACAGGCAGTAAAGCGGTTCAGGCGGATAGCGCCGATCGCGATGCCGTGACTAAGCTGGTACGCGAATCCGGGCCTCTGGATGTGCTGGTGGTGAATGCGGGCGTGGCAATTTTTGGTGATGCGTTAGAGCTGGAAAGCGATGCCATAGATCACTTATTCCGCATCAACATTCACGCACCTTATCACGCTGCGGTGGAAGCCGCCCGTCAGATGCCAGAAGGCGGTCGCATTATCGTCATTGGTTCCGTCAACGGAGACCGGATGCCAATGCCAGGCGGCGCAGCCTATGCCGTCAGCAAATCGGCCCTGCAGGGATTAGCGCGCGGTCTGGCCCGTGACTTTGGACCACGTGGTATTACGGTGAATGTCGTCCAGCCGGGTCCCGTCGACACCGATATGAATCCGGCAGACGGCCCGATGAAGGAGCTGATGCACAGTTTTATGGCCATTCAGCGTCACGGTAAACCTGAAGAAGTGGCCGGAATGGTTGCCTGGATTGCCGGTCCGGAAGCTTCATTCGTGACAGGCGCTATGCACACAATTGATGGCGGATTTGGCGCGTAAGATGTCATCGATGAATTTGAGCCAGGTTGCCCCACTAAAACCTGGCTGCATTTGCTCTTTCAGCTGTGAGTGTTCAGATATGACTCATCGCTCTTCACCTGATTTCTGCCCGCCTGCTTAGCGGAATAGAGCGCCATATCGGCCTGCCTGATCAACAACTGAGCCGAGCGATTTTCTCTCTCAGTGTTCAGCGATGCACATCCCGCGCTCAGCGTCACCCGTTGGGAAGCTAACAGAGACGAGTCATGGATGATGTCCTGCCCACGTACAGCTTGCACAGCAGCAGCGGCCACTGACATCGCATGCTCAATATCAGCACCGGGCAGCACGATGGCGAACTCTTCTCCTCCATAACGTGCCACCAAATCGGTACCACGCAAGGAAATGGCGTTTATCGCCAGCGCCACACGCTTCAGGCATTCGTCCCCGGCCACATGGCCGTAAGTGTCGTTATAGCGTTTGAAATAATCGATATCGATCATCACTAGCGAAACCGGCTCGTTGTGCGTGTCTGCGGCCAGGATGCACTCCTCAAGGTAGCGATCAAATGCACGTCTGTTCGCGAGCCCCGTTAACGCATCCGCATGCGCCAGTCTGTTCAGCGCATAGTTGGCTGCACTCAGCTCATCACGAAGATTGGTCAGTTCAAGCTGATAATGCAGGCTATGTCTGGCCTGACGTAGCACGAATACGCCCATGGCAACGATGGCGGATAACAGTGCAAGACTCAGCGACACATCCTGAACGCGTCCTTTCATCCATTTAATGAACAGGCTATGCGTGTCATACCCTGCTGCAACCACCAGCGGGTAACGATCCGATCGTGCAAAACCAAAGATTCGCGGTTTGCCATCAAGTGCCGAGGTCCACTGCCCGCTTCCGCGGTTTGTGCCCTGCAGCATCTGCTGAAACAGATGGCTGGAAGAGAGGTCTTTGCCGATAAAACTATCAGGCATCGGCCGTGCGTATAACACGGAACTGTCAGCCAGCATTAACACCAGTACGTCCTTAGGCCCCATCTCGTAATAAGCGTAAAAGTGCCGGAAATAGTCAACTTTCACCGTAGCCAGCAAAACGCCCTGAAACCCGCGCAGCGCATCGCTGATGCGAAGTGAGACGGGGATCACCAGATCGCCGGTGCTTCTGCTACGGATCACCGGACCGAGATGAATGCTGTTGCGCGGATTGTCGCGTTGAAACCTAAAGTACTCGCGATCGGAGTTATTGATGTCTGCCGGTATCTGCGATGCAGAGGTGGCTATCCACTTGCCTTGGGCGTCGTAATAGAAAAGACCGTGCAGCTGCGGCAATCGCCCCTGAAGCTCCCGCATGGTCTGGCTCAGATTGCGGCTATTGATACCGGTCACCAGCTGCGATTCAACGTCACGCTGCATTTCACGCATCGCGAGCTCAGTCTGCAAGAAAGTATCTTCTGCCTGCCGCGCCTGCGACAGCGCCAGATTGGTCGCCGTTTCCTCACTCTGCCTGACAGTGTCATTCCAGTCCTGGCGCAGTGTCCATATGCTGATGCCTAATACCGCTGCGATCAGCACAATGCCTGCAAACGTGATGCTTCTGATAAGGGAGTGATAAAGGAGCCCTGCTTGCTCGCGCGCGTTTTTTTGCTTCATCCTTCATCCCCATTATCTTTTTCCAGCATTCAGTTAAGCAGATAAAGAGAAATGCGAAAGCTTAGCTGACACAACCCGCCAAATGGCTGAACTCCAGGATATTTCCTGCTGCTTAATATTGATAACATTCAGGAATGATTACAAATTGATATCAGTAAGGATGACGAAGGACATTGCGTAAGAGCGTTTGAATAAAGATAGGTATTTCAATGAATATTTTTAGAATGCCATAATTAAGTTTCTTAAAAAGAAACCATGAGGAATCTGACCGGCTTAGCAGGCCAGATTCAATCGATGACAGTTATTAAATATTTAATCCAGCGCGCCTTTATTATTCAACTGAAGAAAGCATTTTGATGGCGCAGCGGATTAACAGCATGAACTGGCGTCTCTCTCAAATCAGTTCCCGACGATTGCATTACGCCGATTCAGCAATGACCGATTTAAACTGAGCGTGCCACATATTATAAAACTTGCCCTGTTTACCCATCAACAGAGCAAAACTTCCGTTTTCGATCACTTTTCCCTCCGCCATGACCACGATTCTGTCGAACTCTTTGATATTTCCCAGACGGTGAGTCACGGCGATAACCGTCGTGTCGAGTGAAAGGATTTCATTAAACAGGCGATGTTCAGTTTCTGGATCGAGCGAGGATGAAAACTCATCAAAGATGAACAGATTGGCTTTACGGTATAACGCACGCGCGATCGCCAGCCTTTGCCACTGCCCGATTGAAAGTTCATCACCGCCAAACTGTTTACCCAGTCGGGTCTGCTGCGGATGAGGAAACGCGACTTTACTGAGTAAATCGTCAACCTGAGTGGAATGCGCTTCTGTGTCATACTGACTCAGTGCGATATTCTCACCGACGGTAAATTCATACTTGCCGTAGTCCTGAAACACAGTTGCCACTTGCTGGCGGTAACCGTCAATCTCCAGACTTTGTAGTGGAACACCGGATACGCTGATATCACCCTGTTCATAGGCATACATCCGCAGCAGCATTTTAATCAGCGTGGTTTTGCCACTTCCGTTATCCCCCAGAATCGCCACTTTCTCACCTGCCCAAATCTCAAGATCAATGCCGTCTAAGGCTCTCTTGCTCCGGCCTTCATAACCAAAGCTAAGATGCTTAATACTGAGTGAGAACGGCGTGTTATCCGGGAGTAATTTTTGGCCGTTGGTAACGGGCTCAATCTCCTCGGTCATAAAGGAGTGGTAACTATGAAAAAAGCTGCCCATTGATGTCAGATTGGCACCGTAATTCGCAATTTCATCCAGATGCGATTTCATCATCACAATGGACTGAAACACCATCACTAACGCGCCCACCGCGATATCACTGCTGCGCAGATTGCTCAGGAAAAGATACACCCCGGCAAATAGCATCACCAGGCTAAGCAGCATGGCGGGAATGGGCGTTATCAGCGCCCTGACGCGTTGCTGGTGCATACGTTGATAGGTATTAAATGCTGACCCTGAGAATTTTTTTAGCAGATAACTACCCAGCCCATAAAGCCGAATTTCCTGTAAAAAGCTTTTATCCATACTGACACCATAGACGTAACGCATTGCAATTGCGTCCTTAGAGTTTTTGAATAACTCGTGCACGTATTTTTTCTGGATATGGATATTAATGATAATCATCGGTAATACGGACAATGCGCAAATGGCCGCCCCAATCCCTGAATACGCAATCAGCACCAATAGCAAGCTTCCAGCCATCACGGCGGCTCTGAAGGCGTAAATAATGCAAATGATGAAATTAAGCGGTCGATAGGCTGCTTCTTTCTTCAAAAATTCCAGCTGCTCGTAACGCTCCTTGTTATCAAACAGGCTCAGCGTGAAAGATTCATTCATTCTCCGCATAATATTTGCGCTGAAATGGCTGGTTGAAATTTCCGTCACATCACCCTGAATGAGATTCACCAACGGGGTCATCAGTTGAATACCCAGCAAAGACAGACACCAGATAGCAACACTGAACATCAGTGCATGATCACTGATTTGAGGCGTATGGAGTGTGTTAATTATCTTTCCTGTCATGAAGACATTAAGCGCCGGTATCAGGCCCTGAAGAAGGACGATGGCGATAAGTGCAGTAATACGAAGCGGGCTGGATGCAAAGACGTACCTGATTGCCAATAACACTGACTGCCTCCCTTGTTGCAGTTGGAATGGGTCACGCGGGTCGAAACAATGATAGTTGAGAATGAAATTCATTTACACTAATCGCTCACATCTACTTCGCAGCGCGTAACGAGGAAATGCGAAAAGATTTATCAAACATGTAATTAATAACCATTCTCACTTGAGCTATACTCCTCCCTCCCTTCCGCCAACCCGGTACGAAGGCGCAGTAACAAAGACTGGAGGATGAAGATGATCGCAGACAAGGTTATCCGCATTGCGGCGGCAATCATGATCAATGCGGAGGGGCGAGTACTTCTGGTTCGCAAGCGCGGTACCCGCTATTTCATGCAGCCCGGAGGGAAAATTGAGTCGACTGAACGGCCTGTGGCTGCATTGATTCGTGAACTCAAAGAGGAGCTGCAAATCAATGTCACTGAGCAGGATACGCAATATGTCGGTCAGTTCACTGATACAGCCGCAAATGAGCCAGGACATACGCTTATCGCTGAAATATTCACTGTTCTTGCACCCACGACAACGATAATGCCAGCAGCTGAGATTGAAGAGATCGCCTGGCTCCATCCTTCCGAGAATGCTTGGCTGCCGTTAGCGCCGCTCACCGGCCAGCAGATACTCCCCCTCATATTGAACGCAGGCCAAAGCGCTCACTGAGTCTACCTATTGCCAGCCAGTCATGATGAGCGAGAGCAAACGTGAAATGAAGGGGATCTACACCTGATCAGGATCGCGAGGTGCGAGTCGATCCTTTGGAACAACCACTATAGAGAGTA
>JRUP01000022.1 GCA_000773965.1 Enterobacter cancerogenus
GAACTTCTCCAGCCACCACTGACCACCCGCCAGCAGCGTAGAGAGAATCAGGTAAATACCGCCCGAGGCCACCAGTACCGGAATGAACAGGAAGTTCTGCGACACGATGGCCTGGCCGCGCATTGTTAGCTCATTCACGCCCACGACCGATGCCAGCGAGGTAGATTTCAGCAGGCCGACGGTTTCATTGCCCATGGTCGGCAGAATGGCGCGCAGTGCCTGCGGGATCACTACGTGAATCATCTCTTTGGTGCGCGAATAGCCAAAGGCCTGCGCTGCCATGCTCTGATCGCGATCGGTGGCCATAATGCCGCCGCGAATAATCTCGGCGCAGAAGGCGGTTTCATTAATCATCAACGCCAACAGGGCGCTGGTGAACGGGCTGAAACGCAGGCCGAACTCTGGCAGTACGTTGTAGAGCAGAATCAGTTGCAGCAGCACCGGTGTGCCGCGCAGCAGATAGATGTACGTTTTCACCGGCACACGGATAAACCAGTGCTTTGAGGTGCTGGCCAACGCCAGGAAAAAGCCAATCAGGATGCCGCCCGCTAATGCGCCTACCAGCAGCTGAACAGCGATGACGGCCCCTTCCCACAGGTAAGGGAAGGTCAGGTACTTAAGAAAATCATCCAAGGCGTTATCTCCCTCAATGCGATCGCCTGGGTTGCCCGTGATGCAGCAACCCAATTGATCCGACTGAGTTTATGCATTAACCACGTGCAACAACCGGGCGTTCAGCAGCGCTGCCCTGACCCCAGTAATCCAGCAATTTCTTCTGCGCACCGCTCTCCTGAATCACCTTCATTGCATCCATCACTGCACTGCGCAGCGTGGTGTTGTCTTTGGCGATGGGGAAGCCAACCATGATCGGCAGGTCAACGGTAAAGCCGCTTTCCAGCGTTTTGTCAGCTTTGGCGATGGCGATGGCGGATCCGGCTTCAGTCAGATAGATGTCGGCGCGACCGCTTTTCACCGCCTGAATACTGTTGTCAGTGTTCTGCACCATCAGCATGCTGACTTCTGGCTTACCAGCAGCGGTGCATTTGGCGCTCTGCTCGGGCACCAACTTGTTGGCTTCGTAAGAACCGGCAGCGGCGGCCACGGTTTTGCCGCACAGGTCATCCACGGTGGTGATTTTCTTTGGATTGCCCTTCGCCAGAATCGAGCCATCCTGCACCTGCATGGAGGCGACAAAAGCGATCTGCTTCAGACGTTCATCGGTGACATACAGCATCGGACCGATATCGGCACGACCGCTGGAGATGGAGGTCAGCAGCACGTTGAACGAACCGGTCTGATAACTGTGTTTTGCCCCAAGGCAGCTGCTGATACGTTCGAACAGCGAAGGATCGAGACCTTCAATAATGCTTGGGTCTTTTTCGGAAGGGGCTTCGAAGCCTTTGGTGTAGCCACCCAGGCCTACCACCAGATCTTTGCCTTTGAGTGACGGGTATTTGGTCTGCAGCGCCTTGCACTGCGCCATCGCCGCAAAATCGCTGGCGGTTGGCGTAATCGGGTCGGTGCTGGCGGCATGGGCGCTGGAGAGGCCCGCTAACAGCGTGCCGGTGATGCCAGAGATAAGTAGTGCGATGCGTGCAAATTTCATAATAAGGTTCCCCTGGTGCTGGTGAATGTGTAAGCGATGACCTTGTTTTTTATGAATCTCTTTACGGGTACTGCGACTTCAATAACCTCTTGCAACATCGACCTGGTTGCGCAGCGGATGGCCGCTTCGGAAACGCATCAGGTTATCGATAAACACCTCAAGGCAACCCTCAAGGTAGGCACTGTGATCGTCCAGGCTGCAGTGCGGTGTCATCACCACGCCGGGCGTGCTCCACAGCGCATCGTCCGCCGGTAATGGCTCATGCGGATAAACATCCAAAACCGCACCGGCCAGCTCACCGGCGCACAGTTTTTCGCGCATTGCGGCGTAATCGAACACGGCGGCACGACCGACAATCACGATGCCTGCGCGGGCAGGAAGCAGATCGAGACGGCGACGGTCAAACAGCATTTCGGTCTGTGGCGTGAGCGGCAGCGTTGAAACCAGGACATCCACCTGCGGCAGAACATCGTCCATCGCATCAATGCGAATACAACGCGCCACGTCGGCATCACACTGGCCGCTGCGCGTCACGCCAATCACGCGATAACCTTGCGCGGTCAGCAGTTTGGCCGCTGCCGCGCCGATACCGCCGACGCCGAGCAGCAAGACAGTTTTGCCACGCGCGCAGCCGCCGAAGGTGGGGCGCCACAAGCGCTGAGCCTGATCCTGCAGAAAACCCGGAATGCCAAAGTTGAACATCAGCGCCGCCATCAGAATGAACTCGGCGCCTTTATCGCCGTGCACGCCGGACGCATTGGTCAGCGTCACGCCCTCCGGCAGATGTGCCAGCCACTGCTCAACGCCGGCGGACATCACCTGCACCCAGCCGAGACGTGGTGCGCTGAAGGTATCGAGCGCCAGCTTGCGTCCGCTCCACAAAATGTCGCTGGTGGCGAGGAAATCTGCGGTATGCGCCGCTTGGCTGTTTTCGCTCAGGGTAAAGTGACCGCGCAGTTGTGGATGAGCATCCAACTGCTGTTGCAGATGCTGCATGGTCAGATGTAATGCCTGCGGGGCGCTGGCGTCGTTTTCGATATGAATATGCATCAGCGCATCGCCGTGACTTCCATCTCGACCAGCAGGTCAGGATGGTTGAGTTGAATACCGACGGTGGCGCGTGCCGGGAAGGGGAACTGGAAGAACTCGCTATACGCCGCGTTCATCTCACTGAAGGTGCTGATGTCGGTGAGATAGATCGTCACGCGCACCACGTTATCGAAGGTCATCTGCGCTTCGCTCAATAGATCGCCGACGTTTTTCAACACCTGGCGGGTCTGGCTGGCGATGTCATTGCCCTTGATCTCACCGCTGTAGGGGTCAATCGCCACCTGGCCGGAGATAAACAGCATCGGTTCGTGCAGTACGGCGGCGGAAAGCGGAGCCGGGCCCATTGGGCGGTCACTGGCGTTCATTCCTGGATAAGCAATCGCGGTCTTCATGGTGAAATTCCAAGCAAAACTGTTTCACCGCAATTTCGTATACGATTATACAAGTGTCAATGCGCGATTTTTGACCATCGGGTCGAAAAGGTGATGCCTGTCACGTAATAGGATTTGATTATAGCGTGGTTAATTTTATGAAAAATAAGGGTTAAATGAGGGTGTGACGCACTCGCGGAGGTGTTGGGTTGAATCGTATACGATTTTCTTATCTCAAGGTTTTAGCCGGTTAAACCGTGGCAAAACCACTCCCCGGCGCGCCAGGATTTCCGGCTGCACAATCCGCGGTCAAAGGGTATACTGTCGCACTCTTTTTTAATCGACCCTTATCGCGTACTCAACATGCAAAAGTTTGATACCAAGACCTTTCAGGGCCTGATCCTGACCTTGCAGGATTACTGGGCGCGTCAGGGCTGCACCATCGTCCAGCCGCTGGACATGGAAGTGGGCGCTGGCACTTCACACCCAATGACCTGCCTGCGCGCCATTGGCCCAGAGCCGATGGCTACCGCCTATGTGCAGCCTTCACGCCGTCCTACCGATGGTCGCTACGGTGAAAACCCGAACCGTTTACAGCACTACTATCAGTTCCAGGTGATGATCAAACCTAACCCGGACAATCTGCAGGAGCTGTACCTGGGTTCACTGCAAGAGCTGGGCCTGGATCCGACCGTACACGATATTCGCTTCGTGGAAGATAACTGGGAAAACCCTACGCTGGGTGCCTGGGGACTGGGTTGGGAAGTGTGGCTCAACGGCATGGAAGTGACGCAGTTCACTTACTTCCAGCAGGTTGGCGGCATGGAGTGTAAGCCAGTGACGGGTGAGATCACTTACGGACTTGAGCGCCTGGCGATGTATATCCAGGGCGTCGACAGTGTTTACGATCTGGTGTGGAGCGACGGCCCATTTGGCCAAACCACCTATGGTGAAGTGTTCCATCAGAACGAAGTCGAACAGTCGACCTACAACTTTGAATACGCGGATGTGGACTTCCTGTTCTCCTGCTTCGAGCAGTACGAGAAAGAAGCGCAGCAGCTGCTGGCGCTGGAAAAACCCCTGCCGTTGCCAGCTTATGAGCGCATCCTGAAAGCGGCACACAGCTTTAACCTGCTGGATGCACGCAAGGCGATCTCGGTAACCGAGCGTCAGCGCTATATCCTGCGTATCCGCACCCTGACGAAAGCCGTGGCGGAAGCCTATTACGCGTCTCGTGAGGCGCTCGGTTTCCCCATGTGCAATAAAAACAAGTAAGAGGCAGCCATGACCGATAAAACTTTCCTGGTGGAAATTGGCACCGAAGAGTTGCCTCCGAAAGCCCTGCGCAGTCTGGCAGAAGCCTTTGCCGCGCACTTTACCGCTGAACTGGACAGCGCCGGTTTGGCGCACGGTGAAGTGAACTGGTTTGCCGCTCCACGCCGCCTGGCGCTGAAAGTCGCCCAACTGGCGACCGCGCAGGCCGATCGTGAAGTGGAAAAACGTGGCCCAGCGATTGCTGCTGCGTTTGATGCCGATGGCAATGCCACCAAAGCAGCCGAAGGTTGGGCGCGCGGTAACGGCATCACCGTGGATCAGGCTGAGCGTCTGAGCACGGATAAAGGCGAATGGCTGGTGCATCGCGCCTCGGTGAAAGGCGAGAGTGCTCAGGCACTGCTGCCCGCGATGGTGGCAACCGCACTAAGCAAGCTGCCGATTCCAAAACTGATGCGCTGGGGCGCAAGCGACGTGCAGTTTGTCCGTCCGGTACATACTGTGACGCTGCTGTTGGGCGATGAGCTGATCCCGGCGACGATTCTCGGTATTCAGTCCGATCGCGTGATTCGCGGCCACCGCTTTATGGGCGAGTCAGAGTTCACACTCGACAACGCCGATCAGTATCCGCAATTGCTGCTGGAGCGCGGCAAAGTGGTGGCTGATTTTGCGACCCGTAAAGCCAAAATCAAAGCGGATGCGGAAGCGGCGGCGCAGCAGTTGGGCGGTATCGCCGATTTGAGCGACAGCTTGCTGGAAGAAGTGGCCTCGCTGGTGGAGTGGCCAGTGGTGCTCACCGCGAAATTCGAAGAGAAGTTCCTCGCGGTGCCTGCTGAAGCGCTGGTTTACACCATGAAGGGCGACCAGAAGTACTTCCCGGTGTACTCCGCTGACGGTAAATTGCTGCCAAACTTTATCTTCGTCACCAACATCGAATCCAAAGACCCGCAGCAAATCATCTCCGGTAACGAAAAGGTCGTGCGCCCGCGTCTGGCCGATGCCGAGTTCTTCTTCAACACTGACCGTAAAAAGCGTCTTGAAGATAACCTGCCGCGTCTGGAGACCGTACTGTTCCAGAAAGAGCTGGGTACGCTGCGTGATAAAACGGACCGCATTCAGGCGCTGGCGGGCTGGATTGCCGCTCAGATTGGTGCCGATGTGAACCACGCCACCCGCGCGGGCCTGCTGTCGAAGTGTGACCTGATGACCAACATGGTCTTCGAGTTCACCGATACGCAGGGCGTGATGGGCATGCACTATGCACGTCATGATGGCGAAGCCGAAGATGTCGCGGTGGCGCTGAACGAGCAGTATCAGCCGCGCTTTGCCGGTGATGCACTGCCATCGAACCTCGTAGCTTGTGCTGTCGCGATTGCCGACAAGATGGATACCCTTGCGGGCATCTTCGGCATTGGTCAGCATCCAAAAGGCGATAAAGACCCGTTCGCACTGCGCCGTGCTGCGCTGGGCGTGCTGCGTATTATCGTTGAGAAGAACCTGCCACTCGATCTGCAAACGCTGACCGAAGAAGCGGTGCGTCTCTACGGCAGCAAGCTGAGCAACGGCAAAGTGGTGGATGAAGTGATCGACTTCATGCTGGGTCGTTTCCGTACCTGGTATCAGGAAGAGGGCCACAGCGTCGACACCATTCAGGCAGTACTGGCACGTCGTCCAACCCGTCCGGCAGATTTCGATGCGCGTATGAAGGCGGTTTCCCACTTCCGTACGCTGGAAGCGGCATCGTCGCTGGCTGCGGCCAACAAGCGTGTGTCCAACATCCTGGCGAAAGCCACCGAAACCCTCAACGACAGCGTGCAGGCATCTCTGTTGAAAGAGAACGCTGAGATCCAGCTGGCGACTTTCGTGACGGCGTTGGGTGACAAACTGCAGCCGTACTTCGCGGAAGGCCGCTATCAGGATGCGCTGGTGGAGCTGGCACAATTGCGTGAAGCGGTCGATAACTTCTTCGATAACGTGATGGTGAACGCCGATGAAGCGGAAGTGCGTATTAACCGCCTGACGCTGCTGGCGCAACTGCGCGCACTGTTCCTGCAGGTAGCGGATATTTCACTGCTGCAGTAAGCGATGTGTTGAAGTGAACCGAAGGGACGAGAAATCGTCCCTTTTTGTTTTTTTAAAACGAGGTGTCCCAGGTGATATGGGAAGGATAATCTTGAGAATGATGCAGAATACGAGCAATGACGATTTGCTCAGGTTCAACGCGGTAGATGACGATATGTTCGCTGTGGATGATGGAGTAAAAATCACGGCCATAATCTGTGCGGCGTCGTCCCAGGTTATTTACCTGAAGGCTGGAAAATAATTTATTTATTTTCATGGCATAGCGATCAGCCTGTGGCTCACCAAAATTCCAGCATCCATAAAGCCAGATAGTCAGTAAATCTTCACTCGCTCTCGGTGTTATCACTATTTCTTTTTTCATAAATGCCTGCCCTGGCTTTCGCTCTCCGTAGAAAATCGTCTACGTCCCAGGGAATGGGCTCTCCACTGCCCATCCCCTCCTGAATCAACCTTCTTAAATTCTCCAGCTTCGACGCCGCCTGCTTCTCACGCAGTAAACGCAGCGAGTCGCGCACCACCTCGCTTTGAGTACGGTAATCACCGGAAGCCACCAGAGATTCAACAAACTCGCGCAGTTCATCACCTAAATCGATTGTCATGGTACGTGCCATCATTGTGCCCCAATGTAAGAAATATTCTTACATCCTGGCACATTTTTGAGCAACGCGGAATCGGCGTTGCAGCGCAGTTACAGCGAGAACTGCGAAGCAACGCGAAGGATTAAGCGCTGGTGTCGAACAGGCGGGCATCGCGCAACAGGTGATCGTTGCCACGACGGCGGGTGAAACCGCTGCGATCGAAGAATTCCAGAATCTGTACCGCGATTTTACGTCCGGTGCCGAGCTGATTGCGGAAATCGGCGGCGCTGGTGCTGCCACCGTTGGCGTCACGCTGGCGAATCAGATCGGCGAAGATCTGGATCTGCTCGCTGCGATAGTAGCGATCGCGCACGATCGCCGTGATGTGACCGAGGCGCGCGGCGGTGAGCAGCAGGCTGCGAATGGATTCTTCATCTTGCTGGGTGGCCAGTGCGATATCGCGCACCCATAGCGGCTGGTCACCAAACAGCGGACCAACCTGCTGCCACAGCGTTTCTTCCTGGGGATTGAAGCGCGGTTCGAAATCAGGCAAATGCAACCAGCCTTGCCGGTGCTGCAACTGGCCTTGTGAAAGCAGCCGATCGATCAATGCGATAACCTGTTCCGGCGGCTGGTGGGGGAGAGCCACGCGACGCAAGCGATCGCGACCAATGCCCGGCACTTCAGGGTGCTGCTGATGAAACGCAGTGAGTGCCTCCAGCAGACGCTGCTGCCAGTCATTGGCCTGTTCCACAGCCATGATGGCGCTGCCGAGTCGCACGGGCGCCACCTTGTCCAGCAGGTTGTTGAGTGCATCGTCACTCAGCTGGCGTGCCCAACTCAGCTCGGCCATGTCGACGGGTTGCTGAGCCAGGTGCGCCTGCAGACTCTCCTCATCAGCTTCCGCCGCCGCCAGCTGTTGCAGCCAGTCAAGATAATCAGGATGGCGCTTGCCGCGTTTCTTGCTGTTCAGCAGCAGCACCCGTCCGCCACCGAGCGTGAGCTGTGCATTGCTGTCGCGGATAATCAGCCGATCGTTTTCCGCCAGCCACAGCGGCTCGTTGAGCACCAGTTCTGCCAGTTCGCCCGCAATCAGGTTCAGTCGGCCAGTCACATGACTGGCGGCATGGTGAAGATGTACCGGCTGCGAGGGATTTCTTAACGGCTGTAGCAAACGCAGCGCCACGATCAGTCGCTGGGTGCCCGAGGGTTGCGGTTGTGCCAGCAGCCAGTCACCGCGAGCAATCTGGTCTTTCTCCACATCGCCGACGATATTCAGCGCGATACGTTCTCCGGCCTGCGCACGCGTCACTGACTGATTCTGCGCATGCAGCGAACGCACGCGCACGGGCAAATTGAGGCGGCTGAGCCACAAGGTATCGCCTACGCTGACTTCACCCGCCAGGGCGGTGCCGGTGACCACTAATCCGCTGCCTTTGAGGGTAAACGCGCGGTCAATGGCGAGGCGGAAGCGGCGACCCATATCGACATCCGGTGCGCGTAGTTCACTCAAGTGCTGGCGCAGCGCGTCGATGCCTTGCTGGGTGGTACTGCTGGTGACAAATTGCGGTACTGCCAGCCAGCCCAGTTGCTGCGTCAACTCCGCCACCTGATGCTGCACTTCAGCGATACGGACGACGTCGACGCGATCCGCTTTGGTCAACGCCACGCTAAGCGGGGGTTGCCCGACCAGGCTTAGCAGTTGCAGATGCTCACGCGTTTGCGGCATCACACCGTCGTCGCACGCTACCACCAGCAGTGCATGATGAATACCGCCGATGCCCGCCAGCATATTGGCGAGGAATTTCTCGTGTCCTGGCACATCGATAAAGCCCACAACGCGGCCATCCGGTTGCGGCCAGTAGGCGTAGCCGAGATCGATGGTCATGCCGCGCCGTTTCTCCTCAGGCAGGCGATCGGCATCGACACCGGTTAACGCCTGTAGCAGTGCGGTTTTACCGTGATCGACGTGTCCAGCGGTGGCGATAATCATGTGGTTAAGGTCCGTATCAGCGCCGCTTCATCTTCAAGGCAGCGTAAATCCAGCCACAGTCTTCCTTCCTGGATGCGGCCAATCACCGGTTGTGATAATGCACGCCAGCGTTGCGCCAGTGCATCCAGCGAGCTGCCGTGAGATTCACGTGGGCTAAACGTGATGGCAAAACTCGGTAAGCGCTCAACGGGTAATGAACCGCTGCCGATTTGCGACGAACAGGCGGCGATATTGAGGGAAAAATCAGCGCCATAGGCGTGTTCCAGCGCAGGCATCAGCCGTTCGGCCTGCTGCAAAATCTCATGCGGCGGTCGTGTCAGCAGGCGCAGGGTAGGCAGCGCTTCTTGCAAGGTTTCGGGCTGACGATAAAGCTGCAAAGTGGCTTCCAGCGCAGCCAGCGTCATTTTATCGACGCGTAAGGCTCGCTTGAGCGGATGCTGTTGCAGCCGATCGATAAGTGCCTGTTTGCCGACGATAATCCCCGCTTGCGGGCCGCCCAGCAGTTTATCGCCGGAAAAACTCACCAGATCCACGCCTGCGGCAATCAGCTGCTGCGGCATCGGTTCGGCAGGCAAATTAAAAGCGGTCATATCGATAAGCGAACCGCTGCCCAAATCGGTGATCACTGGCAGCTGATGCTCCGCCGCCAACGCCACCAACTCGGCTTCCGCGACCGCATGAGTGAAGCCCTGAATCTGGTAGTTGCTGGTGTGCACTTTCATCAGCAAGCCGGTGTTGTCGCTGATGCCAGCACGATAATCTTTCAGATGGGTACGATTAGTGGTGCCGACTTCAACCAGCTGGCAGCCCGCCTGGCGCATCACATCGGGGATGCGGAACGCGCCGCCGATTTCGACCAGCTCACCGCGTGAGACAATCACTTCGCGACCCGGCGCCAGTGCGGCCAGCATCAGCAGCACGGCGGCGGCGTTGTTGTTCACGATACAGGCCGCTTCTGCGCCAGTGAGTTCACACAGCAGTGCACTCACCGCACGATCGCGATGACCACGCGACGCATCATCCAGCGCATACTCCAGCGTCACCGGCTGGCGCAAACAGGCGTTGACCGCCTCAATTGCGCTATCGCTTAACTGGGCGCGGCCCAAATTGGTGTGCAGCACGGTGCCGGTGAGATTGAACACCGGACGCAGTGCGCTCTGCTGCAGTTGATGCGCACGACGTTGCGCTTCTTCCGGCCAGTTAAGATGCCAGCTGGGTAAAGTTTGATGCTGTTGAATATGGATGCGTGCGTCTTGCTGCATCGCCCGCAACTGACGGGTGGTAAACGCGGTGCCGGATTGCAGCAGTAGCGGCTGCAAAGCGGGATCGCGCAGCAGGCTGTCGATGGCAGGCAGTTGCGAGTAGAGAGTTTTCATTATCTGACTTAGCTGGAAGGCGGTACGGTGCGGGCAAAACTCTCCCGCGCAAACAACGTATCGGCCAGCTTGATCAACGCCGGGCGATTCACACACCAGTTGGGCAGCACGCGGCGGAAGTTGAGATAGCCAATCATACAGCCAGTGGCGATGTCGGCCAGATTGAGGGTGCCGCTGTTCAACAGTTCACCCTGGGCCGCCGCCGTTTCCAGCGCATCCAACCCACGCAAAATTTTCTCGCGATTACGCATTAGCACTTCTTCGGACTGTTGATCGCCGGGGCGCATCTGTTCGCGCACAATCATCACGGCGGCATCGTTGATGCCATCGGCAAGCTTTTCCAGCTGGCGCACCTGCAGAGCGAGCAGGGCGTCATCCGGCAACAGAGCAGGGGCGTCACCGCGTAGCTCAATGACCTGGGCGATAATCGAAGAATCAAACCAGGTGAGATGGTTATCGTCTACCAGTGCAGGCACTTTGCCCAGCGGGTTATAGTGCGGCACGTGGCTGTCTTCCACCCAAGGCGACTGGTTAACAAATTCGAACACCAGGCCTTTTTCCAACAGGATCACTGAAATTTTGCGGACAAAAGGGCTGGTGTAGCTGCCAATCAGTTTCATCAGGTGTTTCCTTTGCGACAGTGATAGGTACACAAATTGTAGCGGCGCGATTTATTGCACGTTGTTGTCTGGCTCAAAAACAGCGCGATAAATCGTGCCGCGACAGTTCGTAGGAAAGCGGCAATTTGCTCAATCCCCAGGAAACATAAACGGATTCAGGCTGCTGCGCGCAAAACCTTCTTGCTCCATACGCGCATCCAGCACCAGCGAGGCCAAGTCATCGGCCACCGGTTCCACCGCCGGATCCTTCTCCTGATACAACATCTTCAGATAGGTGCCGCAGTCACCACAGCTTTCGGCTTTCACTGCGGCTCTTTCGCTGTCGAGTGACCAATAGTGCAGGTCGCGCGTTTGCTCGCAGTTGGAGCACTTGCTGCGCACCACATACCATTCACTTTCACACAGATTACAGTGTAGATAACGCAGCCCCTGCTGGCCTACATCCATATGCACCACGCTGGTGACCGGCACGCTGGCGCACACCGGGCAGAACTGGCGATGCTCGCCGTATTCTGCGCGGGCTTTGCCAGGGATCAGCGCTGCCATTTGGGCCCAATAGATCGAAAGCGCTGCCCAAATAAACGGGGCTTTATCGCTGCTGACCTGCGCAAAATCACCCTCCAGTAGCGCACTGGCCAGGCCTTCCAGCTCGGAAGAGGAGGCTTTCTCCAGGTTCTCCAGCACCGCCAATGCCTGGCCGCTCATCTCGGGCTTCAGCTCGGCAATCAGCGAATGCAGCAGACGCTGCCAGTGGGCATCGCGGGGGTAGGTGTGGATATCGAGCGGCGGTTTACCCTGTTCGGCGCTTTCAGCCAAACGCTGGCGCAAATCGAGTTGCAGCGGATGATCGTACAGCACGATGTCTTGCGCCTGCGCGATCACCGCAGCAAAGCGCAGATAATCACCCAGCGGATTCTTCGCGGCCAGCTCACGCAAACGCGCTGCACGGCGGCTGTACAGATTTTTCAGCCGAGGGAAAAGCAGCGGCGGAACCTGTTCCGCCGTGTTTTTTTCGCCTTTCTCCAGCTGGTCCTGCGGGATAATGCGAATACTCATCAGGGACGTTTTTCCTGTTGTGTTTGGCGTTGGCGCTGCTCACGATACCAGCGTGGATGATGTTTCTTCGCCCACGCGGCCGGCACCCAGCCCTCAACCATGGCAGTAATGGTGCCTTTGACCCACAGGGCCGCGTAGATATGCACCATAATCACCACGATTAATGCCACAGCTGAGACCGAATGCACCACCAAAGCGGCGCGAATCAGCGGAATCGCAAAGGCGCCTGCAAAGTAAGGACGCCAGATAACCACTCCGCTCGCCAGCAGCAAGACTAAGCTGATGATAGCAGCCCAGAACACACACTTCTGCCCGAAGTTGTATTTGCCGGTATCACCCACCTCTTCATTGCGTACGATCTTATTGATGTTTTTCGCCCAGATCAGATCTTCGCGATTAATCAGATTCTGTTTCCAGTAGCGCAAAAACATGATCAGAAAAGCAGCAAACATCACCACGCCAACAAACGGATGCAGGATGCGCGCCAGTTGTGGCGTGCCCAAAACGTGCATCAGCCAGTTAAAGGAGGGAAAGAAGAAACCCAGCCCGCTCAGGGCTGCCAGAACAAAACAGAACGCCACAATCCAGTGATTGATGCGTTCCGGTGCGCTGTAGCGCACCAGACGATCGCGCTTTTTCATCATTCGCGCTCCTCTTTTTCGTGCAGGTTGTCTTCCTCATCTTCCACCCGGTTCGGCCCGACGCCAACATAGTGGAATATCGAGGCAGCAAAGGTGGCGGCGAAACCGATGGCCGCCAGCGGTTTCCAGATACCTTTCCAGAAGGTGACCGCCGGACTGATGCTCGGGTTTTCTGGCAAACCGTGATACAGCTGTGGTTTATCAGCATGATGCAGCACGTACATGACATGCGTGCCGCCGACGCCTTCCGGATCGTACAAGCCCGCATTCTCATAGCCGCGCGTATTCAGCTCCGCCACGCGTTCTGCCGCCAGCGCCTGCATATCGGTTTTACTGCCGAAATGAATCGCGCCGGTCGGGCAGGTTTTCACACAGGCGGGTTCCTGACCGACATTGACACGATCGACGCACAGTGTGCATTTATACACGCGGTTGTCGTCTTTATTCAGGCGCGGCACGTCGAACGGACAGCCGGCAATGCAGTAGCCGCAGCCAATGCACTGCTCGGACTGAAAATCGACGATGCCGTTGGCGTACTGAATAATGGCACCTTCGGACGGACAGGCTTTCAGGCAGCCGGGATCGGCGCAGTGCATGCACCCATCCTTGCGGATAAGCCACTCTAACTTGCCATTCTCCTCCACTTCTGAGAAGCGCATCACCGTCCAGGATTTGGCGGTCAGATCCGCTGGGTTGTCATACACCCCAACGTTATGCCCAACCTCATCGCGGATGTCGTTCCACTCTGAACACGCCACCTGGCAGGCTTTGCAACCGATGCAGGTGGTCACGTCGATCAGCTTCGCCACCTCCTGCTGATGATTACGCGCCTGCGGGGCAGGCGTGAAACCATTGGTGGCGGAGCGGCGGATAATGTCTTGTGATTGATAAGCCATCTACGTTCTCCTACACCTTCTCAACGTTAACCAGGAACGCCTTAAACTCGGGCGTTTGCGTGTTGGCATCACCGACAAACGGCGTCAGGGTATTGGCGATAAAGCCTTTCTTCGCAATGCCCTGATAACCCCAGTGAATCGGAATGCCGACGGTATCGACGGTTTTGCCATCCACATCAAGTGGGCGAAGGCGTTTGGTGACCACCGCTTTGGCTTTGATGTAACCGCGATTGGAGCTGACTTTCACCGTATCGCCCTGCACGATGCCCAGCTTGTTGGCCAGTTTCTCGCCAATCTCCACAAACTGCTCCGGCTGCGCGATGGCATTCAGCAACGCGTGTTTGGTCCAGTAGTGGAAATGTTCGGTCAGACGATAAGTGGTGCCGACATACGGGAAGTGCTCGGCTTTACCCATCGCCGCCAGATCGTCTTTGAACACGCGTGCTGCCGGGTTCGAAATGACGTTCGGATGCAGTGGGTTAGTACCGAGTGGCGTTTCAAACGGCTCGTAGTGTTCCGGGAAAGGACCTTCGGCCATTTTATCGAGCGCGAACAGGCGGCCCATGCCTTCTGGCTGCATGATAAACGGCCCCACATTGCTACCCGGTGCGGCGGTGCTGTAATCCGGAATATCCATGCCGCCCCATTTACTGCCATCCCACTTGAGGATCTGCCGTTTCGGATCCCACGGATTCCCTTGCGGGTCGGCCGATGCGCGGTTGTAGAGGATGCGACGATTGAGCGGCCATGCCCAACTCCAGTTCAGCGTATTGCCCAATCCACTCGGATCGGTGTTATCACGCCGCGCCATCTGGTTGCCATCTGGCGTCCAGCTGCCCGCAAAAATCCAGCAGCCGCTGCTGGTGCTGCCGTCATCTTTCAACTGCGCAAAGCTACTGAGCTGCTGGCCTTTTTTCACCAGCAACGTGCCTTTGTCATCGAACACATCCGCCAGCGCTTTGCCGTTGCTCTCCATCGCCACTTCTTCCGACGCCGGATTATCAGGCGTCTGGTAGTTCCACGTCATGTTCAGCACCTGTTCGGGCAAGGCACCGCCCTCACTGGCGTACATTTTGCGCAGACGGCTGTAGATACCGGAGAGGATTTCACCGTCATTCAGCGCTTCGCCGGGTGCATCCTGACCTTTGAAGTGCCACTGCAGCCAGCGACCGGAGTTAACGATGGAGCCATTCTCTTCCGCGAAGCAGGTGGAGGGCAGGCGGAAAACCTCGGTCTGAATCTTCGCCGGATCCACATCGTTAAACTCACCGTGGTTTTGCCAGAAGGTCGAGGTTTCGGTGTTGAGCGGGTCGATGGTCACCAGGAACTTGAGCTTCGACAGTGAATCGATCACTTTGCGTTTGTTCGGGAACGAGGCCACCGGGTTAAAGCCCTGACAAAGATAGCCATTCACTTTGCCCTGCGACATCATCTCGAAGTACTGCAAAACGTCGTAGCCTTTGTCCCACTTCGGTAACCAGTCGAATCCCCAGCTGTTCTCTGCTTGCGCTTTGTCGCCAAAGAAGGCCTTCATCATGCTGACAAAGAATTTCGGGTAGTTACCCCAGTAGTTCACCTGGCCGGGTAGCGTCGGTTTCGGCGTGTTGGCCGCGAGGTAGGTTTGCAGATCGGTCTGTTTCTCCGACGGCAATGTCATATAACCTGGCAAACTTTGCGACAGCAGACCGAGATCGGTGAGCCCCTGAATGTTGGAGTGACCGCGCAGGGCGTTAACCCCGCCGCCCGCCATGCCCATGTTGCCGAGCAACAGCTGGATCATCGCCATGGTGCGGATATTTTGCGCACCGACCGAGTGCTGCGTCCAACCCAGCGCATACAAGAACGAGGTGGTGCGATCGCGCGCGCTGGTCTCACCGATCAGCTCGCAGACGTGCAGGAAGTCCTCTTTCGGCGTGCCACAGATGCGTGACACCATTTCTGGCGTGTAGCGGCTGACGTGCTGTTTCAGCAGATTCCACACACAGCGTGGATGTTGCAGGCTGTCATCACGTTTGGCAAAGCCGTCATCGCCCAGTTCATAGTTCCAGCTGGTTTTATCGTATTTGCGATTTTCGTCGTCGTAGCCGCTGAACAGGCCCTCATCGAAATGATAATCCTCGCGCACAATCAGGCTGGCGTTGGTGTACGCCTGCACATATTCATGCTGAATTTTGTCATTTTGCAGCAGCCACAGCAGCACACCCGACAGGAAAGCAATGTCGGTGCCGGAACGAATCGGCGTGTAAAAGTCTGCCACCGATGCCGTACGCGTGAAGCGGGGATCGATAACAATCAATTTGGCTTTATTGTGAATCTTGGCTTCCATCGCCCAGCGGAATCCCACAGGATGCGCTTCAGCGGCGTTGCCACCCATCACAACGATCAGATTGGCATTACGGATGTCGACCCAGTGGTTGGTCATCGCACCGCGACCAAATGTTGGAGCAAGACTTGCTACCGTTGGTCCGTGTCAAACGCGTGCCTGGTTGTCGACCGCTAACATGCCGAGCGATCGGGTAAATTTTTGGGTTAAATAGCCGGTTTCATTGCTGGATGCGGATGCACACAGCATGCCTGATGACAGCCAGCGGTTCACGGTAACGCCTGCGGCGTTTTGCGCGATAAAGTTGGCGTCGCGATCCGCTTTCAGCAGTTTCGCGATACGATCAAAGGCGTCATCCCAACTGATACGCTGCCATTTATCGGAGCCTGGCGCGCGGTATTCAGGGTAGTGCAGGCGGCTTTCACTGTGGACAAAATCCAGCAGGCCAGCGCCTTTGGGGCACAATGCACCACGACTCACCGGATGATCCGGATCGCCTTCAATGTGGAAAATGGTCTCTTTGGCGTTTTTCGCGCCGTCACCGAGGCTATACATTAATAAGCCACAGCCCACTGAGCAGTAAGTGCAGGTGTTGCGGGTTTCGCGGGCACGCAGCAGCTTGTACTGTCGCGTTTCCGCCAGCGCCACCTCTGGCGTAAAGCCGAGGAGTGCTGCCGATGTCCCTGCCATACCGCCAGCACAGATTTTGAAGAATTTTCTTCGGCTGACGTTCATGGTTAATCCTTGAGTCGACATTGCTACAATTTGCCTGCGTCGTGCGTATTGTCGCTGCGTGGCCTGCGCCCATTCGTTCCCGTCGTTTGCTGGTGTAAGCTCCCGGCTTGAATGGGTTTACTGCCTTGCCACCATCCGCATGACGGGCAAAATTTTTTGTGATGCGTTGGGCCGAAGTTCACAATGACCCAACTAATAGTGTGAGAATAGCAGCGAAATAATACCACTGCTTTAATGTGGTTGTTGTCCGAGGCGAGCAAAGTGAAAGTTAAAGCACAGGAAAGTCATCAGAGTGTGAGTGAGATCTCAGGCGCAGTGCAGGCGCAGGTACGTCAGCGGCGTGATATCAGCACGTCTGAAACCGATTGGCTGGCACAAGAGGTGCCGATCGCGCTGGTGTATAACGGCATTTCCCATGTGGTGATGATGGCCACGCCCAACGATCTTGAGGCGTTTGCGCTCGGTTTCTCACTCTCAGAAGGCATTATTGAGAAGCCTGATGAGATTTTCGGCATGGATGTGGTGCCCGGCTGCAACGGTATTGAAGTGCAGATCGAACTCTCCAGCCGCCGCTTTATGGCGCTAAAAGAGCAGCGCCGTGCCATGGCGGGCAGAACCGGCTGTGGCGTGTGCGGCGTGGAACAACTCGACCAGATTGGTAAACCGCTGCAACCGTTGCCGTTTACCCAAACCTTCGACCTGGCAAAACTCGATAGCGGGCTGGCGCAACTGCGCAATTACCAACCCATCGGCAATCTCACCGGATGCACGCACGCGGCGGCATGGATGTCGCCGCAGGGGGAATTGCTCGGTGGTTGCGAAGACGTGGGCCGCCATGTGGCGCTGGATAAACTGCTGGGGCATCGCAGCCAGCAGCCGTGGCAACAAGGTGCAGTGTTAGTCTCCAGCCGCGCCAGTTATGAGATGGTGCAGAAATCAGCGATGTGCGGCGTGGAGATATTATTTGCGGTATCTGCGGCGACCCAACTTGCCGTTGAGGTCGCCGAGCGTTGTCATTTAACGCTGATAGGGTTTAGTAAACCGGGACGCGCTACGGTGTATAGCCATCCACAGCGCCTGATTTAAACCACCTGTACCTGTGGCAGCGCCTGCTGGAGCGAGGCTAATGCGCCAGCTTTGGCAGGGCCGGCGTCGCAAATAAGCAAATCCACGTCTCCAATCGGCGCGTACACCCTGCGGCTGATCACCCCCAGCTTGCTGTGATCTGCCAGTAAGAAGGTGCGCGCAGCCTGCTGCACCATGGCGCGAGCAATCGCCGCTTCATGAGGATGGAAACTGCTAGCACCGTTTTTAGCATCAATGCCGACCGGCGACAGAAGCGCAACGTCGGCGCGATAGCGGCAAATCTCGCCAACCGTGATTTCACCGCGCGTCTGCTGCGCACCTGCCATCATCATCCCACCGAGCAAAATCACCTGATTATTCAGCGCTTCATGTTCTTCGGCGGCGCTTAGCGCCAGTGCAGCCTGCAAACTATTAGTGATAATGGTTAAGCCGGACATGCTGCGCAGCTGCTCCGCCAGCATGGTGGTGGTGGTGCCAGCATCGAGAAACAGCGTCTGTCCCGGCTGCAAATGCTGTGCGGCCGCCACGGCAATCGCGCGTTTCTCTTTTGCCTGGGCACTGCGCCGCACCTGTAACGGCGGCTCCGGTTGGCTATCCACCGCCACCAAACCGCCGTGTACCCGTCGCGCAAAGCCCTGCGCTTCCAGCTCAATAATATCTCGCCGTGCCGTTTCCCGTGAAATACCCAGCTCATTGATAATGCGCTCGGTGCTGACCTGATGCTGCGTGGTCAGCAGGGCTCGAATGCGGTGTAAGCGGGTTTCCTGCAGCATGACTTTTCCCTATAGCGTAATAATCTGGGCCTAAGCTTACCTGAGTGTCATTACGGCGTCATGTGTATTTGGTTGTATTTGTGTATTTGGTTGCATTTCTCGTTAAAGCAGGCATGATGGTGACAACGGTCACACATCATGCACCCCTTTCACCTTCGCAACGGGAGTTACCATGGCTACACGTTCCACCATCATGGACACCAACAGTTTTCGTGCTGAGCACGCCGACGGTCTGGATGCAGCAACCCGCCAGCTGACGGACAAGCGCAGCAAAGTGTTGGGCGAGTCGTATCGCCTGTTTTATCGTAAGCCGGTGCATCTGGTGCGCGGTGAAGGGCAGTATCTGTGGGATGCCGCAGGTAACAAATATCTCGATGTGTACAACAACGTGGCCAGTATTGGCCACTGCCATCCGGCGGTGATCGAAGCGGTAAACCAGCAGATGAAGATGCTGAACACCCACACCCGTTATCTGCACGAACGCATTCTTGATTACACCGAAGAGCTGCTGGCAACCACGCCAGACGCCATCGACCGTGCTATGTATATGTGCACCGGGTCGGAAGCTAACGATTTGGCGATCCGCGTGGCACGTGCCTTCAGCGGCGGTACCGGGATTATTGTGTCGCAGGAGGCCTATCACGGCACCAGCGATCTCACGTCTGGCGTCTCCCCGGCACTGGGCAGCGGGCAGCCACTGGCGGCCACTACACGCCTGGTTTCGCCGCCGGATGCCTACCGCGTCAACGCACCGGATCTCGGCGAATGGTTTGCCAACGAAATTCAGAAACAGATCGATGACATGAAAGCACACGGCATTAAATTTGCTGGCTTCCTCGCGGATTCGATCTTCTCTTCCGATGGTGTGTTACCGAATCCACGCGGTTTCCTGCAAAAGGCGGTGGATGTGGTGCACGCCAACGGCGGTATCTTCATCGCCGATGAAGTGCAGCCTGGCTTCGGTCGTACCGGCGATGCATTCTGGGGCTTTGCCCGTCACGGCGTGGTGCCGGATGTGGTGACCACGGGTAAGCCGATGGGTAACGGCATTCCGGTTTCCGGCCTGCTGGCGAAGAGTGATGTGCTGGCGGCGTTTAGTGACGATATCCCTTACTTCAACACCTTTGGCGGTAACCCGGTTGCTATGGCGGCGGCGCAGGCGGTATTGACGGTGATTAAAGAAGAGGGCTTGCAAGAGCACAGCCGCGTGGTGGGTGCCAAACTGCTCGCCGAGTTGCAGAAGTTAATGGATCGCCATGAAAGCATTGGAGATGTGCGCGGAGCGGGGCTGTTTATCGGCTTCGAACTGGTACAGGACCGCACCAGCAAAACGCCGGATAAAGCGCTGGCGCTGGATCTCACCGAGAAGCTGCGCGATCACCATGTGCTGACGTCGGTGGCCGGGCCGTATGGCAACGTACTGAAGCTGCGTCCACCATTGGCGTTCCAGGAATCGGATATTGATTGGCTGGTGGGTGCGCTGGATAAGTCACTGACCGAGCTGGGTCGGTAAAAGGCTAAGGTTGCCCCAAAGCAGTATCAGGAAGATGAAGCGGGTCGCCATTCCTGGCGACCCGGCTGAGAATCTGCACGTTTCACTCAATGTGCACGTGGATGCGCACCTGGAAAGGATTACGCGGCTGCCGTTTCCTCGGCAAAAATGCTTTCCATCTTCTGCCACGCCTGCGCCACATCGTCATCCAGATTGAACAAACCTGACGTGCCAACGATAAACACATCCACACCAGAAGCCGCGATCTGCTTAAAGGTGCGCGCATTGCAGGAACCATCAATCTCGGTCAGATAGTGATAACCGTGCTCTTCGCGCAGGGCAATCAGCTGGCGAATCTTGTTCAGCGTTTCCGGAATAAATTTCTGCCCCGCAAAGCCAGGATCCACCGACATCACCGTAACCTTATCCAGCAGATGTGCATATTCACGAATGCTCTCGGCAGGTGTCGCCGGGTTTAATACCACGCCGCAGCGACGGCCCGCATCCTTAATCTGATTCAGCAGGCGGAATATTTTGTTATTCGCGGTTTCGGGATGGAAGCTAATAATATCCGCCCCCGCTTCAATGCACATCGGAATAATATCTTCCGGGTGATTGACCATTAAATGCACATCAATTGGCACATCGGTAATCTTACGCAGGTTCTCAATAAAGAACGGCGATAACGTAATATTTTTAACGTAGCTGCCATCCATAATATCGACATGATAAAAAGCCGCGGTACTATTCATCGCTTCGATCTGTTCACGAAAGCGTGTGAGATCCATACACATTAATGACGGTGAAAATTGAGCGTTCATTGTTTATTTCCTCATTACATAAACAGCGCCCGCAGGCGCTGTGTTATGACATCAATGGAAGAACGAAATAATGTGGCCGAGTACGATGCCGACAATACCGAAGTCCGCGTCGCCGAAGGTGGTCGAAGCAAAGCCGAGGTCGCCCATCAGCGGCAGCAGAATCGCCGGCAGGAAGGAGATCAGCAGCCCTTGTACAAAGGAGCCGACTACCGCGCCACGACGTCCACCCGTGATGTTGCCGTATACACCCGCGGTGGCACCGCAGAAGAAGTGGGGCACCAGACCAGGAACAATCACGCTCAGACCAAACAATGGGCACAGGAACATGCTGATCAGACCGGCGGAGAAACTGCACAGAAAGCCGATGATCACCGCATTAGGTGCGAACGGGAACACGGTTGGGCAATCCAGCGCCGGTTTGGCGTTAGGCACTAACTTATCCGCGATGCCTTTGAAGGCGGGCACGATCTCGGCAATCACCATACGCACACCGGCGAGGATGATATAGACGCCAGCCGCAAAGGTGATGGACTGAATAATCGCGAACACGATGAAGTTCTGACCGCCACTCACCTGGCTTTCGGTAAACTCTTTACCCGCCACCAACACCAGCGCGATGAACAGAATCATCATGGTCAACGAAATCGCCACCGAGGAATCACGCAGGAAGTTGAGGGTTTTCGGGACCTTCAGCTCTTCAGTGGATGGACTGCCTTTGCCCACCGCTTTACCGACCAACGCAGACAGCAGATAACCGGTTGAGCCGAAGTGGCCGAGCGCCAGATCGTCCGAATTGGTGATTTTACGTGTGAACGGCTGCAGAATCGCCGGGCACACCACCATCATGGTGCCGAGAATCAGTGAGCCGATCAGCACCAGCCAGAAGCCATGTACGCCGCCGACGGAAAGAATCACCGCCAGCATCGCCGACATATACAGCGTGTGATGACCGGTCAGGAAGATGTACTTCAGCGGGGTGATACGCGCCAGCAGGATGTTCACCAGCATACCGAACACCATGATCATCGCGGTTTCAGTACCGTAACTCTTCTGCGCCAGCGCGGCCATCGCATCAGTATTTGGCACGACACCCTGAATATTAAACGAGTGCTCAAACAGCTGGCTGAAAATGGTCAGTGTTGCCGCAATCAGGTTGGCCCCTGCGATAAGAATCACAAAGCCCATGATGGTTTTCAGCGTGCCGGAAATTACATCCGACACCGGTTTCTTTTGCAGTAATAAACCAATCAGGGAAAAAAGGCCGACAAGTATTGCGGGTGTTCCGAGAACATCCTTGATGATAAATTGCAGCATAATTACTCCATGTGAGTAAAATCGGGCTATTACAGATTTTCCGCCAGGATTTCTTTAATTTTGGCGTTATCTAATAAATTCGTCAGACCAAATACCTGCGCGCTATGCCCGGATAACTGATCGGCAATATCTTTGGCGCTGATAATGAGATCGGCCTGTTCCGATTTCGCCGTGGTTAAATCGGTATGGCCCACTTCGGCCTCTTTCCCTAATTCCGCCACAATTTTCTTCACGTTCATTTCCACAATAAAGCTGCTGCCTAAACCATTACCGCACACAATCAGGACTTTTTTCATAATAGGATTCTCTGGTGGTTAATTTGTAATAACAGCTTCAATCGCTGGTAGGGTTGCCGCCGTCAGCAACTGCTGCAGGCGAGATTCGTCACTGAATACTTCGGCTAATGCTGTGATCATCTGGATATGATCGTCGCCGGAAACGGCGCACAGCATAATCACCACATGCACCGGATCGTTTTCATCCGCTGCAAAGCTCACACCGTTCTTCACATGCAGCAACGACAAGCCATTCTTACGCGCGCCCTGTTCCGGACGGGCATGCGGCATCGCCAGGCCGGGTGCCAGTACGTAGTAAGGTCCCAGTTCGGCATGCGAAGTAAAGATGGCATCGAGGTAAGCCGGGGTGATCGCCCCTTCGGCCAGCAGCGGCTCAGCGGATAAACGTACCGCGTCCTGCCAGTCGCTGACCTGTTCTACGATGCGAATATGTTGCGGTGTCAGCCATTGAGTGAGCATCAGTAATTCCAGGTTATTCGTCGATGGAGTGCACTTTAGGTGATTTTCTCAGCGCTTTTCTGTGATGATTGTCGCAAAAGTTAGCGCTAACACAGATGTTGTTAAAAACTGTGTTATCGCTAACATTTTTGTGCAGCCCGTTTGTCATCGTTGCAAGCACCTGACATGCTCGGAGATTCTGAAAATGCTCAGCAGGTGAGGCGTGCCCGAATCTGTGGTGATTAACGTGGCACGTTGGCGCATTTGGTTTTAAGCTGCGTGCGGGTAATGGTGGTAAGTCAGCTAGGAGAAGGCATGGCAGAGAAAAAACGGCGCGGTACCGGCAAAAGCACACTGGCCGATGTTGCCCGTTTGGTCGGCGTGAGCACCATGACGGCATCACGTGCGTTACGCATGCCGGAAAAGGTCTCGCCTGAAATCCGCGCCAAAATTGATGCGGCCGTCGCCGAACTGGCTTACGTGCCCAATATCCAGGCGCGTAATCTGGCGTCGGCATCGTCGAAGCTGATCACCATGGTGGTGCCTTCGTTCGCCACGCCGGGCAGTGCGATTGTGTCGGAAGCGCTGCAAGAGATTCTGCGTCCGCAGGGCTACAACATGATGCTGGCGGAAGCCAACCACTCGGCGGCGGAAGAGAGCGAGTTGATCGAGATGCTGCTCTCGTATAATCCGGCGGCGATGGTGCATTTCAACTTCGACAATGCCGCTGAAGCTCATCGTTTGCTGAGTAATTCCGGCCTGCCGGTGATGGATATCGGCGGGGTGCATCAGGAATCTGCGGGTATTAGCATTGGTGTCGATTACGCTAAAGCGATTCGCCAGCTGGTGCAGAGTTTGGTGGAACGCGGTTATCGTCATCTCGGCTTGCTGTGTACGCAAACCAATACCACGATTTTCCGCCAACTGCTGAATGGCTGGCACAGCGGCATGCTGGCATCAAATCAGGCGCCGCACCGCGTGGTGACCTCGCCGAAAATGCCGACCTTTGCCGCAGGACATAGCCTGCTGGCGGAGATCCGGCTGACCTGGCCGGAACTGGATGTGCTGATTTGTACCAGCGATGAAGTGGCGTGTGGTGCCATCATGGCTTGCCACGCTGCAGGCATCTCCATTCCCAGCCAGCTGGCGATTGCCAGCATCGGTGGCGGCCCATTGGCAGCGGTCTGCTCACCGCCGCTCACCAGCGTTGCCCTGCCTTATGAAGAGATGGGGCGCATGGCGGGCAAGCGTTTACTCTCCGCATTGAAAGGCGATGAGCCACCTGCCATCAACGAACTGCCGATACAGCTCAAGCTGCGTGCCAGCACCCACAAGATGTAATCCTGCGGCATCGCGTGCATGAGATGTGACTCTGCGTGCGGTGCTTTTCCCAGATTCATCAAATCCTTATCAATACTAAGGCATTGATAACCCTTTTACCGATCATGATTTTAACTATAATGATCCGACTGCTTACGCGGCACCCTGATAAGGTGATGCTGCAAAACACTAAATGGAGAGGAAGAACATGAGTTATTCACTGCCATCCCTGCCTTACGCGTACGACGCACTGGAACCACACTTCGACAAGCAGACGATGGAAATCCATCACTCTAAACACCACCAGGCTTACGTTAACAACGCGAATGCAGCGCTGGAAGGTACCGAATTCGCTAACCTGCCGGTTGAAGAATTGATCGCTAAACTGGATCAGCTGCCAGCAGACAAAAAAGGTCCACTGCGTAACAACGCAGGCGGCCACGCTAACCACAGCTTCTTCTGGAAAGGCCTGAAACTGGGCACCAGCCTGCAAGGCGAACTGAAAGCCGCTATCGAAAAAGATTTCGGCAGCGTTGAAGCTTTCCAGGCTGAGTTCGAGAAAGCCGCTACCACCCGTTTCGGTTCAGGCTGGGCGTGGCTGGTGAAAAAGGGCGATAAACTGGCTGTGGTTTCAACCGCTAACCAGGATAGCCCGCTGATGGGTGAAGCCATCTCTGGCGCATCCGGTGAGCCAATCATTGGTCTGGATGTGTGGGAACACGCTTACTACCTGAAGTATCAGAACAAACGTCCTGACTACATCAAAGCGTTCTGGAACGTGGTGAACTGGGATGAAGCGGCTGCGCGTTTCGCTGCTGCTAAGTAAGTTCAGGCGATAGCCAACGCACAGAACCGGTGAAGCTGCTTCACCGGTTTTTTTCTTTACGAAAGCTAAACACTTCTTAAACCACTTCGAGATTACCTCTGCTGACAATACCGTTACGTTCGTTATTAACCTGCCGTTGATAATTTGGGGCATAGAGTAGCCGCAGTTGATCACACGAAAGTAAAATAACTATGTCTACTATCACTACCCCTGTGGCGAATAAAGATTCGTCGGCATCCCTGTTTTTGCCGTTAATTAGCGGAAAAGTCAGACCTGATAAGTTGTGGAATAGTAGTATGTTCCGCTTTAAATTTGCTTTAAGGTCATTAATCTTTCCTGTTACAACATTTAATTACCTTAGCGCATTAGCGAAACTGCCGTTTCTGCCGCAACTGCTGAAAATGCAGGGTTTACTGCCGGCTAAACCGCATCGCCCTTACCTGCGCGCAGGCTTTAGCGTGGCACAACGTGCGCAGGCACTGCTTGACCATTACACGCTGATGGATCAACTGGATAATGCCAAACTGCGCCAGTTACTGCTGAGTCCGGTGTTAAATGTGATTGCCACTTTTAACGGAAAAAATGATGAGGTGTTTGCTATTAATTGCTGCCCAGGACATTTTGACCGTGAAGGTGAAATAACCCTGACACTGCATTATCAAACCATGAATATTGCCTCGCTCTCTTTTTCCATTATTCAGGAAAAGGGCAAGCGCACATTATTGATTGGTGGATTGCAGGGGCCGCGCAAACACATCTCAAATGATGTTATTCGCGATGCAACCAAAGCCGCACATGGCGTATTCCCGAAACGTCTATTAATGGAAGCGGTATTTATTCTGGCGCAACAATGTGGCGTGCAAGCGATTTGCGCAGTAGGAGATACCACGCATGTGTTCCGCAGCATGCGTTATCGCCACAGTAAAGGTGATAAGTTCTTTGCTAGCTACAGCGAGTTCTGGCTGTCACTGGGCGGTGAAGCCCGTGCCGACGACCTGTTTACGTTGCCGCTGCAGATGGAAAGGAAAGCACTGGAAGATATCGCCAGTAAGAAACGTGCGGAGTATCGTCGTCGCTATGCACTGTTGGATGCGTTGAACACCCAGGTATTGCTGGCAGCAGGGGTTGAACCCGTGGCAGGGGTTGAAGCAGTGCAGGAACAGAGCGTGGAACGCGACGTATCACACGCCGCGTAATCGGGTATCAGAACGGCTGCTTCGCGTAGCCGGTCATCACCTTCAGCCCCATCTCACGTCCCAGCGCGGTCATTGGATGCACCACCACCAGGCCGCGCACGCTCTTCTTAAATGCGCCCATGTTGGCTTGTTCTTTCTTGGTGATCTCACGGCTGAAACCCAGCTTCTGCAGCTGTTGCGCTTCTTTACTCAGTTTCTCACCGCGAACACTGCGCAGACGTTCAATTTCCTGCACCAGCTTCTCTTTTTCACGCAGCAGCTCGCCGAGTTTTTCGGCATCGCCAGATTCCAGCAGCTGGGGTTCTTTGCGATTCAATGCGTCCAGTTGATCACTGAGCAGTTTGATCTCGGCTTTTTCTTGTTCTTTCATCAGGGGAAACTCGTTAAGGAAAACAGGCAAAGGATACATCAAAACGGGGCGATTTTGCAGCGGAGCGGATTCGACCGCGACAGTGCCCCTAAACGGCCGGCTTCTTGAAGGCTTGCTTGTGGGAGATGCGCGATATCAGCTCGGTGAGCGACAGCACCATGGTAGAGCGCACCATTTGCAGATAGCGCTGCTGCTGCATACTGCGTAATGCTTCGTCGTCACGGGTGAAGTCAGGTTGAGGCGGCCACGCTACAACACAGTGCAGTTCACCAAAGGGTCCCAAAATCTCATCGTCAGTGAAGCGATAATCACTGGTGTCGTGATTGAGTTCTTCACGCAGCGCCAGCAGCAACTCACAATCTTCATACTCATGGCGATTAATCACGCCCAAACCGTAAATCAGTTTTAGACGCACCGACAGTTCGCCCAGCGGGCCATCGCCGAGCAGCAGCGGTTCGACCGCATACTTCACGGCGTAATCGTCTTTGCGGAAAACCTGCAATACCAGCAGGTTGACCGCTTCAGCCAATAGCTCAACGGCGGCGATCAGGAAGCTTCTCACCGATCGACCGGCGTTCAGGCGCTCAAGCACCCGGTTTTCAAAAGCTTGCTTCTCTTCCATTATTGCCTGCATCGTTCCACTACCGCCGACGGGCACGGTTGGCACCGCGCCCGAGTGAGCTATTAAAAGGCGCGCATTATGCCATAGCGTTGTAAGCGCTCACCACTGAGGTGACCACTTCGCTATTGGCTTCCAGCCCAGAGATCTCGGCCAGCGTCGCCTGCGGGCCTTTTTCAGCCAGCAGGGCAGCCAGTTCTTGCGCCTGCGGATCGGCTTCGCTGCGGTAGTGCATCGCGGCAGCAATACCCTGCACCAGGTTGGCGTGTGGCAGGTGGTACTCAAGGGTGCCAAGCGTGGGTTTGATCAGACGATCGCCCGCGCTGAGTTTACGCAGCGGCTGGCGGCCAACACGTTCAACATCATCTTTCAGGTACGGGTTTTCAAAACGAGTGAGGATTTTCTGGATGTAAGCGGCGTGCTTGTCGGCATCAAAGCCATAGCGCTTGATCAGCACCTCGCCGCTCTCCTGCATCGCACCCTGCACCACGGCACGCACTTTCTCATCCAGAATCGCATCACGGATGGTGGCGTGGCCAGCTAACTGGCCAAGATACGCGGTGATGGCATGGCCGGTATTCAGCGTGAAGAGTTTGCGCTCGACAAATGCCATCAGGTTATCAGTCAACTCCATGCCAGGGATGTTTGGCAATTCACCTTTGAACTGCGTTTTATCGACAATCCATTCGCTGAAGGTTTCGACTGTCACTTCCAGCGGATCGTTGCTGCCGGCCTCAGATGGCGGCACGATGCGGTCAACGGCGGAGTCGACGAAGCCAACGTGCTCTTCAACCCACGCGTGATACTGTTCTGGCAGCGCTTTCAGAACGTGCTGCTTTAGCTGGCTGGTGCCGCGCACCATGTTTTCACAGGCGATGATATTCAGCGGACGGACATTACCGTTGTCGCTGCGTTTGGCCAGACCTTTCGCCACACCGCCTGCGATGCGCTCCAGAATTTGCGGACCAACCGCCGTGGTAACGATATCAACCTCAGCAATCAGCGTGACGATGTCGTCGCTGGTGCTGTTCACTGCGCTAACGCCGGTAACGATTTCGACCTTTGCCTGCTCGCCAACTACATGAACCGGATACTCATGACGGGCGTTAAGGGCATCCAGAACCACCTGATTCACATCCGCGAAGACCAGTTCGATACCGGCATCAGCCAGCAACTTACCGATAAAACCGCGACCGATGTTACCTGCTCCAAAATGTAACGCTTTCATAAATTTGACCCATATCAAATGACGAAAGGGCGGGCAAATCCGCCCCGGAAATGTGGGACGGGCTTGCCCGCCCCAGGGAAGTTAAAACGTGGTATTACGCTTTCGCGGTGTTACCTGACAGCAGATCCAGCACATCCTGCACGCTGGTGGTGTTCGCCAGCTTCTCAATCACGCTGTCATCATCCAGCGCGTTGGTCAGGCTGGTAATCACCTGAATGTGTTCGTTATTGCGAGCCGCAATACCAATCACCAGGCGCGCCACGTCATCGGCTTCTTCGCCAAACAATACGCCCGCAGGGTACTGGCAGAACACCACGCCAGTTTTCAGCACGCGATCTTTGGCTTCCACGGTGCCGTGTGGCACAGCGATAGACTCACCGAGATAGGTCGGGGTCAGCTTTTCACGTTCCAGCATCGCTTCAACGTACTCTGGCTGGACATAACCGCCTTTCACCAACTGCTCACCAGCAAAGCGAATCGCCTGCTCTTTGTTGCTGGCGCTCAAGCCGAGGAACACGTTGTCCGCGCCCAGTTTGAACAAGTTAGCGCTGCCGTCATCGTAGCTGTCTGCCAGTGTGGTCTGCACGGTTTCACGATGTGCTTCGCTGCGGTTAGCGGCGATCAGACGTTCAGTCAGATTGCTATACAGCGCGCTATCGAGGAAGTTATTCAGTGAAATATGCTGCGCCTGCGGTGCCTGACGCATCGCACGTTCCGTCAGATCGCGGTGGGTAATCACCAGATCCACATCGCCCGGCAGTGAGTTAATCGCACTGTTGGTGACCGAGATATTGCTCAGGCCGGCATCCTGCACTTTCTTACGCAGCACACCTGCACCCATGGCGCTGGAACCCATACCGGCATCACAGGCCACGATGATTTTACGCACGTGGCTGACATCAACGCTGTTGGCATCGGCGATAACCGGAGAACCGGCAACGGCCTGACCTTTCGACTGCGCTTTCATATCACGCATACGCTGAGTCGCAGCTTCGATGTCGTCATCTTCTTTTACTTTGCTGGTTTTCAGCAGGATAGAAGAGACCACGAAGGAGACCGCAAACGCCGCGATGATCGCTGCGATGTTGGCGAAGTACGCGCCTTTTGGCGTCATCGCCAGTACCGCGAGGATTGAACCCGGAGACGCTGGAGAGACCAGACCGCCGTTCAGCACGGTCAGGGTGAACACGCCTGTCATACCACCGAGGATCACTGCCAGCAGCAGACGTGGCGCCATCAGCACGTACGGGAAGTAAATTTCGTGGATACCACCAAGGAAGTGGATGATTGCCGCACCGCCAGCAGACTGTTTGGCGCTACCGCGACCAAAAATCATATAGGCAACCAGCACACCCATACCTGGGCCTGGGTTCGCTTCAATCAGGAAGAAGATAGATTTACCGGCTTCGCTAGCCTGCTGGATACCCAGTGGCGAGAAGATACCGTGGTTGATGGCGTTATTGAGGAACAGGATTTTCGCCGGTTCAACAAAGATAGAGGTCAGTGGCAGCAGGTTGTTCTGCACCATCAGGTTTACGCCCGCCGCAAGGATGTGTGACAGACCTTCAACCAATGGACCGATGCCGATGAACGCCAGCAGCGCCAACAGCATACCGATGATACCGGCTGAGAAGTTGTTAACCAGCATCTCAAAGCCGCTTTTGATTTTACCATCAACCATACGGTCAAAGGTTTTGATCGCCCAGCCGCCCAGTGGACCGGCAATCATCGCGCCGAGGAACATCGGCATATCTGCACCGACAATCACACCCATGGTGGTAATGGCACCGACCACGCCACCGCGATCGCCGCCCACCAGACGTCCACCGGTGAAACCGATCAACAATGGCAGCAGGTAAGTGATCATTGGGCCGACGAGTTTCGCCAGCGTTGCGTTTGGAATCCATCCGGTTGGGATGAACAGTGCTGTGATGATACCCCAGGCGATAAACGCACCGATGTTTGGCATCACCATGTTACTCAGAAAGCGACCAAAGCTCTGGACCTTGACCTTCGCTGATGAGGACATAAACCCACCCCTTATTGAGACGCGCTGCAATAAGAGCGCGGTTGTTTTTGTTAAGACTTTTATTGAGCCGTTCCGGCGCGGGCCGTGGCATCACTGTATGCACGCGGACTCTAGCACTAGTTTATTACGCTGCGTAGCATCCGGGATAAGTGTGATGCAGATCACTCAAAATTGGGGTGGTCAGGGTGCTATAAGGTGATGAAGATCACATAAATAGAGTGTAAGAAAAGTACGAAGGCGAAATTTTAAGCAAAACAACGGGATAAATGTGACTTAAGTCACCTTTGCGGCGCTCAGGTTTGTTTCATAAGTGTGATTGAGATCACAAACTATTTTTGGTTGAAAATGCGTCAGATCACACAATAGCGATGCAGATAAGTAGGGTGTAAGGAAGTGACGAAAAATCTGAAAGATGCAATGAAAAGTATGTCAGGAAAAGGGCGACCTGTTAGTCGCCCCTGAACGCATTAAAAGCGAGGTTACAAACCACCCTGCACAGCATTCTGTGCCTGAGTCAGGGCTTGAGCATTGCTGGAAAGGTTGCTCATCAGGGTGTTGTACTGCGTGGCCTGATCCTGCGTTGGGAACTGAACGCCACCGTCATTGAAGGTCACACGCGTGCCCTGCGACTGCAGATAATCACCGGTTTGCACCGCCGCCTGGCTCAACGCCTGAAGCTGAGGCAGTAACGGAATCAGTGTACCCGCTGGCTGCGTCACCACTTTGGCGTAGACGCTGTCATACACTTTCTTCAGATCGTCAGGCTGCTTCAGCGTGGCTTTGCTGCTGTCGGCCTGCATTTTGGCGCTCTGAATCTGCTGTGACAGCACACTGAGGTTGCCGCTCGCCTGACGCAGACTATCGCGACGGGTCAGGTAGTCTTGTGGCACACGAATCGCAGCCAGTTCATCAACCACAGGGCGCATGCCTTGCTCAACCGCCTGATTGGCCTGCTGTGAGAAGCCATACAAAATGGCGTAGTCGCTGGCGTAGTTACCGAAGGTTTGCTTCTGGTTTTCGCTCAGGCTTGGCAGATGTTCGCCGCTACGCATCGCGGTGTTCTGCAGGAAATCGGTGAAAGCTTTACGCTGATCGCCTTCTTTATCGCCACAGGCGGTAAGTTGCAGCACAACCAGTGCGCTGATCATAAGCATGCCGGTACGCATCCAGATGCGGGATAATCCTGACGCCATGTTGAACTCCTGTTATGGCTAATTTCGATTCGGTGGGAATGGTCCTAAAGGATAGTGCAATGGCCTGGCGTGTACAACGGGTTGAGGCGCGGCAAACTGTGGGAAAAGGCGCACTCTGGCGCGCCGGATTAAGGTCATGAAAGAAATGTGCGGGTGGTCGGCCCTAAAGGTTGTGCTCCATCGACACCAACGAACGCAGGCAAAAACCGAACCCGAAGGCTGAAATCACCTGGCGGCATCTGGCAGTCCGCACTGATGCCGCCAGATTGTGATTTAAAACACCAGCGCCTGCCCATCCTTACGGCTTTCAGTCGCGGCAATGTAGAAGCCCTGCGGGTCACGCACAATCGCCTGCGCACCGCCGAAGTTGTAGCTCTGTAATGGATCCTCCACCGTAATCTGGTGACCCATTTCGCGCAGTTTCGCCAGCACATTACGGTCGATACCCGGTTCCACCACCACCGCACGGCCTTGCTCAACACGCCAGCGCGGCGCATCAATCGCTGCCTGCGGGTTTTGCTTGTGCTGCATGATGCGCAACGCCAGCTGTAAGTGCCCCTGCGCCTGCATCGGGCCGCCCATCACGCCAAACGACATCAATGGCTGTCCCGCCGCATCCAGCGCAAACGCCGGAATAATAGTGTGGAACGGACGTTTGCTACCGGCCACTACGTTCGGATGGTGCGGATCGAGCGAGAAGCCGCAGCCGCGATTCTGCAAGCTGATGCCGGTGCCCGGCACCACCACGCCTGAACCAAAGCCCATATAGTTGGACTGAATAAAGGAGACCATCATGCCGCTGGCATCGGCAGTCGACAGATACACGGTGCCGCTCTGCTGCGGGGAGCCGAAGGTAAAATCACCGGCCTGATCGGGATTGATGAGCTGAGCGCGCTGCTTGAGGTAGCTGTCACTCAGCAGCAACTCTGCCGGGAATTCCAGATGGTCGTAATCGGTGACGTAACGATCCAGATCGACCAGCGCCAGCTTCATCGCTTCAATCGACAAGTGCAGCCACGGCACGGAATCCGGCGTGTAGCTGCCGATGTCCCACTGCTCCAGAATGCCGAGCGCAATCAAGGTTGCGATGCCCTGACCATTAGGCGGCAGCTCCTGCACCGAACCGTTGGCAAACGGGCGTGATAGCAGATCCACCCAGTCGGCACGATGGTTGTTGAGATCGGCCATGCTCAGTGCCGCGCCGTGCTGCCCGGCAAATGCCACCATTTTCTCGGCCAACTCACCCCGATAGAAGGCTTCACCTTTAGTTTCGGCGATTTTCTGCAGCGTGGCGGCCTGCGCCGGATTGCGGAACAGCTCCCCGGCACGCGGCGGGCGACCGTCCGGCGCAAAGCACTCAGTAAAGCCCGGCTGGGATTTCAGTTTGATGTAGCCGCGCTGCCACAGATGGGCGATCAGCGGCGAAACCGGGAAGCCGTCGCGGGCGTATTCGATCGCCGGTTGTGCCAGCGTGGTCAGCGGCAGCGTGGCAAAGCGCTCGGCCAACGTGACCCAGGCAGAAACGGCACCCGGCACGGTGACCGCTTCCCAACCGATTTCCGGCATGGTGCTCTGTCCGGCAAAGCGTTCTGCATTCCAGCTGGCGGGGGAACGACCGGAGGCATTTAAGCCATGCAGCGCTTTCCCATCCCAGATAATGGCAAATGCATCGCTGCCGATGCCGTTGCCGGTGGGTTCCAGCACGGTGAGCGCCATCGCCGTAGCAATCGCCGCGTCTACCGCATTACCGCCCTGTTGCAACATGCGCATCCCCGCCTGTGCCGCCAGCGGCTGTGAGGTGGCGACTGCATTGCGGCCCATCATTGGGGCGCGGTGCGAGACATAACTAACGTTGAAATCCAAATCGCTCATAACGGTTCCTTAATGTGAGTCATTGCGCGGATCAAGTGCGTCGCGCAGTCCGTCACCCAGCAGATTGAAGCCCTGCACAGTGAGAAAAATGGCCAATCCAGGGAAAATCGACATCCAGGGTGCCTGCTCCAGATAGCCTTTTGCGGTGTTCAGCATCGCACCCCAGGAAGGTGACGGCGGCTGCTGGCCAAGGCCGAGAAATGACAAGCTGGCTTCCGTGATGATCGCCGAGGCAATCGCCAGCGTGGCCTGTACCAGAATCGGCGACAGCACGTTGGGCAGCACATAACGCAGGATGATCCAGCGGTCCGGCAAACCGATGGCGCGCGCGCCGTCGATATACTCTTCATGGCGGATGGCAATCACCTGGCCGCGCGTCAAACGGGCAAAAATCGGCATGGCGGAAAGCCCAATGGCGATCATCGCATTCGACAAGCTCGGCCCGAGGAAAGCGCCCAACGCAATCGCCAGAATCAGAAATGGGCAGGCAAGCAGCGCTTCGATAAAGCGCGAGATAATGCCATCGCACCAGCCCTGCCAGTAACCGGCAATTAAGCCCAGCGGCACACCAATCAAAATGGCGATCATCACGGAGATGCAGCCCGCCAGCAGTGAGGTGCGCGCGCCCCAAATCAAACGTGACAGAATATCGCGGCCCAGTTCATCCGTGCCCAACCAGAACAGCGCGGAAGGGGCTTTGCGAACGGCAAGGAAGTTCGCTTTAATCGGATCGGCTGGAGCCAGCCAGGGCGCCAGCAGCGCCACGGCTACAAACAGCAGCACGATCACCGCGCCGATCAGCGCACTCTTATTACGCAGAAATTTCTTCAGCACCCGGCGGTTGGGCTTTGCAACCGCAGGCACTGCGCCTGCTGTTAACACCTCGCTCATGGTTAGCCTCGCATTTTCGGGTTGATTAACAGATAGAGCACATCGGCCAGCAGATTCAGCAGCAGAAAGCCAATCGCCACCACCAGCACCACGCCCTGAACCACAGCGTAATCACGGTTAAACACCGCATCGACAATCATCTTGCCGAAACCGGGCAGGGTGAAAACCTGCTCGGTTAACACCGCACCGCCCAGCAGCTCACCAAACAGCAAGGTGGTGAGCGTGACGATGGGCATCAGCGCGTTACGGAAGGCATGCTTCAGCACCACTTTCGGGGCCAGCAGGCCTTTGGCGCGCGCGGTGCGGATGTAATCGGCCTTTAGCACGCTGATCATCGACGCTCGTGTATGGCGCATCAGTGTGGCGGCGAGGCCAGTCCCCAGCACTAAAGCGGGCAGCAGCAGCGTTTTCAGGTTCTGCGCCACATCTTCACTGATGGGGACAAAGCCTGAGGCTGGCAGCCATTGCAGATGCACGGAAAACAGCAGGATCAGCAGAATCCCCAGCCAGAAATGCGGCACCGATATGCCGGATAACGCGACAAAGTTGGTGGTGTGATCGACCCAGGTGTCTTTGCGCACCGCCGCGATAATGCCCATGCTGATGCCAATCCCCAGCGCAATCACCATCGCCAGCAGCGACAGCTCCAGCGTCACCGGCAGTTTGCTGGCGATCAGCGAGGTTACCGGCTCTTTGGTGCGCAGTGACATGCCCAGATCACCCTTCAGCGCATTGCCGATCCACGAGAAATACTGCGTGGGGATCGGATCATCCAGGTGATATTCCGCCCGCAGTTGCGCGATGACCGCGGGATCGCGCTCCTCACCCGCCATCGCCAGCACCGGATCGCCCGGCAGCAGCTTTTGCAGCGCAAACACCATGATGCTCACCAGCAGCAGCGTGGGGATCGCCAGCAGTAAGCGTTTAACTATCAGTTCCAGCATCATCGCTCCTCAGCGGTTTACTGCGCCATGCTCACACCCGCGAGGCGTACTAAGCCATCAGGCCAGGCTTTAAAGCCCAGCAGTTTTTTCGTCATGCCGAAGATGCGCGGCTCGAAATAGAGATAGGCGATTGGCATATCGGTTTGCAGCTGATTCACCACCTTGGTGTACAACGCCTGGCGCTGCGCCTGATCGTTGGTAAGACGTGCGGCGTTCAGCCACTCATCAACCTGGAGATTGCTGTAGCGGCCGTCGTTGAGCGTGCCTTTGCTGTTGATAAACGAGTAGATGCTGCCATCGGGATCGGGACGGCCGGACCAGCCGGATAAGCTGAGCTGGTAATCGCCACGCTGCTGACGATCCAACAAGCTGGCGAACTCACTCATCTGCAAGTTGAGGTTAATGCCCGCTTCACCGACCATCGCCTGAATCACCTGGCCTACCTGCTGTGCCGTTGGATTGTTGGTGACCAGCAGCGTCAGATTGAGCGGCGTGGTGACACCCGCCGCCTTCAGCAGCGCTTTGGCTTTTTCCACATCACGCGGTGGGATTGGTGTGTTGACGTGATAGGCACTGACCGGCGAGAAGGCTTGGTTGGATGGGGTATATAAGCCTTCAAACGCCACCTGATTCAGCGCATCGCGATCGATCGCCAGCGAGAAGGCCTCACGTACGCGCGGATCTTTTAGCGGGCTGTTGGCGTCAACCTTGCCGTTATTGATGTTGAAGGTGATGCCCTGATAACCGAGGCCGGTGACTTTGGCCAGCGCCAGCTTGCTGTCGCCTTCAACCGTTTTCACATCGCTGGCCGCCACGCCTTCTGTCAGGTCGAGATCGCCTGCGCGCAGGTTGGCGAGACGCACTGAGGCATCCGGGATCGGCAGGAAAATCACTTTATCGAAGTGGTATGCGCTTTTGTTCCAGTAGTTTTCAAAGCGCGTCAGCACGATACGGTCCTGCTGCACGCGGCTGGCAAACTGATACGGGCCGGAGCAGACTGGATGGGTCGCGAAGTCCGGTTTTTTAGCGGCTTCCGGTGCCAGCATCGCGCCAGCGCGGTCGGTGAGCTGGCTGAGCAGCGCCGCATCTGGCGTTTTCAGGTGGAACTTCACCTGCATCGGCCCGCTCACTTCCACGCTGTCGATGGAAGAGATTTCGCTTTTACGCAGCGAACCCGGCAGCGTCAGCGCACGCTCAATATTGAACTTCACCGCGTTAGCATCAAACTTCTCGCCATCCTGGAAGGTCACGCCCTCGCGCAGGTTCATAGTCAGGGTTTTGCCGTCATCACTCCACGCCCAATCGGTTGCCAGGCCGGGCACCACTTTCAGGTTCTCATCCACATCCACTAAGCGGTCGCACATAGCCGCAAACACGAAACGTCCGTAATAGGTGCGCGCCAGATGCGGATCGAGCATGTCCGGGTCGGCACCCAGACCAATGCGAATCACACTTTCCGCCTGGCTGTGTGCACTGGCACCGAGCAAGAGCAGGCCGCTTAAGGCCGTGAGTAACGTTATACGAGCTTTCTTCACAGGCGAATCTCCAGAGGGTTAGGCTTGTTGCTTGACCGCCTGCTCAAACAGCGCGCGGCGACGTAAAAAGGCGGCAGAAGGGGGTGCTATCACGATGACGCTGCGATCGCGATTAATCTCCTGCCAGCGATGACAGGCAATCTGGCGGCCACCGCTCAGCACCTGGTTAATGGGCTCAAACTGACGGCAATCCGATGTCGCCCATGGGCAGCGTGTGTGAAAACGACAGCCACTGGGCGGATTGGCTGGATTGGGCAGATCGCCCTGCAACATCGGAATCTGGCGGTTGACACCCGGCTGCATCTGCGGCGCAGAAGCGATCAGCGCCTGGGTATAGGGGTGCAGCGGCGCGTCAAAAATCTCGTCCACGGTGGCGACTTCAACAATCTGGCCGAGATACATCACCGCCACGCGATCGCTCATATGGCGAATCACCGCCAGACCGTGCGCCACGATGATCATAGTCAGGCCAAACTGCTGTTTCAGGCTTTCCAGCAGATTCACCACCTGCGCCTGCACGGAAACGTCTAAGGCGGAAACCGGCTCATCGCCAAGCAGCAATTTGGGTTGGGAGGCGAGGGCACGGGCGATGCCGATACGCTGACGCTGACCGCCGGAAAATTCGTGCGGATAACGCTCTGCCCAGGCAGCCGGTAAACCCACGGTGCGCAGTAACTCAGCGACGCGCGCATGGCGCGCCTCTCGGCTCAGTTTTTCATGCAGCCACAGCGGCTCGCCGACAATCTGTTGCACCGTCATACGCGGATTTAGTGAGGCAAAGGGGTCCTGAAAGATGATTTGCAGTTCGCGGCGCAGCTGATTCAGGCGTGCACCGCTGGCATCGGTAATGCTTTCGCCCTGATAAAACACGTCTCCGGCACTGGCCGCCAGCAGACGTAGCAGCAAACGACCGAGGGTCGATTTACCCGACCCCGATTCACCAACAATCGCCAGCGTCTCACCCGGCATCACCTGTAACGACACGCGATCCACTGCGGTGACGCCGCGATTGCGTTTGAACAGGCGGTTGGGTCCGGCAAAGGTTTTGCTTAAATCGCGGCACTCTAAAATCGGCTTCATGCGATCTCTCCCAACGAGACATACTGTTCCAGCGGCGCGCGGAAACAGGCGACCTGATGATCGGTAGCCAGCGCACGCAGCGCCGGACGGTTGTGCTGACAGCGGAGTTCGGCAAAGGGGCAACGGTTGGCAAAACGACAGCCTGCGGGCATGTTTTCCGGTAACGGAACCTGGCCAGGAATGGTGGCCAGTGCACCGCTGCGTGCGCTCAGGCTGGGAATCGAACCCATCAGGCCAATGGTGTACGGATGCTGGGGATCGTTAAAAATCGCTTCCACGCTGCCGGTTTCTACCACCTGACCGGCGTACATCACTGCCACACGCTGCGCGACTTCCGCCACCACGCCCAGGTCATGAGTAATCATCAATACGGCGGTGCCGGTTTCCTGCTTCAGGGTATTCAGCAGCGCAAGAATCTGTGCCTGAATGGTGACATCGAGTGCGGTGGTTGGCTCATCGGCAATCAGCAGCTTTGGATTGTTAATCAATGCCATGGCGATCATCACGCGTTGGCGCATACCGCCAGACAACTGATGCGGGTAGGCTTTGAGGCGCATCTCCGGGGCGGGAATCTGCACTTTTTGCAGGATGGTCAGCGCGGCTTCCATCGCCGTGCGGCGATTGACGTGCCGATGACGCATCACCGCTTCACTGAGCTGGTCGCCGAGGGTGAAAGCCGGATTGAGCGAGGTCATCGGCTCCTGAAAAATCATCGCCAGCTGATTGCCGCGCAGGCTAGCGTAATCGCTGGCACTTAGATCACGCAGACTGCGCCCGTCGAACTGCATCTCGCCTTGCAAAATCTCAGCACTGGCGGGCTGCAGGCCCATCAAGGTGAGCGAGGTGATACTTTTGCCGCAGCCCGATTCCCCAACCAGCGCCAGTGTTTCACCCGCGTGCAGTGTCAATGAGATGTCGTCCAATACCGTGACGGGCGAACCACGAAACTGCACACGCAGATTGCGAACGGCAAGCACCGGATGATCGTTCATGGCGTCTCCTCCTGATGGCTGTAAAGCGCTTCAAGCAGCGCCTGTTGCAGTGCCAGTAAGTGTTCGCGCATCGCGGCAGCGGCTTCATGCGGCTGGCGTTGCGCGATGTGATTCACCAGGCGCTGGTGATGGTCGTCGTAGTTGTTGAGGCGAGCGGGCGTGCGCGCCTGCACCCGCAGATGCTGCCAGCCCGGATCGCGGCGCACGGCATCCACGGCATCGAACAATCCCAGCATCAGGCGATTCCCGGCAGCTTCGGCGATGGCGCGATGAAAGGCGCTGTCCCACAGTTCGTGCTGGTCGCCATCCTCCGGTGCCGTGATGCCATTCATGCGTTCCAGCAGGCGCTTCATCAGTGCAATCTGCTCATTACTGGCGCGCAGGGCGGCCAGTCGCGCTAACCCTGGCTCCAGTTGCAAGCGTGCTTCCATCACTTCCAGCAGATTCGACTGCTGCGGCAGGTCGTGCAGTGCCAGCGGCTGCACCGGTGCAGCAGGGCCAACAAAGGTGCCTTTACCCTGTTTGCGCCAGATGCGTCCCTCCTCTTCCAGCACATCTAGAGCACGGCGGATCTCACGGCGTCCGACGCCAAAACGCTCTGCCAGTTCACGTTCCGTGGGCAGCGCGCGGTCGGGCTGCTGCTCCTGTTGCTGGATCAGTTGACGCAGTTTCTCCAGAGCAGAACTGGAGTTGCGGGCGCTATCTGACGTGTGACTCATGATTGGTTCGCCTGTTTAAGCATCATAAAAAGATCGGTAATCCCGTATTAACCAGCACTTTTACTGATGAAAGGCTGAGCAATCGGCTTTATCAGCTTAGGCAAGAAGCGAACCAATATTGGATTGGTTCAAAGATGACAGGCACATGACAGGAATAACCCTTTGAACGGTAAATAAAAGTTTTTTCGGGCTTCGTTTAAAACTGCGAGGTGCATCAATATTCGCGGTGGAAGTTACGCTTCATGTTGGTGCGCTCACGCTGCATTGCTGTGCACTAGGCGAACCGTTCGAACTGGAAATAACGTGAATGATGTTGTTTTTCAATGGATTAAAATATTGGCACTTTTTTTGAATGTGTTTATGCAGATGCAGGAGCGATAGCGGGCAACCGATGTCGCCAGACAATTTGCAATGGGTCACTAGGGTTCCGGTCGAAAGATGCTGGTCCGAGAGTGACCGACCGTCCTCTGACGGTTACACGGCGGGACAAAAGCCCGGGAGGAAAGCGAGATCGTTGCTCGCCGCCTCCTGCTTTTATTTCGCCCGTTAACGCCAGAGGAACCATCATGATCAAAGCCTGCCTTCGCTTGCTGTTGCTTTGCACCGTCGCACTGTTCAGCGTCAATACGCTGGCCGCCGACAAACCCTCCTTCAAGATCTGTTGGTCCATTTACGCGGGCTGGATGCCGTGGGATTACGCCCAGCAAAGCGGCATCGTGAAAAAATGGGCCGATAAATACGGCATCGACATTCAGTTTGTGCAGGTCAACGACTACATCGAATCGGTGAACCAATACACCGCCGGTGGCTTTGACGGCTGCACCATGACCAACATGGATGCCCTGACCATTCCTGCCACCGGCGGCGTGGACAGCACGGCGCTGATCGTCGGCGACTACTCCAACGGCAATGACGGTATTTTGCTGAAGGGCAAAGGCAACATTGCCTCGCTCAAAGGCAAGCCGATCAATCTGGTTGAACTCTCGGTCTCTCACTATCTGCTGGCGCGTGCACTGGAGAAATCGGGCATGAGCGAGAAGGATGTCAAAGTGGTCAACACCGCCGATGCCGATCTGGTGGCGGCGTTCGGCACGTCTGACGTGCATTCCATCGTCACGTGGAACCCGCTGCTGGCCGAAGCGGAAAAGCAACCGGACAGCCATCTGATTTTCTCTTCTGCACAGATCCCGGGCGAAATCCTCGACTTGCTGGTGGTGAATACCGCCACGCTGAAAAAGTATCCGCAGTTGGGCAAGGCGCTGACCGGTGCCTGGTATGAAACGCTGAAAACCATGTCCGGCGCCAGTGACAGCGCCAAAGCTGCGCGCACGCAAATGGCGCAGGCTTCCGGCACCGATCTGGCGGGCTTCGATCAGCAGCTGGCCGCCACTCACTTGTTCAGCGATGCCAAAACCACCCTCGATTTTGTCGACAGCCCGCAGTTGAGAGCCACCATGCAGCTGGTCGCAGAGTTCTCCTTCAAGCACGGTTTACTGGGTGAAGGCGCACCGAGTGCTGATGTGGTAGGCGTGGAAACGCCAGCAGGCAATTGGGGCGATACCAACAACCTGAAACTGCGCTTCACCGATGAGTTCACCAAACTGGCCGCTGCGGGTCAGCTCTAAGCGAGGCGATGCCGATGCGTAAATTGATCAACTACCAACCGCTGCCGCTCGGTCGCCTGCTGCTTGGCATCCTGCCGCTGCTGGCGCTGCTGCTGGTCTATCTGTTCGCGTCGGATGCGCGTCTCAGCCTGAACGCCGCAGACAAACTGTTGCCAGGGTTTAACGCGATGGGGGACGCCATCAGTCGCATGGCGTTTCAGCCCAGCCCGCGCACCGGGGAATACCTGCTGTGGACCGACACCGCCGCCAGCCTGATGCGCCTGCTGAGCGGGGTGGCGATCAGCGCACTGCTGGCGCTGGCGATTGGCCTGTTCACCGGTGCGTTACCGGTGGTGCGGGCAGTGCTGGCACCGCTGGTGACGGTAGTCGCGCTGGTGCCGCCGCTGGCGATTCTGCCGATTCTGTTTATCTGCTTTGGCCTCGGTGAAGTGTCAAAAGTGGTGCTGATCGTGATCGGCATTACTCCGCTGATAGCGCGCGATTTGCAGCTGCAGGTGGAGAAAATCCCACGCGAGCAGCTGGTGAAAGCGCAGACGCTCGGTGGGCACAGCGCGCAGATTTTGTGGCGCGTGATCCTGCCGCAGCTGATGCCGCGCCTGCTGGATGCGGTGCGCCTGTCACTGGCATCGGCGTGGTTGTTTCTTATTGCTGCTGAAGCGATCGCCGCCACCGAAGGGCTGGGATATCGCATCTTCCTGATGCGCCGTTATCTGGCGATGGATGTGATTTTGCCTTACGTGGCGTGGATCGCGCTGCTGGCCTTTGTGCTCGACCTGCTGCTGCGGCTGATCAGCCGTCGCTGCTGGCCGTGGTATCACGCGAAATGATTCAGGAGCGAACCATGCCATTACTGCAACTGAAAAACCTCGAAAAACATTACGGCGATCAGGTGGTGCTGGAACGTCTCAACATCAACGTCGAGCAGGGCGAGTTTGTGGCGATTGTCGGGGCATCCGGCTGTGGCAAAACCACCTTCCTCAACATGCTGCTCGGCACCGAATCGTCGACCAAAGGCCAACTGCTGCTGGATGGCGAACCCATCCCCGACGAACCGGATGCCCATCGCGGCGTGGTATTCCAGCGCTATTCGGTATTTCCCCATCTGACGGTGCTCGGCAACGTGATGCTGGCGGAAGAGTTCAGCAGCGCCCGCTGGCTGGGACGTGTGTGGGGCAAAAAGCGCCAGGCGATTCGTCAGCGAGCGCAGGCAATGCTGGCGCAGGTTTGCCTGGAGCATGCGCAAAACAAATACCCGCACCAGCTCTCGGGCGGTATGCAGCAGCGTTTGGCGCTGGCGCAGGCGCTGATGAAACAGCCGCGCATCCTGCTGCTCGATGAGCCTTTTGGTGCGCTCGATCCTGGCATCCGCCATGAGATGCATCAGCTGATTACTCGCCTGTGGCAGCAGCACAACCTGACCATTTTTATGATCACGCATGACCTGAAAGAGGGCTTCAGCCTGGCTTCGCGCCTGCTGGTGTTTGACAAACTGCGTCATGACCCGCACGCGCCGGAAGCCTGGGGCGCGACTATCACTTACGACCTGCCGCTGGATCGCACACAGCCTGATGCTGCGCTGCCGTCTGAGTCGCAGGTGGCTTAAAGGAGCATCATATGAACGCTTATCAAACCCTGTTACCAGCGGGATCGCATTGGTCGCTGGTGATGCGCGGCGGCACCGCGCTGACACTGACCGATATTGAAGGCGGTGCCAACGTCGGCATGCTGTTCTACAACCCGGAAAATCTGCTGGAGCGCTACAACGCGCCCGATACGTTGAAGTGCCAGCACACTTTCCGTCTGACAGCCGGGCACTGCCTTTATTCCGATATGGGGCGCATTTTTTGCGGCATCGAAGAAGACAGTTTCGGCTGGCATGAGAGCGTTTGCGGCACCTTGAATGCTGAGCACACTGCCGCACGCTTCGGCGCCAGTGACTATCAGCAGGCGCGCAATCTGCGCCATCAAAACGGCTACGACAGTTTCCTCGTCGAGCTGGCGAAATACGGACTCGGCCAGCGTGATATGGCCTCTTGCCTCAACCTGTTTGCCAGGGTGCGCGCCGATGATAACGGCACGCTGCAACTGGAGCAGCAGGGTGCACCTGGCGCACAGGTGCGGCTGCGCTTCACCATGGACACGCTGGTGATCCTACACACCTGCCCGCATCCGCTGAATGCCAGCAGCGAATATCCGCGCCAGCCGGTGCAGATCGCACTGGACGCCCAGCGCGCGCCGCTGCCGGACATTTGCCTGGCGCGTGGTGAGAACCAGCGCGGTCTGCGCAACAACGCGCTCTATCAGCTGCAAGGAGAAATCTGATGATCACTGAAAGCTTACTCAATTCCGCCGAAGCGCCATTCCAGCAGCAGGTGAACGCCGGTGATTACTGGTTGCAGCGCATCGAAGCGGGCCAGACCTTGCGTATCACCGATCTGGAAGGGAATCAGGCTGCCGATACCCTGTTCTTCAACGCCGACGACACCGCCGAGCGTTACAGCATGAGCGATACGCTGCGCGGGCAAAAGAATGTGTTCCTCAGTGCGGGCAGCGTGCTGCGTTCCAACTTGGATCGCCCGATGCTGACGATAACTGCCGATACCTGTGGTCGCCACGATACGTTGGGCGGCGCCTGCTCCTGTGAAAGCAACACCGTGCGCTACGACCTGGAGAAGCGCCACATGCATTCCTGCCGTGACAGCTGGATGCTGGCGGTGGCTGAGAAGCCAGAATTTGGCCTGACGCGTCGCGATATCACCCACAACATCAACTTCTTTATGAACGTGCCGGTGACGCACGACGGCGGTTTGACCTTCGCCGATGGCATTTCTGCACCGGGTAAATACGTCGAGATGGTGGCGCAGATGAACATCCTGGTGCTGATCTCCAACTGCCCGCAGCTCAACAACCCCTGTAACGGTTACAACCCTACGCCGATCTTAGTCAGCGTGTGGTGATGCTTTGACGCAACGGGACGACCCGTTTTTTGCCGTCATTGTCCACGCAGGACGACCTGCCGAATAAGAGATTTCACTCATGATTGATCGCGTATTGATTGCCAACCGTGGCGCGATTGCTGTGCGCATCATCCGTACCTTGCAAGCGATGAACATCCGCGCGATTGCGGTGTATGCCGAAGCCGATCGCCACGCGCGCCATGTGCGACTGGCCGATGAAGCCTGGTCGCTGGGCGAGGGGCAGGTGCGAGACACTTATCTCAATCAGCAAAAAATACTGGAAATTGCCGCACAGAGCGGGGCGCAGGCAGTGCATCCCGGTTACGGTTTCCTCAGCGAAAATCCCGAGTTTGTGACGCGCTGTGAAGCGGCCGGCGTGCAGTTCCTCGGGCCGAGTGCCGGGCAGATGGCCGCGTTCGGTTTAAAACATCGTGCGCGTGCGCTGGCACAGGAGAATCAGGTGCCGCTGCTGCCGGGCAGTGGTTTGCTGACTTCGCTGGACGAAGCGCAAGTGATGGCGGAGAAGATTGGCTACCCGGTGATGCTGAAAAGCACCGCCGGTGGCGGCGGTATTGGCATGCAGCGTTGTGATGATGCCGAACAGCTCAATGCGGCGTTTACGCGAGTTAAACGACTGGCAGGCAATAATTTCGCCGATGATGGCGTATTTTTAGAGAAGTTTATCGCCCGCGCGCGCCACATTGAGGTGCAGATCTTTGGCGATGGTGCTGGCAATGTGATTGCCCTTGGCGAGCGTGACTGTTCTGCTCAGCGCCGCAACCAAAAAGTGCTGGAAGAGACCCCCGCGCCAGGGCTGAGTGCGGCGGTTCGCGCTGAGCTACAAGCAACTGCAGTGCGACTGGCGCGTGCGGTCAACTACCGCAGCGCGGGCACCGTGGAGTATGTCTACGATGATGCCAGCCAGCAGTTCTGGTTCCTTGAAGTGAACACCCGTTTGCAGGTGGAACACGGCGTCACCGAAATGGTGTACGGCGTGGATTTGGTACGCTGGATGGTGGAGCTGGCGCAGCAAACGTTGCCACCGCTGCAAACCTTATCGACCGAAGCGCAAGGCCATGCCATTCAGGTGCGACTTTACGCGGAAGATCCGGCCAAACAGTTCCAGCCCAGTGCCGGTTTGCTCAGCCATGTCCAGTTCCCGACGGAGAGTGAAAACGCCACCCTGCGCGTCGACAGCAGCGTGGAAACCGGCATGGAGGTTTCGCCGTTCTACGATCCGATGCTGGCAAAAGTGATTGTGCATGCGGCCAACCGTGAGGTGGCATTGCACAGCATGGCGCAGGCGCTGGACGCCACCGAGCTGTACGGCATCGAAACCAATCTGCTGTGGTTGCGTCATCTTTGCTCACTGCCGGAAGTGCAGCAGGGCCGCATCATCACCGCTACCCTGGGCGGCGTGCAGTGGCAACCGCCCACGCTGGATATCCTCAGCGGCGGCACCTTGACCACGGTGCAGGATGCGCCTGGCCGCGTCGGTTACTGGCACGTCGGTGTGCCGCCGTCTGGCCCGTTTGACAGCCGCGCGTTCCAGTTGGGTAATCGCTTATTGAATAACGACGCGCAGGCGGCGGGACTGGAGATCACCCTGCGCGGTCCCACGCTGCGTTTTAATCAGGCGTGCAGTTTTGTTCTGACCGGTGCACCGATTGCCGCGCAGCTGGATCAGCAGCCGTTAACGATGCACCAGATCGTCACCGCTCAGGTCGGGCAAACCCTGACGCTGGGCGATGTGAGTGAAGGGTGCCGCAGCTATCTGCTGCTGGCGGGCGGCTTGAATACGCCGCGCTATCTTGGCAGCCGCAGCACCTTTACGCTCGGCAAGTTTGGCGGCCACGCCGGGCGCGCTTTACGTGCGGGCGATGTGCTGCACCTCGCCGATTCGCAGGTGCTGGCAACGGCAGACTTACCCGCCGAGCTGGTGCCTGAACTCAACGGCGAATGGCAGTTGCGGGTGATTTATGGCCCGCACGGCGCACCGACCTTCTTTACCGATGAAGACATCGAGGCGTTCTTTGCCGCCGAGTGGCAGGTGCATTATAACTCCAGCCGTACCGGCATTCGCCTGATCGGACCGAAACCGACCTGGGCGCGCAGCGACGGCGGTGAAGCGGGCATGCATCCTTCCAATATTCACGACAACGCCTATGCCTTTGGCACGGTGGATTTTACCGGCGATATGCCGGTGATCCTCGGCCCGGACGGTCCTTCGCTCGGTGGCTTTGTCTGCCCGGCCACGGTGATCGAAGCCGATCTGTGGAAGCTCGGACAGCTCAAAGCAGGGGATCGCGTGCGCTTCCTGCCGATCGATCTCAGCAGTGCGGATCAACTGGCGCAGGCAGAGCGTGAAGCGATCATCAAACTGCAATCCGTACCGCTTACAGTGAACGCTGCGCTGCCCCTTATTGATCCACTATTGCACCATCAGGCGGCAGAAAATGGCCGCCCATCGCTCAGTGTGCGTGCAGCAGGTGACCGTTTTCTGCTGGTAGAGTATGGCGATTTGATGCTGGATATCGCCCTGCGTTTTCGCGTGCATGCGTTGATGCAACAGCTGGAAGCCCATCCATTGCCGGGACAGCTGGAGTTAACGCCGGGCATCCGTTCGTTGCAGGTGCACTACGACGCACAACACTGTGTGAGAAGTGAGCTGTTGGCGCAAATTTTGCACATTGATCATGCGCTGGGCGACCTCAGCGATGCCGCGGTGCCTTCACGTACCGTATGGCTACCGCTCAGTTGGGACGATGCGGCCTGTCGTGAGGCTATCACCCGCTACAGTCAGTCGGTACGACCCAATGCGCCGTGGTGCCCCAGCAATATTGAATTTATCCGCCGCATCAATGGCCTGGCCAGCATTGATGAGGTGAAGGAGATCGTGTTCAGCGCCGCCTATCTGGTGATGGGGCTGGGCGATGTCTATCTCGGTGCGCCCGTGGCGACGCCGCTCGACCCGCGTCATCGCCTGGTGACCACGAAGTACAATCCGGCGCGCACCTGGACAGCAGAAAACTCGGTAGGTATTGGCGGCGCTTACATGTGCGTCTATGGCATGGAAGGGCCGGGCGGTTATCAGTTTGTCGGGCGCACCATGCAGATGTGGAACCGCGATCGACAAACCCCGGCCTTCACACAGCCGTGGCTGCTGCGCTTCTTCGATCAAATCCGTTTTTATCCGGTCAGCGCCGAGGAATTGCTCAGCATTCGCGAGCGTTTCCCGTGGGGTGACTATCCGCTGCGGAGCGAAGAGGGCGAATTCCGCCTTGCAGATTATCAGGCGATGCTGGTGGAGCAGGCGGGGGAAATCGACGCCTTCCAGCAGCAACGTCAGCAGGCTTTTGACAGTGAGCTGGCGCGCTGGCGAGCAGAAGGGCAATTCACCTTCGACAGTCAGCTGCAGGAACAGAGTAGTGAAGAGATTACGGTGCCTGCAGGGTGTAGCCCGGTAGAGAGCCAGGTGGCGGGCAGCGTGTGGCAATGGTTGGTTGACGAAGGCAGTGAGATTGAAGCGGGTGCCACGGTAGGCATACTCGAATCCATGAAGATGGAAATCCCGATCGTGGCGCCAGTCAGTGGAAAAATCCATTGTTTCTATCGCCAGGCCGGGCAGCAAGTGCAGGCGGGTCAGTTACTTATGGTGATCGATCCTTCAGTGGCATAAGTAAGAATAAAAAATAATCAGTAATCAGGCAGCAAAGCCGGGGATCTGACCCATAATTAGTAACCCGGCTGATTGTTGCATTGCTATGACATCTTTTCGCAGTGTGCAACAGGCTGTGTCCCGTAACGGTTTAATACAAAATTGAAAAGACCGCTGCGGGATACAGCCTGACTTGGCCGGGTTTCAGCGCCTGGTGGCGCTTACCTCTCTACTTTCACGTGCTTCATAGTGAGTTTTAAGGAGTTCTCTATGGAAATAAAAGATCCAATGGTCGAGTTATTGAGTAGCCTTGAGCAGATTGTTTTGACACGTGATGCACAGCCTTCCGTATCAGAAATTACACTCAACGCAGTATCCGTTCCCGAGCCACAGCGTTTACGCGAAATGACCGGCATGCAGGTGGATGAATTCGCCCGCGTGATGGGGGTGAGCGTTTCATCTGTAAAAAGTTGGGAGGCGCAACGCACGCGCCCATCCGCTACGGCACGTAAACTGATGAAACTGCTGCAAGCGAATCCCTACCTGGGGCGGCAGTTACTCGAGTAAGAAGACTATCGGTTCTCTGACCCGCCTGCACGGCGGGTTTTTTTTAGCTTAATCCGCCGTATTTTGCCGCCTGTTTCACAAACCAACTCTCTGGCACGCTGTGCGGTGGCTGCGCCAGCTGATCAATGCCTTGCTGAATGATCTGCTCTGCCTGCTGCCACAATTGCGGATCGCCCTGATTCAACAACTGAATCTGGATCTGTTTTTCAATCAGGTAGATACGTGCAAAGTCGGGATCGAAATGCACAATGGCGCGGGTGTTGTCGATGATATCGGCCAGCTTGATGGTTTGCGCATCGGGACAGGCTTCGGCGGTATGGCGGAAGTGCGCCAGTTTGCGGGCGGTGCGGTTTTTCGCCTCGGGCTGCGCGCTGTCAGTTAGCATATCGACCAGCTGCGCGACGCGCTGTCCAAAATGGCTCTCAATGTCCTGTAACGTGCTTGGGGTATCTTCTACGGTGTCATGCAGCCAGGCGGCGGCAATCATCTGTTCATCATCGGTGACGCTGCGCACCAGTTCGGCCACCGCAGCAGGGTGCACGATGTAAGGCTCATCGGTGTATTTGCGACGCTGACCCGCAGCAGCATGTGCCTGCGTGGCATAACGGCGCGCTTGCTCTTCCAGTGAATCACGCATCTTTAACACTCCGGAATAAAGTTGCTTGCAATTATCTAGCGCGCTATCTATATTGAATCGCATGAACAGTAATCAAGATGACAAAAAAGTGCAGCAGACGCCACTCCAGGTTGATCAACACCTCTGCTTCGCGCTCTATTCGGCGAATCTCGCGATGCACAAAGTCTATCGCCAGCTGCTGGCTGAGCTGGAGATTACCTATCCGCAATACCTGGTGATGCTGGTGCTGTGGAATCAGGATGATGTGACCGTATCGGAGATTGGCGAGCAGTTGTTCCTTGATTCAGCCACCCTGACGCCGTTGTTAAAGCGCTTAGAAGCCGCTGGTTTGTTACGCCGTCAGCGTTCGCGTCGCGATGAGCGCCAGGTGGTGGTGACCCTGACAGATGAAGGTCGTGCGCTGCGTGAACGAGCACAAAGCATTCCCGAGGCGGTACGCTGTGCCACCGCCTGTGACGATGACACCTTGATTGCTTTGAAAAATCAGCTGGACGATTTGCGCACCAATCTTAACCGCGCCAAATAAAGCATTTTGGATGTCGCTAACGCGGCATCCTGGATATCAACGTCAAAACTGCGCATAGATATATAGTGCGCGATTATATCGTGAATAGTGAGGTTATCATGTCTTTAGATAAAGTTGTTTATACCGCAAAAGCCAAAGCCACCGGCGGCCGTGATGGTCGTGCCACTTCGTCTGACAACGTACTGGATGTGAAACTGGGTGTGCCAAAAGAGATGGGCGGCGCAGGCGGCGAAGTCACTAACCCAGAGCAGCTGTTCGCCGCGGGTTACTCAGCGTGCTTCCTCGGTGCGATGAAATTTGTGGCCGGTCGCGACAAAATCACCATGCCAAAAGATGCGTGGATTGAAGGCGAAGTCGGTATCGGCCCAATTCCAACCGGTTTTGGTATCGAAGCTAAACTGAATATCCACCTGCCAGAGATGGATGCAGCCGAAGCGCAGAAACTGGTGGATGCGGCACACATTGTTTGCCCATACTCTAACGCCACGCGCGGCAACATTGATGTGACTCTGAATATCATCAACTAAGGTCGCTGCCAGTCCAATGAGAGGCTCCATCAGGGGCCTTTTATCATTTTATGGGGTCAGATCAATTATTGTCTGGTCTTACCATTGGTTAAATGTTCTACTGCTGCGCTGCATGCGCCTTCATTGCCGTTCCGGTTCAGATTCGTCCCGTTCCTGCTCGTTGCTTGCGCTTTTCTCGCTCACGGACGAACTCTATTGACTTTAAATAGTCACATTTAAGGTTGGTTTATTGACACCGGGTCAGGAATGAATAAGTAAATGAATTATATCAAAACGTTAACGCAGCAAAAGCTGTCGCTGTTGCTTGCGCTCTATCTCGGCATCTTGTTGAATTTGCCAATTTTTTATCGCCGATTTGACGGCTTCCTAACGAAATTCACCCTCTCTAACTGGCTTTCTGCGGTCGCAGAAGTGACCGCTGCAGTGCTGCTGACGTTTTTCCTGATGCGTCTGCTATCGCTGGGCGGTAAGTGGGTTTATCGCATCCTTGCCACGTTAACCGTGGTGATTTCCGTGGCTGCCGCCTATTACATGGCTTTCTTTAATGTGGTGATCGGCTACGGCATCGTGGCCTCAGTGATGACCACTGATGTCGATCTCTCTAAAGAAGTGGTCGGCATGCGCTTTGTGCTGTGGATGGTGCTGGTCAGCGCGCTGCCGCTGCTGCTGATTTGGCGTAATAACCTTAGCCAGACCTTGATTGAGCAATTGAAAACGCCGGGCCAGCGTCTGAAGCCTGCGCTGATCATGCTGTTGAGCGTAGCGCTGGTGTGGTTGCCGATTCGCTACTTCGACAAACTGCAAAAAGTGAATGAAGAGATCACCAATATCGACCTGCCAAGTTACGGCGGGGTGGTGGCGCACTCGTATTTGCCTTCTAACTGGATTGCGGCGCTAGGTCTGTTTGCCTGGACCAAAGTCGATGAAGAGATGGATGGTGCGGAGTTGCTCGATCCAGCGAAGAAGTTTACTTACGTGGCACCGCCAGGCATTGATGATACCTATGTGGTGTTTGTGATTGGCGAGACCACGCGCTGGGACCACATGGGTTTGCTGGGCTATGACCGCGATACCACGCCGAAGCTTTCTAAAGAGAAAAACCTGGTGGCGTTCCGCGGTGAGTCTTGCGATACCGCCACTAAGCTGTCGTTGCGTTGTATGTTTGTGCGCGAGGGCGGCACCATGGATAACCCTGGCCGCACGCTGAAAGAGCAGAACGTTTTTGCGGTGATGAAGGAGCTGGGCTTTACCTCTGAGCTGTTCGCCATGCAGAGTGAAGTGTGGTTCTACGATAACGCCGATGTGAATAATTTCTCGTTCCGTGAGCAGATTGGTTCTGAGAAGCGTAATCAGGGTAAAGCGGTGGATGACATGCTGCTGGTGCCGGAACTCCAAGCCTCGCTGCAACGTTTCCCGAAAGGTAAGCATCTGGTGGTGTTGCACACTAAGGGGTCGCACTATCTGTATTCACAGCGCTATCCGCGCAGCTTCGCCCGTTATCAGCCGGAATGTATGGGCGTGGATGAGACCTGTAGTAAAGCGCAGTTGATCAATGCTTATGACAACTCGATTCTTTACGTCGATACCATGCTGGATAGCGTGCTGGATCAGCTGCGTGATAAGAAGGCGATTGTGTTTTATGCCGCCGATCATGGTGAGTCGATCAGCGATAATATGCACTTACACGGTACGCCGCGTGAGATGGCGCCACCGGAGCAGTTCCGCGTGCCGATGATGGTTTGGGCCTCTGATAAATATCTTGAAGATCCCACCAACCGCAGTAACTTCGAGCGTTTACAGGCGCAGCAGCGCGTGGGGAAAACCCATCGTCATGTTGAGTTGTTCGATACCATTTTAGGCTGCTTGGGCTACAGTTCGCCGGATGGCGGGATTAAAGCGGCGAATAACTGGTGTCAGGCACCAGCGGCGACACCTGCTAAAGCGTTGTAAGGGTTTTCTGGAAGGTGTTGAGCGGCAGGGCTTTTTGCGGCGCTGTTTGCTTTCCAGGCGATCGGGCGGATTTTACGGAAAAGGGATTGACGCTCCCAAGGGGGAGCAGTAATATTCGCCCCCATCGGCGAGTAGCGCAGCTTGGTAGCGCAACTGGTTTGGGACCAGTGGGTCGGAGGTTCGAATCCTCTCTCGCCGACCATATTTGAAGAAACCTGCTTGAAAAAGCAGGTTTTTTTTCGTCTGTCGATCGCGGAGTCGGTGCAGCCAGGAGTGAATACGGGGCCGCTGCGTAAAGTCGCTGTCTCGTCCCTGATCGCTCGACACACGCCATCCCTGGCGTGTAACGCTTTACTCCGCGGCCCCGCATTCCCTCCTTTGTTTAATTCTGTGCGTGATTTTGGAAGTGAACATTTGGCTTTGTGTTTGTTGCCAGGGGCGGAGTTGTTAAGTTTGTGCGGGGTTTTAAAAGCGGAGCTGGTGCAGCCAGGAGTGAATACGGGGCCGCTGCGTAAAGTCGCTGTCTCGTCCCTGATCGCTCGACACACGCCATCCATGGCGTGTAACGCTTTACTCCGCGGCCCCGCATTCCCTCCTTCGTTTGATTATGAGCAGGCTTTGAGAAGCTGGCATTCGGCTCTGTGCGTGTGTCCAGAGGTTAAACTGTTGCTTTTGTGCGGGGTTTCAAAAGCGGAATCGGTGCAGTCAGGAGTGAATACGGGGCCGCTGCGTAAAGTCGCTGTCTCGTCCCTGATCGCTCGACACACGCCATCCCTGGCGTGTAACGCTTTACTCCGCGGCCCCGCATTCCCTCCTTCGTTTGATTCTGTGCGCGCTTTAGGAAGCGAACATTCGGCTTTGTGCGTGCTGTCATAAAGAAAACATGCTGTTGTTTAGATGCGTGCTGTTTTTCAAAACAGCGGCATCATTGCTGATGAGCGATGGGAAGGCGGCTCGGGGAGCAAAGCGTTCGCCGCAGGGATGCGGCGACCGAGGCTACAGGGATGTATTTACGCCGTCTTTGCGATCGAGCCGCCTTCCCTGAGCTTCTCTGAGAACTCAAAGCCATAAAGCCTATTCATCACCTTTCGGTATCTGGCATATCTTCAAAGCGCATAACCTCAAAAAAATCCGGCAACCCTAACCTATCAATTCAGCCCTTCTAACTTATAAATCGTCACTACCCGCCATTATTCCCACTTTACCGACTCAACCCCACACGCAATCAACCCTGCACGCTTAATTCGCGACACATTCTTCTTATGACCGATTATTGCTTTTTGCTGATTTCTTATGCCATTACCCCAGCATATTTCGCTGCCTGAACGTCATAACGCACGGCGAATCGTTCAGTTATTCGACGTTTACCAATAACTTTTGTGTGTTTTTTAGCGGTGATAATCACTGTCATTTGACTGTATAGCCAGATAATCACGCGGCATTGCGCGCTTTATCACCTTTTTAAATTTTGGCTCAGCGCAATAACCCTGTTTTTTATCGTTGCTTGCACTTACTCACACTCTGTGTAAATAACCCCACCTTGTATTGACGTTCTTTGCAACTGTTGACAAATTGATGCGTCAATAACATGCAGAGTAGGGCGATTCTGAGAGGCCATTGGCTATCGGATGACAAAATAAACCACTCGCATGCTGCCCGAACCGCATAAAAAAATTCAGAGGTCGGGCGACGCACACAACATCACATCACAATGGAGCAAAACATGATCAACTCCCTGGCTAAATCCAGGATGCTGAAGGTCGGTCTTAGCCTGATTGCTATGACTGTTGCCGCGGGTGTCCAGGCGAAAACCCTCGTATATTGTTCAGAAGGTTCGCCGGAAGGCTTCAACCCACAGCTCTTCACATCGGGTACCACTTACGATGCCAGCTCCGTGCCGATCTACAACCGTCTGGTTGAGTTCAAAACCGGTACTACCGAGCTGCAGCCTGGCCTGGCTGAAAAATGGGACGTTAGCGAAGATGGTAAAACCTATACCTTCCATCTGCGTAAAGGCGTGAAGTGGCAAACCACCAAAGACTTTAAGCCAACGCGTACCTTCAACGCTGACGACGTCGTGTTCTCCTTCGAGCGCCAGCTCGACAAAAACAACAAGTACCACGGTGTATCGGGCGGCAGCTACGAATACTTCGAAGGTATGGATATGCCGAAGCTGATCGAGAAAATCGAGAAAGTTGACGACTACACCGTACGCTTCACCCTTAGCCGTCCTGAAGCGCCGTTCATTGCCGACCTCGGCATGGACTTCGCCTCAATCCTGTCAAAAGAGTATGCGGACAACATGCTGAAAGCCGGCACGCCAGAGAAGCTGGACCTCAATCCAGTGGGCACCGGTCCATTCGTGCTGCAGCAGTATCAGAAAGATTCACGCATTCTGTATAAAGCCAACCCGGACTTCTGGGGCACCAAGCCGAAGATTGATCGTCTGGTGTTCTCTATCACGCCTGATGCGTCTGTGCGTTACGCCAAACTGCAGAAGGGTGAGTGCCAGGTGATGCCGTACCCGAACCCGGCTGACATCGCCAGCATGAAGAAAGATGACAAAATTAACCTGATGGAGCAGCCTGGTCTGAACGTCGGTTACCTGTCATTCAACACCGAGAAAAAACCGCTGGATAACGTGAAAGTGCGTCAGGCACTGACCATGGCGGTGAACAAACAAGCCATCATCGACGCTGTGTATCAGGGCGCTGGCCAGGCCGCGAAAAACCTGATCCCACCAACAATGTGGGGCTACAACGACGATGTGAAAGATTACGCTTACGATCCTGCCAAAGCGAAAGAGTTGCTGAAAGAAGCCGGCATGCCGGATGGTTTCTCTATCGACCTGTGGGCGATGCCGGTACAGCGTCCTTACAACCCGAACGCCCGTCGTATGGCAGAAATGGTTCAGGCTGACTGGGCGAAAATTGGCGTGAAAGCCAAGATCGTCACCTTCGAGTGGGGCGAGTACCTGAAACGCGCCAAAGCCGGTGAACACCAGACTGTCATGATGGGCTGGACCGGTGACAATGGGGATCCGGACAACTTCTTCGCCACCCTGTTTAGCTGTGCCGCCGCCAAAGACGGTTCTAACTACTCACGCTGGTGCTACAAGCCGTTTGAAGATCTGATTCAGCCTGCACGTGCAGAAGCCGATCACAACAAACGTATTGAGCTCTACAAACAGGCTCAGGTAGTGATGCATGACCAGGCTCCGGCGCTGATTATTGCTCACTCCACCGTGTATGAGCCGGTGAGCAAGAAAGTGACTGGCTATGTGGTTGATCCATTAGGTAAACATCACTTCGAAAACGTCGATATCCAGGAATAACCTTTCGGATTATCGCGGTCTGGGCCAGCGCTGCTGGCCCTCGGGCGGCACCTTTGCCGCCCGGTCTCCGCACTTTTTTTCCGGCTAATTTCTTATATTGAAGCGCTTCTTGCGTCGCGTCCGGCATTGTCGGCTGCGTGTTGTGAGCAATGTAGTCCCTGGCGGCAACGCCACGGGAAATGACTGAGAATCCGGCTTATGCTGCAATTCATACTCCGACGTCTGGGCCTTGTCATCCCAACGTTCATCGGTATTACCTTACTGACCTTTGCGTTTGTCCATCTGATCCCCGGTGACCCGGTGCTGATCATGGCGGGTGAACGCGGTATCTCTCCCGAGCGTCACGCCCAGCTGATGGCCCAATTTGGCCTCGACCAGCCGATGTGGAAACAGTACATCACCTACATTAATGGTGTGCTGCATGGCGATCTCGGCATCTCGCTGAAAAGCCGCATCCCGGTATGGGATGAGTTTGTCCCTCGTTTCAAAGCCACGCTGGAACTTGGCATCTGCGCGATGCTCTTCGCGATTGCGGTGGGCATTCCGGTGGGCGTGCTGGCGGCGGTAAAACGCGGTTCGGTGTTTGATCATACCGCTGTGGGTATCTCCCTGACCGGTTACTCCATGCCGATTTTCTGGTGGGGCATCATGCTGATCATGCTGGTATCGGTGCAGCTCAACCTGACGCCGGTATCCGGGCGTGTCAGTGACACGATTTTCCTTGATGACAGCCACCCACTCACCGGTTTTATGCTGATTGATACGCTGCTGTGGGGTGAAGAGGGCGATTTCAAAGATGCGGTGATGCACATGATTTTGCCGGCCATTGTGCTGGGCACTATCCCGCTGGCGGTGATCGTGCGTATGACGCGTTCTTCAATGCTGGAAGTGCTGGGTGAAGATTATATCCGCACTGCGCGCGCTAAAGGCCTGACGCGTATGCGCGTCATCGTGGTGCATGCGCTGCGTAACGCCATGCTGCCAGTGGTCACCGTGATTGGTCTGCAAGTCGGCACCTTGCTGGCCGGTGCGATTCTGACGGAAACCATCTTCTCATGGCCGGGACTGGGTCGCTGGCTGATCGAAGCATTGCAGCGCCGTGACTATCCAGTGGTGCAGGGCGGCGTATTGCTGGTGGCAATTCTGATCATTGTGGTCAACCTGCTGGTTGATCTGTTGTACGGCGTGGTCAATCCGCGCATTCGACATAAGAAATAAGGGGGGCATCATGACAACTGTTGATCCCGCAAGCGTAAGCGCTGCACCCAAGCCGATGACCCCGATTCAGGAATTCTGGCACTACTTCAAACGCAATAAAGGCGCAGTAATTGGCCTGGTTTACATCATTCTGATGCTGCTGATCGCCATCTTCGCTGATGTTCTGGCGCCACACGCGCCGTCAGAGCAGTTCCGTGATGCGCTGCTGCATCCGCCGGTGTGGCAGGAAGGCGGCAGCTGGAAATTTATCTTTGGCACCGATGACGTGGGACGTGATGTATTGTCACGCCTGATGTTCGGCGCACGTTTATCGCTGCTGGTCGGCTGTCTGGTGGTGGTGCTGTCGCTGATCCTTGGCGTGGTGTTTGGTCTGATGGCAGGTTACCTCGGCGGCGTGGTCGACGCGGTGATCATGCGTCTGGTGGATATCATGCTGGCGCTGCCAAGTCTGCTGCTGGCATTGGTGCTGGTGGCGATCTTTGGTCCGTCGATTGTCAACGCCTCGCTGGCGATCACCTTCGTCGCGCTGCCGCACTATATCCGTCTGACGCGTGCTGCGGTGCTGGTGGAAGTGAATCGCGACTACGTCACCGCTTCCAGCGTGGCGGGTGCCGGCACGCTGCGCCAGATGTTTGTCAATATTCTGCCTAACTGCCTGGCACCGCTGATCGTGCAAGCATCATTAGGCTTCTCCAACGCCATCCTCGATATGGCGGCGTTGGGCTTTCTCGGAATGGGGGCGCAACCGCCAACGCCGGAGTGGGGCACCATGCTCTCCGACGTGTTGCAGTATGCGCAAAGTGCCTGGTGGGTGGTGACGTTCCCTGGTGTCGTCATTCTGCTCACCGTGCTGGCATTCAACCTCATGGGCGATGGTTTGCGTGATGCACTCGACCCGAAACTCAAGCAGTAAAGAGGCACCGAGATGGCACTATTAAATGTAGAAAAACTGTCGGTGCACTTCGGCGACGAAAAAACACCGTTCCGTGCAGTAGACCGTATCAGCTACCAGGTTGAACAAGGCCAGGTGGTGGGGATTGTGGGTGAATCCGGCTCCGGTAAGTCGGTCAGCTCGCTGGCGATTATGGGCCTGATTGATTATCCCGGTCGTGTGATGGCGGAAAAGCTGGAGTTCAACCAGCGCGACTTGCAGAAGATCTCTGAAAAAGAGCGCCGCCAGTTGGTGGGCGCTGAAGTGGCGATGATCTTCCAGGACCCGATGACCAGCCTCAACCCGTGCTACACCGTAGGCTTCCAGATCATGGAAGCGCTGAAGGTGCATCAGGGCGGCAGTAAAAGCACCCGTCGTCAGCGCGCCATTGATTTACTGGAACAGGTGGGGATCCCCGATCCGGCGTCGCGTCTGGATGTTTATCCGCATCAGCTGTCAGGCGGCATGAGCCAGCGCGTGATGATCGCCATGGCGATTGCCTGCAAACCCAAGCTGCTGATTGCCGATGAACCGACCACCGCGCTGGATGTGACCATTCAGGCGCAAATCATCGAACTGCTGCTGGAGTTGCAGAAGCAGGAGAACATGGCGCTGATCCTGATTACCCACGATTTGGCGCTGGTGGCAGAAGCCGCGCAGCACATCATCGTGATGTACGCCGGCCAGGTCGTGGAGAGCGGTAAAGCGGTAGACATCTTTAAAGCCCCGCGTCATCCGTACACCCAGGCATTGCTGCGCGCGCTGCCGGAGTTTGCCGCAGATAAAGCGCGTCTGGCTTCGCTGCCGGGAGTGGTGCCGGGCAAATATGATCGTCCAACCGGCTGTCTGCTCAATCCGCGCTGTCCGTATGTGACCGAACGCTGCCGTCGTGAAGAACCTGAACTGCGTGACATTCCGGGTCGCCAGTCTAAATGCCATTTCCCACTGGATGATGCCGGGAGACCGACTTATGAGTCTTGATAATACTCAGCAGGATTACCTGCTGCAGGCGATCGACCTGAAAAAACACTACCCGGTGAAGAAAGGGCTGTTTGGCCAGGAGCGCCTGGTGAAAGCACTGGATGGCGTCTCGTTCAACCTTGAACGCGGCAAAACGCTGGCGGTGGTCGGTGAGTCGGGCTGTGGAAAATCCACACTTGGACGCTTGCTGACCATGATTGAAACACCGACCGAAGGCCAGCTTTACTGGCATGGTCAGGATTTGCTGAAACACGATCCACAGGCGCAAAAACTGCGTCGTCAGAAAATCCAGATCGTGTTCCAGAACCCGTATGGCTCACTCAATCCGCGTAAGAAAATCAGCCAGATTCTCGAAGAGCCGTTAGTGATTAACACTTCGCTGACCAAAGCGGAACGCCGTGAGAAGACGCTGGAGATGATGGCGAAGGTGGGCCTAAAAACCGAGCACTACGATCGCTATCCGCATATGTTTTCCGGTGGCCAGCGTCAGCGTATCGCCATCGCGCGTGGGCTGATGCTCGATCCGGACGTGCTGATCGCTGATGAACCGGTTTCTGCGCTCGATGTTTCCGTGCGTGCGCAGGTGCTCAACCTGATGATGGATTTGCAGCAGGATTTGGGTTTGTCCTATGTGTTCATTTCTCATGATTTGTCGGTGGTGGAGCATATCGCAGACGAAGTGATGGTGATGTATTTAGGTCGTTGCGTTGAGCGCGGCAGTAAAGAGGCCATTTTCAGCAATCCGCGTCATCCTTATACGCAGGCCTTGTTGTCTGCCACGCCGCGTCTGAATCCAGATGAGCGTCGTGAAAGGATTAAATTGACCGGCGAACTGCCAAGTCCACTCAATCCGCCGCCGGGCTGTGCGTTTAACGCGCGCTGCCGCCGCCGCTTTGGTACCTGCGTCCAGTTGCAGCCCAAACTTAAGCAATATGGCGAGCAGCAAATTGCCTGTTTCGCGGTGGATCAGGACGAGAATCAGCCAGTGGGCGTGTAATTAACAACGCCAAAAATGAATAAAGGCTCCTGCGGGAGCCTTTATTTTTTCCTGCGTTATACTTCAGGGATGCTAACAAGAGAAATGTTTCTGCCAGAAGCGCCTGGAAATGTATTACTCCAGTGCATCAGTAATCGATTGGTCCTGATTAGGGGTTAAATCGTTAAGGCAAATTCTGAATAGCGTCAGGATTATGTGAGCATAATCACGCACCTGTTAAATCCGCAACTTGAACCACTTCTGCTTCATATCAGTAGCTTAGGTGAATGTTTTTGTCGTTATTATTTCAGTTAATCGATATTAATAAATCTCCGGCCTTAAATATCTGCACGCTTTTTGCATTGCCAGAATTTCAATCATATTGATAAAAGTCTTTTGTTGAATACGCCGTTTTTGTAATCAGAATTCCCTCACTCTCTTTTAATGTGTGTGATATATTCGCGGAAAATTCCCTCCCGCTTTTACAGGCTCTGATCATGAAGAATTACGACGATCTGCAGCGTTTTAAAGAAAAGACCAAAACGCTCGATATCGCTTTTAAGGATATGTCTGGGCAATCGCAGGAAGCGGATCACAGCCAGTGGGCGATCATTCGCCAATTAGCGACCGATAATGAGCCTGAGTTAGGCAGCGGCCAGCGTATTGACCTGCCACAGCCGCAGCCGATTCGCGGTGATGAGTTCAGCGCACCCGCTGCTGCACCGGCGGCAATTTCACCTGCGGCCAGCACTTCACGCGGTTCGATTCTCGACAGCCTGGCGGCCACTGCGCCTGCAGAACCTGCGCCAGCCACGCCGCCTGCGGGAGTCTCGTCTCTGTTCCCGCCTGCACCCGCGGCTAAACCGGCGCCTTCTGTGATCTCACAGGCACCGAAAGCGACCCATGTTGAGCGTCAGGCCACGACGTCGCTGTTTCCACCGCCGCCAGCGAAACCGGCTGCTGCACCTTTATCTGCATCCGCACCTATCGCTGCGGTACCTACAGTGACGCCGGCTCCCGCACCTGTAGCGAACCCTGCTCCAGCGCCTTTAGCCTCACCGATTGCCGCGACATCGGCTGAAGCGCCGCAGGCTACAACAACGTTCAGTGCGCCCGCGTCTACCTTTACCGCTCCGGTTGAACCGGCGCGTCCGGCAGCTTCTGCACCCTCACGTTTTGGTGCCCTGTTCCGCTCGCGTGCGACGGAACCTGCTAATCTTTCAAAAGAAACACCCTTAAAACCGCTATTGGAGAAGATTGCGCTATGCCGTTAGTTTGTGTGTGCTCGCCAAAAGGGGGAGTAGGGAAAACCACCATGGCGGCCAACCTTGCATGGAGCCTGGCTCGCGCTGGCAGCAAGGTGTTGGCAATCGATTTCGATGTCCAGAACGCATTGCGCCTGCATTTTGGTGTGCCACTGCACGATGGTCGCGGCTTTGTTGCGCGCTCTGAAGAGCAGGCTGACTGGAGCCAATCCATCCTCACCACCGGCGGTAATATTTTCGTCATGCCTTATGGCGATGTGACCGAAGATCAGCGTGAGCGTTTTGAAGAGAACCTGATTAAAGATCCGCATTTCCTGCGCCGCGGTCTGGACACGGTTTTAAATTATCCGGGACTGGTCATTATTGCCGATTTCCCGCCAGGCCCAGGTCCGGCACTTAAAGCCATGGCCGCTTTGGCCGATATGCATTTAGTGGTGATGCTGGCAGATACCGCCTCGGTCTCTTTACTGCCGCAAATTGAAAATGACCGCATGATAGGTCAGCCACTCAATAATAAGCGTGGTCATTATTTCGTGCTTAACCAAAGTGACAATCGCCGCAATATTAGCCGTGAAGTCACTGGCTTTATGCAGCAGCGTTTGGGCGAGAATTTATTAGGCGTGGTGCATCGTGATGAAAGCGTCGCGGAAGCCAATGCTTCACAACAATCAGTTTATGATTTCAGCCCGGCATCAGCCGCAGCCTTTGATATCGAACTGGTGGCGAAGCGCGTAGCCAATATCCTGAATATTACCGTGGGTAACGGTGAAGTTCAGGCACCTATCCGCAGCCATTATTAATCGCCAGGCATTTGCCTGGCGGTATTAGCAATAATAACTACACAGCTTCTTTAGGGTGAATCATGAGTAAACTCGGGTTTTACCTGCTGCTGCTGGTGCTTGCACCTGTGGCTGCGGTAATCGTCATCACGCCTATGGACAGCCAAAAACAATATATTTTTGGCTTAATCAGCATCGGGATGATGTTTTTACTGGGCTTCAGCAAAAGCCGCAAAATAACCGTCATCATGGTTATCCTTTCTGCGCTGATGTCGACCCGATATATCTGGTGGCGCACCACGGAGACGCTGCAGTTTAATTCTGAGATTGAAGCGATTCTCGGTATCGGCTTATATCTGGCCGAACTGTATGTCTGGCTGATTCTGATTCTCGGCTTCCTGCAAACCACCTGGCCATTAAAACGCACCATTGAACCGTTGCCGGACGATACCAGCCTGTGGCCTACCGTTGACGTCTATGTCCCGACCTATAACGAAAGCCTCGACGTAGTGCGTGATACCGTGCTGGCGGCGCAGTGCATCGATTATCCGCGTGACAAGCTCAAGGTCTATCTGCTTGATGACGGCAAGCGCAGCGAGTTTGCGGTTTTTGCCGCCGATGTAGGGGTGGGCTATATCACCCGTGACGACAACAGTCATGCGAAAGCCGGTAACCTCAACCATGCGATGAAAATCACCAAGGGTGAGCTGATCTGCATCTTTGACTGTGACCACGTGGCCACCCGTACTTTCCTGCAGGCGACCGTCGGTCCGTTCCTGAACGATCCCAAGCTGGCGCTGTTACAGACGCCGCACTACTTCTACTCGCCGGATCCGTTTGAACGTAACCTGCGTGCAGCGCGTACCATTCCGAACGAAGGCGCGCTGTTCTACGGCCCGGTTCAGCAGGGTAACGATAACTGGAACGCCACCTTCTTCTGCGGTTCCTGTGCGGTGATTCGCCGTAGCGCGCTGGAAGAGATTGGTGGCTTTGCGGTGGAAACCGTGACCGAAGATGCGCACACCGCATTGAAAATGCAGCGTTTAGGTTGGGGTTCAGCCTTCCTGGCGATTCCGCTGGCTGCCGGTCTGGCCACCGAACGTCTCGGTCTGCACGTGGTTCAGCGTAACCGCTGGGCGCGTGGCATGACGCAGATCTTCCGTGTGGATAATCCGCTGTTTGGCCGCGGTCTGAAATGGCAGCAGCGTCTCTGCTACCTCAACGCCATGCTGCACTTCCAGTTCGGTCTGCCGCGTGTGGCGTTCCTGACCGCGCCGCTGGCGTACCTGCTGTTTAACCTGAACATTATTCACTCGTCGGCGTCGCTGATCTTCGCCTACGTATTGCCGCATCTGGTGATGTCGCTGTACGTCAACTCCCGCATGAACGGCAAGTTCCGTTACACCTTCTGGGGTGAAATCTACGAAACCGTGATGTGTTTCCACCTCGTTATCCCGACGCTGCTGACCATGCTGGCACCGAAACGCGGGAAATTTAACGTAACGGATAAAGGCGGTTTGCTTGATCAGGGCTTCTTCGACTTCCACATCGTGCGTCCGCATGTGATTGTGGCGGTGTTGCTGACCATTGGTATCGTGGCGGGTGTGGTGCGTGCTGTCGCGCATGACTACTTCGGCGTGGATCCTTATGTTATCGCTCTCAACGTCGGCTGGGCGGTGTTCAGCCTGATCATCCTGATGGCGGCGATTGCCGTGGCGCGCGAAACCAAACAGGTGCGTAAAACCATTCGTATCGAAGTGCAGATTCCGGCGGTGATTCACTACGCCAGCGGTATCTCATCACGCACCCAAACCAGCGACCTGTCGATGGGCGGTGCGCAGCTGGATGCGCCGGACAATCGTCATGAGCACGATGAAATCGAAGAGATCGATCTGCTGCTGAAATCCGGTGCCATCACTATTCCGGTGAGCAAAATCTCCGGCGACGAAGAGTCTATCCGCCTGCGTTTTGGCGATATGCCGCTGTCGCGCCGCCGTGAACTGGTGCGCGTGGTGCTGGCGCGTGCCGATGCGTGGATCCAGCCTGAGTACAAGCAAGACAACCCGCTGGTTTCACTGGGCACTATTATTCGTACCGTATTTGAGCTGTTCTGGCTGACCTGGAAAGATCGCCGTGAGAAGCGTAAGCGTGATAACCAGCCAGCAGTAAAAGAGGACAGCGCAGTATGAAGAATTTGACGCAAACGTTGCTGGCAAGCTCGCTGGCGACGGCGCTGATGCTCGCCCCGGCCTGGGCAGAAACCCCTGCGGTAACGCAGGATAGTTCGGCCTTGTCCAACGTGCCGCCACCGCAAGGTATTCAAAGCGAAGCGGATGCGCAGCTGCAGCAGGCGGCGGGTGCAACACCTTATGCGCCCACTGAAAATGCACCAGCAACTGAAAATACTGCCCCGGCTGCGACGGATATGCCAGCAGCCAACGCCACGAACTCGGCTGCACCACAGACGGAGCTGCCTGCTACCACGCCAGCGCCAGAGATGGTGCTGCCTGATGTGGCACCTGCGGCATCAGTCGCCGCACCCGTGGTTTCCGCTTCTGCGATGCTCAATCAACCTATCAGCAGCACCATTTCCGTGGCGCAGATGGGCCAGCCGCAGGGCATCACCTTAACGGGCGGTCAGCTGCAATCGGGCATCGTGTTTACTCTGCCGAGCGATGAAGTGATCACCAACGCGCGTCTGAATTTGTCGCTGCGCGTTTCAGCAGCACTGGCGGCGCGTAATACCTCGTTGCAGCTGATGCTGAATGGTCAGCCGCTGGGCACTTTGCCGCTGGGTTCGAGCGACAGCGATGTCAGCGACTATCAGCTGGATATTCCAGCGGCGATGGTGGTCTCAAGCAACAACCTCAGCTTCAAGATTAACGATGCCGACAAACTGCTGTGCGAAAAAGAGAGTGCGCAGCAGTACCAAGTGTCGATTCTGCCGAAAACTACCCTGAGCCTCGAAGGCCAGCAGTTGAATATCGGCACCAGCCTGCGCAACTTCCCGCGTCCGTTTATGGATGCGCAGCGTATGACGCCCGCCAGCGTGACTTTTGGCTTTGCTGCCAATGCCACGCCGGACAGCATCAGCGCGGCGGCGTTAGTGGCATCATGGATGGGTATTCAATCGGACTATCGCGGCATTCGTTTCCCGGTGGTGCGTGGCGATCTGCCTGAGCACAACGGCATTTTGATTGGCCATCCCGGTGAGAAGATCGGTTCTGTGACTTTACCTGCCACCAACGGGCCGCTGTTGCAGATGATTGATAACCCGAACAACCCGGTTTACAAACTGCTGTTAGTCGTCGGTGCGGATGATGCTCAGCTGCGTCAGGCGGCAAACCGTTTGACCACGCAACCGCTGGCGACCGATGCCAGCAGCCTGAACGTGCAGCCGCAGCCGATTGGCCTGCGTAAGCCGTATGACGCGCCGCGCTGGATCAACACCAGCCGCCCGGTGCGTTTGAGCGAGCTGCTGCGTAAAGATCAGAGCCTGACCACCACCGGCATCTGGCACGATGCGCTGAGTGTGAACTTCCGCGCGGCGCCAGACCTGTTTATGTGGGATGGCGACACCATTCCGGTGGAGCTGCACTATCGCTTCCCGTCAGAAAGCTGGATTGATGAGAACAAATCGTTCCTCAACGTGATGATTAACGGCACCTTCCTGCGCAACCTGACCGTGAATAAAGTCGGCTTGCTGGAGAGTGCCTGGCATCGTCTGGGCGGCGACGCGCGTCAGGAGCATTACACCCTGAAGCTGGAGCCGTACCTGATTTACGGTGATAACCAGCTGGCGCTGTACTTCAACATCAAACCGAAAGCGGATGCGCCATGCGGTGTGTTGCTCAACAACAACATCAAGAGCCGCATCGAAGATGATTCGTGGATCGATCTGAGCCACACGCGTCACTTCACCATGCTGCCGAACCTGTCGTACTTCGTTGGCGCATCATTCCCGTTCTCGCGTCTGGCGGACTTCTCGCAGACCACTTTGCTGCTGCCAGAAAAACCGACCGACGCGGAGATCTCCACGCTGCTGGATATGTCTTCACGTGCGGGTAACGCGACCGGTGTACCGCTGGTGCAGAACCAGGTGCTGTTTGGTTTGCCAAATGGTGGCACTAACCTGACACGCCTGCAGGACAGTGATCTGCTGGCGGTGAGCACCACACAGAACAGTGAATTCAATCAGCAGATGCTGGCCAATACGCCTTATCAGACCAGCGGTAACACGCTCGGTGTGAAAGAACCAACAACCTGGGACAAGCTGCGTGGCTGGCTGACCGGTGACTGGAATCTTCAGCAGCTGGATGCCGATCGCTACTTCTCCTCCAACGAAGCGTGGCGTGGCTTTGTTAGCTACCGCTCGCCGTGGAATGCCGATCGCCTGGTGGTGATGACGGTGGCGACCAGCGATCAACAGCTGCTGCGTCTGCATGAAGACCTTAATTCGGCGCGCATCAACGCCGGTATTCGTGGCGATACCGCCATCATCACTGATGAGAATGGTATCCGCAGCTTCCGCGTTGGCCCGCAATTCCCGAGCGGTGAAATGCCGTGGTACATGATGGTGGTGTGGTATGCCAACCAGCACTCGGTGCTGATGGCGCTGGCGGCTCTGGTGCTGGCAACGCTGGTCGGCGGTAGCGCGTGGGCGATGCTGAAACGTCATGCGTGGCGACGTCTCAACCCGAAAGCTGATAGCAAGTCCGGCAAGAAGTAAGGATAAAAACAATGAAAAAAAATCTGTTGAGTGCCGGTATTCGTCATGCCCTGATTCTGGGTGGGGCACTGGCGTTCTCTCAGCCGCTGCTGGCGGCGGAGAGCACCAATCCTGCGTTACAAGCGTTGTTCGATCAGGCGGCTTACTGGCATCAGAAAGCGCATGACGATTTGGCGAAATCTTCGCTGCAAAAAGTGTTGATGGTGGAACCCAACAACACCCAGGCGCTCTATTTGCTGGCGCTCTATTCCCAGCAGAGCGGTAGCAGCGCAGAAGCGGCGCAGTGGCGTGCGCGCCTGAGTGCCGCATCGCCGAATGATCCGCACCTCACTGAGCTGGACAATGCGCGTCAGCTGCAAACCATCCCGCAGGCGCAGCTGTCGTTAGCACGCCAGCAGGCCCGCAGCGGCAATATTGCAGCTTCGCTGCAAACCTGGCGCAATACCTTTAATGGTAATGAGCCACCACCGAGCGTGGCGGCGGAATATTACCTGACCATGGCCGGAGACCGCTCGCTGCTGCCGCAGGCAGTCGAAGCGCTGCGTCAATTCGCGGCCGATCATCCACAGGATACCGGCGCGAAACTGGCGCTGGGCAAGGCACTGACCTATCAGGAATCGACCCGTCGTCAGGGTATTGATCTGCTGGGCACGCTGGCGGATGGCAACAAAGACGCTGACCGTTCACTGCGCCAGGCGCTGCTGTGGCTCGGTCCGCAGGCGTCCGATGCCTCGCTGTACCAAACCTGGCAGCAGCGTCATCCGCAAGACAATGCGGTGATGGATTACTACCGTAAAAATGTTGGCGGCGCTGAGAAGGGTGCTGGCTTTACCGCACTGAACAGTGGTGACGTCAGCAACGCGCAGAACAACTTTGAGAAAGTGCTGCAGGCGAACCCGCAGGATGCCGATGCACTGGCGGGTATGGGCTATGTGGCTCAGCGTGCCGGGCGTTACGCCGAAGCGGCTGATTATCTGACGCGCGCGGCGCAGATGGGCGGCGATCAGAGCGAGACGCGCCAGAAGCAGGCAGCCGATGCGCGCTTCTATGCCCAACTGGCAACCGCGCAGCAGGCACTGAAAAACGGTGACAGCGCGCAGGCGTTGGCATTGAGTGAGCCACTGGCGCAGGCCGATGGCGAGAAAGGTGTTTCCGCTAAGCTGTTCCGCGCTGACGTGCAGCGTCGCAGTAACCAACTCGACCAGGCGGAGCAAACCTATCGCTCTATCCTGCAAGCCGATCCGAACAACCGTAACGCCAAAGAAGGCCTGTTCTACGTGCTGCGCCAGCAGAACCGCAGTGCCGAAGCCAACACGCTGCTGGCTTCTCTGCCGGATAGCGTGCGCCAGAGCGTGGCCCCGCGCGGCAGCAGCACCGATCCAATTCGTGCACAGGCCAAGCGTGAGCTGGCGGCGGGCAACAACAGCGCGGCGATTGCCACCTTGAACAGCGGTATTCAGCGCTTCCCGAATGATGGCTGGTTACGCCTCGACCTGGCGCGTATTTATCGCGCGCAGGGTGACAGCATGATGGCCGCCAATATCATGCAGCCGACGATGCGCAGCGGCGCCAGCACGGCGGAGCTGTATGCCGGTGCATTGAACGCCAGCGAAAGCGGCGCCTGGCAGCAGGCGAGCTTACTGCTGTCACGTATACCGAACGGCAGCAAGAGCAGCGACATGCGCGAACTGGCGCAGCGTGTGAACTTCAACCTGCAGATGTCCACCGCCGATCAGTATCTGGCGCAGGGCTCGAATGCCGCAGCGGCAAACACCCTGCGTGCGCTGGCGTCATCGCCGCCGTCCAACCCGGTGGATGCCGGTAATCTGGCGCAGAAGCTGGCGAAAGCGGGCGATCTCACCACTGCAGTCTCGGTGGTGCGCAGCAATATGCAGCGCGGCATTCAGGGTAACGCCGGTGATTACGCGGCGCAGGTCGCGGTGCTCAACCAGGCCGGTCTAAATACCGAAGCGCAGAGTTTCCTCAGCAGCCCGGAGTTGCAGGCACGCAGTACGCCAACGCAGTTGGCAGGGATTCGCAATGGTTACGTGATCAACGAAGTGGATCGTCTGCGCGAGCAGAAGCAATACGCTGCGGCTTACGACAAGCTGGTGGGCGCACTGCAGCACGATCCGCAGAACCGCGATCTGATGTTCGCCATGGCGCGACTGTATCAGTCCGGCAAGATGAACAAAGAAGCGGGTGTGGTGTATGACTACCTGATGACCCAGGATACGCCAACGCAAGATGCGCGTACCGGTGCCATCAACGTGGCACTGGCGAACAATGACGTCAATAAAGCCAATACCCTGACACGCGGCCTGAACAATGAGCAGTCACCGGATCGCCAGCTGTTACTGGCGCGCGTGGCTGAAGCCAACGGCAATCACAGCCAGGCCATGAGCTATTTGCGCAGCGCGCGCGGGCAGTTGATTGGTCTGCAGGGTGCCACCAACGGTGATACGCCAAGCGTGGGTGGTCTGGCATTGGCGGATAACCCGTTCATCAACCGTGGTACTTCGCCGGTGGGACGTTCTCCGTCTGCTTATGGCGCGGTGATGCCATGGCAATCGGCACCGGATGTCACCAGCAGCGCAACGGGGACCACGCTGGCCAGCAATACACCGGCAATCCAGCAGAGCCAGACGTTGCGCCAGATCGACAGTATGATGGACGATCTGCAAGAGAAAACCGGCACCTGGATTCAGGGTGGCATGCAGGTACGTGGTCGTGACGGCGAATCGGGTCTGAGCAAACTGACCGAAGCCAAAGCGCCACTGACTTTCTCCACCGTCCCGTTTGGCGAATCGCGCTTTGACTTTACTATGACACCTGTTTCGCTCACGGCGGGCAGTGCGGCGGGCGACGCGTGGCGTCGTTTCGGCACCAATGCCCTGGTGCAGGGTAATGTGGTGGCGTCTGGCGATGCCAAAATTGACGATGTCCCGTCTTCATCCACTGATTCGCAGAAAGCCACCGGTGTTGAGCTGAACCTGGCATTGAAAGGCGACAGCTACAAAATCGACCTCGGCAGTACGCCACTGGGACAGGATTTGAGTACCCTGGTGGGAGGCGTGCAGTGGTCACCGAAACTCACTGACTTCCTGACGCTGATCCTCACCGGTGAACGTCGTGCGATGACCGACAGCCTGCTCTCCTATGTGGGCGTGGAAGATAAAACCAGCGGTAAGCGCTGGGGTCGCGTGACCAAAAACGGCGGTAATGCGTTGCTGAGCTACGATAACGGCGATGCCGGTTTCTACGTCGGCGGCGGCGCTTACAGCTACATTGGTGAAAACGTGGCGAGTAACAACAGCGTGCAGGCGACTGCCGGTGCGTATGTGCGTCCGTTCCACTACGACGATCGCGAGCTGAAGGTGGGCATGAGCCTGTCGTGGATGGATTACTCGAAAAACCTGAGTTACTTCAGCTACGGCCAGGGCGGTTACTTCAGCCCGCAGAACTATGCATCGGTCTCGTTCCCGATTGAGTTCTCCCGCAAGTTCGACGATCTGAAAGTGAACGTTGGCGGTTCGGTGGGTTATCAATCCTACAGCCAGGATAAGAGCGCTTACTTCCCGAACGATCCGACTTACCAGGCACAAATGCAGAGTCTGGCCGATCAGGGTTACGTGAAGAGCGCTTACTACAGCGGCGAGAGCAAGAACGGTATTGGCTACAACTTGCACGCCGGTGCGGATTACAAGATCAACAAAGATGTCACTGTGGGTGGGCAATTAGGCTACGACACCTTTGGCGATTACAACGAGAGCACAGCGAATCTGTACTTCCGTTATCTGTTCGGAGACAACTAAATGAGTGAGCAGGCAACCGCGCGCGTCAGCCATCCGCATCAGCCGGGTTGGTTTGATCTGGTCAGCGTGATGATTGAAGGGATGCTGGACAACGCGGGCGAGGAAGCCGAAGGCTTCCTCAACAATGTGGGCGCATCGCTGGCAGCGCGCTATCCTTTAGCGGAAGCGCGCACCGTGCAGGATCTGGAACGCGAGATGAATCTGCAACTGGCGCGCTTTAGTTGGGGTTTCACCCAGCTTCAGCCGCTGGAAAATGCCATTCTGATTCAGCATCATGCGCTGCCGCAGGGCGACAGCAAGGTGGGTGCAGAGCGCTGGCAGCTGGCGATGAGCGCCGTGCTGGCCGGTGTTTATTCACAGTGGCTGCAGGCACAGGGCGGCAGCGCTGCGGTGCCGGTTACCTTCGAAAAGAATGACGGCAACACGCTGCATTACCGATATCAATAGGATTGTTTGATGAGAGTCATGCGCTTCTGGCGTCAATGGATGCTGTGTTTCATGGTGATGTTTTTCAGCGCCCAGGCTGCTGCAGATGGCTGGAGCACTTTCAAAGGCCGCTTTATGAGCAGCGATGGCCGTATCAGTGATACGGCCAACAATAATGTGAGTCATACCGAAGGTCAGGGCTATGGCATGCTGCTGGCCGTCGCGAACGACGACCGCACCACGTTTGATCTGCTGTGGAAGTGGACGCGCACCCATCTGCGTAATCCGCAAAACGATCTGTTCTACTGGCGTTACACGCCGGGTGCTTCAGACCCGATTGCCGACAAGAACAATGCCTCTGATGGCGATGTGCTGATTGCGTGGGCACTGCAGCGCGCAGGCCAAAAGTGGGGCGGTGATTATCAGTCAACTTCTGACCGTATTCAGCGCGCCATCGTCAAACAAAACGTAATCACGTTTGGCGGCCACACGGTGATGTTACCAGGCGCACAGGGCTTCAATAAAAACAGCTATGTGGTGCTGAATCCCTCTTATTTCCTGTTTGCCGCCTGGCAGGAGTTTGCTGACCGCAGTCACCTGCGCGTGTGGAATAACCTGATCGATGACGGCATGGAATTGCTGGGTGATATGCACTTTGGCAAAACCGGTCTGCCGCTGGATTGGGTGGCGTTGAATGCCGATGGTTCAGTGGCGCCGGCAGTGGGTTACTCCAATCGCTTTAGCTACGATGCGATTCGTATTCCGCTCAATATCTGGTGGTATGACCCGCAAAGCCTGCGTCTGGTGCCGTTCCAGCGCGTCTGGCAGGGCTATGGTCGCCAGACGACACCGGCCTGGTTTGATGTGCTCGCCAATACCCCTGCGCCATACAATATGGACGGCGGCTTGCTGGCGATTCGCGATCTGACCCTGAATCAAACCGGTTATCTCAGCGATCGTTTAGCGCCGGATCAGAACTACTTCTCCGCCAGCTTGCAGTTACTGACCTGGCTGGCATATCAGGAAAAGCGTTAAATATTTCCAGGCCGCGACGCAGCGTCGCGCAATCTTAAAAGCCGCACCTCATTGATGAAGTGCGGCTTTTTTTATTTCTGAATTTCACGTAGCAGCTCACCTTGTTTCTCTTTCTTACGACAATTTGTTTACGCTAATTGATCATGATCAAAGCTGAGCAACAAACATACATGTGAATTTGTCATGCTAAAATGTATAGACAAAAGTGTATGCTAAAATGCAAACGGAATTGGAGTTTGAATGGGATACCATCAAAGCGGAAACCAACATCCGCAAGCATGGCATCAGCTTTGAAATTGCAGCCAGAGTCTTTGATGACCCTTATCATATTGCTTGCCAGGATCGCGTTGAAAACGGCGAATATCGCTGGCAGACGTTGGGGAGTGTGTCGGGTTACCTCATCGTATTGGTTGCCCATACGGTCAGATTTGAACAGGGCACCGAGATTGTCAGGATCATCAGTGCTCGTTCTGCAACGCGAAATGAGAGGAGGCGTTATGAGCAAAGTCAGATTTAAACGCAGCGAACTGCCGCCGCTTACAGATAAACAGCAGTCGGAACTGGAAGCATTGAGTCAAAAAGCCGATGGTGACATTGATTTTGAGGACATTGCGCCCTTAGACGACACCTTCTGGAACACTGCATCTCGCGGCCGCTTCTATCGTCCGATAAAAACGCAAGCATCGGTGCGGATTGATGCCGATGTGCTCGAGTGGCTGAAAGCGCCAGGAAAAGGATACCAGACGCGCTTGAATGCGATTTTGCGCGCCGCCATGATGCGTGAGTTGCAAAGTAAATAGCCGTGCGATCTATTCTGCACATCATGGGGGCATTTTAGTCCCCCATGATGGCGACCGAACCGGGTGCATCCTTTCGTCATCATTGAGTTATGTCGACTATTTAAAATCCGCGTACGGCTCAAGCGGTTGTGGTGGCATATCCATATCGCCGTTCCAGCCGCCCATTGAATAGCGCATGTAGATCAAGCCGTGGCTCGGGGTGTAATCCTTGGCCTGCTGAATATCCATCGCGAGACCGACTGACCAGTGCGGCGCGATGCGTCGCTCTACCACTGCTTGCAGGGTGTAACCGAAACCGTTGCCGGAGCTGCTGTCGGAGGTCGGGTTGGAAGCCAGCGTAAAGCCAGGATTGACCGGATAACGCTGCTGACCGTCGGTTTGCGATTGTGACCAGGAGATCGAGCCGCCCAGATCAAACGACCAGTTCTCGGTGCGCTGGCGATAAGTGACCGGCACCGCCAGCGAGAAGTACTGCTGCGGACTATAGTAGCCGCCCTGGCCAAAGGTGTAATCGCTCAGGTCTTTCTGGTAATGCCACAGCATGCTGTTCAGGCCAACGGTGGCGCGGCGATTATCTTCGTTGATCAGCTTGTAGTAGTAACCGGCCATCAGGCGTTCACGGCTGTTGTCCGCCACGTTCTCACCGGTGATTTGATGGGCGCTGATATCGGCCCATACGCCATTCGCGCCGCCCTGATCATAACTCAGTCCCACCGAACCACCGGTTGCGACTACGCCACCCCAGATTTTGCCACCGTTGGCCGCGGGATCGCGTGCACCGGCATAGGCCAGCAGCGAGCTGGAGATCGGTCGGCGTGAAGCGGTGAACGTCACGCCAATATCTTCCACGTCGGTTTTCCAGCTGAGTCCGCCCACCCAGTTAGTGACTTCAAAACCGAGCGGCGTGGTGCCGATATCGCCAGACCAGCGATCGTTATGCCAGCCAACGCCTATCGCCGTGCCTTCATCACGCTGGGTAAAGTCGCGGCTACAGCCACCGGAGTTATCATCATTACAGCTACCAAAGCGTTCGCTGTGGCTGCCATCGCTGGTGGAGAAGGTGCCCGCCGATACCAGCACATGATCGACGCGGACAAAGCTGCGACCGTCGGCCAGCGGGGTCTCCGCCTGCATCATGGTGGTATGCGCGGTGAAATCGGAGATACCGCCGGTGCCTTTATCGCGCGAATAATCCTGTTCAAGCGTGAAGGTGGTGTCCTGCTGACGATAGAGGTCGGCGGCATCGCTGCGAATGCCGCGCTTCAGCCAGTCATCACTGGCATCGTTACGCGTCAAACGGGTGTAGCTGTCATTATCCTGCGGTGCGTCGGCGCTGATGCCGCTGGCCGTCATTGCCAGACGATAATCCTGCTGCGCCGCATCCGGCTGTTGCTGCTGTGTTTCCAGACGTGCCGCATCGCGATAGACCAATGCTTTGCTTTGCGACGGGGCTTCTTTGGCGGCGCGCATTTTTAAATCATTGAACAGCTGCTGGGCACGCGCCGTGTCGCCGCTGTTTTGCCAGGCCAGCGCCACGCGGCGTCCGCTGTTGATATTTTGCTGCGCCACGCTGGCGGGTAAAGCCTGCAGCGCTGTGCGTGCTTCGTCTTTGCGCTTCAGGGCGATGAGTGCTTCGATACGGCCCAGTGCTGCATCATTGTTGGTTGCATCCTGCTGCAGTACGTGTTGGTAACTCGCCAGCGCCGATTTCGCGTCGCCGCGTTCCAAAGCCCAATCCGCCAGGGTGATATCGCGTCGCGTCGAGGCCGGCTGCTGTTGCAACAGCGCCAGCGCGGCAGATTCATTGCCGTTGGCGCGCAGCTCACTGGCACGAGCGTAGACTTTATCCTGCGTTAAGCGATCCGCCAGCTCGTGCATATTGCTGTCCCAGCGGGTTTCCGGCAGGCGATGCAGTGCCGCCAGCGCCGCATCATCCTGATCGCCGGACGAAAGCCACAGCGCCCAGGCGTAGAGCGCGGCGGGATCCTGCGCGTGTTGGCGCACCATGGCGTCCATCACCTGAGCGCCTTGTGCTTCTTCGCCGCTGCTGCGTAGCGCACCGGCTAAACGATACGAGAGCCAGATATCGTTGGGATTGTCCTGCGCGGCTTGGCGATATTTCACCACCGCCTGATGCCATTGACCTTGCTGGGCCAGCGCATCGGCTTCTGCTCGCAGGCTGTCGCTGCGCAGTGAACGCAACGTCTCCGCCAGCGACCGCTGTTGCGCGGCGGGCAGGGCATTGATAAACGCCATCGCGCGAGCAGGTGACTGCTGCTGATACAGCGCGGCCAGTCGGCGCACGGCGGTGGTATTGCTGCGATCGAGGCGCAGCGCCTGTTGCCAGTACTGTTCTGCCTGCGCGTCGTTTTTGCGCGCCTGGGCGACATCGCCGAGGCCAATCAGCGCCCAGCTGTCACGGTTATCGATGGCCTGTGCGTTGCGATACTGGCGCTCCGCACCGGCCACATCGCTTTTTTTCAGCGCGTCGTCACCATTGTTGATCGCCAGCCAGTAGCGGTTGGTTTGCAACAGTGATTGCCACTTGCCAATCTGGGTGCTGGCCTGTCCGGCCTGAATCGCTTTCTGCAGCCAGCCGATCGCCGCTGCGCGGTTATTGGCTCGCGCCTGCGCCTGACCCATCGCGCCCATCAGTTCGGCATCATTCGGGTTGGCTTTCAGCGCGGCGCTGAGTGACGCGATGGCACCTGCGCCTCCACCAGCATCGACCAGCGCCAGCCCGCGCATGCGTTGACGATAAGCGGGATCGGCCAGCAGCTTCTGCTGTCGGGCCAGTTCTTCCTCGCCGCGCTGTTGCGCATCACCGGAAGTGAATACCTGCAAATACTGCTTTAGACTGGCCACAGTGCCATCTGACACCGGTTGATTTTGAATCTGCTGCAGCCAGAGTTCGGAGGCGGCATCACGCCCGCCGTCACGATTGGCCAGACGACGCAGCTGAACCAGCGCCTCGCCCGGCTGATTGTTATCAAATGCCATGCGCGCCAGTTGCAGTTCAACCCCGATATTGCCGGGATAACGTGCTTCCAGCGCCTGCAGTTGGCGATAAGCGGTGGGCTGCTGACCGGGTAAACGCGCCACCAGTCGCCAGTATTCCAGTTCAGTATTCACATCCGGGAACACGCCGTGGAACAAGGCATCCCAGGCCGCTTTGGCTTCTTCAACGCGACCTGCGGTGGCCAGCAAACGCGCCTGCTGCAGTTGCTGGCGCCCTTCAGCGCTCATCAGACGCAGGCCGGTTTCCGATTCACGCGTCGCCACGTCATTGGGCGCGACCTTCTTCAGTTCGTCCAGCAGCATCTGCGCTTTGGCCTGATCGCCCTGACGCAGTGCCATGCGAATTTGCGCCGCCAGCACCTGCGGATTATCAGGATCGATTTTTTCCAGGCGATAAAGCGACTGCTGCACCAGATCATACTTGTTGGTGGATTCACCGGTGCGAATCTGCATCAGCAGCCAGGCCACCGGCGACACCTGCGGCCCCTCAGCTGCGATGCCGGAGCCCGCCAGGATACTGGCAATCAGCAGCCCGAGTGGCAGTTTATTCATCGTCTTCCAGCTCGGCCAGGCGGCGACGGCTCACCATGCGCATCAGGCGCCATGCCATCAGAGCAAACAGTATCACCACCACCACGGCACAAATCGCCAGCCACACCGGATGCGTTGCCAGCAGATTCCACAGGCGCTCCCACCATGGAAGATGGCCGACGAAGTAGGTATCGCCGACGCGCACGCTGGTGACGCCCGACTCGCGCACAACGGTGGCAGAACCGAACACGGCAGCGCGCTTGCCGCTATCGAGCAGGGCGTTATTCAGCAGCTCCCAACCGCGCGGGCTGTCAGCCAGCAGCGCAACCACGCTGCGCTGATCGTTAAACGGCGACTGGAAGCCGACGATGGCCCCCATCGGGCCGCGTGAGCTGATCCCGGTTTGGCTCTCTACCGCACGGTCGCTGGCGGACACCGGTACGTTCTGCGCGGTGATCGGGCGTGCTGGCATGTTGATCCAGCTACGCGCTGCATCCGCCAGCAGGTTGATCTTCTTGTCACCCTGCAGATCCTGCGGAATACCGCCGATCATCAGCAGGTCAGCGTCTTTATCTTTCGCCTGGTTCCAGTCATCACTCATCTGCACGCGCAGCGCCGGATAGCCGGTCTGGGCACCGATGGCGCCCAGCGCGTTCAGCATGGTGCTGACTTCACCATTAGCAGGTTTTGGTTGCACTAACACCAGCGTCTGCGCCAGATCGGCATAGCGGCTGTAAGGGAAACCGGCGTTGGCGTACGCACCCAGCGACGGCATCTCGATGTAGTGGCGATAGCCGGAGAAATCGATGCTGGAGTTGTCATCGATCACCACGTGATGACCGACGGCGGTGACGGTTTCGCAGCGACCGTCAGCGGTGCCACCAATAAAGGTATTGGCGTAATCAAAGTTGAAGCGCAGCTGGTTGACCACGCCGAGACGCAACGCCGGGATGGTCAACTGGCGGTTGCTGTCCTGCAGGCCTTGCATCAGCGGAATGCGCATGATCTGCTGACCTGCCGTATCTTTCGGCGTCAACGGATAATCCTGCATGAACTGATTGTTCAGATGCACCGCCAGGCGCGAGCCATCTTGCTGGATCGGCGAGGTATAGCGGTAAATCAGATCCATGTCGATGCCGCGTGCGCGCACCAGGAACAGGTCCGGTGGCAGGTTCAGCGTCAGACTGATCGGGTTCGGCTGCAAGCCATCGGCCTGCAGCTGGTTCTGATACTGCGTTAGCTCAGCAAACGTGGTGCGGCGATCGGTGCGCACCCAGTTCGGCGCATCATAGGCCTGACGCGGTGCCAGCATTTTCACGCTGTCGATGGTTGAGGTATCCCCACGCAGCAGCAGTTCGCCTTGCGCAATGCCTTCGACGGCGGTGAGCAGGTCTTTATCATCACGACCCAAAATCAGCAGCATTTTCTCGTATGGATTGTCCGGCTGGCTGACCATTTCAACGGTCGGTTTCTCCACCGGTGGCAGATCTTTCAGGAAGTCCGGGCGATGGTCGTTGGTGGCGAACACCACCGCATGCTGCTCTTTCGGTAACTGGTTATACAGCACCGGGAAGGATTGACCGCGCCACTGTGCTTTGCTGCCGAACCAGGAGGCCAGGATACCCGCGGCACGCTGCTGAAGCAGGTTAGGCTGGTTGCTGAACACCATCGGCAATTGCAGTGGGCGGCTGTCGCGGGCATCAAAGAACGGTTCCGGGAAGTGCGACAGGTCGTTCTTCAGCGGCAGTTTTTGCAGCGTCAGGTCGAGCTTGCTCTCTTTGCCGATATCCATCCAGATGGTGCTGTTGGCCGGGTTTTCACACACGTTGGCGTAATGGCCCACCAGTTCGAGGCGCACGCGGTTAAAGTCACCGATAAAGCGCGGATCGATCGGCAACTGAGTTTGATTCTCTTTGCCCAGCTGATCGGCAGTGACGGTGACCAGTCCCACCAGTTCGTCGTTGAGATAGACCTTGAGTTGCGACAGCGTCGGAATCAGCGCCGGTGAAGGACGATAGCTCAGCGTCAGCATGGCGCGTGTCACCACTTCATCACTGCGCACGCCGAACTCGATCTGGCTGGTAGGCTCGGTGCCGCGCAGCGTCATGCTACCCGGCGGCGGCGCGACCTGATTAAACAGCAGTTGGCTGTCGCGCAGCGGGGCACTGGCATCCAGCGGCTGGCTGACGACCGGCAGCGGTATCTGTGCGCTGGCGCGCGGTGCTTCAGGGGCCGAAGGCTGCGGTGCGGCCTGTGCCAGCGTTGCAGTGCCCAGCAGCAGGGCAGTAAACCAGCTCAGTTTTCTCGTCATGGTCATATCATCAACTTATGAAAAATCGGTTTTGATTGCCGCGGGTGCGCGGCTAATGCCCTGCGGCAGCAGTGTTGCCAGCCAGCTCACCAGGGAAGTCAGTGCACGGAAAAGACGGCGCAGCGGGGCAGGGCCATACTCCGCCAGACGCAGGTAACCTTTGAAACCCAGCACCATAATATCGGCCAGACTCTGCACCGGTTTATCTTCCGGGAAGCCGTCCTGCCACAGCGCCCAGGTGTCGGCGCGGGCGAAGGTACACTGGATAAATTCAATATGCTGGCGGGTGGTGAGCTGATGCAGGCGAATCCCCGCGCGACGGCCAAATACACGCTGAACCTGGCACGGGAAGCTGAACTCCTGCTGGCCACGGCGCAGCAGCAGCCACACCGGCTCATCCTCTTTCAGCGCATCCGCTTCACGCAGTTCGACACCGACACCACCATCTGAATAGTCGCGCAGGGTGCAGGGCACCATATGGCCATCTTCACGTGCAATGGCGGCGGGCATGGCGATCTCCACGCGATGTGCTTCACGAATCTGGCGCGCTTCCACCGAAACGGCTACGGCACCGCCGAGAATAATCATGTTGTACACCACCCACACCAGGCTGACCCAGATGGTGAGTAACTCGTTGGCCGGGCCATATGCCATGCGCCAGAACGCCATGCCGATGCCCGCGATATTCAGCAGCACCAGCATCATGTAGGGCTTGGTGATCACCCAATCGAGGTGACGCTCTTCGACCAGGCCACCTTTTGCGGTGACGTTGAACTTGCCTTTGTGCGGGTTGAACAGCGCGACGGTGGTGGGACGCGCGATGTACCACGCCAGCACGGTTTCATACACTTCACTCCAGAACGAGTGACGCCAGCGTCCCTGAATACGGGAGTTGGTCAGGCTGGTGTGCACCATGTGTGGCAGTACATAGATAGCAATCGCCAGCGCCGGCGCGTAGATGATGTAGGCGTGGCACAGCAGAAACGCCAGCGGTGCCAGCAGGAAGATCAGACGTGGAATCCCGGCGAGGAAGTGCAACATGGCGTTGGCGTAGCACAGCCGCTGTACCAGCTTTAGGCCCTTGCCCATCAGCGGATTGTCGAGGCGGAAAATCTGCACCATGCCGCGCGCCCAGCGAATACGCTGGCCGATGTGTGCGGACAAACTCTCGGTGGCGAGGCCCGCCGCCTGTGGAATACGGATATAGGCGGAAGTGTAACCCTGACGATGCAGACGCAGCGAGGTGTGCGCATCTTCGGTGACGGTTTCCACCGCTATGCCGCCAATCTCATCCAGCGCGGCGCGGCGCAATACGGCGCAAGAGCCGCAGAAGAACGCCGCATCCCAGGTATCGTTACCGTCCTGCACCAGGCCGTAGAACAGCGAGCCTTCATTGGGTGTCTGGCGGAAGCGACCGAGGTTACGCTCGAAGGGATCGGGCGAGAAGAAGTGGTGCGGCGTTTGCAGCATCGCAAGGCGGTGATCCTTCAGGAACCAGCCCATGGTCATCTGCAGGAAGGAGCGCGTCGGTACGTGGTCACAGTCAAAAATCGCCACGTAATCGCTGCGGCAGGCCACTTTCAATGCGTGATTGATGTTGCCGGCTTTGGCATGTTCATGGGTAGGGCGCACCACGTAATTGATGCCCACGCTGGCGGCAAATTCGCGAAACTCCTCGCGGCTGCCGTCATCCAGAAGGTAGATGTTGAGCTTGTCCTGCGGCCAGTCGATGCCCATCGCGGCATAAATGGTCGGTTTCACCACGCTCAGCGGTTCGTTGTAGGTGGGCACCAGGATATCGACGCTGGGCCAGGAAGTGATCTCGGGTGGCATGGAGACCGGCTGGCGATTGAGTGGCCACAGCGTCTGGAAATAGCCCAGTACCAGTACTGTCCAGGAGTAGGTTTCCGCGCCAATCAGCAGCAGACCGAATGTCAGACTCAGCGGATCGTCCCAGTTCAGCGTTTCAGTGTAGCGCCACCACAAATAACGACAGGAAATGGTGAGTGACAGCACAATCAGCATGATAGTAGAGAGGCGGCCCGGCACGCGACGCACCATCATCGCCAGGCCCCATAGCAGTAGCACGAAGACAAATTGCGTGGTGATGCCAAACGGCTGTGAAATACACAATAGCGCCAGCAGGCTGGCGACAATCGCCGCGACAATAAACAGCAGCTGGCGTACACGCGGTGGCAGTTTCTGCAACTGCTGTTCGATACGCAGATGAATGCCCGTTTTCGCCATGTGCGCGGGAAGCGCTCCCAGCCATTGATAAAACTGCTGGCGCCAGCGGAACAGGGGGCCAAACGCGTTAAACCGTTTGCGCTCGCTGCGTGCGCTGTTGTCGAGCGGTAACACCAGCATCAGCCACAGGCTCTGCATGGCGTAACGCACAACGTCTAACGGGCGCGGACGCAATGGCGAGATATGCGGGAAGTAGCGCTGACGCTGTTGCAGTATGCGCTGCCAGCCGGGTGTTTCCAGCCGCAGCAGCGACCAGGCCAGAACGCACCACAGTAGATGCAGCATCACGGTTAAGCGGCCCGCGCCGTGCTGGCGCGCCACGCGGGCACGGCTTTGCAGCGCCTGCCAGGCCTGAGGTACCAGCAGCCAGCGCAACGGATTCACGCCGCACCGCCCGCAACGTTCAGCAATAGCCAGTTCGCCAGCGTATTGATTTCTTCGCTCGCCAGCGCATGAGGACGATATTCACCCACCGGTTGTTTCATCATTAAGGCTTCTGCCAGTGCTTCATCGCGGTGAATCACCTGCGGAATCAGATTCTTCAGCGTGCGTAGCCACAGCTGATGCAGATCCTGTTGCAGCTGACTGTTGGCGTTGAATTGATTGATCAGAAACAGCGTGTGCGGCAAAAAACGCGGATGGTGCAACCGCAACTGGCAGTTAGCATCCAGCGATAGCACCTGCAGCAGGCGATCGGCGTGGAGGGCGAAGGATCGTTGCCACGGCAGCAGATCCGCTGGAAGGTCGAGGATCACCCAGCGATAGTGTGATTTCAGGGCCGGCAACGCCTTCAGCAACGGCGTGGCGAACGAGGTGTCGGCGTTTTGCAGACTTAAGCACTGCTGAGAGGTTAATGCGCCAAACGGCAGGAAATCGAGACCAGTTTGATAGCGCTGCGCGCACTGCTGCCACGGCTGCTGTTCCAGCAGTGCGGGAACCCAGCCCTGGGTGTGATTGAGCGGCAAGTTAAAATGGGCAGCCAGTTGATTTGAAGCAGAAAAGTCGATGACCAGCACCGACTCCTGTAAAGCATTGAGCGCCCAGCCAAGTGCCGCACTGAGTGATGTTGCGCCACAACCGCCGCGCAAACCTTGTAAGGCAATGACCGGCATTAGCGTTCAGGCTCCTGGTCGGCGGATAATTCACGCAGCAGCGGCCAGCGCGTCAGCAGACTATTCAGTCGCTCTTCGCGGGCAATATCAATGTAACGAAATGCCTTAAGGGAAAAGGCTTCGCTCAGGGTATTAATGTCATCCTGATCTTCAGTGGTAGACGCGATCAGCGAAAAGGCATTCTCTGTTTTCATTACTTTTTGCCACCAAAAAACAGCAATGGATGAATTGTGGTTCTATTTTTTGTAAAGTTTAAACCCGGAAAAATGCGCAGACTATGTAAAAATCGATATCATTTGAGATAGCGCAGGTTTTAATTATTTCAGCAGTTCCAATCGTTGCCGTCTATATTAAACTAGCCTGGATTGTTCTGATCGCGAAACAAATATGAAAAATCGCTATGCGCTTGGCCTACAACAGGTTCAGCAGGAATTAGTTACCCTGCAAAATCCGGGGTTTTATTGGATTACCAGTCAGCGTCAGGAAGACGCGCGGGTACTGCTGCGTCAGGTGGTGAGCCATCAACAGGCGGCAACCCTGGTCAGTTCAGATGAGAAGCCTCAGTCTTTACTTACGCCGGACCCACTGACGGGCCCAGCTCGCATTCCCTTATTTTCGCTGCCGGCCAATAAAACCGGCCTGCAGCATCTGGAGAATGATTTCGCGCGTGTACTGAATAGCCGCAGTGGTTTAGTGCTGTTTTACAGCAACGCTGCGCAGTGGAGTAAATTATCCGAGGATGAACTCACGCTTTGGGTGAAACGCATGCGGCGGTTGTTGATCAAAAAACAAATCACGCTGTTACTGATCACCTCGGGGGCGTCGATTATTCATCTGCGTAACCATCTACAGCGTTATTTTCGCCAACTTGATGGTGTCGCACATTTAGAATTTCAACAGGATAGCTGGCAATATCGAATTAACTGGTGGTACTCCGCAGACAAATTACTGGCTGACCGTGCAATTCGCCTGAGTTGTAATGATAATCAATTCATTGCCATTAATGACGTTGAGCAAACCACCCCCCTTAGCCTTAATGATGAAAATCAGTTTCTGGCACAAGAGGGGGTGCTGGAAGGCGCACCGCCGCTTTCCAGCCAGTGGCAGCTGTTTAGTGATAATGAAAGCGTATTTTCGCGTGCGCAACAGGCCAACGCCGCCACGGTCATTTTTAGTCTGGCCCATAACCAGGATATCAATGCCCTGGCAAAAATGGTCCACAGTTTGCGCCGCTCACGCGGTAACGCATTAAAGATTGTGGTACGCGAAATCAGTACCAGTCTTAGGTATAGCGATGAGCGATTATTGCTGGCATGTGGCGTCAATGCCATCGTGCCCGGCGCTCAAACGCTGTCACGCTTTCTCACCACGCTGGAAGGGATTCAGGGCCAGCAGTTTACGCGTCATGTTCCGGCCAACTTGCCCGCGCTGATGCAGGCATTACAGCCGCTGCAGCAAAAAGGCTATTTGCAGCTGGAGCCGTTCTGCTCGGCGGTACAGCAGCTGATGAGCAATACGCTGCTGCCGGAAAACGATAAGGGGCTGATGGTGGCTTTGCGCCCGGTGCCGCAGCTGAAACCCGAGCAGATTCTGACGCTGTGTAAACCGCGTCGTTTTGGTGATTTGGTGACGCTGATTAACGATCGCATCTATCTGTTTCTGTCATCCTGCCGCTTCAACGATTTGGATATCGCGTTGAAATCGATTTTCTCGCTGCCGCACGATGAGTTGTTCAGTAACCGCGTGGTGTGGTTCGAGGACAACCAGATTTTGTCGGAAGTGCACAAGATTCGCCAGCTGACGCCGGTGGCGCAGCGTGAAGTGCCGATGGCACCGATTGAGGCCCCGCGTGCAAACAAGGTGTCCGCTTCTGACCTGCGTGGGGCGCAAACCCCGCAACCTATTGTTCTCAATCTTGATGGAGATCGCCGCTGATGACACTGATGGATTGGGTGCAGGTGGCGATCCTGCTGTTATTAATTTTACTGTTCCTGAAATCGTTGTTTGTGCGCTGGTTACCGCGCAGTAGCACCAGCCTGCTGATGCGTCTGCTGCCACCGCGTGCGCTGAAGTCGGAAGGGCAGTGGCAACGCAAACCGAATAAAACGGATACTAAACCGTAATGAGTGATAACAAACCTTCGACGCTGCACGGTTCGTGGTGGCGCGGTCTCGGCGGCTGGAACTTCTACTTCCTGATCAAATTTGGTCTGTTGTGGTATGGCTACCTGAATTTTCATGCGCTGAGCAATCTGGTGTTCCTGGCCTGGCTGCTGTTCCCGCTGCCGTCACGTCGTTTGCATCGTGTGCGTCACTGGGTGTCACTGCCGATTGGCTTTGCGCTGTTCTGGCATGACACCTGGCTGCCGGGACTGGAATCGATCATGAGTCAGGGCAGCCAGGTTGCGGGATTCTCTTCTGCTTACCTGCTTGACCTGCTGGAACGCTTTATCAACTGGCAAATGATTGGCGCAGGCTTCGTGCTGCTGGTGATCTATATGTTCGTGGCGCAGTGGATCCGCGTCACGGTGCTGGTTTCGCTGATGCTGATCTGGCTTAACGTGCTGACCATTGCCGGACCGGCGATGAATCTGTTGCCGACCAAAGCGGCGACACCGGAAGTCGCATTGAATAACCCACCAGCCGCGACCAAAGCGCCGGATGGCCTGGACCAGTCTGCACCCCCGACCAGTGCCAATCTGACCTCCTGGCTCAATCGTTTCTACGACAGTGAGCGCCAGCGAGCCACCCATTTCCCGGATGCGCTGCCCGCGGATTCTCAGCCGTTTGATATTTTAGTGATTAACATCTGTTCGCTGTCATGGTCGGACATGGATGTAGCACAATTGCGTGACCATCCGCTATGGAAGCATTTTGATATCCTGCTGGACAACTACAACTCTGCCACCGGCTACAGCGGTCCGGCAGGGATTCGTTTGCTGCGTGCTAGTTGCGGCCAGACTTCACACTCCAATCTGTATAAGGCCACCGACCAGCGCTGCTATCTGTTTGATAACCTGGCGAAGCTGGGCTTTAAGCAGGAACTGATGATGGATCATACCGGCGTGTTTGGTAACTATCTCAAAGAGTTGCGTGAAGAGGGCAATCTACAGGCGCCGCTGATGTCACAAGCGGGAATTGCGCCAGAATTGACCTCCTTTGATGGTTCGCCAGTGTTCAATGACGGGCAATTGATGCAGCGCTGGCTCGACGATCGGACTAAAAGCAGCGATGCGCGCAGTGCCACCTTCTACAACCTGATTCCGTTGCATGACGGCACGCGCGAGTTGGGCAGCACGCGCACCGCTGACTGGCAGCCGCGCGCTAAAATGCTGTTTGATCAACTGGATACATTCCTGACCAATCTGGAGAAATCAGGACGCCGCGTGATGGTGCTGGTGGTACCGGAGCACGGTGCTGCGCTTCAGGGCGATAAAATGCAGATGTCCGGTCTGCGTGATATTCCCAGCCCGAGCATTACGCATGTGCCGGTGGGCATTAAGTTTGTCGGGATGAAAGCGCCACACCAGGGACAGCCGTTGAGCATTGATACGCCAACCAGTCTGCTGGCGATTTCTGAAATCATTTCCCGTGTGGTGGATGGTCAGGTGTTTAACGCGCCGAACGTCAATATGTCGGTGTTAGCGGATAATTTGCCGCAATCACCGGTGGTGTCCGAGAATGATAATGCGGTGGTGATGATGTATCAGGGTAAACCCTGGATTCGTCTGAACGGCGGCGATTGGGTGCCTTATCCGCAATAGCTGGGGGCGCGGCGCAAATTTTGCGCCGCGACTTTAACGTGCACAATTCCTAATCACCACTTTATCTCGCCCTTCCTGCCTTTTTTCGACTTTATCCCGGCGCATAAAAATGCTGACCTGCGATATACTCGCTGCGCATTTCATCTATACCCGTCATTCTTCAAGTTGCAGGTGCGTTGGCTGTGCTCATTTATCCCAGTCACTTACCTGAGTAAGCTCCTGGGGATTCATTCCCTTGCCGCCTGCCTGCACCTTGAATAATTTAGGGTATACATAGTCGATTTAAGTGGTCGGGAGAGGGTTTTGTTGCGCGTCAGTCGCTCGTTAACGATAAAACAGATGGCAACGGTGTCCGCCGTGGCAATGGTGACCATCAGCATTTTTATCGTCATCCAGTTATTCCACTTTGTGCAGCAGCGCAGGATTGACTACGCCCAGCAGATGGAAAATATCGCGCACACGGTGCGCCAGCCGCTGTCGGAAGCCGTTCTGAAAGGCGATATTCCGCAAGCTGAACGCATCCTGAATACGTTGAAACCGGCGGGCATCCTGTCGCGTGCCGATGTGGTATTGCCGAATGCGTTTCAGGCGCTGCATGCCGATTTTGTGCCGGAAAAACCGGTGCCGCGTTTCGTGGCGCGTCTGTTCGAGCTACCGGTGCAAATTACACTACCGCTCTATTCGGTTGAACGCACCGGGCTGCCCAAACCGATTGCCTATCTGGTGCTGCAGGCTGACTCGTCACGCGTTTATCAGTTTCTGCTGAGCACGTTATCGACGATGATCACTACCTATTTGCTGCTGGCGCTGATCCTCTCCGTGTCGATTAGCTGGTGTATCAATCGTCTGATCGTCCATCCTTTGAGAAGTCTGTCGCGTGATTTGCAGGAGTTGCCACCGCAGGCCATTCTCACGCACAAGCTCGACCTGCCGCATAATCATCGCGACGATGAAATCGGCATGCTGATCCGCAGCTACAACCGCAATCAACAGGTGCTGGAGTCGATTCATGATGAGATGAGTCGCATGACCACCCATTTTGCCGTGACCGACCTGCCCAACCGTGCCCTGTTCCTTGCGTTACTGGATCAGCACGCCAGTCATCGCCATAGCCGTCAGCCGTGGGGATTGATGGTGATTCGTATTGAAACGTTGCAGGAAGCCAACGGTGTACTGAGTGATGAACAGCGCGACACCCTGATGCTGACGCTGGTGGAGAAGATTCGTAGCACCGTTGACGACCACACCCTGCTGGCGCAAACCGGACCCAGTGATTTCGCGCTGCTGATGAAGCGCGCGCACAACCCGTTCCGCGCCATGCGTCTGGCGCGCAACCTGATGATTCGCATTAACCAGCCGGTGAACCTGCATCAACTTCAGCTGCGTCCAAACGCCAGTATTGGCCTGGCGCTGCATGATGACAGCGTCGTCAGTGCCAGCGAGCAACTCGACCGCGCGACCTCGGCCATGATGTCGGCGCGTCATCAGGGCAAAAACCAGATTCTGTTCTTTGATCCGGCGCTGACTGAGCGGGCGCAAAAACGCCTGACGCAGGAGCACGATATCCTGCAGGGGTTGCAGGATGGTCAATTTGCACTTTATCTGCAGCCGCAAATCAATATGCAAACCGGTGAGCTGGCGGGCGCGGAAGCGCTATTGCGTATGCGTATGCCGGACGGCAGCTATGGATTGTCGGAAGAGTTTATCGCCAGCGCCGAAGAGATTGGGGTGATTTCCGCGATTGGACGCTGGGTGTTTGAAGAAGCCTGCCGCATCCTTGCCGCGTGGCAGAAGCTGGGCATCAATATTCCGCTGAGCGTCAATATATCGGCAGTTCAGTTGCGTGACCCCAGCATGGTGAGCCATTTGCAGGGTTTGCTGGAGCGCCATCGTATTGCACCCGGTAATTTCGTGCTGGAAATTACCGAAACCGCGCAGATTGGCGATGCCGAGCAAGCGATTTCGCTGCTGCGTTCATTGCAGCAAACCGGCGTAGCCGTGGCGCTGGATGATTTTGGCATGGGTTATTCCAATCTCAATTACCTGCATCAGTTTAAAGCGCTGCCGGTGAACAAGCTGAAGATGGACCGCAGTTTTGTCGCGGCGCTACCGGATGATGACACCATGGTGCGTATTGTCGCGGCGATTGCGGACATCATTCATCTGGATGTTATTGCTGAAGGCGTGGAAACCGATGAGCAGCGAGACTGGCTGCTGGCACGCGGAATTACTATAGGGCAAGGCTACTTATACGCTGAAGCGCTCCCTCTTAACGTCTTCAATCAACGCTGGCTTGACAGCTCGTCACATCCTGAATAATCACATTGTTTATTGATTTTCCTCACGAAATTGCAGTCAGATAGTTTGCTGAAGCGTTTCAGTTCATAGTTAGAGTTTTGTAACTTTTGTAAGGAATGTAAGGGTATATTAATCCTGTTATCGGAGTGTTATTTTCCCGCAATCGGTAAGGTTTTTCGCTTCCAGGCGGCTTGCCGCATGCGTTCTCCATAATAACGGCGGTGAATTCCGTCTATACCTGGACACCTGTTATGAAACTGTTCAAAAGCCTCTACTTCCAGGTGCTGGTTGCCATCGGCATCGGCGTCCTGTTAGGCCACTACTATCCTGAGTTAGGCGCGCAAATGAAGCCGCTTGGCGATGGTTTCGTTAAGCTGATCAAGATGATCATCGCCCCCGTGATTTTCTGTACGGTGGTGACCGGTATTGCCGGCATGGAGAGCATGAAAGCAGTTGGACGGACTGGCGCAGTTGCGCTGCTCTACTTTGAAATTGTCAGCACCATCGCGCTGATTATTGGCCTGGTCGTGGTTAATGTGGTGCAGCCGGGCGCGGGGATGAACGTTGATCCCGCGACTTTGGATGCCAAAGCCGTGGCGGTTTACGCCCAACAGGCGCAAGAACAGGGTGTTGTTGCCTTCTTGCTTGATATTATCCCGGGTAGTGTGATCGGTGCCTTTGCCAGCGGTAATATCCTGCAAGTGCTGCTGTTCGCTATTCTGTTTGGTTTTGCCCTGCATCGTCTGGGTAACGCCGGTACTGTGATGTTCAACGTCATTGAGAGCTTCTCCAAAGTGATCTTCGGCGTTATCAATATGATTATGCGCCTTGCGCCGATCGGTGCCTTCGGTGCCATGGCGTTTACCATTGGTAAATACGGCGTGGGCTCACTGGTGCAACTCGGTCAGCTGATCATCTGCTTCTACATCACCTGCGTGCTGTTTGTGGTGGTGGTGTTAGGTTTGATTGCACGCTGGGCCGGCTTCAACATCTTCAAATTTGTTGCCTACATCAAAGAAGAGCTGCTGATCGTGCTGGGTACCTCTTCATCTGAATCTGCGCTGCCGCGTATGCTCGACAAGATGGAGAAGCTGGGTTGTAAGAAATCGGTGGTGGGTCTCGTTATTCCAACGGGATACTCTTTTAACCTTGATGGCACCTCGATTTACCTGACCATGGCGGCGGTATTCATTGCCCAGGCCACTAATGCGCACATGGATATCTTCCACCAGATCACGTTGTTAGTGGTGCTGCTGCTCTCCTCAAAAGGCGCAGCGGGCGTGACCGGCAGTGGCTTTATCGTGCTGGCGGCCACCTTGTCTGCCGTCGGACATTTGCCGGTAGCGGGTCTGGCGCTGATTCTGGGTATCGACCGCTTTATGTCCGAAGCGCGTGCATTGACCAACCTGGTGGGTAACGGCGTGGCGACGGTTGTCGTGGCGAAGTGGGTCGGTCAGCTGGATGAGAAGCAGATGAAAGCGACGCTTTCTTCAGCGAAAAAGGTCAATAACGCCTCACAAACCAGCGTCTGATCGTCTATTTGCGTTAATTTCCCGAGAAATGCCCGCTGTCGCTTGCCCTGACAGCGGGCATTTGCATAATAAACCCCATTGATTTTTTTCCCGATTTTTTACCTCGTTGCGCGACATCCTGACCTTCCTGTGGTCAAAGAGTCTGTTCTTCATTAAACGTGGCGGCTATGGGCCGCGCCGGTCACCAAAGATGTGACCGTACATGTCGCGATAACGAGCGTTGATCTGTTTATGTAGGGGTTCACATGCAGGGCACCAGAATTCGACTTTTGGTTGGCGGATTAATCCTTGCGGCATCCGGCTTTGGCGCGCACGCCGAGACACTCCAGCCCGATCCCGCGTGGCAGGAAGGCAAACTGGACAATGGTTTTAGCTGGCAGTTACTCACCACGCCACAACGTCCAAGCGATCGTATTGAATTACGTCTGATTGTTAACACCGGTTCACTGGTGGAGAGCGCTCAGCAAACCGGTTTCAGCCATCTGATACCGCGTCTGGCAATGGTGCACAACACCGCGCTGGATACCAATCAACAGCGTGCACTGTGGCAGCAAGCCATGGATCCGCAACGCCCGTTGCCGCCAGCGATCTCATCGTACGATTACACCCAATACAACCTGAGCTTGCCCAACAACCGCCCGGAGCTGCTGAAAGAAGCGCTGAACTGGCTGGCGGCGACCGCAGGGAAAATGACCATTAATGAGCAGGTGGTTTCGACCGCGCTGACCGCGACCGATCCCATCGCCACCTGGCCGCCAAATACCCAGGATGTCTGGTGGCGCTATCGCCTGAAGGGTTCAGCGATGCTGGCTCACGATCCGGGCGAGCAGCCGCGCGCGCCGGTGGATATTGCACAGCTCAACAGCTTCTATCAGCAGTGGTACACGCCGGATGGCATGACCCTGTATGTGGTGGGCAACGTTGATAGCCGCAGCATGGCAGAACAAATTAACAAAACCTTCTCCGCGCTGAAGGGTAAACGCGTGGCGCCGGCAGCGCTGCCGACGCTCTCTCCTTTGCCGCATCAGCCCGTCAACCTGGTGAATGGCGGGATGAATCAGGATCGCCTTTCACTGGTGTGGGATACGCCGTGGCAGCCGATTCGCGACTCGCAGAACTTGCAGCACTATTGGCAGAGTGATTTGGCGCGTGAAGCGCTGTTCTGGCATGTGCAACGCGCGCTGGCGGACAGCAAAGCACAGAGCGTGCAGGTGGGCTTTGATTGCCGCGTGCTTTACCAGCGTGCGCAGTGTTCCATCAACATGGACAGCCCGAACGCATCGCTGGCGCAGAACATGAACCAGGTGGCGAAAGAACTGGCGGCAGTACGTGATAAAGGGTTACCGCAGGATGAGTTTGATGCGCTGATGGCGCAGAAGCTGCTGGAACTGAATAAGCTGTTCGCCACCTATGCGCGCACAGATACCGATATCTTGATGGGGCAGCGTCTGCGCTCGCAGCAGAATGCGGTGGTGGATATCGCGCCGGAGCAGTATCAAAAGCTGCGTCAGGCGTTTCTCAGTGGGTTGACGCGGGACCAGCTGAATCAGGAATTGCGCCAGCAGCTGACGCAGGAACTGACGATGGTGCTGATTCAACCACAAGGTGAAGCTGAGACCAACGTGAAGATGCTGCAGGACGGCTGGGATAAAGTGATGAAGGTGCCGGATGCGCCTGCTGCACCGGCGGCTTCAGATGAAGCTAAACCGGAAAGTAACGGCAGCGCGAGCGCGACCGACCCAGCTCAACCCTCGTCATGACGCAGGATTTATCATTCATGGCCGAGTCATCAAGTCTTATGATTCATGGCATATGAGATCGCCAAAATAATTTGAGTAGCAGCGCAAAAGCGCCTTGAGGCGCTTTTGAACATCGCATCCATGCAGCCACGTCGCTGCGTTTCAGGGCATGAATTATCCCTGAAATAATTTGAGCCGCAGTAAGGCGGCAAGAATGTTCATCCCCAGTCACTGACTTAAGCCAGTGACTGGGGTGACTGCGTGCAGCCAGCGCCGCTGCGGTTCAAATTATGAAGGGGATTATGTCTTAGCGCGGAGCCATTCGGTGACCAGCATCGGCCAACTGGCGAGGGGCAGATCCGCGACGCCGCGAATGCCAAATCCATGGCCGCCTTTCTGATAAAAGTGAATTTCCACCGGCACCTTGTGCTCACGCAGGGCGCTGAAAAACACCATGCTGTTGTTTACCGAAACCGCGTCATCATCGCTAGCGTGAATCAGCAGCGTGGGCGGTGTCTGCGCATGTACGCGCGTTTCCATGGAATACGCATCAATCAACCTCTGATCCGGCCATGCGCCGAGCAGGCGAGTGCGCGAGCTTTCGTGTGCCAGACCGTCGCGCATGCTGATCACCGGGTAGAGTAGCACCATGGCATCTGGACGTGGCGAGAAGCTGTCGGCCTGATCCTGCACTGGATAAATTTTCTCACCAAAGCGCGTCCCCAGGCTGGCAGCCACGTGCCCACCCGCGGAGAAGCCCATCATCACAATGTATTTACCGTTCATGCCGCGCTGCGCACGATCGCGCAACACGCGCACCGCACGTTGTGCATCGGCCAGTGGGGCATCGGGACCTTCGTGATGGCCATCGTAGGGCAGGCGATAAGTCATCACTGCCAGCGTATACCCCATCGATGTGAAGAACGTGGCGAGAGCACTGCCTTCACGGTCAATCAGCACTCGCTGATAGCCGCCGCCGGGCGCCACCAGCAGCGTAATGCCGTTGGAGGTTTCCGGGTGCCAGATTGCCATTTCAGGGCAACGCACGCCGGTCGCGGCGCGGTCATAGGGTTCGTACTCTTTGGCGAGATCGACGATTTGCGGTTGAGCGCGCGAATCACTCGCGCCTGGCGCATCACCGTGTGGCCAGATATTAATGATTTCTGTGTGCATAAATCAGTCCTGAGCGAGTCGTGTTGTCATTATTTTGTTCGCGGCCGGATTAACAGCGTCCTGCTGTTGTTGATTAAAACATGGTCTGTTTTCGCGCTGGCGTCCAGCCGAAAACCCACCATTTCTGCAGTTTCGGACTATGCCTGGCGGCCCGATTTCTGTCCGTAATCTATTGAATTTAAATTGATATGGTAAGGGTTGCTAAACTGGCGTAGGCGGATATGAGCCAAAGATGGATCGCTGGCGAGGTTAGTTAAAATTCACAGTGTAATCTCGGGATTTAAGGCAAATTATCCTGTGCGTTGTGTAAGTCGTGATTATCAAATCAACAGCGGCAAAGTGAACGATTGGCACCATGTATCGTGCCAACGGATATCCAGCGGCGCCAGGCGTCGTGCCTGAAATAGCGCCGTTGGGAAATGCTGAAAGAGGGTTACTGCGGCATAGCGCTTACAGGGATAATGGCACCACGATGCTGGATCACCGTGCTGGCGGTGAGATGTCCGCGCGCGGCCGCATCTTCTGCCCTCCCCCCGGCTAAACGCACGGCCAAATAACCGGCGCTGAAAGAGTCGCCGGCGGCAGTGGTATCGATCACCTTCTCTTTAGCCAGCTTGATGGCGGGCACTTCACGCAGCGGCTCATCGCCTATCGCTACTAAACAGGAATCGGCACCGCGTTTGATAGCAATTTCCTGCACACCGGCTTCGCGCGTGCGTGCAATCACTGCGTCCAGCGGCTGTTCACCCCACAGCAGGTGCTCATCATCCAGCGTCAGGAAGGCGATATCGGTGTGATGCAGCATCTCGGCATAAGCCTGTTGCGCGCTAGATTTGTCTGCCCACAGACGTGGACGGTAATTGTTATCGAAAATGACCTTGCCACCGTTTTGGCGACAGGCGCTGAGCAGTGCCATCAGTTTCTCTCGGCTGGTGGCCGGCAGAATCGCCAGGCTTATACCGCTGAGATAGAGGTAATCGTAGTGGGCCAACTGGGCGCAAATCGCGTCAGACTCTGGGCCATCCAGCCAGAAGCGCGCAGCGGCATCATTGCGCCAATACCAGAAGGTGCGCTCGCCGTGTTCGTCGGTTTCAATGAAGTAGAGGCCCGGCATTTTATTGTCGAGGCGCTGAATGAGCTGGGTGTGCACCTGCTCCTGCTGCCAGGCAGCGATCATCTGGTCACTGAAACTGTCGGTGCCCAGCGCGGTGACATAGTCCACCCGCAGCTGCTGGCTATCTGACTGGCGTGCCAGATAAACCGCCGTGTTTAGCGTGTCGCCGCCAAAGCCACGTTTGATGTTCTCACCTTTTTCGGACAGCTCAATCATGCATTCGCCAATGATGGCAATGTTCTTCTGCGTCATGGTCTTCGGCCTGTAGTGAATTCTGCCCTCGAGTCTCGCGTCTGGTATGGCAGCTGTCAATGGTTTTTAAAACGATGTTTTAATTTAACTTAAGGTGCCTGCACCCACTTTCCACGGCGATTTAACGGACAAAGCGCCGCTTGTTTTGCCGATTAAGCCTGAAACGCGCTGATACACTCAACTGCTCGTGAGGTGGCTGAGACCAATAAAGTTATCGTGTTACTCGCCGATACTTGCCGCTGAGAAACAATTTGCAGGCACCCACCACCTACCAGGAAAAAACCATGGTGATGAACAATTTAAGTCATCGGCTGCCTATTTCAATTGAACTGGAGCAACAACAGGAAACGCGTTTCTTCTGGCAGCAGTGCCAACGATTCTATACTTTCCAGCCGATTTACCAGGTCTCCGGCCGTTTACTGGCTATTGAATTACTGACTGCGGTGACACACCCCTCCGCACCAGAGAAAAGGTTGTCGCCCGAAACCTATTTTGATGCGCTGACTATCGCGCAGCGCCTTGATGTCGTCGAGGAACAGCTTGAGCTGTTATTACAGTGGTCACACTTTTTCAGTCAGCGTCAGCTGGTGGCCTCGGTGAATATTGATGGTCCGACGCTGTTAGCCATTGAGCAGCATGAGGATATCCGCCAGTTGATTACGCAACTCCCCTGGGTGCGATTTGAACTCACGGAGCACCATGCATTGCCGCAGGAAGAGATGGTGGCGAAGATGCCTGAACTGGGCCCGCTGTGGCTCGATGACTTTGGATCAGGCATGGCAAACTTCTCTGCGCTGACTGAGCTGCGCTATGACTACATTAAACTGTCGCGCGAGTTGTTCATGCTGCTGCGCTCTACCGATGAAGGCCGCTCGCTGTTCTCCATGCTGCTGGCGTTGATCAATCGCTATTGCAACGGCGTTATTGTTGAAGGCGTGGAGACCGAAGAGGAGTGGCAGCAGGTACGCAATTCACCTGCAATGGCGGCACAAGGCTATTTCTTCTCGCGGCCTGTTCCCTTCAGCACGCTGGAATCCCTGGCGCTCGAGCTTCCCTGATCCCGATCCGCAACGTCTCGACTACAGTTATGTGAGACGTTGAGGGCAAGGAGGAAGCAGAATGTCACGTACGGGAAAAGTCCTGAGTTGGGTTTTCGGGATTTTATTGTTGTTGGTTGTGGTGGTGGTGGTGATTATCGCCACGTTTGACTGGAACCGCCTGAAGCCAACCATCAACCAAAAAGTCTCCACTGAGTTAAACCGGCCTTTCGCCATTCGTGGTGATCTGGGTGTTGCCTGGGTGCGCAATCGCGAAGAACCCGGTTGGCGCAGTTGGGTGCCGTGGCCGCAGGTGCATGCTGATGACATTATGCTGGGCAATCCGCCGAATATTCCCGATGTCACCATGGTGCATTTGCAGCGCGTTGAAGCCACGCTTGCGCCTCTGGCGCTCCTGCATAAACAGGTTTATCTGCCGTGGATTAAAATGCAGCAGCCCGATGCGCGGCTGGTGCAGACGGCGGATAAAAAGAATAACTGGACCTTCAACTTAGCCAGCAGCGAGAACAGCGATGCTAATGCGCCGCCTTCTGCCTGGTCTTTCCGCCTCGATAATATCCTGTTCGATAAAGGCCAGATTCGTTATCGCGATGCCATCAATAAAGCCGATGTGACCGTCACCCTCAATCCACTGGGCAAACCGGTGCCTTATGCGCAGGTAGCGGGCGGTAACGACCAGCAGAAAGGCGCGGGCGATTTTGTCTTTGGCTGGCAGGCGGATGGGACATACAACAATCAGAAATTGACTGGCGACGGCAAGATCGGCGGCATGCTCTCGTTGCGCAGCAAAACCACGCCGTTCCCACTGCAGGTGGATGTGCGTAACGGCACCACGCGCGTGCGCGTTGACGGGACGTTGCAGGATCCTTTAAACCTCGGCGGGCTGGATGTGCGTCTGCGTTTTGCTGGCGATACGCTGGCGAATCTGTACGGTTTAACCGGCGTGCTGCTGCCTGATACGCCGCCGTACGAAACTGACGGCCATCTGATCGCGCGCTTCAATGAAGAGAAAGGGCCGCTGTTCCGTTACGAAAACTTCAATGGGCATATTGGCGATAGCGATATTCACGGCTCGCTGGCTTATCACCAGGTGAAACCGCGTCCAACGTTGACCGGAGAATTAACCTCGAACCAGTTGCGCATGGCGGATTTAGGCCCGCTGATTGGCGTGAATTCGGGCAAGGGCAGTGAGAAAACCCAGCAGGCTAAAGCCCAGCGTGGTGACGCTTCGACTCAACCAGCTGATCGCGTGCTGCCACATGACAAGTTTGATACCAAAAGCTGGGACGTGATGGATGCGGATGTGAAATTCAGCGGTAAACGTATCGAACACAGCAGCAAACTGCCGCTCAGCGATCTTTATACCCATCTTCAGTTGAAAAACGGCGACCTGCTGCTCGATCCGCTGCGCTTCGGCATGGCGGGCGGTAGTATCAACTCCACCATTCATCTGGAAGGGGATAAAAGCCCGATGCGCGGTCGCGCGGATTTGCATGCGCGTAAGCTGCAACTGCGTCAGCTGTTCCCGAATGTCACGGCGATGCAGCGTAGCCTGGGTCAGTTAAACGGCGATGCCAGCCTGAGCGGTACCGGCAACTCGGTAGCGGATATTCTGGGGACCAGCAACGGCGAGCTGAAACTGCTGATGAATGATGGATTGATTAGCCGCAGTCTGATGGAAATTGCCGGCCTGAATGTCGGTAACTATGTGGTCGGCAAACTGTTTGGCGATGATGAGGTGCGCATCAACTGTGCCGCCACCGATCTCAATATCCGTCAGGGTCTCGCCACGCCGAAAGTGTTTGTGCTGGATACGGAGAATGCGGTGATTAATGTCACCGGCAACGTTAACTTTGCCAATGAAAGGCTGGACTTATCCATTAATCCAGAGAGCAAAGGCATTCGTATCATCACCTTGCGATCGCCACTGTATGTGCGTGGCACCTTCAAAAATCCGGATGCGGGAGTGAAAGCCGGGCCGCTGATCGCACGTGGCGCTGCTGCGGTGGCGCTGGGCGCAGTGGTGGCGCCGGCCGCCGCACTGCTGGCACTGATTTCACCCAGTGATACAGATGCCAACCAGTGCAGCAACGTGTTGCAGCAGATGAAAAGTAAAAAGTGATCAGTTGCGCCACAGCACTTTGATGATGTGATAACCAAAGGCGGTTTTCACCGGCCCGTAAGGTTGCAATAGCGGGCAGGAGAAGACCGCCTTATCAAAGGCGGGCACCATCTGGCCTTTACGGAATTCACCGAGGTCACCGCCGTTACGTCCTGATGGACAGGTGGAGTGTTTTTTTGCCAGCTGCTGGAAGTTCGCGCCCTTTTCCAACTGGGCCAGCAGGGATTTGGCCTGCGCTTCATCCTTAACGAGGATGTGTAAAGCTGCCGCGGTTTTCGCCATGTGGGTGTCTCTATATGTATGTATAATGTTCGGCGCATTATATCCCCGTCCTACTTCAAATTGCAGGTGCGTTGGCTGCGTATGCTTGATACGGTGACTGATTGAGTCAGTTTCCGGGAGTCGCTCACCTGTCCATATTCCTGCCATGCGAAATCGTCAGGGGATCTCCTTTTCATTAGTTGAGTGATATTCCGTTATGCGTTTAAACCCCGGCCAACAACGTGCTGTCGAATTTGTCACCGGTCCCTGCCTGGTGCTGGCCGGTGCAGGCTCGGGTAAGACCCGCGTCATCACCAATAAAATTGCCCACCTGATCCGCGAGTGCGGCTATCAGGCGCGCCATATCGCCGCGGTGACCTTCACCAACAAAGCCTCACGTGAGATGAAAGAGCGTGTCGCGCAAACCCTCGGGCGCAAAGAGGCGCGCGGCCTGATGATCTCCACCTTCCATACGTTGGGGCTGGAGATCATCAAACGTGAATACAAAGCGTTGGGCATGAAAGCGAGCTTCTCGCTATTCGACGACCAGGACCAGCTGGCGCTGTTGAAAGACCTCACTAAGCAGTGGCTGGAGGAAGACAAAACGCTGTTGCAGCAGCTGATTTCCACCATTTCCAACTGGAAGAATGATCTGGTCGATCCGCAGGGTGCGGCTGGCCTGGCCAAATCACAGCGCGACCAGATTTTTGCCCACTGCTATCAGCTGTATGACCAGCATCTGAAATCCTGCAACGTGCTGGATTTCGACGATTTGATTGCGCTGCCGACGCTGTTGCTGCAACGCAACCAGGAAGTGCGTGAGCGCTGGCAGCAGCGTATTCGCTATTTATTAGTGGATGAGTATCAGGACACCAACACCAGCCAGTATGAGCTGGTGAAACTGCTGGTGGGCGCGCGGGCGCGTTTCACCGTGGTCGGTGATGATGACCAGTCAATTTACTCCTGGCGTGGTGCGCGACCGCAAAACCTGGTGCTGCTGAAAGAGGATTTCCCGGCGCTGGAAGTGGTGAAGCTGGAGCAGAACTATCGCTCAACCCAGCGCATTCTGAAGTCGGCTAACATCCTGATTGCCAATAATCCGCATGTGTTTGAGAAGCGCCTGTTCTCCGAGCTGGGCGAGGGCAGCGAGTTGAAGGTGCTGAGTGCCAACAATGAAGATCATGAAGCCGAGCGGGTTGCCGGTGAGTTGATCGCCCATCACTTCGTCAATAAAACCGCCTACAAAGATTATGCGATCCTCTATCGCGGCAACCATCAGTCACGCGTCTTTGAAAAGCAGCTGATGCAGAACCGTATTCCTTATCGCATCTCTGGTGGCACCTCGTTCTTCTCGCGGCCGGAAATCAAAGATTTGCTGGCCTATCTGCGCGTACTGACCAATCAGGAAGACGACAGTGCTTTCCTGCGTATCGTTAACACGCCGCGCCGTGAGATTGGGCCTGCCACGCTGCAGAAGCTGGGTGAATGGGCCAACTTACGCAACAAAAGTCTGTTCAATGCCAGCTTCGATATGGGGCTGGAACAGACCCTGAGCGGGCGCGGTCTGGAGCATCTGCAGCGCTTTACCCAATGGCTTAACGAGATTATTCAGCTGACGGATCGCGAGCCAGTGAATGCGGTAAGCGATCTGATTCGCGGTGTCGATTACGAAAGCTGGCTGTTTGAGACCTCGCCAAGCCCCAAAGCCGCCGAAATGCGCATGAAAAACGTCAACACGCTATTCCAGTGGATGACCGAGATGCTGGAAGGCGACGAACTCAATGAGCCGATGACGTTGGCGCAGGTGGTGACGCGCTTTACGCTGCGCGACATGATGGAACGCGGCGAGAGCGATGAGGAGAGCGATCAGGTGCAGCTGATGACCTTGCACGCCTCCAAAGGGTTGGAGTTCCCGTATGTTTATCTGGTCGGTATGGAAGAGGGGTTGTTACCGCATCAGAGCAGCATTGATGAGAACAACATCGAAGAGGAGCGTCGTCTGGCCTATGTGGGCATTACCCGCGCGCAAAAAGAGCTGACCTTTACCCTGTGCCGCGAACGTCGTCAGTATGGCGAACTGGTGCGTCCGGAACCGAGCCGCTTCCTGATGGAGCTGCCGCAGGATGATGTGGTGTGGGAACGCGAGAAAAAAGTGGTCAGCGCCGAGGAGCGGGTGAAAACCGGGCAGACGCGCGTCGCGGGTTTACGTGCGATGCTGGAGAATGCGAAGAAGGGGTAAATCCCCCGCCGTTCGTTCAGGCCAGGCCTGTAGCGAGAACCGTTGCGAGCGTAGCGGAGGCAAGACGAAAAGTTCCCGGCAAAGCGGAGTTCACATGCCGTCAATGAGCATTTGACGGGAGCTTTTCAACGCAGCATCAGCAAGCGCAGCAGGTTTAATTAAGAGATAGTCAGCAACCAGTGCACATAAGACTGGTAATGACTCTCTTGTTCCAGCAACTCGGCACGCAGCGGATGCGCATCCAGCCAGCCAGCAGGGAGTGTCAGGTGCAGCGCATCATCATCCGCCTGTAAACGCACTGCGGGCAGCGTGTCATCGCGACGACGGCTGGAGAAAATAATCGCCAGACGCAGTAAACGGCTTAAACGTTCCGCCATACGCGGTGGCACAGCGTTCTGCTGCGTCAGTAAAGCGAGATCGATACTCCCACTCTGATTCTGCAGCAGGCAGGCGAGCATTTTTTTCTGTGCAGGTGTAAAGCCGGGAAGATCGAGATGGCGAATCAGGTAAGCGGCGTGCTGCGGTGCCTGGCGGAAATCAACGCTCAGGCCAATTTCGTGAATCGAACAGGCGCTCAGCAGCAGATCGCGACATCGGTTATCCAGCTTCCAGGCAGTGCTTACCTGGCGGAAAAAGCTTTCAGCCAGCTGACGCACGCGGCTTGCCTGCTCCACATCGATAGAGAAGCGGCGCTGGACGTTTTGCAACGTGCGGCTACGAATGTCGCGGTCAATCGGCAGATGCAGCATGCCGTACACCAACCCCTCACGCAGTGCGCCACCGGCCAGCGTCATGCTGTCGATGCTAAGTTCATGGAAGATAGCGATCAGAATCGACAGGCCGCTGGGAAACACCAGCGCGCGCTCGAGCGTCAATCCTTCGATTTCCAACTCTTCCAGCTTGCCGCACTGAATCGCACGCTGTTTTAGCTGCTGCAGCTTGCTCAGGGTGATGCGTTCATCCATGCCCTGCGCAACCATAATTTCCTGCAGTGCCTGCACGGTGCCAGAAGCACCGACGCAGATCTGCCAGCCTTTTTCGCGCAGTGCCGCCGCGACCGGACGAATCATGTCGCGGGCCGCTAATTCAGCCTGCTCGAAATTCTCTTTCGCCAGGTGACGATCGCCAAAGTAGCGTTCCAGCCAGGTGACGCAACCCATCGACAAACTAAACAACGTGGTCGCGTGCGAACCCTCGCCGGTGACCAGCTCGGTGCTGCCGCCGCCGATATCCACCACCAGGCGCTGATCGGAGCCTCCGGTAGTGTGGGCAACACCTTGATAAATCAGGCGTGCTTCTTCCTCGCCGCTGATGACATTCACCGGGCAGCCAAGGATTTCTTCGGCGTGAGTCAGGAAGTCCTGGGCATTTTCAGCAATACGCAGCGTAGCCGTGGCGACCACGCGGATTTGCTCGGGGGGAATATCTTGCAGCTGTTCAGAGAAGAGTTTCAGACATTGCCAGCCACGCTGCATCGCCTCGGCGGAGAGGTGATTGGCTTTGTCCAGACCGGCAGCCAGACGTACCTTACGCTTTATACGCGCAATGGTCTGAATACTGCCGGACACTTCGCGCACCACCAACATATGAAAGCTGTTAGAGCCTAAATCAATCGCAGCATAAAGTGACGATGCGCTCAGCATGGTGTGCTTAACTCGAACGTTTACGGTTGTTATTGCGCGGCGCGCCGCTACGACGGTTGCTGTTGTTCCCGCCACGGCGTGGGCCGTTTCCAGAACGGCTGCGCTGCAGACGTTTCGGCGGAGGCAGCTCACTCATCAGTGCTTCACTGCTGTACTTACTCACCGGAATACCGTGACCAATGTACTCTTCAATCGCTGGCAGGTTCAGTGCGTACTCTTCGCACGCCAGGCTGATGGAGTGTCCGCTGGCACCCGCGCGGCCGGTACGACCGATGCGATGCACGTAGTCTTCACGGTCGTCAGGCAGATCGTAGTTGAACACGTGGGTCACTGCAGGAATGTGCAGACCTCGCGCCGCAACGTCAGTCGCGACCAGAATATCTACATCACCTTTGGTGAAGTCATCCAGAATACGCAGACGTTTTTTCTGTGCCACATCGCCCGTCAGCAGACCTACACGGTGACCGTCCGCAGCCAGATGGCCCCAGATATCTTCACAGCGGTGTTTGGTGTTGGCGAAGATGATGGCGCGGTCGGGCCACTCTTCTTCGATCAAGGTTTGCAGCAGACGCATCTTCTCTTCATTCGAAGGGTAGAAAAGTTCTTCTTTGATGCGGTGGCCGGTTTTCTGCTCCGGTTCCACTTCCACGTACTCAGCGTTGTTCATATGTTCGAACGCCAGTTCACGTACGCGGTAAGACAGGGTCGCCGAGAACAACATGCTCAGACGCTGGGTGGCCGGCGGCATGCGGCGGAACAGCCAGCGGATATCTTTAATAAAGCCGAGATCGAACATGCGATCGGCTTCATCCAGAACCACGACCTGAATGGCGCTGAGGTTGATGTGATTTTGTTTCGCATAGTCGATGAGGCGACCGGTGGTGCCCACCAGGATATCGACGCCATCGGCCAACACTTTTAGCTGTTTGTCGTAGCCGTCACCGCCATAAGCCAGACCCAGTTTCAGACCCGTGACTTTCGACAGTGGCTCTGCATCGGCATGGATCTGCACAGCAAGTTCACGCGTCGGGGCCATGATCAGCGCACGTGGCTGATTAATCTGGCGGCCTTCAGCGGCTGGATGAGAAAGAAGATGATGAAACGTTGACGTCAGGAACGCCATCGTTTTGCCGGTACCGGTTTGCGCCTGACCCGCAACATCACGCCCTGAAAGCGCAAAAGGCAGTGCCAACGCCTGAATAGGCGTGCAGTTAGAAAAGCCTTTGGTATCAAGGGCTTCAACTACCTGTGGGTGCAGGGCGAAGTCGGAAAACTTCTGTTCAGTTAAGTGTGTTTTGCTCATAGTGTGGTAGAATATCAGCTTACTAGCGCTTTACGAAAGCGTATCCGATGAAATAAAGTCAACCTACGTTGGTATATTTTACGCCGATTCGCCAGGCACAATCTTTGGAGTTAAACATGAGCAGCGATAAAATCGTTCACTTGACCGATGACAGTTTCGACACTGACGTGCTGAAAGCCGACGGTGTCACTCTGGTAGATTTCTGGGCTGAATGGTGTGGTCCTTGCAAAATGATCGCCCCAATTCTCGACGAAGTCGCAGAAGAGTACGACGGTAAGCTTACCATCGCCAAGTTGAACATTGATGACAACCCGGGCACTGCACCTAAATATGGCATTCGCGGTATCCCGACACTGCTGCTGTTCAAGAACGGTGAAGTGGCTGCGACCAAAGTAGGCGCCCTGTCTAAAGGTCAGCTGAAAGAGTTCCTGAACGCTAACCTGGCCTAAGCCCAGCACGGCGTTGTTCCGCAGTGGTGAATTTTTTCGCCACTGCTGGACGTCTCCCTTCAGGCGTGTTAAGTTGACCTCACTGCATTACGCACTTACCTTGTAGTTTGCATCTAAAGTTTTCCCTTGTCAGACCCTGCTCGCATTGAACGTTATCGTGGTTTGGCAATCTGATGACTAGCACATTCGGCATCACCTTTCGACCATCTCTTCGTTTCCTATCGCCACATCAGACGATAATCGTCGAGCAGAGTTGAAAAAGAGCCATTAACGGCATGGAATTTTTGCCATACCACCCACGACAATCATTTCGAGAATTACCCCGAGTTTAAGAACCCTCACTATGAATCTTACCGAATTAAAGAACACGCCGGTTTCTGAGCTGATTACCCTCGGCGAAAATATGGGTCTGGAAAACCAGGCACGTATGCGCAAACAGGATATTATTTTCTCTATCCTTAAACAGCATGCGAAAAGTGGCGAAGACATCTTTGGTGATGGTGTGCTGGAGATATTGCAGGACGGATTTGGTTTCCTCCGCTCTGGAGACAGCTCCTACCTCGCCGGTCCCGATGATATCTACGTTTCTCCCAGCCAAATCCGCCGCTTCAACCTCCGCACTGGTGACACCATTTCTGGTAAAATTCGCCCGCCAAAAGAGGGTGAACGTTACTTTGCGCTGTTGAAAGTTAACGAAGTTAACTACGACAAGCCGGAAAACGCGCGTAATAAGATTCTGTTCGAAAACCTCACGCCACTGCACGCAAACAATCGTCTGCGTATGGAGCGCGGTAATGGCTCAACCGAAGATTTGACCGCTCGCGTACTGGATCTGGCATCGCCGATCGGTCGCGGTCAGCGTGGTCTGATCGTGGCGCCACCGAAAGCCGGTAAAACCATGCTGCTGCAAAACATCGCACAGAGCATTGCGTACAACTATCCGGATTGCGTGCTGATGGTGCTGCTGATTGACGAGCGTCCGGAAGAAGTGACCGAGATGCAGCGTCTGGTGAAAGGCGAAGTCATCGCATCCACCTTCGACGAACCAGCTTCACGCCACGTTCAGGTCGCTGAGATGGTGATCGAGAAGGCCAAGCGCCTGGTCGAGCACAAGAAAGACGTTATTATCCTGCTTGACTCCATCACCCGTCTGGCGCGTGCTTACAACACCGTGGTACCGGCTTCCGGTAAAGTGTTGACCGGTGGTGTGGACGCCAACGCCCTGCATCGTCCGAAGCGTTTCTTCGGTGCAGCACGTAACGTGGAAGAGGGCGGCAGCCTGACCATCATCGCCACCGCGCTGGTTGATACCGGTTCGAAGATGGATGAAGTGATTTACGAAGAATTTAAAGGTACAGGTAACATGGAACTGCATCTGTCGCGTAAAATTGCTGAAAAACGTGTCTTCCCAGCGATTGATTACAACCGCTCCGGTACCCGTAAAGAAGAACTCCTCACCACGCAGGAAGAGCTGCAGAAAATGTGGATCCTGCGCAAAATCATCCATCCAATGGGCGAAATTGATGCGATGGAGTTCCTCATCAATAAACTGGCGATGACCAAAACCAACGACGAATTCTTCGATATGATGAAGCGTTCGTAAGTTGGCGAAATTGAATCGCTAAGCGAAGCGATTCTTTCGCACAATTTGCCAGGATTTATTGCTAACGCCACGTCTTAACGTGGCGTTTTTTTTTTATGGGCATTAGGATTAGCCCAGTCAGGAAGAAATATAATGATTGTGCCAGAAAGGTGCTGGTTTTTTCAGCAATCAGACTTTTCTCAGGCAGAATTCGGACAAAGGATATACGGCAATGGCAAGAATCTTGCTTATTGTTGTCGATGATTTTAGCTGAGAGCGTTAACGTGAATTTACTCACTATGAGTACTGAGCTTGGTTTTGTTTTTCTGTTTACTTTAGTGTTCCTATTTTTTGCCCGTAAAGCCGCTAAAAAAATTGGGCTGGTAGACACACCTAATTCAAGAAAACGACACCATGGCGCCATTCCGTTAGTGGGTGGGATCTCCGTTTATGCGGGGATTTGCTTTGCTTTCGCTATTTCAGATTATTATTTACCCCATGCGGCACTCTATTTAAGTTGCGCAGGGGTGCTGGTGCTGGTGGGTGCACTGGACGATCGGTTCGATATCAGCGTTAAAATCCGCGCATTAGTACAAGCGGCGGTGGCCATCGTGATGATGGTCGGCTCAAAACTGTATCTGCTGAGCCTCGGATTTATCATTGGTCCGGTGGAATTGGTTGTTGGGCCATTTGGCTACGTACTTACACTGTTCGCCGTTTGGGCGGCCATTAACGCCTTTAACATGGTGGATGGCATTGATGGCTTACTGGGTGGGCTGGCCAGTGTGACCTTTGCCGCCATGGGCATCATCCTCTTTTTCGACGGGCAAACCAGTCTTGCGATGTGGTGTTTCGCCATGATCGCCGCCACCATCCCCTATATTTTGCTCAATCTGGGTCTGATTGGTCGCCGCTACAAAGTGTTTATGGGCGACGCCGGCAGCACCATGATTGGCTTCACCATTATCTGGATCCTGCTGGAAACCACCCAGGGTTTGAGCCATCCGATTACGCCGGTCACGGCACTTTGGCTGATTGCCATTCCGCTAATGGACATGGTGGCGATTATGTATCGCCGCCTGCGTAAGGGAATGAGTCCGTTCTCAGCTGACCGCCAGCACATTCACCATTTGATCATGCGTGCCGGTTTCACTTCGCGTCAGGCCTTTGTGCTGATTACCGTGGCTGCAGCGCTGTTGGCCGGTATTGGTGTGCTGGGCGAATACCTTGCCTTCATCCCCGAGTGGGTGATGCTGGTGCTGTTCCTGATGGCCTTTTTCCTTTACGGCTATTGCCTGAAACATGCCTGGCGTGTGGCGCGCAAAATCCGTCGTATTAAACGCCGCTGGCAAAGCAGTGGCGAAGATAAAAAATAAATTACCCCGATTAGTACCCCGATAAGGACTTTTGTTATGACCTCTGTCGTTGTGGAGAACGAACTGGATGTGCGCGGCCTTGGCTGCACGCTGTGGCGCGGTAAGCGCTGGATCATCGGCTTTGCGCTGCTGTTTGCCTTATTGGCATGGCTCACCTCGATGCTGATGAAGCAAGCATGGAGCACCACCGCCGTTACCGATCGTCCAACGGTTAACATGCTGGGTGATTTCTTTGTGCAGCAGCAATTCCTTAATAATCTCGATGTGCGTAACAACACGCTCAATCTCAACACGCCCGCCCCAACGGTGATGGATGAGGTCTATCAGGAATTCACTATGCAGTTGGCCTCCTGGGACACGCGCCGTGATTTTTGGCAGCAGACCGATTATTTCAAAAGCCGCAAAAGTGGCAACGCGCATAACGATGCCGCACTGCTGGATGATTTGATTACCAATATCCAGTTCACACCAGCGGATGCGGCGCATAACACGCTGGATAACATTAAGCTGATTGCCGAAACCGCTGGCGACGCGAATAACCTGCTGCGCCAATATATCGCCTATGCCAGCGAACGCGCGGCGCGCCATTTGAATGCGGAATTGAAGGGGGCATGGCAGGCGCGCAGCGCGCAGCTGCAAGCGCAGATTACCCGTCAGCAGGAAGTGGCACAGGCGGTGTTTGATCGCCAGCGTCAACGTATTGAACAGGCCTTAAAGGTTGCTAGTCAGCAGGGCATCAAAGAAAACCGTGCTCCGGCCATTGGCGAAGCGCTGCCTGACAGCGATCGCTTCCTGCTCGGGCAGCAAATGCTGCAGGCTCAGCTCGATACATTGCAGGCCAGCGGGCCCGCTTACGATTTGAGCTATGATCAGAACAGAGCGATGCTGGGCACGTTGCAGGCAGGCGCGCAGTTGGATAAGCCCTTCCAGACTTACCGCTATCTGCGTACGCCTGAAGAGCCGGTGTCGCGCGACAGTCCGCGCCGAGTGTTTATGATGATCATGTGGGGCGTCATTGGCGCGCTGGTGGGTGCAGGTGTGGCGCTGGTGCGCCGTCCTCGTCCAACGTCACCAACGAGCCATTAAGAGAAGCCACGTGAAAGTTCTGACCGTATTTGGCACGCGTCCTGAGGCGATCAAAATGGCCCCGCTGGTGCAAGCACTGGCGCAGGACCCGGCGTTTGAATCGCGCTTATGCGTGACCGCGCAGCATCGTGAAATGCTCGATCAGGTGCTGCGGCTGTTCAAGCTGCAGCCCGATTACGATCTCAATATCATGCGCCCGGAACAGGGGCTGACGGAGATCACCAGCCGCATTTTGCAGGGGATGAAAACGGTGCTCGCCGATTTTCAGCCCGATGTGGTGCTGGTGCACGGTGATACCACCACCACTTTTGCTGCTAGCTTAGCCGCTTTTTATCATCAGATTCCGGTGGGGCACGTCGAAGCAGGATTGCGCACCGGCAACCTGATGTCGCCCTGGCCGGAAGAGGCTAACCGCACCTTAACCGGTCATCTGGCGAGCTACCATTTCACCCCAACCGAGAGTTCGCGGCAGAATCTGCTGCGTGAAAATTTGCCGGATGACTGTATCGTAGTTACCGGCAATACGGTGATTGATGCGTTGCTATGGGTGCGCGATCGGGTGCTGGATGATGGCGATCTGAATGCACGTCTTGCAGCACGTTATCCGTTCCTTGATGCGGACAAAAAACTGATTCTGGTCACCGGCCATCGTCGTGAAAGCTTTGGCGGCGGTTTTGAACGCATTTGCAGCGCGCTGGCGCAGATTGCACGTCAGCATCCGCAGGCGCAAATCGTCTATCCGGTGCACCTCAATCCCAACGTCAGCGAGCCGGTAAATCGTATCCTGAGTGGTATCGACAATATCATTTTGATTGAGCCACAGGAGTATCTACCTTTTGTCTGGCTGATGAACCGTTCCTGGCTGATCCTCACCGATTCCGGTGGTATTCAGGAAGAAGCGCCATCGTTGGGCAAACCTGTTCTGGTCATGCGTGATACGACTGAGCGTCCGGAAGCGGTGGATGCGGGCACAGTAAAACTGGTCGGTACCGATATCAACCGGATTGTCGAAGAAGTCAGCCTGCTGCTGCAGGACGAGGAAGCCTGGCAGAGGATGAGTCGCGCGCACAATCCGTATGGCGATGGACAAGCCTGCTCGCGCATCCTGCAGGCACTGAAACAACACAGAGTATAATTATGCGTTTTGAAACCATTTCCGTTATCGGACTGGGCTACATTGGGCTGCCAACGGCGGCCGTTTTTGCCTCAAAGGGAAAAAAAGTGATCGGCGTGGATATCAATGTCCGCGCGGTCGAGACCATTAATCGCGGCGACATTCACATTGTCGAGCCGGAGTTAGGTGACGTGGTGCGTGAAGCCGTGCAGGCAGGACATCTGCGCGCTACCACGCAAGCCGAAGCTGCGGATGCCTTCTTAATCGCCGTACCTACGCCGTTTATCGGCGATCATCAGCCGGACCTGAGCTATGTACAGGCAGCCGCGTTGTCGATTGCACCGGTGCTGAAAACGGGCGATTTAGTGATCCTCGAATCGACCTCACCGGTTGGCGCGACCGAACAGATGGCCGCCTGGCTGGCAGAGGCACGTCCTGACCTGCGTTTCCCGCAGCACGGTGATAACTGTGACGTGTTTATCGCTTACTGCCCGGAGCGCGTGCTGCCCGGCAAAGTGATGGTAGAGCTGCTGGAAAATGACCGTGTGATTGGCGGCATGACGCCTGCGTGCTCAGCACGGGCCAGCGAACTGTATCGCATCTTCCTGCGCGGCGAATGTGTGGAAACCAACGCGCGTACTGCCGAGATGTGCAAACTAACGGAGAACAGCTTCCGCGATGTGAATATTGCGTTTGCCAATGAGCTATCGCTGATTTGTGCGGAACAGAAGATCAACGTGTGGGAGTTGATTGCGCTGGCGAACCGCCATCCACGCGTCAACATTCTGCAGCCCGGACCAGGTGTTGGTGGCCACTGTATCGCTGTCGATCCGTGGTTTATCGTGGCGCAAAATCCGGAACTGGCGCGTCTGATTCGTACCGCGCGTGAAGTGAATGATGCCAAACCCACCTGGGTGTTGGATCAGGTCAAACAGCAGTTGGCGGATTGCCTGACTGCCAGCGGCAAACGTGCTTCTGAGGTGACGATTGCCTGCTTCGGCCTGGCGTTTAAACCGAACATTGATGATTTGCGCGAGAGCCCGGCAATGACAGTGGCGCACCTGATTGCCGAGTGGCACAGCGGCAGCACGCTGGTGGTTGAACCGCATGTGGCAGACATTCCTGCGCGACTGGCAAATGAAGCAACCTTGGTTTCCACTGAGGATGCGTTGCAGCAGGCTGATATCATCGTGATGCTGGTGGATCACGCGCCGTTCCGTGCGATCGATGCCAGCCAGATTACGCAGCCGTGGATTATCGATACTAAAGGTGTCTGGCGTTAAATCGAAGGAGCATCTCCATGCCCGTCCGCGTCAGTATTAACCCCCTTGAGTGGGAAAGCGATTTCTTTGGCGTGAACAGTGCGCGTATCGACCTGGATGGCGACTTCACCCTTGCCGACGCGCTGCAACAGCCAGATACGTTGTGGCAGGCCAAAGTGCCCGCTGAGCGCACCGACGCCATTGATGCCTTAAGCCAGCATGGTTTTCAGCTGGTGGAAGGTGAGGCCGATCTGGCCATCAATATCAAACGCACCGAGCGCCAGGTTGGCGTGCGCATCGCGCGTGAAGCACAGATCCCGGCATTGCGTGAGGCGGCATCGCATGCTTTTCGCCAAAGCCGTTTTCGGGCGCCCTGGTTTAACGCCGATGACAGCGGTCGTTTCTATGCGCAGTGGATTGAAAACGCGGTACGCGGCACCTTTGATCACCAATGCCTGGTGGCCAGCGACGAATCCGGCCAATTACAAGGCTATGTCTCGATGCGTGAAGTGAACGGTGATGCGCGTATCGGCCTGCTCGCCGTGTTACCCGCAGCGCAAGGGCAGGGCATTGGTCAACGCTTGCTGTTGGCGGCAGCGGATTGGGGCCGCGTGCGACAACTTGAACGACTGCGCGTCGCGACCCAGCTTAGCAATCTTACGGCGATGCGCCTCTATTTACGCAGCGGTGCTCGCCTTGAAAGCACCGCCTACTGGTTTTACAGGACAGCTACATGATCCCATTTAATGCGCCGCCAGTCGTCGGCAGCGAAGTTGAATATATGCAGTCGGCGATGGCGAGCGGCAAACTCTGCGGTGACGGTGGATTTACCCGCCGCTGTCAGCAGTGGATGGAGCAGCATTTTGGCAGCAAAAAGGTGCTGCTGACCCCCTCCTGCACCGCTTCGCTGGAAATGGCCGCACTGTTAATCGATATCCAGCCCGGCGATGAAGTGATCATGCCGAGTTATACCTTTGTCTCTACCGCCAATGCTTTTGTGCTGCGCGGTGCCGTGATCGTGTTCGTCGATGTGCGTCCCGACACGCTGAACATAGATGAAACCTTGATTGAAGCGGCGATCACCGAGAGAACCCGTGCGATTGTGCCGGTGCACTACGCGGGCGTCGCCTGCGAGATGGATAGCATCATGGCGCTGGCGGCGAAGCATCAATTGTTTGTGATTGAAGATGCGGCGCAGGGGGTGATGTCGCAGTACAAGGGACGTGCGCTCGGCACGATGGGTCATATTGGTTGCTTTAGCTTCCATGAAACCAAAAACTACACCGCTGGCGGTGAAGGTGGAGCAACGCTGATAAATGACGCGAAGCTGGTGGAGCGTGCAGAGATCATCCGCGAAAAGGGCACTAACCGCAGTCAGTTCTTCCGTGGCCAGGTGGATAAATACACCTGGCGCGATATCGGTTCGAGCTATTTGATGGCGGATCTGCAGGCTGCCTACCTGTGGGCGCAACTCGAAGCGGCTGAGCGTATTAACCAGCAGCGTTTGCGCCTGTGGCAGCGCTATTATGATGCGCTGCAACCGCTGGCGGCCGCTGGACGCATTGCCTTGCCGGTGGTGCCGGAAAACTGCCGCCATAATGCGCACATGTTTTACATCAAACTGCGCGACAGCGACGACCGTCAGGCACTGATTAACTGGATGAAAGAGGCGGAAATCCTCACGGTGTTCCACTACATCCCCTTGCACTCTTCGCCAGCCGGTGAACGTTTTGGTCGCTTCCACGGTGATGACCGCTTCACCACCAAAGAGAGTGAGCGCCTGCTGCGCCTGCCGCTGTTTTATAACCTGTCGGATAACAATCAGCGCACTGTTATCAGCTCGCTATTGAGTTTCTTTGCCTGATGTCGTTAGCCAAAGCCTCAGTCTGGACGGCCTCATCGACGTTGGTAAAAATCATTGCCGGTCTGCTGGTGGTGAAACTGCTGGCGGTCAGCTTCGGGCCGGAAGGGGTTGGCCAGGCCGGTAACTTTCGCCAGCTGATTACCGTATTGGGTGTATTGGCCGGCGCGGGCATTTTCAACGGCGTGACCACTTACATCGCGCAATTTCAGCAGCAACCTGAGCAACTGCGTGCCGTGACGGGTACGGCATCCACCATGGTGATCGGCTTTTCCACGCTGGTGGCGCTGGTGTTCTTGCTGGCCGCGGGGCCGATTAGCCATGCGCTATTTGGTCACGACGACTATGCCAACGTGGTGCGCATCGTGGCTTTTCTGCAGTTTGGCATTGCCTGGGCCAACCTGACGCTGGCCTTGCTCAAGGGGTTTCGCGATGCGCGCGGCAATGCGCAGGCGCTGATTATCGGTAGTCTGGTGGGCGTGCTGGGTTATGTGTTGTGCTGGTGGCTGGGCGGATATGCTGGGGCGTTGGTGGGTTTAGCACTGGTGCCTGCACTGTTGGTGTTCCCGGCACTACTGATGCTGCGCCGTCATCGTCAGGTGCTGCCACTGCGCTGGTTAACACCGAGCTGGCAGCCGGATTTGGCGCGAAATCTGGCCAAATTCACCCTGATGGCGCTGATCACCTCTGTCACCTTGCCGGTGGCGTGGGTGATGATGCGTAATCTGCTGGCCGAACAGCAGGGTTGGGCGCAGGTGGGCTTGTGGCAGGGTGTGACCAGTATTTCCGATGCCTATCTGCAATTTATCACGGCGACTTTTAGTGTCTGGTTACTGCCGACGCTGGCGCGACTGGAAAGTAAGCCGCAGATTGCGCGTGAAATTGGGCGTGCGCTGCGTTTTGTGTTACCTGCAGTGGCGGCTGCGAGTTTCTGCGTGTGGTTACTGCGTGACATTGCCATCTGGCTGTTGTTTTCACCGCAGTTTACCGCGATGCGGGACCTGTTTGTCTGGCAGTTATGCGGTGACGTCTTTAAAGTTGGCGCCTATGTTTTCGGATATCTGGTGATCGCTAAAGCTTCACTGCGCTTTTATATTTTGACGGAAATCAGCCAGTTTGTGCTGTTAACCGCGTTCTCACATTGGCTGATTCCCTTACATGGAACCGCCGGAGCCGCACAAGCCTATATGGCGACTTACGTGCTCTACTTCGCCCTTTGCTGTGGCGCCTTTATGATTTATTGCCGAAAAAAATGACTTTATTTCACGTGCTGGGATCGGATATCCCACATCATAACCATACGGTGTTGCGCTTCTTTGATGAGGTGATGAGCACCGAATTGCCGGGTGCTGGACCGCGCCAGTTTATGGTGGTGACTTCAACGCCTGAAGCGCTGCAAGCTTATACCGCGCTGCAAATCGAAAGCTATCCCAGCAAGCGCGCACTTGCACAGGCGGTAATGTCCCGTGCGGCTGATCGTACGCAACGCTTCTTCTTTCATGGACAATTCAATCCGCAAATCTGGCTGGCTTTGCTCAGGGGTAAACTGCGGCGTCAGCAGGCCTACTGGCATATCTGGGGTGCGGATCTGTACGAAGAGGGGCGTGGCCTGAAGTATCGGCTGTTTTATCTGCTGCGCCGAATGGCACAGCATCGCATTGCCCATGTGTTCGCGACGCGTGGTGATTTGCACACTTTTCAGCAGCGCCACCCGCGCGTGCCGACATCGCTGCTTTACTTTCCAACGCGTATGCCCAATGCCGCAGTGCCGGGCGGTAGCGCGACCGGTGATTTCACCGTGCTGTTGGGTAACTCAGGCGATCGCAGCAACAACCATATTGAAGGCTTGCAGGCGATTCGAGCGCAGTTTGGCGATCGGGTGAAAATACTGATCCCGCTGGGCTACCCGGAAAATAATCATGAGTACATCGAAGAGATCAACACGGCCGCGCAGCGCCTGTTCCCCCAAGGTCAGGTAACCTTATTGCGCGACAAGATAGATTTTGACACCTATCTGCAATTGCTCAGCGACTGTCAGCTCGGCTATTTTATGTTCGAGCGCCAGCAGGGTATTGGCACCTTATGTTTGCTGATTCAGGCCAATATTCCCTTTGTGCTGAATCGCAAAAATCCGTTCTGGCGCGACCTCAGCGAACAAGGACTGCCGGTGCTGTTTAGCGAAGATGCGCTGGATGCGTCGAGCGTGGCTGAAGCCCAGCGGCAGCTGGTGCAGTGTGATAAATCCGCGATTGCCTTCTTTGCCCCTGGTTATCTGGCTGGCTGGCGCAACGCGTTGACCCTGAGTGAAAGGGAGAGAACATGAGCCTGATGCAGTTTAGTGGTCTGCTGGTGGTTTATCTTTTCTCGCTGGGCTTCATTTTGACGCTGACCTGGCGGGAATTTAAACGGGTGCGCTTTAACTTTCACCTGTTCTTCACCATTTTATATTTGCTGACTTTTTATTTCGGGTTCCCGCTAACTAGCGTGTTGGTGTTCCGTTTTAATGTGGAAGTGGTGCCGCCGGAGTACCTGTTGCAGGCGTTGCTGGCTGCCACCAGTTTCTACGCCATCTATTACGTCAGCTATAAAGTCCGCTTAAGGCCGATTAACGCTGCGCCGCGTAAACCCTGGCTGCAGATGAACCGTGTTGAAACCCATCTCACTTGTCTGTTGTTAGCGCTGGTGGCGATTGGCACGGTGACCGTGTTCTTTATGCACAACGGCCTGCTGCTGTTCCGACTCTCTGCTTACAACCAGATCTTCTCCAGTGAAGTATCCGGTGTGGCGCTCAAACGCTTCTTCTACTTCTTTATTCCGGCGATGCTGATCCGCTATTTCCTCAACCCAACGCAGCGTCAATGGCTGTGGTTTTTACTGGTGTCGGTGGCGTTTGGTTTGCTGACCTATGCACTGGTGGGCGGGACGCGCGCAAATATCATCATCGCCTTCGCCCTGTTCCTGTTTATTGGCATTACGCGCGGTTGGATCACCTTGTGGATGCTGGTGGGCGCAGGCGTGATGGCGATTGCGGGCATGTTCTGGCTGGCGCTGCGCCGCTATAACCTCGATGTGGTGGGCGACGAGGCGTTTTACACCTTCCTGTATTTAACGCGTGATACCTTCTCCCCCTGGGAAAATCTCGCGCTGTTGTTGCAGAACTACGACAAAATTGATTTCCAGGGCTTAGCACCGATCTGGCGTGACTTTTATGTCTTTATCCCGAGCTGGCTCTGGCCTGGCCGTCCATCGATTGTGCTCAACAGCGCCAATTACTTTACCTGGGAAGTGCTGAACAACCATTCAGGACTGGCGATTTCGCCGACGCTGCTGGGCTCGCTGCTGGTGATGGGCGGCGTGTGGTTTATTCCGCTGGGCGCGATAGCCGTCGGCTGGCTGATGAAAGGGTTCGATAACCTCTATCTGCAAGGCCGTGATGCTTCAAACCGCTATAGCGGGGCGATTCTGCAGAGTTTCTGCTTCGGCGCGGTCTTCAATATGATCGTGCTGGCGCGTGAAGGGCTGGATGCTTTCGGTTCGCGCGTGGTGTTCTTTTGCATTATTTTTGCCGCCTGCATGGCGGTGGCTAAATTGCTGTACTGGCTGTTAGCGCGCGCGGGTTTAATTCGCCCGCGCAGCGAGCCGGTGGTTCACAGCCTGTCTTAACCTTTGGGAAAATGATTCATGAAAACCGATAAGCCGCGCTATAACCTGCGCGGTGTCGATCTTCACGCCTTTAACGACATGGACAGCTTCCTGCACTTCTTGCTGCCGGATGGCCAGCCGCGCTGTGGCACGCTGGTGGCGATGAATGCAGAAAAGATGCTGACGCTGGAAGAGGATGCGCAACTGCGCGCACTGGTTGCTGAAGCGGAATTCAAATATCCGGATGGCATCAGCATCGTGCGCTCCTTACGTAAGAAGTATCCGCAGTTGCAGGTGAACCGCATCGCCGGTGCCGATCTGTGGGAAGCCCTGATGGAGCGCGCGGGCCGCAGCAGCATTCCGGTATTTCTGATTGGTGGTCGTCAGGCGGTGCTGGATGAAACTTGTGACAAACTGCGTCGTCAGTGGAATGTGAACATCGTCGGCAGTCAGGATGGCTATTTTGCCCCGGCAGAGCGTGAAGCGTTGTTTGCGCGCATTGCGGCCAGCGGTGCACAGATTGTCACGGTGGCGCAGGGCTCGCCGCGTCAGGAGTTGCTGATGCGTGATTGCCGCGCGAATTGGTCGCATGCGCTCTATATGGGCGTGGGCGGCACCTACGACGTTTTCACCGGCCACGTTGCGCGTGCACCGCGAATCTGGCAGAAATTAGGTCTGGAATGGCTCTATCGTTTGATTCGGCAGCCATCGCGTTGGCGCCGCCAGTTAAAACTGCTGAAATATTTGCGCTATCATTGGCGTGGCGATCTCTGATATCGCCGATTTATTCAGCAATATCATCAGTGCAGGCAGCAAAACTGCATTAATAATCGACGGAATGCACAAAGCGTAATCAAACGCGTTTTTTTTATAAAAAAGCGCTGGACAGTATGAGGTCAAGCCCGTAGTATGCCCATCCGCAACGGCGCTACGCGCCCGTAGCTCAGCTGGATAGAGCGCTGCCCTCCGGAGGCAGAGGTCTCAGGTTCGAATCCTGTCGGGCGCGCCATTTAGTTTGTGCGCAAGAGCTTCGGTGGTTGGTTTTAACCGCGTTATGCAGTGAAAATAGTAAGCAGAGATGCTTACGCACCAGAATTATGGTGGCTATAGCTCAGTTGGTAGAGCCCTGGATTGTGATTCCAGTTGTCGTGGGTTCGAGTCCCATTAGCCACCCCAAATTTTGCTGGGCACGCGATGGTGGCGGAATTGGTAGACGCGCTAGCTTCAGGTGTTAGTGTTCTTACGGACGTGAGGGTTCAAGTCCCTCCCTTCGCACCAGGCAAAATTACGCGGTAGCGTGAAGAAATAAGATACAGAAAAAATCGGCGAGTAGCGCAGCTTGGTAGCGCAACTGGTTTGGGACCAGTGGGTCGGAGGTTCGAATCCTCTCTCGCCGACCATATTCGAAAAGCCTGCTTGAAAAAGCAGGCTTTTTTCGTTTTATCTTTCCCTAAACTGATCTTATCCTTTTCAGCAACTCAGCAACTCAGCAACTCAGCAACTCAGCAACTCAGCAACTCAGCAACTCAGCAACTCAGCAACTCAGCAACTCAGCATCCCGGCTTTTCAACACCATCCGGCTTCTTAAATTACGCCACCGGCTGTTGTCGCCATAATGAGACTCACAACTCATTGATTTAAAAGAGGCTGACAATTCCTTGCATTGGTTGTCGTTGATAGGAGACAGTTATTAAAGGGAGTGTTGTGAAATAACGACGCACTTTTCAGCCTGAAGTGAGGCCGCACGGTTATCTTGCTGATTTAAAATAACTTATCTCTGAATCTGCAATTCTGGCACGGCTTATGCAATAATAATCCTGTAGATGCTCATTCCACCTCTTATGTTTGCTGATGCTACATAAACCTGGGAATGATGCAGAGCCCCTTACGGTATCCGTTGTCCAGCCTGGCAGTTATTGCGCACGCTTTACTGCAGTAAGAAGGACATTACGTTGAGTCGGATACCATCAGTTGTCTGAACGACCTGATCTTACACCTGCTTATGGCAGGTGTTTTTTTATCTGCGATTTACCCTCACGCCGCTACTCTTCAGGCAAAAAAAAGCCGGGACAAGCCCGGCGTGCACAAAAGTAACAATCGTTAAATCAAGCGTTTGGATTGGTTTTTAAGGTAAGAAGCAGACCTTCACGGCGCATTTGAGCAGCGTCCTCGGGGCGATGCACGCGATCATAGACATCGGCCAACCAGGCATAATCAAAAGCATCAGGGCGTTGTGCCAGTGCCTGCTGGAAAGCTTCAGCGGCCTGTTGCCACTCACCGTGGCGCATCAGCATCTGGCCCAAGGTGCTGTGCAGCAGCGGCGTTGCGCCATGTTGTTTGATTTGCTGGCGCAGCGCTTTCTCCAGCGATTGCGGATCGCCACTTTTAATGCGTGGCATTAACAGCACCAGGCGATCGTCATACTGGCGCTTCAATCCTTCCAGCACGATGCTTTGTGCGGTATCCGGGTCATCACACTCAATCAGATGTTCCGCCATCGCCACCTGCAGCGCCGTCTCCTGACGCGTTTTACGGCTCTGGTTTTGCCACCACTTCTTCAGGCCTTCGCTGCCTTGATCGGCCATGGCCTGATTCATCATGCCTAGCCAGGCTTGCTGTTGCAGCGCCTCACGATGGGCTTCATCGTTAACCTGAGATTTCTGCATGGAGGGCAGAATATCCAGCAACGCGCCCCATGCGCCAGTGCGAATATAAGCCTGTTCAGCCAGACGCAGCACTTCCGGATGGCGCGGTGCGACTTCCAGCAATCGGTCAATGCCATGACGGGCGGCGTGATCTTCATTACGTGCCAGCTGCAGGCGTACGCGAGTGATTTCAACCGGAATGGTGTCATTCTCGGACAGCTCAGACGCACGTTCCAGATGTTGATTGGCACGCACTTCGTCACCACGCTGCTGCGCCGCTTCGGCTGCCAGCAGATAGTTAGCCACCGGCTGATCGGCGTGATCGGCATTCTTCGACAGCAGTTTTTCAACCTGCTTGTAATCACCTTCCGCCAGCTTCATCAGCGCGCTTTGTGTGTGACGCTGCGCGCTGCGGCGTTTACGTCCAGTGAACCAACCACGCGTGCGTGCACCGGTGCGGAATACGCGGCGTAAAATCCATTCAATGAACAGAATCACCAGCAGACTGAGAATCAGGATGATTGCCAGTCCCGTGACGCTGGTTTCCACGTTCCAGTTATCGGTCTGAATCAGCACGTAGCCCTGGTGGCCAGCAATCATCGGCCCCAATACCACGCCTGCGATCAGCAGCAGGAAAAGCACCAATACTTTCAGCATGCTTAGCCTCCCTGTTGATCAGCCGGAACCGATGGCTGCGCCAGCAGGTTGCGCACGCGCGTCTGCATCAATTTTTCCAACAGTGCCTGACTTTCCAGCGTATCCGGCACATCCATTGAGATGTTTTGCTGACTCAGTTCATCCAGTTGTGCGAGGAAAGCTTTGGTGGCAGCGTCATTAGTGTCGTACCAGGCGCGCACCCAGGTCGAGACCGCATCAATCGACTGTTTGTAGATTTCATCCTGATGACGTGGCACAGCCTGGGCGGCAATCAGCAGACGTGAACGAATGTTTTCACGCAGGTAAACGTCCTGATTTGGTGCCAGTAGCGGCTGTGCGGTGTTATCACGGCGGCGGATGGTAATGAAATCATCCATAAAGTTATGCCAGCTCTTCACCAGGTTTTGACGCCATTCATGCAGCGAGCTGGAAAGCTCTCCGCCATCGGCATCCATCGGTGAATCATCACTGTCATTGTCAGCCAGACGCAGATTATCGACGCCGTTCGACAGCTGATTGAGTTTGAGGATGATGCCATCGTAATCGACCTGGCTCACCGTTGAGAGTGAACTGATATCCTGCGTCAGCGCACGACGCACATTCATCACGCTCGGGTCATTCATATCGGCCAGGCTGGTATCGGCGCTTTTCAGCAGTGCGGCTGCTGTGGTGACATCCTGATCGCTCCACAGTTTGCGGCCGGCCAGTTTTACGAGGTAATCCGCCTGTGCCAGCAGCCAGGTGCGGGTGTCATTGCCGGAGATCGTCGCGACTTTATCGCGCAGGGTTTCCAGCTCTTTGGCGCTGTTGTCCTGCTGCGTCCGCGCTTCCTGCAACGCTGTGTTAGCGGTATCCAGTTGTTGCGTCAGCTGTTGTTTGTCGCTGCCCAGTTGCTGCTGCAGGGCGCTCAGCTGTTCACTCAGGTTCTGGTTTGTCTGAGCCTGTAAATCGGCCTGATGTTTCCCATTGAGGTAAAGTCCCGCGCCAATCGCCAGCGCAATCACAATCGCCACCGCACTCAGTACTTTGCCATCGCTTTTTTTATCGCGAGGCTTTTTACCGTCTGGCGTGGGGGAAGTGTCCGCAGGGGTGGTTTCTTCAACCATGGCGGAGGAGGCTTTTTGTTCCGTCATTATGGCTCATCCCATTGTTAAGTTCAGCGTAACGCGCGCAGCAGCGCATCGTTATCAGCACCATCGGCTACCTCAATATCCTGCCAGCCTAATTCGGCGGCCTGAGTAGCCAAACGTTCACTGACGACCACCAGTCGACAGTGCAATAACCATTCCCGACGATCGATCGGCGGAAACAGTGCAAACAGTTGTTGTAACATCTCACCGCTGGTGACCACCAGCGTGGTAATTCCGCGATCGCGCCAGCGACGGCCTTCAATCGCGCCCTCATAATACTTTTCACACCGTTGATAGCACTCGCAGTATTCCACCTCGGCGCCGCGTTCCAGCAGGGTTTCTGCCAATAACTCACGGCCTGGACTGCCGCGCAAAATCAGCGCACGCTTGCCTTTTACCTGCTGCAGACGGTTGAGCCGCACTAACTCTTCGCTGGTCTCCCGCGCATGAGGATAGTCTACTTTCAGATGACTGACGGTATGCAGTGCCAGCGCGGTGCTGCGCCCTATAGCATAGTAGTCGAGTGTTTCGGGCCAGGTGAGGGCACTCTGCTGTAGCGCTGGATGGGCAAACAGCACCACCTGCTGCGACAGCAGAAACACCAGATCACCCGGCCGTAAAGCCGCCAGTTTTTGCGGCAATTGTTGCAGATCGCGACCCGGCGTGAATTCAATCAGCGGTAGAGTCCACGCCAGTTTTCCCTGGGTTCGCAGACGCGAAACCAGTTCACTGGCAGCGGGCTCCGGGCGGGTCACGAGAATGGTCATGCGGGCGTTTGCCCCTGATAAACGTCGCGCAGGATGTCACGGGCGCCGCTATCCAGCAGCTCTTCCGCCAGGGAAATTCCCATCTGCACCGCGTTTTCGCGCGGCCCACGGCGTTCACCTACCACCATTTGCTGGCCATCCGGTGAGCCGACTAAGCCACGCAGCCATAGCTGATTATCTTCCAGCACGGCAAAGCTGCCGATCGGTACCTGACAACCGCCTTCGAGGCGTGTGTTCATCGCGCGTTCAGCGCGCACACAAACATCGGTGTCGGCGTGATTCAGCGCCTGCAATAATGTAATCAGTTCGTGATCATCAAGGCGACATTCAATACCGACGGCGCCCTGGCCCACAGCGGGCAGCGAGATTTCAGCGGGCATCGCCTGACGAATGCGGTCGTCGAGGTTCAAGCGCTTCAGGCCTGCCGCGGCCAGAATAATGGCGTCATATTCTCCGGCATCCAGCTTACCCAAACGGGTGCCCACGTTCCCGCGTAACGAACGGATGATCAGATCGGGACGACGCGCGCTGAGCTGACACTGACGACGCAGACTGGACGTCCCCACAATCGCGCCCTGTGGCAGTTCATCAATGCTGTTATAAAGGTTGGAAACGAAGGCATCACGCGGGTCTTCACGCTCGCAGATGGTGACGAGGCCCAGCCCTTCCGGGAAATCCACCGGCACATCCTTCATGGAGTGCACCGCAAGATCGGCACGGTTTTCCAGCATTGCCAGTTCAAGCTCTTTGACAAACAGGCCTTTTCCACCGACTTTAGCCAGCGGCGTATCGAGAATGATGTCGCCTTTGGTGACCATGGGCACCAGCTCAACCTGCACGCCCGGATGTGCTGCCATCAGGCGCTGTTGGACATATTGTGCCTGCCATAAAGCAAGGGGACTTTGTCTGGTAGCAATTCTGAAAATTTTGTTTAACATGCTGTTAACCATTTTGATCGTTCATCGATTATCCTATCATTGATAGGGGAATGCTGTCAGTTTCAACGGATTGAAAAGGCCTCGATGTCAGTTGTTACGCATTATTGCGTCATTATCTGACGTCTAAGTCCGAAAAAGCAGGGCTACATGGGGAACGTGCTAAACTGTCATGTAGCGCAACTTTCTTTACGGTCAATCCTCCAGGTGTTAGATTGATCACGTTTCCAGCAATAATTTGCCCAACATCTTTATTATTAAGCGGCAGGTTTTGGAAACAGGGTGCTTAACACTGGGACAATCAGGCGAAACGTCTTGTACCTCTACATTGAGACACTGAAACAGAGACTGGATGCAATTAACCAGCTGCGCGTTGATCGCGCACTGGCTGCTATGGGACCTGCCTTCCAGCAAGTCTACAGTCTGCTGCCAACATTACTGCACTATCATCACCCGCTGATGCCGGGCTACCTTGACGGTAGCGTTCCCCACGGCGTCAGCTTCTTCACGCCTGATGAAAACCAACAGCATTTGTTGCAACAGTTGGCAGGCGATCAGTCTCTGGATCTCAGCACTGCGGTCAAAGGTGAACGTCCGATTACCGGCATTTACTCGATGGGCAGTACCTCGTCTGTCGGTCAGAACAGCGTGTCCGATCTCGACATCTGGGTGTGTCATCAATCCTGGCTGGATAATGAAGAGCGCCTCAATCTGCAGCGCAAGTGTACCCTGTTGCAGAAATGGTGTGTGTCGATGGGTGTGGAAGTCAGTTTCTTCCTGATCGACGAGAATCGTTTCCGCCACAATGAGAGCGGCAGCCTCGGTGGTGAAGACTGCGGTTCTACCCAACATATTTTGCTGCTGGATGAGTTCTACCGTACCGCTGTGCGTATGGCGGGTAAACGCATCCTGTGGAACATGGTGCCCGGCGAAGAAGAGCACCATTACGACGATTACGTGATGTCACTCTATTCTCAAGGCGTGTTGACGCCGAATGAGTGGCTGGATCTCGGCGGTCTCGGCACGCTGTCAGCCGAAGAATACTTCGGCGCCAGCTTGTGGCAGCTGTATAAAAGCATCGATTCACCTTACAAAGCGGTGCTGAAAACCCTGTTGCTAGAAGCGTACAGCTGGGAATACCCGAACACGCAACTGCTGGCGATGGATATCAAACAGCGCCTGCACGATGGCGAAATCGTCTGCTTCGGTCTCGACCCTTATTGCATGATGCTGGAACGCGTGACGCGCTATCTGACCAGCGTCGATGACATGGCGCGCCTCGATTTAGTGCGCCGATGTTTCTATTTAAAAGTGTGTGAAAAGCTCTCAAGCGACGATCACCACCATCATCGCTCAGGCTGGCGTCGCGAGATTCTGTCGCAGCTGGTGAAAGAGTGGGGTTGGGATGAAGAGAAACTTGCGGTGCTGGATAACCGTGCCCAGTGGAAAATCGAACGTGTGCGTGAAGCGCATAACGAGCTGCTGGATGCGATGATGCAGAGTTATCGCAACCTGATCCGTTTTGCCCGTCGTAACAATTTAAGCGTCAGTGCCAGCCCGCAAGATATCGGCGTGCTGACGCGTAAACTGTATGCTGCGTTTGAAGCGCTGCCGGGCAAAGTGACGCTGGTGAACCCGCAGATTTCGCCTGACCTGTCGGAAGATAATCTGACCTTTATTCATGTGCCGGAAGGCCGCGCCAATCGCGCGGGCTGGTATCTTTACAACCAGTCGCCGGACATGAGTTCGATCATCAGCCATCAGCCGCTGGAATATAACCGCTACCTGAACAAGTTAGTGGCGTGGGCGTGGTTCAACGGCTTGCTGACCAGCAAAACGCGTTTGCATATGAAGGGCAACGAATTCTGCGATCTGCCGCGTTTGCAGGAGTTGGTCAACGATGTGTCGAGTCACTTCCCGCTGCGCGTGCCTGCGCCGACGCCAAAAGCGTTGTACAGCCCGTGCGAAATCCGTCATCTGGCGATTATCGTTAACCTCGAACACGATCCGACCTCCGCCTTCCGCAATCAGGTGGTGCACTTTGATTTCCGCAAGCTGGATGTGTTCAGCTTCGGCCAGCAGCAACAGTGCCTGATTGGTAGCATTGATCTGCTGTACCGTAACTCATGGAATGAAGTGCGTACGCTGCACTTCAGCGGTGAGCAGGCGATGATCGAAGCGCTGAAAACCATTCTCGGCAAAATGCATCAGGATGCCGCACCGCCGGATACGGTGGAAGTGTTCTGCTACAGCCAGCATCTGCGCGGTTTAATTCGTACCCGCGTACAGCAGCTGGTGTCTGAGTGTATTGAGCTACGCCTGTCGAGTACCCGTCAGGAGCCAGGCCGCTTTAAAGCGCTGCGCATGGCGGGCCAGACGTGGGGCTTGTTCTTCGAGCGCATGAGCGTCTCGGTGCAGAAACTGGAAAATGCGGTGGAGTTCTACGGCGCGATTTCCAACAACAAGCTGCACGGTTTGTCGATCAAAGTGGAATCGAATCAGACGCCATTGCCGCCGGTGGTGAACGGCTATGCCAGCGAAGGTATCATTCAGTTCTTCTTCGAAGACACCAATGACGATCGCGGTTTCAACATTTATATCCTCGACGAAACCAATCGCGTTGAGGTTTATCACCATTGCGAAGGCAGTAAAGAAGAGCTGGTGCGTGACGTGAGCCGTTTTTACTCCTCGTCGCATGACCGTTTCACCTATGGCTCCAGCTTTATCAACTTCAACCTGCCGCAGTTCTACCAGATTGTGCACGCGGGCGATCGCTTCCAGGTGATTCCATTCCGCAGCCAGACGCTGACACAGCTCTGTGCGACGCAGCCCGATAACGACAACGGCGATTTCCAGCCGCGCTACCAAATGCACTGATCCCGCCTGCGTTCGCGCGGTGGGATTGGCTTTTCCTCTGACATGCGCCCGGATTTGCGGGTATTTCCTGTTGCTTTTACAACGTCAACTGCGATGATAAGCAGCCAAGGCTTAAGGACAGGAAGAGCAGACAGAATGAGACACATGATAAGTCAGCTGGGTATCGCGCTGGCACTGGTCAGCCTGGTAGGCTGTGGCCTGAAAGGACCGCTGTATTTCCCGCCCAAAGATCAGCCGACCAAACAAAACCAGCAGGTCACCCAACAGCAGCAAAAAGCGGCGCAGGATGCTGACGTTAACGGTTTGGTCACCAGCAAATCGGGTTCAAAGGCGAACTAATCTCTATGAGTAATCCGGCGGAGCAGAAAATGCAGTTCTCGAAAATGCACGGTCTCGGCAACGATTTCATGGTTGTGGATGCTGTGACGCAAAACGTCTTTTTTTCGCCGGAACTGATTCGCCGTCTGGCGGATCGGCATCTGGGGATCGGTTTCGATCAGCTGCTGATCGTCGAACCGCCTTACGATCCGGATCTCGATTTTCATTACCGAATTTTCAACGCCGATGGCAGCGAAGTGGCTCAGTGCGGTAACGGTGCACGCTGTTTCGCTCGCTTTGTGCGCCTGAAAGGGCTGACCAACAAAAGCGACATCCGCGTGAGTACGCAAACCGGGCGTATGGTGCTGAGCGTGACCAGCGATGAGCTGGTGCGTGTCAACATGGGTGAACCCAACTTCGATCCGCAACAGGTGCCGCTGCGCGCCAATAAAGCGGAAAGCCTGTATCTGCAACGTGTTGCTGAGCAGACCGTGATGTTTGGTGCGGTGTCGATGGGCAATCCGCACTGTGTGATTCAGGTTGAGAGTGTGAAAACGGCCGCAGTGGAAACCCTCGGTCCGCTGCTGGAAAGCCACGAACGCTTCCCGGAGCGCGCCAACGTGGGCTTTATGGAAGTGGTTAATCCTGAACACATTCGTCTGCGCGTGTATGAACGCGGCGCGGGTGAAACCCAGGCTTGTGGCAGCGGCGCTTGCGCAGCCGTTGCCTGCGGCATTCAGCAGGGCATTCTGGCGGAGAAAGTCCGCGTTGATTTGCCTGGCGGAACCTTGCATATCGCCTGGAAAGGGGCAGGTCAGCCGCTGCATATGACCGGCCCAGCCACACACGTCTACGATGGGTTTATTCATCTATGAAAAATGTCGAAGAGCAAACCGACAGCGCGGTTTTGCTGGACGATCAGTCGGTAAGCGCCTTCCTGCGCCAGAACCCCGATTTCTTTATTCGCAATGCGCGCCAGGTTGAACAGATGATGGTGCCGCACCCGGTGCGTGGCAGCGTGTCGCTGGTGGAGTGGCACATGGCGCGTCAGCGCAACCACATCCAGCAGCTGGAAGAGGAAATCACGCTGTTGATGGAGCAGGCCACGGCAAACCATCAACTGTTCGATCGTCTGCTGGGGTTACAAGGCCATCTTGCCGCGGCGGACAGCCTGCAGGAAATGTTAACGCGTCTGCACCGTTGGGCGCGTGAGTTGGGTCTGGCCGGCGCCAATGTAAGAGTGTTCAACGACCACTGGCACATCGGCGCACCTTCTGATTTCACCCAGTTGGGTCTTTCTCGTCAGGCTTTTGAGCCGCTGCGTATTCAACGCTTTGGTGCTGAACATCATTACCTTGGCAGCCTGAATGGCCCGGAGTTACTGCTGTTGTTGCCTCAGGCGAAAGCCATCGGGTCGGTGGCGATGTCGCTGATGGGCGAACGGGGTGAACTTGGCGTGTTGATTTTCAGCAGCCGCGATAACCAGCACTATCAAGCGGGCATGGGCACCTTACTGTTGCAGCATCTGGCGCAAATGCTGCCGGATCTGCTGTCTCGCTGGATTGAACGCGCATGAGTGACGTCAGCCCGTTGCAGCCTGCCGTTGAGGGCTTTCTGCGTTATCTGAAAGTCGAACGCCAGCTCAGCCCGTTGACGCAAAAGAATTACACCCGCCAGTTGCAGACGATGACCGCGATGGCCGATGAGATGAAGATCGCCTCATGGGCACAACTGGAGCCCGCACAGGTTCGTCAGCTGGCGGCTCGCAGCCGTCGTGCCGGACTCGGGCCCAGCAGTCTGGCATTACGTATGTCAGCAATGCGCAGTTTTCTTGACTGGCAGGTCAGCCAGGGGATGCTAAGCGCCAATCCGGCCAAAGGCATCTCCACGCCGCGCAATGCTCGTCATCTGCCAAAAAATATGGATGTCGACGAGGTTAACCAGCTGCTGGAAATCGACCTGAACGATCCGCTGGCGGTGCGCGACCGCGCGATGCTGGAAACCATGTACGGCGGCGGTTTACGTCTGTCGGAGCTGGTGGGCATGGATTGTCGTCATGTCGATCTCGATGCCGGTGAAGTGTGGGTGTTGGGGAAAGGCAGTAAAGAGCGACGTGTGCCGATTGGTGGCACGGCGGTGACCTGGCTACAACACTGGCTGCCACTTCGTGCAAGCTTCGCGCCGCAGGATGATGCGATGTTTGTCTCCAGTCGCGGCACGCGTATTTCGGCACGTAACGTGCAAAAGCGCTTTGCCGAGTGGGGCATCAAGCAGGGCGTGGCCAACCATATTCATCCGCATAAACTGCGTCACTCTTTTGCGACCCATTTGCTCGAATCGAGTGGCGATCTGCGTGCAGTGCAGGAACTGCTCGGGCACGCTAATCTGTCGACCACGCAAATCTATACCCATCTCGATTTCCAGCATCTGGCGACCGTGTACGACGCGGCGCATCCACGTGCTAAACGAGGAAAGTCTGAATGAAGTTCTACCGCCCGCTGGGCCCGATCAAAGCGATCACTTTCGATCTCGACGATACGCTGTATGACAACCATCCGGTGATCCTTAAAACCACCGCCGAATCCCACGCCGCGTTGCAAGCCTTCCATCCGGCACTGCGTGAATTCACCCCCGCTGATTATCAGGCGCTACGTGACGAACTGCTGGCGCGTGAGCCGGAAATTTACCACGACGTGTCTGAGTGGCGCCGCCGCTCGGTTGAGCTGGCAATGATCAATATTGGCTTATCCGCTGCTGAAGCCCGTGCCGGTGCCAGCGAAGTGATGGGCGTGTTCCATCAGTGGCGCAGCGAAGTCGAGATGCCAGATGAGACGCACCAAACGCTGACGTGGCTGGGCGAGCGCGTCCCGCTGGTGGCGATCACCAACGGCAATGCCTGTCCGGAAAAGCTGGGGATCAACCACTACTTCCAGTTCGCCCTGCGCGCTGGCCCGCACGGCCGTGCTAAGCCGTGGCAGGATATGTATCAGCTGGCGGCTGAGCGTTTGAACATCGCACCTGAGCATATTCTTCATGTGGGCGACGATCTCACCACCGATGTGGTCGGTTCAATAAACGCGGGCATGCAAGCCTGCTGGATCAACCTACGCGATGGCAATCTGATGAAGATTGATGATGCGCGTTTGCTGCCGCACGTCGAAATTCATCAGTTGGCATCGCTGACCTCACTGCTATAATGCTGTATGTTCATCCAGCTAATGGCTGGATGATGGCAGGCATTTCCTGACGCACAAATCGTAGCGGCACCCTTCATTTTGCGATGAATAGCGCCGCTACAAATGGTGCGTTGACTGAATGCTGAGAAACCGCATTTCTCAATCCTCCTTTTATTATTTTGGCAAAACGGTGCTTATGGACGTTTCTGATCTGCTTAACGGCTTGAATGACAAACAGCGCGAGGCGGTCGCCGCGCCGCGCAGCAATCTGCTGGTGCTGGCCGGGGCAGGCAGTGGCAAAACGCGCGTGCTGGTGCATCGCATTGCCTGGCTGCTGTCGGTAGAGAATTGCTCGCCTTACTCGATCATGGCGGTGACCTTTACCAACAAAGCGGCGGCTGAAATGCGCCATCGTATTGATCAACTGATCGGCACCAGTCAGGGCGGTATGTGGATCGGCACCTTCCACGGACTGGCGCACCGTTTGCTGCGTGCGCATCATCTTGATGCCAATTTGCCGCAGGATTTCCAGATTCTCGATAGCGACGATCAGCTGCGCCTGCTCAAGCGTCTGATCAAAGCCATGAACCTTGATGAGAAGCAGTGGCCTGCACGCCAGGGCATGTGGTACATCAACGGCAAAAAAGATGAAGGGCTGCGACCAAAACACATCGAAAGCTACGGTAATCCGATTGAACAAACCTGGCTGCGCATCTATCAGGCTTATCAGGAGGCTTGCGATCGCGCGGGCTTAGTGGATTTTGCCGAACTGCTGCTGCGTGCGCATGAGCTGTGGCTGAACAAGCCGCATATCCTGAATCATTACCGCGAGCGTTTTAGCAACGTGCTGGTGGACGAATTCCAGGATACGAACAACATCCAATACGCCTGGATTCGTATGCTGGCGGGCGATACCGGTCGTGTGATTATCGTCGGGGATGACGATCAATCGATTTACGGCTGGCGTGGCGCACAGGTCGAGAACATCCAGCGCTTCCTGCAGGACTTCCCTGGCGCGGAAACCATCCGTCTGGAGCAGAACTACCGCTCGACCAATAACATCCTGAAAGCGGCTAACACGCTGATCGCCAATAATAATGGCCGCCTCGGTAAAGAGCTGTGGACCGATGGCAGTGACGGCGAAAAGATATCCCTCTACTGCGCGTTTAACGAATTAGACGAAGCGCGCTTCGTGGTAAACCGTATCAAAACCTGGCATGAGAACGGCAATGCGCTGCAGGATTGCGCCATTCTCTACCGCAGCAACGCCCAGTCGCGCGTGCTGGAAGAAGCGCTGTTGCAAGGCAGCATGCCGTACCGCATTTACGGCGGCATGCGCTTCTTCGAACGTCAGGAGATCAAAGATGCGCTGGCATATCTGCGTCTGATGGCGAACCGCAATGACGATGCCGCGTTTGAGCGCGTGGTGAACACGCCGGTGCGCGGCGTCGGCGATCGCACCCTGGATGTGGTGCGGCAGACCGCGCGCGATCAGCAGCTCACTTTGTGGCAAGCCACGCGGGAACTGCTGCAAAACAAAGCGCTGGCAGGACGTGCGGCCTCCGCGCTGCAACGCTTCTGCGAGCTGGTGGATTCATTGGCTACGGAAACCGCCGACATGCCGCTGCACGTGCAGACCGATCGCGTAATCAAAGATTCCGGCCTGTGGATCATGTACGAGCAGGAAAAGGGCGAGAAAGGTCAGGCGCGTATCGAAAACTTAGAGGAGCTGGTGACGGCGACGCGTCAGTTCAGCTATCAGGACGAGGACGAAGATCTGATGCCGCTGCAGGCGTTTCTGTCGCATGCCGCGCTGGAAGCCGGTGAAGGTCAGGCCGACAAATGGCAGGATGCGGTACAGCTGATGACCATGCACTCGGCGAAAGGTCTTGAGTTCACTCAGGTATTTATCGTGGGTATGGAAGAGGGCATGTTCCCAAGCCAGATGTCGCTGGATGAAGGCGGACGTCTGGAAGAGGAGCGTCGTCTTGCCTACGTTGGCGTCACGCGCGCGATGGAGAAGCTCACGCTGACCTACGCCGAAACTCGGCGCCTTTATGGTAAAGAAGTGTATCACCGTCCATCGCGCTTCATCGGCGAATTGCCGGAAGAGTGCGTCGAGGAAGTGCGTCTGCGCGCCAGCGTGAGCCGTCCGGTGAGCCATCAACGCATGGGCACGCCAATCACGGAAAACGACAGTGGTTTCGCGCTGGGCCAGCGTGTACGCCATGCCAAATTCGGCGAAGGCACCATCATCAACCTCGAAGGCAGCGGTGAACACAGCCGTTTGCAGGTGGCGTTTCAGGGCCAGGGCATCAAGTGGCTGGTGGCGGCGTACGCGCGTCTGGAAACGGTGTAGCACCGTTGCGTTACCTTGACGACTTTTTCGTCTCAGCGTAACATGCGCGCACTATTATCATGAGAGGACAATGCCTTGGACGCGCCCAGTCGATGCTGGCTCAACCGCCTGTTTAACAGGAATAACATCTAAGGCTACCTCAATTCGCGGGTAGCCTTAGCGGTTATCAGCGACCTCCCTTTACACTCTCGTCGCACGAGTCAGCACTGATTTACCCTTGAAGCGAAAGTTTCCGCGTTCAGGCTTTGCCGTGCCCGTTTTGCCTTCGGCATCACGGTGTGCCGCCTTGTCCCATTAAGTCTGCAATGGGGAGTATTGTGCTATGCTGAGCGCTTTTAAACTCGAACGCGATCGCCTGACGCGCATCGAACTGGAAGATAACAACGACACACTCAACACCTCGGTGTGGGTCGATCTCATCGAGCCTGACGACACTGAGCGTGATCGTGTGCAATCCGAGCTGGGTCAAAGCCTGGCGACGCGTCCGGAGCTGGAAGACATCGAGGCCTCCGCACGTTTCTTCGAAGATGAAGATGGTCTGCACATTCACTCCTTCTTCTTCTTTGAAGATGCGGAAGACCACGCTGGCAACTCCACCGTGGCATTCACCATCCGTGAAGATCGCCTCTATACATTACGCGAGCGCGAGCTGCCGGCTTTCCGCCTTTATCGTATGCGTGCGCGCAACCAGACGCTGACCGATGGCAACGCCTACGAGCTGTTGCTGGATCTGTTTGAGACGAAAATCGAACAGCTGGCGGATGAGATCGAGAACATCTATAGCGCGCTGGAAAAACTCAGCCGCGTGATCATGGAAGGGCAACAGGGCGAAGAGTATGATCAGGCGCTGTCGCGTCTGGCGGAGCTGGAAGATATCGGCTGGAAAGTGCGTTTGTGTCTGATGGATACCCAACGCGCGCTTAACTTCCTGGTGCGTAAAGCCCGTCTGCCAGGCAATCAGCTGGAGCAGGCGCGTGAAATCCTGCGTGATATCGAATCTTTGCTGCCGCATAACGAATCGCTGTTCCAGAAGGTGAACTTCCTGATGCAGGCGGCGATGGGCTTTATCAACATCGAGCAGAACCGCATCATCAAGATCTTCTCGGTGGTATCGGTGGTGTTCCTGCCGCCGACACTGGTGGCATCCAGTTACGGGATGAACTTCGAGTTTATGCCGGAGCTTAAGTGGAGTTTTGGTTACCCTGGTGCGATCACCCTGATGATCCTCGCGGGTCTGGCACCGTATCTCTACTTCAAACGTAAAAACTGGTTGTAACCCTTTCGGGGCCGCATTTGCGGCCCTTTAAACTGGCGCTGCATCACAATTCTGCGTAGGCTGTTGTCACTTCTCACTTTCTGATTTCCACCCTATGGCGCGTTTTTCTTTGCGACAGCAGTGGACCATTCTGCTGATTGCTTCGTTAGTACTGGGGATCATTCTCCAGCTGTTTCACCTTCCTGCTGCACTGCTATTAGGACCGATGATTGTTGGCACCGTGATGGGCTTGTCTGGCGCGACGGTGCGTATCGATAAGCGTTTTTTCGTGCTGGCGCAGGCGGTACTGGGTTGCATGATCGGCCAAACCCTTTCTCCCGCTATTCTCTCGCCGCTGCTCAACGATTGGCCCGTCGTATTAGCCGTGCTGGTACTGACGCTGGCGGCCAGCGGCTTATCGGGTTTTCTGTTGGTACGCTTTAGTAACTTACCGGGACCGACCGGCGCATGGGGATCGTCGCCAGGCGGCGCTTCCGCGATGGTGGCGATGGCCGGTGATTTTGGTGCCGATGTCCGTCTGGTGGCGTTTATGCAGTATCTGCGCGTGCTGTTTGTGGCGACTGCAGCGGCCGTGGTGGCGCGCATTGGGCTGGGCACCAACGGTGGTGCAGTGGAGCTGGTATGGTTCCCTGCTTTACAAAGCAGCTTCATCCTGACATTGGTGGTGATGTTCGCGGGCGCCTGGCTGGGACAAAAACTGCGTATCCCTTCGGGTGCGCTGCTGCTGCCCGCGCTGATTGGTGCGACGCTCCACGGCACCGATGTCGCCACTTTGCAGGTGCCGGAGTGGTTGCTAGCGCTGGCCTATGCATTGATTGGCTGGAGCGTGGGTTTGCGCTTTACGCGCCCGATCTTCCTGCTGGCGCTGCGCACCCTTCCGCAAATGCTGGTGTCGATTTTCGGCTTGATGTTGCTGTGTGGTGGATTGGCGTGGATGCTGACGCAGGTGTTGCACGTCGATCTGATGACGGCGTATCTGGCAACCAGCCCGGGCGGGCTGGATACCGTGGCGATTATTGCGGCAGGCAGCCGGGTCGATATCGCATTTGTGATGGCGTTGCAGACCTTACGCCTGTTCACCATCCTGCTGACCGGCCCGGCTATCGCGCGCTTTATCTCACGCTACGCGCACGCGGGTACGAGCTGAGAACGCGATTGCATCAACGATAAATACGGCGAGTGCCAGCCAGATAAAGCCGAAGGTGACCATCTTGTCCGGCGTCAGGCTCTCGCCGTAGAACAGCACGGCCAAAAGGAACATCAACGTGGGACCGAGGTATTGGAAAAAGCCCACGGTCGACAAACGCAGACGCGCACAGGCGGCGGCAAACAGCATCAGCGGAATCGTGGTGACGATGCCCGCCGCGATCAGCTTGAAATTGAGGCTCATTGGATTGGCGCTGAGGTGGCTGGTGGCGCTGTCAGCAAAGCCAAACAAGTAGATTGCCGCCAGCGGGAATAACCATGCGGTCTCGATCAGCATGCCGCTTTGCGCATCCACCTGGATTTTTTTCCTCAGCAGACCGTAGACGGCAAAACTTAGCGCCAGCCCCAGGCCAATAATCGGCAGCGAGCCAAATTGCCACAGCTGCACCAGTACGCCAATCGTTGCCAGCAACACCGCCAGCCACTGCAAGCGGCGGAAGCGCTCGCGCAGGAACAGCATGCCAAACACTACGTTGATCAGCGGGTTGATAAAGTAGCCGAGGCTGGCTTCCAGCATGTGCTGATTATTCACTGCCCAGATAAACAGCAGCCAGTTGCCGCCAATGGTGACGGCAGTGACGGCCAGCAACAGCACTTTCTTTGGCTGAGCGAGCACCGTGCGCACCTGCTGCCAGCTCCGGCTCAGGGTAATCAGTACCAGCATAAACAGTGCCGACCAAATCACGCGATGCGTCATGATTTCTGTTGGCGGGACTTCTTTCACCAGCTTGAAGTAGGCTGGCGCAATGCCCCAGATAAAATAAGCGCCGAGCGCATAGCCAATGCCCTGACGCGTTTGTTGCGTATCCATCATGCTTTCCAAAAAAGGTAACTAGCCAATCAAATAGGTGGCGGTTGCTGTGGCGATATAATCGCCCTGCTGGTTGTGCAGTTCCACTCGCGCTACCGCCACTTTATTGCCGGCGCGTAGCAGGCTGCTGGTGGCGACAAAGCGATCGCCGCGTCCGGGACGTAAATAATCAACGCGCATATCGATAGTGCCCATGCGCGACAGACGCTGACGCAGTTCCTCTTCGCTGATGTTTTCCTGACGCGACAGTGCATGACTGACGCACACCAGACCGGCGGCGACATCCAGTACTGAGGCAATCACGCCGCCGTGCAAAATCTGCTGCGCCGCATTGCCGACCAGCATGGTTTTGTTGGCAAAGCCCAACTCGGCGTAATCCGCTTCGAGTCGATCCAGCTCTAAACCCAGCGCCTGGTTGAAGGGCATGTGATAAACAAAGATTTCGCCAATCAGGCGGCGAGCTTCCTGCTGTGACAGCAACGGGGATGACATGTTTTCTGCCTTAAGATGTTAAAGAGTTGTGTATATTATGCCGCGTTCGCGCGGCTTTCCAGTTTCAGAAATCGGCACTGATCAACCTGTCTCTTTGCGTGTAGAATGGCGTGCTTTTTGAACATGGGCCTAATAATGACAACACGCAGTTCCCTGGAGAATGTTATGCGTAAGCTATACGCGTTGCTGACCGCAGCTTTGATGATACCTGCGCTGGCACAGGCTGATGAAGCCACCATAAAAGAGGTGCATGACGCCCCGGCAGTGAAGGGCAGTATTATTGCGAACCTGTTGGAGAAACACGATAACCCGTTCGTGCTTTATCCTTACGAAAACAACTATTTGCTCTACACCTACACCAGCGACATGAACAAAGAGGCGATCTCTTCGTACAACTGGGCAGACAAAGCAAAAAACGATGAAGTAAAATTTCAGCTCAGCCTGGCGTTCCCGCTGTGGCGTGGCATTCTGGGTGATAATTCGGTACTGGCCGCATCCTATACGCAACGTTCATGGTGGCAGCTCTCTAACCGTGGAGCCTCATCGCCGTTCCGTGAAACCAACTATGAGCCGCAGATTTTCCTTGGCTGGGCAACGGATTACACCTTTGCCGGCTGGACTCTGCGCGACATCGAAACCGGTCTTAACCACGAGTCTAATGGACGTAGTGATCCGACTTCACGCAGCTGGAACCGCGTCTATGCGCGTCTGATGGCACAGAACGGTAACTTCCTCGCGGAAATCAAACCCTGGTATCGCATTCCAGAAAATGAAAATAACGATGATAACCCCGACATCACCAAGTACATGGGCTACTATCGCGCCAAGCTCGGTTATGAAATGGGTGAAAGTATTTTCAGCGTGGAAGGCAACTACAACTGGAATAGCGGCTACGGCGGCGCGACTTTCGCCTGGAGCTATCCTATCTCTGAACATGTGCGCTTTTACACCCAGCTGTTCAGCGGGTATGGTGAATCGCTTATCGACTATAACCACCGCCAGACCCGTTTTGGCGTGGGCGTAACACTTAACGATCTGTTCTAACCAGTCAGAAAAACAGGATTACCGTGGCAACATCGGCAGTGCTTAATCAGGAAATGCTGGCGCAGCAGGTATTACAAGATACCTTCGGCTACCAGCAATTTCGTCCCGGGCAGCAAACCATCATCGAAACCGCCCTTGCCGGGCGTGATTGTCTGGTGGTGATGCCGACCGGCGGCGGGAAATCGCTGTGCTATCAAATCCCGGCGCTGGTGCGCGAAGGGTTGACGCTGGTGGTTTCACCGCTGATCTCACTGATGAAAGATCAGGTCGATCAATTGCTGGCCAACGGCGTGGCAGCGGCGTGTCTCAACTCGACGCAGACGCGTGAGCAGCAGCAGCAAGTGTTTGCGGATTGCCGTACCGGCAAGCTGAAACTGCTATATATCGCGCCTGAACGTCTGATGATGGATAACTTCCTCGACAGCCTGCACCAGTGGAATCCGGTGATGCTGGCGGTGGATGAAGCACACTGTATCTCACAATGGGGCCATGATTTCCGCCCGGAATACGGCTCGATTGGTCAGCTGCGTCAGCGCTTCCCGGAACTGCCGGTGATGGCGCTGACGGCAACCGCCGATGAAACCACGCGTAACGACATCGCCCATCTGTTGCAGATGGACGATCCGCTGATTCAAATCAGCAGCTTTGACCGCCCGAATATTCGCTACACGCTGGTGGAGAAATTCAAACCCACCGATCAGCTGTTGCGCTATGTGCAAGAGCAGCGCGGTAAGAGCGGCATCATTTACTGTAACAGCCGCGCGAAGGTGGAAGACACTGCCGCGCGTCTGCAAAGCCGTGGGCTGAGTGTCGGCGCGTATCACGCCGGTATCGACAGCGCCCAGCGCGCGCACGTGCAGGAAGCCTTCCAGCGCGATGACTTGCAAATTGTGGTCGCCACCGTGGCATTTGGTATGGGCATTAACAAACCTAACGTGCGTTTCGTAGTGCACTTCGACATTCCACGCAATATCGAATCCTACTATCAGGAAACCGGTCGTGCCGGGCGTGACGGCCTGCCCGCAGAAGCGATGATGCTGTACGACCCGGCCGATATGGCATGGTTACGTAAGTGTCTGGAAGAGAAAGCGCCCGGCCCGTTGCAGGATATTGAGCGCCATAAACTCAACGCCATGGGTGCTTTTGCTGAAGCGCAAACCTGCCGTCGATTAGTGCTGCTCAACTACTTTGGTGAAGGGCGCCAGCAGCAGTGCGGTAACTGCGATATCTGTCTCGATCCTCCGCGTCGCTATGATGGTTTGGTGGAGGCGCAGAAGGCGCTTTCCAGCATCTATCGTACCGGCCAGCGCTTTGGTATGGGCTATATTGTCGACGTGCTGCGCGGTTCCACTAACCACCGCGTTCGCGATAACGGGCACGACAAATTGCCGGTGTACGGCATTGGTCGTGAGCAGAGCCAGGAGCATTGGGTCAGCGTGCTGCGTCAGCTGATCCATCTTGGTATGGTGACGCAAAATATCGCTATGCACTCCGCCTTACAGCTGACGGAAGCGGCGCGTCCGGTACTGCGTGCCGAAGTGCCATTGATGCTGGCGGTGCCGCGTATCGTCACGGTGAAGAGCCGCAGCAGCTCGCCGAAAGTGCACAGCGGCAATTACGATCGCACGCTGTTTGGCAAACTGCGTAAATTGCGTAAGGCGATTGCCGACGAATCCAACATTCCGCCGTATGTGGTGTTTAACGATGCCACATTGATTGAGATGGCGGAGCAAATGCCGATTACCGCGTCAGAAATGTTGAGCGTGAACGGTGTCGGTCATCGCAAGCTGGAACGTTTTGGTAAACCGTTCCTGGTGATGATCAAAGAACATGTCGATGAAGAGTAAAGGAAAGAAACCATGTTGATGTTATTCGCCACCGTCGCGCTGGTGCATTTGGTTGCGCTGATGAGTCCCGGCCCGGACTTCTTCTTTGTGTCGCAAACGGCGGCCAGCCGTTCACGTAAAGAGGCGATGATGGGTGTGTTGGGCATCACGCTGGGAATCGTAATCTGGGCCGGTGTGGCGCTGATGGGCTTGCATCTGATCCTGCAAAAAATGGCCTGGCTGCATGAAATCATCATGGTGGGCGGTGGTTTGTACCTGCTGTGGATGGGTTGGCAACTCCTGCGCTCGGCACGTCAGCAGCATAAAGCCCCGCAGGTTGATGCGCCGGTGGTGGAGCTGCCAAAAAAAGGCATGAGCTTCCTGAAAGGTTTTCTGACTAATCTGTCGAACCCGAAAGCGATTATCTATTTCGGCAGCGTGTTCTCGCTGTTTGTGGGTAATGATGTGGGCGCGATGGAGCGTTGGGGTTTATTCCTGCTGATTATCGGTGAGACCTTTGCCTGGTTCACGCTGGTCGCGGCGATTTTTGCACTACCGTGGATGCGTGATAAGTATCAGCGTATGGCGAAGTGGGTCGATGGCATGGCGGGTGTGCTGTTTGCCGGATTCGGCATTCACCTGATTATCTCGCGTTAAATCGGGTTTACTTGCCATTTCGGCACCGGGCAGTGTTCGCGCGCTTTACGTTCAGCATCTGTGCTTCATAACTTGCGCACTGACCACCTCGAAATAGCTGCGGCAATAAGGTTTATCACCTTGGTGCCGCAGTTTTTAAAATGTCTTACGCGATTCTGCGCGCACTTGCCAGCAACGCACCGACGGCCATAAATAGCCCACCAAAGGTGCGGTTCATCAGCTTCATCTGCTTAGGCCCTTTAATCCAGCCCGCAATACGGGTTGCCAGCGTGGCGTAACCAATCATCACGATAATATCGACCACGATGGTGGTGACACCGAGCACCAGATACTGCATCAACTGCGGCTGGTGTGGCTGAATAAACTGCGGGAACAGCGCGGCGAGAAACACGATGCTTTTCGGGTTGGTGAGATTCACCAGAATGGCGCGTTTGAACAGGCGACGACGCGGCATCGCTTTTGCCACGGCATCCAAATCAATACCGCCTGCGGAACGCCACTGCTGAATGCCTAGCCATACCAGATACGCAGCACCTGCCCACTTCAGCACTTCAAACGCCATGATCGATTGTGAAAATAGCGCACCCAAACCGGCACCTACCAGCACAATGTGAATCGCCAGCCCAAGCTGTAAGCCAGTGATCGAAGCCGCCGCGCCGCGATAGCCATGGCTGATGCCGGTGCTCATGGTGTTGATGGCACCGGAACCGGGTGAAAGACTGAGGATAGTTGTGGTCAACAGGTAGGTTAACCACCATTCAATGGTCATGTGTGACATTCCCTGAAGTGAACGAAGTGTGACACAATACGCCAGAATATCGCGGTGCGCTATGGCGTACAGACGCGCGATGAGGCTTTTTTTCAGGGGGACGGATGCAGCATCACAAACAGCGTTGGCTCGGGCGAGAGAAAGGCTTTTCCGCCTTTGCTACCGGTCCGCTGCTCGACTTCTGGCGTCGTCGTGAAGAGTGCGAATTCACCGGTGTCGGTAACCTGAAGATTCGCTATGTTCGTTTCACCTCACCGCAACATCGCCGTGTCATCCTGATTGTTCCTGGCCGCATCGAAAGCTATATCAAATACCCGGAACTGGCTTACGATCTGTTCCACTGCGGCTATGACGTGGTGATTATTGACCATCGCGGGCAGGGCCGCTCCGATCGCTTGCTGGCGGACTCGCATCGCGGCCATGTGGTGGAGTTCAGCCACTATGTTGACGACTTAGAAACGCTGTATCTGAAAGAGATGGTCAGCAACCATTATCAGCAACGCTACGTGCTGGCGCATTCGATGGGCGGCGCGATTTTAGCGCTGTTTCTGGCGCGTCAGCCGCAGGCGTTCCATGCCGCGGTATTTTCGGCACCGATGTTTGGCATTGTGCTGCCGCTGCCTGACTGGATGGCGCACCCGATTCTGGACTGGGCGGAAAAACTGCCCGCCATTCGCGAACGTTACGCGTTAGGCACCGGCCGCTGGCGTGCCAGTCCGTTTGGTATTAATCGCCTGACGCACAGCCGGGAACGCTATCGGCGCAACCTGCGTTTTTACGCGGACGATCCGGGACTGCGCGTCGGTGGCCCGACCTATCATTGGGTGCGCGAAGGCGTCTATGCCGGACGCAGTATCATCAGCCAGGCGGCGAAAATCACCACGCCTTCCCTGGTATTGCAGGCCAGTGAAGACGATGTGGTGGATAACCGCTCGCAAGATATTTTTTGTACGGCGATGGCCGACGCGGGACATCCCTGCGAAGGCACCGTGCCGTATGTGATTCAAGGCGCGCGTCACGAGATTTTGTTCGAAACAGACGCCATGCGCGCTGAAGCGCTCAACCTGGTGGTCGATTTTTTCGAGCGCCACGTTTAACTCATTTTCCGACATCAATACCAGAGGTTTACATGTACCACATCGTCGCATCCGACCTGGATGGCACGCTGCTCTCACCGGAACACCGCCTGACACCTTTTGCCCGTACCACGCTGCAGGAACTGGTGGCGCAAGATGTCCATTTCGTTTTCGCCACCGGCCGCCACTATATCGACGTAGGCCAGATGCGCGATAACCTTGGCATTCCGGCGTACATGATTACTTCCAACGGGGCCCGCGTGCACAACGCAGACGGTGAACTGGTGTTTAGCCATAACCTCGACGCCGACATCGCCAGCGAGCTTTACGGTCTGCAGTACCACGATGAACATATCCTGACGCACGTGTATCGTGACGATGAGTGGTACATGAGCCGTCATCGCCCGGAGGAGCAGGACTACTTCCGTGAGTCGGTGTTTAACTATCAGGTTTATCAGCCGGGCATGCTGGAGACCGACGGCATCAGCAAGGTGTTCTTTACTTGCGACGATCCCGAACGTCTGGTGCCGCTGGAGCTGGCGATCGAAGCGCGCTGGGGCGATCGCGTTAACGTCAGCTTCTCACTGCCGACCTGTCTGGAAGTGATGGCGGGTGGCGTATCCAAAGGTCATGCGCTGGAGGCGGTATCAAAGCAGCTTGGCTTCTCATTGAAAGAGTGCATCGCTTTTGGTGATGGCATGAATGACGTGGAAATGCTGAGTATGGCGGGTAAAGGCTGCATCATGCGCAATGCGCAGCAGCGGTTGAAAGATACCTTGCCGACGCTGGAAGTGATTGGCAGCAACGCTGAAGATGCGGTGCCGCATACGTTGCGTAAGTTGTTCCTTGCTTAAAAAAATGGGCCGGTGATACCGGCCCATTTTTGTTATGCCATCTGTCTCTTATGTTTATGCTCGCTGACCATGGTGAGCAGCAGTAAAATCACCGCCAACACCGATCCGGCAATCATCACCATGAATCCACCATCCCAGCCGAAATAATCCACGGTGTAACCAACAATCGCGCTGGCTGCCACTGAACCGCCAAGATAACCAAACAAACCGGTAAAGCCTGCTGCCGTGCCGGCCGCTTTCTTCGGCGCTAACTCCAGCGCATGCAGACCAATCAGCATCACCGGGCCGTAGATCAGGAAGCCAATGACGATCATGCACAGCATATCGAGACCTGGATTGCCGGGTGGGTTAAGCCAGTACACCACCGTCGCGATGGTTACCAGCGTCATAAAGAACACGCCAGTGGCACCACGATTGCCTCGGAATACCTTGTCCGACATCCAGCCGCACAGCAAGGTGCCGGGAATGCCCGCATATTCATAGAAGAAGTAAGCCCACGAAGATTTATCCAGCGTGAAATGCTTCACCTCTTTCAGGTAGGTCGGTGACCAGTCGAGAATGCCGTAGCGCAGCAGGTAAACGAACACGTTGGCCAGCGCGATATACCACAGCAGCTTATTAGGCAGGATGTACTGCATAAAAATCTGCTTCGCCGTCAACTCCTCCTCATGATCCTCGCTGTAGTCTGGCGGATAATCATTCTTGTACGCCTCAATCGGCGGCAAACCACAAGACTGCGGCGTATCGCGCATCAGGGCAAAGGCAATAATCGCGATGAGGATGGCACCAAACGCCGGCATATAGAGCGCGGCTTTCCAGTCGTTAAACCACGCCATACCCAGCAGGAACAGCAAGGGTGGAATACCACCGCCCACGTTGTGGGCGCAGTTCCACACCGAGACAATCCCGCCACGCTCCTTCTGTGACCACCAGTGCACCATGGTGCGCCCGCACGGTGGCCAGCCCATGCCCTGGAACCAACCGCACAGGAACAGCAGCACAAACATCACCATGATGCTGGAGGTGGCCCAGGGTACAAAGCCCATAAACAGCATCACCGCAGCGGCCAGAATCAGTCCGGCAGGTAAAAAGACCCGCGGATTTGAACGGTCAGAGACGGAACCCATGATGAACTTGGAAAAACCGTAGGCGATGGAGATTCCGGACAGCGCAAAGCCAAGATCGCCACGCGAAAAGCCCTGCTCAACCAAATAGGGCATCGCCAGCGCAAAGTTTTTACGGACCAGGTAATAGGCGGCATAGCCAAAGAAAATGCCGATGAAGATTTGCCAGCGTAGCCGACGATAGAGCGGATCGACACGATCGTCAGCGACTTGCGGCTGATGCGGTGCCGGTTTGAAGATACTCAGCATGAATGTGGCCCTCCAGGGCGCGATATTTTTATAAATTCCCAGCAGGTTGGGTCAAATGCCCTCTGGCGTGACAACAAAACCAAAGTTCCATTTCGCGCAAAGGATAGTGATGGTTACGCCACGTTACTGTGATGTGTGACACAATTGTTACAGTTTGATGACATTAAATAGCGATATAAACCAGAAAATGTTGGTATTCGCGCATGAAGCGTCGGGGCTTTTGGGTTTAGAAGGGGAATCCGTTGCCGTGTCGGATCAGATTCACTGCATTTGCAACCAGCGACCTGATTTCAGCAATGGACCTTATCTCAATGAGTGACGGGGATACGGCGATTTGTTTGATTTTAATTTGACCATTCGTCAACCAGATATTTCAGCCCGTCCACGACAGTTTGTTTACACTAGCGCCACTGTTCATTTTGGGATCAATACCGTGCTGTTACTGATCGTTACCACCATTTTGTGGGCTTTTTCCTTTAGTTTGATAGGGGAATACCTTGCGGGCCAGGTTGACTCCTGGTTCTCTGTACTGATGCGCCTTGGGTTGGCTGCGATTGTCTTCCTGCCGTTCCTGCGCTGGAAAGGCTATCGCGCCTCAACCATCCTGCTGTATATGCTGGTGGGGATGCTGCAACTTGGCGTCATGTATCTGCTGAGTTTTGAGGCTTATACCTACCTCAGCGTGACAGAATTCCTGTTGTTTACCGTGATGACGCCGCTCTACGTCACGCTGATTTACGATTTGCTCAGCAGACGTCGGCTGCGAATCGGCTATGCCTTCAGCGCGCTGTTGGCGGTAGCCGGGGCGGCCATCATTCGCTATGACAAAGTCAGCGATCATTTCTGGTTTGGTTTGCTGCTGGTTCAGGCGGCTAACATCTGCTTCGCCATTGGTATGGTTGGTTACAAGCGCTTGCAGGAAACCCGCCCAATGCCGCAACACACGGCCTTCTCGTGGTTCTATCTTGGCGCGGTGATCATCGCCATCATTGCGTGGAGCCTGTGGGGTAATCCGAACAAACTGCCGACCACTAACCTGCAATGGGGCATTCTGGTGTGGCTGGGCGTGGCGGCTTCGGGGCTTGGCTACTTTATGTGGAACTACGGTGCGACGCAGGTCGATGCGGGTACGCTGGGCATTATGAACAACATGCACGTGCCAGCGGGCTTGCTGGTCAATCTGGCGATCTGGCAAGAGAAACCGCACTGGCCGAGCTTTATTGCCGGGGCGATTGTCATTTTCGCTTCACTTTACGTGCATAAGCGCTGGGTGCTGGGACATGGGTCCAAAAGCGCTGCCTAACTGAGACGATCCTTGATCTGGTTTCGTTGAACTTGCAGAAGCGCTATGTGCTGGGAAAAAGCAGCACCTAAGCCAAAGGGAAGATACAGGCCGCTACGAAGAGCGAAGCGTCCGAGCCATGGATGGCGAGGCCGATCCACAGGGATGTGAGATTCCTTCGTGATCGGAGCGGCCTGTATCTGACCTAACTCCGATCAAAAAGCGATTACACCTTCTTGGCTGGCGCCGCAGGACGATTCATCATCGTCAATCCCTTCAAAAAGTTACGCAGAATCTGGTCGCCACACTCGCGGTAGTTCTTATGATCCGGATTGCGGAAAATCGCACCGACTTCCGCCTGGGAAATCTTAAAGTTTGCCTTCTCCAGCACCACCGGAATATCCGTGGTCTTCAGCGCAAACGCGATACGCAGCTTCTTAATGAAAATATTATTATTCATACGACGTTCGACTGACGGCGCTGGCGCATCTTCACTCTTACCGCGACGGAAGAAAATCAAACCGTTGAGGAAATAGCCCATCAGCACGTCCGGCAACTTACGGAACGCCGCATCCTCATCCTTCTTCATCCACGCCTGCACATCCTCCAGCGGCACTTCACTGCCCGCTAAGGCAAAAATCTCCACCACTTTGCTATCGCTCAAATCAAGCATATAGCGCACGCTGCGCAGAACATCGTTACTCGTCATGGTGAAACTCTCTTGGTCGCGGATTGAGGCGGCGCATTATAGAGCAGGCTGGGCAGGGATAACAGCACGGGCGACACCAGCCACCCGTGAGAACATCAAGAAATCGACTGCAGTGAACCCGGGCGAGCGGCATCGCGTACAAACGGCAGATGGTCACAGGCGTGCTGGCGGGCGAAGCGCACAAAGGCTTCTAACACCGGCTGACGCTGCTCACCATCGCGCACGGCGGCATATAAACGGCTCCACAAACCCTCACCCAATGTCTTAGTCACCACCAGACCCTGCTTTTCAAAACTCTCCACCACCCAATGCGGAAGGGCCGCAATACCCATCTGTGCTGACACCATCTGAATCAGCAACAGCGTATTATCCACACTCTTCAGCGCCGGGCTGATGCCTGCAGGCTGCAGGAAATGACGCCAGATATCGAGACGCTGACGTTGCACCGGATAGATCATCAGTACCTCATCGGCTAAATCTTCCGGTGAGATATGTTCCAGCTTCGCCAGCGGATGGTCCGGGGCCAGCACCAGACGCACCTCAAAATCAAACATCGGCGTATAGAACAAACCGCTGCGCGGCAGGATATCGGAGGTCAACACCACATCCAGTTCGCCCTGTTGCAAGGCGGGCTGGGGATCAAAAGTCACGCCCGATTTAAAATCGACCACCACTTGCGGCCAGCTCTGGCGGAAATTATTGAGGGCTGGCGTCAGCCACTGAATGCAGCTGTGGCACTCGATGGCAATGCGTAACGTGGTCTGATGCGGCTCGTGGCATGCCTGCAACGCCTGCTGAATCTGCGGCAAAATCTGCTCGGCCAACTGCAGCATGATTTCCCCCTGCGGCGTAAACCGCAACGGCTGGCTCTTGCGCACAAACAGGCGAAAGCCCAGCCGCTGTTCCAGATCGCTGAACTGATGCGATAACGCCGATTGTGTCTGATGAAGCTGAGCGGCGGCAGCGGCCAGCGAGCCGGTATTCTGCAACGCCTGCAGCGTTCTCAGATGTTTGAGTTCGATCATGAGAGTCCTTCACATCGAGATTGAACAAATTGCGCTTGAGGAACATACAGTACCCGCAGATTATGGCGGTGTAAACATCTGGACGGCTAAACATCTCAAGCAAGCGCCACCGCCACATGACTTTCGTCCAGTTCAGGCGTTCAGCGGACGGCAATGTCACCCGCTGGATGAACGTAAACGGGCTCGACCCGTTAAGCATATCTGGAGATCACTAAATGACCATTCTGAACCATACGCTCGGTTTCCCTCGTGTCGGTCTGCGTCGTGAACTGAAAAAAGCACAGGAAAGCTACTGGGCAGGTAACAGCTCACAGGAAACGCTGCTGGCCGTGGGGCGCGAGCTGCGCGCTCGTCACTGGCAACAGCAGAAAGACGCGGGGGTGGATCTGCTGCCCGTGGGCGATTTCGCCTGGTATGATCATGTGCTGACCACCAGCCTGATGCTGGGCAATGTGCCGGCGCGCCATCAGAACCAGGATGGATCGGTCGATCTCGATACGCTGTTCCGTCTGGGACGTGGCCGCGCGCCCAGCGGCAATCCTGCCGCCGCCGCTGAAATGACCAAATGGTTCAACACCAACTATCACTATATGGTGCCGGAATTTATTCAGGGCCAGCAGTTCTCACTGAGCTGGACACAGCTCCTTGAAGAAGTGGACGAAGCATTGGCGCTGGGTCACGCGATCAAACCGGTGCTGCTGGGACCGGTCACTTACCTGTGGTTGGGCAAAGTCAAAGGTGAGCCGTTTGACCGCCTGTCGTTGCTGAAAGCGATTCTGCCGGTCTATCAGCAAGTGCTGGCTGAACTGCATCAGCGCGGTATTGAATGGGTGCAGATCGATGAACCCGCGCTGGTGCTGGAGCTGCCACAGGAATGGCGTGATGCGTTCAAGCCTGCCTACGATGCGCTGCAAGGTCATGTAAAACTGCTACTGACGACCTACTTTGACAGCATCGGTCAAAACCTTGATGTGATTAAGACGCTGCCGGTTCAAGGCTTACACGTTGACCTGGTGCATGGCAAAGATGACATCCAGCATATCCACCAACAGCTCCCCGCCGACTGGCTGCTCTCAGTCGGGGTGATCAACGGCCGCAATGTCTGGCGTGCCGAGCTCAGTCGCTGGTTCGATCGCCTGCAACCGCTGGTCGGGCAGCGTGAAAATCTGTGGATTGGTTCCTCCTGCTCGCTGCTGCACAGCCCGATCGATCTCAGTGTCGAAACCCGGCTCGATGCGGAAGTGAAAAGCTGGTTTGCCTTTGCTTTACAGAAGTGTGCTGAGCTGAGGTTGTTGAGCCAGGCGCTCAATAATAACGATGCGGCCTCGCTGACGGAGTGGAGCGCGCCGATTCATGCCCGTTCTCATTCTTCGCGCGTGCACAATGCCGCAGTGGGCACACGTCTGGCGAATATTCAGGCCAAAGACGTTGAGCGCGCCAGCCACTATGACGAACGCGCCAAAGCGCAGCGCCATCGCTTTAATCTGCCTGCCTGGCCGACCACCACGATTGGATCCTTCCCGCAAACCACCGAAATTCGCGGCCTGCGACTCGACTTCAAAAAAGGCAATATCGATGGAGGCCACTATCGCACCGGCATCGCTGAGCACATCAAGCAGGCGATTGCCGAACAGGAACGGCTCGGGCTGGATGTGCTGGTGCACGGCGAAGCAGAGCGTAATGACATGGTGGAATACTTCGGCGAAAACCTCGATGGCTTCGTGTTTACGCAAAATGGCTGGGTGCAAAGCTATGGCTCTCGCTGTGTGAAGCCGCCGGTGATCATCGGTGATGTCAGTCGTCCGCAGCCGATTACCGTTGAGTGGGCGAAGTACGCGCAATCGCTGACTGAAAAGCCAGTGAAAGGCATGCTCACCGGCCCGGTCACGATTCTGTGCTGGTCATTCCCGCGGGAAGACGTGACGCGGGAGACCCTTGCTAAACAGATTGCACTGGCGCTGCGTGATGAAGTGGAAGATCTGGAAAAAGCCGGGATCGGGATCATCCAGATTGATGAACCCGCGCTGCGCGAAGGCTTACCCTTGCACCAGTCGGATTGGGCGGCGTACCTGACCTGGGCAGTGGATGCCTTCCGCCTTAACGCGGCTGTGGCGCAGGATGAAACGCAGATCCACACGCACATGTGTTATTGCGAGTTCAATGACATCATGGAATCGATAGCGGCACTGGACGCGGACGTGATTACCATCGAAACCTCACGCTCGGATATGGAATTGCTGGATGCGTTTAAAGCGTTCGAATACCCGAACGAAATTGGGCCAGGTGTGTATGACATTCATTCCCCGAACGTACCCAGCGTCGAATGGATTGAAGATCTGCTGCACAAAGCGGCGCAAAGCATTCCGCCCGCACGTTTGTGGGTCAACCCGGACTGCGGTCTGAAAACCCGTGGCTGGAGTGAAACCCGGCAGGCGCTGGCGAACATGGTGACCGCCGCGAAAAAGCTGCGCGCAGAATCGGCTTAATCGTGAGAAACAGGGGCGCCTTGCAGCGCCCCTTGTTATTACGCGTTGGGTGCAACGCCATACTGCTTAAACCAGGCCAGCATTCGTGCCCAGCCATCAGCGGCTGAGTCAGCATGGTAGCTTGGGCGATAATCGGCATTAAACGCGTGTCCCGCTTCCGGATACACAACGATTTCCGCTTTGGCATTGGCGGTATGCAGTGCCTGACGCATCTTATCAATGCTCTCTAACGGGATGCTCTCATCCTGACCGCCGTACAATCCGAGCACCGGTGCGTTAAGATCGACGGCTACATCGATAGGATGTTTTTGTTGTTTGAGGGTTTTCTCACCCTCTAACCGACCATACCAGGCCGCTGCCGCCCGCACCTGCGGATTGTGCGCGGCGAACAGCCAACTGATGCGTCCGCCCCAGCAGAAGCCCGTGATGGCCATGCGACGAATATCGCCATCGTGGCGTGCGGCCCAGTTGGCAACGTGATCGAGATCGGACAGCACCTGAGAATCGGGCACCTTGCTGACCAGTTCTTTGAACAGTGTCGGGATATCACTGTAGTCACCGGGATCGCCTTCACGGAAGTAGAGTTCAGGTGCGACCGCCAGATAGCCTTCCAGCGCCAGACGACGGCAGATATCTTTAATATGTTCATGAACGCCAAAAATCTCCTGCACCACCAGAATTACCGGTAGTTTGCCTTCATAGGATTTGGGGCGAGCATAATAAGCCGGAAGGTTTTCTCCCTGGCTGGGAACAGAAGTTTCACCGGTGTGAATAGCGTCACTGACAGTGGTCATGGTGCTGCTGGCGATGGGCTGAACGGCAGGGGCAAAGCCACCGGCTACTGATTTTTGTGCCATATTGTCTTCGGTTTTCATGGTTCTCTCCGTGCTAGCAAATGCGCAATCACGTAACTATAGCCTGCTTCAGGAGCAAGGCTGACGTAGGGTTCAGAGGGATGTGTACTTATGTTCTTCTTCTCTATTAACACCGCCACCCGAACTTACACAGCACCGCTTGTAGCAATTCAGAATTGCCGAGCTGCATTGTGTGATGTGAGTCACATATTAATTTTCTGATAATGTAAGTTTCATTGTCGATGGTGAAATAAATCACATATTTATATGGCGCTCTGGCGTAGAGTGACACGCATATCCCTTATCTATCAGGAGTCTGTTATGGCCCAGTCTGACGTTTTCCACCTTGGTATCACTAAAGCCGATCTGAAAGGAGCCACACTGGCTATCGTTCCCGGCGATCCGGAGCGTGTGAAAAAAATCGCTGCGCTGATGGATAATCCGCAGCGTCTGGCTTCGCACCGTGAATTCACCACTTACCTGGCGGAAGTGGATGGCAAGCCGGTGGTGGTCTGTTCTACCGGTATCGGCGGTCCATCGACCTCAATTGCCGTGGAAGAACTGGCGCAGCTCGGCGTGCGCACTTTCCTGCGTGTGGGCACGACCGGGGCGATTCAGCCGAATATCAATGTAGGCGACGTGCTGGTGACTACTGCTTCGGTGCGTCTTGACGGTGCCAGCCTGCACTTTGCGCCGATGGAGTTCCCGGCAGTGGCCGATTTCACCTGCACCACCGCGCTGGTGGCCGCAGCAGAAGCCTGCGGTGCCAAAACGCACATTGGTATCACCGCTTCATCTGACACCTTCTATCCGGGCCAGGAACGTTACGACACGTTCTCAGGACGTGTGGTGAATCGCTTCCAGGGCTCAATGCAAGAGTGGCAGCAAATGGGGGTTCTTAACTATGAGATGGAATCCGCTACACTGTTAACCATGTGCGCCAGTCAGGGGCTGCGAGCGGGCATGGTGGCGGGTGTTATCGTTAACCGTACGCAAAAAGAGATCCCGGATGCCGCGACCATGAAACAGACCGAAAGCGATGCGGTGAAAATTGTTGTAGAAGCCGCGCGTCGCTTAATTTAGTGCGCCAGTCAGGGGATGATTACGAGACCAGGCTTATAGGGAGCTCAACAACTGCCTGATTAGAATGTGCGCAATTTCAGCCAATACTGAGACACTGCTTATGCGCAAAATGGTTTCATCTCCACGTCCCGCTTTTATGAATACCCCTGCTGCTGCGCAATCGCGTATTGAGGGCGCAGCAGCACGTTTTCGCGAGGCGATGGCGGCTTCTGACTTTCCTGTGGCACGTCAGTGCTGCGAAGAGGTTTTGCGCGTCATGCCGCAAAACATGCAGGTACTGAGTGACTATGCGCTGACGCTGATGCGTGTAGGTGAGTACAAGAAATCCTACAAAACCTACCAGAAGATCTATCAGGCTCCGGCTGCACAGCGTGCGCAAGCCTCTGACACCTGGCTTGATGGCTTAACCGAAGTGTGTGGCTGGCTGGAAAAGCACGATGAAGTGGCGTGCTATGGCCGCGAGTCGCTGGAAAAGTCAGACACGATTTTCCGGCAAGGTCATAACGTGGCGTATCCCGCAGAAGCCCCACCGTCTTTTAACCCCGCGAATCCAACTGAAAACATCATCTCTTTCAGCCTGTACGGTGGCCAACCGCGCTATTGTGAAACACTGATCAAAAATATCGACGTTGCGCGCGAGCTTTATCCCAATTGGATTTGTCGTATCTATCTTGACGACAGCGTGCCGCAACACGTCTGGCAACGACTGAAACAGCCGAATACGCAGCTGGTGGATATGTCTCATGAGAAGACCATATTCCCGACGCTGTGGCGCTTTCTGGTAATGGATGATGCCAGTGTTAAACGTTACATTGTGCGGGATGCGGACTCCTTGCTGTCTGAACGTGAAGTGGCAGCGGTGGAAGCCTGGTTGCAATCGCCATACTGGTTCCATCATATGCGCGACTACTTTACCCACACCGAACTGCTGCTGGCAGGCATGTGGGGCGGCTGTCACGGCGTGTTCCATAACGTTGAGCAGCAGATGCGCGACTTTATCGCCCAGTACAGCGGTAGTGAGCGCTTCACCGATCAATATTTCCTCAAAGTGGCGTTGTGGCCGACGGTGCGCGAAAGCCTGCTGAATCATGACGACATCTTCCGATTCCATCATGCCCAGGCGTGGCCCGCACACCCTCCAATTCGCTGGCAAACCGAGCGTTTTCACGTCGGCAGCAACGCAGGGTATTCCAGCATGGCGGGCAAGGTGGAGAATGTTGATAACGGCTGGCAGCAGGTTGAACTCACTCACAACGGACAAAGCTGGTGCTATCCCGCCAAAGTGAAGGGCAGTGAATGGCTGTTGCCGATGCCGTTTTTCCTGATTGATGCGTGGAAGGCGGGTGATTTGACGGTGAAAGCGCTGTAAATCACCCGCCAGCTTCACAACAGTCTGGACATTCATACAGTAGCGTCTTACCTTTTCCCTCAGCGAAACGATCCGCGGGGGGATTATGGATCAGCAACTTATCATTAGCGGCGCGCTGGCGCTGGCCGGACTGGGCCTCGGTTGGATTTTGGCCCAGTTGCGGGCCGGGCACCAGCACGCCAGTTTCACCACTGAACGCCGACTGCTTGAAGAGGCGCAACAGCGCCAGCAGCAGCAGCTCGAACAGTTACAACAGCAAATTCAGCAGCGCGAACAAGAACTTCGGCAATTGCATGGCACGCTCAGCGGGGCACAGGAACGGCTTCAACAGCTCGATTACTGGCGCGGCGAAAGCGAGCAGCTCAGCCGGGAACTGCGCAATCAGCTGGAAGTGAACAGCGCGCAGGAAGCGGAACTGCGTGAAGTCACCATCCGTTTAGAAGAGACGCGTTTTGGCGCGGAAGAGAAGCAGCGCCTGCTCACTAACAGCGAGCAGCGCCTCAGCGCGCAGTTTGAAAATCTGGCCAACCGCATTTTTGAAAACAGCGGGCGTCGGGTGGATGAGCAGAATCGGCAAAGCCTCAATGGCTTAATTGGCCCGCTGCGTGAACAGCTGGATGGTTTCCGTCGGCAGGTGACGGATAGCTTTGGCCAGGAAGCTCGCGAACGCCACACGCTGGCCCATGAAATTCGTCAACTGCAGCAGCTGAACGCGCAAATGGCGCAGGAAGCGGTCAACCTCACCAAAGCGCTAAAAGGCGACAATAAAATCCAGGGCAATTGGGGCGAAGTGGTGCTGGCGCGGGTGCTGGAAGCCTCCGGTCTGCGCGAAGGTTATGAATATCAGACGCAGGTAAGCGTGCAGCTGGAGCAGCAGGGCAGGATGCAACCGGATGTGATCGTGCGGTTACCGCAGGGCAAGGATGTGGTGATTGACGCCAAAATGACGCTGGTGGCTTACGAACGCTATTTCAACGCGGAAGATGAAGCCACACGTGAGCAGGCGATTCAGGAGCACGTTAACGCCATGCGCGGCCATATTCGGCTGCTGGGGCGAAAAGATTATCAACAATTGCCCGGTTTACGCTCTCTGGATTATGTGTTGATGTTTATTCCGGTCGAGCCCGCGTTCTTATTGGCGATTGATCGGCAGCCAGAGCTGATCAGCGAAGCGCTGCAGCAGAACATCATGCTAGTAAGCCCTACGACATTACTGGTGGCGTTGCGCACCATTAACAACCTGTGGCGTTATGAACACCAGAGTCGCAATGCGCAACGCATCGCCGACCGAGCTACGCGGTTGTACGATAAAATGCGGCTGTTTGTGGATGATATGAGCGGTATCGGTCACAGCCTCGATAAAGCGCAGCAGAGTTATCATCAGGCGATGAAAAAACTGTCAGAAGGGCGCGGCAATTTGATTGCGCAAAGCGAATCCTTCCGCGCGTTAGGTGTGGAGATCAAACGGCCGATCAATCCCCAACTGGTGGAGCAAGCGCAGCCGGAAGAGGCGGATGAAGATTGGGCGGACGATCCCAAGCCTGATGAAAATGTGGCAGATTCTTCCACCGCTTCACTGCGCCGCATCAACGAATAGCACGGTGGTCGCGTGCTCGCGTAGCGCGACTCTGATACACTTCGGCAAGAATTGTTTGTGGAACAGGTAAACCCGATGGCAGATGAATCACAGCAGGAAACTACTCATTTTGGCTTTCAGACCGTCGCGAAAAGCGAAAAGGCCGATAAAGTCGCGGACGTGTTTCATTCCGTAGCGGCAAAATATGACCTGATGAACGATTTGATGTCGTTTGGCATCCATCGTGTCTGGAAGCGTTTTACCATCGACAGCAGCGGCGTGCGTCGTGGTCAGCGTGTGCTGGATCTGGCCGGCGGCACCGGTGATTTGACAGCGAAATTCTCGCGTCTGGTGGGCGAAAACGGTCAGGTGGTACTGGCGGATATCAACAGCTCAATGCTGAAGATGGGCCGTGAGAAGCTGCGCAATATGGGCGTGTCAGGCAACGTCAGCTATGTGCAGGCCAACGCCGAAGCGCTGCCGTTCCCGGATAACTATTTCGATTGCATCACCATCTCTTTCGGTTTGCGTAACGTCACCGAAAAAGAGAAGGCGCTGGCCTCAATGTTTCGGGTGCTGAAGCCGGGTGGACGCTTGCTGGTGCTGGAGTTTTCCAAACCGCTGCTGGAACCGCTGAGCAAAGCCTACGATACCTATTCCTTCCACATCCTGCCGCGTATTGGGCAGCTGGTGGCGCAGGATGCCGATAGCTATCGCTATCTGGCAGAATCGATTCGTATGCATCCCGATCAGGAAACCCTGAAGGCGATGATGAACGATGTCGGCTTTGAAAATACCACCTACTTCAACATGACCGGCGGTATTGTGGCGTTGCATCGCGGCTTTAAGTTCTGATTGATCATGACTTTTACCCCGCTAATCACGGGCGGCCTTGAAACCGCCCTCAATCGTGTTCTGTATCGTGATCGTAGCCTGAAAGCCGCGCGTCAACGTCTGGCAGGTAAAGTGCTGATGCTGCGCCTGCAGGAGCTGGATTTCCCGCTGGTGCTGGTGTTTAGCGAATCGCAGCTGGATGTGCTGAGTGACTGGCAGGACAGCAGCGACTGTAGCGTGAGCCTGCGCCTCAGCACCTTGCCGAAACTGCGCGATCGCCAGCAACTGACCAGTTTGATCCGTAGCGGTGAGCTGGACGTGGAAGGCGATCTGCAAGTGGTTCAGCAATTCTCTGCGCTAATGGATCTCGCTGAGCTCGATCCAGCCGAGTATCTGGCGCCGTGGATCGGCGACATTGCCGCGCAGGGTGTCAGTCAGGCTGCTCAGCAGGCGCTGAAATTTGTGCAGCGACAGGTGACACGTCGGCAGGATTATCTCTGTCAGGTGCTGACGGAAGAGTGGCGGGTTGCGCCCGGTGCACTGGAACTGGCGTGGTTCTGTGAAGAGGTTGAAGCGATGGAACGTTCGCTTAATGCGCTCGAAGCGCGTTTAGCACAGCTGGAGGCGAAATGACGCTGGGAGAAATTCGGCGCTTATACTTCATCATCAAGATCTTTCTCACCTACGGGCTTGATGAACTGATCCCCCACATGCGCATCACGTTGCCGCTTCGTATCTGGCGACGTTGTATTTTCTGGATCCCTAACAAGCACAAAAATGAATCGACGGGTGTGCGCATTCGTCTGGCAATGGAGCAACTTGGTCCAGTGTGGATCAAATTTGGTCAGATGCTTTCGACGCGCCGCGATCTCTTCCCGCCGGCCATCGCCGATGAACTGGCGGTGTTGCAGGACCGCGTGGCGCCTTTTGATGGGCTGAAAGCCCAGCGGCAGATTGAACAATCCATTGGCGGTCCTGTCGACACCTGGTTTGAAGACTTTGATATCAAGCCGCTGGCTTCTGCTTCGATTGCGCAGGTACACACCGCCACGCTGAAATCCAACGGCCGTGACGTGGTGATCAAGGTGATCCGCCCGGACATCCTGCCGGTGATCAAAGCGGATATGAAGCTGATTTACCGCATGGCGCATTGGGTTCCTCGTCTGTTGCCGGATGGTCGTCGCCTGCGCCCGGTTGAAGTGGTGCGCGATTACGAAAAGACCCTGATTGATGAACTCAATCTGCTGCGCGAATCGGCGAACGCCATTCAGCTGCGTCGTAACTTTGAGCAGAGCCCGATGCTGTATGTGCCGGAAGTGTTCTCGGATTACTGCAGCGAATCGATGATGGTGATGGAGCGTATTTACGGCATTCCCATTTCTGATGTGGCGACGCTGGAGAAGCATGGCGTCAACATGAAGCTGCTGGCAGAACGCGGTGTGCAGGTGTTCTTCACCCAGGTGTTCCGCGACAGCTTCTTCCATGCTGACATGCACCCCGGCAACATCTTCGTTAGCTATGACCATCCAGAAGATCCGCAGTACATCGCGATTGACTGCGGTATTGTCGGTTCGCTGAATAAAGAAGATAAGCGCTACCTGGCGGAAAACTTCATTGCCTTCTTTAACCGTGATTACCGCAAAGTGGCGGAACTGCACGTGGATTCTGGTTGGGTTCCGCCGGATACCAATGTGGAAGATTTTGAGTTCGCCATTCGTACCGTCTGCGAGCCGATTTTCGAGAAGCCGCTGGCTGAGATTTCATTTGGCCACGTGCTGCTGAACCTGTTTAACACCGCGCGTCGCTTCAATATGGAAGTGCAGCCGCAGCTGGTGCTGTTACAGAAAACGCTGCTCTATATCGAAGGTATTGGCCGCCAGCTTTATCCGCAGCTCGATCTGTGGAAAACCGCGAAGCCGTTCCTTGAAGACTGGATCAAAGATCAGATCGGCATTCCTGCGATTCTGCGCGCAGTGAAAGAGAAGGCGCCATTCTGGGCTGAAAAACTGCCGGAGTTGCCTGAACTGTTCTACGACAGCATGCGTCAGCATAAATTATTGCAGCACAGCGTCGATAAACTGGTCAGTGATATGAATGCGCAACGTACGCGCCATCACAAGGCACGTTATCTGTTTGGCGTAGGGGCTACACTGTTATTAAGTGGCACCGCGGTGCTGTTAAGTCGACCCGACTGGGATTTCTTCCCAGCCTTACTAATGGCCGCTGGCATCGTCACCTGGCTGATAGGCTGGCGCAAGACAAACTGATTGTTTGACTGGTGCAAATCGCGTAATGTCGCAGGCTAAAGCCCGAATTCATACGGGCTTTCTGTGCGTTTCAATTCAGAGTTTTTCACAGAATATTAGAGGCATATCTCATGGGCGGTATCAGTATTTGGCAATTGATCATCATTGCCGTCATTGTTGTACTTCTGTTCGGTACCAATAAACTTCGCAACCTGGGTTCGGATTTAGGTTCTTCTATTCGTGGCTTCAAAAAAGCCATGGGCGATGAAGACGATAAAAAGGATCAACCGAAAGAGCAGGACGCTGACTTTAACGCCAAGACTCTGGCAGACAAACAGCAAACCTCGGCGAGTAAAGACGACGCCCGGGACAAGTAAGGGTTAACTGTGTTCGATATTGGTTTTAGTGAACTGGTATTGGTGTTCGTTATCGGGCTGATCGTTCTTGGCCCGCAACGATTACCGGTTGCGGTGAAAACCGTCGTGGGCTGGATTCGGGCGATTCGCTCCCTGGCTGCTAACGTGCAAAACGAACTGGCGCAGGAGCTGAAACTGCAGGAATTGCAGGACAGCCTGAAAAAGGTTGAGGAAGCGGGCCGTGGCTCACTGTCACCGGAACTGAAAGAGTCGATGGAAGAGTTGCGTAAAACCGCCGATTCGATGAAGCGTTCTGTGCAGCAGAGCATCGATATCGAGAAAGCGGAAGATGAAGCGAACACCATTCATCAACCGTCGGCTGCAGGCACATCTTCTGAACCGGTAAGCCAGCCTCCGGTCACTCCCGCGGCGGCAGAGCATCAGGTCAGCGCACCGGCTCAGGCACCTCAGCCAGCGGCGGCGGAGCATCAGGCTAGCGCACCGGCTCAGGCACCTCAGCCAGCGGCGGCGGAGCATCAGGCCAGCGCACCGGCTCAGAAACCTCAACCGGTAACAGCAGAGGCTGCGGCACCTGTTAATACCGCGCAGAATGCGACGCCCACCCCCACCGTAAAAGATGAAAGATAAACATGGCCGTTGAAGATACCCAACCGCTCATCAGCCACCTGATTGAGCTGCGTAAGCGTTTGCTGAACTGCATTATTGCGGTGTTTGCTATCTTTTTGTGCCTGGTTTATTTCGCCAACGACATCTATCACTTGGTGGCCTCGCCGCTAATTAGCCAGATGCCGGCCGGCGCCAGCATGATTGCCACCGATGTGGCTTCACCGTTCTTCACCCCGATTAAGCTCACTATCATCGTCTCGGTGTTTCTTGCCGTGCCAGTGATTTTGTATCAGGTTTGGGCGTTTGTGGCACCCGCGCTGTATCGCCATGAGCGTAAGCTGGTGATGCCGTTACTGTTCTCCAGCACGTTGCTGTTCTACGTTGGCGTGGCCTTTGCGTATTTCATCGTGTTCCCGCTGGCGTTTGGCTTCTTTGCCAAAACCGCGCCACAGGGCGTCACCATTGCTACTGATATCACCAATTATCTCGACTTCGTCATGACTCTCTTCATGGCGTTTGGCGTAGCGTTTGAGGTGCCGATTGCGATTGTTCTGCTGTGCTGGACCGGCATTACCTCGCCAGAGGATTTGAAAAAGAAACGCCCCTACATTCTGGTTGGCGCGTTCGTTGTTGGGATGTTGCTCACACCGCCGGATGTTTTCTCGCAAACTTTGCTCGCTATTCCGATGTACTGCCTGTTTGAAGTCGGCGTATTCTTCTCCCGTTACTATGTGGGTAAAGGGCGCAAGGCGTCAGATTCAGAGGATGAGGAACAGAATACCGAATCCTGACAAGGCATTCCCGCACGCGAGCGGGATGAGCGTTAAGAATCTAAACCGCCCACACATTGGGCGGTTTTTATTTGGGAGAAGACATGTTTGATATCGGTGTAAACCTGACCAGCACGCAATTCGCAAAAGATCGCGATCAGGTGGTTAAACGCGCGCGCGAAGCAGGCGTCACCGGCCTGCTGATTACCGGCACCAATGCGCTGGAGAGCCAGCAGGCGCGTCAGCTCGCGGCACAGCATCCAGGCTACTGCTGGTCTACAGCCGGCGTGCATCCGCATCACGCCAGTGAATGGTCGGCAGAGACGGCGAACACGCTGCGCCGTCTGGCTGAGAGTGAGCAAGTGGTAGCCATCGGTGAATGCGGCCTCGATTTTAACCGCAATCTCTCGGCGCACGACCAGCAGGAATACGCCTTTGATGCACAGCTTGCGCTGGCAGCAGAGTTACAACTGCCGGTGTTCCTCCACTGCCGCGAAGCACACGATCGTTTTGTTGCAGTGCTGGAGCCGTGGCTGCCGAAATTGACGGGCGCGGTGGCACACTGTTTTACCGGCACGCGTGATGAACTGGAATCGTGTCTGGCCTTGGGCTTATCGGTGGGCATTACCGGCTGGGTGTGCGATGAACGTCGTGGCCTGGAATTGCGTGAGATGCTGCCATTGATTCCAGCCGAGCGTCTGTTGCTGGAAACCGATGCGCCTTATCTGCTCCCGCGTGATATGCATCCACGGCCGCCTTCGCGTCGAAACGAGCCCTGTTTCCTGCCGCATATTGTGCAGCAGGTGGCGAACTGGCGTGGGGAAGAGGCTGAAGCGCTGGGTGCGCAGGTCAATCACAACGCACGTCAGCTGTTTAAACTGGTTTAAAGCTTACGGAACTGTTTGTTGTCGACGCTGCGCATCACTTGTTTGTTGAGCAGGTTAAGCAGTAACACCGAGCGGGTTTCGCCATCAGGCTCGGCAAAGATCGCGCGTAGCCCTTCAAAGGTCCCTTCGGTGATGATCACTTCATCACCGCTTTGGGGCGTTTCCGGATCCAGCATAATTTGCGGCACATCGGTTTGCAGCGCTTCAATCACGTCACTGGAAACGGTGGCAGGTTGAGTGCCAAAGCGGACGAAGTGGCTGACGCCGCGCGTGCTGCTGATAGTGGTGGTATGAATCGCTTCCGGATCGAATTCGATAAACAGATAGTTGGGAAACAGCGGCTCACTCACCGTGGTGCGTTTGCCGCGCACAATCTTTTCCAGAGCGATCATTGGGCTGAGGCAATTCACCTCTTGCCGCTCAAGATGCTCTTTCGCGCGCAACAGCTGTCCACGTTTGCAATAGAGTAAGTACCAGGATTCCATAACTGCTCCCAAATATTGGACGCTAAGAATAACAAACCTGCTTTCAGAGTTATAGCGCATCGGCCAGTGGAAACGCGTCTGTGAAATAAAAATCACTACGAATTTTCCGATTGGTGCGGCTTATTAACGCTTTCTTGCAAGAAAATTGACGGCTGATGACCATCTGTATCAGACTCCTTCCCCATCTTTCGCTTGAATTTGAAAAAGGACTGGCTGATGGAACTGTTCTTATTAAGCAACGGCAAAGTGGCTGATGATGCGCCACTGCTGAGCTACGCTCACCCCCAACTGCACGCGATGATTGCGCAGCGCGGCATTACATCGGCGGTGCTGGTGCCTTATGCCATTATTCGTGGCGACCATGCGCAGCGTGCACAAGACCTGTCTGACTCATTGGGTATTCAGGTGCGCACCGTGCATGAGGTTGACTCCCCGGCGGCAGCGATTGAACAGGCGGAGATGATTCTGGTAAGCGGCGGCAACACCTGGTTCCTCAATCAGATGCTGCACGAGCACGGACTGATCGTGGCGATTCAGCGTGCTGTGCGCGAACGTGATGTGCCTTATGTCGGATGGAGTGCCGGTTGTAATGTGGCTACGCCATCGATCCGTACCACCAACGATATGCCGGTGCGCAGCAGCGTGGTTTTGCCTGCATTAGGCCTGTTCCCGGTGCAGATCAATCCGCACTATCTGGATGCTCACGTCAGCGGGCATATGGGTGAGACGCGAGATGAGCGTCTGGCGGAGTTCTGCGCCGTCAATCCACATGAGTCGGTGATCGCCCTGCGAGAAGCCAGTTTCCTGCACGTCAGTGAAAACCGCCTGCGTTACTACAGCGCGCGCGGCGAAGACTTTAAAGTGTTCCGTCATGGTGAGCCAATCGCCGCACATCACGATGTGCTGGCCATTCAATCGCTGGTGCCTTTCTCCTGTCAGCCAGCTTGAACCACAAACCACAACACGCCAGCGTGAATCAGACCTATAATGGCCAATTCACTCTGGCTGGAAGCTAACGCCGCATGAAATATCAGGATTTACGAGACTTCCTCGCGTTGCTAGAGCAGCGCGGCGAGTTAAAGCGCATCACTCAGGAGATCGATCCTGAGCTGGAGATGACCGAAATTGCCGATCGCACTCTGCGTGCCGGCGGTCCGGCGCTGCTGTTTGAGAACCCGAAAGGGTACGACATGCCCGTATTGTGCAACCTGTTCGGTACTCCCAAGCGCGTGGCAATGGGCATGGGACAGGAAGAAGTCAGTGCCCTGCGCGAAGTGGGCAAGCTGCTGGCGTTTCTGAAAGAACCCGAGCCGCCAAAAGGTTTCCGCGATCTGTTCGATAAGATGCCGCAGTTCAAACAAGTGCTGAACATGCCGACTAAGCGCCTGCGCAATGCACCTTGTCAGGAAGAAGTGTTCAGCGGTGATGATGTCGATCTGTCGCGCATCCCGGTAATGAAGTGCTGGCCGGGCGATGCCGCGCCATTGATTACCTGGGGTTTGACCGTCACTCGCGGCCCGCATAAAGAGCGCCAGAATCTGGGTATTTATCGCCAGCAGGTGATTGGCAAGAATCGTCTCATCATGCGCTGGCTGTCGCATCGCGGCGGCGCACTGGATTTCCAGGAGTGGTGCAAAGCCCATCCGGGTGAACGCTTCCCGGTGTCCGTGGCGCTGGGCGCCGATCCAGCCACGATTCTGGGCGCAGTGACGCCGGTACCCGATACGTTGTCGGAATATGCTTTTGCTGGCTTGCTGCGCGGTAATAAAACCGAGGTGGTGAAGTGCCTGTCTAACGATCTTGAAGTGCCAGCCAGCGCAGAGATCGTTTTAGAAGGTTACATCGAACCGGGTGACATGGCGCCAGAAGGCCCTTACGGCGACCACACAGGCTACTACAATGAAGTAGATAGTTTCCCGGTGTTTACCGTGACGCACGTAACGCAACGCCGTAACCCGATTTATCATTCAACCTATACCGGTCGTCCGCCGGATGAACCTGCGGTATTGGGTGTGGCGCTAAATGAAGTGCTGGTGCCGATTCTGATTAAGCAGTTCCCGGAGATTGTCGATTTCTATCTGCCGCCTGAAGGTTGCTCGTATCGCCTCGCGGTGGTGACGATCAAGAAGCAGTATGCCGGGCATGCCAAACGCGTGATGTTTGGCGTCTGGTCTTTCCTGCGCCAGTTTATGTACACCAAGTTTGTGATTGTGTGCGACGACGACGTTAACGCACGCGACTGGAACGACGTGATTTGGGCCATTACCACGCGGATGGATCCGGCGCGTGATACCGTGATGGTGGAGAACACGCCTATCGATTATCTCGACTTCGCCTCACCGGTTTCCGGTCTGGGATCGAAGATGGGGCTCGATGCCACCAACAAGTGGCCCGGTGAAACCACTCGTGAGTGGGGCACGCCGATTGTGAAAGATCCGGCAGTGACCGCGCGCATTGATGCAATTTGGGATGAGTTAGCTATCTTTGCCGAGCCGCCGCAGCGCTAAAGGCGGCAGAAAACCATAAAAAAGGGCACGTATGACGACGTTAAGCTGCAAAGTGACTTCTGTCGAAGCGATTACGGACACGGTGTACCGCGTCCGTTTGATTCCGGCCGCGGATTTTAGCTTCCGCGCAGGGCAATATCTGATGGTGGTGATGGATGAGCGCGATAAGCGTCCGTTTTCGCTGGCTTCAACGCCAATGGAAAAAGACATTGTTGAGCTGCACATCGGCGCTTCCGATCTTAACCTCTACGCGATGGCGGTGATGGATCGCATCAAAAACGATCGTCAAATCACCGTGGATATGCCGCATGGCGATGCCTGGCTGCGTGAAGATAGCGATCGTCCGATCATTCTGATCGCAGGTGGCACCGGCTTCTCCTATGCACGTTCGATTCTGCTAACGGCGCTGGCACAGCAGCCTGACCGCGATATCGCCATTTACTGGGGCGGCCGTGAATTGATGCATTTGTATGATCTGGATGAGTTGAACGCCCTGGCGGTCAAGCATCCTAATCTCAAGGTGATTCCGGTGGTGGAACAACCCGCAGAGGGTTGGGAAGGACGCAGTGGCACGGTGTTGACCGCCGTAATGCAGGACTATCAAACTCTCAGCGAGCACGATATTTATATCGCGGGCCGCTTTGAGATGGCGAAGATTGCGCGCGAGCGTTTTTGTGCGGAACGTGGTGCAGTTGAAGCGCAGATGTTTGGCGATGCGTTTGCCTTCATCTGAGTTAAAAAGCCCGCCCGAAAGGGCGGGAACACGTGCTTCAACGTATTAAACGCGTTCGAACACCGTCGCGATCCCCTGGCCTAAGCCAATGCACATGGTCGCCAGACCAAATTGCGCATCACGACGTTCCATCAGATTGAGCAGCGTCGTGCTGATACGCGCCCCCGAACATCCCAGCGGATGCCCCAGCGCAATCGCGCCGCCATTCAAATTCACTTTCTCATCAAGCTGATCCAGTAATCCCAAATCCTTAATGCACGGCAGTGTCTGCGCGGCAAAGGCTTCGTTAAGCTCAAACAGATCGATATCCTGCACGCTTAATCCGGCGCGCTTAAGTGCCAGTTTGCTGGCCGGCACCGGACCGTAACCCATGATGGAAGGATCACAGCCGACCACCGCCATGCTGCGAATACGTGCACGCGGGGTCAGGCCGAGTTCGCGCGCGCGGCTTTCACTCATGATCAACATGGCAGCCGCACCATCGGAGAGTGCCGATGATGTACCCGCCGTAACGGTGCCGTTGACCGGATCAAACGCGGGACGCAGCGCAGCCAACCCTTCCAGCGTGGTATCTTCGCGGATCACTTCATCCGTTTCATAGCGTTTCAACACGCCGTCGGCATCGTGGCCATAGGTCGGCACGATTTCGCGTTTGAAATCGCCGCGTTGAGTCGCAGCCCAGGCGCGCTGATGTGAACGCAGCGCAAAGGCATCCTGTTGCTCACGGGTAATGTGATGCATGCGCGCCAGCATTTCAGCGGTTAATCCCATCATGCCTGCGGCTTTTGCCACGGTGCGGCCCAAACCCGGATGGAAATCAACGCCGTGGCTCATGGGCACATGGCCCATATGTTCGACGCCGCCAATCAAGCAGCTGTGCGCATCGCCCACCATAATGGCGCGTGCCGCATCGTGCAGCGCCTGCATGGATGAACCACATAAGCGATTCACCGTGCTGGCGGGCACGCGGTGCGGAATTTCGGCCAGCAGTGCTGCGTTACGTGCGATGTTAAAACCCTGTTCCAGCGTCTGCTGCACACAGCCCCAGATGATGTCATCCAGTGAGGCTGGATCAACGCTGGGGTTGCGGCTCAGCAACTCGCGCATCAGATGTGCTGAGAGATCTTCCGCGCGTACCTGACGATACGCGCCGCCTTTTGAGCGTCCCATTGGTGTACGCACTGCATCAACTATGACTACCTTTTCCATATTCTTTACCTCAGGCACTTTGCAGTGTCGCTTCGTCAATCGGTTGGGCTGCGGGATACCAGCTTTGATGCTGATGCGCTTTGTGCACTAACAGTTCAGGTACCGCATACAACGGGCCGAGTGGCGTGTAGCGTTTGGCTTGATCAACCAGATTGCTAAGGCCGAGCGTATCCATATAGCGGAAGGCACCCCCTCGGAACGGAGGGAAACCGAGGCCGTACACCAGCGCCATATCGGCTTCAGCCGGTGAGGCGATAATCTTCTCTTCGAGGCAGCGCACCACTTCATTGAGCATTGGCAGCATCATGCGGTTAGCAATGTCCTCATCGCTGAACACGCGTTTCGGCTCGCAAATCGGTTCCAGCAGCGCATCAACAGCCGGATCGGTTTTCTTCTGGGCTTTGCCTTTTTTATCTTGCTCCCAGCTGTAAAAGCCCAGGCCGTTTTTCTGGCCGTAGCGTTTGGCTTCAAACAGCACATCAATCGCGTCGCGGTAATCTTTCTGCATACGGGAAGGGAAACCCTGTGCCATCACCTGTTGTGCGTGATGGGCGGTATCAATGCCCACCACATCCAGCAACCAGGCCGGGCCCATAGGCCAGCCGAACTGTTTCTCCATCACCTTATCGATCTGACGGAAATCAGCGCCATCGCGTAGCAGCAGGCTGAAAGCGGCAAAGTAGGGGAACAGCACACGGTTCACAAAGAAACCTGGGCAGTCATTTACCACGATCGGCGTTTTGCCCATCTTGCTGGCCCAGGCCACTACTTTACTGATGGTGGCTTCTGAGGTCTGCTCGCCACGGATTACCTCAACCAGTGGCATGCGTGGTACGGGATTAAAGAAGTGCATGCCGCAGAAGTTTTCTGGACGCTGCAGCGATTGCGCCAGCTGGCTAATCGGAATGGTCGATGTGTTGGAGGCGAGTACGGCATCATCGCGCAGATGTTGCTCGGTTTCTGCCAACACTTTGGCCTTGATTTGCGGGTTCTCGACCACGGCCTCGACCACCACATCGGCACGTTCGAAACCGGCGTAATCCAGCGTAGGTTGAATCGTCGTGAGGACGCTCGCCAGCTTGGCACCGTTGATCTTGCCGCGTTCCAACTGCTTGTTCAGCAAGTTACTGGCTTCTGTCATCCCCAGTGTTAACGCCTGCGGATTGATATCTTTCATTTTCACCGGCACGCCTTTCCATGCCGACTGATAAGCAATCCCACCCCCCATAATGCCTGCGCCCAACACGGCCGCTTGCTGCGGTGCACCGGCTGCGTTGCTGTGCTTTTTCGCCAGGCCTTTGACATATTGATCGTTCAGGAAGATACCGACCAGCGCGCGCGCCACATCGCTTTGTGCCAGCGGCACGAATGCAGCGGTTTCCAGTTTCAATGCATCGTCACGATGTAAACCGGCTGCCGCTTCAATGGTTTTCACCGCGGTGATAGGCGCGGGATAATGCTTGCCTGCGGTTTGCATCACCATGCTTTTGGCAATGGTGAAGCTCATCGCCGCTTCAATCGGGCTGAGCTTCAGAGGCGCTAGCTTAGGTGCCCGGCGGGCCTGCCAGCTGCCTTGTGCCATCGCATCTCGCAGCATGGTGAGCGCTGCGGTGCGCAGTTTATCGCTGCTCACCACGGCATCGACCAAACCGAGTTGCAGGGCGCTGGTGCCATCAACATCTTTTCCAGCGGCAATGATTTCCAGTGCGCTATCAGCGCCGAGCAAACGTGGCAAGCGCACGCTGCCGCCAAACCCCGGCATGATGCCCAGTTTGGTTTCCGGTAAGCCGATGCGCGCAGCAGGCGTCGCGACGCGGAAATCTGTCGCCAGCACACACTCGCAGCCGCCGCCCAGCGCGTAGCCGTCAATCGCAGCGACAGTCGGCACCGGCAAATCTTCCAGGCGATTGAAGATGCTGTTGGCAAACGCCAGCCATTGGCTCAGCTTCTCTTCTGGCGCATCAAATAGCGACAGGAATTCGGTGATATCGGCACCGACAATGAATGCCGGTTTGGCCGAGGTGAGCAACAGGCCACGCAACTCGGGCTGTTGCTCCAGCACGCTGAGTGCTTCGCCCAATGAGGCAACTGTTTTGGTGTCGAGTTTGTTCACTGAACCGGGGGCATCGAAAATCAGCTCGGCAATGCCGTCGTCAAGCCAGTGAACTGAAAGGGTATCGCCTTGGTAGAGCATGTCCGTCTCCTGAAACCGCGAAAGGTGATCTGGTCATACCAGATGAGTTGGAGTGTGGGCGGCATGTTAATTTTTTGCAAACGAGTCTTTGCTTATTTGATACGCCGATCACAGCGAGTGCAGCACGGCAACAGACTTGAGGCTGTGCTACACTGCGGCCAATTTCGCGATATCGGAGACAAGTCCATGGATTCACTGAAAACCCTGTATCACGCGCATATCAATACGCTGCAACAGCGAGCGCAACAGGTGCTGGCACGCTTTAAACTTGATGCGATGTTGATTCACTCTGGCGAGCTGTTGACCGTTTTTCTCGACGATCACGACTACCCGTTTAAGGTGAATCCGCAATTCAAGGCTTGGGTTCCTGTCACGCAAGTGCCTAACTGCTGGTTATGGATCGATGGCGTTAATAAGCCAAAGCTGTGGTTCTACTCGCCTGTGGATTACTGGCATAACGTCGAGCCATTGCCCAACAGCTTCTGGACTCAGGATGTTGAGGTGGTGGGCCTGAAAGATGCCGATGAGATTGGGCAACTGCTGCCGGCTCAGCGCGACAATGTGGCTTATATCGGACCTGTGCCCTCCCGCGCCACACAACTCGGCATCAATAGCGATCGGGTGAATCCAAAAGGCGTGATCGACTTCCTTCATTACCATCGCAGCATCAAAACGGATTACGAACTGGCCTGTATGCGCGAAGCGCAGAAACTGGCGGTTGCAGGACATCGTGCGGCGAAAGAAGCCTTCTTCTCAGGTATGAGTGAGTTCGATATCAATCAGGCGTATCTGACGGCGACTGGCCATCGTGATACGGATGTGCCCTACGGCAATATTATCGCGCTTAACGAACATGCTGCGGTGCTGCATTACACCAGGCTCGACCATCAGCCACCGGCGAAGCGCCACAGTTTCCTGATTGATGCGGGTGCGGAATACCTTGGTTACGCCGCCGACCTGACGCGCAGCTATGCAGCCCAAAGCAAATCGCGTTATGCCGAAATGGTAGAGGCGATGAATAAAGAAGAGCTGGCGCTGATTGCGACGTTGAAAGCGGGCGTGCGTTACACCGATTACCATTTGCAAATGCATCAGCGTATTGCCCGTCTATTGTTGAAGTTCGATTTGGTGAAAGGTCTGACCGAAGAGACGCTGGTGGCGGAAGACCTGACGGGTCCGTTTATGCCGCACGGTTTGGGCCATCCGCTGGGCTTGCAGGTGCATGACGTCGCAGGCTTTATGCAGGATGACAATGGCACGCACCTGGCGGCACCATCACAGTATCCTTATCTGCGTTGTACCCGCGTACTGGAGCCGGGCATGGTGCTGACCATCGAGCCCGGTTTCTACATTATCGATTCACTACTGGCAAAACTGCGTGGTGGTAAATACAGTCAGTACTTTGACTGGCAGGCGATCGACGCATTGAAACCGTACGGTGGTATTCGTATCGAAGATAATGTGGTGATCCATGCCAATCGCGTTGAAAACATGACGCGCGATCTGCATCTGGCCTGATGGATGCGTACGATATTCCCGCTGAGGCTGTGAGCCTCAGCGAGGAAACCATCAAGAAAAGCCGCTTTATGACTTATCTGGCGCATACCGTTGGCGTTGAGGCGGCGCGTGCGTTTGTCCAGCAGGTGAAGTTGGAACATCCTGCGGCGCGCCATCACTGCTGGGCGTGGGTTGCCGGTGCGCCGGATGATTCGCAGCAGCTGGGTTTCTCCGATGATGGTGAGCCTTCTGGTACGGCGGGAAAACCGATGCTGGCACAGCTAATGGGTAGCGGCGTCGGTGAAATCACCGCAGTGGTAGTGCGCTATTATGGCGGCATCATGCTGGGTACCGGTGGATTAGTAAAAGCGTATGGCGGCGGCGTGCAGCAGGGGCTGAAGCAACTGATGCGAGCGCGTAAAGTACCGATGCAATCTTTTACCTTGCAATGTGATTATGCCCAGTTGAGTGATATCGAGCGTCTGTTGCAACGCTTTGACGGCATCATAGAAGAGAGCCATTATCAGGATCGTATCGCGCTACGTCTGGCGTTGCCGCATCCGCAAATTGATGGCTTTCGGCAAAACCTTTCTGATTACAGCCGGGGCGCGCTGACGCTCATCCCGCTGGACAACTAAAAGCATCTGTTTAAAGGAACGGCTGAATGCATTTTCGCGCCATTACCCGCATCGTGGGACTGTTGGTAATTTTATTCTCGGTGACCATGATCCTACCGGGGCTGGTGGCCTTAATTTATCGCGATGGCGCCGGACGAGCGTTTAGCCAGACCTTTATGATGGCGATTGTGATTGGTTCACTGCTGTGGTGGCCTAATCGCAAAAAGAAAACCGAACTTAAACCGCGTGAAGGGTTTCTGATCGTCGTGCTGTTCTGGACGGTGCTGGGTAGTGTGGGTGCGATGCCCTTCATTTTTGCCGAACAGCCGCACCTTTCGGTTACCGATGCTTTCTTCGAATCCTTTTCTGGGCTGACCACCACGGGTGCCACTACGTTGGTGGGCCTTGATACCTTACCGAAAGCGATTTTGTTCTATCGTCAGATGCTGCAATGGCTGGGCGGTATGGGGATCATTGTACTGGCGGTGGCCATCTTGCCGATTCTGGGCGTGGGTGGCATGCAGCTGTATCGCGCTGAGATGCCGGGGCCGTTAAAAGATAACAAGATGCGTCCGCGTATTGCGGAAACGGCTAAAACGCTGTGGCTAATCTATGTCTTACTTACCGTGGCCTGTGCGGTGGCGCTGTGGCTGGCGGGCATGCCGGTGTTTGATGCCATCGGTCACAGCTTCTCGACTATCGCGATTGGTGGCTTTTCTACACATGATGCGAGTATCGGCTACTTCAACAGTCCTACCATCAATACCATCGTGGCGGTGTTCCTGCTGATCTCGGGCTGTAACTATGGCTTGCACTTCTCTTTATTGAGCGGCCGCAGCCTCAAAGTTTACTGGCGCGATCCCGAATTTCGCATGTTTATTGGCGTACAGCTGACGTTAGTGCTGATCTGTACGGTAGTGTTGTGGTTCCACAACGTCTATGCCAGCGGTTGGCAAACATTGAACCAGGCCTTTTTCCAGGTGGTGTCGATGGCAACGACTGCTGGCTTTACCACCGATAGTATTGCGCGCTGGCCATTGTTCCTGCCTGTACTGTTGCTCTGTTCGGCTTTTATCGGCGGTATGGCGGGATCGACCGGCGGTGGCTTGAAGGTGATTCGTATTCTGCTGCTGTTTAAGCAGGGGTCGCGTGAGCTTAAGCGTTTGGTGCATCCGAACGCGGTCTACACCATCAAGTTGGGCAATCGCGCACTGCCGGAGCGTATCCTTGAAGCGGTATGGGGATTCTTCTCTGCTTATGCGCTGGTGTTCTTACTCAGCATGCTGGCGATTATCGCGACGGGCGTCGATGACTTCTCGGCATTTGCTGCGGTTGCCGCGACGCTGAATAACCTCGGCCCAGGCTTAGGTGTTGTAGCGGATAACTTCACGTCTATGAATGACGTCGCTAAATGGATTTTGATTTTAACCATGCTGTTTGGACGCCTTGAGGTGTTCACACTGCTGGTCCTGTTCACCCCGACCTTCTGGCGTGAATAAGAGAAACAGGATTATCTAATGAAAGCATTGATTCTATATTCCAGCCGTGATGGGCAAACTCGTGAGATCGCGGCGCGTATTGCACAGACGCTAGCGCCGCAGCAGTTGTGTGACGTGATTGATTTACTGGAAGTACAGAAGGTTGAGTGGCCGCAGTATGATCGCGTGCTGATTGGCGCTTCAATCCGTTACGGACATTTCCATCCGGCATTAATGAAGTTTGTTACTCAGCATAAGGCTGAGTTGCATCAGCGCGTTAGTGGCTTCTTCAGCGTCAATCTTACGGCGCGTAAAGCGGATAAGTGCACGCCAGCAACCAACGCCTATACGCATAAGTTCCTGGAGCAGTCACCCTGGCAGCCAGATTGCTGTGCGGTGTTTGCCGGCGCGTTGCGTTATCCCCGCTATCGCTGGTTTGACCGTGCCATGATTCAACTAATTATGCGTATGACGGGCGGTGAGACCGATACCTCTAAAGAAGTTGAATACACCGATTGGAATAAAGTGGCGGTTTTTGCCCAGGATTTTGTACAGTTACCAGGCAAATCGTTGTGAAATAGAGCGTTGTGGCTAAATTTAGGTCGAACGATCATTTTTTTGCAATAAACCCTTGTCAGCTCCGAATAACTCCCTATAATGCGCCACCACTGAGACGGCAAAGCGGCAACGCAGACGGCTCAGCAGGGAGTGAAGAAATTCATCCCGCCGGAGAAAAACGCTGAAAAAAGTGTTTGACTCTGAAGGAGGAAAGCGTAATATACGCCACCTCGCAACAGCAGCTTAAGGCGCTGATTGCACCGCTCTTTAACAATTTATCAGACAATCTGTGTGGGCACTCGCAGGATTGATATCAGCGTCTCCGGACGTAAAAAAATATCAAGTCTCACG
>JRUP01000023.1 GCA_000773965.1 Enterobacter cancerogenus
CCAGCGCACATCTTAAGGGCGTTACCAGACTCAGATACGAGGTGAAGAAGAGCCTTTCCCGACAGCACACACGAATGAGCCGATCCTGATCACTCACACGCGTACTCTGCTCCTGATAGCGTGCCCGGCAGCACACACGTTTACTGATAGCCAGATCAGACCCGACTGTCTCATATCATTGCAGATCTGATGGTTTGAGTTTTGGATTACGTTTATGAATAATAAGGTAATTCTCACGTTCTTTACGGACAAGTGAAAATTCCAGATACCCGATTTTCTGCAACTGCTCCAGCGCTTTTTTGATCGTGCGATTTTGTTCGCTCACCGAACTGGAGAGCGAAAGGCGTTCACGCAGGCGCGCAAAGGCCACGGGTATGGGATGAGCGGGCAGGCTTTCAATAAAGGTATATATGGCCTGGGCTGCCTCTTTCTTTGGAAGCGCCTTAATAGCATGCTGTTGCAGAAGCACGCGATAATCGAGCTGAAAAAGTTCCCAGAGCTTCTCATCGGCTTCAAGCTGAACAATGTCTTTGTCAGCGTCAAAATAGCCGGTTTTGAGCAGGCCTGTCTGGTAGCTGCCACGTACGTCTTTTCCCCGCTTAAACGAGATCGATTTGTTACGCAGTTTACCCAGCGATTCATGAATGGCACTGCGCAAACGACTGTCTATGCGCTTGGCTGAAAACCCACACCCTTTTGCAAAATCGCTAAATTTCAGCTCGATTTTATTTGAATTAAGCCCGTGCTTGCTGAATGCATAGATGACACCAATCCAGACCTTGAAGTCGCAGTCCATATCCAGACGCGGGCCCGCAATGTTGATGTTGTCGTAACCTTCAGCTCTGGCGATTTCCAGCTGGGAAAACAGCTCGGAGGCATCCACAACATTATTTTCCCCCTGCGATTTTGAAGGCTTGGGCACAAAAACGCCCAGTCGCATCAGCGCGACGGGCTGCACGGTATTATTAGAATTAACTGTGAGTTGTTTTTCCTTGCTGATCATGTCGCTGTACAGCGCATCGCCAATAAAAGTGTTTTCTTTCATTTTGTTATGTGAATTCCCTGCGCGTATGTGCTGGTCAAGAGTATGATCCGGGCTCTTCCCGCCAGCACACACAATACATCCCGGCACGACACATTTCCATCCCGCTGGCACACATATTTCACCCGCCAGCACACACGAAGATCCCTTCAGTACACATCCGGATATGGCTTCAGGCCAGCGATGGCGGGGTTTGCAGAGGGTTGGGATCTATATGGAACTTAAAGGATCTAAGTGGAACTGTTATTGGATCGCTCCTGTGTATTTGTGGATAAGACCATTAATGGAGAGCGTAGCCTGAGCCTACAGGCTATCTCTGGTTCCGTTTCTGCAGAGTGGCTCCCTGCATTTAAGGTATCGATTCTGCTGCCTGACATTATGCACTGGCCCTCGCAGGTGACCTTCATGGCATGCATGTTTTCGGTACTTATCCTGGCGTTCATAGCGGGCGTCACGCTAACGCCCCCCGGCCATCGGCCTGTGGTATGGCATTAATGATGAAAAATCATCCTGTCCCGGAACGGCTAACCTTCATAATCTGTGCGCGCGTGGCCATTCGGGTAAGTATGATCGACAGAATAGCTGTTGCCCCTCCCATGGCAGTCGACTCAAACCGGTGCAGGGCAATACCTGTCTGAGGAATGCCGAATCCGGAGATCATGAAAACCACCATTGTGGTGATGAGAAAGCTGAAGAGGCCATACGAGCGATTGATCATTGAATAAGAGAAGGTGAAGGCAGCAAACCCGGTGATAATAAAGCCAGCCATTATGAATAACGAACTGCTGCAATAATCGATAAGGCCGGCTGCCGTAATGCAGCCTGTCAGCGTACCAAGCACACGTGCCTGCACCCTTGATAAGGTATCCCGGTAATTATTTCGCAGGCAGATGAGCAGCGTCATACCCGCCCAGTAGCCATTAGTCAGTTTTAGCAGATGAACTGCCGTCAGCGCACCAGCCATCCCCAGCATGCCGCATATGACTGACCATTGCATATGGACACGATGTTTGTACTTAACAAGAAAATGCATTAAAAAACGTTTCCACGTGCCCGGGCTGAAATCGCGAAGCTGAAATTTTCGTCGCTGGAAGATTATTGCCAGAATTATCATCTGTAGTGTTCCGCCTGCACCGACAAGACCAGCACGCAGTAGGGCATGCTCCGGGGTTCCGGCAAAGCTGCCCGACACGAGGTAAGTAATTGTCCACTGCTGCAGCATCCACCATGCACTGACATCGATGTTAGCCATCACCACATACAAGCCGGTGTAAAGCAGTGCACCGGCCACATACAGGGAAAATATATTTCCAGTCAGACTACCCAGCCAGGCAGAAAAAATAAGACCCGCCACAGTAGTTGCGAGTAATGACAGTGATGACCCCCCCCATGTTTTGTTTGCTCCGAAAGCAAGGGTAATCGCGCCACCTGTTGCAATACTGGCTGCGGCAACATGGTCGGTCAAATAGCCTGCAACGCTGATAACGATGATGGCGGGCAGGCAGTAGAGCCCCAGAGTAAGATCGTGTCGGATACCCGGTTCAGACGGCATGAGATCTCCCGTACACAAACAGGGCTGAATAATGGCTAAAAATGAGAAACCCGGCTGTGGCCTTCGTTGATAACACTGTTTACTTCTCCTTTAAAATCCTGCTGATCGGCTTTTAAAATAATTGGTTACAAGAGCCATTACGGGCAGCTTTCCTTAGGCCTTAATCCGGTTCAGCATTTCTGGCCTGCTCCTGATGAGGAGCAGCACACGCGTGCCTGGCGCGGCGTTGAACCGGCCAATGGGATCCGGGTGGAGCGTAATTTCGTCCTATGTCAGGCACAACGCGTCAAAATACTCACCACGGCTGCTGTACTGCGCAAATCTTCCACACATAGAGACCTCCCGCTGTTGCTGTAAGGATAGCGACATATACTGATATCAGACGCTTTAATTTGGTGCGCAGGTGCAGACAGGAGTTTCAGATGAATTACTATCAGAAGCTGAGTCAGCCCGCCGTCAGAGCGGAGATGGCGCATGACTGGCCGACTGCCGCCTCGCAGTGGCAGACGCTGCTCAGACGGCCGGCAGCCCACCCCTGGCGACAGTGGATAATCGGGCGCGTAAAATACTGCAGGGCGCGCGCATGTGATATGCCCCCGCGACACTGAAGCCGGTTAAACTATGCATGTTCATTTTACCGGGCTTACCTTCTGTCAGAACGGAGACTGTCTATGGCCTTTCAGAGCCCGGCCCAGAATTACAGAGAGACGCGCCTGAACCTGGGTGACCTCGTCAGCCTCTCCCCTTATTCCACCTATCTGATGCGCAGCGACAGCGATTTTCCTGACGCCGGCATCGTGAAAGGTTCAGTGCTGGCCATCGACCGGGCGCTGACCGCGACGCATGGCCAGCTCATTGTTGCCGAGGTGGAAGGCGAGCTGACGCTGCGGCGTCTGCTGCTCAACCCCGTTCCCGCCCTGCAGGCGCCGGATGCGGATGAAACCGTCACGCTGATCGACGTGAGCCAGCCGCTGCCGGTCTGGGGCGTGGTGGCCTATGCCCTCACCGACGTGGCCGGGCTGGGATTCAGCGGACCCGCCGGAGAGTGACCATGTTTGCCCTGGCGGATGCCAACAACTTTTATGCCTCCTGCGAAACCGTGTTCCGGCCCGACCTGCGCGGCCGCCCCATTGTCGTCGTCTCTAATAACGACGGGTGCGTGATTGCGCGCTCGGCAGAGGCGAAGCGGATGGGCATTAAAATGGCCGCCCCGCTGTTTCAGAACGAGCGTTTCTTCCGCGAGAACGGCGTGCACGTGTTCAGCTCCAACTACGAGCTGTACGGTGACATGTCGGCGCGCATGATGGCCATACTGGGAGATATGGCGGCCGGGCAGGAAGTCTATTCCATCGATGAGAGCTTTCTGGACGTGACCGGGATTGGCAGCCTGATCCCGCTGGAGTCGTTCGGCCAGCAGATGCGTGCGCGCATCCGGCAGGAAACGGGGCTGATTATCGGCGTGGGCTTCGGGCCGACCAAGACGCTGGCCAAGCTCGCCAACCACGCGGCCAAGAAGTGGACGAAGACAAACGGCGTGGTGGATTTGTCCGAACGGAGCCGGCAGCGGAAGCTGCTGCAGCTGACTGACGTCAGCGACGTCTGGGGCATCGGGCGGCGCATCAGCGTGCGCATGAACCAGCTGGGCATCACCACGGCTCTGCAGCTGGCCGACAGCAACGCCAGCATGATACGAAAGAACTTTGACGTCATCACCGAGCGCACCGCGCGCGAGCTGAACGGAGAGTCCTGCCTGGCGCTTGAGGACGCACCGCCGCCGAAGCAGCAGATAGTGAACTCGCGCTCCTTCGGGCAGCGCGTCACGCGTCTGGAGGACATGCAGCAGGCGGTGGTGCTTTACGCCACGCGCGCGGCAGAAAAGCTCAGGGAGCAGGACGCCCGCTGCCGGCACATCAGCGTCTCTATCGCCACGGGCCGGCAAGGGGAAGGGCCGCGGTACTCGAACTCCGCATCGTGCATCTGCGACTATCCGACGAATGATACGCGGGACATCATTGATTTTGCGCTGCGGGGTCTGGGTACTATCTGGCGTGACGGCTACCGGTACGCGAAGGCCGGCGTCATGCTGGGTGATTTTTATCACTCTGGCGTGGCGCAGTTCGACATGTTCAGCGAGCAGCTGCCGCGCGCCAACGCTGACGCACTGATGGCGGCGCTGGACGGCATCAACCGTTCGGGCCGGGGAAAGGTGTGGTTTGCGGGCCAGGGGGCTCAGGACAGCAGCTGGCAGATGAAGCGGGAAATGCTGTCCCCACGGTACACCACGCGACTGCGCGATATCCCGGTTATTAAATAATACCCGATGACAGCCAGACGTCATGTATTCTTGCAACGGCAGACTAAGGTCCGCTATGAGCGAGGAGCGAACGTTTACTATAGTTCTGCAGCAGAAAGAGATTTTGTAACGTCGTATAGTTTTAAACAAAGGGCAAGTCAGTAAACAAGCCGATATTATTAACCTGCCGTTGTATCTGATACAGAGTGCAGGTCAACTACACCACTTATTGGAAGTAACAATGACAAGAAGCTTGGTGTTAGCTTTAACGGATATTCCTTACTTCCCATTGAATTGAAATATCGGTAGGCGTGATTTCCAGCACCTTCACAAGCAATACCATAGTCGATTGTGGCTCGGCAATAATGGCTATTTCTCCCGCAGATAATCTTGCGAAATGCGAAGGATCTTGGTAGAGCATTGGGTCAGAAATGTCGCTAAAATTTTTAATTCCTGGTGCGAGTAGTACTGAATCTGTTGCAGCCGTTAAGTCTATGTGGTCGAGTGGCATAGACAATGGATTTAAATAAAAAGAGACTTTCCTCTCATCGTTAATCGCAAACTGAACAGTAAATTTCTTACCATTTCTTACGCTGCGAACCCGGCGTTGCCCACCACCAATCGCGGCTGAGAAGTCATCGTATTTGAAGGTTTTGCTCTCGATTTCTTTACGATTTGATGGGGAGAATAGCTTAATAGTTAAACCATTATCTCGGAGGAAATTCATACCATTAGAGTAGATTTTTCCGTTGGGATCAAGCGCCCCAATGAATACCGTTGATATACCTGATGTCGCAATCAATTCACAGCAAGATTTTTCTCGTTGCCCTTCATGTATCTCAGCGCATGGCTCAAGGGTTGTATAAATCGTAGCCCCCTGAAGCTGGTCAATGCTTAATTTTTCGATGGCGACACGTTCCGCATGTTTGCCGATTACCTCACCTCGAAAACCAGTTGATAATAAAACTCCATCTTTTGAAACGACGGCTCCAATTTTGGGATGCTTTAGGGATTTGTCTGACTCTTCCATCGCTTTTTTTTCTAATTCACTGTCATTCATACTTTCATTACTTGTCGTCATGACTTTGCTGAGCTCCCAAATGTGTTAGGATTTTTGTCTATAATCCGGATTCTGAAATTTGACGTCAAAGCCGGAGTTGCTAATGATTTCGTTACCTTATGGCATTTTTTGCTAAGTCAGAATGCCATTTCTTTAGATGGATAGGGAAGAGAAATCCTTTCCACAATTTTATTCAACCATTCATGCCAGAATGGCTGCTAATGGCACACAGCAGACATCCACAACAGCTAATGCCCGCTGTGAGCGAAAGCGGATCTTTGGCATCAATTTTGCCCGGCACAAAATAATGCTAGTTAATGGTGTAAAAACGCAGCCTTTCGTCTCGACGGCCCTACCCCAGGGTGATTATCGCTAAGATTTGAGTCGGAAATTAAGTGCGGTCCTCATCCTTACGCTTTCTGTTTCCACCATTTCTGCTGTCTCAATCCGTTCATCTATACTGACTATTACAGCGGTCATTTGCTCAGGATGCCGCGCCGTCGTCAGCATTTTCATTTTTCAGAATGAGTCAGACGCGCAGCGGCTGTAGAAATTCTTTTTATCCGGAAGACACCCGATGAAAATAACGGAATTTGTCTATTCAGCCTTAATTGGCTTTGTCGCCAGTTGCCGTTCTATGACACCAATGGCGGCTCTCGCTGCAGCACGCATTGCCGGACGCGACACATCAGGCAGACTTATCCTGCTGGATCGTCCCCTGTTCAAATATGGTGCGTTAGTAATGGGTGCGGGTGAACTTTTTGGCGACAAGATGAAGTCCGCGCCAGACCGCACTGTGTTTTTGGGCTTGTCAGCACGCGTGGCCAGTGCAGGGATTGCAGGTGCCGCGCTGGCACCCGGTGGAGAAGAGAAAACCGGGGCAGCGATCGCTATTTCTACCGCTGTGCCACTTGCCTATGCCACGCTTGCGGCACGCAAAAAGGCTATGGGTGAAATGAGTCAGACCAAGAGCGGGCTGATTGAAGATACGCTCATGGTCGCCATCGGCGCAGCGGTGGTCTTCTTTGCCACACGCCCGAAGCGTGTTTGAAAATAATCTTTATTCAAATGATGAGCCCGGCGAGCCATCATGAAGGGGTTAGTAACGTCTTATGGCACACAGTTACCGGTCACGCAATGCGATGTTCCCCTCAGCATCGGTGGCGATGGTGAAGTAAAATGCAAACGGGTAATCAAGTGAATGCAAATACTCAGCCAAAGAGCCTTCCTTAACTGTTTCTGGCGCCTACATGCCGCTGACGCGGCATCCAGATGCTTGCTGCGCACAGCTCGCCTGACCCGGTATCAGATCCGATATCCAGCCAGGACTGGCTGTACTACTATGCTTTTTTTAAGATTGTGGCCAGCATGCACTGCTGCCTGAGGATTTTAAATAAATACCTCTGAGGGTGTATGACCGACAGCGAAGAAGCAGAGTTTAAGGATGTTTTGCTCATTATGATTAAGCGGTCCGTGGACTGGTATCGTGAGCAGGACTTTAGCCACATGAACGATGACGTGCGGCCAGCGCTGGAAAGTATATTCAGCCCGGGAGAAGGGTATGACCCCAGTGCCAGCGCCCAGATTGGCATTAATATGATGATGATTGGTCAGGTATGGCAAGATGAACGCTTCACGGCATTTGCCGACAGGGCTGCCCGGACGTCATGTAACAGGAGAACCATGGGTAAACTTCCCGAAAAAATTGCCCTCCGGCAGCTGCTGGATGAAGTCAGTGAAGTGCTCAGAGAGCCCCGGTTTAATACGACTGAATAACCTGATTAAATCCGGCTCCATATGTTGCAGCCCCGGATGACGGGGCATGGCCAGAACTTGACCCCGGAGCTGTGGTAGTCTCATCCTGTACGAAATTTGTACTCATTCGGCCCGCGGCGATGGTAACCTGAGTTTCAGTCTTCTCAGGTAGCGGGCTGCCCGCCCTGATACACCTGTTTCACTGTAAGCATGCATTCGTTATCGGATACGACTTCAGCAGGAGTTCTGATGAGAATTAGTGAAGATGAAACTGACCAGGATATTTACCATGATGCCTGCTTTGCGGCCGGCATGTGCTGCCTGAAGCTTGCCAGCGAGGGCGGAGAAATTAACCGTGAGCGGCTGGCCATCGAGCTGATGCGGCTGCTGGGCGGCTTAATCGAGCAAAGAGAAGAGTGCCCCTCTTCTCTGATTTTTGCCATTGAGCAATTGCGCGGCGAACCGGATGAAGAAGCAGGATAAGGCTCCCCGCTAAATCACGCCCGTCAGTCCTGTCCTTCCCGGACGGGCTCAATCAGCTCTCTGCCCTGATGGTGAATGTTTCCCACTTTTCTGCTTACCGGATGCCATGTAAACGCCTTTTCCGGCAGGGCGGCGTCATGGGCAATTTCTTCTGCCCGCGAGGGTGTCGTCTCCGGGCTAAGCCACTCACGGATGGCGTCAGGGGAAAGCAGCAGCGGGCGCCTGTCGTGAATGTCGACCATGCCCCTGCTGCTGGCCGACGTCACAATCACAAACCCTTCTTTTCCGTGGTCCTGCCCGTAGGGCTGCCTGCCGATGGCCGCAAAAAACAGGGGCTGGTTATCTTTATGATAAATGCAGAACGGCTGCTTCTTATCACCTTCCTTCTTCCATTCGAACCAGGCGTCTGCGGGAACGATGGCGCGGCCGTGGTTCCACAGAGGTTTAAACATGCGGCCGCTGGCCGCTGTTTCCCCGCGTGCGTTAATCAGCGGCTGCTTATCCCACCATTCCGGTCCGTACCCCCAGAAAACCGGGTCGAGGCGCAGGACGTCGTCCTGCTCGTTGAGGAGCAGCACCTTCGTGCCCGGCGCAACGTTAAACCGGCCGATGGGCTCAGGGTCGAACGTGATTTCGTCCGGCTTCAGGCCGAGCGCATCAAAATACCCATCACGTCTGCTGTACTGCGCAAATCGTCCGCACATAGTCACCTCCTGCAGTAAGGATAGCGGGGGTATACTGGCGTCAGGAGGATTTCACATGTCACAGAATTTAGCCGCACGCAGCCCGGAAGAACGGGCGAAGGTTAACGCGGATCTGGCCGCCTCAGGCGTGGGGTACAGAGAGCGCCTTAATCTGCCCGTTATCCCGGCCGAAGCTGAAAGGCAGCAGCCGGAGGAGCAGCGCGAATACTTCAGGGAACGGCTCCAGTATTACCGCAATCTGGCCCTGCAGTACCCGCGGGGAACCGACCCGGTCTATCAGAAAGAACCAAAGGGGGAATGAAAGTAAATGTCCGTGCGGTATTTTTCAGAGACGCGAGCGCTTGCTCTGCCAGGCGACAAGGAGCAGGAGCGCCACCGCGCCGGACAGTGCGAGGTAGACAGCCCTGTGCGTGTCTGCGCGGCCAAGAAAGTAGAAAAGGGTACTCAGCCCCGTCACGGCGAACAGTATGGTGGCTAAACCGATATTCACATAGCTGCCGAGGATTTTAAGGAGCCATTCCTCAATTTTTTTGCCGATGTCTGCTTTAACATGGTGTCACCCTTTAATGATGCGCGTTTGAGCCTGAATTTTAACCTTTTATGACGCGAACAACCAGGTGCGCAATGAAGGAGGTTAACGTCCGGGTAAATTCAGGCATGAGCCCCGGGCAGAGGCTCTTTTTAATTCCGGTGTGAGGAAGAAAACGAGCCCAGCATAATGCCAGTCATTGCGAGCCCGGTTATATACAGCCCCGCTATCACGATCACGCCGGTCAGCTCCGTCAGCTGGTTTGTTTCAAACCACGAGGTCATCAGATGAGCGCCCTCATCCAGCGCCGTGCTTAATCCACCCGGAAGCCAGGACGACAGCAGTTGCGCGCCACCCTCCAGTAATCCCGTCAGCTCATTAGCCATGGTTTCGTTATCCTGTTTTCAGTCAGTGGCAAATTTTTGCGAGGTCATCATCCGACAGCCCGGTCAGCTCTCTCACCGATTCCAGCGGAATGCCTTTCTGCAGCAGGTTGCGGGCGACCTCCATTTTGCCTTCCTGACGCCCTTCCTGACGTCCTTTCTCCAGTCCCTTCTGCTCCAGCTGCTGTGCAATCGTCATCAGTTCGTCCTCATGCTGCGGCACTCTCTGCGCCAGGTTGCGTACGAAGGCTTCGGCGTCGTCGGTTTCGCCCGCCTGTACGAGGTAGTTTATCAGCGAAACCAGCTGCTGTCCCGTGAGGTGACCGGCCATCAGGGTGGCGGCCAGGCGGTCCAGCAGGTCAGCCAGGTCGCGCCGGTGGATGTGCTTCTGCAGCAGGGTCAGCGCTGCCATGCTGCGGTGATTCATGATCTCCTCGTCCGGGATCACCGTGACGTCAACCAGCGGGAACGGCGCGCCGTAAAGGCGGCCGGCCAGCGCCGGGTCATCAAACTCCTGCAGCCAGTCGGTGGAGTATGGATACGGGCTGCGCTTCCCGGTGTAGAACAGCACCGGTATGACCAGCGGCAGCTTTTTATGCCCGGCGTCGAGGTGGCGCTGCATGGCGGCCACCGCGTAACGCATCAGGCGAAACGCCATGTGCCGGTCAGGGGTTGACTGGTGCTCGATCAGCACGTGAATGTACCCGTCGCCGGCGGCGGTCTTCAGGCTGTAGAGCACGTCGCTGTAGAAAGCGCGCAGGTTTTCCTCCACAAAGCTGCCGGACTCCAGCTTCAGGGTGCTGAGGTCACAGACGGCGCGCAGCTCTGCCGGCAGATGCAGCTCGATAAAGTCCCGGGCCGTACCGGGATGCGTCAGGAAAGCCTTGAAGGCTGCATCGTGGGGTACAGGCGTTGGCTTTTTCACCATGAGCTCCTTAATTTCAGGCAGATGGCAGTGCCGGCAGGCCCAGCGCCGTGGCCAGTTCGTCCACGGGCATGGCAACGTTGAACCACTTATCGTTAGACAGGACTACGCGGGCTCCCCTGAAAACGTCTTCTTCCCGGATAAATGCGATCAGTTCTTTCTGTATCACCCAGGCCTTCCCTTTTCTGTCCCGTAAGGCAATGAGGTTAGCCGGCGAACAGGCTGTGGCCGCGTAGCTTTCTGAGGTGCTTCTGACGTTTGTATCAAACATAGCGGGGCTTTCCTTAACGTGTGATTATCATTTCTCTGCCGCACTTCTGTGCGGATTCTTCGCTGTATTATGCGCTAGCCCGCCCTGCTTTCCTGGCACACCCGGATCAGTGTCCGCGCGGCATCGCGGAGCAAGGGCTTAACCTCAGCGGGATAGCCGGCAGCCGGCGGATTTTTTCTGCACTCCTCACTGACCGGGCTGACCGCCTCGGCGACCGGGGCGCCGGAAAACCGCACCTCAGCAGAGAGCGGGCCGTGCTGTTCGCTCCCCGGTACCAGGCTGACCAGCAGCGCGCTGAGCGCGAACGCGACGGCCCTGATGGTACTCATCGTGCATCCTCACCGGCGCCTGCGGCCGGCGCGTCAGCATTGACCTGCACGCGAGAAGGCAGACCCGCGCGGACGCAGGCCTGATACCACTCAGCCACCTGCAGGGCGTCGGCCGGCAGCCAACGCAGGGCTCCCCCCGGTAACTCGAGCTGCAGGCAGGTGGTGCCGTCCAGACGCACCACGTAGGCCGCGCTGCGTACCAGGAAATCCTGGCCGTTCAGGCGGACATTCGCCGGGACGTCCGCTGCGCTCCCGGGCAGCGAGGTCAGCGCGCATACCGTGGATTCCCGCCGCGTCCTTTCCTGAGCGTTAACCTCGGCCTGCAGCAAGGGGGCCGCCTGGTCCCTGCCCGCATCGGTGAGCTCAACGGCCAGCTGCAGGTTTGGCGCCCGCAGCGTGCGCAGCCAGCCCGCGTCTTCCAGCCGGCGGCAGGAGGCGCGCAGGTTAGGCCCGTAAACCGGGGCATCCGCGCCTTGCTCCAGCAGCCGCCCGAGGTCGCGAGTGGCCACAGGACCCGGCCGGTTTGCATCAAGGGCGGCCAGCACGACGAGGATCCGTCTCTGCAGCGGCGACGGGCGGCGGGTTTTTTCAGTGGACATCGGCAGCAGGCTCCCTGCCGTCTGTTTCCAGCCCGGCCAGCAGGCGAAGCTGGCGGTGATCGTCGGCATAGTCCCTGTCCGTTTCTTCCATGCCCTGAATGAGGGTGAGAAAGAGATCGATGGCCCCGACGCAGAGCCCCCTGTCAAATTCATCAGGGGGAGTACATCCGGCCGCGGCAAAGGTGTGCAGCACCGTCCGGGTGGTTTCCAGCAGCTGATCATAGGTAATGCTGAGCGTTGGTCCGGGGCTTCCCATAATGACTCCATGCGTGTGAATGACGGATACGAATTCTTTGTTGATATGAAGAGTGAATTTATCTTCTTTGAATATTATCATATCAGGTATTGATTAATCGCTAAGTTATAATAATCACATCTCATTGTGTCATCACCTCCCGCAGATCCGGAAAAAGGCAGACCCGGATCTGGGCCCGGCCCTTACGCTCCTTTTCTTTCAATTTAACCGTCACCAGTAAGGTGAGTTATTACAGTTAATTCGCCCGTAATCTGAAGATATACTGATGAGAATTACAAAAATAAACAGGTGATAAAAATGCTTACACCGCCGCAGAAGTCTGATGTTCTTTTTCACACAGCCTCTCCCGAGACAGACGAGATAAGTACTACTGATGATTATGAAGCCCTTACGCCCAGTATTATCGAGCCGGGGGAATCAGCCGTGTATACGGATGCACTTAACTTTGCCTGTTCCCGTGGGGATATCAAAAACATCGCCGTAACCGGAGCCTACGGAGCGGGTAAAAGTTCTGTGCTGCGGACCTGGAAGGAATGTCCTGATAACGATTTACGGATCATGACCGTCTCCCTGGCTGACTTTGAGATGCAGTCCGTCTCGCGGCCAAAAGTTGAGCCTCCCGGCCAGGATGGGGCAGTAACCGCTGCCGACGATAAAAAAGCGGCGGCTGAAGAAAAAACCATTGAGTACAGCATCCTTCAGCAGCTGCTTTACAAAGAAAAGAAGAGTGCGCTTCCTTATTCACGCATAGAACGCATTTCCGATATCACTTCATTTCAGGTTGCTGCAGTGGCCGTTAACCTGCTTATCATCCTGAGTGTCATGCTGGCAGGCCTGTTCTGCCTCTTTCCGGACTACGTCGGGAAAAAGCTGTCGCTGCCTGTGACGATCAGCCATCACCTTATCGAAATGCCGGCAGCCAGGCTGGTCCTTGCCGGGTTACTGCTCTTTGCGGCACTGTTTCTTTGTGTTAAAAAACTGCACCGTATTGGCCTCTTTGACCGGAGAGTCAGCGTTGACAAGATCGATATGCTGAAAGGCGCCATATCAACCCGCCCCGCTTCTCCGTCCCTCCTTAATGTCTACATCGACGAAATTGTGTATTTCTTCGAGCAGACCGGGTATACCGTCGTTATTTTTGAAGATCTGGACCGCCACAACGACGGTGCCATTTTTATCAAGCTCCGGGAAATAAACCAGATTATTAATAACACCCGCCCTGAAGGTGATCCCGTCCGGTTTATTTACGCCGTCAGGGACGGGCTTTTCTCAACTGCTGAAGCAAGGACCAAATTTTTCGACTTTGTGATACCGGTAATACCTGTGATGGACAGCGAAAATGCCGCTGAGCATTTCAGCAGCATGTTCAGGGAAGAGGAACTAAATGGACCAGGCTTCAGTAAATGCGTCAGCCAGCTTTCACTGTTCATACCAGACATGCGTATTATGAGGAACATTGCAAACGAGTTCAGGGTTTATCAGAATCTGGTTAATGGCAGTGAGAATATCGTGCGTCTTCTGTCCATGATTGCCTATAAAAATATCTGTGCTGAAGATTACCACAGCATTGATGAAAAAAAAGGCGCGCTCTACTCCTTTGTCAGATCATTCACTTCCGGGGAACTAAAGGCAGACTATATCAGCCAGAAAAACCTGGACCTGGAAAGAATTGAAAGCGATATTAATATTGTCGGAGAAGATGACTCGGATACTTTGGAGGAAGTTAGGAAAGATATACTATCTGATTGCATATCACCAGCGCTTAAAGGGACCTTACATTTTAACGCAACAGGTCTCGGAGTGATTTCACTGGATTCTCTCGCTAATGACGAGGAACGATTCGATAAGTTAATGTCTTTAGATTCATTTCAAATTCGGTTTGTCCTTCGAAATTTGGATATTAAAACTATCAGTAACAATGAAATTAACGGTATGAGGGAGACCTATGACAGAAGGAAAGAACTTCTGCGCATGAGGAGTGAAGGAATCATTTCTGAAAAGCAGGAAGAAATCAGGCTCATTAAAAGCCACATACAGTCACTGCAAAACATCAGCCTGCAGGCCCTTGCGGAGACTTTAGAGAGCGCTGGCTTTAACGAGTGGGCAGATAAAAAACTCCATAAGGCAGGGGCAGCCTGCGAATCGATTAAAAACAGTGCGGAACAGCTGGAGTTTATCTATTTCCTTTTGGTAAGCGGCTATGTCGCCTCAGACTACATGTTTTACCGATCGGTATTCAGGGCGGGAAGCCTGAGCCGTGAGGATAATGAGTACATAAAGGCAGTCAGCATTAGCCGGCACTCTGCCATGACGCTGGCAATGCCGCTGAGCCGCGTGGAGAACGTCATCGCCAAGCTGGTCAGTCTGGGACTGATGACGGAGAGACGGGCCTGGCATCCGGATGTGCTGCTTTATCTGCTTGAGCATGATGATCCTAAACTGCGCTCAATAATGCAGCTCCAGGCTGAAGATGACGAAGACCTGCTGCAGCTTGGGGCACAGACTTTCGTGAACTGGACTCTTCCACAACGAATACGTTATGTAGAACAGATGTCATGCACTCATGATTACGCCCGGGGATTTGTTAAACGCCTTTCCATGATGAACGACAGAAAGGTCGCCTGCGAATTGCTGATTTTATATATGTGTTCTTCAAAACTTGAGTGGGATAATCAGACAACTAACATGCGTCAGTGGGCCAGTGCGGTGCTTACTGACAACGGCGCGTTTCCTGATCTTGTCCCTGAAAATTACGGCCAGATATTCACGAATAATATGCTTGAAATGGGGGTTCATATTTCTATAATTGATGTGTGCATATCAGAGCAGGGTAAGGAAATAATTAAAAAAATCATCAAAAGTAAGCAATGGAACTACTCAGGGATTAATCTGCGAAATATATATCTGACGTTCTGCGAACAGAAAAATTTAGGCAGGGATAACCTTAACAAGGAACCTCTGTTCTCTCTTGAAATGTTAGGTGTATCAGGGCTGACAGAAGTCGTTTATAACAATATAAACCCCTTTATTACTGAGTTCTTCATTCCCTCGCAGGAGTATCAGCGCGTAGCTGAGTTGATGAAAGAAAGCAGTGTTACATCCAAGAACGTCAGCGGCATTATTACTGAAATGCAGTTTGTTATAGATGACATCAGCAAGGTAAATAACCGGGACTTGTATGATGCGGATGATGAAGACAAATTTGGCGCCGATGACGTTTATTCTCTCCTGATGAAACACGATCGTATAAAACCGGACTGGTCTAACTTAATAAGACTGTTAGAACAGGATGAAGTATCAATTTCATTGCTGACGTCGTGGTTCGATCGTAATTATACTGAAATTACTGAAGCAGACATATCAGAAATCTCTCCGGAGTCATTCAGCCTGCTGATTCAGCAGCTTTTTAATTCTGACAACGTAAGTGAGCGCGCGCGTATTAAATTGCTCAGCTGCATTCCGCTGATACTTTCTTCCCTTCCGGAAGATCTGACTCTGGAGCGTGCTGCCTTGTTGATACAGTACGGGCGCCTAGATCCCTCAGCTGATGTTTATGAGCAGCTTTATCAGGCGTTTCACGCTGAGAGTGAAGGGCTGACGTCGCTTCTGGCCGCTCTCGTTTTCCAGAACCCCTCTCTGCTGCTGAACGATCCTGAGCTGGTCCTGATTAATGATGACGTATTTGACCATGCGCTGGCAGTCCGCCTTTTCAGTAATGATGAGTTAATGAAAGTTGCCGGCCTGAGCACGCTTAGCTGGCTGTGGGGCTTTAAACGAGAAATTTTTGAGGGGCCCTTGTTCATACCTGCAGAGTCGCTCAGGCATCTGGTGCCTGGACTGGATAATGATGATCTGCGGATTGCGCTGCTCTTACAGGCACTCAAAGCCGGAGAGATCTCCCATCAGATCATTAAGCTGGTTCTGGGTTCACTTTCCGGCGAAGAATACCGTGTTTTTCTCAGTTCCAAGGCGCACCGCTCGGTGCCTTATTCGGAGTCACTCATTGAAATGGCACAGCTGCTGGAGAAGTCCGGGTTCATCCAGTCCCTGAAATTAAATGATGTTAGTCAGCGCATCTGGTTTGTTCCTCACGGCAGTTCAGCTTTCAGACGTGATTGACATTTTATGAATATAAATCCTGCATACGGCGCTATATCTCTCTGTTATGCAGGATTTCTTCATAAAATTACTTTTGCTGCATTAAAAGATTTATTCCTCTCAGCTTTACTATTCCTGCCTGATTGACTGCATTAAGCAGGTTCATGTTTGTTAAATCTTCCGGATCGGAAAAAAGGAAGAACCGGATCTTTTCTACCATCGGGCGTTTTTTTGCGCGAATAACTACATATAGTGTCTAGCATAGCTAATGAGGGCACAACATACGGGATTTGTCAGGGAAGCACCGGCAGCAAACCGGCGCTTATACGCCTGAGAGCCACGTGTTACGCTTCCGTGAAAGTAAAGAATATGGCAGAAAGCGGATCCGGCGCAGGGGGCGGTCAGGTAATTTAAATTAGCGGTTATGCGCCTGCTTATTATTAATCAGGAAATGATAAGAGCGGGGATTATCATCAGCGGTGACGTTCAGATGCGCCACTGCGGATCTTTTCATCGCGGGACCGTCAGCTATTTACCGGCAAAGGAAATTATTATGGGCATGTTCGACACGGTCCGGTTCCCCTACAGGATGCCGGACGGCGTTACAGGCAATGACTATCAGACCTAAGACCTGGAGTGCGAATGCGGACTTTACGAGATCTCACCCGGCGGACGTCTGCTGCGCCGGGAGGATGACGGACTGAAGGATATTGAGTTTGACGGGGTGCTGACCCTGAGCGCCGGCGACGGCTATCACCTCTGCTTTATGCAGGGGACGCTGGCGTGGATCCAGGTGCACTCGCAGGGGGACCGGCGCTGGCAGTTTGAGCCGGTGCGTTTTATCACTGACCGGGACGGCCGGAATTAAGGAAGCGGAGATAAAACCAATTATGCAGGCAGATGATATTGCCAGTGGTATTGCAGATGCAGTCTCGCATCCGCTGACCGTTCAGGTGATCAACCAGGGCCCGGGGATATGGGGGAATGTGGCCACCGGGCTGATCACCGCCGGCGCGGCGATTGGAGCCGTGATGCTTACCCATAAGTTCACTCTCAGACGAGAGAAGTCTGCGTCAGAAGAAAAGCAGCAGCGGGAGCGCTATTTCATCGCCACTGAGCTGGTTTTTTTACTTGAAAGGTTCAGTGAGGGCTGCGTTCCTGTTGCATCAGATGCAGGGAAACCTGACGAACAGCAGGGGCGCTGGTATGCCGAAACTGACTTCCCGTCGTTTGATTTTACAGAGGTCAGCGGAGACTGGCGCTCCCTGCCCCAGCGTCTTATTTACCAGTTACGCGAGTTGTTTATTCAGCAGGAAGCAGCAAAGCGGATTATTCAAAGCGCCTTCGAATTTGACGATCCGATGGAGCCTACGGAAGGTTTTTTTACCCGACAGTATCAGGCGACGCGTCTAGGACTTCGCGCACTCATACTGGCTACGCGCCTTCGCAAAGTTTGTGGCATGCCGAACGCTCAGCTGCTGCGCGGCCCGAGTTCGGCGGGAGACTTATTATTGCTCCTGTGGCGCAAGCACCATCGAACTCATGTTTCCCATCTCATTCAGACAAAGCTTTTCTGGGAAAATGTTCAGAGTCAGTTAAAGGAGTCATAAACATGGCCACAGCAACACATAGAATGTCTGCGATATGACCGGCCTCATTTCCTACGGGAACACAACCCCGCCCGCACACCTGCCGGTGGCCATTGACTACCCGGCCGCGCTGGCTTTGCGCCAGATGGCCGCGCTGGTCGACGACCTGCCGAAGTACCTGCTGGCGCCGGAGGTCAGCGCCCTGCTCCACTTCATGCCAGACCTGCGCCGCAAGATGCTGTTCACCACGCTGTGGAACACCGGCGCGCGCATCAGCGAGGCGCTGGCGCTGACGAGAGGGGACTTTCTGCTGCGCCAGCAGTACCCGTTCGTGCAGCTGGCCACGCTCAAGCAGCGGGAGGATAAGGCTGAGCACCGGGCCGGACGCCGCGCCGCCGGCGTCGTGCCCCACCGCCTGGTGCCCCTTTCCGATGCGCAGTACGTCACGCAGCTGGAGATGATGATCGCCACCCTGCGCATACCCATTGAGCGCCGGAGCGAAAAGACGGGGCGCACGGAGCGGGTGCGGCTGTGGGAGATCACCGACAGGACGGCGCGCACCTGGCTCAACGAGGCGGTGGAGGCGGCGGCGTCAGAGGGGGTGACGTTTTCCGTTCCGGTTACCCTGCACACTTTCCGGCACAGCTACGCCATGCACATGCTTTACGCCGGCACGGCGCTCAAGGCGCTGCAGAGCCTGCTCGGGCACAAAAGCGCGAAGTCAACGGAGATTTATACGCGGGTGTTTGCGCTAGACGTGGCGGCGAGGCACCGGGTGCAGTTTCAGATGCCGGGCAATGAGGCTGTGGCGATGCGGAGGAAAGGATGACACTGGGTAGGGCTCGTAAATTTGTGTTTCGTTTATCTATGCCTGCATCTTAAGAACATCATTTGAATAAAAACTCATATGTGTTTTTACTCAAATGAGTTTTTACAATTAATTTTTTCTTATTATCAATGACATGGAGGCGATTTGTGAGTTTATACTCATTTGTGTTTTTGAGTTAATGTGTAAAAGCTCTTTAAGCATACGCTTTAAGTCTCTATACTCATTTACTCATAGCTTCATTTGAGTTTTAACGTTGGGATTATCTAATATGAAGGTTATTTCTTTTCTGAACCCAAAAGGTGGTTCTGGTAAGACGACAGCTGTTATCAATGTCAGCACTTCTATGTCCAGAAGCGGGTACAATATTGCTGTAGTTGATACAGACCCCCAGATGAGCCTGACAAACTGGAGTAAGTCTGACAAAGCAACATTCGATGTATATACAGCTGCCTCAGAAAAAGATGTTTACGGAATCCGCAAAGATCTTGCTGAGTATGATTACGTTATCGTCGACGGTGCTGGTTCGCTTTCCGTAATCACCTCTGCTGCCGTGATGGTCAGCGATCTAGTCATAATTCCTGTTACTCCAAGTCCTTTAGATTTCTCTGCAGCTGGCAGTGTTGTTACGGTGCTTGAAGCGCAAGCATATAGCCGAAAAGTTGAAGCCCGTTTCCTGATCACTCGGAAAATCGAGCAGGCAACCATGCTCAATGTTCTTAAAGAAAGCATTAAGGATACCGGTGTCAAATGTTTTCGCACTGCAATAACTCAGCGACAGGTGTATATAAAATCAATTCTCGATGGTGACAGTGTCTTTGAATCCAATGATGGTGCAGCAAAGGGTGAGATAGAAATCCTTACAAAAGAGATAGTTAGTAGTGTTGAGTGATTGAGTATTTACCCAAATGAGTGTTAATTGTACTCATGTACTCATGTACTCATGTACTCATGTACTCATGTACTCATTTGATTTGAGATTTGTATGCTCAAATGTTCATATACTCATATACTCATATACTCATATACTCATATACTCATATACTCATATACTCATATACTCATATACTCATATACTCATATACTCAGTGAAATCTTTCCGTGGAGAGTCACATGGCGCTTGAAAAGGCTCATAGCAGCAGTAATAAGAAAATGACTTTTGGTGAAAACAGAGATCTTAAAAATGTAGTCACCACTCCAGTTGTGACTGGAAAAGCTAAGCGTGTAAACGTCAATTTTGATGAGGAAAAGCACCAAAGATTCAAGGCTGCTTGCGCCAGAGAAGGTACTTCAATAACAGACGTAATCAACCTCCTTGTTGATGACTGGCTGAAAAGGAACGATTAAAAGCGATCCCCTGATTAATCTACTGGCTATAAAGTTGCAAGCCATTTGAGAAGATATTGGGGGCACTGAATCTGAAGGTCACAATGAACAGACTGATCAATTTAATTTTGGGATTTATGGGGCTTAGAAAGCTTGATGGAAAAGACAGAAAAAATGCTGCTGAATGGGGATTCCTGCTGAGTGCGGTATTTATCGTGCCGCTCTTCTTCATGCCGCACGCCAGTGAGTTGATAAAAATCGGCCTGCAGCTACTGTGGGGCGCCTGCGTGTCGCGTGCGGCATTTATGGCCAATGATACCTGGAAGAAAAACAGCTCACGCTGAAGAATACAGCAAAAAAAAGCACAAAGATGGGAATACAGGGTCTATTGCAGCAGACGCTCGGGTATGGAGTAAACCTACATGGGTTTACTCAGTCAGCCGACATGTTAAAGGGGTGGTACTGCCGGCGTCTCCCTGCTTTTGAAGACTGGATTCGTCAACTTTCAAGTGGTGACAAGTTGCCACGCGGTAGTTATTTCAGCAATAAGAAACTAGGCAAGCCTCTGTATATTGTGAATGAATTCTGGTATTGATTTTCCTGAGAGGGCAGGGTGAAGGCAGGCATCAGCTCCAGCTTTAGCTGTCTGCGCCTGGCTATTTAACGTGCGCCACGGGAATGTCACTCCAGCGCGTGGTCCATGCCGGTGACAACATCTCCCGTTTCATTTTCCATTCCGTATTAACTCCCTGACCCGCAAACCACAGATTACCCAGCCCGGACTGGTTGATACCGTCCAGCACCTTCATCAGCTGCGCGCTATTGGGCCGCGGGGCGTCCTCCTCGAACAGATTCAGCTGGCTGACGCCGCTGGGGGTGAAGTCGTCGAGCATGATGCCCGCTTTCATGTAGCGGCGTCCCTCCAGCCAGATGCGGTCCAGGCTGCGCATGGCCACCTCAATGACGTCGCGTGTGTCCTGGGTGGGCACCTTCAGGTTCTCGCCGGCGCTGTTGCCGTAAAACACCTCCCCGGGTGCGTGAGGCGAGGTGCGGATAAAAATGCCCACGCGGCGGCAAAACTGCCGCTCTCCACGCAGCTTTTCGGACGCGCGCGTTGCATACTGGCAGAGCGCCTGCTGCATGGCCACTTTTGACGTGATGCGCTCGCCAAACGATCGTGAGCAGACGATCTGCTGCTTCGCCGGCGCAAACTCTTCCAGCGGAATGCAGGACTCGCCGTTCAGCTCCCGCACCGTGCGCTCCAGCACGACGCTGAAGTTTTTCCGGATGAGGGCAGGGTGAGCGCGCGAGAGCTGCAGAGCATTTTCAATGCCCATGATGTTCAGCTTCTTCGCGATGCGCCTGCCGACGCCCCAGATTTCTTCAACCGGTTGATTCTGCAGGAGCGTTGCGGTCCGCTTCGGGTTGCCCGTGGTCAGCGCCAGCACGCCCTTAAACTGCTTCCATTCTTTGCTCGCCCACTGCGCGCTTTTGGCCAGCGTTTTGGTCGGACCCATGCCGACGCCCACGGTCAGACCGGTTGTGGCCAGCACGTGTGCGCGCAGGCGCCGGCCGAAATGTTCAAGGTCTTCGCAGCCATCAATGCCGGTTATGTCGAGGAACATTTCATCAATCGAATACTGCTCGACCTTTGGCGTCAACTCCTCGAGGGCCGTCATGACCCTCTGCGACATAGAATGGTATAAGGCGTAATTTGAGCTAAATACATTTATTTTCTCAGAATAAACTTCATTTTTTATCTGGAACCATGGCGCGCCCATTTTAATGCCCAGAAGCTTCGCGCCCGCTGAGCGGGCAATCACGCAGCCGTCGTTGTTGCTGAGCACCACCACCGGCTTACCGCGCAGGTCCGGGCGAAACAGCGCCTCGCAGCTGGCGTAAAACGAATTCACGTCGGCCAGTCCGAACATGGGCATGGTTACCTCCGGCGCGCACGCGTGCTGTTGAAGAACCAGGTGACCACGCCGAGCAGCTGCAGCTCCTCCGGGTAAATGGTGGAGTAGGCCGGATTCATGGGCAGCAGGGCGAGGCGGGGGTGCAGCTGCAGGCGTTTGACCGTGAATTCCCCGTTGACCTCCGCTATCACGACATCGCCGTGCGCTGCCTCCTCGGCCCGGTCAACCACCATAACGTCGCCGTCATACAACCCCAGTCCTTCCATGCTGCTGCCGCTGGCGCGCACAAAGAAGGTTGAGGCGCGCCGGCGGATGCAGAGTTCGTTCAGGTCGAGCTCGGACTCGACGTAATCCTGTGCAGGGGAGGGGAATCCGGCGGCACACGGGTCTGCGAACAGCGGGACCCGTATACGCGGCGTAAAGATGGGGGGCCAGAGCAGCATCAGGCCGGGGCTGTACGCTGCCGGTTTCACTGTAAACTCCCGGCAGACGTTGCGGGAGTTAGGGTGGGTGCTGTATGTAATTGGTGCATAAAATCCTCCTCTGATAATACTGTTTATATGTACAGTATTATTGAGTGGCATTTATCTGGCAAGAGGCAGTCCGGCAGATACGTCAGGAAACGGATTTATGTGGCTGAGAGCGGAGAAAAAATATTTTCCGCCGCACACTCATCGGGCATCTATGCTGATACCGGGCCCGGGCAACGTACGGAAGCGTTTCCGGGCTGTACATCAGCAGCCTGGCTTTCCGCAGTCGGGCTCCTTTATCTTTCTTTCCTAATCCCGGCACCGGAGCGTAAGCAGTCTTTGCGGGCATCGGTGACGTGACGCTTCCTCGACACGGCTGTTCGTTCCTCGCGCAGCTGCGGTACGCCTCAGCCGTGACTGCGGCGAGCGTTGGGTTCTGGCAGTTGAATGCAGGTATTTTTTTCCGGACCCGTTGTGCAGACCGGACGGAGCGCATTAATCTGGACGAAACCTCTTCATAACCTCCCGGGGTAATCTATGGACGGCCATACCTCTCCCGCACGCTTTCTCGCTTATCTGCTGACTGAGCATGATATCTCCGTGACGCAGCTGTGTGATCGCAGCGGGCTGGACAGCGATATCGCCTGGGCTTTTCTGGCGGGACGACTGCCGGTGACGCAGACGCTGGCTGAGCAACTGGGGATTGTGTTTCATTCATCCGGATTCTGGCTGACCCGTCAGGCCATCTGGATGCGGGCCGAATCAGACGCTGCCGTACCGGGCGATGGCGACAGGGCGCCGCTGTGCTAAATTAACCGATGCCGGTACGGGATTATCTTCTCCTTATTCACCAGGGGGTAAATAAACTGTAGCCGTGCCGGCGCCACTCATACACTGATGTCTGACGACTCTGTCAGCTGCCGTTAATGCACCGGATAATGTCAGGCCCCTGATTGTGAACGTTGCCGACTTTTGTCGCTACCGGATGCCAGGTAAAGTCGGTTTCAGGCAGCACGCTGTCATGCGCAATTTCAGCAGCCCGCGCCGGTGAAGTGTCCTGACTGAGCCATTCCCGGACCGCGTCTGCCCTGAGGACAAGAGGGCGGCGATCGTGTATGTCCACCATGCCCTGATTGCTGGCAGCGGTGACGATGACAAAACCCTCCTGCCCGTGTTCCCGATCAAAAGGCGGCTTCCCGATGGCCAAAAAAACAACGGTTCTTTGTCCCTTTGATAAATAAAATAGGGCTGTTTTTGGTCGCCGTCTTTTTTCCACTCAAACCAGCCTGATGCCGGCACAATAGCGCGGCCATGCTCCCACAAAGGCTTAAACATACGCCCTGTCGCAGCTGTTTCGCTGCGGGCGTTGATGAGCGGAGGCTTATCCCACCACTCCGGACCATAGCCCCAGTACACGGGGTCAAACTTCAGATTGCCGTCACGCTCATTAAGTAACAGGACCTTCGTGCCCGGAGACACGTTATAACGGCCGATGGGCTCTGCATCGTAGGTTAATTCCTCCGGGCCGATGCCCAGAGCTTCGAAATATCATTTCTGCTGTTGTATTGCGCAAAACGTCCACACATAAGCACCTCCTGCTATTCAGCATAGGCGGTAAACTTTTATCCGGAGGGTTCATCATGTCATATTACTCTGCATCCCGGTCGAGAAGAGCGAAACCCTATTAACGTGGATTGAGCCGCGTCCGGAGAGCGTCTGAATCTGCCGGTGACCCCGGCAGAGGCCGGGCGCCAGCAGTCAGAAAAGTTAAGTGAGCACTTCATTGAGCGACTGGAAATCTATCGCAAAGAATCGTTGTGTTATCCGGGGAACGGCGTCCCCGTATATCAAAAGAAAGTTGATAATCAGTGTCTGTAGACATGGCTGACAGCGCTGTGTGAATTTACGCGCAGCAGTTCGGTTTAATACTGCTTTTGGTTATTTCTGGCTTTGCTGTGTGGATTTATCTTCTTTTTGTTTTTTATTGGCCATATGATGGCCTACTGCGCACCCGGCCGCTGCTCCTGCAACACCATGATGAGCGACATGACCTGCTACCCCCCCAACAACCGCACCTTTCACGCACCCCTTTGCTTCTGCCTGTGAACTGAATACCACGAGAAGGCTGGCGGCCAGTAAAGCTAATGGTAATTTTTTCATGCTGTTACTCCTTTTAATTACTGGTATCTTCCAGTGCTTATAAGCATAACCAATATTTTTATAGCGGCTGTCCAAATGCATAAAGATAAAAACTTAATTACCCCTGGAAACAACTCTTCTGGTTTGACCATGCAGCAGATACCTGATCACTACCAGTTTTAATGTGTGGGGGCTGGTCTTCTCCTTAAAAATTAGTATGTCTTGATGTCAACAATGTCCGTTTTAGCACTCAGGCACCATCGGCAATCTCTAAGGCAGCTATGAGCGATCTGCGGACGTCAAAACCTTGGCAATTAAGATGTGTACCACATTAGACAGAACATCCCATATCCGAACCGGACAAAGGGCTTTCTGTGTCGACACATGAACATGTAAAATGCGGAACGCATTAAAATTTATTAAGGAAAAACGCGCTTTGAAAGGATGGATGTGGATAGTACTCGCCCTGTTTTTGCTGATCCCGTTTATTTACGATAAAGGGCCGGGAAGCGAAATTAGTACTGAGAACGAGCAGGCCCCTGCCGCTCCTAAGACTGTTCGCTGCAACAGTGCCAACTGTCCGCCGGGGACATCAGTAGCTATTGAGCTTTCCGGCAATCCCTCACAGAATATTTCAACCACTGAAAACCAGGTTTACAGTGCCGAAAATCTTCAGGGGATCTCATTTGTGGTTATCCAGCAGCGCCCGGATGCACCACAGGACACCGCGCAGCTTCAGGCTCCCGGTGGTGCCATGTACATGGTTCCATGGCGCCTGATTATAAAAAACCAAGTCGCCGCCATCCAGTAACACGCTATGCTGCAGGATCAGGCTGACCCTGCAGTCAGCCTGATTTACCATAGGACTACTTGCCACACCATATGAGACGCCCTCAGCGTGTTTCTGCGACGTCCGGGCCGTTTTCGCCAGAATTCTGAAAAAAGGCTGTAAAGATTGCGGCGGATCAGAATTATTATTCGGTGGGATTTACTCTCTACAGATTAGTGCTCGCAGATGCTAAGAATGCCCGTTATTAGCACAGAGCGGAAGGAATCAGATGAACGTCTGCTAAGAGCTGTGAGTTCAACTGATGGACGCAACACACTTATTGAACCGTTCTGCGGGTGATTCATAGTCTAGCGTTTTTCTCGGTCTTTTGTTGAGCTGTCTGGCAACGCTGTTCAGTCTGTGCTGACTGTGAACCGATAAGTCAGTTCCTTTTGGAAAATATTGTCTTAGCAACCTGTTCGTATTTTCATTTGAGCCACGTTGCCAGGGAGATTGAGGAGCACAGAAGTAAATCTGGATGTCTGTTGCTACAGTAAACCGGGTGTGGCTGGTCATTTCAGCTCCCCGATCCCAGGTTAATGTTTTATATAGCTCAACAGGTAATTCCCGGGCTTGTCTGATGAGTGCAGATATAACCGTTATGGTCTTGTTGTTCCTGATTTTGGCTAACATAACAAAGCGGGAATGGCGTTCTACGAGGGTGACGATATAGGGGTTTTTCGAGCCCTGGATCAGATCACCTTCCCAGTGACCAGGGATGGCTCTGTCTGAGGCTTCCGGTGGCCTTTCGCTGATAGGTATCGCATTCGGGATTTTCCCTAATCCTTTCCCTTTAAGTGATGACGTTCGGGATCTACGAACCGCTCTTCCGCTTCTGAGGCATTGTTGCAGCTCTTTTTTTAATGCCCCCCGGGTTTGTATAAAAAGCGTTTTATAAATCGTTTCGTGTGACACATGCATTTCCTGATTATCCGGATAACAGCGTTTTAGCCAACCGGCGATCTGTTCCGGCGACCAGTCCTGATGCATCTTCTCTGCAATGATTTTACACAACGTGGGGCTTTCGATTAGCTTGCAAGGTTTTGGTCTCAGAGCATTTTCCCACGCAGCAGTATCGGCTTTTGCTGCACGGTATTGCTTGGCACCTCCGTGCCTCCTGACCTCGCGGCTAATCGTTGAGGGTGCTCTTGATAAGTTGGCAGCGATGTCCCTGATACTGAGTTTTGCTACCAGTCCTCTGGAGATTTCTTCTCTTTCATCAAGCGTAAGCGCTAATCGATGCCGCTTTCGAACGGGAGGACGGTAGCCACCTGTCTGGTGGATTGTGGGCATGATGGAAGAATGAAATCTGTCGAACATTCTGGCGATATCATGCAGGGAATCACCTTGCTTATATCTGTCCCAGATAATCGCCTTCTGCTCTGGCGTGTAGTTAATCCGAGTTCTTCGTTTCATGGCAACGTCCCCCCTTGATTAAGGATAGCGTTGCATCGAGCCATTGAACTCACAGCGAAAAACGGACATTGCCGGTTTAAAAGCAAACAACCAAATCAAACACAATATTTTAACCTGAATGCTGACGGCAGCCCGCCTTTGCCAGGCTACCTCCGTTTTCTAATCGTAAATCTGCCCTTTGCGACAGGTGGCAAAGGTAACTAAACCTATGCCTGCTACGAGCCAGGCAAACCCGCTTAGCGCCCAGTGCGCGTTGTGATACAGCGTCAGAATCGTAAGCGGCAATATGCTGGAGCAGACTGAATAGGTAATATTATAAATCAGTGAGATGCCCGTCACTTTCACCCTTGATGGAAACAGCCTGACCATAAGCGCCGGGACGGCTGCAATGGTCCCGCTGCACAGACCAAGTAACACGTAACCTACTATAACCGCGCCCATGTTTAGCCCTTGCGCAAAAGACATCAGGGTAACGGCAACAGCAGCCAGGACTGAGTAAGCCGCAAAAGTTGGCCAGGCACCAGCTTTATCCGCTATGCGTCCCGCAATAATGCATCCGATGTTCATCGCCAGTATGCCGGCGCAGCTGATTTTAAAGGTGCTGGCGGCATCAAAGTGCCACTCTTTCTGCATAATTACCGGCAGTACCACAACAGACAGAATAACAGTTGACGTCAGGACTACGGTCAGCAGGCTTGCAGGGACAACGGAACTGCGGTGTTTTTGCAGAATATCAGCCAGTGGAAGCCGTTCAGACAGTGCCTGGTCGCGATGCAGCGCAACAAAAACCGGTGTTTCCTGCAGCCAGCGCCGCAGCCAAACAGAGATAAACCCCAGTATTCCGCCAACGATAAACGGAATACGCCATGCCCACTGTGTTACTTCTTCAGCGGTGAAATAACTGTTGATGAGCGTCACGGTAAGAGCGGCCAGCATATAGCCAAATGAAAGCCCAGCCTGCAGCAGACCCAGCGACAGCCCGCGCCGGGAAGCGGGCGTATGCTCTACCACAAATACCCAGGCATTAGGGACCTCACCGCCCAGCGCGGCTCCCTGAACACTTCGCGCCAGCAACAGCATCAGCGGTGCCCAGTAACCTGCCTGGTCATATCCCGGCAGCACGCCCATTACCAGACATGGCATCGCCATAACAAGCACCGTGAAGTTAAACATGTGCTTGCGGCCATATCTATCTGAGAAGTGCGCAATCAACAGCCCGCCTAGTGGGCGGGCAAGATAGCCGATCGAGAAAATGGTCATGCTCTCAAGCAGGCGGACCCATTCCGGTGTATGCGCCGGGAAAAACACGTCGGCGATGGTTGAGGAAAGAAAGACAAAAATAATGAAGTCAAACACCTCCAGAGCCCCGCCCAGCAGTGACAAGGAGATGACTTTGTAATCGTTACGGGAAAGCGAAACAGTAGTAGTGGTCATTACGCAAACCCACCACTCGTAAATGCAACGAGGAGATCTGCAGGCTCGACGTTCGCACACTGCTTAAGAACGCCCGCCTTTGTCAGCACGGATTTATCTGATACCGGTGACAAATAGTTGTCCAGCAGCACGCTGCTGGCCTGATGGAGGAACACGGGAATGGTCATAATTGTCTCCTGACAAACGGGATAAACGTCAGCCCGGACGGCTAATGGAAGGTCGCATCAAGATGCGTCAGTTAAGGAAGTCACTGGCCAGCAGAAGCAGGCTGTTAACGATAAATTCGTAGCACATACCCAGGTGCGAGCCGACAAGTCCCCCCAACAGAATTCCGATAAACTGACCGGAGAATTGCATCTTTACGTGGAGTTCAGCGATGTTCTGCAACGGCTGTCTTGCGCCCGCTGAATTGACTCTGGAGCTATACACGATGGATGGAATGATCACCGTTCTGTGGCTACTGTTCTACCTGAAGGTTATACGATGCTTACGCTCCTCAGTACATACATCCGGGCAAGCCGCGACAGAACACATAATGCGCTTAACCGGAGCCAGAGGAGCCTGCGCACAAACGGGATTAATCTTGCCTGAGCTGCAGCTTCCTGAGTTATTACTGGTCGGCGTTGGCGCATTCAGCACGAACGTGAGTTGTCATGTCAACGAATGGAAAATAATGACCGCATACAAGATGACGACACAGACTACCGTACCGATGACAATCCGGCTGCCCTCTTTCATGACTATCCCCCTTTACACTGATTCAATAACTGAGATGCTTGATATGATAAAGTGTGGCATTCGAATGAAGTGATTCATTTACTCAAGCAGAACGCCGCACTTACTCTTTTTCAGGTTCAATAATGAGAAAAAAAATCACGCGAGACGACCTGGACCGGTTTGATTTGTCCATTCTTAATATCCTGCAGATAAATAACCGTCTTCCTCACTCGGCTATAGCCGAAAAGGTTGGCCTTTCAACACCCTCCGTACAGCGCCGTATCAGCCGGTTGGAAGAGAAAGGCATCATCAGGGCCAATATTGCCGTCGTCGATCCGACACAGGTCGGTAATCCGGTCACGGCCGTCATTGAATCCCGGCTCGTTGAGGACCGGAGTATCGTGATGGATCGGGCCAAGCGCTATTTTCGTGGCGTTGATGAAATTCAGCAGTGTTATTTCGTCAACGGCGGGGTGTCGTTCATCATCATCATGATAGCCCGCGACCTGCAGCACTTTGAACGCCTGGTCAGGCAGCACTTTGCTGATAACCAGGATATTCTGACTTACCGGACGCTTATCGTGCTCGATACGGTCAAGACGGGTCTGAATATTCCCCTGTTCGGGCTGGCAGACCTGAGCTAAACGTCAGGAGCGCGTGTGCGACCGGGCGAACAGCGCACAGCCGGCACAGGCGGCCATCACTGACAGAATGCCTCCGCACTGCATCAGGCTCAGCTTTTCATTCAGGATAATCCATCCGGCAAGCGCGCTGACCGCCGGGGAGCCGCTCAGCAAAACCCCGAACACGCGGGAAGGCAGCCAGCGCATGGCGTACATATCCAGCAGAAATGGCAGCATGCTTGACAGAATGGCCACGCAAAGACCTGTAAGAAGCACGCCGGGTAAAACTAGCGCGCTCCCGGCCTGAGCCGTTCCGAGCGGAACAGCGATCAGGGCCGCGATGGTCATGCCTGCCGCGACAGAGCGCCCGCCGCCGTTGGACACGCTTCTGCCCACGATGACATAAAGCCCCCAGAAAAAGGCAGCGGCAAGAGAATACGCCACGCCGCGAATATTAATCACCTTATGAATGTCGCCTGCGGCGAGCAGGAACAGGCCAGACGCGGACAGCAGGATCCAGAGTAAATCTGTTTTTTTCCGGGACGTCAGCAGGGCGGCTATGAGCGGCCCCATCACCTCAATGGAGATGGCAATACTGACAGGGATATAAGCAAATGCACGATAAATCAGCAGATTCATCAAGGCGAGCACGATGCCATAGAGTGACATTGCACCCCATGAAATTCCGCTGTTGCGTAAGGTCCACGGACGAAAAAACGCAAGCAGAACGAGGGAAGATATGCCCAGGCGCAGCGCGGCCACACCTTCGCTGCCTACAACCGGAAAAAGCGTTTTAGCAAACGCGGCACCCGTCTGAACCGAAACCATTCCGGCAAAAGCTGCCAGGAAAGGAAGATGTTGTTTTTTTTGCATGGGCTCGTCTTTCAGAAGTGGTGGAACTCAAAATTTTACAGTGCAGGCATGATTAGTTTTCTCAAAAAAATCTGGCTGAAAAAGTTTTCTGATTAAGATTATCCAGCGTGCAGGTAAATAACTCAAAGCCAGTCGCGCTACGCCATCTTCAGGCTCTTAAGGGCAGTTTCAAAGCGATACATTTTCAAATATTAAAGCGCCTGTATACCTGCATGTCCCTGGCGAACTCATAGCGGATAATGCCTTGTGTCTGCTTTTGGCACAAAGCAGATCAGCATGTCGGGTCCGCAATAAGTGACAAGCAGACAATCGCCGTTTTTCTAGAATAGATACCGGCTTGTACCTGGTCGCGTATTGTTCAACAGGGAGCAGGTAACCTTTACGGCTGTCGCTGTGGATGACTCATAACGACATGATTTAGGCCGCACTCAGTTATACTTTTTCCTTAACAAATTCCATCGCACTTACCGTGAAGAAATAAAGCAACAATTTTAGATGGTTAGGCGCTCAATTTTTTAAACCAGCAGGTAATGTCATGATCTTAAGTGCTAATCACGTCGGTTTTTCAGTCAAAAATATTGAAGACGCATTATTCGTCTGGACCCATATTCTTGGAGGGAAGTTATTACGCGAAGGGAAAATGTCTGGACCCATTATTGATGAAGTCACAGGCGCAAGGGGCGCTGATGTACGAATGGCTTTGCTTGAACTGGCTGGTATGAACATTGAATTACTGCAATACAATAACATTGAACAGCCAGAAGCGCCTTCAGCACCCTATATCCCAGGCTACGCGCACCTGGCGTTTATGGTTAAGGATCTTGATACGCTCCTGAGCAAAGTATCGGACTATGGCTGGAAGACGCCAGGAAAACCCCAGACAGTCTCATCAGGCCCCATGCAGGGAACCAGAGTCATATATTTACAAAGCCCTGATGGTCAGACGCTTGAGTTGATGGAACGCAATCAATGAAGTCCACATATCATGACCCGTTACCTTCTTATCAGAGCGGTGATGTTTGCAACGTGCGCTTGGTGGCACAAGGCGAACAGTGGGCGCTGAAGGTCGGCTTAGAGCGAGAAGCGGACATCCGAAGCTGTCATTACTCTGAGAGAATTTGCTTGAATAGTCGTGTATTCATTAAAAGGGATCAGGTCTAAACACGACCATCGATGGTCAGTAAATAACAGAAACCTATACATCTGAGCCTTGTCTGCGGGCTTCAATGCAAAGATACTGACGTCTTTAAACTCAGCCAGTATTGATAATTCTATGGAATCTTTCTTTTCATCCACTGCAAATTGTCTCGTCCGCTGGCAGGATCTGCCCGGCAGCGGAACACCCCTGATATTTGTGCACGGACTAGGGTGTGCTTCTTCGTACGAATATCCACTTATAGCCACAGACCCTCGTTTAAATAAAAGACGTGCGATTCTTATAGATTTGCCAGGGTGTGGCTACAGTGAAAAGCCTCGTGATTACAGCTATTCAATCACTGACCAGGCCAGTGTGGTGGCAGAGTTAGTATGGTATTTAGGGCTGAATAAATGTTTTATTTACGGGCACAGTATGGGGGGGAGTATCAGTATTGAAGCGGCAGGCTTAATCACAAATCGCATGGAGGGACTTGTGGTATCTGAACCTAATTTTAGGCCCGGGGGCGGTTTTTTCAGTCGGCAGATATGCAGCCACAGTGAAGAAGAGTTCATAAACAAACACTGGAAACAAATGATTGAAAACGAATCAGGCCCCTGGGCGGGAAGCCTCGCTGTTGATGCCCCTTGGGCGGTCTGGCGAGGTGCTTCAAGTCTGATAGCAGGCGGTGACTGGCTTGAGCGATTTATTAAATTGCCAGTGCGTAAACAGCTGATCTTCGGTGAATGGTCGTTACCTGACGACGATGTCGATTATTTAGTCAAGTCAGGGGTTTCAACGGTAATCCTTGATGATTGTGGGCATTGCATGTCATGGGAACAACCGGGTTATCTTTCTCTTGCGCTGTCAAATTTTGTCGGTGAGTAGCAGTAAAATTCAGCACTCAATTGAGTTTCGCGGCCTGGTGCCCAACACCATACTCAGAACCGGGCGATAACGGATGGCTGTTCATGGCACAAAGCGGACAAAATCTGATAAACATTCGTCAATAAGGTCTAATGAACTAAGCAATTATATATCTTGTATTTTTAGAAAAATTATAAGCCTAGCCATCCCCGGACTCAGTGAATCTGGTGTTTTATAACAAATGCAGATTTGCCGGCGTGCCCAATGATCGGTAAGCGGTAGTATGTGGTAATGAAATTTTTTACTGAGTCGTTCAGCCACTGATACAGGAAGGATACCCACTCCGATACCGCTACTGACCATCTCACACATCCCTTCAAAACCGCTCATTCTGATACGATAGCTCAGTAAGTGGCCAAGTTCTCTGGCATGTCCGCTGACATGGTCCTGCAGTGCATTACCGGGATATAAACCAATAAAAGGCTCACCCAATGCGTCAGCCAGTGAGACGTTTTCTCTAAGCCCAAGCGCGTGGGAGGAGGGAACGATTAGCGCGAGGCTGTCATCTGCAACTGGCTCAAGTGTGAGATTATGTGCATTAACTGCATCAGTGACGAGTCCCGCTTCGACAGTACCGTTGTTGATACTGTTGATGATATCCGCGCTGGATTTTTCTTCCAGTTCAATCACTACACCCGGATTATCTGAAAGCCATCTTGCAAGCCTGACGGGCAGAAATTCTGCCATCGCAGAAGTGTTAGCATATAACCGAACTTTTTCTCTTACTCCTTTAACATAAGCACTCATTTCAGCTCTGAGATGCTCCTGCCGGGACAGTAATTCACGGGCATGGCAGATGAGGATCTCACCCGCTTCAGTAAGACTCACGCCTCTCGGATGACGGTTAAAAATCCTTGCCCCGATATCTTCTTCTATGCATCTCAGCCTCTCACTCGCTGAGCCAGTGGCCAGGCAGGCGTGCCGGGCACCATGAGTAATGCTTCCCGCCTCAGCAATACAGACGACGAGTTTTATGTCAGAAAGATCCAGTCGCATAAAGATCTCTAAATCAGCCTTCGGAATATCCGAAGCATGAAGTGCTTTAACCAGATTGTCCATTGACCAAATGGATGTTTGAATCACTAAAATATTTCGGCACGGAAGATATTGTGAACGAGCAACTTTATATCTATCTTTTCATCATTTTTATGTTTGCCGGTTTCGTTAAAGGCGTAACAGGAATGGGATTGCCGACAGTTGCGATGGGCTTACTTGGCATGCTTATGACACCTCAGGCTGCTGCGGCTCTGCTGATTATCCCTTCTTTTGTGACCAACGTGGTTCAGCTCTTTGCTGGTCCTTCCGCTCTGATGATTGTCCGCCGTCTTTGGCTGATGATGCTGCTTATTTTAACCGGAACCATAGCAGCTTCTCCGCTTATTATCAGCACAGACCCGGCATGGTCAGCTTTCGCTCTGGGAGGCGCTTTAATCGTGTATGCGGCGTTTGCACTGGTATCACCTCCATTTGCGGTCTCTCTGACGATGGAGAGATGGCTTTCACCTGTTATTGGCGGCATAACAGGCTTAGTGACCGGTGCAACAGGTGTTTTTGTTATGCCGGCAGTTCCATTCCTCCAGTCGCTTCGTTTTAGTAAAGATGAACTGGTTCAGGCGCTGGGACTCTCATTTACAGTTTCTACTGTGGCACTGTCAGTGGCACTTTATCTTCATGACGCATATGTGACAGAGCAGTTCTCACTGTCATTGACGTCCGCACTTCCGGCCCTGTGTGGGGTATGGCTGGGGCAAAAATTGCGTTTACATATCAGCACCAGTCTCTTCAGAAGGTGTTTTCTTCTGTTCCTGATGGTGCTGGGAGTTGAGCTTGTTTGTCGCCCCTTTATCTGACTTTCAGGTGAGCTTTTAGTGACCTTACGGAACCTAATTAAAACTGACCTGAGTCTGATGTGAGTTTTTAGGTTGAGCGTTAAAATCGGGTAAGGATTCAGTTTATGAGCACGATAGATGTAGGTTTCACACATGTAGCTTTAGTCGTCCGTGATTTAGACAAGAGTATTGATTTTTATATACGCTACGCCAGTCTGAGTGTCATTCATTCGCGCGAGCCTGAAGTACCTGATGCGCGAAGAGTGGCCTGGTTAAGCGATCGCACCCGACCATTTGCGCTGGTTCTGGTTCAGGCAGACAACGTAACCGATACACCTCTGGGGAGGTTTGGTCATTTAGGTGTAGCCTGCGCCAGCCGCCAGGAAATAGACCTTAAAACAGAGACTGCACGGGCAGAAGGTGTGCTGCGCAAAGAGCCTGAAGATGCCGGCGATCCGGTCGGCTATTTTGCTTTTTTCGCTGATCCTGACGGTAACACCCTGGAACTTTCATCAGGCCAGCGAGTTGGACTTGAGGCCGGTAATTAATTGAAGCGGTCACTTGATTTAAGTTGATGAGGAGATAAAGGGTATGGGGATGCAATTATCTGGCGGATGTTTATGCCGGTTTATCAGATTTACAGCGGTCAACCCTTTGTCCTGTCATTCCTGCTCCTGCGATATATGCCAGAAGCATTCAGGCTGCCAGACGGCAGTATGGCTTGAATTCCGTTCGTCAGATGTAGAATGGACTGGCGAAGGGGGAATGCCTTCCTTATTTCGCTCATCCGCGGCTTCCTCCCGGGCATTTTGCGCCAGATGCGGGAGTTCAGTCGGCGCTATAGATGACAATCCGGTAGTTGCTTTACTGAGCGGCATTTTTGACGACGGAGCAAGTGTCCAGCTTTCGCCCCAATCGCATTCATTTCAGGACATGAAACCTGAATGGTGGAGAAAACTCATGCCTGATGTGTTGGATGAGTAAATAAATGCCGGGAACTGGTATCCCTGTTACTACATTTATTTTAGAGCAGGATTTATGAAAGTCATTATCAGAACAGCTCAACTCTCTGACGTTGAATATATTTTCGATGTCAGAACCTCGGTTAACGAAAATCATTTAAGCCGGGAAGAAATGAGGCAGATGGGGATAACTGACAGCGTTGTTGCCGGAATGATTACACAACAGCAATGCGCATGGGTTGCAATCATTGACGAAAAAATTGTTGGATTCTCAATGATTTTACCAGATAAGGGCTGCCTTTTTGCTGCCTTTGTAATGCCAGAATATGAAGGCAGAGGTGTTGGCCGTAGCCTTGTTGAGCGGGCTGAACAAGAACTGTTTAAAAACAATGATACCATCTGGCTTGAAACTGACATAAAAAGTCGTGCGGCAGAGTTTTACAGACGACTGGGTTGGGTAAAAAAAGAAAATGTCAGCAAATCTGATATTAGATTAGAAAAGTGCCGATAAGATTAAATTTAAGGTACCATACTTCGGTGTCCGCTTTTGGCACAAAGCGGTCCGTTTTACCCTTCTGGTTTTAGGGGCAACCTTTTAAGAGCCAGTTCAATTTTTTTCCGCGTCCTGTTCCACAATGGCTCTCTCATCTGGTGTGAGCGGAACTTCCTCAAAGTAACATCTGACATAAGCTTAGCTTTCCAATATCAGCCCACGCGCGCTGTCTTTGAACAGATTAAAATTACAGCCAAAGCAGGCCATCTGGTGCTGATAGGTGCTCCAGAAGGGATTCGAGCAGTACGAATAGCCTAGGTCATAATACGTTGCAGGTCCCGTCAGGCTGGCGGCTTCGGGATCGTGATCAATCAGCACGCTTATCATGTGCGCGATCCTGTCTGCCTTTATAAATGAAACGGCATGCTGTGTCGGGCAAATACGCAGATAACGCATTGTGGACTGAGGCGTTGAATGCTCCGTCCATTACATTAGTTCGTACAGTGATATGCCCTGCGGGAAGCTGTCCAGCGCGGTCACCGCTGAGGCCCGTCCCCGGTGACTGGTTATCGTCCCGCCGCTGTCTTGCAAAGGGAAACCCGCACGCTTGCAAAACATCGGTATTACAGTGCGGTTGAGTATAGCGGCGCCGGCAGTCTTACCGCGATGCTGAAACAGCAATCGGACTTTCTCACCGGTCCGCTCATCGGCGAGCAAAGCATGGTCTGCCGGACGTTCATCCAGCCAGAGGGCGTTTAATAAATTGTAACCGTACCGGCACTTCGCCCCGTTAAATCAGGCGCTTCCTGGTAAATAAAAGTGCGTTGGGCGCTAAGCTTATCGCGTGTGTTACTCCTCGTGCCAACACCAGTGTGAAGTATTGCAATAGCTGACGTGCTATCAGGATCCAACATCGCCGGCCTCAGACCGGAAGTGCTTACTCCTGTTGCTCCCGGGCCATCCGCCCGGGATTATTTTATCCACTTTTTTCCTGTTCTTTATCCCCGAACAGTTCACGGCGGCCCAATATAAATAAAAAACCCACC
>JRUP01000024.1 GCA_000773965.1 Enterobacter cancerogenus
AGGGGAGATGAGCACGAACACACCCCGGACGGCTCCGCCGGTCCGGGCTTCAGCGGCCACGTCTTTATGTGGCCAGTGAACGCGCGGGCGCCCGCCCGCTGCAGGGGTTGACCTCAGCCATCAGACCCTGGCCGTCAGGCCCGGAACGCGGCCCTTTGCGATCAGGCGGAGCTTACCGGCTATGCCGGTTAGCGCAGTAGGGCTCGACGACCCGGCTTGCCGGGAAGCCGAAGGTGGCCATGTCCCGGAAGTTTTCGTGGCTTCTGAGTGGAGTTTTGACGTTGAAAACGTTCGTTTTTTCAGGGGGAATAACAGGCTGGCAGCGAAATTCGGACGAATAGCGGCGGTGCCTGACTGACTGCACAATGCAATTTAGCGGCGGAATAAACGGCTAAAAATACTCTTATTTTCTCCTGATAAATTGATTTTCAGGTTGCAGGCAGTCACCGTGAACGGCGCTGAAGGCGCGTTTCACGAGGCAGCCACCCCGGCGGCTGTTTTTTTTGCGCCCGTTCATGCGACGGCTGATAGAGCAAAAAAAAGTGCTATAATTCAACACGACACAAACCTCATTGTTGCATTTTCTTCCTCGTTTCAGGACGAAACTAAAGCCGTTCGCGACGTTCCGGTTTTATTCAGAAGTGCCCCAGATTGTGGGGCTTTTTTTAATTCCGGGCATCCCTTCCCCCGGGTCTGTCAGCGCTTCACCGACTTTTCTGAGAGCTTCATGCTCTGATTGCCACAGGTTCGCCGCGTAACCTTCTCTGCCCTGAGGATCCTCAAGCCGCATGAAATCCCAGGCCACGCGCAGCACCTGCTCCAGCGCGGCAAAAATCGCGGCGGCTTCGGGGTGGGCAAAGGCGTAGTCGGTCAGCTGTCGGTGGCGGCGGCAGTACAGCGCGCACAGCTCCGTGTCATCGTGGCGGTCATACATCCAGCTGCGGTGGTTCAGCACCAGTGAAGTGATAACGAGGCCCGCCGCCTCGCTGCTCAGGCGCACATCGCTGTGGTTTGCCATATTAACGAAACGCCAGGTTTCCTCCGCTGCGGGCTTCATAAAGCCACCGCCGGACGGCAGCAGCGCGAAGTCCCACGCGCCGCCGTCGTACTCCCTCAGGTAACGATCGGCGTACAGGTACACGTTGTTTTCGGCGCGCATAAAATCGTCACCGAACAGCGCGGGCAGGAAACGCAGGCGCACGTAGCCGTCAGGGACGCGCGCGGACTCAAAAGCAGGGGTGGCAGTCTTCATCAGAAATCTCCGCAGTCAGGGTGGTAAACCATACCGGCCTGTGCCGTGACTGAATGACAGACCGGCGAAAAGCGGAGTGTTCATGAGCACCGCAGGAAACCGCAGCGCAAGCGAGCCCGAGGCGGGATTACGCACAGCGATGACGCGAAGCATGAGCGGAGGCGCGACGGGAGTAAGCACGCTGAGGCGAGTGAGAACGGATGAGCAGTTGTGTTTAATGTCAATCAGAACGCGGTATAGAAGCACAGTTGTATTAACAGACAAATGTTCACTGTGAGCGATGGGGACGCTATTCCTGAAAGGCGGCGATGACGTATAAAGTGGAGTGAATATTATTGGAAAGGTATCTCTGGCATGAACCCCTATGAGAAACATTACAGGCAACTTCATGCAAATGGCGCTGAAGCCTGGGCTGGAGATGGTTATCTCAGAGCCAAAAAGCAGCAGGAGAAAATATTCAAGTGGCTTGACACACACCAGTATTTGCCCCAGCCGGGTACGCCGGTGCTTGAGATGGGATGTGGGAATGGAGCAATGGCAGCGCAGTCCCTTGCTGAGCTGGGGTATTCTGTCTGGGGGATCGACTGGTCAGAAACGGCTATCTGGTGGGCAGAAAATCGTTTTCAGCAGGCCGGACTCACCGCTAAATTTCTTGTCGGCGATGTCTGCAATCTCAGCCAATGTGAGGCCTCAAAGTTTGAACTGATTATCGATGGCAGTTGTTTGCATTGTCTGATAGATGACACACGTAAACTCTTTTTTGCAGAGGTAAGGAGACTGCTCGCCCCCGGGGGGGCTATTTGTGATCAGCTCTATGTGCGGAACTCCTCGTTATTCCGAAGACATGGGTGCCTATGATCCAGTCAGACATCATTTGCTAAAAGGAGGTCGACCGTGGCGAACCCTGATGCCGCTTTCAAATTTAACTAATGAAGTACAAAAAGCGCATTTTAATGTAGAGGCGATCAGAGTTAATAAAAATAAATGGTGGGACCATGCCACAATAGTCTGTTCGGTAAAGCAGTAAATGGCTGAGTTACCTGCAAAGCGATTCATCCAGTGCATTACATCCTCCGTTTTAACTCACAGCCAACAGCAGACGTTTATTGATGACTGCTAAATATTTTCATCATTTTAAAAATAACATCTCTTGTGCAAATCAAACTCCGACAACAATCGGCTGATGTGTTTTAATCAGGTCCTTTTTGCCCGGATTACATTCCTGTTTTGTACCTGGAAGATAAAATTTACCATCCATATCAGAGTCTGTGCCGCCCGGACAACCAGGCCCCCCGGGGGTGTTATTCGAGCTGCCGCCATCCGAACCGTTCCCACCGTCAGCGCCGTCTGCCCCCTTCTTTCCCATATAACCGCCGGCCCCACCATTACCGCCAGTGCCTCCATGACCGGCACTCACAGAAAAAGCGCACAGTGCGAAAAAACAGGCCAGGAAATATTTACTCATCTGGATCTCCTCATTCGAAAAATCAGACTCTACGGCTGTCAGTACAACTCAGACAGATATACTAATCGTCCAAAAGCTTTATACCGGCTTTACGGGATCAGGCCAGTTCAGATATGTTGTGTCTTATTCTCCCCGTTAACCACATAGAATGGAGATCTGAGATGGACGAACACTTGGCGCTTAAAATTTTCGCCGGATTAGCGGCGATAGCGTCCATCTGGCTGGATTTTAGGCCGAATAAAAGAAAGCAGAATGCAGATCCGGCTATAGCGGAGGCTGATGAACGCGAACGGCACTCATGGCGCTATCCAAGATGGGCTGTCCGGACGATACAGATCCTGCTGGGCGTCTGGCTGCTGTGGCAGGTGGTCAGGTTCATACTGATTTTTCCCTGAAAATTTAACAGATGACTGCTGTTGCGAATCGCGGTTATCGCCGCAGCATCTGCCGCAACCGCTTCTGTTGCCAGCGGCTAATCAGCCCGCGAAAAACAAACGTCCTCATGCCACGAATAGCCAGCAGTGCAAACCAGATCCCCGATACCCACAATGACCATACGCTGGCCGGGGCCGTAAAGTGGTTAAGAACAAGCAGTGCGTACAAACAACGAAAGCGGTAACAACCGACCGGTAAAAACGGCCTTCCTCTGCGAGATTGCTCTTCGCTTCGGCAATTCTCTGGTCGAGCGCGTTATCGCCATGCGCATCAGAGCCAGAAAGATCCACAACGCTCACCTCAAATACAGTTGCAAGGGCGCTCAGTGTTTCCAGGCTGGGTTGATCGCCATTCTCAATACGCTGCACCGTGCGCACACTCAGTCCGGACAGTTCAGCAAGCTGTTCCTGGGACCATGCTCGCGCAAGACGCCGCGATCTAAATTTGTTTGTATTACTCATATTATGTCTCCAAATGGAAAGTGGTCAGTGCACAGTGTTGCCCAGACAATCCTGCACGACCACGATCATAACCCGACAGTGACCTGACAACGGTCTGACATGCCGGTTTGAGAGTATTGAATCCCAAAATTCAGGAGAATATACAGTCGGTTTTAACATACAAGTTCATATGCTACTTTCGCTTTTGGCACTGAGCGGCCGTTAACCCCAACTCCCAATTGTAGTTGCAATCATATCTTTACAATTTCAATTTTTAATAAGGGACATATTCCTGTCGCAGTTCGGGACCACTAAGCTCTGCTTTTTCTCACCATCCCGGATTATCGCATTTATGATGGTTATCAGCTTCCGCATACATGCGGTCATAGCAACTTTGAAAAATTTGCCTCTTGCGGTCAGGTTTTCATAAAAAGCTTTAATTTCCGGGCTATAGTGAACAGCCGAAAGTACAGCCATATACAACATAGAACGGATATCAGATCGACCGCCCCATATCATCCTGCGCCCGCTGAAACTTCCACTATCTCTGGAGTAAGGACATAGTCCGATAAGAGCACTTATCTTACGGCGATCAAGCGATCCCAGTTCAGGTACCTGAGTGAGTAATGCCGCCATGACGACCGGCCCTACCCCTTTAACATCTCGGAGCAGCTCCACTTTATCTTTCAGTACGGCGATTTTTCCGAGCCTTATAGCGAGGGCTTCATCGATACGCTTTATTTCTGAAGTCAGCCACTGAATGTGGCGACGTATATCGGTCTAAATTTCTTGCTCTGTCTATGCTTCAAGGCGGTTCGTCTCCATTGTGCGATTAGCAACAAGCTGACGCCGGCGAGTGACCATTGCTTTAAGCTTCAACAGTTCCTTATCAGGCTTCTCTCTGACCGGCGGTTCCATACGTATACCGTATTCACAGATTAGCTTGGCGTCCTGTACGTCGGTTTTGACCGAAGCCCCAATGCGCGACTGAAGTTCTTTATCAGGCGCGGATTAACAACTACAACATGGAAACCATGCATTTCCATTACTTCTACAAGTGCTTTGTGGTAGTTACCTGTTGCTTCAACCACGAATGAGCTGATTTCGCGGCTGCTGACTAAATCCAGCAACTCATCAAAACCTTTAGCAGAATTCTTAAAATGATAAGTGCCAGAACATCCACTGACACACACGTCAAAGCTGCTCTTGGCTATATCGACACCTACAACGACTCTTGTGTTCATTTCAGTTCTCCCAATCTTGCAAAATTCGGGCTGGAATTAACCGCCCAGGCAGTTGTTCGGGCTGGTGCTGAAAAAATGCTGCGCTGTACAGCTCACCCTCGGGCTTGTTAACCCAGCAGTCCGGTCGTGCAGCAGCATCGTTTTGCCAGTTTAATGAGGCTTGCTCAACATACAAGCAGTCCGGCGACAGCTCCCTTATATGTCGGGAAATATCTAAACTGACTTTGCAGGTCTGGCGAGGTCCGTGCAGCAGGTGAAGCTTCCGGGGCGCAAGAGCCCGTAAACAAGCGAGTGCGCACGGACTGAGCCACTCATCATTAGCCCGGACAGTTGTCTAAATCTAAATTCGTATCGTAAGGAGGGGCACCATGAGTCAGCCGGATTTGCAGTGCATTGGTATTGATGTGGCAAAGGCCACGCTGGACGTGGCTTCTACAGAGGAGATTATTCCTTTCACCGTCAGTAATGACACTGCAGGTTTTGAGGTAATTACTAACATAATCAGCGGACTTAATATTTCTTTGATTCTGATGGAGGCCACCGGAGGCCTGGAGACGCAGGTAGCAGCGCGTCTGCAGTCAGAAGGCTTTGACGTGGTTATTATCAACCCCTGACAGGCACGCGATTTTGCCCGAGCCATGGGGCATCTGGCGAAAACGGACCGGCTGGATGCCACTATGCTGGCGCAGCTTGCACGCGTGATTAACAGCCATCCTGATCGTAACCGGTATATCCGGCTGATGCCGGACGCGGCCAGAAAGGCACTTACGGCACTGGTCGTAAGACGCCGTCAGCTCAATCAGATGCTGGTTGCGGAACGCAACCGGCTTTATCCCTCCCACCCCGATGGCCGTGAAAGTATCAGTCGGATCATGACGGCCCTCGAGGCAGAGCTTGCTCTTGTGACGCGCATGATGAATCGTCAGGTGCGGCAGCATTTCCGCGATCAGGCCCGCCAGCTGGCCAGCGTGAAGGACGTGGCGGAAATTACTGCCGCCACCCTGCTGGCCGAACTGCCGGAGCTGGGCACCCTGACCCGCAGGGAAATCAGCGCGCTTGTCGGTGTCGCCCCCGTTAACAGGGACTCAGGAAAAATGCGGGGAAAACGAACGATTTTTGGCGGAAGGGCCGGCGTGCGGTGCACGCTTTACATGGCGGTAATAACCGCCATTCAGTTTAACCCGGTTATCAGGGCCTTTTATGTCAGGTTAGTCGAAGCGGGTAAGGCGAAAAAGGTGGCGCTGGTTGCCTGCATGCGTAAGCTGCTGACCATCCTGAACGCCATGGTCAAAAGCGGGATGTACTGGGAGGATCATTTCATGCCACCCCCGCCAATTTAGTGAATTAAAAACTCAGTCCGGTTCTGAGACGAATGTCATCCGAACTGTTTTGATGCCACTCTGAAAAAGTTCTGCAGCGCCATCAGCGCTCTGCCGGTCATGGCTATCTCCGATACCATCACGGCGTCATGCTGTTTCAGCCAGGCCAGGAAGACGGGGTCACTCATGAAGGGGCTGAACGTACCAAAAGCCAGCTTCAGATGCGTCAGGTTGTTGGCCCACACGTCCAGAGAACGATATTCGCCCTCACTCAGTTGCGTAAGCAACTGATCCGTTTGCGCTTTGATTTCTGTAATGCGCCGGTACTTTTCATGCATGCGTTTCCGGACCTCGAAGTGATTGTTTTTGCACCTGACGTACAGCCTGTGCGCCACTCAGGGGCGTGTGCTCACGTGAGAACGGCAGCAGTGAATCCGGTTCAATACAGCCGCCCTCTTCTCACAGGCCTTAGACCCTGAAGGCCTCGACCATTCCGCGTAAAGCGTGTGCCTGCTCAGACAGTGACTGTGAGGCAGACGAGGATTCCTCAACCAGCGCGGCGTTATTCTGGGTCACCCCGTCCATCTGACTGACGGCAATGCTGACCTGAGAGATACCCTGCATCTGCTCGGATGAAGCCAGCGAAATGTTATCCATGGCTTCCGCCAACTCGCCTACCATACCCACACTCTTCAGAATGCTGTGGCCGGTACCTGCCGCAACCTTCACGCCACTCTCTACCTGCTCCACAGCCTGTTCAATCAGCTGCTTTATATCGCGGGCGGCCATCGCACTGCGCTGTGCAAGCGTCCTGACCTCTCCGGCCACCACGGCAAAGCCGCGCCCCTCTTCTTCGGCACGCGCGGCTTCAACTGCCGCGTTTAGGGCCAGAATGTTTGTCTGGAAGGCGATACTCTCAATCACGGCGGTGATGTCCCGCACCTTCGTTGCGCTCAGTGAAATGGCATTCATGGTTTCCGACATGTGCTGCACTTCAGCTTCACCCGTACGGGCAAGTAATGCCGTTTCGCGGGCTAAATCGGCGGTCTGCCGGGCTCCCGCTGAGTTATTTTTTACTGTAGCGGTCAGCTGCTCCATACTGGCGGCCGTTTCCTGCAGTGCCGCAGCCTGCTGTTCGGTACGCGAAGAGAGTTCAGTATTACCCTGAGAAATTTCATCCGCGGCCAGCGCCACTGAGGCGGAGGAATCTTTTATCTGCGACACAAGGCCCCGCAGGTTTGCCTGCATGCCGTCCAGCGAAGCCAGCAGGCTGCTCGTGTCATTACGACGTAGAATGACCGGACTTGTAAGGTCGCCCGCTGCGATTGCCGCTGCAAGCACCTGCGCCTGCGCAGGCTCCCCGCCCAGCTGTCGCATAAGCACGCGAATGGTAAACACGCAGGTAACTGTTGCCACAACAAGTGACGCGGCAGCCATCAGTACTAGGGTTAATGAAGCCCGATCAGCTGCCTGACTGTTCTGCTCAACGGCGGATTGTGTATTTTTCATCTGTATCTGCGTCATGTCGTTCAGCGCATCAAGCAGGGTGCTTTGCGCAGGACGCGTGACGTTCATCAGGTAAGCAGTAGCCTCCTGCGCCAGATTAGCCAGTCCCAGCTTTCCGGCCTGCTCCAGCGAAGCGAGTGCAGAACCTTCTGCCTGTAAAATGTGGCTTAATATCTCGCGGCTCTGTGGAGTGGTTCCATTTTCATCACTCCCTCCAGAGCTTTCCGGTTTTCAATATATAGCGCTTTTTGTTTCTGCAGACGATCCCACTCAGGTTTCATAGTCTCCGGATCAGTCAGTAACGCCATATTGCGTACCGCAATAGCCATATCCCGCAGGCCACCACGCATGTCCAGTGCAATCTGATACTTCTTCATTTTAACGTTGACGGCATCATCCATGCCATCGCTGGCCCTGCTGAGTGCGCTGAGCGCTATGCCGGTACAGATGATAAAAAGCAGGATAAGCAGGCCGAAGCCAGTACAAAGGCGGGTGGAAATTTTCATCAGAGATATCAGTATGATTGATTGTCAGTGATGAGTATCGGCAGAATAAAATGTAACTGGAGCGGAGCTATATAAAATTAAACCGAGGATTATTTCAGAAGTTACCCCCGCACGTTATTTATGCCTTTTACTAAACCAGTAGCAACACAGTTGCTTGTTTGCGAGGCCGTCCGGCTATCCGTTCAGGTGACTTCAAGTTTAAACGTCTTCAACTCCTCCAACCATTGCAAGGATAAACGGTGCTGATAGCTATTCCCACATTCAGCTTTTGACTCGACAAGCGACGGCGAACCACATGGAGGCATTTTCTCACTTAAGGGCGAAAATGGAGAATCACACCTAAGGATTTCTTCAATTTAATTAAACATCATTATCATAAATTTCGAACATTGATTTGATACCAGCAATCGGTGAACAATCAGCGCCTCTATACACCGCTCCCCTTCTGGATTTTTACTCCACGTTTGCATAGGGACTAACCTTACCTCTTTACAAAACTGCCCTGAAAATAATGCCTTGACATAGATTTACGCAGATTAAGGAATGTTAAGCCTTTATTGATAATGATAATGTTTATCAGAATCATTACTTAAATCTTACATTTTATTCAGGGTTGAAAATGAAACGCACTAAGATTGCCACAGCTTTGGCCGTGATTTTGGCCGCTAAGTACAGTTACGCTGCAGATCAGACGATGACCGTATCCGGAAATATTCTGGGCGATTCCCGCGCTGAAGAGGTTAAAACCTGGGCAGGCAGCCGCACGGTTATCAGCAACGATCAATTAGAAAAAGGCGCTAACCGCACCCTCGATGATGCGCTGCAGCGCGTGCCGGGTGTCAAAATTCAGGATGAAACCGGCACCGGTGTTTTGCCACAGATTGCGGTGCGTGGTTTATATGACAGCCGAAGCGGTCGCGCACAGATCCTTGAGGACGGCATTCCACTGGTGTTAGCCCCTTACGGACAGGAAGGCATGTCACTGTTCCCGGTGACCTTCTCAACCATCGATCGCATTGACGTGGTTCGCGGCGGTGCAGCAGTGCAATACGGCCCAAACAACGTTGGCGGCGTCATCAACCTCATAAGCAAACCTATCCCTTTGAAGTGGGAGAATGAAATTGCTGAGCGCGCCACGTTTTACGGCAAGGGACGCAATCTGTGGGATACCTACCTGCGTACTGGCGGCATGTTAAATGATGATTTTGGATTGCAGGTCGAAGCCAATCAGGTGAAAGGCAGCTCATTCCGTGAGCACAGCGACAGTAAAGTTCAGAACTTCCGCGTGCGTGGCCTGTGGAATATTAACGAAGACACCACATTAAACCTCTCTTACCAGTATTACGACGCTCACGCGGATCTCGCAGGCGCCCTTTCAACCGCCGACTATAATCACGACCGTCATCAGAGCACCCGTCCCTGGGATGATTACGACGGTCACACCAAACGTTACAGTGCAGTTTATAACCAGCAGCTGGGATCACTGGGCTTTATTGATAACGCCGAATTCAACTGGATGTTCTTCGGTCATGAGTCAGACCGTGATTTCCACGTTGGCATGAGCAAAGTAGCCGGTCAGAACTTTAATCCGGCCCTGCCCGCCGATATTGTGCAGAACTCCCCGCGCAGCTTTAAGGTCTGGGGAACAGAGCCGCGCATCAGCATGGACATCAATGGTGACAACGTAAACCAGCAGTGGATTGTCGGCGGTCGCTTTGTCAGTGAGAAAGTGGACTATCAGGTGCGCCAGCGCACGCTGGCAACCGGCACCACCGCCGTCACTCGTGACTGGGACTTCGATGACAAAGCCTGGGCCGGGTACATCAGTAACGCCGTTAAGCTCTTCAGTGACACTTTAACCATCACCCCCGGCATGCGTTATGAAAACGTCAGTGAAAAATACACCGATAAAAAAACCGGGATACGCACCTCCGCGCCTGATACACAGTGGCTGCCGGGTCTGACCGTCGGTTACCAGCTGACACCACAGTGGTTCCTGTATGCGGATATGCAAAAAAGCCTGCGTCCGGCGCAGGTAACGCAGATTGTTAAAGGCGGCGACGTCAGTTCTGAGCTGGCCTGGAACTATGAAAGCGGCGTGCGTTATACCCCGACTGATAACGTCAGCCTGCATGCAGGCCTTTATCGTATCGACTATAAAGATCAGATTTCCTACGACAGTGTGTCTGACAGCTACCTCAACATTGGTCGTACCCGCCATCAGGGTGTCGAGCTGGAAGGATTCTGGAGCCCGGAAGCGGTGGAAGGCCTGAAACTGCATGCGGGCTATGCCTACCTGCAGGCAGAGCAGCGTAACGGCGTGAACCGCGGTAAAGACGTGCCTTACGCCTCCCGCACTCAGCTGACGCTGGATGGCAGCTACGACTGGCGCGATACCACCTTCTCGCTGTCAAGCTACTACTTCAGTAAGTCCTACGCGGACGCCGCCAACACGGTGCAGGAGAACAGCACCGGCTCGGTTGGCCAGATGCCGTCTTACTGGGTATGGAATGCGCAGGTGAGCCGCGACCTGTATAAATCAGGCCGCACCGTGCTTAACGGCTACGTGGGAGTCAATAACATCTTTAACCGCGATTACTGGTTCCGCGGCGTGGATACCAGCCCGTGGGGACGTCAGCCAGCCCCGGGACGTTCTGTCACGGCGGGTGTCAGTCTGAAGTTCTGATCGTTCTGAAGAGTGCCGTTCATCAGAGCGGGCTCTTTTATCATGGCTGGACGTAAAAAAGTCCGCTGTAAGGCATTCCGGTAAAATCGCGATACAGCGATTCTAAATCCGCTTGAGGATCGACATCAGTGAATTGCTGCGGATGAAACAACTTAGCCATTGCCTCCAGCGCCACAACGTTAAAGGGACTGTCGTAAAACTGGTGATAAATCGCCATCACGCGGCCAGATTTTGCTACGGGCAGCACACTGATACTGTCCCGCTGCATCAGCTTTTCGAGCTTTGGTAAGGTACTGGATCGTGTCGCTTCATAGCCCAGAGGTACTGCCTGAGATGTGCCTCCGCGCCTGCTCCAGTCGGCCCCGCTCATCAGATACACATCCGGTCGCGCCACAATCAGCAGCTCAGGACTGATATCGGCTCCCTGCGGCGGCACCTTGTCCGCCATCAGATTACGCCCGCCCGCTTCGGGTATGAATTCTCCAAAACTGTCACGGCCAAATACTGAACAACAGTTCATGCCTGTCATCCCGGCATGATTTTCAAACACCACCCCCGGCCAGTTACTCTTCGGGATCGTCGCGACACGCTGGCGTGTTTGGTCGAGAAGCTGATTCCAGCGCTGAATAAACCGCCCGGCATTCTGCTGCTCTCCGGTTACCGCCCCCAGCAGTTTCATGCTCACAGGCGTGTGGGTCAGCGGCTGCTGACGGAAGTCGATAAACACCACCGGAATGCCGCTTTTCTCAAGCAAATCCAGTGTCCCCTCGCTTTTCAGTTTCGCCAGTATTCCCGTATCGAAAACGATCAGGTCAGGCTTAAGCATCGTCGCTTGTTCAACGTTAAAACTGCTGCGGTAAGGATTGATGAATACAGGAATGGAAGACAGCGACGGGTATTGCTGCGAAAAATACCGCCCCATATCCGGCGCGCGGGTCTGAAGCGAATCATCCCAGCCAGCGATCCCCTTAAGCGCATTCCCTGGATGCAGCAGACTCATTGCTAACAGCATGCGACTGTCCGCCAGGATGATGCGCGTTGCGGGTGTGTTAACCATGACCTGCCGACCGGCGAGATCGGTCACGGTGACAGATTGAGCGACAGCCGCCCACGAACACATTAAGGCAGTTAAACCCAGTATCCACTGGCCTTTCATCTTATCGATTTCCTTACAGAAACGTCTGATTGCTAAATCCAAGTTAAGTATTAACTGGGATGCATTACAGCTGAAAATTACGACACCTGACACAGAATATTACTAAATTGATCACAATATCAAAGATATATCATGGATATGATTTGTGAAAAGCATTCAGGTTACTTCCATTTCATAACTATCACTCAGTGAATATATTTAACCATCTTGTTTAAATCATTTGAAAAACTTAAGGCCAAGCGTAATGATAATGTAAATGATAATTATTACTAATACAGGTATTGGCTATGATTTCGCTTGCACTACCCGCTGAGCGTTCCAGGTCAGGAAATGGACTTTTTGGCATCCTGAATTCCGTTCCCCACCCCACCCTGGTGGAGATGATCGCTATCGCAGGTTATGACTTTGTGATCCTCGATCTGGAGCATCTCCCTCACAACGAAACGCTGCTCTGTCAGTGCATACAACTGGCGCAGTTGAATGGTTGCACGCCGCTCGTACGCCTCACCTGCGATGATATTCCACGGGCCGGACGCATTCTGGATATGGGGGCTCACGGCATCGTCCTGTCACGCGCAGAAAGTGCAGAGCAAATCATCTCGCTGCGCAATGCAATGTTCTTCCCTCCGGTGGGTACGCGCGGCATCACCGGCGGCAGCGTAACCGGCTTCGGGACGCTGCCACTCGGAGACTACATCCGCCAGGCCAATGAAAAGTTATGGCTGGTGCCCATGATTGAAACACCGTCGGGTATCCAGGCCATTGATGCCATGCTTCGCGTGCCAGAAGTCACTATGGTGATGGAAGGCGCGCTGGATCTGGCCATGAGCATGCAGCTTGGTCCACAACCCGCACACCCCAGGGTTGAATCAGAAATCCGCCACCTTGCCGATCGCTGCAGGAACGCAGGAATCCCCTTCTGTGCGAATCCCCGTACACCCGAGCAACAGCAATACTGGCAAAGCCATGACATAACACACTGGCTGTGTGGTGAAGATCGTGGCTTCTTTTTCCGTACGCTGAAACAGCGGCTGACAGACATCCAGTCTCTTTAACGTATCCAACTCCAAACCAAACAGGTAAACACATGCTTAACCACAAGCCCTATGTGATAGTCAGTCACGTCGTTAACGCGGCCGTGACCGAAGGTTTTATCCCTGCAGCGCAGCAGTTGGGATATCAGGTCATCCTGCTGACCGACCATGCCATGGCGCACAACGGCGTTGTTGATGAGAGTGTCCGGGTGATCGAATGCGAGGTATTCAACCCCCTGTCGATTCTCGACACCCTCACCGAATGGGGTATTACCCCTGCTGCGCTGTTCTCCAACAGCGATCATCTGCAAACCGCCACCGCCATTGCCGCTACCGCACTTGGCCTGCCTGCGAAGAACTGGGAAATCTGCTATGCCGCTAAAGAAAAATGGCGCATGCGCCAGCGCCTGGCGTCAAAGGGGCAGCCTTCGGTCTGGTCTTCTCAACTGCTGCCTGATGCGGAGGCGGGCACCGACTGGCCCTGGCCGGTCGTCATCAAGCCCGGCCAGGGCGTGGCATCGATGGATGTCCGGTTAATCGAAGATCACAGCACCTGTCAGCACTATCTCGCCTCCCTGCCCGTTCGCCAGACGTTGCTGGTTGAAGCTTTTATGCAGGGTCCGCTGTTTACGCTGGAAACGCTCGGCGACGGTACTGAACTGGTGGCGATTGGTGGCTTCGATGTTGAGTTGTCCGCGCCACCCCATTTTGTGGAAATGAGCGCGCGTTGGGGAGGGGAACACAGCACCCGCTGGAAACAGCAGGCTCTGGCGCAACTCCAAGAGTTTGGCGTGGGTTTTGGTGTGTGTCACAGCGAGTTTATTGTCACCGAAAGCGGCCCCATCCTTGTGGAAATTAATTACCGCAGCATCGGCGATGGCCGTGAGTTCCTTCTGGATCGTCTGCTGCCGGAAGGGTGGTTTACGCCTATTCTGCGCCTGCATCTTGGTGAACCCCTTCCCCCGGTGAAACCCGCTCAGGGCGAGGCACTCATTCATTATCTGGTGGCAGGCCAGAGCGGCACGTTGCACACCCCGCCGCAACCCGCGAGTGCACCGGGCCTGCAGTACCGTCCGCTTAAAACCACCGGTGACCGCATTGAGTTGACGCACTCCAATAAGGATTATCTCGGTGTGCTGTACCTGGAAGCCAGCAACGATACACAGCTCACGCAGCTCACTGACCGCACGCTCGCGGCGCTGAAGTGGGAGATCGTCTGATGAATCAGAATGACTACATTACTCTTCGCATCATCAACGCGTGCCTGCGCGAAAACGTCAGCGGCTTGATTAGCCAGGGCCACATATCCCTGGAAAATAATCACCACTGGCTGAACTGGCAGTCGTCCCGTCAGCTATTGCGTCTGGAAGTTCACGCCTGTGATTACATGCAGCCGTGGCAGGCATTCTCCCCGGTTTGGCAGGTTAAGACAGCACAGGGATGGCAGACACAGTCTGGATATGAAAACTGGCTGGCAGCGCTGATGCCTGACCAGGATCCGGAAACCCGCGAACTTTTTGCCACCTATAAGGAAGAAGCAGACAGCGCGGTCATACAGGGTGAACTCTGTGCAACCGCCTTTACACAGCAGCGGACGTCACTGCTGCGAACTCCGGGTGAAATGAACTGGGGCGAGCGCCTGCGTCACGCCGACCAGCTGGCGAGTTTCCTGGATCATCCCTACTACCCAACGGCACGCGCCAAGTTTGGCTTCAGCGATGCTGACCTGCGCCAGTACGCGCCGGAATTTTGCCAGCCGTTTCGGCTACGTTGGCTTGCCGTGCCGCGACAGTCCCTGACGCTGACCGCCCCGCAAGCACGGCCTGTCTGGTGGCCGTTGCCGTCACAGGTGGGCCTGAGCGATGATCAGTACCACCAGCATGAATTAATCCCGGTACATCCGCTCACCCTGAGCCAGCTATATGATCTTCCTGAGGGGGCGGCCGTTGCACCTGGCGCCTGGCTCAGGGTGTATCCCACTTTATCAGTGCGTACCGTACAGCTCGCCGATTACCCGGATCAGCATCTTAAAGTTCCCCTGACCATGCGCACGTTAGGGCAGAAAAATGTCCGCCTGATCAAACCTTCAACTCTGTATGACGGTCAGTGGTTTGCCGAGGTGCTTGCCACGGTGGGGGAAGCGGACAGCGTGCTGCGCGGTAAATACCGGCATGTCGATGAGAGCTTCTGTGGTCACGTAGCGGAAGAAAAGCAGCTGGCCTTTTTGTTACGCCGCTACGCCGCACCCCGTCCAGGTGAAACCCTGCTTCCGGTTGCGGCTTTGGGCAGCAAGCTGCCGGATGGTCGCTTCTATCTGGCTTCATTTCTTGAACAACCCGGCATGCCTGATGCGGCCGGCTGGTGGCACGAATACTGTCAGCTGATGGCGGATGTTCACCTGACCCTGTGGCTGCGCTATGGCGTTGCTCTGGAATCAAATCAGCAGAATGCCGTGCTCAGCCTGACGCCCGGCGAGAAATTGACGCTGGTGATGAAAGACAACGATGCCGCACGCATTTTACCGGAACGGTTCAAAGCGGCCTGCCCCCAGCTGGCAGAGCGCCTTTCTGCTCTGCGCGATCCGCGCATCTGTGTGGCGGAGGAAGCCGCGCTGGCCCAGATGTTTATTACCATTACCCTGCAGCTTTGTCTGGCGGCGGTGCTGGAGAGCCTTGCCGCAGGGGGACTTATTGAGCGTAAAGCCAGTTATCAGACTTTACGCGATGCGCTTGAGCAGAGTCTGAGCCGCCTTGAAAACGAAGGTGTGGATACCGGCTTTGCGCGCCAGCAGCTGTTTGATTCCCCCACGCAGCCCGTTAAATACCTGCTTCTGAGCGGCAGCCTGCTCAGCAAACAGGCTTCCGGTGCTGCAGATATCAACAAGTTCTACGGTCAGAGTGGTCCCAACTTCCTGCAAAGAGGCGAAAGCTGATGCGCAGTACTTTGCCGGTTGTTATGGCATGCCACTTTCTGGCGGCTTTCACCGTACTGGGTGTTCCGCTCTATCTGCCACGGCTGCTGACCTCATTCGGCCTCTCTGAGCGCAGTCTGTGGGCCGGGGTGCTGTTCAGCCTGCCGGCGGTGATGACGGCGCTCTCCTCCGCGTGGTGGGGCCGATTTGCCGATCGCTTTGGCCGGCGGTTATCATTACAGCGGGCGCTAACAGGAC
>JRUP01000025.1 GCA_000773965.1 Enterobacter cancerogenus
AGGACAGCGCAAGCCGTTAAACACAAGGAAGAGCAGGACATGTCAAACAAATACAGCCAGCGGCACGCCGGCATCATCATCCGTCGATAGCCAGTTCTGACATTAATACGCCCGACACCCATACTGCCCACCGTATGACCTATGCCCGCCTTTTGGGTAGTGTAAACGACAAGGATGAAGCTTAATGAAAAAGGACCCTTTTGTTGTCCCTATTGCCCCTCAGGAAGCGGATCACGGGGTGATTACCTCTCCCTGGTTTGTTCAGAATACGGAATACCCGCCAACCCTGGCGACCTACAAGCCGCTGGTCAATGGTGAAGAGGCTTTTGCTGCGGTTCATCACGCCATTGCGAATGCGAAGAAATCAGTGGATATCATCTGCTGGGGTTTCCAGCCTTCAATGTATTTTATCCGCGATGGGCAGGCTCCCTCTATTGGAGAGTTACTCGTTGACGTTGCGAGAAAAAACAACGTGGAAGTGAGAGTGCTGGGTTGGGAAATGCCACTCAATACAGCAGGGGGAGCAGGAGAAGCCAATCTGCCCGGCAAAGGTATTGTGCGTATAAAAGATCGGGCAGGACAAAGCGCGACGGATGAGCAATATGCGAATGACAGGAAATGGTTTGCAGAGTATGCCCTGTTTAATACGGTTAAAGAGATTTCAGTCGGTATCGGAAC
>JRUP01000026.1 GCA_000773965.1 Enterobacter cancerogenus
CAACGTGGCGGTTGAACCGCTGACCAACATTAATGACATTTTTGCGCGTATGCATGCGGGAAAAATTGAAGGGCGTATCGTGGTGGATATGTCGCTTTAATTAGCGTGATGGTTTGTGGCGGTGCGGTTAATCGCGCCGCCACAGAGTGTGTGACTACTAACTAACAGCTGGCGAGCAGCGCTTCGATCTCGACGCGGCTCGTCACTTTACTGTCGATCTTGATATAGGCACTCTTCTCTTCCGGCACGATAAATACCGAAGAGACACCCGGTTGCGCTTTCAAACGCTTTTCAAGGTTTGGCACCGCCAGTACAGCATCACTGAGTACCATGCGCAGGCTGCTGACATAAGGTGGTTCCTGCATCGACATCGCCACAAACAGCCAGGCTGCCGCCACAATTGCGCCCACCAGGAACACCGTCTGCGCATCAAAGTGACCGAAGATCCAACCGCCCATGCTGCCGCCAATCGCCACGCCAATGAACTGGCTGGTGGAGTAAATGCCCATCGCTGTGCCTTTGTAGCCCGGCGGTGATTCTTTACTGATCAGCGAAGGCAGAATAGCTTCCATCAGGTTGAAGGCGAGGAAGAATAGCTGCACGCCAATCACCAGCGTCCAGAAATGACCTGCCGCGCCCCACAGTACGATTTCCGCAATAATGATCAGTGCCACGCAGGTAACAAAAACACGCTTCATGCGGCGTTTTACTTCGGCATAGATGATGAAAGGCACCACCAGGACGAAAGCGACCAGCATGGTGACCAAATAGACTTTCCAGTGTTCAGATGCCGGGAAGCCCGCTTGTTCAAACTGGCCTGGCAAAGCAACAAAACTCGACATCAGCAGGATATGCAGGCAAAGAATACCGATGTTTAATTTGAGGAGTTTAGGGTTGGCTAACACTTCACGAATGCTGGCTTTTACCATGCCGGACTCACGGTTAAGCACGTGATTCGGTGCGCTCGGCACCACCAATAGCGTGATAACAATGCCCAGCGAGGCCAGAATAGCGATCATCCAGAACAGTGCATGCAAACCCAGAGCATGGGTGACAATTGGGCCTACCACCATCGCAATAGCAAAGGTCACACCGAAACTGATACCAATAAACGCCATTGCTTTAGTGCGATTTTGTTCGCGAGTGAGATCTGAGAGTAACGCCATGACTGCAGCGGCAATAGCGCCAGAGCCTTGCAAAGCACGACCCAGGATCACGCCCCAGATTGAGGTGGTCATCGCCGCGATAATACTGCCCAGCACGAACACTAACAGCCCGCCAACAATGAGCGGTTTGCGACCGACGCGATCGGACAGCAGACCAAACGGAATCTGGAATACGGCTTGCGCCAGACCATAGATGCCAATTGCCAGACCAATTAAGGTTTCACTGGCTCCCTGCAACGCCATACCGTACGTGGTGAGTACCGGCAGGACCATAAACATTCCCAGCATGCGCAGGGAAAAAACTGTGCCTAAACCCCATGTAGCCCGAAGCTCTACTGGCGTCATTTTATTGTCGTTCATTCCAACCTCTGTAAGTTTATGCCCTTTATACTTCAAGCCGCAGATGCGTTGGCTGCGCACGTTCACCCAGGTCACTTACTTTAGTCAGCTCCCAGGGATTCATGCACTTGCCGCCTTCCTGCATCTCGAATTATTTCGGGCATTTAGCTCTCATTTTAGGGAGCAGGGCAGGGCGGGTAAAACAATTGTTGTTAAGCAGTGGTAACAAAAAGAAAGGGCGCGAAATTCGCGCCCTTTCTGGTGTTGCGGAGCTGTATTACCAGACGTAAGTCAGCAGGTCTTTAGAGGCCGGCGTCATAAAATCAACCGACATCATCACGCTCAATGCTGTGATAGCGACAATCGAGAACACAAACAGTTTACGCGCCCAAACTTTATCGTTTGAGGTTTTGTAACCTGAAAGCGCCATGCCCAACCACCACACACTCACTGCCGCGGCGACCACCAGATACTTGTAACCCGCGTAACCGCCGAGTGTCAGCATCAGCGTAGCAATCATGAACGCCAGGATGTATAGCGTAATATGATTTTTGGCTACCGAGATGCCTTTCACGACAGGCAGAACCGGTATGTTAGCCGCCTGATAATCTTTGAAGCGGAAAATCGCAATCGCGTACGAGTGCGGCATCTGCCACAGGCTAAAGATAGCCAATAAGATCAGGGCGCCAGCATCAAACTGGTTGGTCACTGCGCAGTAGCCAATCACTGGCGGTGCTGCACCAGAGAGGCTACCGATCAGCGTGCCATACACGGAGTTGCGTTTCATATACAGGCTATAAATGCCCACATAGACAACGAAGCCCATCACCGCCAGCCACATGGCCAGCGGGTTAGCGCCGAAATACAGCAACGCAAAGCCAGCAATACCCAATGCGGTTGCATAAACCAGGCTTACTTTCGCCGAGATCAGGCCTTTGACCAGAACACGGTTCCGCGTTCTCTCCATTTTGATGTCGATATCGCGGTCAATCACGTTGTTGAATACACAACCCGATGCGACAACCAGCGAAACGCCCACCAGTGAATAGAGAAACAGGGGGTAATCAATGCTGCCTTTCGAAGCCAGCAAGAATCCACCGATCACAGAAATTAAGTTGCCGAAAATAATTCCTGGTTTTGTTACTTGCAGGTATTGCTTAATCATTACGTGTGACTCTTTAGTCGGCCATCATGTTGTAGTTGAGGTTCCACATGATCCACAGTGAGCCGACAACAACAATCAGAATGATGAGTGCTGAGAAGACTATCGCCACCATGTTCCAGCCACCCTCTGACTTGCTGTCTAAGTGCAGGAAGTAGACCAGGTGCACTAACACCTGAACCACCGCACACACCAGAACCACACCCAGAATCGTGCCGTGTGATGCGCCGCCATCCATTACCATCCAGAACGGAATACCGGTCAGGATGATAGAGAGGATGAAGCCGATCATGTAAGACTTCACGCTACCGTGAGAAGCGCCATGTTCGTTAACTGAATGACTCATTACATGGCTCCCATCAGATAGACAACGGTGAATACGCAGATCCAAACCACATCCAGGAAGTGCCAGAACAAGCTCAGGCACATGATGCGGGTGCGGTTGGTTGCAGTCAGACCACGTTTAGAAATCTGGAACATCATCACTGCCATCCAGATCAGGCCTGAGGTCACGTGCAGACCGTGGGTACCGACCAGCGTAAAGAACGCGGACAAGAAACCACTGCGGTCAGGACCGAAGCCTTTCAGGATCAGGTGATGGAATTCATAGATTTCCATGCCGATGAATCCAGCACCAAACAGGAAGGTCAGAGCCAACCAGCTAATGACTGAACCTTTGTTCTGGTTGTTCATCGCGATCACTGCCATTCCATAAGTAATGGAGCTGAGCAGCAGCAGCGCGGTTTCAACCAGCACAAACGGCAGTTCAAAGATGTCTTTACCTGCCGGACCACCGGCAGTGTTATTGACCATAACTGCATAGGTCGCAAACAGGGTTGCGAAGATAATGCAGTCACTCATCAGGTAGATCCAGAAGCCAAAGACTTTATTGGCTCCTGCATCGTGATGCCCATGCTCCGCATGGGCGTCGTGGTGGTGTTTTGCAGTTTCAGTTGACATTATTTCAGACCTGCTTTGCTGATTTCGTCAAAGTGCTTCTTCTCGATCTGCTCGACTTCAGCAACCGGAACGTAGTAATCCACGTCTTCATCGAAGCTCTTCACAATCCAGGTCACAATTGTGGCCAGGAAGGTAAGGCCAGCCAGCCACCAGATGTGCCAGATCATCGCGAAACCAAACACAGTCATGAAGGCTGCGATAATCAGGGCTGCGCCGCTGTTTTTCGGCATATGAATTTCTTCATATTTTTCTGGTTGCTTATAGGCTTCGCCTTTCTCTTTCATTTCCCAGAACGCATCGCGCTCGTGGATTTCAGGGATAACAGCAAAGTTATAGAACGGAGGCGGTGAAGAGGTTGCCCACTCCAGCGTACGACCACCCCACGGGTCACCGGTCAGATCGCGGTTCTGGTCGCGGTCACGCACAGAAACGTAGAACTGAGTCAGCTGGCACAGGATACCGCATGCAATCAGTGCCGCACCGCCTGCTGCAACAACCAGCAGTGAGTGGAACTGAGGATCGATGTCCTGGCTGATACGACGGGTCATACCCATGAAGCCCAGTGCGTACAGCGGCATAAAGGCAACGAAGAAACCAATGATCCAGAACCAGAATGCGCGGATACCCCATTTTTCGTTCAGGGTGAAGCCGAATGCTTTCGGGAACCAGTAGGTCACGCCAGCCATACAACCGAACACCACACCACCGATAATCACGTTATGGAAGTGTGCAATCAGGAACAGGCTGTTGTGCAGAATGAAGTCCGCACCCGGAACCGCCAGCAGAACACCGGTCATACCACCGATAGAGAAGGTGACCAGGAAGCCGATTGTCCACAGCATCGCTGAGTGGAACTCAACGCGACCCTGATACATGGTGAACAGCCAGTTGAAGATTTTCACGCCGGTCGGAATCGCGATGATCATCGTCATAATACCGAAGAAGGCGTTAACGTTCGCACCGGCACCCATGGTGAAGAAGTGGTGCAGCCAAACGATGAACGACAGAACGGTAATCGCGATGGTCGCCCACACCAGAGAGGTGTAACCGAACAGACGCTTTTTGGAGAAGGTTGCAGTGACTTCCGCGAACACACCGAATACTGGCAGAACGAGGATGTATACTTCCGGGTGACCCCAGACCCAAATCAGGTTGACGTACATCATCATGTTACCGCCCATTTCATTGGTGAAGAAATGGAAGCCGAGGTAACGGTCAAGCGTCAACAGTGCCAGCGTGACGGTCAGAACCGGGAACGCAGCGATGATCAGGACGTTGGTACACAGTGATGCCCAGGTGAATACTGGCATCTTGAACAGGTCCATACCCGGTGCACGCATCTTCAGAATGGTCACGAAGAAGTTGATACCGGTCAATGTCGTACCGATACCGGATAGCTGGAGACTCCAGATCCAATAATCGACCCCGACGCCAGGACTGTATTCCGCGCCCGAAAGCGGTGGATAAGCCAACCAGCCAGTCTGTGCGAACTCGCCCACACCCAGAGAAATGTTCACCAGGATCACACCGATCGCGGTAAACCAGAAGCTCAGGTTGTTCAGGAACGGGAAGGCAACGTCACGTGCACCGATTTGCAGCGGTACCGCGATGTTCATCAGACCTACCACGAAAGGCATCGCCACGAAGAAGATCATGATCACGCCGTGCGCGGTGAAGATCTGGTCGTAGTGGTGCGGTGGTAATATGCCGGCTTCGCCTGCGGAAGCCATCACTTGTTGGGTACGCATCATTACTGCATCGGCAAAGCCGCGCAGCAGCATGACGAAAGCCATGATGATGTACATGATACCCAGTTTTTTGTGGTCAATGGAGGTGAACCATTCTGACCACAGGTATTGCCACTTACCAAAATAAGTAATCGCGGCAACCAGTGCCAGACCACCTAAGATGATTGCGGCTACCGTTACCACGATAATGGGTTCGTGGTATGGCACTGCATCCAGTGTTAATTTTCCGAACATCGTATTATTCCTCGGCTCCCGCAGCAGCGGCGTGATTCATGTCCATGCCTTTGTGCTCTGGCATGTCCATCTTCCCGTGGCTCATCATGAACTTATCAATAACCTGCTTGAACAGTTCTGGATTCGCAGTTGAGAAATATTCCACCGGGTGATTTTCGCTTGGCGCAGCCAGTTTCTCGAAATCATCCATGGTGGTCAGCGCGTTAGGTGCTGCTTTAACTTTAGCCACCCACTGCTGGAATTCCGCATCGTCTTTGGTTGCAATGGCTTTGAACTTCATGCCAGAGAAACCGCGACCACTGAAGTTCGCAGAGATACCGTCGAATGTTCCTGGCTCATTGGCGATCAGGTGCAGTTTAGTCTGCATGCCCGCCATGGCGTAGATCTGGCTACCGAGCGTAGGAATAAAGAAGGAGTTCATTACGGAGTTGGAGGTGATCTTGAAGTTCACCGGAGTATTTGCCGGGAAGGCAATCTGGTTCACGGTTGCAATACCCTGTTCCGGGTAGATAAACAGCCATTTCCAGTCCAGCGCAACCACATCGATCTCAACCGGCTTCACATCAGAGACCAGCGGTTTGCTTGGCTCAAGTGCGTGGGTTGATTTCCAGGTCAGCACGCCGAGGAAGATAATGATCAGGATTGGAATCGTCCAGACCACGGCTTCCACTTTGTTAGAGTGTGACCAGTTAGGGCTATAAGTCGCATTAGTATTGGTTGCCCGATATTTCCAGGCAAAGAATACTGCCATGAAGACTGCCGGGATAACCACGATCATCATCAAGCCAAAAGCTGTCAGAATCAGCGAACGTTGCTCCAGTGCAATCTGTCCTTTGGGATTTAACAACGCACTATCGCAGCCACTGAGTAATACAGCGCCTGCAATTAATGACAAAATCCCCAAACTTTTATTGTATTTCCTGAGTCTCATTTAACGACCTCAATGACAAAGGGCTCTATTGTCGTTTAAGTGTGCGCGCATTTTACGGGAAGGTTTATGCAGTGTAAACCAGCTTAAGGATGTGTCAGAAGGCTGTTGACACCTTTTGCTAAGGGTGTCACAGATGTTGCGCAGGGTGACAAATTATTAATTGCGACAAGCAGTTGGCGTCAATATAACAAAAAACAATGATAGAAACCGCAGAAAAATCAGGGAAAGCATAAACCGTACTATTAATGCTCATTTATTTAACAATTGTGTAGCATTTGGATGATGAGTTTTCTACAAAGTAATTGCGCACCGGATTTAAATATATTCCAGGGTTGTTAATTTAATGTTTCTTTTTCGCGATGAAAAAAATGCTATTCGTTAAAATGAGTTCGTTGTTATTTTTTTAGCCAAATATTTAGCCGCTGGCAAATTATCATTACTTAACTCAGATTTTTTCCCGGCATTTTTCTTAACGCCATACAATCCAGAATCACACCTAGCGCCACGGCCACCAGCGCCAGTGCCATGCCCATCTCAAAAAGTGGTGTCAGCAGCGCATTGACATGCCAGATGCCCGCTGCATTCAGGGCTAGCATCACCAACCAGAGTGCCAGCAGGCCACTTCCGAAGCTGAACAGACGCACTGTCCAGCGATAGCCCTGCGGCCAGCGGGTTCGTATCATAAACTCTCCGCTCTGCTGAATGGCTTGCAGGGTGCTGCGGCTAATCCACAGCAGCAATAAACCAGGCACGCCTGCAAACACAGTGAAAGCGTAGAAGGTCGGCCAGCCCCACAGCTCAACCAGCCATCCCGCTGCCGGTCCGACATAGACACGCCCGACGGCGGAAAGGGCAGAGAGCAGCGCGAACTGCGTTGCGGAAAACGACTTATTGCACAATGTCATCAGCAGCGCCACAAACGCGGCGGTGCCCATCCCGCCGCAAAGATTTTCTATGAACACCGCGCTGGCCATGCTCCATAAATGAGGCGGCGTCACGGCCAATAGCCAGTAGGCGAAGTTGGAAACGGCCTGAAGAATGCCGAAAATCATCAGGGCACGGAACAGGCTCAGGCGTTGCATCAGCACACCGCCGTACAGTGCACCAATGATAGTTGCCAGCAATCCCAGCGTTTTATTCACCAGTCCGACATCGCCGGCGCTGAAACCTACGCCGCGAATCAGGAAGGTGGTGGTGAGCGACGCAGCAAAAGCATCACCCAGCTTATAAAGGATGATTAAGGTGATCAGCAGCCAGGCATTGTTACGCAGGAAGAAGTCTTTGAGCGGGAACGAAACGGCCTGACGCAGGGTGTGCGGCTCACGCGCGGGTGCTGCGGGCTCTTTGGCCAGCAATGTCGCCATCAAACCTGGCAACATCAACAGTGCCATTAACCAGTAAGTCGCCTGCCATCCCAGATAGCGATCGGCCAGCCACAGCGCCAGTCCGCCTGAAATCAGCATCGCCAGGCGATAACCCAACACAGTAATCGCGGCTCCGCTGCCCCGTTCTTCTGGCGGTAGCACATCGGTTTTCCAGGCATCAAACACGATATCCTGCGATGCAGAACAGAAGGCAACCAGCACGGCCAGGGCAGCCAGCAGCGTCAGATCGCGCGAAGGCTGCATAAAGCCCATGGCGATAATACCGGCGATCAGCGCGAGTTGCGTGACCAGCAGCCAGCCACGGCGACGGCCAAGAAACGGCGGGGTATAGCGATCCATCATCGGCGACCACAGGAACTTAAACACGTAAGCCTGGCCGACAAGGGAGAAGAAACCGATGGTTTTCAGATCGACATTCTCTACGGTCATCCACGCCTGTAGGGTCCCGGCTGTCAATGCTAAAGGCAGGCCGGAAGCAAAACCGAGCAGCAGTAATACGGCTGCATTACGTTGGGTGAAAATGCGCAGATAGTGAGAAGTCATAACCAACCTGAAATGATGCCCGGCCAAAGATGACCGGGCAGAATAGCTGAGGAATTAGCGGGCGTTCTGTTTAATAAACTCGTGAACGCTGGTGTCCTGCGCCATATCAGCAATCACGTCGCTCAGGGTAGAGTTGACCGCGTTGGTGATCTTCGCGTTAGTGGCGGTAAATGCGCCTTCTACGCTGTAAGTCTGACGATAGTTTTTAACCTGCTTGTTGCCGTTTTTCGCGGTCGCAATGATGGAAATGTCGGCTTTGGTGGTAATGCTGTAACGCACGTTACCTTGTGTCACATCAGCGTAAAGACCATTGACGACAATCTGCAGGTCAACCGCACCGTTTGGTCCGATCATATAACCGCGTGCTGTCATCTGCTTCTCCAGCACTTCCTGTAACAGGAAACGCAGATCGCGCGATGGTGTTAAGGTGACTAACTGACCGTCACGATTCACTTTTGCCAGTGCCTGATCGGAACGCTGATCGGCACCGTTAACGCTGATGGTGGCACCCATCAGACCAGGATCTTGCTGTGGCAGCTGGATCTTAGGCTGAATGTTCAGGGTGGTGTTATTGCTGGCACAGCCGGCCAAAATAAATGCAGCCAGCAGAGGGAATAACAGTTTTTTCAACATACTCATTCTCGTTAGCATATGGGTTGGTTTGCAAAACTGCGGCCATCATAGCATTGCGCGACGGCGAAAAAAGCCCCGTGCCAGTGGAAATTGATTGTAAAGGCTTTTTTCGGACAGAAGGTTACCTGACAGCGTTGACCTGACGAATAAGCCCGTTAAGATGCGCAGCAGATCAGGAATTATTTCCGGCGCGCCTGCGGGTTGGGCAAAAAACCTACTAATATTTAAACAGATGGGCACAGCGCTCGCCGTTGAGGAGTGTTAACAATGATTCGCGAACAAATAGAAGAAAAGCTGCGTAAGGCGTTCGAACCTGCACATCTCGAAGTGCATGATGAAAGCTATCGTCATAACGTGCCCGCTGGTTCTGAAAGTCACTTTAAAGTGGTGATTGTCAGCGATGTGTTTACCGGCCAGCGTTTCCTGCAGCGTCATCGCGCCATTTATGGCGAATTGACCGAAGAGTTAGCAGGGAGCGTGCACGCACTGGCACTACACACTTACACGCAAAAAGAGTGGGATGGCTTGCAAGATACCGTGCTGGCGTCACCGAACTGTCGTGGAGCGGGTACCCTCGCCTGAGTTCTCACTTCATCCTCTCTCAAAACGGCCTGCGGGCCGTTTTCTTTTCATCTATTACCCTCAAACGCGATCCATGGCGCAAAAAAGCAGCAAAACCGCTAAAAAGTGGTGAGTTTGCAGCCTCGACTCATTCCAGCGATGCCGCTATAATGCGGCGTCTATTTTTCCGGAATGTCTTCGGGACGCTTCTGGTGACAGGGATTAGGTTCTGCCTGCAGAGGCCGTCCCGATTGTTGGATACGGCGCATTTAATGTGTGGTGTCTGAAGTTGACCGAGCACGTGATTTTTTGAGGTAACAAGATGACAGTTTCAGTAGAAACCACTCAGGGTCTGGGCCGTCGCATTTCGATTACTGTTGCAGCTGACAGCATCGAAAGCGCAGTGAAGAAAGAACTGGTGGAAGTGGCTAAGAAAGTCCGTATCGACGGTTTCCGTAAAGGCAAAGTGCCGGCAAACATCATTTCTCAGCGCTACGGTGCTTCTGTTCGCCAGGACGTGCTGGGCGAGCTGATGACGCGCAACTTTGTTGACGCCATCATCAAAGAGAAAATCAACCCAGCTGGCGCACCAAACTACGTGCCAGGTGAGTACAAAGAAGGTGAAGATTTCACCTACGCGGTCGAGTTCGAAGTGTATCCTGAAGTTGAGCTGAAAGGCCTGGATGCTATCGAAGTCGAGAAGCCAGTGGTTGAAGTCACCGATGCTGACGTTGATACCATGCTGGAAACCCTGCAGAAGCAGCAGGCGACCTGGAAAGAGAGCGATGCAGCAGCGACTGCTGAAGATCGCGCAACCATCGACTTCTCCGGTTCAGTAGACGGCGAAGAGTTCGAAGGCGGCAAAGCGTCTGACTTCGTACTGGCGATGGGCCAGGGTCGTATGATCGCAGGCTTCGAAGAAGGTGTTGTTGGCCACAAAGCGGGCGAAACCTTCACTATCGACGTGAAATTCCCGGACGATTACCACGCTGAAACCCTGAAAGGGAAAGACGCGAAGTTCGAAATCGTGCTGAAGAAAGTGGAAACTCGCGAGCTGCCAGAACTGACTGAAGAGTTCATCAAGCGCTTTGGCGTTGAAGATGGTTCCGTTGCCGGTCTGCGTGCAGAAGTGCGTAAGAACATGGATCGTGAGCTGAAAGGCGCTATCCGTAACCGCGTGAAATCTCAGGCGATTGATGGTCTGGTTGAAGCCAACGACATCGACGTGCCAGTGGCACTGATCGACAGCGAAATCGACGTTCTGCGTCGCCAGGCTGCTCAGCGTTTTGGTGGCAACGAGAAGCAAGCTTTCGAACTGCCACGTGAGCTGTTCGAAGAGCAGGCTAAACGTCGCGTTGTTGTCGGTCTGCTGCTGGGCGAAGTGATTCGCATCAACGAGCTGAAAGCTGACGAAGATCGCGTTAAAGCGCTGATCGAAGAGATGGCTTCTGCGTACGAAGATCCGCAGGAAGTGATCGAGTTCTACAGCAAGAACAACGAGCTGATGAACAACATGCGCAACGTTGCGCTGGAAGAGCAGGCTGTAGAAGCGGTTCTGGCGAAAGCCAAAGTGACCGATAAAGCAACCAACTTCCAGGAACTGATGAACCAGACCTCAGCGGCCTGATTCGTTAGTTAACCGAAAGTGCGAAGCCCGCGACTGAAAAGTCGCGGGCTTTTTCGTTTTAGGGCGCTAACCGCACAGATTTGTCCTCTATTTGCCTAATTAATCGGCAAATTGTTCGCTAAGCTCTTTTTCCGTGTTAGCGAATGGGCAAAAGGTTGTTATGCTTGAAACAACTGGGCAGCATCCCCAGATACAGGGAGAATGCATGAAAACAGTGAGACTGGCTGATTAACCGTCCTGTTATGTCGGAGTGAGAAGGCAGCGCATAGTTTTCCCGACGCGCCTCACGTAATATCGGTACAGAATGTTGCCAATGAAATTTATCAGGAGACGGTAATGTCATACAGTGGCGATCGTGAATTTACTGCACCGCACATGGCGCTGGTGCCAATGGTGGTCGAACAAACCTCGCGCGGCGAGCGTTCATACGACATTTACTCCCGCCTGCTCAAAGAGCGTGTGATCTTCCTGACCGGCCAGGTTGAAGATCATATGGCCAACCTGATCGTGGCGCAGATGCTGTTTCTGGAAGCTGAGAATCCTGAAAAAGACATTTATCTCTACATTAACTCGCCAGGCGGCGTGATTACTGCCGGGATGTCGATTTATGACACTATGAAATTTATCAAGCCGGACGTCAGCACCATTTGTATGGGGCAGGCTTGTTCGATGGGTGCGTTCCTGCTGACTGCAGGGACCAAAGGTAAGCGCTTCTGCCTGCCGAATTCCCGCGTCATGATTCACCAGCCGCTGGGCGGTTATCAGGGCCAGGCGACGGATATTGAAATCCATGCGCGTGAAATTCTGAAAGTGAAGCAGCGTATGAATGAGTTGATGGCTGAACACACTGGCAAATCGCTGGAAGAGATCGAACGCGACACTGAGCGCGATCGTTTCCTCTCTGCCAGCGAAGCGGTAGAGTATGGCTTAGTCGATTCCATTCTGACGCATCGCCAATAAGACACATCTGGCTGCCCCTTACGCTATAGTTAACGGGGCAGCACGATGAGTTGCATGAATATCGGCCGTTGATGTGCGGCCAGTGCCGTACACCAAATTGGGTCTGAGAACGAAAAGAGGTTAGCTGATGACAGATAAGCGCAAAGACGGTTCAGGTAAGTTGCTGTACTGCTCTTTCTGCGGCAAAAGCCAGCATGAAGTCCGTAAGCTGATTGCCGGGCCGTCAGTGTATATTTGCGACGAATGTGTTGATTTATGCAACGACATCATTCGCGAAGAGATTAAAGAAGTGGCTCCGCACCGTGAGCGCAGTGCACTGCCGACACCGCATGAAATCCGTCATCATTTAGATGATTACGTCATCGGTCAGGAAAGGGCGAAAAAAGTGCTGGCGGTAGCGGTCTATAACCACTACAAACGTCTGCGCAACGGCGATACCAGTAATGGAATCGAACTGGGCAAAAGTAACATTCTGCTGATCGGTCCAACCGGTAGCGGTAAAACTTTGCTGGCTGAAACCCTGGCGCGTTTGCTGGATGTTCCGTTCACCATGGCGGATGCCACCACCCTGACCGAAGCCGGTTATGTGGGTGAGGATGTGGAAAACATCATCCAGAAATTGCTGCAGAAGTGTGATTACGATGTGCAGAAAGCACAGCGCGGTATCGTTTATATCGATGAAATCGATAAGATTTCTCGTAAGTCAGATAACCCGTCAATCACGCGTGACGTTTCTGGTGAAGGCGTACAGCAGGCGTTGCTGAAGCTTATCGAAGGGACCGTTGCCGCGGTTCCGCCGCAGGGTGGACGTAAGCATCCACAGCAGGAGTTCCTGCAGGTTGATACGTCTAAGATCCTGTTCATTTGTGGTGGTGCTTTTGCTGGCCTCGACAAAGTGATTTCTCAGCGCGTGGAAACCGGATCCGGTATCGGCTTCGGCGCTACGGTGAAAGGTAAATCGCAGAAAGCCAGCGAAGGCGAGTTGCTGTCGCAGGTTGAGCCAGAAGATCTGATCAAATTTGGTCTGATTCCAGAATTCATTGGTCGTCTGCCGGTGGTGGCGACGCTGAGTGAATTGAGTGAAGAAGCCCTTATTCAGATTCTACGCGAACCGAAGAATGCGTTGACCAAACAGTATCAGGCTCTGTTTAACCTTGAAGGTGTGGAGCTGGAGTTCCGTGATGAAGCGCTGACGGCGATCGCTAAGAAAGCGATGTCACGCAAAACCGGTGCGCGTGGTCTGCGTTCTATCGTAGAAGGTGCGCTGCTGGAAACCATGTACGATCTGCCATCGATGGATGACGTGGAAAAAGTGGTGATTGATGAGTCAGTGATTGACGGTCAATCCGAGCCGATGTTGATTTATGGTAAGCACGAAGCTCAGGCTTCTGGCGAATAAATAAACAATCTAACCATGTTGTTATCTTAAAAAAGGGGAAAATGTTTCCCCTTTTGTTTTTCTCTCTCCCCTGACATTGAATGTCGACCAAGCATCCCCATATACTCAATATCCTGTGGGTTGAACTGCAAACTTCTTTTACGCGGTACCCATCACCTGGCGGACATTAAACTAAGAGAGAGCTCTATGAATCCTGAGCGTTCTGAACGCATTGAAATCCCCGTGTTGCCTTTGCGCGACGTGGTGGTTTATCCGCACATGGTAATTCCGTTGTTTGTTGGTCGGGAAAAATCGATTCGTTGCCTCGAAGCGGCAATGGATCATGACAAGAAGATCATGCTGGTTGCCCAGAAAGAGGCTTCAACGGATGAACCTGGTATTAACGATCTCTTCTCTGTAGGGACCGTCGCTTCCGTATTGCAGATGCTCAAGCTGCCCGATGGCACGGTGAAAGTGCTGGTTGAAGGCTTGCAGCGTGCGCACATCACCACACTGGCTGATAATGGTGACCATTTTGTTGCCCAGGCCGAATACCTGATCTCGCCAGAAATTGAAGAGCGTGAGCAGGAAGTGCTGGTGCGTACGGCGATTAATCAGTTTGAAGGCTACATCAAACTGAATAAAAAAATTCCTCCTGAGGTTTTGACCTCACTGAACAGCATCGACGATGCGGCGCGTCTCGCCGACACCGTAGCAGCGCATATGCCGCTGAAGCTGGCTGATAAGCAGTCAGTGCTGGAAATGTCCGACATCAACGAACGTCTTGAATATCTGATGGCGATGATGGAATCCGAAATCGATCTGCTGCAGGTTGAGAAGCGCATTCGCAATCGCGTGAAAAAGCAGATGGAGAAAAGCCAGCGTGAGTACTATCTGAATGAGCAAATGAAAGCCATTCAGAAAGAGCTGGGCGAGATGGATGATGCGCCGGACGAATACGAAGCGCTGAAACGTAAAATTGAAGCGGCAAAAATGCCGACTGAAGCGCGCGAAAAAGCCGAAGCAGAACTGCAGAAGCTGAAAATGATGTCGCCGATGTCTGCAGAAGCCACCGTGGTACGCGGTTATATCGACTGGATGGTTCAGGTTCCGTGGGTCGCGCGCAGCAAAGTGAAAAAAGACCTGCTGAAGGCGCAGGAAACGCTGGATACCGATCATTACGGTCTGGAACGCGTGAAAGACCGCATTCTTGAGTATCTTGCGGTGCAGAGTCGCGTTAGCAAAATTAAGGGCCCAATTCTGTGCCTCGTCGGACCGCCAGGCGTGGGTAAAACCTCGCTGGGTCAGTCGATCGCGAAAGCCACCGGCCGTAAATATGTGCGTATGGCGTTGGGTGGCGTACGTGATGAAGCGGAAATCCGTGGACATCGCCGTACTTACATCGGTTCTATGCCGGGCAAACTGATCCAGAAAATGGCGAAAGTTGGCGTGAAGAACCCGCTGTTCCTGCTGGATGAGATCGATAAGATGTCGTCCGATATGCGTGGCGATCCGGCTTCGGCACTGCTGGAAGTGCTGGATCCAGAGCAGAACATTGCGTTCAACGATCACTATCTGGAAGTGGATTACGATCTCTCCGATGTGATGTTTGTGGCGACCTCGAACTCCATGAACATCCCGGCACCGCTGCTGGATCGTATGGAAGTGATTCGTCTCTCGGGTTATACCGAAGATGAAAAACTGAATATCGCCAAACAGCACTTACTGCCGAAACAGATTGAGCGTAATGCACTGAAAGAAAAAGAGATCAGTGTTGACGATAGCGCTATCATCGGCATTATTCGTTACTACACCCGTGAAGCGGGCGTGCGTAGTCTGGAACGTGAACTCTCCAAGCTGTGCCGTAAAGCAGTGAAAACGCTGCTGATGGACAAAAGTAAGAAGAGCATCAAGATTAATGGTGAAAACCTTCACGACTTCCTGGGCGTGCAGCGCTTTGATTATGGTCGAGCGGACACTGAAAACCGCGTAGGTCAGGTCACCGGTCTGGCATGGACGGAAGTGGGGGGCGATCTGCTGACCATTGAAACCGCCTGCGTACCGGGTAAAGGCAAACTGACTTACACCGGCTCACTGGGTGAAGTGATGCAGGAGTCTATCCAGGCGGCGCTGACAGTGGTTCGCGCACGTGCGGAGAAACTCGGCATCAACGGGGATTTCCACGAGAAACGTGATATCCACGTGCACGTGCCGGAAGGGGCAACGCCGAAAGATGGTCCAAGTGCTGGTATAGCCATGTGTACGGCGCTGGTTTCTTGTCTGACCGGAAATCCGGTGCGCTCTGATGTGGCGATGACAGGTGAGATCACTCTGCGCGGTCAGGTGCTGCCGATTGGTGGTCTGAAAGAGAAGCTGCTGGCAGCGCATCGCGGTGGCATCAAAACCGTGTTAATCCCGGATGAAAATAAGCGCGATCTGGAAGAGATTCCACAGAACGTGATTGCCGATCTGACCATCCATCCTGTGAAGCGTATTGAAGAAGTGCTGAACCTGGCACTGGAAAATGCGCCTTACGGCATGCAGGTTGCGACGGCAAAATAGTGATTAACGGCAAAAACCGTTAAAAAGCGAAGCTGGCAGGCCAAATGGTGCTTGCCAGCTTTTTTTTGTGCCGCTAATTTAGGGGGCTGTTGAATCAACGATTAAGATGAATACCGTTGTTTCAGCTCCACAGGCTTGATATAACTGGCTGCGCGTTCGCACCGGGCGGGAAGCGCGGGTGCGATGTGAATAATAAAAGAGGGGATGAATAGAGTGAATAAGTCACAGTTGATCGACAAAATTGCTGCAGACGCTGACATTTCTAAAGCAGCAGCGGGACGTGTGTTAGATGCATTCATGGGCTCCGTTTCTGACGCGCTGAAAGGCGGTGATGAAGTGGCACTGGTTGGTTTCGGTACTTTCTCTGTACGTGAGCGTGCTGCTCGTACAGGCCGTAACCCGCAAACCGGTAAAGAGATCACCATCCCGGCTGGTAAAGTTCCGGGCTTCCGTGCAGGTAAAGCACTGAAAGACTCAGTCAATTAATGACCGCTGACACATCCATTGAAGCATTTTCTTCTATGGATTGAGGACGAAAAAGCCGTTCTCATGTAACATACGGGCACATCATTTTTGATGTGCCTTTTTTATTCTTGATGCGCGGCGATGGCCACAGGCTATTGTCTCCGCATGGTTGCCAACTGCCAGCCTGAACAGCAGTTGCACGATGATGACATCGTGTCAGAGCTTTACATTCACACTACAGCGGAGTGTTGTCATACCATGATGGACAATTTACGCGCGGCGTCGAATCATGTCGTGCTCAAGATCATTCTGGGATTGATCATCCTGTCTTTCGTACTGACCGGGGTGGGCAACTACCTGATCGGCGGTGGCAGCGATTATGCCGCCAAAGTTAATGGCCATGAAATTAGCCGTGCAGAGCTTGAGCAGGGCTTTAACAACGAGCGTAATCGTCAGCAGCAGATGCTGGGCGATCAATTCTCGCAGCTGGCCAGCAACGAAGGTTACATGCAGCAGATGCGTCAGCAGGCGCTGTCTCAGCTGATTGATCAGGCGTTGCTTGATCAATACATCAAAGATCTGAAGATTGGCATTAGCGATGATCAGATCAAGCAGGCGATCTTCAATCAAAAAGCTTTCCAGACTAACGGCAAGTTTGATAACGCGAAGTACAACGGCTTAATCAATCAGATGGGCTTTACGCCGGATCAGTACGCGGCGGCGCTGCGTAAGCAGTTGGCCACTCAGCAGTTGATCAATGCCATCGCTAATACCGATTTCATGCTGAAAGGTGAAACCAGCAAGCTGGTAGACCTGGTCTCGCAGCAGCGTGAAATTCGTCAGGCGGTGATTGATGTTAACGCGCTGGCAGCGAAACAAACGGCCAGTGATGATGAGATCAATCAGTATTACCAGCAGCATCAGAACAGCTTCATGGCACCTGAGCAGTTCCGCGTCAGCTACATCAAAATGGATGCAGCCAGCATGCAGGAAACCGTAAGCGAAGCGGACATTCAGAGTTGGTTCGATCAACACAAAGCTGATTACTCACAGCCGCAGCGCAATCGCTACAGCGTGATTCAGACCAAAACTGAAGCGGATGCCAATGCCGTTCTGGAAGCGCTGAAGAAGGGTGAAGACTTCGCCACGCTGGCAAAAAGCAAATCCATTGACCCAATTTCGGCACGCAAAGGTGGCGATATGGGTTGGCTGGAGCCGGGCACCACGCCGGATGAGCTGAAAAATGCCAACCTGACGCAGAAAGGCCAGCTGTCTGGCGTGATTAAATCTTCAGTCGGTTTCCTGGTGGTACGTCTGGATGATATCCAGGCCGAGCAGATTAAGCCGCTGGCTGAAATCCATGACGCCGTTGCTGACAAGGTGAAGCAGGAAAAAGCAGTCGACGCCTTTTACAAGCTGCAGCAGAAAGTCAGTGAAGCGGCCAGCAATGACAATGAGTCGCTGGCGGGTGCGGCACAGGCTTCTGGTCTGAAAGTCACGGAAACCGGCTGGATCACGCGTGATAATGTTCCGGCTGAACTCGATTTCGATCAGGTCAAGCAGGCGATCTTCAACGGTGGACTGGTGGGCCAAAACGGTGCGCCGGGTAATAACTCTGACATCATCAGCGTCGATGGCGATCGTGCATTCGTGCTGCGCATCAGCGAGCACAAGCCTGAAGCCGTGAAACCGCTGGACCAGGTGAAAGCGCAGATTGCCGACACGCTGAAGCATGACAAAGCCACGCAGCAGGCTAAAGCTCAGGCCGATAAGCTGCTGGTTGATCTGAAAGCCGGTAAAGAAGATGCGCTGAAAGCGGCAGGCTTGACCCTGAGCGCCAGTAAATCCTTTGATCGTAATGCACAGGATCCGGTTGCGCAGTCTGCCTTTAACTTGCCACAACCCGCGGACAACAAACCGTCCTGGGGTGTGAGCGAGGATATGCAGGGTAACGTGGTACTGGTCGCACTGGATAAAGTCAGCCCGGGTAATATGCCGCAGGCGCAGATTGATGAGATGGTGAAAGGCGTGACGCAGAATAACGCACAGATTGCGTTTGAAGCGCTGCTGGAAAACCTGCGCAAAGACGCGAAAATCAAATACGGCGCGGCTGCACAAAACCAGTAAGCCTCACAAAAAATGTGAATCCGCTGCAACACTCAAAGGCCGCTTCTGCGGCCTTTTCCATTTCTTCCATTGTCCTTTTGAGCCTGAAAACACGCTGTGACACTCTGCTGTGGCTGTCAAACACAAGGAGAAACACAGCATGGTGAAATCAACTTTTCGCGCTCTATGTATCACGCTGGCGCTGGGTGGCGCACTCTATACCACCGGACTGTCCGCGGCCGAAAGCCCCAGCGAAACGCAGGCGACGCAAGTATCCTCGCCGCAAGAGGGACAGGTCAGCATCAATCAAGCCAGCGCTGAACAGCTCGCAGCCGCAATGAACGGCATCGGTCTGAAGAAAGCTCAGGCGATTGTCAGTTACCGCGAGCAATATGGTCCGTTTACCGCCATCGATCAGCTTAAGGAAATACCGGGCATCGGCAATGCGCTGGTCGAACGTAACAGCGATCGCCTGAAACTGTGAGGCGTGTCGCGACTTTGAAGGATTGATAAAGCACCCAATCAGGCTGTGCTATGCTCAGCAGGTCATACCAGTTGACATTCACAGTCTGAACAGGAGCAACAATGCAAACCACCATCAAGGTACGCGGCTATCATCTGGACGTTTATCAGCATGTAAATAACGCACGTTATCTCGAGTTTCTGGAAGAGGCGCGCTGGCAGTGGCTGGAGGATGTCGATGCTTTTCACTGGCTGATGGATCAGAAGCTGGCGTTTGTGGTGGTCAATATCAATATTAACTATCGTCGTCCGGCGGTGCTGGGCGACGTATTACATATTGAGAGCGAAGTGTCACAGTTGAATGGCAAAAGCGGCATTATTTCGCAGCGCGTGCTGCTGGTGGGTGATAACACCGTGGTGGCAGACGCCGCGTTAACTTTTGTCTGCATCGATTTGCGTACGCAAAAAGCGGTACCGATGGAAGGGGAGTTGCGCGACCGTTTGTCGGCATTGATGGTAGAAAGCCATTAATAGCAGAGCGAGCTGGCGTCAGAAACGCCAGCCAGCGGAGCCGCTTAATAAGTTCCAGCTAGTTAAGTAGCCCAATTAGTTGCAGCGAACGAAGTCGCTCAATCAGTTCCGGCTAGCGAAGCAGCTCAATTATTTCCTGCTAGCGAATCAGCTAAACCCTCCCAACCAGCCAGGCCGCGCAATCACTTCGAGCCACCGATTTAGCGCAATCAGTTAAGGCCGCTTTTTTGTTTCATCGCTGCCATGACGGCTGAAGCATTAGCCTGATAATCCGCCAACCCGCGCGCGCGCAGATGGCAAGCCGCGCATTCACCACAGCCATCGCCTTTCACGCCGTGATAACAGGTCAGGGTTTCCGCCCGCACCAGTGGCAACTGCTGCCAGTAATCGGCCAGCGCCCAGGTTTCCGCTTTATTCAGCCACATCAGTGGCGTTTCGAAGCGAACGTTGCGCGCCATACCGAGACTCACGGCATTGTTGAGCGCTTTAACGAACTCATCGCGGCAATCAGGGTAGCCGGAGAAATCTGTTTCGCAGACACCGGTAATCACCGCCTCGGCTTCCACCTGATAGGCGTAGATAGAGGCTAAAGTCAGGAACAGAATATTGCGGCCCGGCACAAAAGTGCTCGGCAACCCGCTGGCGTCAGGATCGTAAGTGGGCACTGGAATGTTATCGCGCGTCAGGCTGCTGACTGCCAGCTCATTGAGCAGCGTCACATCCAGTACTTTGTGTGCACGCGCACCCAGTTTGTGCGCCAGTTCTGCCGCGACTTCAATCTCCTCGCGATGGCGCTGACCATAATCGAAGGTGACACAGTGCACTTCATCATACTGCTGCAGTGCCTGAATCAAACAGGTGGTGGAATCTTGTCCGCCACTGAATACGACAACGGCTCGTTTCATCTCAATTTCCCCAAAAATCAGTGCGTCTATGGTACTGGCTCGGGCGCGGGCTGAACAGCCCCTACGGTTGCGGGCGGTGGAATCCAGGCGCGGGTGAAATCAAACCAGCCCAATGTATTGAGCTGGATGCCTTCAACGCCAGGCGGGGCAAACACCTGATAGCGATAGTTAAACAGTGGCAACAGATGTCCGTCACCCATCAGCTGCTGGAACAATTGCTGTGTTAATGCTGCGCGTTGCTCTGGGTCGGGCTGATGGGCGATAGCGATGAGTGGCGTTTGGAGTACCGGGGCACGTAAGGGAGTCCATACGGGATCGTTCTCCAGCCAGTTCACCAGGGTAAACAGCGGCGCATCGCCAATTAAGCGGTCACCCATCACCACATCGGCATCGCTCAGGTCGATATCGTCACGCCAGTTTTTCACGTCATGAAAAACGCAGGTTAATTCGCAGCCCTGTTGGGCCAGCAAAGACACCAGCGCCTGCGCCATCACATGCAGTTCGATAGGAAGATGGTAGTGCATTGTGAGTTTTTCGGGCAGCTTGACGGTGGTCATCCCGGCAGAGGGAACGGGCCAACCGGGCAGCAACTCCTTGCTCGCGGTAATCAAGCCTTCATCCAACGGTAACTGCTGAATCACGCCACTGTGTTGTATTAATGCAAACAGTGTTGTTGCCTGAGCAGCAGTGAAATTGGCGGAAATGCGCGGTGCCAGATAACAGAAGCCGAGGCTGATGCTGTGATCGACCGGGCGCAATGCGTCCAGCTCGTCAGGATCGCCAATGGCGATTTGCACCGGGTGGCGACAGCTGGTGCCGAGACCATGGGCAAACAGCTGTGGAGTAATCCAGTATTCCACCACCTGAATCAGCGGTCGTTGCAGATGCCAGCGGGCATGGCTTTCCAGGCGAACCAGCTCATCAGTGAAATGGGTCAGCTTCCAGGGACCGCTACCAACATCAACCGCATCAGGGTGTGGCAGCAGACAGTATTGATGGGCCAGTCGCTGCGGCAGCCAGTAGTCGCTCTGACGCAGATGAATACGCAGTGCCAGCGGATGTGGCGCCTCAATGCGTTCGATAGAGGCCAGCAGGCGACTGCCACGCACGGTTTGCATAATCTGCTGTAACTGAGCAACCAACTGCTCCGCATGCATTGGCTCATCGTTGTGCCAGCTGAGCTGAGGTCGTAACCAGAAATACCAGTCACAGCCGCTGCCATCATGTTGCCAGTGATGCGCAAGATCGCCTTCTACATCGTCGCCATTAAAGCGCGTCAGGCCAGAGAAAATCTGCCGCACCAGGTGCTGCTCAGCCCTTCCGGTCAGACGCAGCGGCCGCAGCGGCTCCATCGCGCGATAATAGGGAATACGCAGCACCGGTGCCTGGTTCTGCCATTGGCCGCCCATCAGCGGCCGCAGCATTTTCACCAGCCGTTCAGGATGAAGATCCAGTACCTGCAACGCTTGTATCGCTTCGCCCGCTTCCAGTTGCTGGGTTAGCAGCTGTTGGCGAAGTTGTTCAGGTGAGATCAGAAATGTCAGTTCGCCTTGTTTTCCGCGACCGGACTCGCCGCGCCAGTGCAGCCAGCCTGCATCCTGCCACTGGCGTAATAAGGTACGTACATGGCGCTCACTGCAAAAACAGTGTTGTGCCATGGCAGCAACGCTCAAACGCAGAGGCTCGCCCTGGCTGAGTTGCCACAATCGCTGAAATTGATTAACCCGATGAAGTTGGCGCATGGCTAAACCCGGAACAGTTTCCTGAAAGTATTCACTATTAGTTCCGTAATTACCAGGCGATAGTAGATTCCTCACTCAGACAGGAGACATTGCATGGCTCGCCTCGCGGCATTTGATATGGATGGCACGTTGTTACTGCCGACGCATCGGTTAGGGAATGAAACCATCGACACCCTGCATGCCTTGCATCAGCGCGATATCACCATTGCCTTTGCCACGGGCCGCCATCTGATGGATGTGCAGGTGGTACGTGAACAGCTCACCCTGCCGGCCTGGTTGATCACCGGCAATGGCACACGCATTCACGATCTGGAAGGTCAGCAGCTGTTTGGCTGTGATCTGTCCTCTTCTGTAGCCGAAGAGGTGATCCACACGCATTGGCAAACGCCGGCATCGATTCATATCTTCAACGATGAGGGCTGGTTCACCGATAAACCGTTGCTGGGAGCATTGGAAGCACACGTGATGAGCGGCTTCCATTATCAGCTTCGCGATTTGCGTAAGATGTCGGCGCATGAGGTGACCAAAATTTGCTTTATTGCGCCGCATGAGATGCTGCAGGCGTTAAAAGTGGAGCTGCAGCAAGCACTGGGCGAACGCGCCAATATCTGTTTTTCCGCGTGGGATTGTCTTGAAGTTCTGCCGCTGGACTGCCACAAAGGCGCGGCGCTGGCGCACCTGTGTCAGCATCTGTCGCTATCAATGGCGGATTGTATGGCGTTTGGTGACGCGATGAATGATCGCGAAATGCTGGAGCGCGTTGGCAGCGGCTTCATCATGGGCAACGCCATGCACCAATTGAAATCGTCGCTGCCGCATTTACCGATTATTGGACATTGCGAGACACAGGCGGTGTCTCATTACTTAAATCACTGGATGAGCACACCACACCTCGATTATTCCCCCGAATGCTGAGGCTTACAGTGAACCGGACAGGATGTCCGGTTTTTTATTGCATCTCACGCAGCCACGGCTGAATATCCCCGATATGCTGCGCGACCCACTCTGGGTTGTAATAGGTGTCCGGATAACGCTCACCGCTGTCGCACAACAGCGTCACCAGCGAACCTTGCTCGCCATTTTCCCGCATGCGTTTTGCTACCTGCAGCATGCCCCAGAAATTGGTGCCGGTTGAAGCGCCAGGACGACGACCCAGAATTTTCTCCAGATGAAGCATCGCAGCCACTGTCGCGCCATCGGGTACTTTGATCATTTCGTCGATCACATCCGGTATAAACGACGGCTCCACGCGCGGACGTCCGATGCCTTCAATCATGCTGCCGCGATCGCTGCGCAGCGCGCTGTCACGACTATGCCAGAAATCAAAGAACACGGAGTGCTGCGGATCCACCACCAGCAGACGCGTATCGTGCCCCTGATAACGGATATAGCGGCCCAGTGTGGCTGACGTTCCACCGGTTCCCGCGCTCATCACCACGGTATGCGGCACCGGGAAAGGTTCATGCGCCATCTGACGGAAAATACTTTCAGCGATATTGTTGTTGCCGCGCCAGTCGGTGGCGCGCTCGGCATAGGTGAACTGATCCATAAAATGACCGTTGAGCTCACGCGCCAGACGTTCCGATTCGCTATATAGCTGACAAGGATCGGCAACGAAATGGCACTCGCCGCCGTAAAAACGGATCATTTCGATTTTGCGTTTCGCCGTGCTGGCGGGCATCACGGCAATAAATGGCAGACCCAACAAACGCGCAAAATAGGCTTCTGACACCGCCGTGCTTCCGGATGACGCCTCAATGATGGGCGTATTTTCGCGGATCCAGCCATTCGCCAACCCATACAGGAACAGCGAACGTGCCAGGCGATGCTTCAGGCTGCCACTGGGATGGGTGCTTTCATCTTTGAGATAAAAGCGGATGCCAGGGAAATCCTCCAGCGCAAAGCGAATAAGATGCGTATCCGCAGAGCGTTGAAAATCGGCGTTAATTTCATTGATGGCGTGGCGAACCCAGGGCGTTTGCATGTGACGAATCCGTAATCATTATTGTGCACAGTGTAAGGCACTGGCAGGAAAATAAGGTTGCTTTAATCCGGGTATAATGCCCGAATAAGAGAAAATTTTTCTCCTGGAGCGCCGAATGCTAGATAAAACTGACCGCACTTTGCTGGCGATACTGCAACAGGATTGCACGTTATCGCTACAAGCTTTGGCGGATGCGGTGAATCTCACCACTACGCCGTGCTGGAAACGCCTGAAAAAGCTGGAAGATGATGGCATTATTCGTGCGCGCGTGGCTTTGCTGGATGGGGAGAAGATGGGCCTTTCTCTCACTGCCTTTATGTTTGTTAAAACACAGCAGCACAGCAGCGACTGGTTTCAGCAATTTGTTGCGGTAGTGCAGCAGATGCCTGAAGTGATGGCATTTTATCGCATGGCCGGTGAGTACGATTATCTGCTGCGCATTCAGGTAGCCGATATGAAAAGTTACGATGCTTTTTACAAACGTCTGGTGAATGGCGTGCCAGGCCTGATTGATGTGACCTCCAGTTTCGCCATGGAAGAGATTAAATACACCACCGCGTTGCCGGTAGCGCCCTGAACGGGCACAGAAAGAGAGTGTCTTGTGCGATTATTTAGCCAATTAAGTTGGTATTTCCTGCGCGAGTGGCGGCGATATCTGGGTGCCGTCAGCTTGCTGATTGTGATTGCGTTATTGCAACTGCTGCCGCCGCATGTGGTCGGCGTGATTGTCGATGGCGTGACGCAACACACTTTGAGCAGCGGCAAAATTTTCATGTGGATCGGCGTGATGCTGGTGACGGCGGTCATCGTCTATCTGCTGCGCTATGTCTGGCGCGTGCTGCTGTTCGGTGCGTCCTACCAACTCGCGGTTGAATTACGCGAAGATTTCTATCGCCAGCTGAGTCGCCAGCATCCGGCGTTCTACTTGCGTCATCGCACTGGTGATTTGATTGCACGCGCCACCAATGATGTCGATCGCGTAGTGTTTGCCGCCGGTGAAGGCGTCCTGACGCTGGTGGATTCGCTGGTGATGGGCTTAGTGGTGCTGGTGGTGATGAGCGTGCAAATCAGCTGGGAATTGACGCTGCTGGCGTTGATCCCGATGCCGCTGATGGCGATTGCCATTCAGAAAGATGGTTCGCGTCTGCACCAGCGCTTCAAAGTGGCCCAGGCCGCCTTCTCCAGCCTGAACGATCAAACACAGGAGAGCCTCACCAGCATTCGCATGATCAAAGCCTTTGGCCTGGAGGATCATCAATCGCAACAGTTTGCTGACATTGCGCGCGACACCGGCAAGAAAAACCTGCATGTGGCGCGAGTTGATGCACGTTTCGATCCCATCATTTATATCGCCGTGGGTTTCTCTAACCTGCTGGCGATTGCGGGTGGTGGCTGGATGGTGTGGCACGGTAGTTTGACGCTGGGTCAGCTCACCAGCTTCGTGATGTATCTGGGATTGATGATTTGGCCGATGCTGGCGCTAGCGTGGATGATCAACATCGTTGAACGTGGGAGCGCGGCATGGAGTCGTATTCGCGCGCTGTTGGCGGAAGCCCCGGCGGTGGAGGATGGGCAGAAAGTCCTGCCTGCCGACGCTGGCGTTTTACAGGTCGCCATTCGTGAATTCCATTATCCCGCCAACGCAGGCGCGGCGCTGAGCCATGTTAATTTTCAACTGAAACCGGGGCAGATGCTGGGACTGTGCGGTCCAACTGGCTGTGGCAAAAGCACGCTGCTGAGCCTGATTCAACGTCATTTCGACATCGACCAGGGTGATATTCGCTACCATAACCTGCCGCTAACGCAGCTGCGACTTGATAGCTGGCGCAGTCGGCTGGCGGTGGTGAGCCAGACGCCATTTTTGTTCTCCGATACCGTGGCCAATAACCTGGCACTGGGGCGTCCGAATGCGTCTCAGGAAGAAATTGAGCGTGTGGCGCGCATGGCCTGTGTACACGATGACATTCTGCGTCTGCCGCAGGGCTATGACACCGAAGTCGGTGAGCGCGGTGTGATGCTTTCCGGCGGTCAAAAACAGCGTATAGCCATTGCCCGCGCGCTGTTGCTGAATGCGGAAATCCTGATCCTCGACGATGCACTATCCGCGGTGGACGGTCGCACAGAGCATGAAATCCTGCACAACCTGCGGCAGTGGGGCAAAGGCCGCACATTGATCATCAGTGCGCATCGTTTATCGGCGTTGACCGAGGCCAGTGAAATTCTGGTGCTGCAACAAGGTGCGGTGACTCAGCGCGGCGATCATGACAGCCTGCTAGCGAAAGAGGGATGGTATCGCGATATGTACCGCTATCAGCAACTCGAAGCGGCGCTGGATGAAGATGAAATCGCAGAGGAGGCGAATCATGGCTAAATCGCAACGTTTGTGGCCAACCCTGAAACGCCTGCTGTCATACGGTAAACCCTGGCGAAAATCGTTGTGGCTGGCGGTTGGCATGCTGTGGATCGCGGCGGCGGCGGAAGTCACCGGCCCGGTGCTGGTGAGCTACTTCATTGATAATCTGGTGGCGAAACACCAGATGCCCTGGGGCATCGCCATCGGGCTGCTGGTGTGCTTTATTTTGCTGCAATTGCTGGCTGCGGGTTTGCACTATTTCCAGGCGCTGCTGTTCAACCGCGCGGCGATTGGAGTGGTGCAGCAGTTACGCGTGGACGTGATGAACGCGGCGCTACGTCAGCCGCTTAGCGCCTTTGATACCCAGCCGGTGGGGCAGATTATCTCGCGCGTCACCAATGATACTGAAGTGATTAAAGATCTCTACGTCACGGTGGTAGCCACCGTGCTGCGCAGTGCGGCACTGATTGGTGCAATGCTGGTGGCGATGTTCTCGCTCGACTGGCGCATGGCGCTGGTGGCGATCGTCATCTTCCCGCTGGTACTCACGGTGATGCTGATTTATCAGCGTTACAGCACGCCGATTGCACGTCGTGTGCGTAGCTATCTGGCGGATATCAATAATGGTTTCAATGAAGTGATCAACGGCATGAGCGTGATCCAGCAGTTTCGCCAGCAGGCGCGCTTTGGTGAACGCATGGGCGAGGCCAGCCGCTCACACTATCTGGCGCGCATGGAAACTCTGCGACTGGACGGTTTCTTGTTGCGTCCGCTGTTGAGTCTGTTTTCGGCGATGATCCTCTGTGGGCTGCTGATGCTGTTCAGCTTTGCCACGCCCGGGGTGTTTGAGGTCGGCGTGCTTTACGCCTTTATTACCTACCTGGGACGCCTGAACGAACCTTTGATTGAGCTCACCACGCAACAATCGATGCTGCAACAGGCGGTGGTTTCCGGCGAGCGTATCTTCGAACTGATGGATGCCACACAGCAGGGCTACGGTGGCGATAATCAGCCGTTGGCTTCTGGGCGCATTGCCTTCCACGATGTCAGTTTTGCCTACCGCGATGATCGGGATGTGCTGAGCCACATTAGCCTGGAGGTTCCGGCGCGCGGTTTTGTGGCGCTGGTGGGGCATACAGGCAGTGGCAAAAGTACGCTGGCGAATTTACTGATGGGATATTACCCGGTGACACGCGGTAGCATCGAGCTGGATGGTCGCCCCTTACCGCAGCTGACGCATGAAGCGTTGCGGCAAAGCGTCGCGATGGTGCAGCAGGATCCGGTGGTGCTGGCTGATACCTTGTTAGCCAACGTGCGGCTGGGACGCGATATCCCGGAAGAGCAGGTGTGGCAGGCACTGGAAAAAGTGCAGCTCGCCCCGCTGGCAGGATCGATGTCAGAGGGCATTCATACGCGGCTGGGTGAACAAGGCAACAATTTGTCGGTCGGGCAAAAACAGTTGCTGGCGCTGGCGCGAGTACTGGTTTCGCTGCCACAAATTTTGATTCTTGATGAAGCGACTGCCAACATCGATTCCGGTACCGAGCAGGCGATTCAGCATGCGCTGCGTGCACTACGCCAGCACAGCACGCTGGTGGTGATTGCGCACCGCCTTTCTACTATCACTGAAGCGGATCAGATTCTGGTGTTGCACCGTGGTCAGGTTGCCGAGCGGGGCACGCATGCACAGTTGCTGGCTCAACAGGGTCGTTACTGGCAGATGTATCAGCTACAGCAGGCGGGTGATGAACTCGCGGCGAGCATACCCGCGCAAGCGGAAGGGTGAATTGCACCTTTTTTGCGCAGATTTATCGGATTGTTCTGTATTGATGCACTCCTTTGAGGCTGAAAGCACCAAAGGGGTGCAATATTGCAACACCTTTCTTTTGTCCTGTTTCCAAACTGAGCCACCCATCACATAACGAAGCGCGATACAGCGCGTCCAGACCACTGACTGCTCACCTTTTTTCATTTATGGCACAGCGTTTGCTTATATCTCCTCGTGTCCGCGAGACTCACTCAATTTATTATCTGGAGGGGAACGTATGAAGCTGGTTACCGTGGTAATCAAACCATTTAAGCTGGAGGACGTGCGTGAAGCTTTATCCTCCATTGGCATTCAGGGACTGACTGTTACCGAAGTGAAGGGGTTTGGTCGCCAGAAAGGTCACGCAGAGCTTTACCGCGGTGCCGAGTACAGCGTGAACTTCCTGCCAAAAGTTAAAATTGATATCGCGATTGCGGATGATCAACTCGATGAAGTGGTGGATGTCATCAGCAAAGCCGCTTACACCGGCAAAATTGGCGACGGCAAAATCTTCGTCGCAGAACTGCAGCGCGTTATTCGTATTCGTACCGGCGAGACCGACGAAGCAGCACTGTAACTGGGGCTCTGAATTGTGATGGGATGGAAAGAAATGAATAAAATGATGACTAAGTTGGGCCTCACCAGCCTGGCACTGTTACCGTCTCTGGCCATGGCGGCAGCACCTGCCGTTGCGGACAAAGCGGATAACGCCTTTATGATGATCTGTACCGCTCTGGTACTGTTTATGACGATTCCGGGCATCGCCCTGTTTTACGGCGGTTTGATTCGCGGTAAAAACGTCCTGTCGATGCTGACCCAGGTTGCCGTGACCTTCGCATTAGTCTGCGTGCTGTGGGTGATTTACGGTTATTCACTGGCCTTCAGCGAGGGCAACGCCTTCTTTGGTAACTTCCAGTGGGCGATGCTGAAAAATATCGAGCTGAAAGCGGTAATGGGCAGCTTCTATCAGTATATCCACGTTGCGTTCCAGGCTTCCTTCGCCTGTATCACCGTGGGCCTGATTGTGGGCGCGATTGCTGAACGTATTCGCTTCTCAGCAGTACTGATTTTTGTGGTGGTCTGGTTGACGCTTTCTTATCTGCCAATCGCACACATGGTGTGGGCTGGCGGTCTGCTGGCGCAAGACGGCGCGCTGGACTTCGCAGGCGGTACGGTAGTTCACATCAACGCCGCTGTTGCAGGCCTGGTGGGTGCTTATCTGGTGGGCAAACGTGCTGGCTTCGGTAAAGAAGCGTTCAAACCGCATAACCTGCCAATGGTCTTCACCGGTACTGCGATTCTGTATGTGGGCTGGTTCGGTTTCAACGCCGGTTCTGCTTCATCAGCGAACGAAATCGCAGCGCTGGCCTTCCTGAATACCGTTGTGGCAACTGCTGGCGCAGTGCTGTCATGGGTGTTCGGTGAGTGGGCAATGCGTGGCAAACCTTCACTGCTGGGTGCATGTTCGGGCTTTATCGCTGGTCTGGTGGCTATCACCCCTGCATGTGGTTATGTCGGTGTCGGCGGCGCGCTGATTATCGGTCTGGCCGGCGGCCTGGCGGGTATCTGGGGTGTGACCACTCTGAAGAAATGGCTGCGCGTGGATGACCCATGTGATGTGTTCGGTGTGCACGGCGTGTGCGGTATCCTGGGCTGTATCCTGACCGGTGTGTTCGCCTCCTCTTCACTGGGCGGCGTGGGCTACGCAGAAGGCGTGACTATGGGCCATCAGGTTTGGGTTCAGCTGTTCAGCTGCGGTGTGACCATCATCTGGTCTGGTGTTGTGGCCTTCATCGGCTTCAAACTGGCAGACATGATTGTTGGCCTGCGTGTTCCTGAAGATCAGGAGCGTGAAGGTCTGGATGTGAACAGCCATGGCGAGAACGCTTACAACCAGTAAGAGATGAGCGGTAGAAGAGCAGTGCGCTAAAACAATAAAAACTGAGAGGGGCGATAATATCGCCCCTTTTTTTATGCGTCGCGCTGGCGCATTACCCCTTCCTGAACCGTGGTCGCGACCAGCGTACCGTCCTGAGTGTAGAACTCCCCACGCACAAAACCACGCGCGCCCGAAGCCGAGGTGCTTACCACGCTGTATAGCAGCCATTCTGAGAGGTCAAACGGGCGGTGAAACCACATAGAGTGGTCAATGGTCGCAACCTGCATGTCAGGTTCCAAAAAGCCTTTACCGTGCGGTTGGAGCGCCACGGGCAGGAAGTTGAGGTCCGAGGCATATCCCAACAGGTATTGGTGAATACGGCGATCGTCCGGCAGTTTGCCGTTGGCACGAATCCACACCTGGCGCATCGGCTCATCAACACGGCCCTTGAGCGGGTTATGGATTTGCACCGGCCGGATATCCAGTGGACGTTCAGCGAGAAACTTTTCTTTGAGTTTGAGCGGCAAATGGGCTGCCAGTTTTTGTGCCAGATCCTGCTCCGAGGGGAGGTTATCCGGCCCCGGTACTTGAGGCATGGTGTTCTGGTGCTCAAATCCGCTTTCGGGTGCCTGGAATGAGGCTGTCATGTAGAAGATGGGGTGACCATTTTGCACCGCGCTGACACGACGCGCGCTGAAGCTTTTGCCATCGCGCAGGGTTTCGACATCGTAAATGATGGCTTTTTCGCTATCACCAGGACGCAGGAAGTAGCTGTGGAACGAGTGGATGATGCGCTCTTCCGGCACGGTTTGTTTTGCTGCGTATAACGCCTGACCGACGACCTGGCCGCCAAACACCTGGCGCAGGCCGAGATCTTCACTTTGGCCGCGAAACAGGCCTTCTTCGAGTTTTTCGAGATCGAGTAAATTAAGCAGGTTTTGCAGTGCCTGGCTCATAGCAGATTCCTCTGGGGGGCAATCGCGTCAGTGTGAAAGATCCGACCAGTTTCCGTCAATGATTTTGCCGTGATTTCAGCGAGCTGGCAGCGCTTTTGGGCGCAATCCGGTTTTTTGTGCCAGAATTAAGGGCATTCGGCGGTTGAAAAGCTACCCAACAATTTGTCCGCCGACAATCATAGTGTTCATAAGGAGACGACATCGATGAAACTCTGGCATGTTATTAGCGGTGTGACGCTGGCGGCAGCATTGGCTGGCTGTGCCGATCACAGTAAGCCGGTAGCCACCCCAACGTTAGGTTCCGCGGTTGCAGGACAGCAGGCCGCGATTACGCAGCCAAATGTTAGTGGTTCGGTGTATATTCGCCAGCGCATTGCGTTGCCGCCGGATGCGGTGCTGACCGTTACGCTGTCCGACGCTTCACTGGCCGATGCACCATCGAAAGTGCTGGCGCAGCATGTGGTGCGCACTGAAGGGAAACAGGCGCCGTTCCAGTTTGTGCTGCCGTTTAACCCGGCCGATATTCAGCCGAATGCGCGGATTCTGTTGAGTGCGGCCATCGCTATTGATGGCAAACTGGCGTTCATTACCGATACGGTGAAGCCGGTGATCAATCAGGGCGGTACCAAAGCGGAACTGCTGTTGGTGCCAGTGACCAATATGGCGATGCAGACCACGCCAGGCGCGGCGACAACGGTGCCGTCAACGTCGCCAACGCAGGTGGTGCCTTCTGCTTCGGTGCCTGCGCCGACGAGTATGTGATAAAAGCAGGGGCGGGGAGTTTACGCTTAAAAACAGGGCGGGGGAGTGTGCGGGTAGGCAACACTGTTGCGTAAAGTCGCTGTCTCGTCCCTGAACGCTCGGCACACGCCATCCCTGGCGTGTGACGCTTTACTCCACAGTGTTGCCTGCCCGCACCTCAGCATGGGTGTGTTGGGGCGAGTTGTTCCATGGAATTAGCGGACTGCCTCTAATTACTCGTCACTTTCATCTTTGGCGGGGGATGTTTTACTTCACAGGGTTGCCTGCCCGCACCTCAGCGTGGGTGCGCTTAGTACTTCCAGCGATACTTATCTAATTCAATCTCACCGGCATCACTGACTTCGATGCCTTCGGCTTCCAGCGCATCGCGCTGGCGGAAGAGATCATCGCCCTGCAGAGAAATGCGGCCATGGCGATTGATGACGCGGAACCACGGTAATTTGCTGCCCTCGGGTAAGCGACGTAATACGCCGCCGACTTGTCGGGCTGCGCGCGGTGAACCGGCAAGCAGGGCGATATCGCCGTAGGTGGTGACTTTGCCTTTAGGGATCGCGGCAATGATTTGCCAGACGCGCTCGGAGAAATTGCTTGTGTCATTCATACACGCACCGGATTCAGCGAATAAATGGCGACTTTAACATGCCGGGAGGGCGAGAATCAGGGTTTTACTGGCAAGCTGTTCAAGAAAACAACGGTCACCCGGCCTGCGCTTGCAATTGCCAGGGGGTTACTTGATAATGCCTGCGCTTTCGAAAGAGAGCTCATCAATGGGGGCCCTGTTGGTTCTCCCGCAACGCTAACTTGTGAACTCGGTCAGGTCCGGAAGGAAGCAGCCGCAGCAGGCGACGCGTGTGCCGGGATGTAGCTGGCAGGGCCTCCACCATTTCTACTCCCCGAAAAAATCCTCAAGAAATCAGTACACAGCGAAACGCTGGCACTCCTTTGCCTGTGAATCATTCCCTGAAGGGAAAAGATGGCGTAACGAACAGCGGGTAAAAATAGTTAGCGGACAAACTTCCAGACAGAAACCGGTACTTTGTCGTAAAGCTTATTCATCGTCAGTTCAGCGAGACGATGATCGGCCGCAGAATAAAATACCGCGAGTTCGTTGTCAGATAATTCGTACTTGTTTTTTTCAATCACCCGTTCAAGGGTGTCAATTGAGCGACAACGACGCAGTCGCATCAAATAGTCTGTTTTGGTTAAGGCTTGGTTGCTCATAAATAAACCGGTCTCACTCTGATGCTAAAAGGAATGGCTGGGTTGTTGGAGAAAAGCGCACTCTTCGGCAAACAGATTAAATAAGCGTCTTGCTGAACGTTGCCACCGTTGAAGATCCTGAGTATTGATTCCATAACTGCTAAACAGCATAAAGGTATCGTCAAGATATTCATCGATTTGCGTAATCAGCGCTTCATCTTCAACGTGCTTAATTTTGTAATTCATCGTGAAAGACGCGATATGCTCAATCAAATCGTTGAGCTGTAAATTGCTTTCCGCAGTAGGGTCATTCACCCAGCCGTGATGGCTGTCAGTCAGTGTCGCCATACTTTCGTCAAACAGGTTCTCACACAGGAATTTAAGCTGGGCAATATCATGCCGTTTTGGTGAGTATTCGTCCATCTTTTTCCCCTCCAGAGCTTGCACAGTGACCGCAGCGCGGCGAGATTTGGAAAAGCTATCAGGAAGCGATCACGAATATTAAGAATTCAGCGACTCTTTAAATATAATCCACATTCATTAGCTTTGCTCACCTCGATTACCAAATATTACAATTCGTCAGCTGGCGAGGGGCGGGTATTGTCTATCACTGAAAACACCAGTGCGCCCGGTACTATCTGGAACAAAACCTCTTCATGCTGGGTGGATGTTTCATTTAAATCCAGGCAAGGATTAAATAAATCCCACTTAAAATCGTAAAGCATTTTAAATCGATTGTTATCGTGCGGTTGAATGGAAATAATCTTAAAACTGTCGGGAACTAATTGCGCGTTTTGAGAATACCACTGTAAATCACCTGCCAGGGCTTCGGCTATTTTGAGAATATTCCCCTGGATAATAGCCTGCAACTTCTCGCAATCGTCCTCATCCACAGCAATATCACAATGAATAATAGACTGCATTTCGCTTCCGGTAAAAAAGGAGGATGAATCTATCATTGGGGTTCTGGCCAAATATTGCAAGTTAACTCTGTGCAGAATACGTAATCGTTGCGATGGGATTTATCGCTCAATCGATTCAGATCCAGTGATAGCCACAGAGTAAGCGCCAAATGGTTAACTTTTGAAACACTTTCTCTCGGGTATCGCGCGGGGAAGATCAGGTACTATAATTGTTATGTTATAACGTTTTTTGGTCTCCCTCCATGAATCACAGTGGTTTACTCCTCTCACTTAGCGGCCGCCTGCTGGTCGCGCTGCTGCTTATCGCGTTCCTGGCGCTCGCTATCTATTGGGGAATGCAGAAATGATGCATTTCAACCGCTTGCAGGGCGGCTATCAGGGACAAGCGGTGACCCCCATAGTTACCGGAGAACTGGCGGCAGGCAGCATGACGGCATTAATCGGTGCGAACGGCACCGGAAAATCCACGCTACTGAAAACCATCGCCGGTCTGTTGCCGCCGATTGCAGGGACTTGCGAATTAAAGATTTCGCCTAAGGCGCTTGGCTGGTTACCGCAGCGTAGTGAGTTAGAAACCCGTTTCCCGCTTACCGTTTATGAGCTGGTTGCGATGGGATGCTGGCCGCGCTGCGGCTGGTTTGGTGGCATCAATCGTGCGATGCGACAGGAGATCGATGCCGCACTGGATGCCGTGCAGATGCGTGATTTCGCCGATGCGCAGCCTTCTATGCTTTCCGGCGGTCAGTTGCAACGTGTGCTGTTTGCGCGCCTGATGCTGCAGCAAAGTAAAGTCTGGCTGCTGGATGAACCCTTTAATGGCATCGATACGCAAACCGTCACGCTGTTGATGTCAATCCTCGAGCAGCAGCAGCAGGCGGGCACCACCTTATTAGTGGTGTTGCACGATCGCCCACTGGTCGCGCGTTACTTCAAAGATGTGTTGTCACTTGATGATGCTGACTCCGCTCAAACTCCACTGCTGCGCAGGGTAGCCTCGTGACATTGATTCAACCTTTTATCGAATTTGGTTTTATGCGCCGCGCGTTAGTGGCCTGTGTTGCACTCGCGCTGAGCGCCACGCCGTTGGGTGTGTTCCTGTCACTGCGTCGTATGAGTCTGGTGGGCGATGCGCTCTCCCACGCGGTGCTGCCTGGCGCGGCGATTGGCTATCTGGTTTCCGGCTTATCGCTGGTGGCGATGGGCATCGGTGGGTTGATTGCAGGTTTAGCCGTTGCGCTGCTCTCCGGTGCGGTCAGTCGATATACCCCCTTAAAGGAAGACGCCAGTTTCTCTGGCTTCTATCTCGGCTCGCTGGCGCTGGGCGTGACGCTGGTGTCATTGCGTGGATCGAGCGTCGATCTGCTGCACGTGCTGTTCGGTTCACTGCTGGCCGTCGATAACGCGGCCATCCTGCTGGTGGGCGGCATCGCGGCTTTCACTTTGCTGATGCTGGCAGTGATTTTCCGTCCGCTGGTGATCGATGCGTTCGACCCGGATTTCCTGCGTGCGCAAGGCAAATGGAGCGCGCCGATCGTCCACGGCATCTTCCTGATGCTGGTGGTGCTCAATCTGGTGGCGGGTTTTCAGGTGCTCGGCACGTTGATGTCGGTGGGATTGATGATGTTACCGGCGACCAGCGCGCGTTTCTGGAGTCGCCATCTCGCCTGCATGCTCGGCATCGCCATGGTGCTGGCAATGATTGCGGCGGTGGTGGGCTTGATCCTTTCCTGGCACTTCTCACTGCCCGCCGGACCGGCAGTGGTGCTGAGTGCGGCCGTACTGTTTTTACTTTCTGTTTTGACAGGACCATGTGGCGGCCTGCTGCGCCGTCGATAACTATACAATTAGGGGATACGAATGAAGAAGTTACCGTTGAGTCTGGCGATTGGCGCCATGTTGATTAGCCCACTGACCATGGCGAAAACCGTGGATGTGGTAGCGAGTTTCACCGTGCTGGCGGATATCGTTAAGCAGGTGGGCGGCGATCACGTTAACGTGAAGTCGCTGGTGCAGCCTAACGGCGATCCTCATACCTTCGAACCGACGCCACAGGATAGCCAGGCATTGGCTAAAGCCAATGTGGTATTTGTGAGTGGTTTGGGGATGGAAGGGTGGATGGATCGCCTGATCAGCGCCTCCGGTTATAAAGGCACGATTGTGGTCGCCTCCAACGGCGTCAACACACGCAAAATGGAAGAAGACGGCAAAACCGTGACTGACCCACATGCATGGAACAGCATGCAAAATGGTGTGATCTATGCCACCAACGTAATGAACGCGCTGATTAAGGCCGACCCGGAAGATGCGGCGGATATCCGTAAAAGTGGTGAAAGCTATATTCAGCAGCTGCAGAAACTGGATAGCTGGGCGAAAACAGAATTCGCTTCAGTGCCGAAGAGCAAGCGTAAAGTGCTGACCAGCCATGATGCCTTTGGTTACTTTGGCCAGCGTTACGGTGTGAGTTTCCTTGCGCCAGTCGGTTTCTCCACGGAAGCCGAAGCCAGTGCCAGCGATGTGGCATCGATTATCAAGCAGCTGAAGGCTGAGCACATCAAGACTTACTTCATGGAGAATCAGACCGATCCGCGTTTGGTGAAACAGATTGCCAGCGAAACCGGCGCACAGCCAGGTGGTGAACTCTATCCTGAAGCGTTGTCCGAGGCGAACGGTCCTGCTGCGACCTATGTTGCTGCCTTCAAGCACAACGTCGATATCATGTTGCAGAGCATGAAGTAAAAAAAAGGCCGGGGAGCATCCCGGCCAATTATCACGACACTTTCCTACCTTTTCTTTTTTCTTCCCTGAACCGCCTTAAAGCGCGGATTTGTTTTGCAGATCACGTAAATGCGACCTTTACGACGCACGACTTTGCAATCCTTGTGACGGGTCTTGGCAGACCGTAATGAACTTAAAACCTGCATGCGTTAACTCCTGATTAATTGCCGCGCGTCAGGAAGCTGCCGAAACGCTTGTTGAAGCGTGCGGCGCTGCCTTCTTTGGTGAGATCTTTTTGCTTGCCGGTGTAGTGGACGTGGGATTTAGACGAGACATCCAGCGTCACGTACGGCAGCACTTCACCTTCGAACTCAATGGTGCGTTCGGTTTTAATGGTGGAACCGATTTTGAAATACTCATCGACAGAGGTGTCGTGGAACACCACGGGACGGTAATGAGGATGGATATTGGCTTTCATAACTGCACTCTCATGTAATGTTATAATATAACAATAGTATGAACCTGCTGAGAATTGATTGCAACCGCGATCGCAGTAAGGGTATTGAACGGTCGGGTGAAGGGCGGTGTTCAGGCAATAAAAAAGGCCGCTTGCGCGGCCTTTTCAACAGGTGACAACTTAGTGTTTGTGCTCGACCGGATGGCCTTGCTCAATCTCCGCTTTGTTTTTACCAAAGCGGCGACGTACCACCACGAAGAACACCGGCACGAAGAAGATCGCCAACGCGGTTGCGGTTACCATGCCGCCCATTACGCCCGTACCTACGGCGTTCTGTGCGCCGGAACCGGCACCGGTACTGATGGCCAGCGGCAGAACACCGAGGATAAAGGCCAGTGAGGTCATCAGAATTGGACGCAGACGCATACGTGCTGCTTCCAGTGTTGATTCCACCAAACCTTTCCCTTCCTTCTCCATCAAATCCTTGGCGAATTCAACGATCAGGATGGCGTTCTTCGCCGACAAGCCAATGGTTGTCAGCAGTCCCACCACGAAGTAGACGTCGTTACTGAGTCCGCGCAGGGTGGTGAAGATCAATGCACCGACCACACCCAGCGGCACCACCAGCATAACGGAGAACGGAATCGACCAGCTCTCATACAATGCGGCCAGACACAGGAACACCACAATCAGCGAGATGGCGTACAGGGCAGGGGCCTGGTTACCGGACAGACGTTCCTGGTAAGACATACCGGTCCAGTCATAGCCGATACCCGCAGGCAGTTTGCCCGCCAGCTCTTCCATCAGGTTCATGGCATCGCCGGAGCTCTTGCCTGGTGCAGCCTGACCCAGAATCTCCATCGATGGTAAGCCATTGTAACGTTCCAGACGCGGTGAACCGTACTGCCACTTCGCCGAAGAGAAGGCGGAGAACGGAACCATGGTGCCGGAGCTGTTACGCACAAACCATTTGCTGATGTCATCTGGCAACATACGCGAGTCAGCCTGGCCCATCACGTACACTTTCTTCACACGACCGCGGTCGATGAAGTCATTGACGTACGAACCACCCCAGCCCGCGCCCAGCGTGGTGTTGATGTCAGACAGCGACACACCCAACGCCTGCGCTTTTTCCTGATCGATGATCAGTTTGTACTGTGGCGTATCTTCCATACCGTTTGGACGCACGCCCACCAGCGTATCCGGATGCTGGGCAATCATGCCAAACAGCTGGTTACGCGCGGCGGTTAACTTCTCGTGACCCAGGTTACCCTGGTCCGTCAGCATGAAGTCGAAGCCGGTGGCGTTACCCAGCTCGATAATCGCTGGCAGGTTGAACGGGAAGACCATCGCATCTTTGATCTGACCCAACGCCTGCATGGCGCGTCCGGCAATCGCTGGCACTTTCAGGCTGGCATCGCCACGCTCATCCCACGGTTTCAGGCTGACGAAGGCAATACCGGTGTTCTGACCACGACCCGCAAAGCCAAAGCCGTTAACGGTAAATACCGAGTTAACGCTGTCTTTCTCTTTGTTCAGGAAGTAATCGGTCACCTGATCCAGCACTTTCTGCGTACGTTCCTGGGTTGCACCGGCTGGCAACTGCGCCTGCGCCAGTAACAGACCCTGATCCTCTTCCGGCAGGAAGGAGGTTGGCAGTTTCAGGAACAGATACGCCATGCCGACCACGATCACCAGGTAGATCACCAGATAACGACCGGTGCTACGCACGATGTGACCCACGCTATCCACGTAGTGGTTGGTGCTCTTGTCAAACAGGCGGTTGAACCAGCCGAAGAAGCCGGTGGTTTTACCGTGATCGCCTTTCTTGATCGGTTTCAGCATGGTGGCACAGAGTGCCGGCGTCAGAATCAACGCCACCAGTACTGAAAGTGCCATCGCGGAAACGATGGTGATCGAGAACTGACGATAAATAACCCCGGTAGAACCGCCGAAGAAGGCCATCGGGATAAATACCGCGGACAGCACCAGGGCAATACCCACCAGCGCACCCTGAATCTGCTCCATTGAACGTTTCGTCGCTTCTTTCGGCGGTAAACCTTCTTCCGCCATCACACGCTCAACGTTCTCCACCACCACGATGGCGTCATCCACCAACAGGCCGATGGCGAGCACCATCCCGAACATCGTCAGGGTGTTTATCGAGTAACCAAAGGCACTGATAATCGCAAACGTACCCAACAGCACTACCGGCACCGCAATGGTCGGAATCAGCGTGGCGCGGAAGTTCTGCAGGAACAGGTACATCACCAGGAACACCAGCACGATCGCTTCAAACAGCGTTTTCACCACTTCGAAGATCGAGATCTTCACGAACGGCGTGGTGTCGTACGGATAAACGGTTTTCATGCCAGCCGGGAAGAACGGCTGCAGTTTGGCCAGCTCATCTTTCACCGCTTTGGCGGTATCCAATGCATTCGCACCGGTTGCCAGTTTCACACCGATACCCGAAGCCGGTTTGCCGTTGTAGCGGGCGATGATCTCGTAGTTTTCACCACCGAGTTCAATCTTCGCCACGTCACGCAAGCGCACCTGTGAGCCATCCTGGTTCACTTTCAGCATGATGTTGCCGAACTCTTCGGTATTGGTCAGACGAGTCTGCGCAATGATCGAGGCGTTCAACTGCTGGCCAGGTACAGGCGGTGTACCCCCTAACTGACCGGCGGCGACCTGGGTATTCTGGGTGCCCAACGCACTGATGACATCGACCGGCGTCAGCTGGTAGTTGTTCAGTTTGTGCGGGTCGAGCCAAATGCGCATCGCGTATTGCGCACCAAACACCTGCGTATCACCGACGCCAGGCGTACGGCTGATCGGGTCTTTGATGTTTGAAGCAACATAGTCAGAGATATCATTCTGCGTCATGCTGCCGTCATCACTGACAAAGCCCGCTACCATCAGGAAGCTGCTGGAGGATTTTTTAACCTGAATACCTTGCTGCTGTACTTCCTGCGGCAGCAGTGGCATCGCCAGCTGCAGCTTGTTCTGTACCTGTACCTGCGCGATATCGGCGTTGGTACCGGACTGGAAGGTCAGCGTCAGGGTTAAAGTACCGGACGAGTCACTGCTCGAGGCCATATACATCAGGCCATCGATGCCGTTCATGTTTTGTTCGATAACCTGGGTTACCGAATCCTGCAGCGTTTTCGCATCAGCACCCGGGTAGGTTGCCTGGATTTCAACGGCCGGCGGCGCAACATTGGGATATTGCTCAATCGGCAAGCTGATAATCGCAAGAGTACCTGCCAGCATAATGATGATGGCAAGCACCCAGGCAAAAATGGGGCGATCGATAAAGAACTTAGCCATGTATCAGTGGCTCCTGTTTAGGACGATGATTTAGCAGACTGTGATTCCGGTGCTGCTTTGGCATCATCTTTGACTTCTTGTGGTGTCACCTGCGCACCTGGCTTGGCACGCTGAAGACCGACGGTGATCACGCGATCGCCTTCTTTAAGGCCATCCGTTACCAGCCATTTGTCACCAAATGCCTGATTAGCGGTGATATTACGGACTTCCACTTTATTATCTGCGCCCACCACCATCGCGGTTGCCTGACCGGTTGGGGTACGGGTTACGCCCTGTTGCGGTACCAGCAGTGCGGTTGGGTTGGTGCCTTCATCCAGACGCGCACGCACAAACATCCCTGGCAGCAGGCGGTGGTCCGGGTTCGGGAAGATGGCGCGCAGCGTGATGGAGCCGGTAGTTTCATCCACGGTCACATCAGAGAATTCCAATGTGCCTGTCTGCGTGTATGCGTTACCGTTTTGCATCAAGAGCGTGACGTTGGCTTTGCCGTCATTCTGTTTCAGCTGACCGGATTCCAGTTCTGCGCGCAAACGCAGGAAATCATCACTGGATTGGGTCACATCGACATACATTGGATCGAGCTGCTGCACGGTTGCCAGCGCAGTGGTTTGACCGCTGGAGACCAGAGCGCCCTCAGTGACTGACGACTTACCAATGCGACCGCTGATCGGCGACGTCACTTTGGTGTAAGCCAGATTGATGCGTGCGGTTTCCACGTTAGCCTGGGCTGCCTGAACGGCTGCAGCCGTCTGTGCAGCGGTGGCCGCCGCGGTGTCATAGTCCTGCTGACTGATGTACTTAGTACCCAGCAGCGGCTTATAACGTTTGATGGTTAACTGCGCAACGTGTGCATTGGCTTGCGCCTGTGCTAAATCGCCTTTGGCGCTGTCATAAGCCGCCTGGTAAGTTGCCGGATCGATCTGATACAGGGACACGCCTGCTTTGATATCCGTTCCTTCCTCAAAATTACGCTTCAGAATAATGCCTGACACCTGAGGTCGCACTTCTGCCACGCGGAATGCCGAAGTACGTCCTGGCAGTTCGGTGGTAATTTTCAAAGGCTCGTTTTTTAACGTCACAACACCCACTTCTGGGGGCTGCTGCTGGGCGGCTTGCTGGGATTTATTATCATCACATCCTGTTAACACAAAGCTGCCTGAAAGCATCAGGACGGCCGCCAGAGGCGCTAATCCTCTGTTTTTATTCATAAATAAACCTCTAGTGTCCGATATCAAATGATCAATGGATCACAAACCGATAAACCCATTGCTGCGTTAAAACACGGGTCGTGCTATGGTACATACATTCACAAATGTATGTAAACTTGCCAGTTTGTAAAAAAAGTCCTCTATGGCACGAAAAACCAAAGCGCAAGCACTTGAAACGCGGAACCAAATTCTGGATGCCGCTTTAGCACACTTCTCTGAACACGGTGTGGCTGCCACATCCCTGGCAGATATCGCAACAGCGGCCGGCGTCACGCGCGGTGCTATCTACTGGCATTTCAAAAATAAAGCCGATGTTCTGCATGAAATCTGGCTTCGGTGTGACGCTGGGCTTGATGATGTGGAACTTGAGTATCAGACAAAATACCCGGGCGATCCACTTTCTGTTATCCGTTCGATGTTGATCTATATCCTTGACGCCACAGCAAAGGATCCACAAAGACGCGCATTAATGGAGATTATCTTCCATAAATGCGAATTCGTTGGCGAAATGTCGACATTACAGGATATGCGTCAAAGTTTACTGCTTGAGTGTTACGACCGAATTGAATTGGTGCTACGTGAGTGTATCGAAGTGGGCCAGTTGCCTGCGGGATTGAACACGTTGCAATCGGCGCGTCTGATGTGCGGCTATATCAACGGTATGATGGAAAACTGGCTGTTTAACCCGCAGGCGTTTGATCTGGCAGCAGATGCGCCGCAGTTGGTGGATGCCTTTATTGATATGCTGCGACTCAGTCCCACTCTCTCCTCGGCGCGTTAATTTACGCCCTCTGCCGCCTGTTTCTGCTGATAATCGCGTTGGACAATCGCCAGCGCGGCTAACACGGTTGCGGTCGGCACCTGGTTCTCTTCCAGCAGTTGAATCAAATCCACTGCCAGTTTGATCTCATCGGGTGCAGTTTCCAGTGACATGATCTCTCCTTGTTAAATACGTAATTTTGCCGCCACCAGCAGCATCAAAATGGAACCCAGCAGTGCCACCCCAAAGCCAGCGGGATGCAACGTCGCTAAATCACCCGTTGTAAAATAGGTCGCGATGTAACCCCCAATTAACGCACCAATCACCGCCAGCACCAGCGTCGGAACAAACCCACCCGGCCGACCGGGAAAAACCATGCGCTTGATGCAGCCAGCCACCACGCCAATCGCTATCCACATAATTAGGGTCATGATTTTCCTCCTTCATTCATAGGGGGAGTATATATCCTAAATAATTTCAGGTGCAGGCAAGTGGCAAAGGAATGAACCCGCAAGCGCTTACTCAGGTAAGATATGGGGGGGAATGAGCGTAGCCAACACACCTGCCGTGTGAAGTATGACGGGTATAAAGGAAAGTGGGCGGTGATTACCGTGCCGGGCCTGACATTTCCAGTTTGTGCATCGCATGGCGACAGCGTGCCAGCCGCTCGTGCAGCACTTCGATATCGCGGATCAACTGCTGCTGCACGCTGAGGGTTTCGGCGCGCGCCAGATGTTGCTCACGTTGTTCAATCATCGCCAGCAAGCGCGTTTCATAGCCCTGATACTCTTCGCGCTTCGACTGGCGCGGATCTACGCGAGGACGCTCACGCTGGGTGCGCAGTTGCTGGCTCTGGCATTCGCGTTGCAGGGCGGCAATCTGGTCCAGCACTTTCTCCGCCAGCCACTGGCGGCGCATCACATCAGTGTCGGCGGCGCCAAGCTGGGTTAAATTTTGCTCCAGCTCAGCCAGATAATCAGCGAGCCGCGTGCCTTTACAGCGGAACAGTTGGGCGTCAAAACGGGGCTGTCGGCAGGCACCATCGCGTTGCTGCGCGATTTGCTGTCGTAGCTGATCGACAATGGCTAGCAGACGTTGATGTGCGGGTGGTTGGGGCATCACTCTGATTCCGACTGTGTTAACGTAGCGCAGTTCCGATTTTATCAGGCATCAGGCATGCAACGAATTTTTCTTCTGTGTCTTGGCTGGCTGGCGATTGTGCTGGGCACGCTGGGTATTGTATTACCTTTATTACCGACCACGCCATTTGTGTTGCTGGCCGCCTGGTGCTTTGCCCGTTCGTCACCGCGTTTTCATCATTGGCTGCTGTGGCGCTCGCCGTTTGGTCGCTATATCCGCCACTGGCAACAGCATCGCGCCATGCCGCCCGGCGCCAAAGTCCGTGCCATGTTGCTGATTGTCATCACCTTTGCCGTCTCTATTTATCTGGTTAACATGCTGTGGGTGCGGATTATGCTGGGCATCATGTTGTGCGCGCTGCTGTTGTTGATGTGGCGTATCCCGGTAGTGGCAGAAAATGCTGACAGCGGCGATTAAGTGCGGCAGGGTTGCATTTAGACAGGTATTTGCATAGATTTGGGCATCTTCGTGCGTGGCTTCCCTTTTTAAACGTCTTCGCTTAACCCGGTTTCCGGGTATTGGCGCTGTCGGATGCTGCGCGTATTAGATATTTTTCCAGGCGTAACACTTATGACCGCAACTGCTCAGCAGCTTGAACTCATCAAAAACAGCATCAAAAGCATCCCTGACTACCCTAAGCCGGGCATCCTGTTCCGTGACGTCACCAGTTTGATGGAAGATCCGCAGGCCTATGCCGCGTCGATTGACATTCTGGTTGAGCGCTATCGTGACAAAGGCATCACCAAAGTGGTGGGTACCGAAGCACGTGGCTTCCTGTTTGGTGCACCGGTAGCACTGGGTCTGGGTGTCGGTTTTGTGCCGGTGCGTAAGCCGGGCAAGCTGCCGCGTGAAACCTACAGCGAGAGCTATGAGCTGGAGTACGGTTCTGATGCGCTGGAGCTGCACAAAGATGCCATTAAGCCAGGTGATGTGGTGCTGGTGGTGGACGATCTGCTGGCCACCGGCGGTACGCTGGAAGCCACGGTGAAACTGATCCGCCGTGCCGGTGGTGAAGTGAAAGATGCTGCGTTCGTGATCAACCTGTTTGATCTGAGCGGTGAAGCGCGCCTTAACGCGATCGGCATCGATTGCTACAGCCTTGTGAATTTCCCCGGCCACTAAGGCCCTGTGCGCCGCTGGCCTTGGCCATCGCGGCGCATTTCATTGCGCGTTCCTGCCGCCGTACCTTGGTATCAATATCCGATAAATCGTACCGCTCAAGCGGATGCGCGATGAAATTCAGCGCCTGCAGCGCGGGTATAGGCATATCCTGTTGTGGCTGTTAGACTACTGCCCATATAAACAGGGGTTGCGAAGCTGCATTTTTCCTCTTTGTCTTGTGGCGGAACCCGGTTCATTTAGCCGCACCGCTGTGCCAACTCAATAAATTCCAGTGATTGAATCCACATGAGCTATCAGGTACTTGCGCGAAAATGGCGTCCCCAGGCTTTCGCTGACGTAGTCGGTCAGGAACATGTGCTGACTGCGCTGGCCAACGGATTGTCACTGGGACGAATCCATCATGCTTATCTCTTCTCCGGTACACGCGGCGTGGGGAAAACCTCGATCGCCCGTTTGCTGGCGAAAGGTCTTAACTGCGAAACCGGCATCACCTCCACGCCATGTGGTCAGTGTGATAACTGCCGTGAAATCGAGCAGGGGCGCTTTGTCGATCTGATTGAGATCGATGCCGCGTCACGCACCAAAGTCGAAGACACGCGCGATTTGCTGGATAACGTGCAGTACGCCCCGGCGCGCGGTCGCTTCAAGGTTTATCTGATCGATGAAGTGCACATGCTTTCGCGTCACAGCTTTAATGCGCTGTTGAAAACGCTGGAAGAGCCGCCGTCGCACGTCAAATTCCTGCTGGCGACCACCGATCCGCAAAAACTGCCGGTCACCATTCTGTCGCGTTGCCTGCAGTTCCATCTTAAAGCGCTCGACGTCGAGCAAATTCAGCAGCAGTTAGTGCATATATTGCAGCAGGAGCAGATTGCCGCCGAACCGCGCGCGCTGCATCTGCTGGCGCGCGCCGCTGACGGCAGTATGCGTGATGCCCTGAGTCTCACCGATCAGGCGATTGCCATGGGGCAGGGCAGCGTGACGCGTGAAACCGTGGCGCAAATGCTGGGCACGCTGGATGACGAACAGCCGCTGGCGCTGATTGAAGCGCTGGTGGAGGGCCAGGGTGAACAGGTGATGGCACTGCTGAATCAGGCGGCATCGCGTGGAGTCGAGTGGGAAGCGTTGCTGGTCGAGATGCTGCGATTGCTGCATCGTGTGGCGATGGTGCAGCTGCTGCCAGCTTCACTGGGCGAAGACGATGTGAATCAGGCGCAGCGTTTACGCGATTTAGCGCGCGTCTTACCGCCCGCCGATGTGCAGCTCTACTACCAAACTTTGTTGATGGGGCGTAAAGATCTGCCGCTGGCACCGGATCGTCGCCTCGGCGTCGAGATGACGCTGCTGCGTGCGCTGGCGTTCCATCCGCAGGCGACCATTGCCGAGCCGGTTGCGCGACCCAGCCTGATTCCGCAGGCCGCGCCGCAAGCGTCTGCTGCATCCGCCGGCGTTGCTGCGCCGGTCTCTTCCGCTCAGGTTACTGCTCCAGCTTCGTCAGCCAACACTGCCGTGTCAGCAACGCCAGCGGCTTCCGCTCACGCTGCCGGACCTGCAGCCACTTCTTCGGCACCTCGCACCGCCTCTGCCGCGCAGCCGCAGATGGCGCCGCCGATGCAGGACGCACCGCCGATGGCCGATGATTACGCTGATATGCAACCGGCGCCAGAACATATGTCCGACTCCACCAGTCAGCTGTTACAGGCGCGAACGCAGTTGCTGCGTCAGGGAGCCGGCAAAGCAAAAAAGAGTGAGCCGGCAGCGCGTCCCGCGCGGCCGGCGAACCCGGCGCTGGAACGTCTTGCCAGTGTCACCGAACGCGTGCAGCAGCGTGCGTCTGAACCCGCGGTAAAAACGCCCGCAAAGCCAGAAGCCTATCGCTGGAAAGCCCAGCAAACGGTCGAGGTAAAAGCGGAGCCCATCGCAACGCCAAAAGCCTTGCGTTCCGCTCTGGAGCATGAGAAAACGCCTGAGCTGGCGCTTCGTCTGGCCGAAGAAGCCCAGCAGCGCGATGCATGGGCCGCCGAAATAGCCGCACTGACGTTGCCAAAACTGGTGCAGCAGGTGGCGTTAAACGCGTGGAAAGAGGTGGGCGAGAACGCCGTCACGCTGCATTTACGCAGCAGCCAGCGTCACCTGAATTCAGCGTCGGCAAAACAGGCGCTGACGGAAGCGCTCAGTCAGGCAGCCGGACAAACGGTTGAACTGACTATCGTTGAAGACGATAATCCTGCGGTGTTGACGCCACTGGAATGGCGTCAGGCCATTTATGAAGAGAAGCTGGTGCAGGCGCGCCAGTCGATCACAAGCGATACTCACATCCAGACGCTGCAGCGATTCTTCGATGCCGATCTGGATGAAGAGAGTATTCGACCCGTTTGAACACCCGCTGTCGCAACGCGTTTGCGTACAGCCCCAGCAGAGAGAGAAGACTATGTTTGGTAAAGGCGGATTGGGCAACCTGATGAAACAGGCCCAGCAGATGCAAGACAAAATGGCCAAAGTTCAGGAAGAGATTGCCGCGCTGGAAGTGACCGGTGAATCAGGCGCTGGCCTGGTCAAAGTCACCATTAACGGTGCACATAACTGCCGCCGTGTTGAAGTCGATCCAAGCTTGCTGGAAGACGACAAAGACATGCTGGAAGATCTGATTGCGGCAGCCTTCAACGATGCAGCACGTCGTATCGATGAAACGCAGAAAGAGAAAATGGCCTCTGTGTCTTCTGGTATGCAGTTGCCACCTGGCTTCAAGATGCCGTTCTGATGCAAACCAGTCCACTGCTTGAATCTTTGATGGAGTCGCTGCGCTGCCTGCCGGGCGTGGGCCCGAAATCGGCGCAGCGCATGGCTTTTCAGCTGTTACAGCGCGATCGTAGCGGTGGTATGCGTCTGGCGCAGGCTTTGACCCGCGCGATGTCGGAAATCGGCCACTGTGCCGATTGCCGCACTTTCACCGAGCAGGAAATTTGCACCATCTGCGCCAATCCGCGCCGTCAACAAAACGGCCAGATTTGTGTGGTGGAGAGTCCTGCCGATATCCACGCCATTGAGCAAACCGGCCAGTTTGGCGGCCGCTACTTTGTGCTGATGGGCCACTTGTCACCGCTGGATGGCATCGGTCCGCAAGATATCGGTCTGGATCGGTTAGAGCAGCGCCTCGAGCGTGAAACGCTGACCGAAGTGATCCTCGCCACCAACCCAACGGTGGAAGGTGAAGCGACTGCCAACTACATCGCTGAACTGTGCGGGCAATATGGCGTCGATGCCAGCCGCATCGCGCACGGTGTACCTGTCGGCGGTGAGCTGGAAATGGTCGATGGCACCACGCTGTCGCACTCACTTGCCGGACGCCACAAGATTAAATTCTAATCACTTGCCGATGTCTTCACCGACATCGGCTTGAAATTCCCATCATCATCCCCATTTCTCTCTCAACATATGATCAACCCCGATTTAGTTGAGGTAGCAATGACCATGAAAGGACAAGAGACGCGTGGCTTCCAGTCAGAGGTAAAACAACTTCTGCACCTGATGATTCACTCCCTCTATTCAAACAAAGAGATTTTCCTGCGTGAACTGATCTCCAACGCCTCTGATGCCGCCGACAAACTGCGCTTCCGCGCCCTGTCCACGCCGGATCTGTATGAAGGCGATGGCGACCTGCGCGTGCGTATCTCGGTCGATAAGGATAATCGTACGCTGACCTTAAGCGATAACGGTATCGGTATGCGCCGTGATGAGGTGATTGAGAACCTCGGCACCATCGCGAAATCCGGCACCAAATCCTTCCTTGAATCGATGGGCTCAGACCAGGCGAAAGACAGTCAGCTGATCGGTCAGTTCGGCGTGGGCTTCTACTCGGCGTTTATCGTTGCGGATAAAGTCACCGTGCGTACTCGTGCTGCGGGCGCGAAAGCCGATGAAGCCGTGTTCTGGGAATCGGCGGGCGAGGGTGAATACACTCTGGCAGAAATCGAGAAAGCCGATCGCGGTACCGAAATCACGCTGCACTTCCGCGAAGGCGAGGATGATTTCCTCGATGCGTGGCGCGTCCGCAACGTGATCAGCAAATACTCCGATCACATTGCGCTGCCGGTTGAGATTGAGACCAAAGACGAAGAGAACGACACCACCACCTGGGAGAAGATCAACAAAGCTCAGGCGCTGTGGACGCGCAACAAGTCTGAAATCAGCGACGAAGAGTACAACGAGTTCTACAAGCACATCGCCCATGATTACAGCGATCCGGCGATCTGGAGCCACAACCGTGTGGAAGGCAAGCAGGAGTACACCAGCCTGCTGTACATCCCGCAGCGTGCGCCATTCGACATGTTCAACCGCGACAGCAAACACGGCCTGAAGCTGTATGTGCAGCGCGTGTTCATCATGGACGATGCCGAGCAGTTCATGCCGAACTACCTGCGCTTCGTACGTGGCCTGATAGATTCCAACGATCTGCCGCTGAACGTCTCGCGTGAAATCCTGCAGGACAGCCGTGTCACCCAGAGCCTGCGTGCCGCGCTGACCAAGCGTAGCCTGCAAATGCTGGAAAAACTGGCTAAAGACGACGCCGAAAAATATCAGCAGTTCTGGAAAGAGTTTGGTCTGGTCCTGAAAGAAGGCCCGGCGGAAGACAACACCAACCAGCAGGCGATTGCTAAACTGCTGCGCTTTGCTACCACGCAGAGTGAAGGCGCTGAGCAAACCATTTCGCTGGACGATTACCTAAGCCGCATGGTGGAAGGGCAGGATAAGATTTACTACATCACTGCCGACAGCTATGCCGCCGCGAAGAGCAGCCCGCATCTGGAACTGTTCCGCAAAAAAGGTATCGAGGTGTTGCTGCTGTCCGATCGTATCGACGAGTGGATGATGAGTTACCTGACCGAGTTCGACGGTAAAACCTTCCAGTCAGTGAGCAAAGCGGATGAGTCGCTGAGCAAACTGGCCGATGAAGAGACCGAAGAGCAGAAGGAAGCGGAAAAAGCGCTGGAGCCGTTTGTTGAGCGCGTGAAAACGTTGCTGGGCGAGCGTGTGAAAGAGGTGCGTCTGACCCATCGTCTGACCGACACCCCGGCGATTGTCACCACCGACGCCAACGAAATGACCACCCAGATGGCGAAGCTGTTTGCTGCTGCCGGTCAGGAAGTGCCGGATGTGAAGTACATCTTCGAAATCAACCCGGAGCATACGCTGGTGAAACGCGTGGCGGATACCCACGACGAAGCGCATTCTGCTGAATGGGTTGAGCTGCTGCTGGATCAGGCGCTGCTGGCTGAGCGCGGCACGCTGGACGATCCTAACCAGTTTATCCGTCGTATGAACCAACTGCTGACGGCATAAGCCATTCAGCGCCCGCGCCGGTTGGCATCAATACCGGCGGCAGGGTTGGCAAGAGACAAAAAAGGTCGGCATTGAATGCCGACCTTTTTTTAATGCAGCGCCTGATCGCGCAGCCAATCCCGGAATAACGTTATCTCCGCATCATGCTGACGTGACATTTTCGTCATCATCCAGGTGGCGCGGTCCACACGCACAAATCCCAATGGGGCGATAAGCGTACCGTCGCTCAACTCCTGCCTGACCAGTAAGCGCGGGGCCATGATCACGCCCAGGCCGTTTCTCGCCGCCTGAATGCCCAGAGTGAGATTATCGAAATGCTTACCGACCCAATAATTGCCACGCGCACCGCTGGTTTTCGCCCACTCGGCCCAGGCGTGCAGTCGTGTATCGGCATGCAGCAGCGGCAGTGTGGCTAAATCCTGCTCATTGTGAAAACGCGCGGCATACTGAGGCGCGCACAGCGGGCCGATGTAGTCATCGCTGATCAGCGTAGCATCAATATCCTCATCCGGTGACTGCTCATAGCTGAGAATCAGCACATCGGTGTGTTCACTGCGCAGCTGATCGATCTCCACCAGCGGCTGAAACTGCACTTCAATATCGGGATAGCGTTGATAAAAACTGCTAATACGTGGAATCAGCCATTGCGAGAGAAAACTGGGCGCGCAAGAGACGCTGAGGTGATGACGCATGCCGGTGCGAATACTTTCGCAGGTGGTGGAGAGTTCGCTAAACGCCTTCTGACAACTCACCAGCAAGCGCTCGCCGTGTGAGGTTAATTTGACGCGCCCATTGGTACGGACGAATAAGGGCTTTCCCATCCAGCTTTCCAGCTGTCGAATCTGATGGCTAATGGCGCTGTGTGTCACATGAAGACGCTCGGCCGCCACGCTAAAACTGCTGTGCAGTGCTGCCTGATGAAAATAGTGCAGTGCACGTAACGACGGAAGCGCGGTCATACTCATCCCCTGTGTAAAAACCTAACAGGGATTGTCAGTTTATATCATTTTAATGTCCAGCCGCATTGGCCTAACCTTTCCCCCAGATTATGGCGGGTTGACGGATGGCGTTGTCTGTGTTTAACGCGGCTAATGTTCCCCCTCAATCTGCGACACACACAGCATCTTTATAATTAGAGAAATCTCACGCGATGGATCACCAACATGCTTCTGCCAGGGCGGCGGCAGCGCGCGATCGACTTCGCGGCTTGCTTTCACGTCACTATCGGCTGGAAAATTACGACCTCTTCTTTGCACCTTCTTTGCATATTTCGCGGGTGCTGCTCTCACAACTGTTTTTACGTCAGGAACAGGCGCGCAATCAAACGCGTTACGCTTCGCAATATCCGGTCAGTGAACTGAGTGTGTTACCCGCAGTGCCGATGATGGCTGGTAACATTGCGCTGGTGGAGCATGTCGACATGCTGCAGGGGCGGGTGCGTCCGCTGGCGGAGTGTCAAAGTCAGGGCGTGACCGACGCCTCGGAATCCTTTGCCACCTTGTTGCATAAACGATTAATCAGCGATGCGCGATTGTTTGTGGCGCGGCTCGATCGTCATGCGGCGTTAAGCAGTGACCTGGTGTTAATTGCATTGAAAACCTGCGATTTCAGCACGCTGGTGCGCAGCGAATTGCGGTTATTTGAGCAGGGGCTGGCCTTTGGCTCGTCGCTGGATCAAACCCTGGAAATGATGGAAAACAGCGACTGGCGGCCGTTTAATATCGCTAGCGTGGATAATATTACGCTTGAGGCCCCGGTTCAGCTGCAATCGATTCAGCAGCACGGCTTACCGTTCGCCCTGTTCCCCATGCCGGTCAGTCTTACCTTGCCCGACTTACCGCAGGATATGCATCTGCTTCCCGCTCATCACCGATTGCGCCTGCATGCCAATGTGCGCGGCGGTGTGAACAAAAATCAAAACGTCACGCCGATCCTGAAGAGACGTCTGAAAGAAGTGTTTAGCGTTAGCCTTGATTCTTAAAAACGGGCACTCTGCTGGTATTTTGCGCTAAAGCAAGTCAAAGTAAAGCTTTCACCGGAAGCGCGCCCGTTTCCTTGTGGTGCGCGGGTCATAATGGTATGTTCTTGGCCTTCTCAGATTGATCAATGCGATTCGCAAGGGGAATTACGCAATGCGTATTATTCTGCTCGGGGCACCGGGCGCAGGTAAAGGCACTCAGGCTCAATTCATCATGGAGAAATACGGTATTCCGCAAATCTCCACCGGTGACATGTTGCGTGCGGCAGTTAAAGCAGGCACCGAACTGGGCCAACAGGCGAAAGCCATCATGGATGCCGGTAAACTGGTGACAGACGAGCTGGTGATTGCGCTGGTTAAAGAGCGTATCGCGCAGGAAGACTGCAAAAACGGTTTCCTGCTCGATGGCTTCCCACGCACTATCCCACAAGCTGACGCCATGAAAGACGCGGGCATCAATGTGGACTTCGTGCTGGAGTTTGCCGTACCGGACGAACTGATTGTGGATCGTATTGTTGGGCGTCGCGTGCATGCGCCGTCTGGCCGCGTGTATCACGTCACCTATAATCCACCAAAAGTGGAAGGCAAAGATGACGTGACCGGCGAAGAGCTGACCACGCGTAAAGACGACCAGGAAGAAACCGTGCGTAAACGTCTGGTGGAATACCATCAGCTGACTGCACCGCTGATTGCTTACTACAGCAAAGAAGCGGAAGCCGGTAACACCCAGTACCACAAGATCGACGGCACCCGTAAGGTGGCTGAAGTGAGCACGCAGCTGGCCGGTATTCTCGGTTAATGCGGATCAGGGGCCGGTTGTCCGGCCCTTTTGCAGCAATTGCTTTCCCCTCCCACGATTTCCGCTACAATTTCCCCCTGATTTTGATCCATTCGTTTTGACATCAAGGAAATACCAATGAGGCAAGAAAAGCCTGGGGTTTTGCTGGTCAACTTAGGCACACCCGATGCGCCTACAACACCTGCCGTAAAGCGCTACCTGAAACAGTTCCTTGGCGATCCGCGCGTGGTGGATACACCGCGTTGGTTGTGGTGGCCAATTCTTAATTTTGCCATTTTGCCGTTCCGTTCGCCGCGCGTGTCGAAGCTGTACGCTTCAGTGTGGATGAAAGAAGGCTCTCCGCTGATGGTGTTCAGCAAGCAGCAGCGCGATGCGCTGGCGCAGCGCGTGGATATGCCGGTTGAGCTGGGCATGAGCTACGGCCAGCCAAGCCTCGACGGGGCGGTACAGCGTTTGCTGGATCAGGGGGTCACCAAACTGATTGTGTTGCCGCTCTATCCGCAATTCTCGTGCTCGACGGTGGCTGCCGTTTGGGACGGATTATCCGCCAGCTTTAAACCGCTGCGCTCCCTGCCGGAAGTGGCTTTCATTCGCGATTATGCCGAGCATCCCGCCTATATCGCAGCACTGAAGGCTTCGGTTGAGCGTTCATTTGCGCAGCATGGCGAACCGGACCTGCTGGTGCTGTCGTATCACGGCATCCCACAGCGCTTTGCCGACGAAGGTGATGATTATCCGCAGCGCTGCAAAGACACCACCGAGGCGCTGGCTGCCGCGTTGGGCATAGCGCCGCACAAAATCATGATGACCTTCCAGTCACGCTTTGGTCGCGAGCCATGGTTGACACCGTACACCGACGAAACCATGCAAGGTTTACCGGCCAAAGGCATCAAACATGTGCAGGTGATGAGCCCCGGCTTCTCCGCAGACTGTCTGGAAACCCTGGAAGAGATCAGCGAGCAGAACTGTGAATTCTTCCTGCACGCTGGTGGCGAGAAGTTCGAATATATCCCCGCGCTCAACGCCGATGACGAGCACATCGAGATGATGGTTCAGCTGGTCAACGCACGCCGATAAAGTGCTGGCAGAGAGTGTGATATCATTCTCTGTCAGATTTCCCTTACGGCAGCCACGATGAAATTTCCCGGCAAACGCAAATCCAAACACTATTTCCCCGTTAACGCGCGCGATCCGCTGCTGCAAGCCACACCTCAAGAGCAGGAAGAGGGCAGTTGGGTGGTGGGTATCGACCAGACGCTGGTGGATATTGAAGCCAAAGTTGATGATGACTTTCTGCAACGCTACGGGCTGAGCGCCGGCCACTCGCTGGTGATCGACGATGCTACCGCAGAAGCTTTGTATAACGAGCTGATGCGCGATGCGCTGATCAGCCATCAATTTGCCGGCGGCACCATCGGTAATACGCTGCACAACTATTCCGTGCTGGCCGATGACCGTTCCGTATTGCTCGGCGTGATGTGCAACAACATCCAGATTGGCGGCTACGCTTATCGCTATCTGTGCAACACCTCCAGCCGTATGGATCTCAACTTCCTGCAAGGCGTGGATGGCGCGATTGGCCGCTGCTTCACTCTGATTGGTGAGCAGGGCGAACGCACCTTTGCCATCAGCCCGGGTTTAATGAACCAACTGCAGGCGGACAGCATTCCGGAAGAGGTGATTGCCGGGGCGTCGGCGCTGGTGCTGACTTCCTATCTGGTGCGCTGCCAGCCGGGTGAACCGATGCCAGCGGCCACGCTGCGTGCCATCGACTACGCGAAAAAACATAACGTGCCGGTGGTGCTGACGCTGGGAACCAAATACGTGATTCAGGACGATCCGCAGTTCTGGCGCGATTTCCTGCGCGATCATGTGTCGATCGTGGCGATGAACGAAGAGGAGGCGCTGGCGCTGACGGGTGAGCAGGATCCGCTGCTGGCGTCGAATATTGCGCTGGACTGGGTGGATCTGGTGCTGTGCACTGCTGGCCCTACCGGTTTGTATATGGCTGGCTTCACCGAAGATGAATTCAAGCGCAAAACCAATCATCCGCTGCTGCCGGGCGCAATTGCCGAGTTCAACCAATATGAGTTCAGCCGCGCTATGCGTCATCAGGATTGCCAGCAGCCGCTGCGCATCTTCTCGCACATCGCGCCTTATATGGGCGGCCCTGAGAAGATCATGAACACCAACGGCGCGGGCGATGGTGCTCTAGCCGCGCTGCTGCACGACATCACTGCCAATAATTTCCACCGCCAGAAAGTGCCGAACTCCAGTAAACACGCACGCGGTTATCTCACCTATTCGTCGCTGGCGCAGGTGTGTAAGTATGCCAACCGGGTGAGTTATCAGGTGCTGAATCAGCATTCACCGCGTCTGATGCGCGGGCTGCCAGAGCGGGAAGATAGTTTAGAAGAGTCGTACTGGGACAGGTAACAGTGAACCCGTAACGGCGCGATTTATCGCGCGTTTGTTGGCAGCGGTGCTGCTTGAATTGCGCGATTAATCCCGCCGCTACGGTGTCTGTTGAATAGCGGCGCTACGGTATCAGTTGAATTATGGCGCTACGGTGTCTGTTAAATCGGGCACTCCCGCACAATCGGGTTCTGCGCAATCTCTTCCTGCAGCACGTTCAGCATGCTGTTGGCGATCTCACGCTCGCCCATCACCACGCGATTGGCACCGCGCTCCATGATGTAATTCACTTCATCGTCGTAATGCGCGCGGGCAATAATTTCGATATCCGGACGCTTCTCACGCGCGGCGGTGACAATCTCCCCGGCTTCGTAACCGTTTGGAATGGTCAGCAGCAGCCAGCGTGCACAGTCGAGTCGGGCTAACTCCATGGTATCGACGCGAGCCGCATTGCCCAGCACCGCCTTGATCCCTTGCTCACGCAGCGCTTCAACGCGCGGACGGGAATTTTCCACCACCACCAGCGGCACATCGGCTTCCATCAGTTGCTGGCCCAGCAAGCTGCCAACGCGGCCATAACCCACAATGACCGCGTGATTACAGATATCCAGCGGAATCTGCTTCTCTTCTTCAATCGCCTCTTCCAGCGTCTGCTCTTCGATGGTTTCAGTCTTATCGAGGTAGCGCTCCAGAAGGGTAAACAGAATCGGGTTGAGCATAATCGAGAGGATCGCAGCCGCCAGCACCAGATTGCGTCCTTCATCACTCAACATGCCGAGTGAAATACCTAATCCGGCAAGGATAAAAGCGAATTCCCCAATCTGCGCCAGACTCACTGAAATGGTCATGGCGGTGCGGCGCGAGTGGCCGAGCAGCGTCACCAGCAGCCAGGCGGCGATGGATTTCCCGAGCACGATGATCGCCAGCGCGCCCAGCACCGCCAGCGGCTGCTCGATCAAAATCATCGGGTCAAACAACATACCGACCGAGACAAAGAACAACACCGCAAACGCATCCCGCAGCGGCAGGGTATCGTGCGCGGCACGGTGGCTGAGTTCGGATTCGTTCAGCACCATACCGGCGAAGAAGGCGCCGAGGGCGAAGGAGACATCGAAGAATTCAACCGCACCGAAAGCGATACCCAGCGCCAGGGCCAGTACGGATAAGGTGAACAGTTCACGCGATCCAGTCGCGGCGCTTTTTGCCAGAATCCACGGCACCACACGACGGCCCACCACCATCATCAGCACCATAAAGGCAACGACTTTACCGATGGTCAGCATCAGGTCCCAGAACAGCAGAGAGGGGCTGGCGTTGCCTTCTTCCAGCATTCCGGCAATGGCGGGCAGCAGCACCAGCGTCAGGACCATCACCAAATCTTCAACAATCAGCCAGCCAATGGCGATCTGCCCCCGCTGGCTATCAATCAGTTGACGCTCTTCCAGCGCACGCAGTAACACCACGGTACTGGCGGTGGAGAGACAGAGGCCAAACACCAGACCGGTCATCCACGACCAGCCCATCGCCCACGACAGCCCCATTCCCAGCAGCGTGGCCACGGCGATCTGCGCGATGGCGCCGGGAATGGCGATCGACTTTACCGACATCAAATCCTTCAGCGAGAAGTGCAAACCTACGCCAAACATCAGCAGGATAACGCCGAGTTCGGCGAGCTCAGGCGCGAGGTTAGTATCGGCGACGAAGCCCGGGGTAAAGGGACCGGCGAGCACGCCAGCCAGCAGATAACCGACCAGCGGGGAGATTCGCAGACGGTTGGCAATCATTCCAAGGATAAAGGCGAGGACCAGGCCCCCGACAATGGTGGTGATCAACGGTGTGGTGTGATGCATGCCTGTCTCCTTGTGTGCAAATGTATCCGCTTGTAACAACCTAGTGTAATGCACAATCGCTAACCACGTTTAAACATTTGAGCGGTGAAAAGCGATTAAATTGAAAAATTAAGAAGAAAACGCAGCTTAAGCAGCATTTTCCTCAGTTATCTCACACTATCGGCAGGTTTTACGCAGAATGGAGGGGGGCGAGGAAAAAGCGTTGCCCCCCAAAAGCGGCTTACGCGTGGCGGTTATCAGGTAAGAAAGCGGTTAAAAGGCCGATTAAAGGCAGCCAGGCACAGATTTGATATACCCATTCGATGCTGGTGTGGTCTGCCACTACGCCCAACACGGCGGCACCGAGCCCACCCATACCAAAGGCAAAACCGAAAAATAGCCCGGAAACCATACCAATACGCCCTGGCATCAGCTCCTGCGCATACACCAAAATGGCAGAAAACGCCGAGGCGAGAATCAACCCGATGATCACGCTCAACACGCTGGTCCACATTAAGTTGGCGTGAGGCAACAGCAAGGTGAAGGGCGCAACGCCAAGAATCGATACCCAAATCACGTATTTACGGCCGATTTTATCGCCAATCGGCCCGCCAATAATGGTGCCCGCAGCCACCGCGCCGAGGAAGGCAAACAGATGGAATTGCGAGGCCTGAACAGAAAGTCCGAACTTCTGGATTAAATAGAAGGTGTAGTAGCTGCTCAGGCTGGTGAGATAGAAGTATTTAGAGAAGATCAGCAGCAGCAAAATGCTGATCGCCAACGCCACTTTCTTACGCGGCAGCGGGTTAACCGGCGCAACCGTTGCCTTTGCCTTACTGGCGCGCTGCTGGTGGCTATACCAGCGGCTGACCTGCAGCAACACGATAATGCCGAGCAGTGCCGCCAGCACGAACCAGGCAAGATGCCCCTTGCCGTAAGGGGCAACGATCATCGCTGCCAACAGCGGGCCTAGCGCGCTACCAAAGTTGCCGCCCACCTGGAACAGGGATTGAGCCAGGCCATGACGTCCACCGGAGGCCATACGCGCCACGCGCGAAGATTCCGGATGAAACACCGAGGAACCGCTGCCCACCAGCGCGGCAGCGAGCAGCACCTGCGGATAGGTGCTGGAGAACGTCAGCAGCACCAGACCACACAGCGTAAAGCCCATCCCAACCGGCAAAGACCAGGGTTTTGGGTATTTGTCGGTGTAATGACCGATGATCGGCTGTAGCAGCGAAGCGGTGACCTGAAAGGTTAGCGTTATCAGACCTATCTGGACGAAGTTAAGGCTAAAATCTTTTTGCAGCATCGGGTAGATCGCCAGCAGCAGCGATTGCAGCATATCGTTGAGCAGATGCGCGAGGCTGATGGCACCTAAAATGCCAAAAGCGGTCCGTCCCGGTGCGCGTGCCGGGGTTGCGATGTCACTTGCCATAAAAATCCTGAAGAGTGCGGTTATCGTTATCAGTTTGTTACTACCGCATGACTCTATAAGCCTTTAGTCTTGAGTTAAAGTGCCATCTGTGCGACACAGAAGGGTGATAAAGCACATTAAGTCCACGGCAAAGTGGAAAGACGCAGAATAAGGAGATCGGCTTTGTTGTTATTCCCGCGGAGAGGGCGCTGGCTGGCGCTGATCATGCTGTTGCTGCCGATGCTGGCGCAGGCATGGCAGACGGATCGCAGTTATCGATTCAGTATTCTGCACACCAATGATCATCACGGTCGCTACTGGACCAATGCGCAGGGCGAGTACGGTCTGGCGGCGCAAAAAACGCTGATGGATAAACAGCGTTATGATGTGCAGGCCAAAGGCGGCGGTGCCTTGATCCTTTCCGCCGGGGACGTGAATACTGGCGTGCCGGAATCGGATCTGCTCAATGCCGAACCCGATATTCGTGGCATGAACCTCATCGGCTACGATGCCATGGCGCTCGGCAATCACGAATTCGATAAGCCGCTCAGCGTGCTACAACAGCAACAGAAGTGGGCTAAATTTCCCTTCCTCTCTGCCAATATCTATCAAAAGGGCACCGACCAGCGTCTGTTCAAGCCGTGGGCGATCTTTAATCGCATGGGGCTGAAGATCGCGGTGATTGGCCTGACCACCACCGATACGCTGAAAATTTCCAATCCGGAAAATATTGCCAATATCGACATCCGCGATCCGGTGAAAGAGACGGAAAAAGCGGTGGCGGAACTGCGTGCCAGTGAAAAACCCGATGTGATTGTGGCGCTGACGCACATGGGCCATTACGACGATGGACAGCACGGCAGCAACGCGCCGGGTGATGTGGAACTGGCGCGCAGCCTGCCGCCGGGCACTATCAATGTGATCATCGGCGGCCACTCGCAGGATGCGGTGTGCATGGAAAAAGATAACGTCAGCGTGAAAGATTATCAGCCCGGCCAGCCTTGTCAGCCCGATCGTCAAAACGGTGTGTGGATCATGCAGGCAAAAGAGTGGGGCAAATACGTCGGGCGCGGCGATTTCACCTTCCGCAACGGCGAATTGACGCTGGACAGCTATCAGCTGATCCCGGTGAATCTCAAGCATGAAGTGAAAAATCTGGATGGCAGCGTTTCCTGGCTTACCTGGCAGGAAGAGATCCCACCCAACAGCGCAATGATGAAATTGTTGACGCCGTATCAACTGCGCGCGGCAAAGAAACTCGACGTCACGGTTGGCAGCAGTGATGGCGTGTTCGTGGGCGAACGCGACAAAGTGCGCTTTGAACAAACCAACCTAGGGCAGCTGATTCTGCGCGCGCAGATGGCAGCGACCCAAGCGGATTTCGCGGTGATCAGTGGCGGTGGCATTCGCACTTCACTGGCCGCAGGCAAACTGAGCTGGCGCGATCTGTTGCAGGTGCAGCCGTTTGGTAATCAGGTGGTGTCAGTCACGCTGACCGGAGACGAATTACTGAAGTATCTTGCCACGGTTGCCAATATCAAGACCAACTCCGGTGGTTTCGCGCAGTTCAGCAATATCAGTCTGGTGGCGGATGGCAAAGCGGTGAGTGAGGTGAAGATCAATGGCGAGCCGCTGCAAAAAGACAAAACCTATCGCATGGCCACCAACAGCTTTAATGCCAGCGGCGGTGATGGTTATCCCAACATCGAGGCGCATGCGGGCTTCAGCAATACCGGACTGCGCGATGCAGATGTGCTGCGCGATTTTGTCACGGCGCACTCACCGCTGAAAATCGCCGACTATGCGCCAACCGGCATCGTGCATTTGACGGAGCAGCAGGTACAGGAGCGCGACAAAGCGCAGGAAAAACCCAGGAAGCGCAGCTACCCGCAAGCCATTTTGGCGTGGATCTGGCCGCGTGCGCTGAACAATTAAAAACGGCGCCCGATTGGGCGCCGTTGTTTTATGCCTGACAGGATTTCTGCGTCAGCCAGCGCTGGCGCAATTTATCCCACATCCAGTTATAAGCCATGGTATAGGGCAGGAAGAACAGGAAGAACGCGACTTCCAGCATGAAGGCTTCCAGCAGCGTGATCTTCAGCATCCAGGCGGCAATCGGCAAACCGATAACGATAAAGCCCCCTTCAAAGCCCAGCGCGTGGATGGCGCGCAGGCCGAGGCCGCGTTTTCTCTGCGGCGGCCAGATGCGATCAAAACCGGTGTTATAGATCATGTTCCACAGCATGGCGACCGTTGACAACATAATCGCCAGCGCGCCCATCTGAAACAGCGGCTTTTCCATAATCCAGGCGGCCAGCGGAGCCACAGTGAGAATCGCCAGCACTTCAAATCCTGCAGCATGATAAAAACGTTCTTTCAGCGAACGGGTACGCATATAAACCTCCTTTTGGGTAACGCGACACATTTTCTCACTGCAAAATGCTAAGATAAAATGATTACCTATCGATAAAAGCGATGGTTCACCATGAAATACTCCCCGGAATCCCTTGAGGCCTTTGTGCAGACCGTCGCCAGCGGCTCGTTTTCTGCGGCGGCGCGTGCGCTGGCCAAAAGCCAGTCCACCATCAGCAGCGCCGTGGCGAATCTGGAAGACGATCTCGGTTTCACTCTGTTCGATCGCAGCGGTCGCCAGCCGGTACTAACCGAGCAAGGACAGCGCGCACTGGCGCAGGTGCAGCAGATTCTGGCGGCCAGCCAGCGGTTGGATGAGCTGGCGGTGCGGCTGTCACAGGGCGTGGAACCGCGACTCAGCCTGGCAATTTCTGATTTCTGGCAGGCCGATCATCATGAAAATCTGCTCAACCGCTTTGAAGCGCGTTATCCGGATATTGAATTTGAATGCATGATTGCTGAGGACGCGGACGCGCTGGACCTGCTGCAGGCCGGTCGCGTGCATCTCGGCGTGGTGCGTGCGCAGCCGCAGCTGCCGCCTGATTTAGCGGTGGCACGTTTACAGGTGGGGGCGGAAATGGCGATCTATCTGCATCAGGAGCATGTGCTGGCGCAGTCAAAACAGGTGAGTGAAGCACAACTCGGTGAATTGCGTCATTTACGGCTTAATACCTGGGTGCAAAACCGTGAACCCTTGCCTGCTGGTCGAGTGTGGTCGGCGCCTTCTTATTTATTGCTGCTGGAAATGGCGGAGCAGGGCTTTGGCTGGAGCGTATTACCGCGCTGGCTGGTGGAGCAGTTTGGTCATCAGGTGTTGAAAGAGTTGCCGGTGCCAGGCTGGCCACAGCGCATCGCGGTGGATGTAATCTGGTCGCGACGCAATCCGCCAGGTCCTGCCGGGCGCTGGATGATTGATCAACTCTGCGCCCAGCAACCGGATTAATCGCGGCGCGCCACGTCGGGCAGTGCGGCATCCAGCAGCCGGATTAATCGCGGCGTGCCACGTCGGCCAGTGTGGCATCCAGCAGTCGTGCCAGATCCTGCGCCGCCAGTTCTATATCCAGCCCGCGCTTGCCGCCGGAGACAAAGATGGTGGCAAATTCTGCGGCCTGCTGATCGATCACCGTTGGCAGGTGTTTTTTCTGCCCCAACGGGCTGATGCCACCCACCAGATAACCGGTCACACGCTGTGCCAGTTGCGGATCGGCCATATCCGCTTTTTTCGCGCCCAGCGCCTTGGCCACTTTTTTCAAATCGAGCTGCGAGGAGACCGGTGTCACGGCTACCGCCAGCGCTTTGGCATCGCCGTTGAGTGCCACGAGCAGGGTTTTGAACACCTGACGCGCATCAAGATTGAGCTTACGCACCGCCTCATCACCAAAATTTGTTTCGTGGCTGTCATGCTCATAAGGATGAAGGGTAAAGGCGACCTTTTGTTTTTCCAGCAGTTTTACGGCGGGTGTCATGTTCTGTCCTTGCTACGAAAATTCTTATTTCAGTTTTGGTGAATAATACTGGCGAAATTCTGAACTTTGCGCGAAAATTGGCCCGCGCCAGCAATGCTGGTGATAACCAAAATCATAAACAAATTCCTCTTTGACGGGCCGATAGCGATATTGGCCTTCTTTTTTGCCTGCAATTCGCCGCGCATCCGCTTTGCCTGCCATCTGCTGCTCAACGGCTCAACTGCTCAACTGCTCAACGGCTCAACGGCTCAACGGCTCAACTGCTCATCCGCTGTGCCAACCATCCGCCGCGCATCCGGCAAAGCACATTTCCGCACAATCAGAGAGACGCACGTCATCGATCTGATCGCTTTCAGGATATGAGGATGCATAAGGTCTTGCGGTGACGGCATTTGTTACGATTTCAACAATCCTGGCAGGTTATCCTCGCCATACAGATGGAGTGCACCAACAGCCACTACATAGCGGCCTTTCGGCAGCGCGTGCAATGACTCGCGCCAGTGCTGATTACGATTGCGCATCAGCGTGTCATTGAGATCGCTGCTAAAGGTGGTCGGCAGGGCCACCGGTTGCTGCGTGGGCGGTGCATCCAGCCACCAGCTGATCATGGTTTGCAGCAGGCGGGCGTTGGTGTGCCAATGCTCCAGCGTGTCCAGTAACAGCGATAAACCCTCCTGCGGTAGCGACTTCAGCAGCGCGATCTGAGTTTCCGGGCCTTCCAGTTCAATAATGCGCTTATTGGCGGCTTTTGCCGCTATCAGTAGCTGGTAATCAATGCCATATTGCGGCCGTAACCCCAGACGCTGCGCCTGTTGTGCCTGCAGCATCAAGGCGATTTGCCAGAACGGCAGCGTGTCGAACACTGCCATGGAAAGCGAAAGCTCATCGCACAGCACATCCAGTCGCTGCAGCACCTCGGCATCCAGACGCATTGCCAGCGGTGCATAGTCATCATCATTGCTGAAGGGTGATGCACCCTGGGTAATATCCGCTTCGACAATCAGTGCGTCGGCTTTGCTCAGTTGACGCAACAGACCGGCGGGCAACGGCTGCATATCGCGCGTGCCCATATGAATACTGCCCGCCAGATGCAGGCGTCGATCGCCCAATTTGATATCCATTGCCGGCCAGGTATAGCGTGCCGGGAAGAGGCTGGCGGCCATCTGCTGGAAGCTGTGCCACAGACTGCGTCTCATGCCCTGTCCTTTTGAAGTCAAAAATCCATGCTAGCGATTTCAGTCACTGAAAAACAGGGCAGAGAGGGCGATTAGCGTTTTGCTGGCTTGAAGCGCAACAAACGATTCGCGTTACTCACCACGGTAATCGAAGACAGCGCCATCGCCGCGCCCGCCACGATTGGGCTAAGCAGCAAACCCGTGAACGGGTAGAGCACGCCCGCCGCAATTGGAATCCCCAGGCTGTTATAGACAAAAGCCCCGAGCAAGTTCTGGCGCATATTACGCAGTGTCGCGCCTGCTATCGCCAGCGCATCGGCAACACAGTGCAAATCGTTGCGCATCAGCGTCATGGCGGCGGTTTCGACGGCCACATCGCTGCCGCCACCCATGGCAATCCCCACATCGGCCTGCGCCAGCGCCGGCGCATCGTTGATGCCATCGCCGACCATCACCACTTTGCGCCCCTGCTGCTGCAACTGCGCAATCGCCTGCGCTTTGCCTTCGGGCAGCACGCCCGCGATCACTTCATCAATACCGGCTTCGGCAGCGATCACCTGCGCGGTTTTTTGGTGATCGCCGGTCAGCATGATCAACCGATATCCCAACTGGTGCAGGCGCTGTAACGCCTCCGTGCTTTCCGGACGCAGGCTGTCACGCAGGGCGATCAGGCCCAGCAATTGACGATGATCGGCCAGCAATACTGGCGTGGTGCCTTGCGCGGCGAAACGGTCGATATCTTGTTGTGCAGCGCGGTAGTCAATCTGCTGCTCATCCAGCAGCGCCTGATTGCCGAGCAGCAGCGTTCTGCCTGCCACTTTAGCGCTCACGCCTTTGCCGCGTATTGTACGAAATTGCTTGATGGGCTCGTCGCTGAGATCCGGCGCTGCCACCAGAATCGCTTTGGCCAGCGGATGATTTGAACCTTGTTCCAGTTGTGCCGCAGCACTCAGCACCTGCTGACGATTCCAGTCGCCATAGACCAGCACATCGCTCACCTGCGGGGTGCCGCGTGTCAGCGTGCCGGTTTTATCAAACACGATGGTATCGACTTCGCTGGCACGCTGCAGCGCATCAGCATCGCGCACCAGCACACCCAATTCTGCCGCACGACCGACGCCGGCAATCACTGACATTGGCGTCGCCAGCCCCAGTGCGCAAGGGCAGGCGATAATCAGCACTGTGGTGACGATCACCAGCGTATAGGCCAACTGTGGCTGCGGGCCGACCAGATACCACACCAGACCCGCCAGCAGGGCAATCGCCACCACCACCGGCACAAACACTGCCGAGATGCGATCGGCCAGGCGGCCAATGTCGGGTTTGCTGCTCTGCGCCTGACGCACCAGATTGATGATACGCGCCAGGGTGGTGTGGCTGCCGGTGGCGCGCGCTACGAAGCGCAGCGTGCCATCCTGCACCAGTGTTCCGGCATAGACTTTGTCGCCAGTCTGTTTCGCCTGTGGCACCGCTTCACCAGTCAACATCGCTTCATCAAACCAGGCTTCACCGCTTTCGACTTCGCCGTCCACCGGCACGCGATCGCCCGTCACCAGTTTCAGCAGCATGCCGGGCTGCACTTCGCTCAGCGGCATTAACGTTTCGCCCTGTTCGCCGATGACACAGGCTTGCGCCGGGGTGAGATCCAGTAACCGTTCGAGGGCTTTGGAGGCCCGCTGGCGAGCCCGCTGCTCCAGCGCATGGCCGAGGTTAATCAAACCGACAATCATCACGCTGGCTTCGAAATAGAGATGTCGTGCCTGCATCGGGAAAAATTCTGGCCACAGCGCCACGCTCATCGAATAGAGCCAGGCGGCGCCAGTGCCTAAGGCCACCAGCGTATCCATGGTGGCGGTGCCGTGCCGTAGGCTGCGCCAGGCACTGCGATAGAAGTGACCGCCAGCGATTACCATCACCAGCAAGGTGATAACGCCGAGCGAGCGCCATAACGTTTGGTTGGCATCGCTGAGCATCATATTGTCGCCGAGCATGCCCCAGATCATCATGGGTACGCCGAGCAACAGCGCCAAAGCCGCCTGCCAGCTAAAGCGGCGCATCGCCTGCTGTGCGCTGACCTGCTGGCGTTCACGGCGGGTCTGTTCATCGTCGATCACTTCAGCGGAATAGCCCGCCTGATCCACTGCGCCAATCAGCGCCTCGGCTTGCGCATCGCCTAACACCAGCGCACTGCGCTCTCCGAGGTTGACGCGGGCCTGACTGACGCCAGGCACTTTCTGCAACGCCTGTTCCACCCGGCTCACACAGCTGGCGCAACTCATGCCGCCGATCAGCAAATGGTGAACAGGAAGGTTTTCTTCTGCCGGTTGCGACACCGTTGTCAGCGCCTCCGGCGGCGGCTCTGTTGCTGTCAACGGCTCAGGCTTTGGGCTGTCTTTCACCGCCGCGTGATAGCCGGCCTGTTCCACGGTCGCAATCAGATCGCTGGCGCTGGCGGCACCGGTAACGCGCGCTTCCTGCTGCGTGACATCCGCCTGTTCCACATCGTCGCGCTGCTCCAGCGCTTCTTTCACCCGTTTGACGCAGTGGCCACAGGACAAACCGTCCAGCGCCAGTAATTGTGTGTGTGACATCTTAAACTCCTTAAACGAGAGGTTTGACTGTCTGCAAACTTTGCATTAGTTATAGAGCCTAAACCTTCCATTCAGGGGAAGGTCAAGAGGCAGAGACATGAACATTAGCGATGTGGCAAAAAAGACCGGGCTAACCAGCAAGGCGATCCGTTTTTATGAAGAGAAGGGCGTGGTGACGCCGCCGTTGCGCAGTAACAATGGTTATCGCAGCTATGCCGCGCATCATATTGATGAGCTGAATCTGCTGCGTCAGGCGCGTCAGGTCGGGTTTACGCTGGACGAGTGCCGCGAGCTGGTGACGCTGTTCAACGATCCCGCTCGCCACAGCGCGGATGTCAAAGCGCGCACCTTGCAGAAGGCGGATGAAATCGCTGCGCACATCGAAGAATTACATGCGATGCGCGCGCGACTGCTGGAACTTGCTGAAGCCTGCCCTGGCGATGACAGTGCTGAGTGCCCGATTATCAATCATCTGGCGGGCTGCTGCCATCAGGGCGAAGGGAAGCGCGGCTGAATCAGCAGCGTGATACCGACCACACCGGTTACGATCACTGGCGTACCGGCGGGCAAATCTTCTTTCGCCTGCACTCGCCAGCTGCTGTCGCCAATGCGCACATGACCAAAACCATCTTTGAGCGTGGCATCCAGAGTCAGGTGCATACCGATCATCTGCGATCCGCGTTGATTCAGGGTGTTGGGCTGCTGAGCAACCTCACGGTAGCGCATCCAGCGATACCAGAAGTAGACGCACAGCAACGTCAGCACGGCGAACAAAATGCCCTGGTGTGTCCACGAGAACGGGAAGCACCACTCAATCAGGCCGACCAGCACCGCCGCTAAACCACTCCACAGCAGATAACCGCTGGTGCCAAGCATTTCAGCGGCCAGCAGCAGGCCGCCCAGCGTCAGCCAGAACCAGTGTGGATGGGCAATCAGTTCCATCAGGATCACGGTTTACGCTCCTGACGGCTCTCCTTCAGCAATTCCCCGATACCGGCAATGGAACCCAGCAAACTGCTGGCATCCAGCGGCATCATCACCACTTTGCTGTTATGAGATTCACCGATCTTCTGCAGCGCATCGGTATATTTCTGTGCCACGAAGTAGTTCACTGCCTGAATGTCGCCTGCGGCAATCGCTTCCGATACGGCACGCGTGGCGTTGGCTTCCGCCTGCGCCTGACGTTCACGCGCTTCGGCCTGCAGGAAGGCGGAGGTACGTTCACCTTCGGCTTTCAGAATCTGCGACTGCTTATCCCCTTCGGCGCGTAAAATCGCCGCCTGGCGTACGCCTTCTGCAGTAAGAATGTCGGCACGCTTGGTACGCTCGGCCTTCATCTGCGCATTCATCGCCGCGATCAACTCCTGCGGCGGGCGCACGTCACGAATTTCGATACGGGTAATTTTCACGCCCCACGGATTGGTGGCTTCATCGACGATATGCAGTAAGCGGGTATTGATGTTATCGCGCTGCGACAGCATCTCATCCAATTCCATGCTACCGAGCACCGTACGGATGTTGGTCATGGTCAGATTGAGGATCGACAGCTCAAGATTGCTGACTTCATAGGCCGCGCGCGCAGGATCAACCACCTGAATAAAGCACACGGCATCAATGGTGACGTTGGCGTTATCTTTGGAGATGATTTCTTGCGAAGGGATATCGAGGACTTGTTCCATCATATTGATCTTGCGACCAATACGATCCATGAACGGCACGATCAAACTCAGGCCGGGGGGCAGGGTTTTGGTGTAACGACCAAAACGTTCCACCGTCCACTGATAGCCTTGTGGCACAATTTTTACACCGGCCCACACAGTGACGAGTGCGAGCACGATAATGACGGGAATCACAGTCAACATATAACCTCCTGGTTGTCAGATTGTCGGGCCGAGTCGTTCGGCCCGTTGCACGCGCGGTACCGATCAGTACAGCAGCGAGTACAGCTGGCGGCGATAGCGTGTGGCGAGAGCATCGCCCGTGCCGAGCGCGGCCAAAATCTCCTGGAACATCTTACGTACCTGACCTTCTCCGGCACTGAGATCGCTCTTCAGGAAGCTGAAAAGCAGATCCAATGCTTCTTCGTTACGGCCCACCTGGTGCAACTGTAAAGCAAGTTTAGCAGCCAGTTCCGCATTCGCGGGCTCGGCTGCCAGCTGTTCCTGCAGTTGTTGAATTTCAGGGGTATCCGCAGCTTGTTTCAGCAGATCGATTTGCGATACCAGGCTTTGATAACGGGTGTCCTGATCCTGCAATGGCACCACCGCCAGCACCGCTTCTGCTTCTTCGCTGCGGCTCAGGGTGATCAGCACCTCTGCCAGCAGGAAACCAATTTCACTGTTCTGGTTGCTCAGCGCCCAGGCATCTTTCAGCAACGGCAGCGCATCCAGCGGTTTGCCTTCTTCCATCAGCTGCATCGCCTGATGGGTTTTGATCTCTTCTTCACGCGGCAGCACTTTTTGCAGCAGCGCGCGGATCGCTTCTTCCGGCTGCGGGCCCTGGAAGCCATCTACCGGCTGCCCGTTCTGGAACAGGTACACGGTTGGAATCGAGCGCAGACCAAACTGCGATGCCACCATCTGCTCTTTATCACAATCCAGTTTGGCCAAAATGAACTGACCCGCATACTCCTGTGCCAGACGCTCCAGCACCGGCGTCAGCTCCTGACAGTGTTGGCTGCGATCGGACCAGAAATAGAACAGCACCGGCATCTGCGTGGATTGTTCCAGCGTCTGGTGCAGGTTGGATTCGTTGATGTCGATAATCAAAGCGTGTGACATGAATACGTCTCTTTGCAGAAAGTGTGTTGAGAATATGGGGGCAAGCTGCCCCGCTTCAAGTTCAAATCTAGCTTGTCGATCAGTTGCTGCGCAAGATGCGATCCAGTATCCAGCCCGGTAACAGGCGTTTCAGCAGGCTCATCACCCATGCGACCAGCGTCACCGGATAGCGCAGGCGCGGATGTTTGCTTTCCAGCGCGTGACGCAGTTTGGGCAAAATGGCTTCCGGCGGCAGGGTGAAGCGTGCGGCAATGCCGGGATTACGCACTGGTTTGTCCTGCTCGCCCTGATGCACATTGTCGGTGAAGCGCGTGGCAATCGGGCCTGGCTCGATCAAACTCACACGCACGCCGGAAGCGCGGACTTCCATACGCAGCGCATCGCTCCAGGCTTCCAGCGCCCATTTGCTGGCGGCATAGGCACCGCGTCCGGGTGTGGAGATCAACCCCAGCACCGAGCTGGTATTGATAATACGGCCATTGCCGCTGGCTTGCAGGGCAGGCAGCAGGCGCATCGTCAGTTGGTGCGTACCAAACAGGTTGGTGGAGAACTGTTTTTCCAGCTGCGCGCGCGAGACGCTGCTCAACGGGCCATACTGGCCAAAGCCGCCGTTGTTGAACAGGCCATGCAGGCGATGCTCGCACAATTCCAGAATATGGTCGGCTGCGGCATCCACGCTGGCTTCATCATCAAGATCGAGCAGCACGCCAATAAAGCCCAGCGCCTCCATGCGCGCCACATCATCCGCGCGACGGCAGGCGGCAATCACGCGATAACCGCGAGACTGCAAATCGTTGGCGGCCGCTAAGCCGATGCCGCTGGAGCAGCCAGTGATTACAATTGTTTTTTGCATTTCTTTACCTGTTAAAAATCACACGCCTGCTTTAATTCTGCTTTACTAGCGGAGCCAGTTCGTTGGCCATCAGATTGGCGATAAACGGCTGCGCATCCGGATTGGGGTGAATACCGTCCTGCTGCATCCATTCCGGCTTCAGATAGACCTGCTCCATAAAGAAGGGCACCAGAGGAATGTTGTACTGCTGTGCCAGCTGCGGATAAATCGCGCTAAACGCTTCGGTATAACGACGTCCATAATTAGCGGGTAAACGAATTTGCATCAGCAGCGGCTGCGCTTTAGCCGCTTTGACTTCGTCGATCACTTTACTCAGATCCTGCGCGATATTGGCAGGCGGGAAGCCGCGTAAGCCATCGTTACCGCCCAATTCGATTAACACCCAACGGGGTTGATGCTGTTTTAATAGGCCAGGCAAACGCGCCAGCCCTTGTCCGGCGGTATCTCCGCTGATGCTGGCGTTAATAATCTGGGGCTGCTGTTGCCAGGTTTTATTGAGCAGGCTGGGCCATGCCGCAGTGGCGGACATGCGATACCCGGCGCTCAGGCTGTCGCCCAGTACCAGCAAGGTATCGGCGGCGGCGATGCGGGACACCAGCAGAAGCAATAACAACAGGAAGGGATAATGCCAGCGGAAAACATTGTTGCAGTTCATCATCTTACTAAGTCCGTCGGTCAGGGAGAGCATCAGCTGACCATCCTTACCGGAGTTGAGCTGGTTGTCAAACCAGCTGAGACCATCGCGCTGATTGGCGAATCGGGTTCCGGCAAATCCACATTACTGGGCATTCTGGCCGGGCTGGATGATGGCAGCAGCGGCGAGGTCAATCTTCTCGGCCAGCCGCTGCATAATATGAACGAAGAGCAACGTGCCGCGTTGCGCGCGCGGGAAGTGGGCTTTGTGTTCCAGTCCTTTATGCTGGTGCCAACGCTCAATGCGCTGGAGAACGTGCAGCTGCCTGCCTTGCTGCGCGGTGACAGCGATCGCGATAGCCGCGCCCAGGCGGTGGATCTCTTAACGCAACTTGGCCTGAAAGATCGTCTGCATCATCTGCCCGCGCAGCTTTCGGGCGGGGAACAACAGCGTGTGGCGCTGGCTCGCGCGTTTAGCGGCCGTCCCGGTTTGCTGTTCGCCGATGAACCGACCGGCAACCTGGATCGCAAAACCGGCGACCGCATCGCCGACTTACTCTTCTCCCTCAACCGCGATTTCGCCACCACGCTGATTCTGGTGACGCACGATGAGCAACTGGCGGCGCGCTGCGATCGTCGGCTGCGCCTGCGCGACGGCAAGCTGTGGGAGGAGACATGATTTGGCGCTGGTTCTGGCGTGAATGGCGCTCGCCCTCGCTGCTGATTGTCTGGCTGGCACTGACGCTGGCGGTGGCCTGCGTGCTGGCGCTGGGCTCGATCAGCGATCGCATGGAGAAAGGGCTGAGCCAGCAGAGCCGTGATTTTATGGCGGGCGACCGTACCCTGCGCAGCAGCGCGCCCGCGCCGGAAGCCTGGCTGAAAAAAGCGCGCGATGAAGGGCTCTCCGTCAGTCGTCAGCTCAGTTTTATGACCATGACCTTCGCCGATCAGACGCCGCAGCTGGCGGATGTGAAAGCGGTGGACGATGCCTATCCGATGTTCGGCACCTTGCAGACCGATCCGCCGGGATTAAAACCGCAAGCGGGCACGGTGCTGGCCGCGCCGCGCTTGCTGGCGCTGCTGAATCTGAAAGTTGGCGACAATGTTGATGTCGGTGACACCACGCTGCGTATTGCCGGTGAAGTGATTCAGGAACCGGATGGCGGCTTTAATCCGTTCCAGACGGCGCCGCGCCTGCTGATGAACCTCGCGGATGTCGATAAAACCGGTGCCATCCAACCCGGCAGTCGGCTCAGCTGGCGCTACAAGTTCTCCGGCGATCCGGCTCCGCTGGCGCGTTATGACAGCTGGATCCAGCCGCAGTTGAAAGCCGGGGAGCGCTGGATCAGCGTCGAGAACTCCGAAGATGCGCTGGGTCGCTCGATGCAGCGCGCCCAGCAATTCCTCCTGTTATCAGCACTGCTGACGCTGATGCTGGCGATTGCCGCCGTGGCAGTGGCGATGAGCCATTACTGCCGCAGTCGCTACGATTTGGTGGCAGTGCTGAAAACGCTGGGCGCCACGCGTAGAGCCTTACAACGGTTGATCATCGGCCAGTGGCTGGCGGTGTTGCTGCTGGCGGCGATCGCAGGTAGCGTGCTGGGGCAGGGGATTGAGGTCATCCTGCTGGCGATGCTCAAACCGGTGCTGCCCGCTGCGTTGCCTGCCGCCAGCTTCTGGCCGTGGCTGTGGGCGATTGGCGCGATGTTTGTGATTTCGCTGCTGGTGGGATTGCGCCCCTATCGCCTGCTGATGGCAACTCAGCCGCTGCGTGTGCTCCGGCGCGATGCGGTGGCGAATGTCTGGCCGCTGCGGTTTTATCTTCCCGCGATGGCGCTGGTGGTGGTTGGCCTGCTGGCGTTATTGATGGGCGGCAGTAAAATGCTTTGGGCGCTGCTGGCGGGCGTGGTGATGCTGGCGCTGCTACTGTCACTGCTCGGCTGGGGCACGCTGTTGCTGCTGCGCAAGCTGGTGGTGCGCAATCTGGCGATGCGTCTGGCAATCAACCGTCTGCTGCGACAGCCGGTGATGACGCTGATCCAGCTGGCGGCATTTTCGCTCTCCTTTATGCTGCTGGCGTTATTACTGGTGATGCGCGGCGATCTGCTTGATCGCTGGCAGCAGCAGTTGCCGCCGGATGCGCCGAACTACTTCCTGCTTAACATGACGCAGGAACAGGTGCCGCAGGTGCGCGACTTCCTCAATCAGCATCATATTAAACCGGAATCCTATTACCCGATTGTACGTGCGCGTCTGACAGAACTGAACGGCAAAGAAGCCGATCCGAAGATGGATAACGCGCTGAACCGCGAATTGAATCTGACCTGGCAAGCGGAGCGTCCGGATCACAATCCGCTGCTGGCCGGGAGCTGGCCGCCGAAAGTGGGTGAAGTGTCGATGGAAGTGGAACTGGCGGATCGCCTTGGCCTGAAGCTTGGCGATACGCTGACTTTCAGCGGTGATACCCAACAGTTCAGCGCCAGAGTCACCAGCCTGCGCAAAGTGGATTGGGAAAGCCTGCGGCCGAACTTTTTCTTTATCTTCCCGCCGGGCGCGCTGGATCAACAGCCGCAAACCTGGCTCACCAGCTTCCGCATGGACAGCAATCCGGCGCTGCTGGCGCAGCTCAATCGCGCCTTCCCGACGCTGAGCTTGCTGGATGTCGGCAGCATGCTGAAGCAGATCGGTCTGGTGCTGGCGCAGGTCAGTCAGGCGCTGGAGATCATGGTGGTATTGGTGACGGTGTGCGGTGTGCTGCTGCTGCTGGCGCAGATTCAGGTCGGTATGCGTCAACGCAGACAAGAGCTGGTGGTGTATCGCACGCTGGGCGCGAGTAAACGCCTGCTGCGCGGCACGCTGTGGTGCGAGTTTGCCTTGCTTGGTGTGGTGTCGGGGATCGCAGCGGCACTGGGCGCAGAAGCGGCGCTGTGGGGATTACAGCGTAAGATCTTCGATTTCCCGTGGGAGCCGGACTGGACGCTATGGATTGCATTACCGATTTGCGGCGCGCTGCTGTTGTCAGTGTGCGGTGGCTGGCTGGGCGTGCGATTGCTGAAAGGGAAGGCGCTATTCAGGCGGTTTGAAGCGGCTTAATCTAGTGCACAAAAATCAAAGGCCGCTTGCGCGGCCTTTTTCATTTACAGCTTCTCAACGGCCCAGGCAATTCCGCTGGCGTACTCTTCCGGCAGCAGCGGTACCAGTGCGTTCAGCGCCGCCGCGAGGCGTGCCTGATCGCTATCGGTGAGATTTAAGTGCCCAACCTTACGGCCTGGACGCACTTCTTTGTCATACCAGTGCAGGTGCACCAGCGGCTGTTGCAGCCAGTCGACATTCACGTCGGTGCCAATCAGATTCACCATCACCGACGGCGCGAACACCACCGGTTTCGGCAGTGCCAGACCCAGCACCGCACGCAGATGCAGCTCAAACTGGCTGATCGACGCGCCGTTCTGCGTCCAGTGACCGCTGTTGTGCACACGCGGCGCCAGTTCGTTAATCAGCAGGCCTTCTGGCGTGATGAAACACTCCATCGCCATCACACCCACGTACTTCAGCTCATGCATAATCGCGCTGAGCATCGCTTCCGCCTGCTGCTGTTGCGCGGCATCGGCCTGCGGGAACGCCACGCTGGTGCGCAGAATGCCGTCCTGATGCAGGTTATGGGTCAGCGGATAGAACACTGTGGTGCCATCCTGACCGCGCGCACCGACCAGCGACACTTCGCCGCTGAAGTTGATGCCCTGCTCAACGATGCACTCGCCATAGCACTCATCCGGCAACGAATCAGTTTCATTGGCGCGCAGACGCCACTGACCGCGACCGTCATAACCACCGGTGCGACGTTTCACAATCGCCAGTTCGCCCAGTGAGCTGAACACCTGCGACCACTCGCTTTTATCCGCCAGCAACTGCCATGGCGCCGTCGCCAGGTTCAGCTGATCGAGCAGCTGTTTCTGCGTCAGGCGATCGGCCAGACGCGGGAAGATATCGCGGTTTACAAATGCCGGATGCAACGCCAGCTCACGCGTTAACGCAGTTTCCGGCCAGCGCTCGATCTCTGCGGTGATCACGCTTTCGGCGATTGGCAGGGCAGAAGGTTCAGCATCCAGACCTACCGGATACACCGCGATGCCCAGCGGTTCGCCCGCCTGGCGCAGCATACGGCCTAACTGACCGTTGCCGAGTACGCAAACCGGTTTCATGCATCCACCCGCGGATCTGGGTTGTTCAGCACTTCATCAGTCTGGGTTTGACGCCAGGTGGCGAGACGCGCCGCCAGGTCTTTGTCATGCACCGCCAGAATCTGTGCCGCCAGCAGCGCAGCGTTAGCCGCACCGGCTTTACCGATCGCCAATGTGCCGACAGGAATGCCGCGCGGCATCTGCACGATGGAGTAGAGGCTATCCACACCGCTCAGCGCGGCGCTTTGTACCGGCACGCCCAGCACTGGCACCAGGGTTTTGGCAGCAATCATGCCCGGCAGATGCGCAGCACCGCCCGCTCCGGCAATGATCACATGGAAACCGTTATCTGCGGCGGTTTCGGCAAAGCTGAACAGTTTGTCTGGCGTACGGTGAGCAGAGACCACTTCAACGTGGAACGGAACATCCAGGCTGTTAAGAATTTCCTCGGCGAACTGCATGGTAGCCCAGTCACTTTTAGAACCCATGACGATGGCGATACGAGCCGGGGTGGCGTTGGATGACATGCGGTCAACTCCTGTGAATAGTCAAACGAACCTGGCCGGGCGGGCAGGTAAAGAAGGGCACAGAGAATAGCATGAGAAGAGAGCAAGGAAAACGGTTGCGTGGCCGGAAAACGGGCAATGATGCGTCAGGATGGGCAGATGATGAATCTTCATCCCGCTGAGTGCCGAGCACTGGCGCGCCCGACTATGAAGATGCGATTTTAAAACGGAAATTCGATCAGCTGCACGCCATCGGCATCAACCTGAATCATTGAGCCATTTTCGTGCCAGGCACCGAGCACCACGCGCAGGGCGCTTTCACCTTGCACCAACAGCTCATGCACCGCCGGACGGTGAGTATGCCCGTGAATCAGAATCCGCACCTGCTGGCGCGTCATCGTATCGATCACGGCTTGCTGATTAACATCCATGATGCTTATCGACTTGTGCTGATTGGCTTGCTTGCTGTCGGCGCGCATACGTGCGGCAATGCGCATACGAATCCGCAACGGCAGGGCGAGGAACAAGCGTTGCAGCCAGCGCTGATGTACTTTGGCGCGGAAGCGTTGATAGCCTTCATCGTCGGTACACAAGGTATCGCCATGCATAATCAGCACGCGATGACCGTACAGGCTGAGCACTTGTTCTTCCGGCAGCAACGTCATGCCGCTGGCGCGCGCAAAACGTTTACCGAGCAGGAAGTCTCGATTGCCATGGATGAAGAATGTGGGGATCGGCAGGGCTTTCAGTGCTGCGGCGATTTCACGATGTAGCGGATTAGGATCGTCATCACCAATCCAGGCTTCAAACAGATCGCCGAGGATGTAAAGCGCATCGCAATCGCGCGCTTCACCCTGCAAAAAATGCAGAAAACCGGCAGTAATTGCCGGTTCTTCTGTGCACAGATGCAAATCTGCGATAAACAGCGTGCGCGACATTACTCGCTAACAGTCACTTTCTGGATGACAACGTCGTCAACCGGAACATCCTGGTGCATGCCGCTGCGGCCCGTTTTCACCGCTTTGATTTTCTCAACCACGTCCATGCCTTCAACCACTTCAGCGAACACGCAGTAACCCCAGCCCTGCAGGCTTTCGTCACGGAAGTTCAGGAAGTCGTTGTCTGCTACGTTAATGAAGAACTGTGCAGTCGCTGAGTGTGGCGCCTGAGTACGGGCCATCGCCAGCGTACCTTTGGTGTTCTTCAGACCGTTGTTGGCTTCGTTACGAATGTCTTCTTTGGTGTCTTTCTGCTTCATGCCAGGCTCAAAACCGCCGCCCTGGATCATGAAACCGTTGATAACACGGTGGAAGATGGTGTTGTCGTAGAAACCTTCACGGCAGTAGTCCAGGAAGTTTTTCACGGTAGCCGGCGCTTTGTCATCGAAGGTTTTGATTACGATGTCGCCATGGTTCGTCTGGAAAGTGACCATTATATTCGTCCTGTTACGGGTGTCGTCAGTATCAACTGCCGCGCCTGCTAAGCGGCGGGGCATTTTTGTAGACGCCTCTTATATCACAAATTCCGATGGCTCGTCAGTAAGGCAGCCACAGAAGGTAAGCGAGCGATGCACAACTGAGAAAAATACGGCACAATACCCAGCTACGCTGGAAAGGCGTATCCCGCAAACGTAAATAACGGAATCGTTCAATGCTGAAGATCTATAACACCCTGAGCCGTCAGAAAGAGGAATTCAAACCGATCCACGCTGGTCAGATCGGCATGTACGTCTGTGGAATTACGGTTTATGACCTTTGTCATATCGGCCATGGGCGTACCTTCGTTGCATTTGATGTGGTGTCACGTTATCTGCGCTATGTGGGCTATCAGCTCAAATATGTGCGTAACATTACCGATATTGAAGACAAGATCATCAAACGTGCCAACGAGAACGGTGAGAGCATCGAAACGCTGACCAACCGTATGATCGCTGAAATGCACAAAGATTTTGACGCACTGGGCATTCTGCCGCCGGATCTGGAGCCGCGTGCCACGCGCCACATCCCTGAAATCATCGAACTGGTAGAGCGTTTAATCGAACGCAAACACGCTTATGTGGCCGATAACGGCGACGTGATGTTCGATGTGCTGAGTGACAAAGGTTACGGCGTGCTGTCGCGTCAGGATCTGACTCAGCTGCAGGCGGGCGCGCGCGTTGAAATCACCGAAATCAAACGCAACCCGATGGACTTCGTGTTGTGGAAAATGTCCAAGCCTAACGAGCCCGCGTGGAATTCACCGTGGGGCAACGGTCGTCCGGGCTGGCACATCGAGTGTTCTGCGATGAACTGCAAGCAACTCGGCACCCACTTCGATATCCACGGCGGCGGATCGGATCTGATGTTCCCGCACCATGAAAACGAAGTGGCGCAGTCAACCTGTGCGCACGACGGCGATTACGTCAACTACTGGATGCACTCCGGCATGGTGATGGTCGACCGCGAGAAGATGTCGAAATCACTGGGCAACTTTTTCACCGTGCGCGATGTACTGGCGCATTACGATGCCGAAACCGTGCGTTACTTCCTGATGTCGGGCCACTATCGCAGCCAGCTCAACTACGGCGAAGATAACCTCAATCAGGCACGTGCGGCGCTGGAGCGCCTCTATACCGCGCTGCGTCACACCGATGCCAGCGCTACGCCAGCAGGCGGCGAAGAGTTTGAAGCGCGCTTCCGCACTGCGATGGATGACGACTTCAACACGCCGGAAGCCTATTCGGTGTTCTTCGACATGGCGCGTGAAGTCAATCGCCTGAAAACCGAAGACAAAGCCGCCTCTGATGCTCTGGCCGCCAAACTGCGTCAGCTGGCGAACGTGCTCGGCATCCTGCAACAGGATCCAGAGCAGTTCCTGCAGAGCAGTGCGCAGGTGAATGATGACGAAGTGGCGGAAATCGAGCATTGGGTCAAAGCGCGTTCTGATGCGCGTGCCGCAAAAGATTGGGCACAGGCGGATGTGGCGCGTGACAAGCTGAATGAACTGGGCGTGATTGTCGAAGATGGCCCGCAGGGTTCGAGCTGGCGTCGTAAGTAATATTGTCGGGTGCGCGTTTATCGGCATCCGAATAGGCAGATTGAAGGGTGCGCTGTCATCAGCACCCAAATTTTCAGGTTGCAGGATTCGCGTTAATGCCACCTGAATTTACCAGACGCAGAATAGCAAAAGGGGCGAACCGCAGTTCGCCCCTTTTTTGTTTGCCTGAATGCTTAAGCTACAACGGTAATTTTATAACCGGCGAACTCAACTTTCTGGCCTGCCACAATCTTGCAGCGCTTACGCGTTTCAATTGCGCCATCAACACGGACTTCGCCATCCGCGATAGCCACTTTTGCCTGCGCACCGCTCTGTACCCAACCTTCGAGTTTCAGCAGGTCACACAAATCAACGTGAGCATGTTCGCCCAAAGAAAAACTGGCCATTATGCCTCCTCCACGTCGTGATACTCTTCGCACGCGACTAATGTATTTTGAATCAGGGTCGCGACGGTCATGGGACCGACGCCACCTGGAACCGGGGTGATATAAGACGCACGCTCAGACGCGCTCGCAAAATCCACATCGCCCACCACTTTACCGCTCTCCAGACGATTGATGCCAACATCAATCACCACCGCGCCTGGCTTGATCCAGTCACCCGGAATAAAGCCTGGTTTACCGACCGCCACCACCAGCAGATCGGCGTGCTCAACGTGATGACGCAGATCTTTGGTGAAACGGTGCGTCACGGTGGTGGTGCAGCCCGCCAGCAGCAGCTCCATGCTCATCGGACGACCGACGATATTGGATGCACCAACCACCACGGCGTTCAGGCCGTAGGTATCGATATTGTAGCGCTCCAGCAGCGTAACGATGCCGCGTGGGGTACAAGGACGCAGCTTTGGCGCACGCTGGCACAGACGACCGATGTTGTACGGATGGAAGCCATCGACATCTTTGTCCGGCACGATACGTTCCAGCACTTTGACATTATCGATGCCGGCTGGCAGCGGCAGCTGAACCAGAATACCGTCGATTTCGCTGTCATTGTTCAGCGTATCAATCAGTTCCAGCAGTTCGGCTTCGCTGGTGGTCGCAGGCAGATCGTAAGAGCGGGAGATAAAGCCCACTTCATCACAGGCGCGACGTTTGCTGGCGACATAGATCTGCGAAGCGGGGTTCTCACCCACCAGCACCACTGCCAAACCTGGTGCACGTTTACCGGCTGCCAGACGCTGCTGTACTTTTTCGGCAACCTCAAGGCGCACCTGCTGCGCAATCGTTTTACCGTCAATAATTTTTGCTGCCATCAGAGAGGAAATCCATCTGTAGAGAGTTAAATCGGGGATTGGCGCCTATTCTGTCAGAAGCGCGTCCGGCTGTCAGGTAGAGATTCATTTCACCTGTGCGTTTCACGACTTTCCGCAGTGACGTGAGGCCGCCTGAGCGCGTATTATGTCCCTCAGGAAATTATGTGGATGCCGTGATGATTTGGTTAATACTCGCCACGCTGGCGGTGGTGTTTGTTGTAGGGTTTCAACTACTGACGGCCGGTTCGCGCCATGCTGCGCAAGGGCTGAGTAAAAGGCTGCAACTGCCGCCGGTGCACATCGAATCGATGCTGTCGCTAATGGGTAAGGATGCGGCCAAAGAGTTCACCGATTACATCGCGGGCGATAATGAAACCCATTTGGGCAACGGCGCCGCGGTGATGCTGATCTGGCAGGTGTTGATTGTCGATGGCAGCGACGAGAACGCAGTGCGCTGGCACGGGATTTTGACTAAGGCTGGTTTTTCGGGGGTGATTTCGCGTCAGCAGCTGTTGTTAGCGTTGGGATTTTTGCGGCAGCTGGAGCCGGAGAGTGCGGAGCTGCATGCGTTGCGGGAGCAGTATAATGCGCGGTTTACGCAGCAGGGGATCGAGCTTGAAGGGGAGGCGGGTGAGGTGAGTAATCTGGTGTCCATGAGCGAGTGGCGTAAGCGGCATTGAGGGGGAGGGGAGATTGTTGGGCATGAAGGGCGAAGGCGTGCGACATGGGGCGCACTGCTCGATCTTTAGGACGGATTGTTCAATGATTCAACACTCTGGAGCCGCAGGGCGGCAAAAACGTTGACGCGAGAGCGTGCAAACGTATAATCCGACGCAACCACTATGCGCCCTTAGCTCAGCTGGATAGAGCACCGGCCTTCTAAGCCGTAGGTCACAGGTTCGAATCCTGTAGGGCGTACCAAATTTCAGATAACACATTTCAAAAAAACTTTTCTTTATTTCCCCTGATAGCTGATTTTTTATGTTGAGATCCTATAAATGCTAATTCAATGAGCACCAATTTAGTAGTTTGTTGAGAGATTGGCTCACCCCATCGAAGGGGAATTAAATGATTTAGCAACACTCAACCCTAAAAATCCTATTTATCCATTTGTTAAAAATTATCCCGATAGGCTTGTATAGGCCCATCAATATGGTGGGGAGAACAAAAGCTGAGTAACAGCTAATAATAAGCCTGAAACTCAGCAACTTTTGACTATTCTTCGGATAGCTCCCAAGAAATTTTTAATGAGGGATGCTCGAAGGTGACTTCGTAGCCACGCGCTTGCAATGACTCGGTAACATCATCGAGAAATTCATTGATATCCTCTTCGCTAAGTCTGTAGCTTGCGCTAGATTGACCAAATTTTTGGCAATCATTTAATTCATAAAAGATTGAATCCATTAGCTCTTTAAAACGCATATCCCTTTTGCCACGTTCAGTAGCTTCGCGGGCACCATCTGCATCACGGTCAAACATTTAACACCCCTTCAATAGTCCGAATCCCAAAGTTATCAACTGCGGAATATAATTGGGAATGAAAGTTTTAAAGATCAATGCCTCGATAAAAAAAACATGAACTAACAGAATTGATGGGTATCAAGGGTGACAGCAGATAGCAGAGATCGAGCAATTACTGAGAAATCTGGGCGAGTTTTACCGCGCCGCTTAACGTTCTAGGCTGTTTGCCTATATAAGGAAAAGCCTGCAACCGCCGTAGTTTTGAACGCAATTCCCGAAAGGGGCGCTTCCAAACCTAGGATCTCCTCTTTTCGGCGCGACAATTTTTCCGGTAGCTTTTGTCGTGTAGGTTAGGGGGAGCTGAAACTTCAAGACAACAAGAATTGGGTTCTTGAATTGTTTTTTTTTGTTAATTTATTGTTTTTTTATATGTTTTGTTAAACCTCTTCTTTGGGGCAAAACTAGCCCAAGGGATCAATGCGATGCTTTGCAGTGAGATCTTTGGCTAATCAGGCTTCCGGAGTTGCAACCTGTTCTCTGGTTCCCTGCTTGGGTCGGCGATGTAAGCTACTCTGCTTTAAAAAGGGGCTCACGACATAAGCCCTTTGCAAAACATGATATCTCACTATTAGGTGACCCTGACCCGAAATCCTGCTCCATTTAGAAACAGAACTCCGGCATGATTATGACTCCCCTAATCGCGTACAGCGTCAGTTTAACGTCGTGCGGGCCATTCAGGTCTGTGTCACCGATTTTGCCTATAGTGTGCCCGGAGTTCAGGGCGAGCATGGATGCTCAAATGAACCACGAGTCTGTATGGAATACTGGACAGGTCACTCACGATGAGTAACACAAAAGTCCCGCCGATTGTAACGGTGGTGAACATGAGCGGTAGTGATCTGCGGCATGCCCGCAGGGTAATGCAACCCACTGACAACGGGGGGAAGGCGAGAACGCTAACCCAAGATGATCCTCAAGGTGAAGTGCTCTAAAGCTGAAGAACACAAACCCATTAATCCGCTTCAGAGGGTTGGAATGTTGCCATGGTTTACGTGATCTGATAAACCGTGCAGAAATAACTCGCAATGGTAGCTATGCATTGTCGGTCGAAGAGGCTCTGACATCTTCGATTACATTGAAGTGTTCCACAATCGGCCTGCCTTTACAGTCAATTCGGCGGCGACAGTCCAGAGGACTTCGAACACGCCTCGTCGCGCGGACAGTATATGTCTACGATTGTGTGGTTACTCCACAATTTTAAATTGAGTTCAGTTGTAACCATGTCCCGAGTGGGGAGTTGCTTGCTTTCGATTCACCATTAAACGAAAATTATCATACACATCATCGAGTGCTGTCTAAATGCACACTAAATGTTAGAGCTTTACTCGAGTTGACTACTGTGATTGCATACAGTTATATGGAGGTGGCATGTTTTCTTCAAGTGTTTCACGTTTTTGAAGAGATGTGTCAACCCATTTACAATGACGATAAAAGTAACCTGAGCGATGCAGCAACATCTGCTTTAATCGAGTGAGGCATTCATGTTTATAGAGATAAGTTACTGTATAGAAAAGCTTCATCGTTGTGCGATTTTTGCGGTAATAAGTTAATCCGATGGCTACTTCCATCAACTAGAATTGGCTAAAAAATATGAAGTCACCATCGTTTAAATTTATCGACTTGTTCGCCGGCTTGGGCGGATTTCACCTTGCCCTAAATAGGCTCGGTGGGCAGTGTGTTTTTGCAGCTGAGTGGCAAAAACATCTGCAGGATCTTTACCAGATTAATTTCAATCTTCGTCCTGAAGGAGATATCACTTTGATATCTCCCTGTGATGTGCCTACACATGACGTGCTGACTGCGGGTTTTCCCTGCCAGCCATTCTCCAAAGCTGGAGAGCAGCTTGGGTTTGAGTGCACGAAACAAGGTGACTTGTTTTTCAATGTGGCAGCAATACTCGAGCAGAAGAAGCCGAGCTTCTTTATTCTTGAAAATGTACCGAATCTGCTCAAGCATGATGAAGGTCGAACCTGGGAAGCTATTCAGGAGATCTTAGGGTTAGGTCCAAAGGGACTAGGATATCACATTGCTGCTGAACGCTTCTCACCGCACCATTTTGGTATCCCGCAGATTCGAGAGCGCGTATATATCATTGGTTCACGAAAGCCTCTAAATGATTTTTCTTGGCCTCAAAGAAATCCGGTAGAGACAAACATTGATAGCATCCTAGATGATCATCCAGCTAATGCGAAGCTGCTTTCTACGCAGGTTTTAGACTGTCTAAATGTCTGGGCAGATTTTTTGAAACGCTGCCCAGCAGATGTTGAATTGCCTTCTTATCCGCTATGGTCAATGGAGTGGGGGGCAACATATCCATACGAACAGGAAACACCCTACGCTTTAAAAGAGGATCATGGTATTGACGGTCTTAAGGGGTTTTCGGGGAGCCATGGACGCAAAATCGGCTACCTGCGCACTCTCGAAGATCGTTGGTTGGCGTTGCCTAGCCATGCCCGTACCCCTCAGCGAAAGTTTCCCAAGTGGAAGGTAGATTTCATTCGCCAGAACCGCCAGTTCTACTCTGACAATAAGGAATGGATTGATCCTTGGTTGAAAAGTATCTTGAAATTTCCGTCGAGCCTTCAAAAATTAGAATGGAATGTCAAGGGTGGTAAGCGCGATCTGTGGGAGTACGTTCTGCAATTCCGTGCATCAGGAGTAAGGGTGAAACGCCGTAACACCGCCCCTAGCTTAATTGCAATGACTGACACGCAAGTGCCCATAATTGCATGGCAGAGGCGTTATATGACCCCGGAGGAATGCGCTCGTCTGCAGAGTTTAGACGAATTGAAGGCGCTGCCATCTACACCTACTAAGGCTTTCCATGCACTTGGGAATGCTGTTAACTCGACAGTTGTTGAACTGGTTTCCCGTGCTCTTTTGGGGGATTTTATAGGACAACCTCCGGTAACTGGAGACAGTAAAATTAGCAATGGAAAGGTCGATGCATGACGGATAGTCAGAAGTCTAGTCAATTACCAGCTATTGAAATCCGGCCCGAAGTAACGATGCTCTCGGTGCTACGCCATCTAAATTACAAGCCATGGTTTGCCATGGCCGAGTTCGTCGATAACTCAATTCAAAGTATGATCGCCAACAACGATCAATTGCGATTGCTGCATGGTGGTAAATTTCAACTCAAGGTGGATGTAAAAATAGATACTTCTGGTCCTGGTATGATTGTTATTAGTGACAATGCTGCTGGAATATCAGAAGTTGATTTTCCTAGAGCATTTCGGGCTGCTCAAGTTCCAGAGGATCGTAGTGGGCTTTCTGAGTTCGGCATGGGGATGAAGAGCGCGGCATGCTGGTTTGCAGAGAAATGGAGTGTTCGTACCAAAGCAATTGGCGAATCAATAGAACGCACAATATATTTCGATGTTAGAAATATTGTCGAAAACAAGATTGAAATTTTGAATACTGAAGTTCGTAAGGTCGACCCATCGTCACATTACACAGTGGTGACTCTCCGAGGTCTACATCACATGCCACAAGGGCGAACGGTAAGCAAGATTCGAGACCACCTAGCCAGTATTTATCGAATGTTTCTAAGAGATGGACGGCTGTCACTAAAATTAAATGGTTCACCGCTTTCATATAAATGTCCTAATATACTCACTGCTGTTGCTTATACATCTCCCGGGGTACAGGCGTACGGTGATAACGTAGTACCTGTTGAATGGCGGAAAGATATCGATTTGGATTTTGGTGGAAATCAGCGTGTCACAGGTTTTGCCGCACTACGTGAAGTTGGTTCAACACCATTGGCCGGCTTTGCTTTATTTCGTCGTGACAGATTAATAGAAGGTAGCTTGGACGAGAGCTATCGGCCTAGCTATGTATTTAAACAAACTAACAGCTATCCCTATCAAAGATTGTTTGGTGAACTGCATGTCGAAGGATTCGAGGTTAGTCATACGAAAGATGGCTTTCGCTGGGAAGAATACGAAGATATTTTTCTGGAGTATTTGAAAGCTCAAATCGAAGATCCCCCACTGAATTTACTCGCTCAAGCCGAAAATTATCGGGCACTTCCTTCGCGAAAAACTATTGAGACACGAGCTGTTGCAGCGACTGCCGCTGTTGCAAAGTACGTCGAAAAAGAAGTTGCCCCACTGTTGATTGAGGCTAATAAATATCCAACAGATGTAGATGGGTTGCCTTCCGAGCTCGTTGCTGGAGAACTCCAGGCTTCTGAACGTATTGTCGAAGTTAATGATGGCAATTATAAATGGGTCATAACTTTGAGAACCTCTGTAGATCCTGCAACAGAGGATTGGGTTTCAGTCGCAGTTACTCAGAAACCCACTGACTCTGGCGAGGACATCCGGCGTTTGACTATTGATCTTTCATTGGCTCATCCTTTTTCCATTGAATTTTTGGGCGTGAACAATGAGAACGTTGAAGTATTGCTGCGTGTTTCAACATCGATATGCATTGCTTTGATCTTAACGGAGGATGTTTCAGGAGTGTCACCAGAGAGTTTTCTTTATCATTTCAACTACTTGATGAGAGGGGCTCTGTTGAGAACCTCGTTAGAGAAATAAAATATGGCAACCTCTATCGAAATCTTAAAAACTCTTCAACCACCTTTACGTTGGGTGCCGGAAAAGAAAGACATTACTGAGGATTTTCTTCGAAGCAAATCCAATGATCCTAATGGTCCTAGCTACGAGGATTTAACTGATGGTATGAACTCTGTGCTTCAAGAAGCACAAAGAATTCTTGGTCGTTGCTTGCCTCCGACAGAGCCCTCAGGGAGAGAAACTGGATTAGTAGTGGGTTATGTGCAAAGCGGCAAAACATTATCGTTCGAAACAGTAATTTCTCTAGCGCGAGATAACGGTTATGGACTTGTAATTGTTTTAGCAGGTACGAAGAATAACCTTCGTGATCAATCTGAAAATCGCTTGAAGAAAGACCTTGGTATCGATGATGGAGAGAATTGGTATCACTATTCCAATCCCACCGATAACGTTAAAAGACAGATCGAAGATAAACTTGTTGCTTGGAAGAAAAAACCTACAAAAAAAGCCATTTTAGTTACCGTACTCAAACATGGTGGCCATCTGGAAAATTTAGCTACTTTAGTTAAAAAGTTGTCGGTATCAGATGTTCCATCTTTGGTTATTGATGATGAGAGTGACCAGGCAAGTTTAAACACGAAGTCGGCTAAGATTCGTAGTGGTAAAATTGCACCTTCAGAAATGAGTACGACCTACGAAAAAATTTGTAAGCTACGTGACAAACTCCCACATCATTCATATCTGCAGTACACAGCTACACCACAAGCAAATCTTCTATTGGCACAAACTGATTTACTGAATGCTTCGTTTGCAGAACTGGTGACACCTGGTGAGGCTTATACAGGTGGAAAGTCTTTCTTCGGAAAGAATACCCCCCTCGTCAGAGACATTCCATCAGAGGAAGTACCCGGACCCACGAATATATTGAAAGCGTCACCTAAAAGTTTACTGAGTGCCTTACGTTACTTCTTATTAGCATGTGCTAATCACGCGTTGACGCGTGAGCGAAAGAAAGACAGAAACCGCTCAATGATGATTCATCCGGCGATGGCGACCACTTCCCATACTCATTATAAGGATTGGCTTGATAAGTCCTTAAAGACGCTAAAGTCATTCGTCGAAAAGCAATATATTAATAAAATCGATGCTGTGACTCAGATGTTTCAATCGGAATATGATTCGCTTAAAAAAACATATCCCAAAATTAAACCATTGAGTGACTTGATTTCCGCAATGGTTGATGAAGTATTCAGCGAAATGAATCATGTCGTGGTCAATGGAACTAAGGATGCGGAGAAAAATATTGACTGGAAAGCCACGCCATACTGGATTCTAGTGGGCGGCGCTAAGCTAGATCGAGGTTATACAATCGAAGGCCTTTGCGTGACCTATATGCCACGTCCCTTAGGTACTTCACCTGCAGCAGATACTCTGCAGCAGCGAGCTCGATTTTTCGGATATAAGAAATCATACTTGGGGCTCTGTCGTGTTTTTGTTCAGCGGAATGTGAGCGATGCTTTCACCGAGTATGTAGAGCATGAGGAGTTTGTTCGAGAGGCCTTAGAGAATTCGCGGGGCAAACCTCTTTCTGACTGGCGCCGAGATTTTGTGCTCACATCCATGCTTAAGGCTACTCGTGCGAACGTAATTGGACTCGGTACGCGTCGTATTCCAGCCAATGGCTGGATGGTGCCCGATGTTCTGCAAAGGGATGATGATGCTGTTATAGCCAATCGAGAGTTGCTTTCTTGCGTGGTAAAGAAATGGACTGCTGAATATGGTGCACCTATTAACGCAGCAGAATTTTCTCAATTAAAAGGCGGTAAAAATTTATCACCGCACTTCATGTTTGACCCTATCCCGTTAAAATCGGTGCTTCAAGATTTTCTGCTTGAGGTAAAAGTTAAAGATCCCTCAGATGCTGAGGAACATAGTGCGATGTTGCTCGCGATAGCAGCACTTCTCAGGAAGAGTCCAGATCTCAAGGCCGATGTATTTCTTATGAACAACTTAGTGGCGGGTTATCGAACACGATCCACTGGACGTGGTGTAGAAGCTAAGCACCGCTTTGCACCAATTAACCAATATTTCAGCCAAAGTGCAGACACTGTTAATGACAGGAGTTTTTGCTCTAATGAACGTGTCTCTATTCAGCTACGTCGATTCAATTTAGGTACGACGCTGCGTGACTCCGTTAGTGCCGATATTAAAAATATAACTTGGTTTGCATTACATGTGCCAAGCAAGTTGAGGACGGATTTACTAATCGAGGAGCGCTGTTAGTATGAGTATCTTCGATAATTTCTTAAATTTGCCCTGTGCCACGTCAGAGACGATTTTTACGGCGGTCCCCTTATCCGCACATCGTAATGATTTTCTCGCAAAAGGCTCTGATGGCTCCCCCATTTTTTTATTGCATGATGCCAGCGAGGCACAATATAGCCCTAGTATGCAGTTCAGGTATTTGAGTGCGCAGTTTCATGCTACTTGCAGAATTCATACCGATGATAAGGTGCTACAGGATCAATTTGCCCTCGTTTCTTGCGATGGCGCTGTGACAGAACTTCATGAAATATTTGTGCGTTGTTTCAGCGCTGCGATCGAGGAACTTCCTGTAAATTCTGGCACGCGAGAGTTGAATACTTGTATTCAGAAACTAGTGGATCTTTTCAGGTCCCTCTCTCAGCCAAGTGGGAAAGACGTTCTGGGTATGTGGGGCGAACTTTACGTAATCGCAAATAGCGGCAACATTACGGGCGCCATGGCAAGTTGGCACGAAGATCCATTCGATCGCTTTGATTTTTCTTGGGAGCATGGATGCCTTGAGGTGAAGGCTTCCATGCAATCAGCTAGGCTTCATACCTTTTCACTTGAACAATTGATGAACCCCAAACAAGGAATTGGTTATGTTACGTCATTGCTATTACAACCTTTGACCGCAGGATTCGGTTTGATTGATCTTGCGAATTTGATTGAAATGGAAGTCAAGCATTCATCGGCACTAAAGCTGAAGCTTTGGAAAAATTTGGCTAAAGCTTTGGGGGAAGATTTTTCTGAAAAACTGGATAAGCGGTTTGATATCTCTTATGCCGAACGTAATGTCATTGTGTACGCAATGGATGACGTTCCAAGGCCTGAAAAACCAAATGATCCGCGTGTGATGGCAATTCGGTTTACCGCAGATCTTACGGCTACATCGTCCTCACTTAAAAAAAGTGCTTTGCCATCATTGTGCGACATTTTTGAATCTGTATTGTGACAGATAGTTATAAATTAAAGCAGATAATTTCTACTTTGGTTATTAGTGGCAAATAATCAAGATTATTGAAACTTCAGTGTCGATGATAAAATCTTTAATAAATTTAAAATTTGTTTTGATCGCCATATCAGCGTTCTGCTGGTATGGCTTTATACCCGCTCGCAATGTCTATATTTTATACGGATTTCATCTTGTGGGAAAACCTCGGGTATGGCCATTTATTCCTGCTCGTAAATTTCGATAATATCAGTCTATTAGGAGTGAAAGTCGAGTCCGGCCTTCGCACCTTACAGTTCCACCATTCCCAAAACCCGCCACAACTCCCCCACACTCAAATCCCTCACCACCGGACGTGGCTCCTTCCTCAACCAACTCACCAATCGCCCAATCCCCAACAAATCCAGCCCCTCAGAATTAAACAGATACTCATTATCCCCAAGCCCAAAAGTCTCCTGAATCGATCTCTCCTCGGTCACAAACGAAACCCCAAACTTCTTCTCCGCGTCCTCCAGCAGCTCAACTCCATCATCTCCGGTAATACCCAGATCAGCATCCAGCAGGGTATGCTCAGTAATCACAGACTTGTGATCCCCCGAAAACTCACGCACAAATTCAATCACCTCTTCCAAACTTGGCTTCACACTAACCTCCCAGATTCATCCCCAGCCCCCAACGGCAAATCCTCCCCCAACGTCCCCAGCAAATACTCGACAAAAACCCTTACGATACCGTTCGACGTCTGCTTAGTTGCAAACACCGCACTCACCGGCATCGATCCCACGGCATACTCTCTCAACACCGGCACCAATGCCCCCGAAGCCAAATCCGGACCCGCCAGCCAAGCCGGAAACTGCGTAATGCCCAACCCCGCCAGCGTAGCTGCTCACCATCATTGCTCTGAAACCGGCCTTGAGGCATCAGCATAATCGCCTTACCGTGCTCATCCACAAACCGCCACGGATGCATTCCGCGTCCGGCATTAAACGAGATGCACTGATGCTCACTCACATCAGCGGGTGAGGTGGGCACGCCATACTTCGCCAGATAATCCGTGCTCGCCACCGTAATCAGCGGGCTGTCGGCCAGCTTGCGTTGCGTCAATTCCGAGTCCTGCAGTTCGCCGTGGCGGATGGCGACATTGATATTCTCTTCAATCAAATCCACATGCCGCTCGGACGTGCGTAATTAAACATTCAGCACCGGATAGCTCGCAAGCAGCGCGAGCAGGCGCGGCAAGATGTAGAAGAGGCCACTCACCGGTGCAACTTAGATGCGCAGCGTGCTAACTGGTTCATCTGCGCTATATTTGATGTTTTATTCTAGCTGGTCGAATTCATGGCGCACCTTCAGTGCACCGTCATAAAAGTTCTGCCTGCGTCATTTAAGGCGATGCCGCGTGAGGAGCGTTTTTCAAACCGGATGATTGAACTGCTTCTCAAATGCGGCGACTTGTTGTTGACCGCAGATTGCCAGTACCGGCTTCTTTAGCAGTACCGTGCACGGATACTATGTAAATATGAAAGCGGAAACGCCTCAGGCAGATATAGTGAAATATGGGTACGTTGCAAATTTTGGATGGTGGCCACATCCACAACGAGAAGCTAACCGAGCAGATTGTTTTTTAACCCTATCGATAAGTATATGCGAAGTAATCTCTGAACTATCAAATTTTCTCAATTGCGATAAGAAATTAGTTGCATCACCTTTTTAGTTAGATGTCTTTTTGAACTTTGCTCTTCTTCAGCAATAAGTTCTCGGCAAACTGTTAAATTGAGTTCAATAAACTCATCCCAAGTGTAGAGGTGAGCATAATTTCGAGTAAACTGTAAATCGACACGGCAAATATCAGGACGATCCTCGTAGATGCTGCAGCCTTTACTGGTTGCGTCATAATGCTTACATGTTCCATCACCACGGTCCAGAAAATGAGTTTCTGAAGAGCGATTGACTCGTTGGCAACAAAGCCCGCATTGAACGCAAGGAAAGGGTGATAGGGTGCTATAGCATTGCATATATATCCTCATTATGTGGCTCACGTTTGAACGTGAGCCTTAATTAATTTACTACGCGACGATATCATCCAAAGTGTCTTTTTTACCCTCAGCAACAGCCGTAATATCAATAATCCGCCGTTCCGTAGAAAGGACCAAATTGCCCGCTTGATCGAGAATCGGTGTATCAATCATTGCTTTCAGTAATTGCGCGTACTTTACAGACATAAAGACGTTGTCTTTACACTCTTGAGGAAAGTCATGGAAGTTTTCGCCGTAGCTATCAAGGGCATTTTTCATGTCGTGAATGGTGCCGCGAAGACGGCCGCTTGCAAGAGAGAAGGTATTATTTGCTAGCGTGGTAACCTTTTGGATAGCTTGCAGTTTATGAACCATTAGCAGACCCTGATCACGGATTGTTTTTGCTTGTTCTAGATTGCTACGGGCATTATTCAGCGCTTCTTCACCTTTATTTCCCAAAATGTGACCAAAAATAGCCAATGCTGGGCCTGCCACAATGCCGCCAAGGACCATCATTCCCCCAGCCATGCCAAAACCACCCGTAGCCAGGGAACCACCACCTAGCCATGCCAGAGTGGCGTTTGTTGCTGCAACACCTGAGAGAGATGAAATCGCTGTTCCTGTGCTTGCGGTAGCCAGCAGCATCGTGCCGTTATAAGCACCAAATGCCAGCGCTGCGCCGCTTCCCATACCTGCACCCAAACCCAGACCTGCATCTTTAAGCATCTGGTAATCCTGCTTTAAACCAGACAAGGTGGTACCAGTAAAATCACCTGCGTTGAGTTTTTCCAGCTCTGTGCTTTGAGTCAGCTCAACGTTTTTAAGGCGACCAAAAGTACTGATGAACTCATTGATGACCCCATTGAACGCGCGTAATTTACGCTGGCCATAATCCTCAATAATTTTATTAGTAGATTCACGGCCAGACTCAATTTTTGAGCTAATATTATCAACCATGTGCTGTGCATTTTCATTTATATCTTTAGCATTACTATGATCTTTTGCGCCACTAACGCCTTTGACTAGACCATAAATACCACTTGCAACAGCTACAGTGCCAATGATAATGGGAATAGGCATGTTATTACTCCTTTATTCAAGAATGAGAGCGAGTGTTTTACTTAACTCATGATTTAATGATTCAGCGCTGCTTAATAAATCTTTAAATATAAAATCTGGTATTTTAAAGTGAAGTTGAATTTCTTTCAGAAGCATCCATTCAATATTTGATATTTTTCCATCTCTTAATGCGACCAAGAAAAGTTGGAAAATTATTATTTTTGGCGTTGTCAAATTATCTGTTTTAACATTATCAAGAAGTGTTTTCAGTACGGAGATTGCAGCTTGAATGCGACTTTCAGGTGCGTCGATTTTGGCCAGGGGATAAACCTTAAGTTTCTCAATTAAATTTAATTCTGCAGATTTATTTAGTAGTCCAAACCCGCTTAATCCACCAAAAAGAACAGGTGGGAAATTTTTAACTCCAGGGTGCAAACCTGGCGAAAACTGTTCCATCTCTTCAAGTATTTCACATTCCAGCGGATCTTTCTGGATTGTTAGCTTATTAAGATCAGAGTCGGAAGTAAGTTCATCCTTCGTTTTTCCATCCCATAACAATGGGTTGTCAGAAAGTGCGAGGAGTCTGGCAAGCTCAATGAGCAGTGGTTTTTTTTCATCTGGTAGCATTTTAATTAACATGAAAATTATTCCTTCACAACATTAGAGGTTTATCTGAAGCCATAAATCCTTCGAACTCAGACATTGACTGAAACTCCAGTTGAGTTCCTAGTAAAGTGGCAAAATCATTAATCGAAAAAACAAGGTCATTAACGTTTTCATAACCACCAGATGTGACTTTGAAAAGATGTTGGATGTTTTTACGAAGCTGTGGGATTTCTCGAGCAGTAAATTCATCCAACAATTTTTGCTCATGTGCGATAGATGCGCGTGCTGCAGTTTGAATATTTTTAATATGTTCCAAACGTTCTCTTGAAAGTACAGCGCCGCGAGCAGCATCAAGTGCACTTTTATAAAACATGGATGAAAGTGTGTAACCAATCATGCCGCCAATTGCAGCTCCTACTACCGGAATAGGAATGGCAATCTGCCCCAGGGCTGCCATCATTCCACTAGAAAGCATTCCAGACCCTTTTTCTCCAATCTCATGAAGCAACTCTGCTTCGTTAATTTCATCATTGAAATAACGATTGATTGACATCCCAAGTGACAAGCAAATATTTACCGCAAGTGCAGGCGCTGACGTTTTGGCAACTGCACGTAATAGATGGCTTTCTGATTGCTGTAGCCCTGCCTTAATTGCTGAACCCGAGAACGAGGTTAGATAACTCAGTGCAGCGGCGTTAGAGGTGTCTACAATAATATCTTCAACGGCTTCATTCAGAGCCTTCTTTTGCTGTGCAACATTAAATATGTTGACGACTAATGAAATCGCGCTGCCTACAATAGCTCCTGATTTTGCCCCTTCTAAGCCTGCGCGGTGGCTAGTACGTGCAATATCCATTGCTGTTGCGATTGTTGGATGCTCGCGATAAAAAATGGCTTGATCTGTCGATATTCCGCTGTCACTAATGTCGTTAGCAAGACGATCGTAATTATCTGCTTCCCTACGAAATTTATCTGCAACATCCTGCTTTCCAACGGTTTCAACTTTATTCGCTTGCTCACGCAATTCTGTTGCTCGCTTGCGGCAGTGTTCCGCAGCCCCTTCATATTGTTCAGATGGTAGTTCAAGTTTGATGCCTTGGTAGCGGCTAAACTTACCATCCTCTAGAGCAATATCTTTAAACAGCTGATCACGGTTACCGACGAACTTCATTTGGCTTTGTGATCCTTCAACAATCACACCATTATCATGCTTCACACGATCTACAACATTATGATTACGACCATATTCGGGTAAATCATCGCTGCGAATTGTCCGTATAGGATCTTTATTAATAATCGCTTCTGCATTGTCACGGCTTGTGGTTGCAATTTCGGCCGAAAAACCCGCCTGTTGCTTGATATTTTGTGCCGAGTAATCAGGATTTACTTTGTGCCTTGCAACTTCTGCCAAGCCTTTAGCAAATTTTTTCCCTGTTTCATTATCAATACCACTATAACCTTTCAGGTATTCTGCGCTTGCGCTGCCAAAACGCTTAACTACTTCATCTTGAGCTAACGCTGTAACGGTACGAATTCGATCGCTGGAGATTTCATTCCTGTGCTTTTGCTGCATATCAACACTTGAAATATTTAAAGCATCTCTTTCATTTTTCTTCATGATAGTTCCCAAGTATGCTTATTAGAATCTGATTAATATCAGCAATATTATTAAGACGATTTATCGTTCACTATCGGCACCCGTCTCACATCACTCACCGCATCACCAAACGCGGCCAAAAACCATTTCAGCATCGCGCTATCAACCACGGTGGCGGAAATTTCCAGTCGCTCTTCACCAATTTCCCGATGCGTTTGATCGGTTGATAGCGGAGATTCAATCAGGTGGAGCCCAGCAGCGCGGTCAATTTCAAAAGTAAGGAAGATCATTTGCCCCTCACCAAATCCAAAGCGGCCGTCGTCGTCATATTTTTTTAAGTTGAATTCGGCTGGTCGTTCGAAGGTAAAGGTGCTGACGCTCGCGGAAAGGATCCGGTTGAGCGCCAGACTACGTTCGTTGTTGTAACCTTCGAAGCGACAAACCAGATAGAGGCGGGGCCCTTGCTGCGCCAAACCCAACGGCATAACAGTGTTTTCGCTTTCTTTGCCGCCCGCATTGCGATAGGTGATGCGTAATAAGTGATTGAGATACAGCGCTTCACTGACGGATTCAAACACACCTTCAGCGATGGGGGGCGGCAGTAATGGCTGGCTCGTTGCCACGATACGCACTTTATCTGGCCACTCCGCTTCAAGGCGGGTAGGGCCGTTGTCATGCAAATTACGCTGCGCCTGGGTAAACAACCCGGTCATGGATTTAATCAGTCGGGTCGGCAAAATAGGCTTCAGATGCGCTTCTGCCATCGCCAATAGCAACGACTCCTGCGGCGTCAGCATTGGAAGTGAGACGCCACTAGAATTCTCCAGCCAGCGATAGCCATAAGGACGGTTGCGGTCGTCGCGCTCGATATCAAAATGGTCGCAAAGCATCTCCAGATTGCGCTGAATAGTCCTTACATCGCGCTCGATTCCAGCATGCTGTAGCTGCTCATGAAGCTCTTTTGCCGTGATTTTTCTGCCGCGGGGAATACGGCGCAGAAGCTCAAGAGCGAGCACGGTGGTCTCAATGGTTTCAGGTCTTTTAGCCATTTTGATTTCCTATCAAATTACTTAGTGCAAAAAGCCAATCGCCGGTTTTTCGCGTTTCTTCATCCAGCACTCGGCTTTCAGTGCGGCAACAAAAGCCTCTGTCGAACTCACTGGCTTAAATTGGTGCTGACGCGCTACCAGTGCAAAATCGCCCGGTGTCAGGTAGTCCAGTTTAGATATTTCTTTAATTTCAGCAGATTGTGGTTCATTCAGCTGAAGCTCACGAGAATAAAGATTCAACAATGCGACTGCCTGGTCATCACACAAATAGTTGAACCGCACCTTAAGATCGAAACGACGCAGCGCGGCGGCATCCAGCACATCAAATCTGTTCGTGGTGGCGATCAGCACACCTTCAAACAGTGCCATCTGGCTTAACATTTCGTTGGCACTGCTCACTTGCCAATGGTGCTGGAACTCGTCGCGTGCGCTAAGAAAACTATCAATCTCATCAATCAGCAGGATCGCATTGTCGCATTGCGCCTGTTCAAATAACGCCGCAATGTTCTGTTCACTTTCACCGACGTAGCGGCCAAAAAGCTGTGAAGCCTTGCGCTCGATAACGACCTTATCTAACTGCTTCGCAAGCCAATGTGCCCATGCCGTTTTACCCGTACCCGAAGGGCCAGAGAGGCAAAAACGCGCTGAGTGACCCGATGTCAGAGCTTTACCAATCTCATCGAGTGGGTTGTCACAATTGATAAATGCCGTGTCATAGATCGCGGGTATTTGAGCCGCAACATGGTTTTTTATCGGCTTATGCCCCTGAGCCTTTAGGGTGTTATTGATTAAATACATTAAAGTCTCAGGGCGTTTTTCTTTTGATAGCTTGTCGCCAATGCCCGCGATTACGCTGGCCGCCCGGTTAATGACCGCAGGGGCCAGATAAGGGGCTCCCGCTAATTGGGAAAGGGCGAGAGGTGCCAGTATTTCGCCACAAGCCTCTTGAATGATCTCTGCCCGCTGATTACGTGGTGGGGCATTGAGCTCAATGACCATGTCAAAGCGGCGTACCATTGCGGGATCCATACAATCAATCTCATTGGCTACCCATAGAGTGGGAACAACATTCTCTTCCAATAGACGATTGATCCATGCTTTCGCTAATGGAAGTGGACTGCTGTTAAGTATCCCGGGGCTTTCGACAAAAACATCTTCTGCCTCATCGAGCAGGATGATGGCTCGTTCATCGATGAATAAGCGCTGCGCAGTACGCCAGGCACGTAACCGACGGCTGCCACTGATCGGGCGCAGTGATTCATTCTCACTGCTGACTTCATACAGGGGAGTTTGCAACTCGTTGGCAACCAAACGACAAAGCTGGCTTTTGCCGCTACCCGGTTGGCCATGAATCAGGATATTGACCCCGATACGTTGGGTGCTCAGCGCATGATGCAACCACTGACGCAGAATATTAACTGCCGGGATGTGGGCATAATTATCAAGCTTCAGATGGGCTGGCCCACAGATGTTGATCATGCCTTGCAGGAGACGCGCTGGACTCGTCTCACCTGCATAAAGGCGTTCTGCCAGGGTGGGTGAGAATGGCTCAAGTTTATTGCGCAGTAGATGTGCACCGTTCATTTCAAGGCTAACCAGACCGGTTTTGGTCAGAGTGCTGGAGGGGCCAAGTGCTTCGCGCACCTCTGCCTCAGGGATATTCAAAGTCATCGCCAGTGTGCGATATACTTTGGCGGAGGTGAGCGGCCCAAGCCATTCCGTGACGTCGTCAAGCAGCCTTTCCTGATGGAGCTGTAATGTGAACTCCAGAATAGAATTTTCAGCGCTGTTCAAGCCAATACGCGTGGCAAACCTGTTTACTGCAGTTTGAAAAATTGAAGCTTGGGTTAACGAGTTATGCTGTTCAGCATCCTGATAATGTTTGCGTAATCTCTTCAGCAACGAATCGTGATCCTGCTGGCTCAGGTTAAAAGTATGCTCATTGTTGAGGTGAAGATAATCAGCCAGCGGTTGGCTACTGAATCCATGCTGAGTAATAAACTGTTTGTGTGCGCCCAGGCGAAATAGTATCCGCAAAATCCACTGCTGCATTTTGGTATCCTGATAATTCATTTCAGCGACTTCATTTACTTCAGCAGACATGACAGTGTTCATATTCTTCTCCTTGTGAAAGCGCTATTTTTAAATTGTGCTGAGACATTTTGTGTCGCAGGGGATGAGAAGATTTTTTTAGGATTTTTGTTTGGTTGCGACACAAGTTGTCGCAGGGGTGTGATTGTTTTTTTTTGTTAAAAAAATAATTAACCTAAATTTTTGATTTTAAGTGCCGATAACTCTTTTTCAGCCGTGAGCTAAATGTTTCTGTATGTAAATTATACGTTTTTATCTATAAGGAAATGGAAATGCCAAGTAAATCTATACGTTCGATGATCAAAGAGATCAACAATCCAGATGCCGATGGTAACGGGCTTTGGTTGCCGAATATTCAGCGACAATTCGTCTGGAATCAGGATCAGATTGCTAGATTGTGCGACTCAGTGATGCGCCGCTATCCTCTGTCGTCTATGCTGCTATGGCGCACGAATGAACAGATAAAGTATCGAAGCTTTATCCAGAATCTTAATGACGGGAAAGTCGATCTTAAAAGTCATTATCAACATAATCCAAACAAATTAAAGCGACTGGTCCTGGATGGTCAGCAACGACTGCAAAGTTTTTATCTTGCTCTGCAAGGTTGCATTGATGGAAAAGTACTTCATTTAAATGTTTTGAGCGGAGAACAAACCGGTTCAGAAGAGATCCGTTATCAATTCGAGTTTAAAATTTCTTCAGAGCATAATTGGCCGTGGCTACCTCTTGCGAAAATAATTTATTCAGGAAGTCTTCCGGAGGACTTGCTTTCTGATCTGGCAAAAGATGAAGTCTCAGAATTAAATGATACGCAAAGACGTCAGGCGATTCGTAATTTAAGTCTCGCCCAGCGTGAATTCAGTAATGATAGCGTTTTACTTTACCATGAAATTGATAGTACCCAAGATGATAATCCGCTGAAGTTTGAAGATGTAGTGGAAGTGTTCATTCGTGCTAATTCTGGTGGCACAAAGTTAAATAAATCAGATTTAATGTTTACCCTGCTTTCTACGGAGTGGGAAGATGCAGATATTGTATTCGAAGAGTTTCTGGATAAAATTAACGATAACGAAAGATTCCAGTTTTCACGAGATTTCCTTATCAAACTCAGTACAACACTGCTTGGCTATAATGCGAAGTATGATGTCGATAAACTTCGAGACGATAAGGTCAGGAAGGAGATAAGCGAAAACTGGCCTGATATTGCAGAAGCTCTGTTGTTTGTTAAAGATGAGATTGTCAGCAAAACTTACATTCGGTCGCACAAAGCGCTGACGTCTTACAATGCGCTCATTCCGTTAGTTTATTTGCAATATCACTTCCCTGGACAGTTAGCAAAATCAAAAATCCTTCATGAATACTTCGTTCCAGCGCTTTTTGCCGGCGTGTTTTCTGGTCAGGCGGACAGTATTATAGATAAAATGGTTAAATCCATAAGGGAAAATGAAGGTTTTAATCTCAAAAAAGTTAAATCGATGATTGAATCTTCTAATAAATATCTTTATGTTAGTGAAAATCATTTGCTATATAGTTGTGGTTACGGTTCTGGGAATATCCATCTACTATTCAATATGTGGTATGGACGGGATTATAAATCAAGCGGATTTCAGCATGAACCACAAATAGACCACATTTTTGCACGTAGTATACTTAAAGAACAAAAAATATTAAACGAAGCAACAGGGCGTGAAGTACAGCGTTTCGGCGCATGGGAAATAAATCAATTAGCAAACTGTATGTTGCTACCTGCACACCAAAACGGTGCAGGAGATAAAGGCGATAAATCAGTCGATAAATGGTTAGCTGAACAATCAGAAGAGTTTCTTGATTTGCACTGCATTCCAAAAATGAAAACTTTGTGGAAGGTCGAAAACTATGAACGCTTCATCGATAAGCGTCAGCAATTAATCATTCAGCGATGTGAAGAGTTGGGATTACTGAGTTCTGAGGAGTAATACAACCGAAGAAATATGGCTCTTAGTAGAAAAGTTGCTATAAATTTTTCATTCCTTTTTTTAGCAATAAAGTAACCGCGCATTTTTTGTCCAAAAAAATTGCGCGGTTACTTCAATAATCAACGGATGCAACTTATTTAGGCAAATCTTCCCCCAACGTCCCCAGCAAATACTCAACAAAAAATCTTACCTTACTGTTGGCCTTCTGCTTCGTTGAGAAAACCGCGATCACCGACATCGATCCTACTGCAAACTGCTTCATCACCTGCACCAATGCCCCCGACGTCAAATCCGGTCCCACCGGCCATGCCGGAAACTGCGTAATCCCAATCCTGCCAGCGCGGCGGCCCATTGCTGCTCACCATCATTGCTCTGAAACCGACCTTGAGGCATCAGCGTAATCGCCTTACCGTGCTGATCCATAAAGCGCCACGGATGCATTCCACGACCAGCATTAAATGCAATGCACTGATGCTTACTCAGGTCAGCAGGTGAGGCGGGCACGCCATACTTGGCCAGATAATCCGGGCTCGCCACTGTGAGCAGCGGGCTGTCGGCCAGCTTGCGTTGTGTCAGCGAAGAATTCTGCAGTTCGCTGTGGTGGATGGCGACATCGAGATTCTTTTCAATCAAATTTACATGCCGCCTGGAGACGGGATTTACAACATTCAGCTCAGGATATTGTGCTAGCGGTGCGGGTAGGCTCGGTACAATTGTGCGGGTAGGCTCGGCACAATATAGAAGCGGTCGATCACGTTCCTTTGCAGGTGTAACAATCACTTGCCGAGTAGCAAGCTCATCGCAAGCACTTTAGCGGCGCCCTGCGCGATAATGATAACGAGATGAGCCCGGAAAACAGCTTAATGCGAAATATATTGTTAGTCAGAACCCGCACTCACAAATCATCAATTTATGAGAAATCACCTATTACTCGCTTCAAACCCAACCAAGCAAGTGCTAAGACCTGATTCTCCCAACTTTGATGCGGGCGCTTTGAGGCATCTCATCCGGATTATCTTCACGCAGCCCCAGCATTATGTTGTACCCGCAATAAAGCCCCATATCACCCAATCTGGGCACTGGCAGCAATCGGGTAGGCAGAGTCAGCCAGAATCGCAGATCATAGTCACAGCCCAGATAGGTGCGCAGCAGCGCCATCACGTCCTGGCGGAGCTGCCCGTCAGGCATCCAGCCCTTCGCTTCTAAGGGATCATCGGTGGAAAGCTCGATCCGCGAGCAATAATCAGCCACATGAGTTTCATAGCCCAGTATCGGATTCTGATCGAGTGTCATGCCGCCGCGCAGCGAGAGCCTGGCGCGTTTTGCCACCGGCATTGTCACTGGATGGTGGGCGAAAACTTCAATTTTTGTGTTCGGTGCCTGGCTGCTGATCACCGCAGCGATACCTTCAGCGGTGTGCGTGGTATGCAGCAGCGGTTTCAATATTGCCAACAGGCGTGATGAGGGTTGATCGCCACTATGGGCGATACCGGTCAGGGCCATCAAGCTTTGCGAAACCGTATCCATACCACCCGGCTCAAAGGTGGCCGGATAGCTGTACTTGCGCCAGATGCGGTAAAACTGCGACATCAACCGATGATTGAAGATATCCAGAAACGCTGCCATCGCATCCGCACCTTCACGGCCCTGATTGATGTCGTCAATGATGCTCGTCGGCAGTGGCGAATCCACACCGTATAAGCCGAAAAAGTTGGTTCTGACCGTCGGCGCGGCATCCGGATTGTCAGCGTTAGTTTCCATGCGTTTCAGCTCCCCGGCGGGAAAGCCCAGATGCGGATTGGGGCGAAATCGCACCGGATCACTCTCCGGCGTGCGGCCCGTGCCAAGGCGGCTGTCGGTCGTCTGTTCCAGCAACTGGCAGAATCGATAAAAGTTAAACCGCGCCGTCTGGTCACGACCTTTATCGTCCAGCCAGCACGGTGACACCGGCTGGCTGTTTTTTTTGTTCTCCATGCTCACATCAGCACCTTGTCAATAAGTCGCTCCGGCCAGGCCCATTCGGTGCCCGAAGCGGTTAGTAATACCGTAAGCTGGGTATAGCGCAACACGCTGGCGTATTGCGTCAGGAACTGTTCCAGCAGCTCGCAGAACAGGCGGGCATCACCAGTTCCGCTGAACTGCGTTTCATCAAGCGCCACACGGATGCGCACGCCGTGCCAGTGATACGACGAGTTATAGTCCTGACGCCAGCTAACGTGGCGGATACCATTGATGCGGCGGAGGTTGTTTTCGTCATCGCTCCAGTTGAATAATGCCAGCGCGGCCCTGAGGCTTGCAGCATCACTTATCATCTGGCTCAGCGCTCTTGGGTGCAGTAGCGACATCAGGTGCCACTGATACAGCTGTTTGGTTGGTGGGTAGTAAGGCATGGAAGGTGGCTGACGGGTTTTGCACTGCAGCGCGAGGTTGCCGGTGACCGCGCTTCCATCAAACACCGATTTCTCCAGCGCCATGCGCGGGTAGTTACCATTGGTGCAGGTGATGTTCAGAAACAGCGTAGCATCATCTTCTCCCCGATCAGCCTCACTCGCATCCCCACCCAGCATCAGTAGGGTTTCATAGAGACCGCTGACGCCGCGCCAGATGCGCGTATGAAAATAACGCTCCGGCCACGACGCTTTGCGCTGCAACATACCGCCTTTTTGCCGGAAGTGTCGGTACGGCACATAGCGCCGCTTATCCAGTGTTTCGCTGGCGGCAACGTCATCCACGCTGTAGATCTCAGTATGCTGATCGCGCAGTCGGTGAGGGCGCAGACGGTAGTCGAGCACAGCAGGCTTCACCTTCAGCGGCTCTGCGTTCAACGTAAACAGGTTAATCACCGGAACGCAGTGAATACGCAGCGCATCTTCCGGTAACGAAATATCGTGTGGAAGCGGCTGGCTGAGATGAATATCGAGAATTGCCTGCCGACTGCGTTCACTGAAAGGAAGCGTTTCGAGCCCGGTAAGAGTAAAGAAGGCGTAGCGAGCCGGGAAACTGAAGTATTCCAGCAGTGGGCGAACTTCGCCACAGAGTGCCGGACTATCGCTTTCCGGCCAGACTGACCGCCAGTGCTGCTGCCAGCGGACGCTAATGCCACCATGAAATGGCTGCGGATCGTGGTTATCACTCTGCGGCAGACTAACAGTGATGTTGCGCAGATGGCTGGTGAGCACATGGTATAGCAGCGACTGGACAGGGCGATCCCCGTGAATATAAAGCGGAATATCGCTGAGATCGATCTGGCTCGGATCGGCCTGAGGGCTGAGTGTAAACCGCAGGGAGATCATCTGGTGCCCGTCAGGGTGAAACGATGTGGTGACATGACCTAACATCAATGGGTGTAATTTCAACACATCAGTGGTGCGATAAGGGCAGCGCAGGCCAGAGATATCCATCGGGCGTGTCAGCAGCGTCGTGCCTTCCGGTACCACCTCATCACGCACCTGAGCGACGATATCGGGTGTCAGTTCTACCACTGACATAGATGGCAGCGTGCGATTCACCACGGGCAGCAGATGCCCGAGCAGTGGCTCTGTCAGCTCCGGAATATCGTCATCAATTTTGCGGCGCATCTGCGCCATCATCAGTGAAAAGCCCTGGAACAACTGTTCAACCGAGTCATCCATCTTCAGTGAGGATGTATCCAGGCCAAGGCGGCGTCCTGCTTCAGGAAATTCATCGGCAAACTCCTTTGCCGCTGCTTTCAGGTAGCGCATTTCACTGTCGAAATAGTTCAGAAAATCGTGATCGTTCATTGATTGCTTAATCCACCAGCGTCAGTGCCTGATATAACACCGAACAGATTGAAGCCAGCCACAGTAGGAGAAGCGAGGTCATCGCTCGGTGAAATAGAACCTTCGTGCCCCGCCAGCGATCTGTCATTGAACGCGTAACAGTGGATTTTTTCGCCCACAGCATAGCCATACCCTGTTCAAATTCAGCGATCTTCTCTTCATCACTCAGCAGCGTGAAAAGCCGCTCATCGAGATACAAACGCCAGCAGTAGTAGTGCGTAACCAGGAACAGTACCAGCAGCGGCACGCACAATACGGAATAAATCAGGTTAAACATCAATACCAGCGGCGGCAGAGTTAAAGCAGCGAAATAACGCCAGCTCGCAAGGTGAATTTGCACGATCCGGTTTGTCATGATGATGTCTGACATGGCAGTTCCTTGCTGAATGCTTCCAGAGTCTGAATATGGGCGGGCTTCAGGACAATTTGCGGTCGCTGGGATTGGATCAGTTCAACAGCCTGAAGGACGGAGGAAACATGCCTCTCCGCCAGTAACCAGGCCGCCACGACGGTTGCGCTTCGCGATAAACCCAGCGCACAGCAAACCAGCACGTTTTCATGGGATTGATGCAGTTGACGAAGCTGAATGACCGCAGTACGTAGATCATCAATGTCGGGCACCAGTAAATCCATCAAAGGGTAAGCCTGCCAGCACTTTACATTTCGGTTGCCTTTGTGGAATTCCGCTGTCAGGTCGAGAACAGCGCAATGGAGTTCAGCCTGATCCGGGAATCGTCCCAGCGATATCCCAGCAACTATCAGGTTGCTTTTGGCTGTGCTACGGGAAAACCAGCCGCGTGATAACGCTGCACCTACCAGATAGGGGAGCAGAAATAGACGAGCGGAAAGCGTCAGATTACCGTTGCTACTTTTCTGGAATATCGCCACACCCAACCCGGCATAGCCTGCCGCAACAGTCAGCAAGGCTGCTGCAGGCCACAGCAAGGGATATCCCCACGGAATGATCAATCCCGCCAGTATAAATATCATGCCACCTGCGCCGTATTTAGTCGCCAGCCGCTTAGCGTGCGGTGACGGACGTTGCCAGCGCCACTGGCCTCTCATTGGAATGACGTAGCTGATGATGATCGCGACCGCAAATCCACTGATCACATCAATAAAGTGGTGTTGCCATGTGGTGAGCACGGAGGCGGCAATCAGTAAAAACCAGGCACCAGCCACTAACCTTGCCTGACGATTCAAATGTTGACGAAAGCGCAGCCAGAGCAGCCAGGTCAGAATGATATGCAACGATGGAGCTTGGTTATAGGGCAGATCAAACTGTTCAAGCTGGCGAAACAGCCAGCCGAACATTCCCTGCGTTTCCGGGCGGGTGAAGGTGAACTTTAACGGGAAGAGCAAAAATGCCGCGCACGCCACCAGCGATGCGGCGAGCAGTCGATAACCGTGGCGCATCAGCTCCTGTTTTGAGGTACAGATAAACAGCGAGATGCCATATAGCAGGTCGATGCTCCAGTAGGGCACGATGGTCCAGGGAATAAATGGAATCGCCTGTTCCCAGCTAAATACCACGCTTCCAACATCCTGTCGGGTCGCGGTGAAGGTATTCACCTGACCGTAGCTGAGGAAAAACAGCGGGCCCAGCAGCAGTAGCCAACAAAGCCCCTGTATCCAGGGGCTGTAACGGCGTTGTGTCAGCAACGATTCAGTCATGCTGTTTTCTAACCGCCAGTGACACCGTGAAGATGCCAAACTCATCAATCAGTTGATGACACTTCTCGAATCCCGCTTCTTCGACCAGCCTGTCCATCTCATTCTGGCTACGTACGCGCATCAGCCACGGAATACCGTTCTGGTGGCTGGTTAAGGTCCAGGCAATGGTTTTCAACTGCGGATGCCAGGGTTGTCCAGTGTAAACCAGCATACCGCCCGGCGGAATGGCGGCTGCCAGTCCGGCCAGTGATGTTCTGATCATGGCGTTGCTCGGGAACAGTTCATATAGTCCGGAAACAATCCCCAGTGTTGGCGCTGGATTGAGTGTGGCAAGCGAGTCAAAGTCAAAGGCATTGCCTTTTTTGAACTGCGCAAGATGACCTAAGTTGCGCGTCTCGATCATCGCCTGACCTTTTTCCACATTCAGATCGCTGTAATCACGCAGCAGAATGCTTTCGATATCTGGCTGATGTTCAAGTGCATCAAGAACGTAGCGCCCATGCCCGGCAGCGATATCCACCACGCGCACCGGCATCTCGCTTTCATGCAATTTCGCAACTGCTGCTGCAATGACCTGCTGGATATTCTCCTTACGTGCCCGAATGCCTCGCCAGCCGATGCTGTTGAGGTACTGACGATCAATCATTCTGCCCATCATGCCCGTTCCTTCGGGAGTATTGCGGTAGACATAATCCAGTGTGCTGCCAGAATCGAAGCCGGTTTCATAACCTAAGCGCATGCCTTTCGATAATCTGCCGATGGTTTTCATGCCAAAGCTCAGCGAGCCATAGAACATGCCTTCCAACGAGCGACGACCTGGTGGAGCCTGCAATTCACGATAAGCATCCGCGCCGGGGCTCCACTGATCTTCGTGACTGTAATCGAAAGCACAGGGTGCGTTGTCGTAAAGCTGTTCGATGAAGGGCTTCATTTTATCGAAAGCAAGCTGACGATCCTTTTCGCCCAGCGTGTCGTGATAAAAGCCCGGTAAAATATGCTGCTCTTTAATTGCACTGCGTAAACCACGATAGAATTTCTTCTGCGGTTCGGCATGCACCACGAAATCATTACCGGAAATCAGTAGCTGTGTCGGCACGGTGATGGCGGCGGAATCAGAGACAATGCGCTCCGCCGTTTTATACAAGTCCAGCAGAATATTCACCGCGATCTGGCGGGTGATTAATTTATCCTGCTCAAAGCTGGCAATACGTTCAGGATCGTGACTGAGAAATTTGCCTTTAACGTAGGAGTTAACATAGAACAGGCCGCGTATGCGTTGCATGATGCTCAGGCCCGTGCGGGCAAAAGGCACATACAGTTTGACTTTAAATGCAGGGGACGCCAGCACCATGCCGCGAATTTTTGGTGCGTAATCATGCACCCAGGTGGCGACCAGCACCGCGCCCACGCTTTGCGCAATGACAACGATATCCTCAATGCGCACCTGTGCCTGCTCAGCAACAAAGCTAACAAATTCATCCACATCTTTTACTGAGCGGGCAAGGCTTGGGCTGTAACCTCGTTCACCCGGTGACTTGCCATGTCCACGCGCATCCCAGGCGTAAAAATGGGTATCGGGCATCAGCAGCTCATCAACGACATGCTGCAATCGCCCCGAGTGTTCATGTCCGCGATGAAACAGCACAATCACTTTTTTGCTCTGCGCTTCCTGCGCGGGCCAGTGACGAAAATAGAGTGATTCACCATCACTGGTGGAAAAAGAACTTTCATGAAATACGCGTGCTTCCTGGCTCATGGTGATTTCCTTGTGGCTTGCTGTTGTAATTCAATAAAACGGTTTAATAACGTGGTTTTGAATTCGGCCTTGTTTTCCTGATAACGCATCGGGTCATCGATATAAATATCAATAAAGAAAGGCACCGGTATTTTTTGTCCCTTGCCCATTGAGCGATCTAGTCCGTGCATGTAGACAGGAATAATCGGCACATCCGGACACTGCTGGCTTAAATGCCAGAGGCCGGATTTGATTTCTGAGAATTTCCCCGGCTCTCCGCGTGTGCCTTCAGGGAAAATGATGACAATTTTTTTTGCCGCCAATGCATCAACGCAGGCTTGTAGTGGGTTGGCCTGATGCGCTCCGCGATAAACCGGAATGATGCCAATCACCTTCAGGGCAAACCAACCGACCACTTTGTTCCTGAGAAAATAATCAGCGGCTGCCACTGGCTGCACGTTGACCAGCGTGGAAAGAGGAAACAACGTGAACAGCGTCAGCACATCCAGGTGGCTATTGTGGTTTGCCACAATGATCGCCGGTCCCTGTTTCGGCAATTTTTTACGATTAGCCACCGCCACACCCAGCCATATCCACACCACCGGATAAGCAAAGCAGAGCGTAAAAATCCAGCGCAGCATAGGGTTCATGTGCGCCTCTTATAGATAGAAGTAGTAATAGAAATGGAAGAACAACGGCGCGGTGTAGATCAGCGAATCCAGCCGATCCAGAATGCCGCCGTGACCGGGCAACAGCTTGCCCGAGTCCTTGACGCCGAAGTCGCGCTTGATCGCCGACATCACGACATCCCCGCAGAATCCGCTCAGGCCGATAATCAATCCGGCGCCAACAGAATGCAGGTAATCCATCTGCGTGAGCACTGGACCGAATATTACGGCCAGTAATATGGTGGTCAGCACGCCGCCCAGTAATCCTGCCAGCGTCTTATTAGGACTCACCTTAGGCGTTACCCTGATTTTCCCTAGCGATTTTCCCCATAAGTACTGGGCGATATCATTCAGTTCCGTCAGCGCGACAAGGAAGATCACTAACAGTGCACCGGCACTGGCATCATCGCCGGGTAGGGTCAGCAGATAGGCAACGTGACTGAGCGCAAACACCGTGGTCATCATGCCCCAGTGCATCACCGATGCTGAGTGCAGAAAACCTTTGGTATCTCCGGCAATCACCATGCGTGCAGGCAGGAACAGGAATACATAGACCGGAATAAAGATGATGAACATGCCGTACCAGGCCATGTCGATCCAAAAATATTGGACTGGAATGGCAGCGTACATCCACAGTAACGGCATGCTGTCTGAGCGTCGGGTGGGTGCCAGCGTCAGATATTCTTTCAATGCGAGGAAACTGATAAAACCAAAGAACACCAGCGCCAGCCATTTAGGTGACAACATTGCCAGTGAGAACAGGATAACAATCACCCACCAGCTGTTCACACGCTGCTGTAACTCCAGCCAGTTGCGCTGTGGGCGGCATTGTTTCAGCACAAAAATAATCAAGGTCGCCACAATGAGTACGGCGAAGATACCGCCAAGGCAGTAATAGAGCAGGTGAGTAGACTCAGACATTTTTTGCCTCCATCGCACTACGGCAGCGATTGAAGCTGGTCCAGCATAACAACAGCGCAGCGACAGCAAAGATCGCATTAGCGAAGCCGATATATTGCGGCCACAAGGCAATCACCAGCGCAAGCGCACCGAAGATAAATGCGCGATCGCTCTTACCCAGTGGCCCACGATAGTTCCTGGCGCCTGTCAATATCTGGCAAATCAGGCCGCAAAACTCAGTCAGCCACGAGAGCAGCACCACCAGCACGATTAACCCGGGGGAAATGCCAGCAACAAATGCAAAAGTCAGGTAGAGCGCGGCGTCAGAGATAATGTCACCGACTTCATTGAGGATCGCGCCAGCGGTGGACTGCTGGTTGAACTCCCGGGCTAACATGCCGTCAATCGCGTTTAACGCCATGCGGAAGAAGAGAAAGATTGGCAGGCTGATGAAAAAGCGCGGATCGGGAAAACACATCAACAGTGCGCCTAATGCGACAGAAGCCAGCATGGCAAACACCGTTACTTGATTGGCGGTAACTCCTTTTGCGTGCAGTCTGACTACCGCTGGTCTTAGCAGATTCTGAAACTTCGGTTTTATATCGTATAGCGTCATGCTGTGGCTCCTGCCGTATGACATTAATAGTTACTTCAATTCATCCAGATTCAGGGTGTTATCCCTGACGTCAATCCTGCGTGGCTCATCCGGATCAAGCTCCTCGCGGCTCAGCACTTTCTTCCACGTTCCTCGTTCGCGATCTGGCTGGCGGAACAGGCCAATCACCGCCACGAACTGCGCCGTTTTCTCCATCGGCATCTCCAGCGTGATTGTCTGCTCCGGCATGATGCTGAGCTGCCGATGTGCGACCAGTGTTTCTTTCAGCACGAGGTCAGGCTGCGTCAGCAAGCTGTTGTATTCGGTGTTATCGAAGCGCTGGCGGTCTGTGAGTTGCAGCACAACCAGGCGCAGTGGCATCGATTGCTGAGCATCATCCTGATTGATGGCTGCGCGAGCGGTGAAGGTCAGATGCAACGTTTCCACCTGGCGATAAAACACCGCTTTTGCCACGCTCGCCGTGCCCTGTTTGGTTTTTTGCCAGGCACCGCAACTGCTCATCAGCAAAGCTGAGAGGCAAATCAATAAGGCGTAGGTGAGGCGAGAGATCATCCTTCACCTCCCGACAAAGCAGCATCATTAGTCGGACCAGAAACGGATATCCTTGCTGGCAGACTGAAACCGCGTAGATCGAGTAACGCCAGCGGGCCGTTACCCAGTTCCGTGCGTATTTGATAGTTAAGCGACAGGCCATCCGGCGTCGGCCAGACTACGCGATACATGTTGCTACCCAGCTCCGTGATCCGAGCTTTACCCAACAGGCGAATCAACCCCCAACTTCCCGGATGATCGGCATAAAGGCGGGTTCCTGCTCTGGCGCTGCGCCAGGTCAGCGTGGTTTGAGGCTGCCAGCGGTTATCAGGCCAGTTCAGCATCTGCCAACTCTCTTCCTGATTGAAATATTGCAGTTTCTGCCTGTCTACCGTCAGTTCAGATTCCACTACATTGCGGGAAGGCTTTGCCATCATCTGGAAATGCAGCTCGACATCGCCTCTGACAAAAACAGCGTTCGCGATGCGCGTCAGCTTGTTCAGCGCCGCCAGAAAAGCCGGATCAAAGATTAGTCCCTGGCTGTTCATCGCATCCGGCACCCAGCGATCACCTTCCAGACGCAGCAGACCACCTAAGCGCCCGTTGACGAACTGCGCAATGCGTCCGGTGTCGGTGCGCATAAACTGCGCCAGATGCGGCAAGGAGACATCGCTCTGCCGGTTAGCGAACGGATAGCGATCGGCAAAGGCTTCGTTCCAGGGCGTAACAATATCGTTCTGCCACTGGCTGTTAATGCTTTCTGCCGTTGGGCTTAACACCTGCTCCCAGGCCTGCACCATTGGCTCCACAAATACCGCCTGACCAAAGCTGCTCCACTCCTGGCCGAGGCTGGCGGCAATCAGGCTGCCGTAATCGCGGGTGTCGGTGAGATCAACGGCTTTGCCCTGAAACACCGTCAGCGCCAGCGACTGCATCATGGCCTGGGGATCCGGAGCGTTTGTCACCTGCTGCAGGCGCAGGCGAACACGGGTGATGCGGGTCAGGAAGGTTTGCAGGCTGAGGCTCTCTTTCGCCGCCGCATTCGTATCAGTTAGTGACAGCAGCGGGCCAAAGGTGGCATCCATCGGCCCCTTTGCGATTTGCGCTTGATTGATGGCGCTGGTTTTATCGCTGCTGAGCAGATTCTTCGCCGAACTCACCAGTGAATCGGTCAGATTGCCGCCGGTTTGCCCGGTTCGGCCCTGAACGTTAAGGATATTGATTAGCGCGATCAGCGGCGACTGGCGTGCATCCGCCAGCAGCGACAACTGTTCGATAGATTCCGACAGGCTTTCAGCACGCTGCCACTGAATGCTGTTGAGAAACTTCAGCCAGGCTGCGGCGTAATCAGAGAAATAGCGCTCTGTCAGCCGCGCCTGCAGCGTCTCCGGAGAGACATCATCGTTGCTGGTAGGTTTGCTGTCGCTCAGTACCCAGTCAATTTCGTCACGCCGAACCTTAGCCGCTTGCTCAATGGCGGGTTGAACATCTTCTTCCCATGCTTTGCGCGTGAACACTCCGGGCACGGTTTCATCCGTGGTGAACAGCATGCTGCTGTCGGTGCCACTGACCATTTCACTGAGCGTCATATCGGCATAGTCGCGCGATACCTGCTCAATCAGCTTCTGGTAGCGGGTGGATTCGGCATTGCTGGCCCCAATCTGGCGCAACAGCGCCGAGCGCATGCTGCTGACCAGCCGCATATCCGGCTCGATTCGCCACGCGGGATGCGCGGGCAGATTGCTCATCATAAAGGCCAGCATATCGCCGCCCTGATTGCGCCAGCTGGCATCATTAATGCCGCTGCGCAGCTGCCAGATCTTCATCAGCGTACTGCTAAAAAATGCCGAATCTGATTTGTCAGGATGGGCCAGCATCAGATACGCCTTCAGCAGGTCATACATGCTTCTGGCGTCATCTGATCGCAGCGGGCTGTCGGGTGGCAGGTTGCGCCAGCTGGTCATCAACGTGGTGAGGCGCTGCACGGAGGCATCACGCAGCAGCGGCATGGCTGCCTTTTGCCACTGCGGCCACAGCGCGTTCAGTAAGGCATCGTTCTGGCTGAGGCCAAAGCGCATATACCAGGGCGCACCGTACCGTTGGCGATATTGCAGCCGCTCGATCTCTTTCTGCAATTCCCGCAACGCGAAAAGCTGCTCTCGCAGAGGCTGGCGAGTATCGGTTGCAGCGGCTGCGAGCTGCTGATCGGTCTGAATCAGGCGATAATTGGCAATCCAGGCAACAACTAGGCAGGCCATCCACGCTGCCAGCAAGCAGGAGAAAACCATCAGCCCCGTTTTTCGCCATGACGCCCCGTTGGTGACAGGTTTTCGCCAGCGCTGTGCCAGTAGATCACGCCAGGCTTTTCCAGGTTGCCAGGCATGGCGCAGGGAAGCACTTCCGGCAGTAAGCGGCTGGCTGAGCACGACGCCTGCCAGCGGCAGCGCCCGTGCGCCTTCGCCAAGTTGTGACAATGTTTTTGTCAGTCGATTGATGCCGCCACTGCGTAGCATCTGCGCCAGTTCCAGCAGAAAGCTGTGCTGACGCTGATGATCGATTTGCTGCATACCGCGTTCAACCAACTGGTGTTCCAGCGCGTTAAGCGAGTGGCGATAATCTTCTGTCGACTCACCAGGCGCAATAATAAAGCCCACATCCTGTTCGGGCGAACCCGGTTGCGAGGGGGTATGAACCTCCCACAGCCACAGCGGGATATCCTGTCCCAGCAGGCGATAGCGTTTCTGCATCTGCCGCGCCGTGGTATCCAGCAAATCCTGCTCTATCTCCGCTTCTGCGCTCACGACCCAGATGACGGCATCCGCCAGTTGTCGGCGAATTTTACGCAGCGCTTTAAGCTGGGAGGGAACGGGCTCATCCTGCGGATTGCCTTGCCAGATCAGCAACGTATTGTGTCCTTCCAGCCAGTACTGGGTTGTCAGGCCAGGAATGCTTTGCTCAACCAGATGCTCATCGCCAACCACCAGCAGAATGCGCACCCGGCTGCGCCAACGCCATCGATACTGATAACGCATCTGCGTGGTGATGTCCTGCACCCGCTGATTTTCAGCTGGGCGCTGTTTCCGGGGGCCTGTTACGCCAGTCACTTCGCGGGCGCTGAGGCGCACCAATCCGCGCCAGGAGAGAATAAACAACGGGCAGAACCACACCATCGCCAGCCAGACAATGAATGACCAGAAAGCAATCTGGCGCGGCAGCGCTTCAGGTAAATCAAGGCTGCGACCAACAAAGTAATACAGTCCGGCACCGATCAGCACCAGCAAGGTGATGGCAATCAAATAGCCACAAACCAGCCAGAACAGTGAATGACGGGAATTAGTGCGGGAGGTTTCCACGGGGAACGCAAACTCCTGTAATGTATTGAGATTCCATATCTGAGGCGATCCAGCCGCAGGATTGACCGTTTAGCGCTGAAAGCAGCGCCAGCGATCGTAATGTATAAGGCGTTACTTCTCCGGCATTGCCGAGCCATGAGGCAAGCACATGCTCCAGCGCCGACCAGCCACCATCGATCAGCGCCGTCATCGCTGGTGCATCGGCAGCAATCACCCGCTCCGGCACATCTGCCAGCCCGGCATAGCGAGAGAGTTGCATTACGGCCTGCGCCGCTGTCTCATCCTGATCGGGTTGCCAGTTTTCTGAACGGTGCAACAATGCCGTTCCCTGCGCAGAGCAGATCCAGGCAAACGCGGCTTCGCCAATGACATTGATGTCAGCAGGCTGGCCTTCACCGCTTCCAGCACACAGCAACAGCGATGACGGCGCTTCGGCGATAAGATTAATCACGCTGTCTGCACCATTCTGCGCTTCGAAGTGAAGGGTTTCGTCAGGCAGAACAACACCTTCACGCCGCAACGTTTCACGAAAGGCAGACAGGCCAGCATCATCGCCCAGCCAGCAGAAGTGCGTGAAAAGACGCGTTTCGCTGGTCTGACGCAGATGCGCCACCAGGCGGTGAGCCAGATACGCCGCGAGCATTGCCGGGCGATTGCCGATGCCATTCAGCACCAGCGGGCAACGAAGCGCCGCGTTTCCACTGAAATCCATCACCGGTTGCGGGGCATCTGAAGGCCGGGACAACAACGCCAGATGTTCGGCAACATCCTCTCCGACCGGCGTCACCAGCAGCACGGCTTCAACTGGTAGCGCCTGACTGCGCTCATGCCACCAAGCCTCGGTTGCCTGCGAGGTTTCTGCATAATGCGTTGCGCTGTTATCCATACCCTGCAGCCACACCAGCCAGCGCAATGCTGCGATAAGCGACCAGCAAAGTAGGGGCAGAACTAATGCGCCAAACCAGAACAGCGGCACACGGGTTGGCTTGCCTTCCGGCCACAGCATAATCGTTACTATCGCCGAAAAAAATAGCAGTACAGGTAACGCGATCCACCAGCGTCGCCAGCGCACAGCAGGAATTGCAGCATAGTCAGGCCAGATTGGTGGTGAATTCATCCGCAGACATCCATATCCGGCAGCGAGCTAACCAGCGTGCAACCACAGGCGCATTTGTGACCATCCAGCGCCACCGGTTTACCGTTTACCGTGCTGTCGGATGCTCCCTGAATGATGCTGGTCATGCCATGCTGATTACACTTCGCTTTGTCATCAACGCAGGCTACTGGCTTACCAAAAGCATCATAACTGCCGGTAAGCACTTCGCCACCGTGCGGTTTCAGCGTATCGCCAACGCGCACCAGTTTTTTAAGCGTCATACCACCTTCGCTCCTGATGATTTCAGGATGTCGAGGGCAGAGGTCATCATGGCCTGATGCTGTGCAGCCACCATCTGTTGACTCGCCTGAGTGACTAATGCGCCCGGTTCATTAGTGGGTTGCAATAGTGCAGCAGTGCCATCCTGAAGGGGAACAGCCTTGCCGGTTACATTGTCAATAATCGTCCAGAATGGAACGGGTTTTCCCACCCGGTTATCCGGGAGGAGATTCTGTATGTCTGTCTTCGATGTGCCAGGAGCATACAGCGCATTGTTTTTAACGCGATAGGGCGCTCGAACCTGCGTTACGGGGACGCCAATGAGCTGTTGATTAATTGAGAACAGATATTGATCTTTATTGCTCTCGCTACCGTAATAAATGGAACGGTAGAAGAAATAGCTGCCCCATGGCTCACGCGTGCCCAGGGCGTAATGCATAAACCAGGCACGAGAATCGTGGATTTGATCGTCGAACAGCGCGACCACCAGCGCCATAGTGGCATCAGTTGTCACCCCGCCTTGCTTGGATGAGAACAGACGGTGATAGAGCGCATCACCATCCTGTTTAATCTCACGATGTGCGATTACTTCATCATCGGTATTTATTATCCAGACAATGCCCTTCAACATTTCATTAAGAGTAAATTCGCTCCAGCTCTGTGGCCGCATTTTACCCAGATAGTCGCTTTTGAATTCGTCAGCGGCTTCCTGCAACTGCTGTTTATCAATCAGCGGCTCGAAGTCTGGCGGACCAGCTTGGTTCAGCATGCCATCAGCTCCTTTCAAAGCAGGATTCAGTTTGGCCGCTCGGCGTAAATACTCAATTTTTTCAACTTTTTCATCGTGGGCTTTCTTAACCTGCCTCTGCATTTCTTTCGAATGCTGCTTGGCTTCCAGATAAAAGGGCTGGCTGGCATAGCTACCATTCGCATAACGGCCAATGCGCCATGCGGTGATTAGGCCAATCTGATCGGCAATGGCGTGGTCGAGTGATTGGGACAAAAGATGTGGTGTATATCCGTCTGACAAAAAGCATTGCTGGCCGATATCAGTTTCGCTACTTAAATCTTTTTCGGGCAGGATGGTTTGTCGCCAGGCATTGAAGCGCTGTATCAAAGATTTCTCGATATCAAATTCTTGCTGAGTAGAAGGTAACATTATCCTGGATGGTTTCTTTTGGCGTAATTCTTCAGGAATAGAGCCTTCAAGCACTGTCAATGGTGCTCCTGCGGCAAATGCGGCAGCATAAAGATCGTGCAGAATAATTTGTGATAACAAATTTCCGGGATAATTAGAGTCAGAGTTTTCTTGAGCGACCAACCCCTTTCCCTGATCGCCAGGAGGATAGCCACCTCCGATATCGGAGTGCATGCCCGGATAGATAACTTCCTGCGTTGCTGGCGGATATCCACCTCCCGGGCGGCACACGGAATCAAGAGGAAAACATAGCCGCTGCTCATGCGCCGCAACAAAATGACGGCAGCATTTGATCAGGTTAGGAAAACGTTTTTCATTGGGCAGCAACTGGGTGTTATTTGCCCATCCCATATGACCATCAACTAATGGCGCAATGTGGGCAATACCCACGGAAGGTACAGTATCCAGCAACCCCAAAAACTCAATGCTTAACGGGATACCAAGTATGGCTTGTTCTGGCTTATCAGCTCCTTTTGGCGTTTCAAACAATCCGGTCAGCCAGTTAACAAATGTGCGTGCTTCTGCAGCGCCACGGGAAAAACCGTAGATAAATAGCTTTATTTTAAGCAATTTCGGTTTGGCGATGGCAACCTTTGAACGCATTTCACTATTGAGAAATGAATAGAAAGCGGTCTTGCGACTTTCAGGATTATCAAAAGGCCAGTCGGCTGCCATCCGTGAAATTTTGCTCTTTGCTTCTGAAGCGGGAATACGTTTTTGACCTTTTGTTAAGGCATGTATTATTGCATCCGCCAACCTCAGTAATGCCCAGTTTATTCTTGCTTCACCGCCAGTGGCATAGGCCAGACCAGCACCGCTGTAATTCATTTCCCCGATTTCGGGAAATGCCGTTCCAACCCCAGGCATGTAATAACGATAGTACCCATCATTTTCGGCTTCCTTTTCGTAGGTAGCGTGATAAAGCTTGGCAATATTGGTTGGGTGCGTAGGGTTGGAGTGATTAGTGTCGTTGTCTTCGTTATTGCCGGTGCCGTCGAAAAAGAAGCTGATATGCAGGCTCTGTGAACAGGTAAAGCCCGCACCGCCGCGCAGCCCAGTTTGTGCATTAAACTGATTCAGATACTGTTCTTCTTCTCGTTTCTGCAGAAGGTAATTGCCAATTACCGCTTGTTGAGAAGTCGGTAAACGGCCATTGTCAGGAAAAAGAGGGGGAGCCCATACCGCTGCTCTAATTTTTACTTGGGACATGTCGCTGGCTCCTGCATATTAGTGGGCTCTTTAATTGGGTATGTATCCGCACCATAGCTGGCTATACCGGCATAAACTTTAACCTGGCGGCAGGGCAGGAAATGAATAGTGATACCTGCACTTTCATCGTATTGAGGAATCGGAACATCAACGCTGTATTGATGATATTTGGATTTATGCTCTGCGTAAGCTTTGTTATAGGCTGTGGTTCCTAAAGGTGGCAAACGGTCATCAATATTAGGATCAACTTCCCACTCGACATGAGCCATCAAACCGGGACGCCATTTATCTGGGATCATCACGCAGCAATAGCCGCCACCTGTACCGGGTACGCGATAACCATTCACAGAGAACCAATTAATATCTTGCCCAGCAACATGGTTTATCGCACCCAGATTACCGGCACTTGATTCACCCGCATTTGACTGATCGCAGCCCACTAAAATCATCAGGCTGCTAAATGCAGCTAATTGGATAAATTTTAGGAATGCACAGGGCGCGCCAACCTTGATATTTATTTTTCGCATGTCGCTGGCTCCTGCATATCAGTGGGCTCTTTAATCGGATATGTATCCGCACCATAGCTGGCTATACCGGCATAAACTTTGACCTGACGGCAGGGCAGAAAATGAACGGTCATCCCTGCGCTTTCATCGTACTCAGGGATCGGAATATCAACGCTGTATTGGCGGTATTTAGCTTTGTGTTGCGCATAAGCTTCTTGGTCGTATCCAAATCCCTCTTTTCTCATCAGGATTTTTTCATGAGGATTAGGATCGATTTCCCACTTAATATGAGCCATCAACCCAGCACGCCATTTATCCGGAATCATTACGCAGCAATAGCCGCCCCCAGTGCCTGGTACACGGTAGCCATTAACGGAAAACCAGTTAATGCTCTGACCTGCAACGTGGTTAATAGCACCCACGTCACCTCCGCTGGATTCGTAAGCATCCGATTGGTCACAGCCGATTAAAATCATCAGGCTGCTAAATACGGTTATTCGAATCAATTTAAGCAATGGGGATGGTACGCTGATCCTAGAATTTACTTGGGACATGTTGCTGGCTCCTGCATATTGATCGGTTCTTTAATCGGATAATCAGGCAACTCAGGCGCAAGGCAAGATGTAGTAACTTTCACCTGATGGCAGGTTAAAAGATGTACGGTTAAACCACATGCTCCGTCATATTCAGGAATTGGCACATCTGCGCTAAAGCGGCGATATTTGGCCTCATGCTCTGCTAAAGCTTTGGGTTCAAAACCTACCCCTTTCTTTAATCGTGGAATTTTTTCATGGGGATTAGGATCTATTTCCCACTCAATATGAGCCATTAGACCTGGACGCCATTTATTTGGCAGCATAATGCAACAATAGCCGCCACCTGTACCGGGTACGCGATAACCATTCACAGAGAACCAATTAATATCTTGCCCAGCAACATGGTTTATCGCACCCAGATTCCCGACACTTGATTCACCCGCATTTGACTGATCGCAGCCCACTAAAATCATCAGGCTGCTAAATACAGCTAATTGGATAAATTTTAGGAGTACACAGGGTACGCCAGCCTTAATATTTATTTTTCGCATGTCGCTGGCTCCTGCATATCAGTGGGCTCTTTAATTGGGTATGTATCCGCACCATAGCTGGCTATACCGGCATAAACTTTGACCTGACGGCAGGGCAGAAAATGAACGGTGATCCCTGCGCTTTCATCGTATTCAGGAACAGAAACATCGGCACTGTACCGACGATATTTGGCTTCATGTTCAGCTAAAGCTTTAGGTTCAAAACCTACCCCTTTTGTCAATCGTGGTATTTTTTCATGAGGATTTGGATCAATTTCCCACTCGATATGAGCCATCAATCCAGGACGCCATTTATCTGGGATCATCACGCAGCAATAGCCGCCCCCAGTGCCAGGCACACGGTAGCCATTAACAGAAAACCAGTTGATACTCTGTCCTGCAACATGGTTAATTGCACCAACATTACCTCCGCTTGACTCATAAGCATCCGATTGGTCACAGCCCGCTAAAATGACTACGCAACTTAAAACAACATTCCTCAATAACCTGATGATATTGCTCACTGGTTTTGCTCCGTAAATGCCAGTAAATCGCCAAAATATCCTGCCCGGCTTGCCTGCAACGCTATTTCTAAGCAGCGAGCATATTTAGCTTCATTTGAAGCCTCTGCCTCGCGAATCTTCAACATCAGCGCTTCGGCATCACTCAAACATCCCATCAATTCCACTTGCGCATCGTTGATGTCATTCATTGCTGGCGCATCATTAGGCACATGTTCCGGTGTCCAGCTGCCTGTTTTCCATACCGATTCGCCATCCCGATCCCGCCAGCCCCAGAACAGCGCAATATCCGTGAACGTTGCCTGCTGTTCCGGGGTTAACACGTTCGCCAGCAATTGCGGAAAAACGCGATTATCGTAGTAGCGCAGTAAGCCAGTCTGTTCTTCCCACTGAACCTGCGAAAGTGCCTGCAGATGGGTGGCAAGCAGATCGAATGCCAGTGGCGATATCAAAAATGTCAGTCTTGGCGTAGCGGAAAAATGCTGCACCAGTTGCTCCAGCCAGCGCTGATGGCTGGCAACGCTAAAATGCAGCCGCATCACCAACGGGGAGTACTCTTCCGTCGCGGCTTCCGGCGTTCCCTCAAACAGCGCAAACCAGCGCAGCGGTGGATTGATCTGATTCAGCGCCTGCTGCAGCGGTTGATCAGTACCTGCCTGATCAACTAGCACGTCGATATAGTCCTGTCCGGCAGCAGTACACAGAGCTGTGGCCTGTTTTAGCCATGCCAAACAGTTATCTCTACTGGACATGGTTTATCCTCTGGGCGCGAAAGCCAGAGCGGCTTCCTGCGCTTTTTTCAGACACTCTTTGCACACTGATTTTGGCAGTTCCGGTAGCTGCGTCTCTTCGCTGGCAGGCGTATTCCAGACATGCATGCCTCGAATGCTGGTTTTACCTGGCGAATGGATCTGAATATCGCCCTGCGGCGTGATCCTGATGGTTGCGCCGCCGCAGCCCAGCACGATGCCGTTTTTGGCGGTCAGACGGAGTTCACCCTGAACGGTTTGCACGCTGATATCTTTCATCGCCGTGAGACCCAGAGTATCGCCGTGCGATTCGACCGTTAGCGGTCCCTGGCCCGACACCATGCGAATGCCTTCCTTCTGCGACAGCAGCGAAATGGCCTGACTGGCGTTGACCTGCACACGTTTGCCGCTGGCAATGCTGGTTTCCGTCTGGCTTTGCAGATGCAGGGTTGTGCCAGAGTTAAGCAGGATGCTTTTGGGGCTGACGGCACCAATTCCTTCCGGGGCACTGAGCAACATGGCGGGGGATTTGAGCTGTTCGGCTGCAGTCAGATACGCGCTCAGGTGAGAAACATCGGGCTGAAGGTTGTGGTGAGACTGGGTAATGGTCTGCCAGTCATTCATCTGGCTTAGCGCGCCTTTTACCAGGCTGATTGCCGGAGCCATCTCCAGCACCTGACCCGTCGCTGTTGTCTGTGCATCTGCTGTCAGGAACAGGCCTTTACCAGCACGCAGCGTACCGGTGCTGTCAGTGCGCAGCTCAAATCCTTCGCCGCGCTTATTACGTGCGTTGTCAACAATGTGACCTAACGACAACTGACTTTTGCCACCATATTCCGTCGAAATTTTGGCATGTTCATAACCCCGGCGATCTTCAAACCTGAGTTTGTTGTTTGCCGGTGTCCGCAGAACATTGCGTTGATAATTATAAAGATTGACGTGATCCGCATGACGCGAGTCATGCATAGAGCAAAGAATGTAGGGCCGGTCAGGATCGCCGTTGGTGAAAGCAATCATCACCTGCGTTCCGGCTATCAGTGGGAAGTGCCAGCCGTGAACGTTACCGGCATACGGCTTCGCCAGCCGCACCGGCACACTCTCAAAACCGGCCTGCCATGTTTCGTTCAGATCAAACTGGAAACGCACCCGATAGCGGCCATGTTCATCAAGCTCAGCATACTGCGCGTTGCTGACCGGGCTGGTAACGCGGGCCAGCAGCGTGCCTGCGATGTGCGGCCACGTTTTTAGCGGCGGACGATAAGTGCTACGGGCACGCACTGGCACGGCAGTGAAGCGAATGACATATGCCGTGTCGCGTGAGATGCGGTTTGAAGAGGTCGAAACCACCAGCAGACCATCCGGTGCATCAGGCCACTCTTTGCCTTGTGGCGAAATCACCGCGCCAGGACGAACGTCCATGGCATTGGTCATGCCTGTAAACGTCACCTGCTCGGTGATTAAGCGTTCCTGACGGCACTTTGCAAACCATTGCCCCTGTTCCGGCTGCTCCTGATATTCTTTACCCTGCTGTAGGTAATGTTCTCCGTAGCGATACAGCGTTCCCGACAAGGCGATTTTGTCAGGATCGGTTTCTACCTGCGCCTGCATGTCATTTTGCGCATCGAGATAGTATTCATCATTAAGTTTGGTGCTGGCGGCTACTGACTGGCGGTTAACTGATATGTCCCACAGTGATTCCTGTCCGCCATCGAACAGCCCGGAAGGATGACGGAAGGCGATGATTTGATCAGCGCCATAAGCGCGTGAACTGTCACCCAGCACCAGCACATCCCGGTGATTTTCTTCATCCCATGCGAAGTAGTAAAACACGCCAATGCGTGCAAGATGGCGTTCGATAAACGCGAGATCGCTCTCCGCATAGGAGATGTAAAAATCACGCGCCGGATAACGGCTGTTCAGGCGAAAATGGTAATCCAGCGAGGAGAATTCCCAGCGTTTGAGTATGTCCTCCAGCGCGCCCGGCACGCTTTTATGCTGATAAACGGCATAGGTCAGGCTATTTCTCAGCAGCGCCAGACGGGACTCCAGCGTCACCACGTAGCGGGTTTCATCCGCAGAAGATTCACACTGCCGAAAGGCGGTAATCACCCCGCGCAGAATGCGTGGCTCAACCGATTGCCAGGGCTGACCATCAGGATAAAACAGCAGCTGAGCAGTGCTGTTAATCAGAATATCTGCCGGGATATCCCGGCTGGCGCTGGTCATTTCAACCGTGTAGCACCACGGCGTGTTCAGCGCTTCTTCACCGCTGAAACGCAGCACCGACAGTTGAATATCCGGATGCTGATTTTTCAGCGCCGGGATGCTCAGTTGATAGTGGTTGTAGACCGGCGTCGTTCCGCCCTGAATGACAAAATCCTTCTTACCCATTTACAGATTCCTTCCTGAAATTTGCTGGCCCGATACCTACCCTCTGCCAAGCAGATATTGCAGATGGCCGTTCATGATGAAAGTGGCAACAATGATGGCAACCAGCACACTACTGCGAATAAGCCAGGGAGAACGCTGCCAGAAAGATGTTTTGTGTTTTGATCGCTGGATAATGACCGCTGAGTCGGGAGATCCAGCCTGCTCAGGCAACAGCGCTTTTAGCTGCTGCACCAGCGACTGACGCTCCTCATCGTCTTCCGTTCGGTATTTTCCGGTATAGCCAAAGCGCAACATTCTGTAGTAGCAGCTGACGGCGGCTTCTGCTGTTGCAGGTTCACGAAGCAGCTTTTTGATGCGTTCGTAGAAATGCTCGCCACCGTTGAGATGGCCGAGAAAATGCCCCTGCAAAGGTGTGCGCTTCCACCAGGCTGAAATATCAGCGTCTGGAATGGTCATGATCAGTTCATCAAGAAAGACGCAGTGTGCAAATTTGATTTCTTCGCGGAGAGAGGCCGCTGCACTCGCCGTACTCAGTTTATCCTGGACCTGTTGGACCATGCTGAAACAACGCTGATAAAGTGCATCGTCAATCGTTATGGATTGTCCGTTTCGGACAGAGAGCGCCAGCAGCCAGGTATCCTGCATGAGCGTATCGAGGGTACTGGCTTTGATGTTGTAGGCGGAAGACGTTGTGGGTACCATCCTGGTAACTCCTAAGTGTTATTAATCCCTTATCACAATCACAAATTTCATTGAATGGTGTTGTCTTCACTGACTTCTAACATGCTTAGAAGTTTAATTTTCGGCTGCACGTCAATCAGATTAACACCCATACTTCAGTGCGACTGATGATATTACACAAGGTGATAGTTGATCAAATTTACAGATCCAATTTTTAGTATATTTTTCTTCCGCAAATCCTCTTTTTAACTAACTGCAAACGTTCCTCTTAACAACATCCTGTTATCGAAGTGGAGTGATCCCGTGACTCTGACCCAAACTCCTGCTCCATTCAGAAACGTAATTCCTGCATGATATCCACTTCTCCAATCTCAAAAATCTTCTGAAACGATCTCTCTTCGGTCACAAATGAAACCCCAAACTTCTTCTCCGCGTCCTCCAGCAGCTCAACTCCATCATCTCCGGTAATACCCAGATCAGCATCCAGCAGGGTATGCTCAGTAATCACAGATTTGTGATCCCCCGAAAACTCATGCACAAACTCAATCACCTCTTCCAAAGTAGGCTTCACACTAACCTCCCAGATTCATCCCCAGCCCCCGACGGCAAATCCTCCCCCAACGTCCCCAGCAAATACTCAACAAAAACCCGCACCTTACTGTTCGCCGTCTGTTTCGTTGCGAACACCGCGCTCACCGGCATCGATCCCACTGCAAACTCCCTCAACACTGGCACCAGCGCCCCGGAAGCCAAATCCGGTCCTGCCAACCAAGCTGGAAACTGCGTAATGCCCAACCCAGCTAATGCAGCGGCGCGTTGCTGCTCACCATCATTACTCTGAAACCGGCCTTGAGGCATCAGCGTAATAGCCTTACCGTGCTCATCCACAAACCGCCACGGATGCATTCCGCGTCCAGCATTAAACGAGATGCACTGATGCTCGCTCAGTTCAGCAGGTGAGGCTGGCACGCCATACCTCGCCAGATAATCCGGGCTGGCCACCGTGATCAGCGGGCTGTCGGCCAGCTTGCGTTGTGTCAGAGCAGAGTCCTGCAGTTCGCCGTGGCGGATGGCGACATCGATATTCTCTTCAATCAAATCCACATGCCTCTCAGAGACGCGCAGTTCCACATTCAGCGCCGGGTAGCGCGCCAGCAGCGCAGGCAAACGCGGCACGATATAGAAGCGGCCAAACACGGGTGCCACTGAGATGCGCAGCGTGCCAGCCGGTTCATCTGCGCCATATTTAACGTTTAATTCTAGCTGGTCGAATTCATCGCGCAGGCGCAGTGCGCCGTCATAAAAGGTTCGGCCTGCGTCGGTTAAGGCGATGCCGCGTGAGGAACGTTTTAGTAACGGATTATTGAACTGCTTCTCCAGTGCGGCGATCTGTTTGCTGACCGCAGACTGTCCGACACCGGCTTCTTTGGCAGCAGCTGAGAAACTACCGCATTCGACCACGCGCAGAAACAGCCGGATAGCATCAAGTCGATCCATATAGTAGTCCTGATGGGAATAGAAGGTATTCCATTAAGCCAGCTAGTTGCGAAAATTGGAATGGCATAAGGTTTCTCCACACCCTTTTACCGGAGCAACTTATGAACAAGACACAGCACTCCTTAACCGATCACGACCGTTTGCAGGTGCAGCAATCACTGGCCGAGCAGCAAGCGCATCGCGAGCACTTTAGCGGCACGATGCGCGAGTATTATGACGAGATGACTGCGGAGACACCGCTGGCAGCAGTCGTGCACTGTGAGCACGTCGCGGATTCGGGTTGGTGGCTGCATCCGCAGGAGATGCGCACCGAGCAGGTTATCGTGTTCATCCATGGCGGTGCGTATATGCTCGGTAGCGCTCAGGCCTATCGCGGATTCGCCAGCCAGCTGGCGGTGCGCACTGGCTATTCAACCTTTGTGCTGGACTATCCGCTGGCACCGGAACATCCATTCCCGGCCGCGCCGGACAGGGTGATTGAGATACTCAACGGGCTGGTCGACAGCGGCATTGAACATATCGCGCTGGTGGGGGATTCAGCCGGTGCTGCGCTGTCGCTGGTGGCGCTGCAACATCCTCAGCTGGTGCAGAAAATCCGCTCTGCGGTGCTGTTTTCCCCATGGACCGATCTGACCTTCAGTGGCGCTTCGTTTAACGATCCCAACACGCGCGATCCGATTTTCCAGCCATCGATTCTGCGGGATGCCTCTGCGGCTTATTTGCAGGGTGCATCGGCGGAGGATCAACGCGCCTCGCCATTGTTTGCGCAGTACAGCCACTTACCACCGTTGGTGATTCAGGTTGGCACCGAAGAACTGTTGCTGGATGACGCCACGCGCTTAGCGGCTCACTTCGCTGAGCAGGGCGGTGAGGTGCAGTTGGATATCTATCAAGGCATGCACCACGTGTTTCAGCGCGATATCCGCCTGGATGCCGCGCGTCACGCACTGGATTCCGCTGCCAGTTTTATTCGCCAGCATCAGTAACACTTCATGTGCCCGGCCAGTGATTCCCGCAACACAGGCCGGGCACAAATCCATCCTCTCATCCCCCTATCACATTTATTTTAGCAACCGCCACATCCACCGATAAAACCGTTAAGGGATCGTTTTCGGAGAGTGGTGGCTGGCGAGACAAGGAATAGTCAATTTGGCGCTGATGCCAGACGGTTAATGACGCACGTCAATTCACCCAGCCGCTCTACTTTATCGGTCAATGCGCGGGACGGGGTGAAAAATGGAAAAGGTACTGATTGTTGACGATCATCCAATCACGCGATTAGCGCTCAAGATACTGATTGAAGAAGATAATCGGGTAGTCGTAGGTGAAGTGGGCGATGGCATTCAGGCTATAAAGTTTGTGAAAAAACTGCAGCCGGATTTAGTGATTATTGATATCGATATCCCGGTGCTCAACGGTATCGATGTCATCAAGCGTGTGCGCCAGAGCGGGCACAAGAGAGGCATTCTGGTGCTCTCCGGCAAAGACAGCGAGCACTATATCCGCCGCTGTGCCATAGCGGGTGCCAACGGATTTATCAGTAAGTGCAAAGAGTTAACCGAGCTGAGAGATGCGATTCGCGCTATCAGCAAAGGATATGCCTTTTTCCCGATGAATTGTGCGCGTCAGGGCTTGCATCTTGAGGATGAAAACAGCGACCAGCGCAAAATTGACGAACTGTCGCCCAAAGAGCTGAATGTATTGCGTCAGTTGGCGCGCGGCGAGAAAGTGGTGGATATCGCGCGAGGCATGAACATCAGCGATAAGACCGTCAGCACCTATAAAAGCCGGCTGATGATGAAGCTGGAGTTAAAGAATCTGGTGGATGTGCTCGATTTTGCCCAGCGGCACAATCTGGATTGAGACGCTCGGCAGTTCATGCGCTGAACTCGTCTTTGAGAAAGGTTTCGATTGCCTGATTCAACACTTGCACGCAGCCCAGCGTTTCATCGAGCATCTGGCCGAGATGGCGTTCATCGACTGGGGCGCCACAGGCTTGCTCTAATTCGCGGCACTGATCGGCAATCGATATGGCGCCGATGATCTGCACTGAACCTGCCAGACGGTGCAGGCTGCGCTCCAGCGCGGGCCAGTCGCGATTGTCGAAACAGGCGCAGGCCACCTGCATATCCTGCAGATTCTCATCGCGGGTGGCGCTGAGCAGGCGCTGCAGCATCTCGTTGTCCTGATGAGCCAGTTCGCGCAGGGCGTTAAGATCGAGCAGATGATTCAGCGCGACATGGCCGGGATAGGGCACAACAGCAGGGCGCGGCACCCTTTGCAGCAGTGCTTCCAGCTGCGGCAGGCGCAACGGTTTGAACAGGCAGTCATCCATGCCCGCTTCCAGGCAGCGCGATCGCTCTTCAGGCTGTGCGTTGGCGGTCAGTCCCATAATGGTGAGCGGTTCACGCTGTTTTTTACGCAGTTCGCGCGTCAGGGTGAAGCCATCCATTACCGGCATGCTGCAATCGGTGATCACCAAATCAATCTGGTTTTCCTGCCACAGCCACAGCGCCTGTTCGCCATCCTCGGCTTCGATCACTTTATGTCCCAGTCGGGTGAGCTGGCGTTTCAGCAGCAGGCGGTTGGCAGGATGATCATCCACCGTCAGGATGGTTAACGGCAGGCCACAGGCATCTTGCTGGCGTATCGGTTCCACCGGCGCGCTCACCGCTTCACGACAATCCACCGGGATACGCACGCAGATGCGCGTGCCGCGTCCCGGCTGGCTGTGCAGCGTCAGGCTGCCTGCCATCATCGCCACCATTTGTTCGCAAATTGCCAGTCCGAGTCCGGTGCCGCTCTGTTTTTTGCCCGATGCGGATTGTTCGTAAGGATTGAATATCAACTGCTGATCCTCTTCGCTGATGCCGATGCCGGTATCCTGCACCGTGAGTTCCAGCGTAGCGCGATCACCTTCTCCAGGTTTGCTGCGCACCTGTACTTCCACCGTGCCGCGCTCGGTGAATTTGATGGCGTTGCTGATCAGGTTGGAAAGGATTTGCCGCAGACGCATCGGATCCAGCAGCAGTTCGTCCGGATGCAACACATCAATTTGATAGTGCAGCAGCAATCCTTTCTGGCGCGCCAGCCCTTCAAACACGCGCACCACCGGTTCGGCCAGGGTATCGAAGCGCACCCATTCCGGCGACAGCTCCAGCTTGCCCGATTCGATTTTCGCCATGTCGAGGATATCGCCAATCAGCCCCATCAGCGATTGCGCGGATTCATAGGCGACGCGCACCGACTCTTTATCGCACGGTTGTTGCAGGCGATTGGCGACCGCCAGCTCCAGCAAGCCAATAATCGCGCTGATCGGCGTGCGGATTTCGTGGCTCATGGTGGCGAGGAAGGTGCTTTTGGTGCGGTTAGCCTGTTCGGCGCGCTCGCTGGCCTGCAGCAGATCGCGGGTCAGTTGTTCATGTTCCGTCACATCCTGCCAGCTGCAAATCATCCCGGCGAGGTTGCCGTGATTATCGCGAAACGCCACCGCGCGGTGAATGACATCACGCAGTTCGTGGCCGTTATCGACCTGGCCGCGCTGTGGTGTCATCTCCATTGACGTTTGTTCCGCCAGTAAGGCCATTTGCGCCTGGCAGATAGCGTGCAACGGATGCGCGCTGTCACTGAGCGGCAGCTGGCTGATATTGGAGTGTGCATCGTTGAAAAACTGACTCCAGGCCGGATTTTTGTTGGTCATCTCGCCTTTGTGGTCGATGACGTAGATCGGCACCGGCGTGCCGTTGAACAGGGTTTTCTGGAAGGTAGCTTGTTCCTGAAGTCGCGCCTGCGCCTCTTTACGCTGACGCACCGCGCGATGCAGATGGTAGTTCCAGAACAGTGAGGTGATCACCAGCACCGCGAAGATCCCCGCCAGCCAGTAAAACTCGTGTCGATAGGCCATCCAGGTGTCGAGTTTGACATCGGGCGTGCCCTGCCATTTCATCGCCAGCAGCGAGATATCGCGCGGCGGGATGGTCGCCAGCACCTTATTCAGGATGCTTAGCAGTTCCGGATTATCGCGCCCTACGGCAAAGGCGATCCGCGCGGGATTTTCCCCGAGTCGCGAGACAATCTGCAGGCGATTGCTGAAGTAGCGATCAATCATATAGCGCGCAGCAATCAGGTTATTCACCGCGCTATCCACCCGACCTTCATTCACCATCTGTAGTGCAATACTGGCGTTCTCAACGGTGACCAACTTGATGTGGGGGAAATTTTCCTTCAGCCAGCCGATGAGCTCATGCTGGGGCGTAATCGCCAGCGTGTCGGTGTCATTGAGTGATTTGGGCGCACCCAGCGTGTTTTTGCTCACCAGCACATACGGCGGCAGCACGTAAGGGCGGGAGAAGAGGGCGCGCGCTTCACGCTGCGGGCTGTGGGCCAGTGAGCCAACCAGCTCAACTTCATGGCGGCTGAGCCGGTCGAACATTGCGTTGACGGAAGAGGCTTCGATCATGGTGAAGTCGATACCGGTGCGCAGATGAATCAAACGCAGTAAGTCTGCAGTCATACCGTTAAATTTGTTGTGCCGATCTTTTAGCGTGAAAGGCGCATCGAGCGGGTTCATCACCACGCGCAGCGTCTGATGCTGAGCCAGCCAGCGTCGCTCACGGTCAGTGAGTTGCAGAGGCGGCGCCGCCATCATCGGCGGCATGCTTTGCACCCATTGATGGAAGATGGCTTTGTGCTGCTGCAAGGGAATGGCATTCAGCACCGCATTGACGCCTCGAAACAGTGGCGCATTGCGGATGGGCAACACAAAGCGCGGTCCGGCATCGGTGGGCTCAAAAATGCGTATCACGGAAAGCGTTGAGGCGTAGTTGCGTTCAATCAGGTAGTTGGCGGTGTTGAGATTGCCAATAAAGTAGTCGTTTTCGCCAAAGGCTAATGACGCCAGCGCGCTGAGGGCAGAAGGATAGCGAGTGATTTTTGCTTCAGGATAGCGCGCCTCGATCCAGGCATCGCTCAGGTAGCCTCGCGGCATGGCGATTTGCATCGGCGAATTATCATCACTCATTTCAGACATGATGTTATCGCGTGATACCATCGCAGGGTAATCAGAGGCAAACGCAGTACTCAATAATAGCTCTGCCGCAGTAGGTTCCGGGCTGCCCGCGCTGTCCACCAGCATATCGACCTTGCCTTGCTGCAGGGCGTCGAGCGCCGCACTGCGACTGCTGTAATAGTGCGTGTTGATGTGCAAACCCAGATAATGCAGAACTAAAGCGGTGTAGTCTGCGGAGATCCCTTCCAGCGTGTTGGCATCGATCACCATATCGAACGGCGGATTTTCAGGCGCGTAAATCGCAACGCTGACTTCGCGCTTTTCGCCCAGCCAGCGCCAGTCGTTGTCGGGGAGATCAAAGGTCAGCAGGACATTTTGTTCACGGCTGACCAACTGCATGATGCGGGGATCTTCAGCCCTGACTGGCTGGCTCATCAGGCAGAGCATCAGACCCATCAGGAGGAGTAATTTAACCATCACTCTGTCAGGCGATATTATTGCGTTTGGCAAACTCGTAAAGGCCGACCATATTTTGAATGTCGAGCTTTTCCATTAATCGGCGTTTGTAAGTGCTTACCGTTTTATCACTGATTTTCATCCGCTGTGCCATTTCCACCACTTTCATTCCTTTGGATAAATACACCAGCACCTGCAATTCTTTACTGGAGAGGCCGGCAATTTTATTTTTGTCTTCCTGAATATCATCCGGTAAACCCTGACGTCGGCGATTTAAAGGAAAGAAGCCATATCCGGCATTAATCGCGCGAATGGCATCGTGCAATTCGGTCATGTTATTGCGCTTGCTAATAAAACCATCGGCACCGGCAGTGGCGCTGCGCTTGATGTAGTGATCAACATCCTTGCCGGTCAGCACCAGAATGCCGCCGTTAAAGCCGTTGTGGCGCAGCCTCTGTACCAGATCGATGCCGTTGTAAGAGGGCATATCGATATCCACGATGATCAAATCCGGCGACAGTTTTTTGGTTAGCGCTAATGCTTCAAATCCGTCATCCGTTTCGCCCACCACATTCATGTTGTCCGTTTCAAGCAGCAGTCTTAATGCCATCCGAACCACCGGATGGTCATCAACGATAAGAACTTCCTTCATATGGCTGTCCTGTTTATTGCGGTGAATGGAATATTCATAAGGATTGGTTTTATTGGTTAGCAGATTTTAAGAGTAAAGTTTAAATGGCGCAAATAATTATTTTGTAAGGTTTTCCTGATGCAATAAATATCATGACCTGACGTGTTATTTATATATTCACTATGGTTTTTAATCAGCTTTCTAATTATGCAATGAGTCGTTTAAATTCAGTGATGTCGCTGGGCGTTAAGGTGATGAGTTTGACGTGAAAGCAGTATAAAAGTTATCACCGTGGGTAAATTTTAAGGTATGCAGTAAATGGTCTTATCGGCCGAAATGAGAAATAAGAGCCTCGCGTCGAAAAGACGAAGTGTGACCTTGTTTAGATTGGGTTTAATTTTACCGTAAGGTAAAGTTATTTATGTGATCCTAAGAGTAACGTCATGAAATGTCACTGAGCTAATAGTCATGCCAGTAAGTAAGCTTGCATAAATAAATATGCTTGCCTGACTCAACGTACTGTTTTAGTTGGTTAAATTAATGGGTTTATTGTGATTTCTTATCGGTAAAAAAAGCATCATCACCTCTGATTTCCAGAGTGTGATTAATTCAATACTGAATGGTTATTAGCGATGTTAATTAACGGTCTAATTAACCAAAACATGACCCCGGTCATCTCAGTACAAATAAATAATATTAAACTGGGCTTTTGTTTTTACTCTCCTTTTTTCATTTTATTGTCAACCGCACGGGGTGAAATATGACCGTTGTTCCTTTCCGTCCAGATCGATCAGATTCATCTGATCGACCCTTATATCAGCTCGACAGTGCCAGCGCTTTTATCCGCTTTATCAGTTCGTCCAGCGGCTTGCAGACCAAAGAGGCGCAAGCGCGTCTGGCGGCTAACGGGCGCAACGTGCTGCCACAGAAAGCCGAAAAATCACTGTTGATGCGCTTTCTGGCGCACTTTAAAGATGTGCTGATCTACATCCTGTTGGCGGCAGCGGTGATTACCGCGGTGATGGGCCACTGGGTGGATACCTTTGTCATTCTCGGCGTTGCTGTCATCAACGCACTGATTGGATTTATCCAGGAAAGTAACGCCGAGAAGTCATTGAAAAGCATTCAGAACATGCTGTCGAACGAAGCGATGGTATTGCGCGATGGGCGGCAGATCACTGTGCCGACCGAAGAGCTGGTGGTCGGTGACGTGGTGTTGCTGCGTCCTGGCGACAAAATCCCTGCCGATCTGCGCTTGTTCGATGTACACAATTTGCGGGTGGAAGAGGCGATTCTCACCGGGGAATCTACGGTGGTGTCCAAGTTAAGCGACGCGCTGGAAGGCGAAAAGTCGCTCGGCGATCGGCTGAATCTGGCTTATTCCGGCACCACGGTGAGTTCTGGCACGGCCGCAGGTGTGGTGATCGCCACTGGCGGTGATACCGAGTTGGGGCACATCAACGCGATGATCTCCTCCATCGAAGAGGCAAAAACGCCGTTGCTGGTGCAGATTGAAAAACTCGGTAAGGCGATTTTCTACATCATTTTGCTGATGATGGCCGCGCTGTTCGTGTTCGGTTATCTGCTGCGCGACATCCCGCTGGCGGAACTGCTGCTGGCGGTGATCAGTCTGGCGGTGGCGGCGGTGCCAGAGGGTTTACCGGCCATCATCTCGATCATTCTGTCACTCGGCGTGCAGTCGATGGCGCGCAATCATGCCATCATTCGTAAGCTGCCGACGGTAGAAACCCTCGGTGCCATGTCAGTGATCTGCTCGGATAAGACCGGCACGCTGACCATGAACGAAATGACGGTGAAAGCGCTGGTGCTGGCGAACAGTCACTGGCGTATCAGTGGCAACAGCTACGAGCCGAAAGGAGAGTTTCAGCTGGAGAGTGGACAGCGCGATGAGGCACTGCTCAACGGCTTTTTACAAACGGTGGATATCTGCAACGAGAGCCAATTGAGGCAGGATAAACAGGGTCACTGGGGGATTGTCGGTGGCCCCACCGAGGGCGCGCTCAAGGTGCTGGCAGCGAAAGCGGGCATCCACTCGGAATCCGTGCAGGTGTTGAGTAAGCTGCCGTTTGACTCGGCCTACAAATACATGGCCGTGAGTTGCCTGATTGATGGCAAAGCGTGCCTGTTACTGACTGGCGCACCGGATGTGCTGCTCGCGCTATGTCAGCAGCAGCAGGGCGCGCAGGGTGCCGAAGCGCTGGATCGCGATTACTGGAACGCCGCAATCACCACTTATGCCAGCGAAGGGTTGCGCACCGTGGCCGCCGCCTGGCGCTGGCTACCGGAAGGCCGACAGCAGATCGATCACGCGGATCTGCGCGAGGGCATGATGATGCTGGGTCTGGCGTGCATGATGGATCCGCCGCGTCCGGAAGCGATTACCGCTATACGTGACTGCCAGCAGGCCGGGATTCGCGTCAAGATGATCACCGGCGATCACCCGGAAACGGCGATGGCCATCGGGCAGATGCTAGGGATCGGCAACAGCGACAGCGCCGTTACCGGCTATCAGCTGGAGCACATGGACGATGCCGAACTGGGCAAAGCGGCACGCGAGTACGACATTTTCGCGCGCACCAGCCCGGAACATAAATTGCGTCTGGTGAAAGCGCTGGCGGAGAGTGGGGAAATCGTCGGGATGACCGGCGATGGCGTGAATGATGCCCCTGCGCTGAAACAGGCCAATGTCGGCATTGCCATGGGCATCAAAGGCACCGAGGTGACCAAAGAGTCGGCGGATATGATTCTGGCGGATGATAACTTCGCGACTATCGCGGCGGCGGTGAAAGAGGGGCGTCGTGTTTACGATAACCTGAAGAAAACCATCCTGTTTGTGATGCCGACCAACCTCGCACAGGGGTTGTTGATCATCATAGCCATTCTGATGGGCAATCTATTACCGCTGACGCCGGTGCAGATTCTCTGGATGAATATGGCGACCTCAGCAACACTCTCATTTGGGCTGGCATTCGAAGCCGCCGAGCGCAATATCATGCGTCGGCCGCCGCGTAACGTGCGCAGCCATGTGATGGATGGATACGCCATCTGGCGAGTGGTTTTTGTCGGGTTACTGATTTCGATTAGCGCCTTTGTACTGGAAGCCTGGTTGCAGCCGCGTGGTTATTCGCCGGAGTTTATCCGCACGGTGCTGTTGCAGATGCTGGTGACAGCCCAGTGGGCGTACATGCTCAACTGCCGCAACAGCGAGGGCTTCTCACTGGATAAAGGCTTGCTGAAAAATCGCGGTATCTGGCTGGTGACGCTGGTGCTGGTGGCGCTGCAGGCGATGATTATCTATCTGCCGCTGATGAATACGCTGTTTGGCACCGAGCCACTGCCGGTTAAATATTGGTTTATTTCGCTGGCGGTCAGCGCCGGGATATTTGTGCTGGTGGAAATTGAGAAGCATCTGACGCGCGGCTGGCGCGTCGCCCGATAACTCACTCTGGCTGGCGCAGTGCCAGCCAGACTTTTTTCAGCAAGAAGGTGAGAGGAATCGCCAGTATCGCACCGGTCATGCCCAGCAGCGCTTGCCAGAACAGGAAGGCCAGCAGCTGCACGGTCAGGGTGAGATTGAGGCGCTTGCCGAGCATCAGCGGTTCCAGCACCGAACTGAGCAGCAGGTTCAGCACCACAAAGAATCCCACCATCATCAGGCTGGTTTGAGTATCGAACAGGATAAAGGTTTGGATCACCGGCGGAATGGCCGCGAGAAAGGAACCGAGCACCGGAATGTAGTTGAAGATAAACATCAGCACGCCCCACAAAAAGGCGAACTTCAATCCCAGCAGATGCGCCATGCCCCAGACAATCACGCCGCCCAGCAGGCCGGTCAGCGTTTTCACCCGCGCATAAACAATCACACTCTGAATCCCTTCTTCCAGCGCGATAAACAGCGCAGTGTGCTGTTTACTGGCGCGCAGGGTGCGTTTCAGCAGCGGCAGCTCAATCAGCATAAACAGCAGCATCAGGAACACCATCAGCCACCACGAAAGCAGGCCGGGAATTAACGATAGTTGATAGGTGACAAAGCGCACCACCGCACCGGCATCGACAAAATTCAGCATCTCATCGGCGGTGAGGGCAATGCCCATCTGGCTCAGAGAGAGCGTCAGGTATTGCAGCTTGGCCGCTACCAAATTGGGGGCCTGACGGCTGAGTTTGATCAGGTCGGGCGCGGAGGCGCTGAGTGACATGATGGTGATGACGATCAGCAGCAGCAAGATGACAATCACCAGCAGAGAAGAGAGCGTACGCGGAATGCCGCGTCGCGCCAGGCGGCTAATCAGCGGATCGAGCATCACGGCAAGAAATATCGCCAGCAGTACCTGGTTGATCAGCGGCGCGCCAAGGCGCAGCCCAAACAGCACAAGGGTCAGACATGCGAGCAAAATAAGCGCCTGCGCTAGCGGCGCGAAAGATTTTAACCAACCCTGGTACATCGATGCAGTTCTCCGGTAAACGGGCGGTTGCCGTTTTGCAGCAACCGCCTGACAGGGAAACGCCTTACTCGCGTGATTTCCCCTCTTCAATCACTTCTTCGTCGATTTCCTCGACATTGTCGCGGTTGTCGCGCCCGGAGAGCAGGTTCCAGCAGGCGATAAACAGCGCGGCAATCAACGGGCCGATGACAAAGCCATTGATACCGTAAACTTCCATGCCGCCCAGCGTCGAGATCAGGATCAAGTAGTCAGGCATTTTGGTGTCTTTTCCGACCAGCAGCGGACGTAAAATGTTGTCTACCAGACCGACGATCACCACAAAGAAGCCGACCAGGAACAGACCTTTCCATATCGCGCTGGTGGCGAAGAAGAAGATCGCCGCAGGCACCCAAACGATGGCGGAACCGACCGCCGGGATCAGCGACAGGAACGCCATCAACGCACCCCACAGCAAGCTGCCGTCAATGCCAGTGAACCAGAAGGCAAGACCGCCCAACACGCCCTGAACCACCGCGACCACCACCGTGCCTTTTACGGTAGCGCGTGAGACGGCGGCAAATTTCACCATCAGGTGATGCTTCACGTAGGTAGAGAGCGGCAGTGCTTCCAGTATCAGATTCACCAGCCATGGGCCATCCTTCAACAGGAAGAACAGCAGATACAGCATCACGCCGAAGCCAACCGTAAAGGTGAACGTTCCTTTACCGATCATGAACACGCTGCCTGCCATGTATTGGCCGCCTTTGAGGGCGAATTCAGACAGTTTCTGCTGAATCTGGCCAGCATTGTTGAGGTTGTGTTCCGCGAGATAACTCTGCGCCCAGTTCGGTAAGTGCTGCATTAATTCGGCAAACACCGTCGGGAACTGTGACGAGCTGTTCTGCAGTTTGGTGTACACAGTATTGACTTCAACTACCATCGACGAGGTGATAATCGCTAATGGCGTGAACACGATCAGGCAGATGATCACCAGAGTGGCAAAGGCAGCGAGCCCGTTACGATCGCCCATTTTGCGGCGCAGCAATGACTTCAGCGGATGGAAGATCACCGCCAGAATGGCTGCCCAAAAAATGGCAGAAAAATAAGGTGTCAGCACATCAAAAAAGGCGTAGGTAACTATCGCCAAAATAACAATAAAGAAGCCGAAGTTAAGTCCTTTAATACGCATTCAATTGTCTCGTGAGTAAACGTGGCGATTGAACTATAGAACGTGATTAGCGGAATGTAATGCTTTTAGGCCACGCGTGTGGACATCGGATGTCCCGATTTGTCCTGCAGATGTCTGCAACCGGGCTGGCGCGTTTGGGGTAACACCGTGATGATGGTGAAAAATCTGACTGGAGATGAACCATGCTGGAACTGCGTCCCAACTGCGAATGCTGTGATAAAGACTTACCGCCGGACTCACCCGATGCGCGCATCTGCTCGTTCGAATGTACCTTTTGTGTCAAGTGTGTGGAAACCACGCTGAATCATCGTTGCCCGAACTGTGAGGGTGAGCTGGTGCGCCGTCCGGTGCGTCCGGCGGCGGCGTTAGCACGCCATCCGGCTTCGACCACGCGTCATTTGTCGGCTTCCGCGACACGCTGAATGAATTCGTCAAGCTGCGCTTCGTTGAAGACTTCGATGCCGTGCTGGCGCAGCAGGGCGGCGGCCACCCCACTGCCTGCAATTTTTTCGCCGCTGAAGTGGCCATCATAAATCTGCCGACTGCCACAGGTTGGGCTGCCATCGGTGAGCAGGGCAAAACGACACTGCGCCTCCTGCGCGGCGCGCAACGCCAGCCAAGCGGCCAGCACATAGTGCTGAGTGACATCATCGCCGTTTGATTCGATAATTTTCGCCTCACCCTTGAGAACCTGTTCAGCATTACCTCCACGAATTTCAGCGGGCAATCGCGGGGTGTTCAGCCCTGCCGCTAACTCGGGGCAGTGGATCACCAGACGATGTTCGGCGCGCCACCGCGCCAGCGTGCGAGAGATGAGCAACTTATCGCTGACATTATAACGAACCGTCAATCCCATCAGGCAGGCACTGACTAATATTCTTTCCATGACTCCATCCTTCGGAAATAAATCGCAGCGGTAACGTAATATTCTAACGCTGATATCGAAGTTGAAATAAAAATCCATTAAGCGAGGTAAAGCCTGCGCTATATTTAGCGCGATATTAATCACGATTGTGAATTAATCGAGGTGCTGCAGGATTCTAACGTATTAATGACGGGTAAATTGATGAATAACGCTGAAGTCTGGTTAATGAAAGGGTTTGCCGACGCAGGTTGAAGGGAATGGTATTGATTTAGCAGTGTTTTATCGCCTGGTGGTTGTGTGGTTATCGTTGGGGGCAGGTTCGTTTCTATCACCACGACGGTGCGAAATTTATCAAACCGCTATTCTGGTCAGAGCACAGACCTTATTTGCATGACCGAATGGCCGCGCAGCAGATTATTTTTCTGCGCCATTTTATTTTTACGGTTTTTTCCGAAAAGCAGGGGTTTTTAAAAGAATTTTGCATTTTAAAATGGTATTGTTTGTCCGCAATGCTAGTGATGTGGCGTTGTGTGCTTCAGTTTTACCCTCATTTTTTAGGGTTTACCCGCTTTATGCAATTTATGGAAATAGCATTCTCCACCCGATCCTCGCGATCGGGTTTCTTTCCTCTCCCTCTGTAATTTCAATCCGCTCACTTTAAGACCATATAATGTCAGAAAAGACACAATCGTTAAGAAATCGATAATTTGCAGTAATGTATTGTAAGTCTCCGGTTTTTAAGAGTTTTGGAAATCCTCTTTTGCTTGCGATTGGTGAATAGTGTCTCTCGACGGCGCAGTAACTGCCGTTATCATTGGAGGCAACATCATGAAAAAAACAACATTAAGTCTTATTGCGTCACTTATTGCATGCAGCACACTGTTCTCTTCCGTCTCCTGGGCAGATGGCCCGGGCGACCAGCGCTGGCAGCAGCACGGCGGCGACCAGCATCAGGATCATGGGCGTGGCCCTGACCATGGCGGCGATCGCGGCCCCGATCATGGCTACAACCATGGCCCGGACCGTGGCCCGGATCATCATGACCGTTATGCCGACCATCGTGGCCCAGATGGACACCATGACGGCGATCACTTCGCCTGGAACGGCCATGACTTCCGTCGCGGTCACCCGATGCCGCCAGAATTCCGTGGCCCGCACTATCGCGTAGATGACTGGCGTGAACGCCGTTTGCCAGAGCCGCCGCGCGGAGAGTACTGGTCTTACATTGACGGCAATTATGTCCTGATTGCTGCCGCCACTGGCGTGATCACCTCGCTGCTGCTGAACGGCGCATTTAACTAATCTCCCCCACGGATGGCTACGGCCATCCGTGTTTCTCTCTGCTTTCTGCCCTCACCAGGTTATTCTCTATGCGACCCTTTTTTCCCTACAACGCGCTAAGGAGTCATGATGACCGTGGTAAAAATGGTGGCAGTAGACAAGGACGGCACCTTTCTCGACGATAAAAAGCAGTACAACCGGGCTCGTTTTCAGGCTTGTTATGAAGAGATGAAACGGCGCGGCATCAAATTTGTGGTCGCCAGTGGCAATCAATATTACCAACTCAAATCCTTCTTCCCCGATATCTCCAGCGAAATTGCCTTCGTCGCCGAAAACGGTGCATGGATCATCGATCGCGATGAAGAGCTGTTCTGCGGCGCATTCAGCCGTGACGATATCGATGCGGTACTCGACACCCTGCACAACGGGCACTACCCGGAACTGCGTTATATCCTCTGCGGACGTGAAAGTGCTTACTACTTCGAAGGTCTCGACGAGAGCTGGCTGGTGAAGATGCGCCACTACTGCCATCGTCTGAAGCCGATTCGCAGCCTCGATGAGGTCGCGGATGACAAACTCTTCAAGTTCGCCCTCAATCTTTCCGATGATTATGTTGAACCGTTAATGGCCGATATCGAACGCCTGCATCAGGGTTCGGCCGCAGCGACCTCCAGCGGCCACGGCTCAGTGGATCTGATTGTGCCAGGCAATCACAAAGGCCATGGGCTCGATCTGCTCGGCAAACGCTGGGGCATCGATCGCAGCGAGATTTTGGTGTTTGGCGATGGCGGTAACGATCTGGAGATGTTGCAGCAATCGGGCTTTAGCTTCGCCATGGCGAATGCACCGCAAAAAGTGAAAGATGCCGCACGCTATGAAGCGCCCAGCAACAATGAAGAGGGCGTGCTGCAGGTGATTGAACAGATGCTGGCGGGCAAAGCGCCGTTTGCAAGCTGATCGTCATCCAACACTTAATTCATTGTTTGCTTTGCCGATGCGCGGGGCGTATGCAGGCGCGGCGAGATGAAGCGGCGCGACATTGCGCTGTAAAGTGGCGGGAAAGTCATGCTGTGCGGGCGTGCTTTGGCGCGCCCGTACCGTCTAATTCAACCGATGTTATGCAACGTGCCAGGCCGCAGTAATCATCTCGGTGAGGGTGGGGGCATCGTAACTGACCCAGCCGTTTTTACTGTTGGCGCGCGCGACAATCCAGTCAACGTCGGTGGCGCTCAAGGTCGGCCCATCCTGCCAGAACGGCACAATCGCATGCTGCTGCAACCAGGCTTTGAGCGCCAGCGCGGGCGGCGCCGGATCGTCCGGTAACAGTGCTTGCCCCAACTGTGTCATCAAACGCTTCTGTTCGGCGTGTTCGGTTTCCGCCAGCACATCGAGGAATGGGAACAGCAAACGTCCACACACTTCTCCGTGATGGAAAGGTTTGATGGCGCCCAGCTCACCGGCAATCCCATGAATCACGCCCAATCCCGCACTGCTCAGGCAGACACCGCCCAGCCAGGAAGCCATCATCATCGCTTCTCGCGCTTCATCACCTTGTGCATCGTCACGATTCAGGTTGGGCCACGCCTGAAAGAACAGCCGCAGCCCATTCAGCGCCGTTTGTTGGGTAAACAGATTGCCTTTGCGCGACAGATACGCTTCAAACAGATGGGTAAAGGCATCAATGGCGCAGGTGGCCAGTACGCTATCTGGTGTGCCCTTGAGCAAATCGGCATCCAGAATTGCCACCCGTGGCACAAACACCGGATGGCGCAACGAGGCTTTCACCTGAATATGCTGCTGATCGGTCACCACGGCGTTTTGCGTCGCCTCACTGCCCGTTCCCGCTGTGGTGGGAATGGCGATCAGCGGCAGAGTGATCGCCTGAACCGGCGTATCACCCACTTTCTCCAGGTAACGTGCGGTATTCAGCGGATGCTGCATCATGGCGCTAAAAGCTTTAGCGGCATCCAGCACGCTGCCGCCGCCGATCGCCACTACGCGATCCACATGGCCGCGCCAGCGATTCACCCAGGCATCAATTTCATCGGGCGAGGCTTCATGGCTGACAATTTCATAGCCAAGAATCTGGTCATTGAGTGCCGCGCCCAGTCTTTGCCAGGCGGGACCGTTGAGGAAAGAGCGGCCACAAAACAGCAACGTCGGTTGGGGATGGGCAGCCAGCAGCGGCAATAATCGGTCAATGCTGCCACGTCCAAACAGGGTTTGTTGATTACTGTACAACTCGATCAGATTCTCACTCACCTGCATATCCTTTTTTTGAAGGGCATAAAGACCTTAGTGTAACCAAAACCCGTAACGCCTCCGCTGCAAACATTCTGATAACTGCCTGGCAAAAAGTTGATCACCTTCGCAAAACAGAAATTCCCCCTGCGCGGCTGATGCTTTGTGCGCAATGTTACCCTTAACATGATACCCGTAACATTGTGCGGCAGACCGCATGCCTCTCAGCGATGTCACCGAATCGACTGTCCTTTGGGATCAACAAAACAAACCGCTGCCGACATGCTGTCGTGCGCAAAAGTGGAGAAAAATTATGCCATTACTCTATGTGGCGATTGGCGTAGCCTTACTGCTGCTGTTAATGATTCGCTTCAAGCTGAACGGATTTATTGCGCTGATACTGGTCGCGCTGGCGGTGGGCATGATGCAGGGAATGCCCGTCAACAAAGTGATTGGATCGATCAAAACCGGCGTGGGCGGCACACTTGGTAGTCTGGCGCTGATCATGGGCTTTGGCGCGATGCTGGGAAAACTGCTGGCTGACTGCGGCGGTGCCCAGCGTATTGCCACCACGCTGATTGCTAAATTTGGTCAAAAACACATTCAGTGGGCGCTGGTCTTAACCGGCTTCACGGTGGGCTTCGCGCTGTTCTATGAAGTGGGCTTTGTGTTGATGCTGCCGCTGGTGTTCAGCATTGCGGCGTCGGCGCGTGTGCCGCTGTTGTATGTCGGCGTGCCGATGGCTGCGGCATTGTCGGTGACGCACGGTTTTCTGCCTCCGCATCCGGGCCCAACGGCGATTGCGACGTTGTTCAACGCCGATATGGGTAAAACGCTGCTGTATGGCACCCTGCTGGGGATTCCTACCGTGATCCTCGCCGGTCCGGTGTATGCGCGCTTCCTGAAGGGCATCGACAAACCGATTCCTGAAGGCTTGTGGAACCCGAAAACCTTTACTGAAGCGGAAATGCCAGGTTTTGGCGTCAGCGTCTGGACGGCGTTAGTGCCGGTAGTGCTGATGGCGTTGCGTGCCGTGGCGGAGATGGTATTGCCGAAGGGGCATCTGTTGTTGCCGTATGCGGAGTTCTTTGGTGACCCGATTATGGCAACGCTGATTGCGGTACTGATTGCCATCTTCACCTTTGGTCTGAACCGTGGACGTAGCATGGATGAAGTGATGGGCACCATCACCGACTCGATCAAAATCATCGCCATGATGCTGTTGATCATTGGCGGCGGCGGGGCGTTCAAGCAGGTGCTGGTGGACAGCGGCGTCGACAACTATATCGCAGACATGATGAAAGGATCGTCGCTCTCTCCGCTGCTGATGTGCTGGACAGTGGCAGCGATGCTGCGTATCGCGCTGGGATCGGCCACGGTAGCGGCGATCACCACCGCCGGGATCGTCACGCCGATTATCGCGGTGACCCATGCCGATCCGGCATTGATGGTGCTGGCGGTAGGTTCGGGCAGTGTGATCGCCTCACACGTCAACGATCCGGGCTTCTGGCTGTTTAAGGGCTACTTCAACCTGAGCGTGGTAGAGACCCTGAAAACCTGGACGGTGATGGAGACGCTGATCTCGATTCTCGGCCTGGCCGGTGTGCTGGCACTCAACGCCATCATTCACTGATGCAATCGGCTGCACAAGGATGTGCAGCCACTCAGTCGCGACGACGAATCCACGAAAATCGCGATTGATAGCCGCTGTCAAAATGGGTGTTGTAGCGATAGCTCGATCCCGACTCCGCCATGCAATAAGTGCAGACGTTCAGCACCTCGATCTGTTCGGCAGGAATGCCGCGCTGTAACAGCAATCCTCGCGCCAGATGCGGCAAATCAAACCACACGCCCTGATGATGCGCCCGCGCCTGCGGACGGATCGCTGCGCTATTGTGCGGTTGCTCGCTCGCCCACTGCAGCGCAGGCAAATCTGCGCGTTCTTGCATCTGCGCCACCAAATCTTTGCCCAGCTCATAACAGCACGGACCAATGGCCGGGCCGATGGCGACATGCAGCGTTTCAGTGCGGGCGCCTCGTTTGAGCAAGCCGTCAATGGCACTGTTCAGCACTCCACTCAGCGTGCCTTTCAATCCGGCGTGCACTGCCGCCACCTGATGCTGCTCGCTATCAGCGAACAGTACCGGCAAACAGTCAGCGGTATACACCGCCACCGGCAGCTGGTTTTCCCCAATCACGCCATCGGATTCGCAGCTTTTTGGCGGCAGGTTTTGGGTTGCCAGTACCACCTGGGCGCTATGGCGCTGCTGGCCATAGGCGGCATCCGTGGGCACCGGTTGGCCTGCAGGCTGGAAGGCATAATCAAGCCACGACAGGGCATCAAGCAAGGTTGAACGCGGTCCGGGATGTGACATAAGTGTCTCCTTTGACAGGGCGGCAGCTTTCTTCTGCCCACAGCTTACGTTAACTGCTACATTTTTAAAGCTTTACACAAACTGACCATAATCACTTAAGGATGATCTGATGAAAAACACCTCTTTGCTGGCGGCGTCCGGCATTCTTGCGCTGCTGCTGACCGGGTGCGCGCAACCGGCCAAACAGCAGGCACAGCAGCAGCTCGGCCAGCAATCGGTATTGGCAGTGAACTGGTTCCAGCAGTCCGGTGAGTATCAGGCATTAAGCTGGCAGGCATTTAACACTGCGCGCATGGCGTTTGATGCTGCGCCATCGCTGGCGGGCAAGCCGAAAGCGGTGATCGTCGATCTCGATGAAACCATGATCGATAACAGTGCCTATAGCGCATGGCAGGCAAAAAACGGCCAGCCGTTCTCTGGCAAAACGTGGTCAGCCTGGACTCAGGCGCGTCAGGCCACCGCCGTGCCGGGCGCCGTGGAGTTCGCCAACTACGTCAACAGCCACGGCGGCACCCTGTTCTACGTCTCGAACCGCGACCAGAAGGATTACGCCGCCACGGTGGACAACCTTAACAAGCTGGGCTTCAGCGGCGTGAGCGATAAAACTGTGCGTCTCAGCACCGGGAACTCCAATAAACAGGAGCGCTTCGATGCGATTAAAAACGCCGGATATAACGTGGTGTTGTACGTGGGCGATAACCTGAATGACTTTGGTGGCGCGACCTGGCATCAGGGTAATGCACAGCGTCAGCAGTTCGTTAACCTCAATCATCAGCACTTTGGTACGCAATTTATCGTGCTGCCTAATCCGCTGTACGGCGATTGGGAAAGCGGCATGGCGGAGAACTACAACAAACTGACGCCGGAACAGCAGCTGCAGGTACGTGAAGCGCGTATGAAAGCGTGGAACGGTAAATAATTCGTCAAGCGAATTAGCGCCTGTTGCGGCAGGCGCGGTGATTTTAATTCAGGGCCAGTCATATTTACTTTTCATCGTCATTATTATTCTCCTTATTATTTTCCTGATCTCTTGCTTAATTACAGGCAAGTGATTGGCGGAAAATATCGCTATTCTGCTATTTACCCAGTGAATGACTCCAATCATAAATTTTATAATTAAGATTTTTCTCAACTCAAATCATTCAATTCACCATACTAGTGCAAAGGCATGAAAAGACTGCGTGTATATTTTTGTCGATTCATTCCAGATGCATAATTTAATATTCAAATTAATTGCATGATTTACATAGCAAATATTGTTTTTTAATCAATTCTCTCGGCTTGCATTAAATTACTTTTAATCGACACTTCCTGACGTTTATTTTACAGGGAGTTCGATTTTGTTGTGTACGGAAATATTGATTGTGCAACCACAAGCATTAGTAGCTATAAACAATTTATGTGAGGAAGCTCTGCTTTCATCCTCCATCGATCGTCTTAGCGGCGTTTAAAACCCTGTGACTTAGCCTGAAATCGATATTTCTGGACGTAGAGAGAAGATAATTGTGACGACACTTAAACCCTTATTAGCGAAAAATCGCAGTTGGGCATTACAGCGCCGCGAGCGTAATCCAGATTATTTCGAACAATATCTGCATCAGCAGAAACCGCATTCGCTTTGGATCGGCTGTTCCGATAGCCGTGTACCTGCCGAAGTGCTGACTGGCTCGCATCCCGGCGAACTGTTTGTGCATCGCAATATCGCCAATATGGTGGTGCCCGATGACGACAACCTAATGAGCGTGCTGCAATACGCGATTTTCTACCTCGGCGTGGAGCGCATTGTCCTGTGCGGCCACTACGGCTGTGGCGGCGTGCAGGCCGCGCTGGGGTTGCCCGCCAGCCCGCTGGCAAAAGAGGATTCGGCGCTGGCAAGACGCATCGCCGCGTTGCGCAGTGGTCTGCAGCAAGGATTGGTGGAATATCACGCCAGTGCTGAGGAAGAGGAGAGCAGTAAGCTCAACCGCTTAGTCGAAGCCAACGTCATCGCCCAGTTTGCTCAGTTAGTGGCATGTGAGCCAGTGCGACAGGCCTGGCAAGCCGGGCAATCGCTGGAAGTGTTTGGCTGTGTGTATGACCTGCAGTCGGGTCATCTGAAAGAGCTTACTCAGCAATCTGCAGAGGAATCGGTGCCATGAATCTGAACACGCTGCGTCAGGATATTCCCGCCGGTCTGGTGGTGTTTTTGGTGGCGCTGCCGCTGTGCCTTGGCATCGCGCAGGCCAGCGGTTTACCGCCGTTTGCCGGATTGCTCACCGGGGTGATCGGCGGCCTGCTGGTCACTTCACTGAGTCCCTCGCGTTTTGCCGTCAGCGGCCCGGCGGCAGGTTTGGTGACTATTGTGGTGGCCTCGATCCAGACGCTTGGCAGCTTCTCCGCTTTCCTCACCGCGCTGATTCTGGCGGGCGTGTTGCAGTGCCTGCTTGGTTTGCTGCGAGCCGGTCGCTTCATTTCGCTGGTGCCGGGCAGTGTGATCAAAGGGATGCTGGCGGCGATCGGTATTTTGCTGATTATGCAGCAGATCCCGGTGGCCTTCGGTGCCGCAGGTGATGCTGAGCTGGTATCGCTGGTGAATGGCGAATTTCAGTTTTCGCTAAGCGCGATGCTGGTGGCGGGCATCGGTCTGCTGATTCTCTGGCTGTGGACCACGCCGATAGTGAAATCGGTCAAGCTGCTTGGTTGGATTCCGGGCCCACTGGTGGCCGTGTTGTTCGGCTGCATGGCGACGGTATTTGGCGATCGCCTGTTCCCGAGCCTGGCGGAAGGGCTACCGCGTATTGCGTTGCCAGCCTTTGATAGCCTGTCAGCGCTGGCGGCGGAACTGGAAACCCCGGACTGGCTGGCGTGGCAAAATCCTTCAGTCTGGGTGGTTGCCGTGACGCTGGCGCTGGTGGCAAGCCTGGAAACGCTGCTGAGTCAGGAGGCGCTGAAAAAACTGCGTCCGCAGCATCCGGCACCTTCGCCAAATAAAGAGATGTTCGCACAGGGCATCGGCAACCTGACTGCTGGTTTCCTTGGTGCGATGCCGATTACGGCGGTGATCGTGCGCAGTTCGGTGAATGTCAGCGTCGGGGCGCAGACCAAACTGTCGATTTTGATCCACGGCGCGCTGTTGCTGATCTGCGGCTTGTGGTTCAGCGATCTGCTCAACGCCATTCCTTTAGCCAGCCTCGCCGCCGTCTTGCTGTATACCGGCTATAAGCTGGCAACACCGCGTCTGTTCATTGAACAGTTCCGCATGGGCGCTCAGCAGTACGTGCCGTTCCTCGCCACCATCGGCGGCATTATTGTGTTTGGCATGCTGGCGGGGATTGGTATCGGTATCGCCACACAGATTCTGTATAGCATCTACAAAAGCCACCGCAACGCGCTGCAGCTCACGCGCTATGACGATCACTACGTGCTGCGCTTCCAGCAAAACCTCACCTTTATGCACAACCCAAAACTGCAGGGATTGCTGGCGGAGATCCCGGAAAACAGCACGGTGATTGTTGATCACGATAACGCCGAGTACCTGGATCCGGACGTCAAAGCGGTACTACAGGATTTCGGCGAAAACGCGCGCGATCGTGGTATTCGTCTGAGTCAGTGGCCCGTTGCGGTTAAATAGCAATAACGCTTTGCTGAAAAACTGGTTTTTCGCGTAAAAATCGGATATCTCGGATATCCGATTTTTTTATTTGCAGGGCATAATTGCAGCAGCTCTCATCCTTGTTTCTCGGGTTTCAACCCTGCTAGCGCGCTCACATCTCGCCGATCCGGCGCATTGAGTGCCGCCCAGTCGCAGAGTAGGATGACGAACACTCGCTTAATTGCCGAATCATCGCACAGTTATTTCAGGTTAAATGCTTGCTGATGCCCGTGGGCAAGAGGCAGCGATTTCCAGGTTACAGGGTTCAGACGTATGCGCGTTAAGCTGTTTGCTGAGAATAATTTAAAAAAGAATGCACTCTCGCTGTTCCTGATTACGCTTTTCTTCTGCTTTATTGGCAGTCATCTGCGCATTCCGGAGGAGTTCTCCCTGTTTTGGCCGGTGAACGCGCTGATTGCCGGTTTAATGGTGCGAAATCCTTTCCTGCATACCACGTCCAGCTATCTGGTGTGCTTTGCCGCGATGATTTTTAACGACACGGTGTTCTCCGGCTGGGCGCTGCCTGCGGTAACCGTAAACTTCGCCAATATCCTGTTTATTCTCGTTTCGGTCAGCATGTTGATCAAGCACCTGCAGCCGCCTTCGGCCAACAGCCAGGTGTTCAACGCCATGCGCATCTTCCCGGCCTGTTTCCTCGGTGCCGCCGCCTGTGCCACCTGGGGCGCGTGGGCGCAGGATATCGATTTCAACGCGCGCTTTGTGGTGGCGTGGGGCGACTGGTTTAGCGAGCAGTTCTCGACTTCACTGATGCTGCTGCCGGTGATGCTGGCGCGCTCCTTGCGCAACGTCTCACCGCGCACCTTGCTGCATCCCGGCAAACTGTTGCCGCTGGCGGCAGTGGTGCTGTCACTGACCATGGGGGCGATGATTGGCGGGGCAGGTAGCTTAACCTTTCCGGTGCCAGCGCTAATCTGGTGCGCCATCGTGTTACCGATTCCTGTTACAAGCCTGGTGATCCTGATTACCGGCGTCACTGAGATCGTTCTCGTGTCTCACGGCGTAATGAATATTCAGGGCGATGACGCACTGCTGCCGATCAGCCATCTCACCTCGGCGCGACTGGGTGTGGCAACGGTGGCACTCAGCCCGCTGCTAGTGGCAGTGAGTATGGATGCGATCCGTCAGCTCAATCATCGTTTGGCACTGCGGGCGAATTTCGATTTCCTCACCCAGCTGCTGTCGCGTTCCGGCCTGTATGAAAGCCTGAAACAGGAGCCGTTCTCCTTACAGCGCGAAGCGGGCGTGGTGATGCTGGATGTCGACTATTTCAAAGCGATTAACGACAACTTTGGTCACGATGCCGGTGACGGCGTACTGGAAGAGATTGCGCGCCGCATGCAACGCGTGGTGGGCAATCGCGGCATGGTGTGTCGCTTTGGTGGCGAAGAGTTTGTGGTGGTGGTGTTCGACTACAGCCATCTGCAACTTTACCAACTGGCCGAAGCGATTCGTCAGGCGATGGTCAAAGAGAAGTTCTGGATTCAGGGTAACACGGTGACGGTCACCGCCAGTTTAGGCCTGGCGCGCGGCAGTGCGCAGAGTGAGCGGGAATGGCCGGGCGTGATTAACCGTCTGGTGTCGGCAGCGGATAAAAATCTCTACCTCTCGAAACGCAATGGCCGTAACCAAACCTCTCCAGCGATGGAGCCGCGCAGCATGGTGAATGACGTGGCGTGAAGTGCGTGATGGTCGCCATGAGTGGCGACCATAGGATGGCTTGATGCTGGGTTGTTTTGGTCGCCGTGAATGGCGACCTTACGATGGCTTGGTGCTGTTTTTTTCGGTCGCCATTGATGACAACCTCACAACTGCCTGACGCTAATTCGTTTCGATCGCCATCAATGACAAACCTGTTTAACCGTTGTAGGGTGCGCATTCATGCGCACCCGGAACGTGAAGATTAAACGCTGCTTTTTAGCTTGCTGCTCTGCTGATGGCGTTGCTGCGCCAGCTCAATCAAGCGCGTAATCAAATCGCTGTAGCTTAATCCTGCCGCCTGCCACAACTTCGGATACATGCTGATATTGGTAAAGCCCGGCAGGGTATTCACCTCGTTCACCACGATCTCGCCGCTCTCGGTCAGGAACACATCAACGCGTGCCATACCAAAGCACTCCAGCGCCTGGAATGCGCGAATCGCCACGGCCCGAATTGCTTCGCTGGCTTCCTCGCTGATGGCGGCGGGCACCACCACTTGGGCACCGTCGGCGCTGATGTATTTGGTGTCGTACGAATAGAAGGCATCATGCACCACCACTTCGCCACACGGGCTGGCTTCGGGCTCATCGTTGCCCAGCACCGCACACTCAATCTCGCGGCCTTTGATGCCTTGCTCGATCAGCACTTTACGATCGAAGGTAAAGGCCAGATCCAGCGCCGCCGCCAGATCGTCGATATGATCCACTTTGCTGACACCGACAGACGATCCCTGATTGGCGGGCTTGATAAACAACGGTAATCCGAACTGATCGATCACGGCTTGCGCATCCAGATGCGCACGCTGTGCCTGCGTTACACTGATCCACGGCGCGACGTTTAAGCCTGCATCGCGCAGCAAACGCTTGGTGAAATCTTTGTCCATGCTCACCGCTGAGCCCAGCACATCCGATCCGACAAACGGCAGGTTCGCCATGCGCAACAAGCCCTGCAGCGATCCATCTTCCCCAAGCGTGCCGTGCACGATCGGGAATATCACATCCAGCTGTGACAGTGGCTGCGCCTGCTGACGGGTGATCAGCTGCTGCGAAGCACTGCCCGGCACCAGCGCGACGTTTTCACCTGAGCGATTCAGGGCAATCAACGCCGGATTATCGGCATTCAGCAGGAAACCGGAAGCATCATTCAGATGCCACTCACCCTGTTTATCGATGCCCAGCAGCACCACCTCGTATTTGCTCTTATCGATGGCTTCGAGGATGTTTTTCGCTGATTGTAACGACACTTCATGCTCGGCCGATTTGCCACCAAACACGATTCCTACACGTTGTTTTGCCATTGGTCTTGATCCGATTGCGGTATAGCGAGTGGGTAAGATAGCACGGTCAGATTCAGCTCAGACAGCCTGAGTTTTACATGGCAATCAGGAGGTGATATTTTCGCCAACGGCTAATGATGGCCAACGAATTAAGGATGATTTGATGGGTATTTACGTATTCGATATTGATGGCACCATCTCAAAAGGTGGCTTAAAAGTGGAGCCTGAGCTCTGCCAGAGCCTTGCCAGATTACAGCAACAACATCAGTTAATTTTTGCCTCCGCCAGACCCGTGCGCGATATGCTACCGATGCTCTCTGAAGCACTGCATACGGCAACCTTTATTGGCTGCAATGGCGGCATGGCGTATCAGGCGGGTGAAATTAAAACCAGTCATACACTCAATCCCGCTTTTGTGAAGCAGGTTGTGCACCATCTGGTCGCTCTGGACATCCCTTATGTGCTGGATGGCGAATGGAGTTTTTCGTTCTCCAGTCGAACGCATCCATTCCATGAATACATCCGCTCGCTCAGCAGTGAAGAGATCAGCGAACAAGCGTTAATGGAAGAGGGCGTGACGAAAATCCTGATGCTTTCAGACGCGCACAAAGCATCAGTCATGGCATTGATTGAAGCTGAAGATGTCAGTGTGCACACCCATCGCAGCGATGGTTTCTACGACATCACGCCACAGGGGAATAATAAACACCGCGCCCTGAGCGAACTGATTGGCAGCGAGAAATATACCGCGTTTGGTAACGATCAAAATGATTTCATCATGCTTAGTCATGCGGAAGTCGCCGTATTTATCGGCGAGGAAAAGGATTTTCCTCACGCCACGCATTACATCGAGATGGAGGCGATTCCTGAGCTGTTAGTACAGCTTGAAAGCGATGTAACTGCGTAAACATTTGATAAACAGAAGCGCAGTTGGATAGCAATTAACCGGCGCGAGGTTTACAATCGCGCCGAATTTTACCCAAGAGGATAACTGCATTGGACACCTGTCCCGAACGATTACAAAAGGTCCCTGCGGTAAGATAGCCCTCAACGCTGTCTTAACCGTGCGTTAAGACGGTGGATTTCCTTCCAGAATCTCCCCCTGTTTTTTGCGTGATGCTGCTGAGTTTCAGCGGTAGCGGCACCGGCTGTAATCCATTTATTACCCCCTGAAGTTCCGCCTGCCTGAAGCAGCGGAGTGAGGTTTATGATGGATTGGAAAATCTTTTTACTGCGCGTCACCGTCGCGCTGGTCCTGGGCGCGCTGATTGGCAGCGAGCGCCAGCTTCGTCAACGTATGACCGGATTGCGCACTAATGCGCTGGTCAGCACTGGCGCCTGTTTATTTGTTTTGATGACGCAAAGCGTACCCGGCATCGCAACTGATGCCTCACGCGTAGCGGCCTATGTGGTTTCTGGCATCGGCTTTCTTGGCGGCGGGGTGATCATGCGCGACGGCCTTAACGTGCGTGGCCTGAATACTGCCGCAACGCTATGGTGCACTGCCGCCGTGGGCGTTTTGTGCAGCATGGGATTGCTGCTGGAAGCGGCGATTGGCTGCATGGTGATTCTGTGCGCCAATATTCTGCTGCGCGATTTGGCGCAGGGGATTAATCGCCAGAGCCTGGTGCCTGCGGAAGAAGTGGTGCAGCACTACAAAGTGCAGATCATCTGTCTGGCGCAAGATGAAGTGCAGGTGCGCAGCCTGATGCTGCACAGCCTTGGCGGCAGCGGATTACGCCTGCAATCACTGCACAGCGAGGATATGAATCCGCCGCATCGCATGGAAGTGAATGCGGAAGTGCTGGGTAAACCGAGTATGACGGATCAGTTGGAGAGTCTGGTGGGACGGATTAGCCTGGAGAAGGGCGTGAGTTCGGTGCGGTGGCAGGTTTGCGGGTTGGAAGGGGAGTGATGGGTTAGGTCACGATTTCCCGGTCTTCTCAAGTTGAGTGGCGCTATCACCGATGATTTGGGTTGGATGTTAGAAGAGGGTGTTGACAGATGGTATTGGAGATATTCAATACCATCTGTTGTATTTGATGTAGATGAAGGAAACAACGATCACCCAGGATATGCTAAGGAAGGCTGCGTAATTGGGAATAAAGCGGACGAAAATGTAGATCCCTGCTACAACAGCTGCGAGGGGGATGAGATAGATAAAGGACTGAATTAACCACAAAAGTGCTCTCTTCATTTTTTCAAAATCTCGTATAAAGCATCTGCAATTTTTTCTTCATTGTTATCACCGGATTTTACCTGATAAATGATTTCAGACATTTGCGGTTCAATGAGGAAGTAAAGCATCTCAATATTTTCTCTTGATAGAGCTTGATAATAAGCAGGATCTTGAAATTTTAATCTGTTAGCCGCAGAGGCAGCCGTTTACGCTTTGGCATAAAGCGTAGCGCCATTCACAAACCATGTAGAAAATGAGTTAACGAGATTATTGCATTTTTGAACGCCAAGTTTTGTGAAGGTTTTACGAAAATATATTTCGATCATATCTAATGCGACATCTTTTCTTTTATAGATCTCACCTAACGCCAGAACTAACCTTTTGTCCTCTCTCCATGTATCACGGCATGAGCTGCGATAATATTCATTAGGTACAAAGCATGAACCATAGTTGCTGAGCCGCTGTGCGCCCATCTTGAACATATCTATAGTAGACAGCTGATCTGCATGGATCTGGTTTAATGAATGAGTTAACGCGATCGCCAGCTGCTTATTGGACTGCATCTTCAGCTGTAAATAGGTTTGTGACATACCTTCGCTCCATGATGTATCCTATACCCAATTTTTGATCATGTTCGTAAGTAAGGGCAAGAAAGAAGATGAAGAAAACAAAAAAAACTCTGATATTTGTCTTGGTTGTTATTATTTATTTTCTAATTATACCGGAGATCATTCTTCGTACTTTAACCTCTGTACAGCTTGCTCGTTTGAGTGATTTCACTAGCTTCGGCGGAATAGTCAATCCTCTGCTTTCTCTACTTATATGTTTTGGCATTTTCGCTGTTGTGTTAGCTATTATTACCGTTTCTGGTGTAAGTAAACTGCTTGCAGGAATAAATAATAGTGAGGTTAGATAAATGAGACCGCTTGGTTTGAACTCAAATGTTTGATTGAAAATAAAGTTTAATTATATCCGTGTGCCTTGCTATGTGAGAAATAAATGGATACTAATACTCTTAAGCCTTGTGAACTCGATACTTTGGTAATCGCTCATTTTGGGCAGGATTGTGATTTGATTGATGAAAACTGTGTGCTCGATAATTTACTCGATGATTATTTATCTACCTCAATGCCATTCAATCAGCGCATGTTGTTAGCAAATCTGATTGAAATCGAAGAGCAGTCCGATGGATACGACGTATTAATAGCGCGTTATCGTGGCGAGTTCGCACCCGAGCGATGGGAATTGTCAGCTGAAGAATGGGTAAAGATTGTTAAGAACCGAACAATAGAATTTCTTCACGCGAATGGGCATTCAAGTGAGCTATCAAGTGGTTGATGATGTTGCGAAAGCTTTTAGGAAAAGTAGGAAGATTTGGTGGCCCCTGCTGGGTGCGAACCAGCGACCAAGCGATTATGAGTCCCAATCCGAAGTGAGTGAAATCAGTAACTTACTGATTTATAGGTTTTCTTAAGACCGTATAGTGATGAAAAGTGGCACATAGCGTTGCACTCTGCTGCCACTTTGCTGCCAAATGTTATTGCCCTAAAACCCAAATCAAGATGTTTTTCAGCTTTTTTATCTTCAGACCAAACGGTAAAGTTAACTGAGAGTTGATATTTTCAATGTATTCTTATAAATTTATAATGTTACACATAGTTTAATGTAAAATTTAAACTCAATAAGGAAGGTTTTCTCTTCAGTATGAATCTAGTTTTTCAATTTATTCTTCCCTCAAAAGTTTTGGGGGATTTAAATTTATTACAGTAATGATTTCATAAAACTGAGCATTTCACATGGAGCTATAAATGTTCGAACCCCCAAAGAATTACAATGAAATGTTGCCGAAACTTCATAAGTCTACCTTTGTGACAAGTTTGTTATTTTATTTGGTGTTAGTAATTAAGGGCTATTTGCCAATAGTAAGTGTTAGTGCTGAGCATGTGCCGCCCATAAAAGACTATGAGGAAACTATAAAATGGATTTTAACATTTGGCGTGTTACCAATTGGTTTAGCTTTGTTTTGGGCAATACTTAGCGGAGCTCTTGATCTTCATAATAATGTTGCGAAAATTATTAAAATTAGATATCTTTGGGATGAGTTTCTAATTATTAGACCCCTGAAGGAAATAGCGGGCGTAAGCAGAAAGTTAACTAAAAAAGAATCTTATACAGTAATGAGTAAGCTGTATTATTCAGAGGTTAGATCCTTAGACGACAAGCATTATATCGAGCTCTTTTGGAATAAAGTTTTTTATTTCTGGGTTTTATTCGAACATGCCATTGTTGTTTTTTTTACGGCGCTGGTCATAAGTTTATCAAAAAGAGGTGACTTTTTCTCAATTACAGGTAATTTATCTTACTTGTGGTTGTGGGTTAGTATTGTTGTAATTTTTAGCATTATTGTTTTTATAGTGTCAGTTAAACCTCGAACTGAAAGTCAAGTAAGGCAAATCTCTCATCAGAAGATCAAAGATTTCTTTATCAATAATAATATTATTAATTAAATGGAGTTTGCTTTGAATTATATTGTAAATGGAACTACTATCCGCTCAGAGAATGCAGCGAAACCTCATACAATGCCTTCTAGTTATCTTTGTAGTCAGATAAAGACAATTAATAAGGAAGGGGTGGCTTTAGATTTTGGATGTGGAAAACTTAGATATTCAGAGCAATTGATTAATAAATTTGAGTCTGTAACCTTTGTGGATTCTAAAAGACAACTAGAAAGAAATCAAGTTGTCAGAGGCATTAAAACTTCAGTTGTTGATTACGTATCAAAACACTACGGCAATGCAAATGTTGTCCCCTTTGAAGATGTTCATAATATTGAAGAGCAATATGATTTTATACTTTGCTCAAATGTATTATCCGCCATTCCATGCCGAGAAACTATTGATTCAGTTATTTCAAGTATAAAAAAACTTTTAAAAGAAAACGGTGAAGTTATGATTGTGAATCAATACAAAAGCTCTTATTTCAAAAAGTATGAAGGAGGGATTAAGCATTTGTACGGATATATTTACAAAAACTCCAAGCAGTCATCATATTATGGTCTATTGGATGATTCTAAAGTATCAGAGATTTGTTTAAGAAATGGAATGGTTATAGTTAAATCATGGAATAGGGCGGGAAGTTCTTACGTTGTTGCAAGCCCTAATTTAAGTGAGTGAATCAATAATTTTTTGGACGAAGTGGGAATTGAAGTTTTGGCATGTTGTTATGCTGCTATATCAATTTTCTGTTAATTGCATCATTTTAAGATGAATATAAATACTAAGAAAAGATGAGTAAACTTAAAACTTTTATCATTTTTTAATTTAAGGAGATTTGGTATGAATCACAGCATTGAACAAATGATGACGTTTATCACTGAAGAAGCTGATTCGTTAAAGAAAAATTTAGCGTCTCCTTTGCTGGATAGGAATTATTGGAGAAAACCAGAACTTGGTGATGTTTTGAAAGGGGATGACTCAACAGATTTAATCTATCACGCTATTGGGTTTGCACTGACTCAGTGGGAGCTTGTTGAAAACACATTAGTACAAATGTATTTTGTTTTTTGTGAGTTAGAAAGTACAGCATCTTTGAACGCAATACGTCGCTCTTTTGGAACATTTGAAAGCAGTGCAGGTCGTAGGCTGGCAACGATTGAGGCTGCAAAAGTATATTTTGGTGAAGATGTGTTTTCAACAGGTGCAGCTAAACCGTTTAAGAAATTTTTTGATGCGCATCAAGAAGCTACAAAAAGGAGGAATGATATTGCTCACGGTACTGCCTACCCTATTGTTATAAATAACGAAAGCAAAGGATGTTTTTTGTTCCCTTCACAATACAATACTGGGCGTAATTCTACTTTTTTCGCATCTGAGGGTGGCATAAATACCCCTTACATGACTGAAACTTATCGTTATAATTCGGATGTGATTTATTCATTTGCTAAAAAATTCGGTGAATTGAATGCTCTAGCCTTTAATTTCCTCTTAGCGGCCAATAAAATTAATGGAGTTCCGAAAATAGTACTTGCTGATGTAGCGGCAAAAAAAAGTGATTTTTTTAAGTTAAATTCTAATGTAAAAATGATCACATAATCGCGACTCTAGATATTAACTAATGGATTTAATATGACTGCTTCTTTAAGAAGGTCCGGAGCAAGGTGTGCATATCTCATAGTCACTTTTATATCAGCGTGTCCCAAAATGCGTTGAAGAACCAAAATGTTGCCGCCATTCATCATAAAATGAGAAGCGAATGTATGTCTCAAGACATGCGTCAGTTGCCCAGCAGGTGTCTCAATGCCGGCACGTTGCATGGCCTTTCTAAAGGCTGAGTAACAAGGTTTAAAGAGCAACTGCGCTTTTCTGCTTGATGGCAGTTCAACATGTAATTTTTCAGTAATCGGCACCGCTCGGTTTTTCTTGCCTTTGGTTTTCACGTAGATGATCTGACCGGCGCGGATTTGGTTTCCCTTCAAGCCTTCGGCCTCACTCCATCGTGCGCCAGTTGCCAGGCAGATTTTTACAATGGTCGTCAGATCTTTAGATCGGCTGTTCTCACATTCGGCGAGGAGAGTTCTGATTTCCTCAATGGTGAGATATGCCATCTCCGATTCACTGATTTTAAACTCGCGTACGTTCTCTAACGGATTTGGCGCAGTCCATTCATCCAATCGGCGCAGCTCGTTAAACATCGCCCTGAAATACGCTAACTCTAAATTTACCGTGCGAGGAGTGACTGTCTTCACTCGAGTGGAGCGGGTGATCTTCCCGCTTAACCGCTGCTCGCGATAAGACGCAAAAATTTTCGCGTTAAACTCGGTTGCGAGTGGGTTTCCCATCGCTTCGCAGGCGAACGCCATTGTGGTTCGCCGCTTCTCACCATCCGCCAACGTAATGCCATGCGTATTGAACCACAATTCAACCAGCTCAATTACCCGCCGCTTATCCGCTTTCTCTCCTAACCAGGGCTTATCTTGAGCCTGTTCTTTTACGAACTTCTCATAGGATTGTGCTTCGCCCTTCGTCGCAAACTGGCGGCGAATCCTTTTGCCGTCACGGCCGTTTGGGAAAACCTGTGCCTGCCATTTCCCGTTGGGTAATTTGTTTATCGCCATGCTTCGCCTTTAAAGGTACTCAGTGCGGGCAACGACTTTGCCCAAAACCTTGATGTCGTCTGCTTTGCATTCAAATGATGCTTTGCCATTCTCGACACGAATTCGTCCGAGTTCTGTCAATAACTGTACGGGGCCAGAGCGCCGACGATTAGAGCTGGAGTTGAAAGCCCGTGGTTTTAAGGGGCACCAAGAGGAAATTAGCCTTCTGAGTAGAGGATGTAGCCTAAACGCAGGCGCGAGGCGACGGCTTTTTTACCAGAACGGAAGGCTTCAGGAGGCTAAATTGGACCGGTGACAATCTGGAGCAATCCCATTGAAAGATAAAAAAGAGTTTCACATTAATGTGAGTTTTATGTGCTGTGTTTATATACAGTTAATTGTTGAATGGGAGGCAACATACAGGATTTTCTTTTGGAGTCGGTACAGCCCCAGCGCATTGATTTGTTTTTGAAACTTGTTGCTATGAGTGACTGCAAAGAGTTGGAAAAGAGCATGGCAATTGAGTGGGTTTCAGAGCGAACCGATGAGCATATGGCGCGGTTACGTAATCACGAATACAGTCGGTCAATGCATCAATTAGAGTAGGAAGGCGTGGTTCTGATAGCCACTGCGAGCGTGCATGTCTATGCTGCATGAATTCGCATTATCCAAAAAGGATCACATCTCTCTCGGCCCGTCTGTCCTAGCGGGCTTTTGCTTATGTCATGCAGTGCATTAAAACCAATACGCAAAGCGGGCAGGCGTGGCGGGGGAACGAGCGCGCGCTAACGTGTCCTTGACACGCAGATCTGTTGAGTATAAGAAAACATAATCATTAAGATTGGGAGACATGGAATTGACAACCAATGAGCTTGAGTCGATAAAAAGTGGCCGTGGATTGTGGTCGAAAGAAGGCGTTCCCCACAAAGGATGGATTTGCACTGGAATCGAAGATCTAGGAGCCCCCGATAAGCAGTGCGAAATGTGTGAAAGCTCTATGGTCCGATTTGTTCATTACATGACTCATCCAAATTACTTCACAGAACTAACAGTCGGCTGCGTTTGTGCTGGGCATATGGAGTTAGATAAGAAAGCTGCTGAAGTTCGCGAAACGAGCATGAGAAATCGAGCAAATAAACGTAAACGATGGCTAACTAGGAAATGGAAAATATCTCAGAAAGGCAATCCTTATCTCAAATGTGAAGGTTTCATCATAAGTATTTATAAGATGGGTTTGGGGTGGGGTTGTTACATTCAAAACACAGTAACAAAGGAAAAATGGTTTTCACGAAAAGCTTTCGAGTTAATTGATGACGCTAAATTATCTGGTTTTGACTTGATATCAAAAAACAAAAAGGGATGACATGAAAATTAAAATGGATGCTTTTAGCGTTCCAGGTGCGACTTTGTTATTAGGTCTGCTTTTTTGTGCGGTGTATTCGTTTAAGCTTGGTGAGGCATATTTCTATGACTATCCATCCTATTACATTTACTTGAATATACCAGATGTTATAAATGTTGCACTTAAAGTGGTACTGATATATTCAATTCTATTAGCTATGTACATAGCATTGCTTACATGGGATGGCGCTGGATACAGCTTTCTAATCGCAACATGTCTCCTGGCTGTTGTAAAATTATTCCTTATGGCTAAGTTATATCAAAATGGTCAAGTTCACACCTTAGTATATGTTAATGTAGGGATGACATACTTACTATGTGCCGCGCTTGGACTTTTTCTTAATAAAACTTTTGTTAGAAGCGAAAGTGCCGTAGCTGTAAATTTCAGGTTTGCTTTTTTTACATTTATAACTTTTTTAGCTTTGAATTTTTTTATAGGATTAAATTACCATAGCTTTTTCCCAAAAAGCACATGGCAGACAGAGGATGGTAAAATATTAGTGGGTACGTATAAAGATAGCCTCCTTTTCAGGCAATGTTTCAATGGGAAGTCCTTCTTTTATTTAGAGGAGGCTAAAGAACAAAAACTTGAAATGTTTGATATTGATACATCAGGAGTGTTAACACTAAGGTGTCTATCCCGATAGTGAAATTAGCCCTCGTCATTGAGGGCTAACCAGATACAGCGATCAAATTCCGTCTAGCTCATATTCGTTAAAATTAATTATATCTTCTTTTAACCATTGATTAAGTTCGGCAAAACGTTTTTGTAATGGATTTAATTCATTCCTAACAAAAATGCGGCTAGCCTTCTCAACATCCCCAAACCCGCCAACATTGCTCGGCATAATCCCCTTCATCTGCGGTGGCACACAATGCGCGGCCATCATGTCATCGCGGCTTACATTCTTGATATTCAAAAACTCATCCTTAGCCGCCACCTCTGACAGCGGAATGATCTGGATGCCGTCCTTCTTGCCGTTCGGCGAGTACATAAACAGGTTACGGAAGTTGCCCGGCCCTTTGGCGCTTTTCATCGCCTGGCGGATATTGTTCACGTCTTCCTGATTCTGCGCCGCATCGGTCATGTACATAATAAATCCGGCGTGGCTGCCGTTGAGGTAATACTTACGGCGGAACAGCGTTGCCGAGTCGTTCAGAAGGGTGGACGGGATCGCCGAAAGGTATTCCGGTAAGCCGTAGACCTCCTGATTTAAATCCGGCTCCATGAGGTGAAACACGCTGCCCGGTGTGAACTGGTAGGGCTGAGTTGTCACGCCGTACTGCACGAAACAGTACGTGTCTAAATCGGTGTCGCGTCGGGTGAATTTCGCCGGTGCAGGTTCCGGCGACAGAATGCCGTCGAGCCGGTTGGTGCGCTTTTCCAGATAGGCGTTACCGAACAACAGATATTCCTGCATAATGCGGCTAAACGCCTGCTGCTCAGCAGCGGGTGAGGGATAAACGTGCTCGACTGTATGTTGCGCTTCACGTTAGTCGGCGAGCTATGATGCAAGGCGGCGCGGAACGTGCGCGCCAATCGCGTTTGAGCTGCCCGCAGCTGAGCCGGCAAAGGGACTTGCAAGATTGCGCAACTCTACAAGATTCCGACGCGCAATATTGAATCGCTGGGCGATGCGTTGAACTCCCAGACGATAATGCCATGTCCAAAGGAGCGGACATCATCGACGTTATGATGAATTGCCCTTTGTGCGGAAATACCGTACATACCCGCAGCAGCTTACAGGTATCAGCAACAACTAAAAACGATATAACCAGTGTCAGAACATCAATTGCAGCTGCACATTTAAATCCCATGAGACTGTATCAGAAATCATGATGAAGCCCGGAACGGTTAAGCCAGTGCCTCCGCATCCGGGAAGAAATCAGCAGCAAGCGTTGTGGCTATGATCACTGCGGGATTTTAATGCGCCCACACTAAGCGGACTTTATTATTAGTCTTTTTTTCTAATCTCAGGAACAAAAAGCTCTTCGATTATATTTTCAGCAGATTTTCGAGTTTTATATGAAGGTTCTGGGTCAAGCTCAGATTCGATTTTGTTAATTGCATCCATCCATAGAAAATATTCTTGATCTGAGAAATCAGATGCCTTCTTTCCTGCGCTGGTTTCAATAAATTCAATTAGTGAGAAAGTGAGTTTTTTTGCAGTTTCTGAAGGTGCACTTTGGAAATCATCTTCAAAAAAATCCTTTTGATATTCATGAATATAATCAGCTTGTTTAAGGTACCGGCTTAAATAATAAAATGCAGCTCTAACATCTGAAATTTCAAATCCTTCTATCATGTTTTCTAAATTTTTCATTCTAACCAATCCTTATAATATCGAATGCTGACTGAGGTAAATCTGATAAAATATATTCATGAGATAAAGGGTTTGCTCTTTCTTTGACATCTACTTTCTTGTAGAAAGGAACAGCATCAAGTCGAGAAATAACACATAAAAGTGGCCTAAACATCTGGTCTTTCGTATGTTTTGAGATATAGACAATCTCATCATGAGTATCTTGGTCAATCTTTCCAAGTGTAAGCATGATTGACGCTCCTTTTCTAATACCTCTTCTATTTAAATCAATTTTGGTATTGTGGTGATCAACACCATCCACTTCATTTTTTAAAGTATTGTATATTTCTAAAGGAGATGAACTTGGCGGTACGGTAAAATGTGGAGATTTGAAATCCGAACCAAAGTACGGAGTGCACCACATGTAATGTTTGTCTCCATAAAATTTTTTATTAACGTTATAGGCTAACGTCGTCATTGTTGAATACAAGATTGGATGAGTTATATCTTTCAATGACATGAATTTTCCTTGTTAATATTTATTGCCTGATTGTAACGACAAAGTGCTGTGATCCATCAATTTTAGGTTTGGTGACATTATATATTGAATTTTAAAAATAGCACTCTTATGAATAAATTAACCCATTGAGCCAAGCTTTATGAGAGATGCTCTATAAACGTTTGATCTGTCTTGCAAAGTTATCAGTTTAATAATAAATAATCACTCCCTAAAATATAAAATTATACCTTCATAATTTACGGTGCTAGCACATTCAAAGTTAGCGCGATTTTGGATCAATTTCAACAACTTCCTAATCAGTTAGTTAACTGTAATTTTAGCCAGTATTACTATCTCTCAGCTCTAAAATATTTTAAGTTAAATGCTTATTTTCTCTTTCGAGCTATACACGATTCCTAAACATAAATGAATCTCTTATCATATGAGTCGTAACTCAGTTTCAAGTTTGATTAATTGCAATGATCTAATAAAACTTGATTTTTAGATATGATGAAATTTTCATCTTAGGTAAGTAAATTTACAGGCGTCACTTTGCTCTTGAAGGCGGGTAGCAGTGGAGTGAAGATAAAATCTGCTGCCATTTCGCTGCCAATGCTGAATTAAGGAAACAAAAAAGCCACCCTAAAAGGTGGCTCAAGCGAATGATATAAATCACTAAATTTGGTGGCCCCTGCTGGGTTTGAACCAGCGACCAAGCGATTATGAGTCGCCTGCTCTAACCACTGAGCTAAGGGGCCAGCGGAGCGGGGATTATAAAGTATCTCGGAGGGGTGATCCAGCGTTCGCCAATCGGTTGGTGAAAATTAGAACAATCTCTGACTCCTTGATCTCCAAGCAAAAATCCCTTCCCACCCCCTAAGATCGCTCAATCAACCCTCAACCTCCGCAGGTTTTTGAGACAAGGCCATCCTTCTACCTCATCTCAATCACCACTCACATCTCACAAATAACGCGAAGCCGGCTTATTCAACGAGATAAACGGCAGGATGGCGAAGCGAGCACTCTCCATGCTCTGCCATAGTCCCAGATCTTCCACTGAAGGAATGGTGATCAGCTCACCGCTATCCAGCCCGCGCAGTGCCGCAGCCACCAAATCCTCAACCTCCATCACGCTCTCAGCCGGAAGGTCATCAACCGATTTCCCTGAGCGCTCGAAGATCTCGGTACGGGTTAAGCCCGGCAATACCGCCTGAATACGCACGCCGCTCTCCGCCAGCTCACGCTGCATATTGCGCGTCAGCGAGAGCACGAAGGCTTTACTGGCGTTATACGCGCCATTCGCCATTTCATTCACCAATGCAAGCACGGAAGCGATATTCACAATCGTGCCTTCACCACGGCGGCGAAATGCTTGTGCGGCAGCGTGTGCAAGCTGCGTCAGCGCCACAATGTTTAACGTCAGCATGGTTTGTATTTGCGCGATATCACCCGCTACGAACTCTCCTTCAACTGCCATCCCGGCATTGTTCACCAGCGTCGTAATTTGTTCGTTGTCTGCAAGGGTTTGCGCCACGCGTTGCAAATCTTCAGTGCGCGTCAGATCGGCGGCCAACACACTCACTTCCACGCCGTGTGCGTCACGCAGCGACTGCGCCAGCTGGTTAAGACGTGATTCATCACGTGCCACCAGAATCAAATTACTACCGCGTGCGGCCAGCTGTTTCGCGTAAGTTGCACCAATGCCGCTGGATGCACCGGTAATCAAAGCCAGTTGCTGAGTCATGGTCGGTTCCTTTAAATGATGGTTGTCATATCTGATGGAACTTAATATGACGATCATCATATTTTTCGTCAAGCTGGAATATGATGATCGTAATAATTACACTGATTGCCATAAACGATGAGCAGGATGGTGAGAGATGGAAAAGCTGAGCCACAAGGCGCGCACGCGGCAGCGCATACTGGATGAGGCAGCAGTGGTGATGCGTGAATGCGGCACTGAAGGCATTGGCGTGGCGGCGCTGATGAAGCGCGCGGGCTTAACTCACGGCGGCTTCTACGCGCACTTTGATTCGCGGGAAGCGCTGGTTGAAGCAGTGATTGCCGAGATGTTTGCCGATTCGGCACAGCGCTTTGCCGCCATCACCCAACTCGAAGATCCAGCCGAGCGATTGACCCAACTGATCGACAACTATCTTTCTGAGCATCATCGCAACACGCCGGGAGAAGGCTGCCCGATGCCTGCGCTGGTGAGTGAGATTACTCATCTGCCGATTGAAACACGCACGCTGTTTTCGCAACGTCGCGATGCGGTGCGTCAGCGACTGGCGCAGGCACTCAACGGAATGCACCATCCTCAGGCTGATGATGTCGCCGCCAGTATGCTGGCCGAAATGGTCGGTGCGGTGGCGCTGGCGCGCGCCTGTCCGGATGATGAGGAAGCGCGCAATATGCTGGCGGTTAGCCGTCGCTCGGTGAAACAGCGCGCAGGATTGGAGAGTGCATGAGCGAGCACGATATTCAGGACATTATTGCACCGGATTTGCAGGTGCTGTTTTGTGGCATCAATCCAGGCAAGTCATCGGCGCACACCGGCTTCCACTTTGCTCATCCGGGGAATCGCTTCTGGAAGGTGATCCATCAGGCCGGTTTTACCCGCGAATTGCTGAAACCAGAACAGGAACAGCGGCTGCTGGAAACCGGTTGTGGCATCACTATGCTGGTTGAGCGTCCCACCATTCAGGCCAATGAACTGGCGGGTGAAGAGTTAAGGGATGGCGGGACGCGTTTGCAGGAGAAGATCTTACGCTATCAGCCGCGTGCGCTGGCGGTGCTGGGTAAAGATGCGTTCCAGAAAGCGTTCCGACAGCGCAAAGTAGAGTGGGGCGAGCAGCCGCAAACCTTGGGCGAAACGCGTTTGTGGGTGCTGCCCAATCCCAGCGGGTTGAACCGCGCGACGATAGAGGAGATGGCGGCAGCTTATCGTCAACTTCATGATTGGTTACAGAATAACGCGTGAGCGTGCTCCGCTTAACGCGGCCCTAAAGTTGTTCAATTTGCGGTTTCTGACTAAACCCAAATCTTTATGGCAAATAAAGAGAGGGAAGATGAAACGCACAATCGCGTTAGCGGCGCTGCTGGTGATGGCGCAACAGACGGCACAGGCAGAGACGCTGAAAGTATTTAGCTCCGGTGGCATGTACCCGGTGATTGAGAGCCTGAAGCAGGATTATCAGCAGCAAACTGGCAATACCCTGCAGCTGGAAGCGGCGCCCTCGATGGGCGATACGCCGCAGGCGATCCCTAATCGTCTGAAACGTCAGGATAATGCCGATGTGCTGGTGATGGTCGATTACGCCATTAAACCGCTGGAGCAGGCCAAATTTGTGGATAGCAGCAGCCATCAGGTGCTGGCGCACTCTTATATCGCGATGGCGGTGAAGCAGGGCATGACGCCGCCGGATATCAGTACGGTGGCGAAATTCAAACAGGTCCTCACGGAAGCCTCCAGCATCGCGATTTCAGACAGTGCCAGCGGCAAATATATTCAAGGCAAGATGCTGAGCAAGCTGGAGTTGGGGCCGAAGACCGCCAGCAAAGTGTCTGTGATCCCCGCCACACCGGTGGGTGAAGCGGTGGCACAAGGGAAAGCGGAGCTGGGCTTCCAGCAGAACAGTGAGCTGCAGGCGGTGAAGGGGATTACCATTGTCGGGCTGATTCCGCCAACGGTGCAGCAGGATACGCTATACGGTGCGGTGATTACGCGTAGCACCCAGCAGAAGCAGGCGGCAGCGCAGTTTGTGAAGTATTTGCAGAGCGACAAAGCGCGCAAAATGATGCAGGAAAAAGGGCTGACGCCGTTTTGAAGGCAATAAAAAACCCCGGCAAGCCGGGGTTTTTCGTCTTAACGAGGATTAATCGTCAAGGAAGCTTCGCAGTACTTCGGAGCGGCTTGGGTGACGCAGCTTACGCAGCGCCTTGGCTTCGATCTGACGAATACGCTCACGGGTAACGTCAAACTGTTTGCCAACCTCTTCCAGCGTGTGGTCGGTGTTCATATCGATACCGAAACGCATACGCAGGACTTTCGCTTCACGAGCAGTCAGACCCGCCAGCACGTCGTGGGTGGCTGAACGCAGGCTTTCTGAGGTAGCAGAATCCAGCGGCAGCTCCAGCGTGGTATCTTCGATAAAATCGCCCAGATGTGAATCTTCATCATCACCAATCGGCGTCTCCATAGAGATCGGCTCTTTAGCAATTTTCAGCACTTTGCGAATCTTATCTTCTGGCATCAGCATACGCTCAGCCAGCTCTTCCGGCGTTGGCTCACGGCCCATCTCTTGCAGCATCTGGCGCGAAATACGGTTGAGCTTGTTGATGGTCTCAATCATATGCACCGGAATACGGATGGTACGCGCCTGGTCGGCGATAGAACGGGTGATAGCCTGACGAATCCACCAGGTCGCATAAGTTGAGAACTTATAACCACGACGGTATTCAAACTTATCAACCGCTTTCATCAGGCCGATGTTACCTTCCTGAATCAGATCGAGGAACTGCAGACCACGGTTGGTGTATTTCTTCGCGATAGAAATAACCAGACGCAAGTTCGCTTCAACCATCTCTTTCTTCGCACGACGCGCTTTGGCTTCGCCGATCGACATGCGACGGTTGATGTCTTTAACCTGCTCGATGGTCAGGCCGGTCTCTTCTTCAATCTGCTGCAATTTCTGCAGTGAACGCGTCACATCATCTTCAACTTCAAGCAGTTTTTCTGACCAGGGTTTATTCATGGCCAGCGCCGCTTTGAACCAGCTTGGGCTGGTTTCGTTGCCGGTGAACAGGGTGATGAAGTTCTTCTTCGGCATTTTGCAGATTTCAATACACAGCTTCATGATCAGGCGCTCTTGCGTACGCACGCGCTCCATCATGACGCGCATACTGTTCACCAGGTAGTCGAATTGCTTCGGCACCAGGCGGAACTGTTTGAACACTTCAGACAGGTTATTGATTTCTGCAACGGCATCAGCGTGGCTGCGGCCTTTGGCTTTGATCACGGTACGGGTGGTTTCGTACTGGGTGCGCAGATCGTTGAACTTCTCGCGCGCCAGTTCTGGATCGATGGAGTTATCATCGTCAGAGCTGTCGTCGTCGCCATCTTCGTCTTCTTCATCGTCGTCGTTACGGTCTTCTTCAGACAGTTCAGAACCCACGTGAGTGGCAGTTGGCGCGATATCTTCTTCCGCGTTCGGGTCAACAAAGCCGGTGATCAGGTCAGACAGGCGAGATTCGCCCGCTTCCACACGATCGTACTGATCGAGCAGATAGGTGATGGCTTCCGGGTATTCGGCAACTGAGCACTGAACCTGATTGATACCGTCTTCGATACGCTTAGCGATGTCGATTTCGCCTTCGCGCGTCAGCAGCTCAACGGTACCCATTTCGCGCATATACATACGCACAGGGTCAGTAGTACGGCCAATTTCAGATTCAACGCTAGAGAGTACCTGCGCGGCAGCTTCTGCGGCATCTTCGTCAGTATCAGTACTGTTCTCATTCAGCATCAGATCATCGGCATCAGGTGCTTCTTCAACAACCTGAATACCCATGTCGTTAATCATCTGGATGATGTCTTCGATCTGATCGGAGTCGACGATATCTTCCGGCAGATGGTCATTGACCTCAGCATAGGTCAGATAGCCCTGCTCCTTACCACGGGTGACAAGCAGCTTAAGCTGTGACTGCGGGTTTTGCTCCATAAGACGGTATCCACACTTCTGTTAATTAGATTGGTGTCGGTCGGCAGCGAGCCAACTATAACAGTGAAGGCGTTGTTCTTTTGCCGCTGCCTTCAACGCGGCCAGGGTATCGACCCTTCATATATCGGCACTTAAGCCGCTTGAGTTCTTTCTTTGCGGGCCTGGCTTTGACGCCGACGGCCCTCGTACGGTGCGCTTAAAACCGAACCGAACGATCAAACCAAAACGGCGGCTTTAACAGCCTTCATCGTTCTGGTCTGGTAAAAATCTTATTTTTTCGCTAATGCCTGGCTTAAGGCCCAGAACTCGCGGCGTTCGGCGGCGCTCAGGCCTTCGGTACGGTCGCGTGCGATAAGCGCTTCAAGGCGCTGTTCAAGGGCTGAGTCGTAAAGACTCGCCAGTGAATCCTGGAACACGGCTTCTGCTTCTTCATCCACTATCATGTGGTTCCAGGTGGCCAGCGTTTCAAGGGGCTGGCTAAATTCTGTCCCGCGATATAACTCTAGTAGCTGTCCGGTCGTCAGGCCAGGATTCTCCGTACAACGACTGACTAACTCCACAAACAGCGGCAAACCCGCCATTTTTGACTGCTCAAGCCCGTCCAGCGTAGGAACGATGGCGGCAAATTGCGGATTCTGCACCAGTAACGCAATCAACACGCGCATGGTGGTGCGCTTCAACGGGGGAGCCGTTGGCGGAGTGCCGCTTTCTGCCTGCTTTGGCATCAGCTTGTCTAACTGGTTATCGTCCAGAATGCCGAGTTTATTACCCAGATTCTGACGCATATAAATGCGTAAAGTTTCACCGGGGATCTGGCTAATCAACGGCAGCGCCAGCGTGGCCAGCTTGGTTTTACCGTCACGCGTGCTCAGATCGACCTGCGGCATCAGGCTGTCGAATAAAAACGTGGAGAGCGGTAAAGCCTGCTCCATCCGCGCTTCAAACGCCTCTTTGCCTTCTTTACGCACCAGCGTGTCCGGGTCCTCGCCATCTGGCAAAAACATAAAGCGTAGCTGACGACCGTCATTCATGTAAGGCAATGCGGTTTCCAGTGCACGCCATGCGGCTTCGCGCCCCGCGCGGTCACCGTCGTAACAGCAAATCACCGTGTCGGTAGAGCGGAACAGCAGCTGAATGTGCTCAGCGGTGGTCGAGGTGCCCAGCGAGGCAACGGCATAATCAATGCCAAATTGCGCCAGCGCCACCACGTCCATATAGCCTTCTACAACCAGTAAACGCGCTGGCTGCGGATGATTCTTTTGCGCTTCATACAGGCCATATAGCTGACGGCCTTTATGGAAAATCGGTGTTTCCGGCGAGTTAAGGTACTTCGGCGTATCGTTGCCCAGTACACGTCCACCAAAGCCAATGACGCGCCCACGCTTATCGCGAATCGGGAACATCACGCGATCGCGGAAACGGTCATAAGTGCGGCCGGAATCGTTACTGACCAGCATGCCCGCTTCCATCAAGGATTCGCGGTCCTCTTTCTGCTGACCAAAACGTTTCAGCACGTTATCCCAGCCTGCTGGCGCATAACCAATCGCGAAGTGATCGATCACTTGCTGGCTGAGACCGCGTGTGGCGAGATAATTTTGTGCAGATGTCGCTTGCGGGTTACGCAGGCTTTGCTGATAGAAACCGTCGAGGCCTTCCAGCAGCTGATACAGACTTTGACGCTGATGACGTTCCATCGGGCTGGGGCCATTGCCCGCTTCATACGGCACTTCTAAGCCGTGTTGCGTGGCCAGCTCCTCAACGCTTTCAACGAAATCCAGACGATCGTGATTCATCAGGAAGTCGATGGCGTTACCCTTGGCGCCACAGCCGAAGCAGTAATAAAACTGCTTCTCACCGCTTACGGTGAAAGAGGGGGTTTTCTCGTTATGAAAAGGACAGCACGCGTGATAGTTCTTACCCTGCTTTTTCAGCTTAACGCGGGCATCGATAAGATCCACGATATCCGTGCGGGCAAGTAAGTCATTGATAAATACGCGTGGAATTCGTCCAGCCATAAGCCCCGGTTTTTCAGCTCATAAACGGCAACAAGCCGCGCTTCCTTTCGGAAAGCACGGCCTCTTACTTGACTCTGTCTGCGTTTAACACGCGGCGGAAGCGAACTTCCGAAAGAAATTAGTACAGACGAGTGCGGCGTGCGTTTTCGCGAGCCAGTTTCTTGGCGTGACGCTTAACAGCAGACGCTTTAGCGCGCTTACGCTCAGTCGTTGGTTTTTCATAAAACTCACGACGACGAACTTCCGCCAGAACACCTGCTTTCTCGCAAGAACGCTTGAAGCGACGCAGTGCTACGTCGAAAGGCTCGTTTTCACGTACTTTAATTACCGGCATGTAACTCTTACCTCGATAAATTCGGTTTTGCTGCTGACTGCGGCGCCAGCACTTTTAAAATGGTGCAGCATTTTACTCCAGCCGTAGCCGAGTTGTAAAGCACCATGAACAATTTAGAACCAACAGAGACATATGCCATCGCGGCTGCCGGTTTTTTCAGGCCGTGGAGTATAGCGCACTCTTTGTGCGACAGAAAAACACTTTTTCCTGGCAAAGTCGTCCAGCGTGTGATTCGCCTGTGCTACACTGCGCGCCGCAAGAAGAGGGTGATGAAAGCTATGCGAGTTCTGGGTATTGAAACGTCCTGCGATGAAACCGGCATCGCGATTTATGACGATGCGTCCGGTCTGTTGGCGAATCAATTATATAGCCAGGTCAAACTGCACGCCGATTACGGTGGCGTAGTGCCCGAACTGGCCTCACGTGACCACGTGCGTAAAACCGTTCCGCTGATTCAGGCTGCGCTGAAAGAAGCCGGATTAGCCGCAAAAGACATTGATGCCGTGGCCTATACCGCCGGTCCAGGTTTGGTTGGTGCGCTATTAGTCGGGGCGACTGTCGGCCGTGCACTGGCGTTCGCGTGGAATGTGCCTGCGGTGCCTGTGCATCATATGGAAGGCCATCTGCTGGCGCCGATGTTGGAAGAGAATCCACCGGAATTCCCGTTTGTGGCACTGCTGGTTTCCGGCGGTCACACGCAGTTGATCAGCGTCACGGGTATTGGTGAATACACTTTGCTGGGTGAATCGATTGACGATGCGGCTGGCGAAGCTTTCGATAAAACCGCCAAACTGCTCGGTCTGGATTATCCAGGCGGGCCGATGCTGTCGCGCATGGCGCAGCAGGGCACGCCGGGTCGTTTCAAATTCCCGCGCCCGATGACCGATCGCCCAGGGCTGGATTTCAGCTTCTCGGGTCTGAAAACCTTCGCCGCCAACACCATTCGTGAACATAACGGCGATGAGCAGGCGCGTGCCGATATCGCTCGTGCGTTTGAGGATGCAGTGGTGGATACGCTGATGATCAAGTGCAAACGCGCGCTGGAGCAGACCGGCTTTAAACGCCTGGTGATTGCCGGTGGTGTGAGCGCCAACCGCACGTTGCGTGAGTGTATGGCGGAGATGATGCAAAAGCGCGGTGGTGAGGTGTTTTATGCGCGCCCTGAGTTCTGCACTGATAACGGCGCGATGATTGCCTACGCTGGCATGGTGCGGCTGAAAGGTGGCACACGCGGTGGATTGGGCGTCAGCGTCCGGCCACGTTGGCCACTGGCCGAATTGCCCGCCATCTAAAACGAAAAAACCGGCATCGCGCCGGTTTTTTTATTTCTTCTTTTTCCGCTTCCAGATCTTATTTTCCTGCCCGCGCCACAGGCGCTGGATGTTGTCGTGATGACGCAACAGAATCAAACAGGAGAGCATCGAAACCGGGAAGGTAAACTGCGGTTTGAACCACCACACGTAGAACGGGGCAATCAGCGCACTGACAATCGCACCCAGCGAGGAGTAGCCGCTCAGCAGCACCGTCAGCAGCCAGGTGCCGGTCATCAATCCCGTCAAATCCCAGCCAATGGGCGCGATCGCACCGAATGCGGTTGCCACGCCTTTACCACCACGAAAACGGAAAAACACCGGATAGATATGGCCGAGGCAGGCGGCAATCGCGGTTAAGCCGAGATACATCGGCGTGACGTGCAGCAGATAGGCGATCCACACCGGAATCATCCCTTTTGCCACATCGAAGATCAGTACCGCAGCCGCAGCGGCTTTGCCACCAATGCGTAACACGTTGGTCGCACCTGGGTTGCCGGAGCCAGCAGTACGCGGATCGGGTAAACGCGCGAGTTTACAAACCAGGATCGCACTGGAAATCGAGCCGCAAAGATACGCGAAAATAATCATACCAAGCGCGATAGCACTCATAGCCTCGTACCGTTCCTTTTGGGTCGTTTTGTTCTCGATAAGCGTGGATAATACGCATAATCCGCCGGAAGTGGTATCCGGCTTAGCCAAAAACAGAGACTGACATCATGGATATCGTATTTATAGAACAACTCACCGTGTTCACCACCATTGGCGTTTACGACTGGGAACAGGGCATGCAGCAGAAGCTGGTGCTCGATGTCGAAATGGCGTGGGACAACCGTCGTGCTGCGGTGAGTGACGATGTGAACGACTGTCTGAGCTACGCCGATGTCACCGAGGTTATCCTCAATCATCTGCAGGGCCAGCGCTTTGCCCTGGTCGAACGCGTGGCGGAAGAAATTGCCGATCTGTTGATGAATCGTTTCAAAACGCCCGGTGTGCGCATCAAGGTCGGGAAACCTGGCGCGGTGGCCCAGGCAGCGACCGTTGGCGTGCGTATCGAGCGCGGGACTATTCCTAAATAAATCATCCGTGATTGCCATCACAATGAAACCAAACCAAATTATGGTGTGTCTCACTTGAGGCCGTTGCGCTAACGGACGCGAAGTTGCCGATTTTCTTAAGGTTTCCTTCAGCGTGGCGCAGGCATAATTTTAGGCGGTAGCACCTTGCGACCGCCTTTTTACTGTTTAAAACGGATAGAGGAAAAATTTTGATGGCAGATATTCACCAGCTTTGGGTTGCTGCAATCCTGGGGGTTGTGGAAGGCCTCACGGAATTCCTGCCGGTCTCTTCTACGGGCCATATGATCATCGTTGGCCATCTGTTGGGCTTCGAGGGCGATAAAGCTGAAACCTTTGAAGTCGTCATTCAGCTGGGTTCAATTTTAGCGGTAGTGGTGATGTTCTGGCGTCGCCTGTTCGGACTGATTGGTATTCACTTCGGTAAAGAGCCGCATGAAGGCACTGGAACCGGGAAACTGACCCTGATTCACATTTTGTTAGGTATGGTTCCGGCGGTGGTGATTGGCTTGCTGCTGCACGATCAAATCAAAAGCTTGTTTAATCCGATTAACGTGATGTACGCGCTGGTGGTGGGTGGTGTGCTGCTGCTGGCGGCTGAGTTCTTTAAACCTAAACAGCCTAAAGCGGTAGGTATCGATGATATCACCTACCTTCAGGCGTTTATGATTGGCTGCTTCCAGTGTCTGGCGCTGTGGCCGGGCTTCTCGCGCTCGGGTGCCACCATTTCTGGCGGTATGCTGATGGGCGTGAGCCGTTATGCTGCATCAGAGTTCTCATTCATCCTGGCGGTGCCGATGATGATTGGTGCCACCGGATTGGATCTCTACAAGAGCATGGGCTTCCTGACCATGCAGGATTTCCCAATGTTCGCCGTCGGCTTCGTGACCGCCTTTATCGTTGCTCTGCTGGCGATCAAAGTGTTCCTGGAACTGATTAAGCGTATCTCGTTTGTTTCGTTCGCTATCTATCGCTTTATCGTGGCGGCGGCGGTTTACGCCATCTTCATGTAAGCGCGGCGTGCGGCCGGTTATGCTGGCCGCACGTTGATCAACCCATCCTGCACTGCCATTACCCGACGACGCGTCAACTCTTCCCGCACGGCTGGTCCTTTGAAACCTGCTGCAACCACATCCTTCGTTGGTACCGCCTGAGCCAGCGCAAACGCCTGACGCAGATAATCGCCTTGTGGATAGGCCATGCTTTCCATTCCGGTGCGACCACGCGCATCGGCTTCGCTGGTCAGTGCCATCTTCTCTACGCGATCGGGCTTGCGCCATGCATCAATGCGATCGAACAGGGCAACCAGTGATTCCGCTGACTGGCGTTCAATGGTGTGGACGATATCGTGGAATTCGGTGACCACCAGTGCCAGATCGCGCACCTGATTGGGCACGCGCAGCCGCTGGCACAGTGCTTCAACAATCGGCACGCCGGCTAAACCGTGACCATGATGGCTCGGCCATTTTTCTGGCGGCGTTAATGCTTTACCGACATCGTGGAACAGCGTGGCGAAGCGCACGTCCAATTCCTCTGACAGCGCGGCAGACATCGTCAGCGTCATTAACGCGTGCACGCCGGTATCAATTTCGGGATGCCATTTGATCGGCGCCGGAATGCCGTACAGGTTATCCAGCTCCGGGAACAGCACCTGCAATGCGCCGCAGTCACGCAATACCTGAAAATAGACCTGCGGATTGCGGGTCAGCAGCGCCTTCTCGGTCTCTTTCCACACGCGTTCGGCCGTGAGGTCAGCTAATTCGCCGCTCTCCGCCATCTCACGCATTAAGGCCTGCGTTTCATCCGCGACACGGAAATTGAGGTGGGCAAAACGGGCAGCGAAACGCGCCACGCGCAGGACGCGCAGTGGATCTTCGTTAAAAGCGGATGAGACATGGCGCAGGGTGCGTTTCGCCAAATCCTGCTGTCCGCGATAAGGGTCGATTAAGCTGCCGTCGTCGGCCTGCGCAATGGCATTGATGGTGAGATCGCGGCGCTGCAAATCCTGCTCCAGCGTCACGTCTGGGGCGAATTGTGTGACAAAACCGGTGTAGCCTTTGCCATTTTTGCGTTCGGTACGCGCCAGTGCATACTCTTCACGACTGCGTGGGTGCAAAAAAACCGGAAAATCCCGGCCCACCTGCTGATAACCTTGTGCCAGCATTGCTTCAGGTGTGGCACCGACCACCACCCAATCTCTATCTTTTACCGGCAAACGCAGTAAGGCATCACGCACCGCGCCACCGACCAGAAACGTCTTCACTCAACCACTCCAGAGGCAATGTATTCTGCGCGCCGTGCACGCATGTTGCGTTATTGTTGCATACTTTGGCTAAATATCGGGCACGCCAAAAGGGGCATCTTACGATCCCCTTGAAGAAAAGAACAAATCGGCGTGGCGGTTTTAGTTCATCCAGCGATCGTTTTTCTTGCGGCGCGGCACCATGTGCGGCAGCACCAAACCAAGCAGTAAGCCAACACCTAACACGCCGCCGCCATACATAAACCACTGCATGATGATGGTGCGCTGTTTGTCATCCAACTGGACGTTCGCGGCGCTGACTTTTTTCTGCGCGACAATCAGCTCATTTTTCAACTTTTGATTTTCCGCTTTCAGGCCGTCAATGGTGCCGTCGCTGTTCGCCACTTTACTCTGCATTTCAGAAGTTCGCTGATTCCAGCTATTGTCGATATTCGCCAGCTTAGCGGTGAGATCTTTGACCTGTTGCTCCAGCTGCGGCACGCGAGTGCGCAGGCTCGGTTCAGCACTCAACTGGGACAGTGGGATCCAGTTGGTTTTCCCTTCGGCATCACGAATCTGGCCATATTGGGAATCGTTGTTGACCTGCAACAGGGTGACTTCCTCTCCGGCATTCAGCTTGCCAATCAGGCGATATTGATCGCCCGGGCCGCTGCGTACCCAAGTGGATAATTCATCGGAGATATAACGCTTTTCGTCAGCAGCATGAACGGGGGCGATGGCGCTAAATGCCAGCAAAGAAAGGGCAGCAAGTGTGATTTTTTTCATTCGATGTCGTTTTTTCTTAATGGCGTAAAATTACCGGCACAGTCTGGAGACGCTTCTCAAAAATCTGAATGAGAACTATCCTGGTCTAAATCTGGTGCGAAAAGGGTCGTAAAAGCACAAGAAAGCGGAGACAGCGGGCTTCCGGTGCATTACTCTTCGCCAGATTAAACTCGTAAGTGCCAGCAGCGTATTGAATAAAAAATTATGACCATCGAAATCGAATTAAAGTTCATTGCCACACCACAAGCCGCCGAAAAACTCGGTGAAACCCTTGCCGCGTGGCCACATCAGCACTTCGCCGCGCGCGAGCTGACCAACATCTATTTTGAGACCGATGACAATCAGCTACGTCGTTGGGACATGGGCCTGCGCATCCGCGGTGTCGATCAGCGTTATGAGATGACGCTGAAGGCCGCCGGCAAAACCGTGGGCGGTCTGCATCAGCGCCCGGAATATAACGTCGACCTCACTGAGCCAACGCTGGATATCGCCCAGCTTCCTGCTGAAATCTGGCCGGAAGGCACCGATGTCGCGGCCTTACAGCAGCGCCTGCAACCACTGTTCAGCACCCATTTCCAGCGTGAAGCCTGGCTGGTGCAGTTTGGTGAGAGCGAAATTGAAGTGGCGTTTGATCGTGGGGCCGTTGCCTCAGGTGAATTGAGCGAGCCGCTGTACGAAGTGGAGCTGGAGCTGAAAAGCGGCCAGCGCGCCGACATGCTGAAGTTCGCTGAAGCCTTGATCACCGCAGGCGGCCTGCGCCTGGGCAGCTTGAGCAAAGCCGCGCGCGGTTATCAGCTGGCTCAGGGCAATCCTGCCCGTCCGCTGCGTGCATTAGCGCTACAAAAAATCGGCGCTAAAGCCACGGTAGAGCAGGGCATGATCAACGCGATGACCGCCGGTCTTAACCAGTGGCAGTACCATGAAGAAGTGTGGCTACGTGGAAATGCCGATGCCAAAGAAGCGGTGATGGATGCGCTGGAAACCCTGCGACAGGCGTTCTCGCTATTTGGTGCGCTGGTGCCGCGCAAGGCGAGCAGCGATCTGCGTCAGAAGCTGACGCGTCTCGATGAGCTGTTAGCAGATGCAGAAATTGATGCGGAAACCGCCTGTTTTTCTACGGTCTCTGTTGATGCCCAGTTAGCACTTACTCACTGGCTGGTGGAGTCACAATGGCAGAACTGGCTGGATGATAAGAGCAAAACCAAGCTGCAGGGGTCGTTCAAACGCTTCAGCGACATCATGCTCAGCCGTATTGCTGCCGATCTGCGTGAGACCTTTGTCGACGTGCAGCTGTTTAACGAATTTCAGGACAAATCCACGCGCCTGAATCGCCAGCTGTTAGCGGTGCATCTGCTGGCAGGGGCTTATCCAGCGGAAGAGGTGAATGTCTGGCTGGCAGGCTGGCAGGAGCTGCAGCATGCGATTCGCATCCAGCAGGAGCGCGGGTTGATTCAACTGGTTAATCTGGCCATTCGGCCATCGCCGTTCTGGCTGAATAGCGGAGTGAAACGCTAAGTCGGACGCACAATCGAATCAGGGAGGGAAGATGTTGTTACCGTTACCGGCGCTGATGCAGGCGCAGTTAGCTATCGTGGCCGAGCGCCTGAATATGCCGCCTTCCGCCTTTACGGCAGAGCAGGCGGGTGCGCTGACCTTTAGTGACTTTATCGTTGATAACCTGCAGCAGCATCCGGAGTGGTGGCAACAACTCCAGCAGCAACCGCCTGCGCCAGATGAGTGGCAGCACTACAGCATCTGGCTGAACCAGGCGCTGGCAGGCGTGGAAGATGAAACTTCCCTGATGCGCGAACTGCGACTGTTCCGCCGCCATATGCTGGTGCGTATAGCGTGGATGCAGGCGCTACAACACGCCAGCACTGAACAGAGCCTGACACAACTCAGCACGCTGGCGGAGATCCTCATCGCTGCCGCTCGTGATTGGGTGTGGCAGGATTGCAGCCGCGATTTCGGCACGCCGTGCAATGAAGCCGGTGAAGCGCAGCCCATGCTGATCCTTGGCATGGGCAAACTGGGCGGCGGCGAACTCAACTTCTCTTCTGATATCGACCTGATCTTTGCCTGGCCGGAAAACGGCGTGACGCAAGGGGGCCGTCGCGAACTCAATAACGCTCAATTCTTTACCCGCATGGGTCAGCGCCTGATCAAAGTGCTGGATCAGCCTACCGTGGATGGTTTCGTCTATCGCGTGGATATGCGTCTGCGCCCGTTTGGTGACAGCGGTCCGCTGGTGCTGAGCTTTGCTGCGCTGGAAGACTATTATCAGGAGCAGGGCCGCGACTGGGAGCGTTACGCGATGGTTAAAGCGCGCCTGATGGGCGACGACCAGGGCCACTGGAGCCAGGAACTGCAGCAGATGCTGCGTCCGTTCGTCTATCGCCGCTACATCGATTTCAGTGTGATTCAGTCGCTGCGCAACATGAAAGGCATGATTGCCCGTGAAGTGCGCCGTCGTGGCCTGAAAGACAACATCAAACTCGGCGCGGGCGGCATTCGCGAAACCGAATTTATCGTGCAGGTGTTCCAGCTCATTCGTGGTGGACGTGAGCGCTCACTTCAGCTTCGTTCCCTGCTGCCAACGCTGCAGGCCATCGGTGAACTGGCTTTGCTGAGCACGGCGCAGGTGGAACATTTGCGTGAGGCCTATCTCTTCCTGCGTCGTCTGGAAAATCTGCTGCAAAGCATCAACGATGAGCAGACGCAAACGCTGCCGGAAAACCCACTCGATCGCCAGCGTTTAGCCTGGGCGATTGGCGCGGCGGACTGGGATGCGCTGATGGTGCAGCTTGAGCAGCAGATGGCAGGCGTGCGCAGTATCTTTGATGAACTGATTGGTGATGATGCGCCAGACGTTGACGATCAACCGCAGCTGGCTGAATTTGCTGGTTTGTGGCAGGACACGCTGGAGGAGAGCGATCTCATTCCTGTCGTGCCACAGTTGAACGAAGCGCAACGTCATGCGCTGTACGAATCGCTCAACAGTTTCCGCCAGGATGTCAGTCGTCGCACCATCGGTCCGCGTGGACGTTTAGCGCTTGATCAACTGATGCCGCGCCTGTTGAGTGAAGTCTGTCCACGCGAAGATGCCGATGTGGTACTGGGTCGCCTGACGCCGCTACTGCTCGGTGTGTTAACCCGCAGCACTTATCTGGAGCTGCTGACGGAATACCACGGCGCACTTCGCCATCTGATCCGCCTGTGTGCCGCCTCGCCGATGGTCGCCAGCCAGCTGGCACGTTATCCGCTGTTGCTGGATGAACTGCTCGATCCCGCCACGCTGTACCAGGCGACAGCCACCGATGCGTATCGCGATGAATTGCGCCAGTATCTGCTGCGCATTCCTACCGATGATGAAGAACAGCAGCTGGAAGCGCTGCGCCAGTTCAAGCAGGCGCAGCATCTGCGTATTGCCGCCGCCGACATCGCCGAAACGCTGCCGGTGATGAAAGTGAGCGATCACTTAACCTGGCTGGCGGAAGCCATTATCGAATCGGTGGTGCAGCAAGCGTGGCAAATGATGGTGCAGCGCTATGGTCGTCCTTCGCACCTCACCAGCGACAGCGAGCGTGGTTTTGCCGTGGTCGGCTACGGCAAACTGGGTGGCTGGGAGTTGGGTTACAGCTCCGATCTGGATTTGGTGTTCCTGCACGACTGCCCGGACGATGCGGAAACTGATGGCGAACGCGTGATTGATGGCCGCCAGTTTTACCTGCGGCTGGCGCAGCGCGTGATGCATCTGTTCAGCACGCGCACCTCCTCAGGCATCTTGTATGAAGTCGATGCGCGGCTGCGTCCGTCTGGCGCGGCGGGCATGCTGGTCAGTACCTTTGCCGCCTTCGATGATTATCAGCGTAATGAAGCCTGGACCTGGGAACATCAGGCGCTGGTGCGTGCGCGTATTGTGTTTGGTGAGACGTCGCTCTGCGATCGCTTCAATGACATCCGTCGCGGTATTCTTTGCCTGCCGCGTGAGCGTCCTGCACTGCAAAAAGAAGTGCGTGAAATGCGCGAGAAAATGCGTGCCCACCTCAGCAACAAACACAAAGGACGCTGGGAGATCAAAACTGATGAAGGCGGCATCACCGATATTGAATTCATCGCGCAATATCTTGTCTTAGGCTACGCGGCAGAGCAGCCTGCGTTGACGCGCTGGTCAGACAATGTGCGTATTTTTGAGCTGATGGCGCGTCAGGAGATCATGGATGCAGAAGAAGCGCAGGCGCTGACTCACGCGTACGTCACGCTGCGTGATGCATTGCACCATCTCGCATTGCAGGAGCTGCCGGGGCACGTCGCACCGGAATCTTTTGCTACTGAGCGGGCTGCCGTGCATCGCAGCTGGCAACGCTGGCTGGCTGCCACCGAATCTGATAGCGCGGAAGCGTAAAATAACGCTTCGCCCTTAGTGACTCGGCCTACAGGAAGGCGCGCTGCCCATGCACCTGTGGCTCGAAGTCTCATCGGGGTATGTTATTATCCGCGCATAATTTTGACCGTAGTCTGGAGTCTTTGGAATGAAAGTAACGCTGCCCGCTTTTGGCAAAGCCGCTGTGCTGGTTGTTGGCGATGTCATGTTAGATCGCTACTGGTATGGCCCAACCAGCCGTATCTCGCCTGAAGCCCCGGTACCGGTGGTGAAAGTCGATACCATCGAAGAGCGTCCAGGCGGCGCGGCCAACGTGGCAATGAACATTGCTGCACTGGGTGCTGGTTCGCGTTTGATTGGCCTGACGGGTGAAGACGATGCGGCACGTGTGCTGAGTGAGACGCTGGAAAAGGTCAAAGTCGATTGTGATTTTGTCGCGGTGAAAAGCCATCCCACCATCACCAAACTGCGCGTGCTTTCGCGTAACCAGCAGCTGATCCGCCTCGATTTCGAAGAGGGTTTCGAGCAGGTTGATCCACAGCCTATTCACGATCGTATGCGTCAATCGCTGGCGCAGGCCGGTGCACTGGTGCTGTCAGATTACGCCAAAGGCGCGTTGAGCAGCGTGCAAACCATGATTCAGCTGGCGCGTGAAGCCAACGTGCCGGTGTTGATCGACCCGAAAGGCACGGATTTTGAGCGCTATCGCGGTGCGACTCTGCTGACGCCAAACCTGTCTGAATTCGAAGCCGTGGTGGGTAAATGCAAAACCGTGGAAGAGATTGTGAGCCGCGGCATGCAGCTGATCGCTGATTATGATCTCTCCGCGCTGCTGGTCACCCGCTCTGAAAACGGCATGACGTTGCTGCAACCGGGCAAAGCGCCGCTGCATCTGCCGACGCAGGCGCAGGAAGTGTTTGACGTCACCGGTGCAGGTGACACGGTGATTGGCGTGCTGGCCGCCGTGCTGGCGGCCGGAGACAGTCTGGAAGAAGCTTGTTTCCTCGCCAATGCCGCAGCGGGCGTGGTCGTGGGCAAACTCGGCACATCAACCGTGAGCACCGTTGAGCTGGAAAACGCTATTCACGCCCGTCCGGATAGCGGATTTGGTGTGATGACCGAAGCTGAACTGAAAGCGGCTGTGGCGCTGGCGCGTCAGCGCGGTGAGAAAGTGGTGATGACTAACGGCGTGTTCGACATCCTGCATGCGGGCCATGTTTCTTATCTGGCCAACGCCCGGAAGCTGGGCGATCGCCTGATTGTGGCGGTGAACAGCGATGCTTCCACCAAACGCCTGAAAGGTGAAACTCGTCCGGTTAACCCGCAGGAAAACCGCATGATCGTGCTCGGTGCGCTGGAAGCAGTGGATTGGGTGGTGCTGTTTGAAGAAGACACGCCACAGCGTTTGATCGCGGGTGTGTTACCGGATCTGCTGGTGAAGGGCGGTGATTATAAGCCGGAAGATATCGCGGGCAGTAAAGAGGTTTGGGCCAACGGCGGTGACGTGCGTGTGCTGAACTTTGAAGACGGTATCTCCACTTCTAACATCATCAAGACGATTCGCAGTCACTCATGATGAGCATTGAGATCCCAGATGATTCGCTGTCATTAAAAGCGAGATCTGGGATTTTCAATGATTCGCAGCCACTCACGGCGAGCACTGAGATCTCAGGCGATTCCCAGTCGCCAACGGCGAGCGAAAAAGCAAAGGTATTCTGACTAAACAGGCGGCCAAAAGGCCGCCTGTTGTTGTTTGCGAGCAATGTACGCTCAGCAAGTGCATGCGAGCGATATACGCCGCCGAGTCAGCTACTTACTGCGGAGTGTCGATCTTACCCGCCGGGTCCGGTGTCACCACCGCAGGTGCCGGTGCAGCAGGGCTCTCACTTTCCAGTTTTGCCAGGCGCTGTTCCAGTGCGGCCAACTTCTCGCGCGTGCGCAGCAGTACCTGCGTCTGCACATCAAACTCTTCACGATTAACTAAATCCATGCGGGTTAACTGCGCCTGCAATACCTGACGAATTTTCTTTTCGACATCGTCGCCAAAGTCGCGAATCCCTTTTGGCATGGCTTCATGGACCTGGCGAGCCAGTTGTTCAATTTTTTTCGTGTCGATCATGATGATTTCCTGGTTGCGGTGGCTGATAACAGCACGTGTTCCGACTCAACAAAGGTTAAGTGTAATGCCTGAAACGAAAAGGTTAAACCTGAATTCCGCATCGCAGTAAATGCAAAAGCATTTGCGCTTTTGTCGATTGCCCGTCCAGATGATTGGCGTTATAGTGACCTCGCTTATTCTCAGGGCGGGGCGAAATTCCCCACCGGCGGTAAATCAGCTTCGGCTGAAAGCCCGCGAGCGCTTTCACTGCAAAGTGAAAGGTCAGCAGATCCGGTGTAATTCCGGGGCCGACGGTTAGAGTCCGGATGGGAGAGGGTAACGACATCAGCCGGGCTTACGCCCGCGTCACGTTTTTGCCATGTGTATTATTTGCGCACTCCTAAGCACGCCCTGGTTCTGGTAACTCATATATTTTTTATAAGGTTTTTTACCATGAATCAGACGCTTCTTTCTGAATTTGGCACGCCGGAACAGCGTGTAGAACGCGCCATCGATGCGCTGCGTAACGGTCGCGGTGTGATGGTGCTCGACGATGAAAATCGTGAAAACGAAGGCGACATGATCTTTGCCGCCGAAACCATGACCGTAGAGCAAATGGCGCTGACCATTCGCCACGGCAGCGGCATTGTCTGCCTGTGCATCACCGAAGAACGCCGCCAGCAATTGGATCTGCCGATGATGGTCGAAACCAACACCAGCTCCTATGGCACCGGCTTCACCGTCACCATCGAAGCAGCGGAAGGTGTCACCACCGGCGTTTCTGCCGCTGACCGCGTCACCACCATTCGTGCCGCGGTTGCAGATGGCGCGAAGCCGAGCGATCTTAACCGTCCCGGCCATGTCTTCCCGCTGCGCGCGCGTGAAGGCGGTGTGCTGACTCGCGGTGGTCACACTGAAGCCACCATCGATTTGGTGACGCTGGCGGGCTTCAAACCCGCTGGTGTGCTGTGCGAATTGACCAACGATGACGGCAGCATGGCGCACGCGCCAGAAGCGATTGTGTTTGCTAAACAACATGATATGCCGGTTGTGACGATTGAAGATCTGGTGGCTTATCGCCGCGAGCGCGAAACGCGTCAGGCAAGCTAAGCCTCAGTTATCGTCATCAAAAGATCCGCGGTTTTTACAGGCTGCGGATTTTTTTTCGCGCGAAAGTGCACCTTTGATCCCCATTTTCACCGCCCAACCACTGTGCAAATTCTTATTCAAATTCCCTGATAGAGATCATCACGGTTATCAGCGTTAATCCCGGCACGAAAGCGCGTATCGTAGCGGCTAATAAAGCGACACTTTCGTCAGAGGAACCATCATGAGCCACAACCGTATGCCCGCCCTGTTTTTAGGTCACGGCAGCCCGATGAACGTACTGGAAGACAATACCTATACCCGCGCATGGCAGCATCTGGGTGCAACATTGCCACGTCCGCGCGCCATCCTTGCGGTGTCGGCACACTGGTACACACGCGGCACGGCGGTGACGGCCATGAATAATCCGCGCACCATCCATGATTTTGGTGGCTTCCCGCAGGCGCTGTTTGATGTGCGTTATCCAGCGCCGGGTTCACCAGAACTGGCACAGCAAGTGATCGATCTGCTGGCACCAATTGACGTGCATGCAGACCAGGAGTGGGGATTTGATCACGGCTCATGGGGCGTGTTAGCCAAAATGTATCCGCAAGCCGATATCCCAGTGGTGCAGTTAAGTATCGATGGGACAAAACCAGCGGAATGGCACTTCGAACTGGGTCGTAAACTGGCATCGCTGCGTGACGAAGGGGTCATGATCGTCGCCAGCGGCAACGTGGTGCACAACCTGCGGATGCTGCGCTGGCAGGGTGCTGCGACCAGCTATCCGTGGGCTGAAAGCTTCAATGAATTCGTGCGTGAGAATTTGAGCTTTGCCGGTGAAGCAGCAGATCATCCGTTGGTGAATTATCTGCAGCACGAAGGTGCAGAGATGTCCAACCCAACGCCAGAGCACTATCTGCCGTTGCTCTATATCCTCGGCGCGCGTGCAGCTGAGGAGTCGATCAGTATTCCGGTGGAAGGGATGGAGATGGGCGCAATCAGTATGCTTTCGGTGCAGGTCAGTTAATGCACTGGCCGCCCGCGTCTGACGGGCGGCACTGCATTTATTCGATAAAGGTATGCGGGTAGAAGCGTGACAGATCCTGAGTGATCAGCGCGCGATCTTCACGAATGCCGATACCAGCAGGTTGATCGTCAATCAGCCAGCTACCGATCAAGGTGTAGCTGTCGCCGAACTTCGGCAACGGATGGAATTGCTGGATGATCATTCCCTCTTCGCCGTACGGACCTTCAGCACGGGCGATCTCCTGGCCGTTTTCAATGATGCGAATATTGGCGCCTTCACGTGAAAACAGCGGTTTCACCACGTACTTGTCCATCTGCGGGGCATTTTTATCATCGGCAAAATAGGCGGGCAGCAGGTTGGGATGGTCAGGGAACATCTCCCACAACAGCGGCAGCAGCGCTTTATTCGAGATAATACTTTTCCATGCCGGTTCTAACCAACGCACACCGGCATCTGCCAGCTTGGTGGAGAACACTTCACGCAGCATAAATTCCCACGGATAAAGCTTAAACAGATTGCTGATCACCTGATCATGCTGATCGGTAAACTGGCCTCTTTCACCCAATCCAATTTCATCGATATACAGGAATTCATTCGGCAGGCCGGCTTCGGTGGCGCAATCCTGCATATACTGCACTGTGGCACGATCTTCTTCGGTGTCACGGCAGCAGGCAAAGTGCAGCCAGTTAAAACCGTGCTCCTGATGCAACGCGGCAAAGCGCTCAATCAGCTTTTCCTGCAGGCTATTAAACTGGTCACTGCCTTGTGGCAGGTTGCCCGCATTGACTTGATCTTCCAGCCAGATCCACTGGAAAAAGGCGGCTTCATACAGAGAGGTCGGCGTGTCGGCGTTATTCTCCAGCAGCTTGGCATCGCCTTTACCGTCCCAGGCTAAATCCAGACGAGAGTAGAGCGATGGCTGGCGCAGTTTCCATGAGTCCCGCACGAAATCCCAGGTGTGTTTAGGAATGCAGAAGCGGGTGAGCAGTTCATCACTGTTCACCACTTTTTCCACCGCCTGCAGGCACATCTGATGCAGTTCGGCGGTGGTATCTACTAATTGCTCAACCTGTGCCAGGGTGAACTGGTAGTAAGCGTCTTCACACCAGTAAGGTTCGCCATACATGGTATGAAACTGGAAGCCGTATTCGTTGGCTTTTTCGCGCCAGTCCGGGCGTTCGCTGATAGCAATACGTTGCATACTACGGCTTAGCCTCCCATCGAGCGGCTGCTGCCAGTGCTGCTGCGATTGGTGCTGGTGGCATTGCTGCGCTGCATGGTGTTTTGTTTCGCAACGGTTTCACCGAAGCCACCACGGGTGATGGTTGAAGTGGTCGCCGGTTTTGGCGCCATCGCGGTTTTCGGCACGTTCATGCTGCGGCCCGACGTTGCGGAACCGTAGTTTTTGCCAGAAGCATCGACAAACTGACCGTTAGCCGGGCTGTTCGGGGTTTTCGGTGAGAACAGCGGTTGCTGCGCAAAGCCCGCGCCGCCGCCCATCATGCGACCCATCATGTAACCGGCCATCAGCGGCATCCAGAAGCTACCGCTCTGCTGCGCTTCGGCATTGTTGGTGCTACCGACACCGGCCTGAGCAGGTGTCTGCTGGCACTGATTCTCACCGAACTCGGCGACGCAATCTTCGCGCGTGGCGTATTTCGGTGCGGTGCGTTCGGCTTCTTTCTTCGCATTGTTATACGCAGTGGTACATTGCGCGCTCTGGCTAGGGTTAGCTTTCGCACAATCATCCGCGTTTTGGTACAGCGATACTGTCTCATCGCTTTGTTCGCAGCCAGCCAGCATAAACACTGCGGTAACCGCGAGTGCCACTGGCGTTAAATGGCGTGCCTGCCAGCTTTTACGAAAAGCGGCATGACGAATATGTTTAGTCCGTTTCATTATTTTCATCCTGTGCCCAAAGGTGGGGCTTAGGATAGGTGATGAGTGGTGGAAAATGAAGCGAGAAGCCGGATGGCTGGGGGATCTTTACGTTGTTATACGTTTGAATGCGAAAGGGGCCGCAAGCGGCCCCTTAAGGGATTAATTACCGAAAGGATTTCCGCTACTGTGCGCGGCAGCCGGGCGCGCTTTCGCGGCGGCTGAAGGTGCCGAAGTTTTCGGACCATTATCGACACGTGAAGCCTGCTGGCTGTTTTCCGGTGCCACCACTTCAGGTGCGGTGGTGATTTCCTTGCCCAGCGTGCTGTTCAGCTGCTGCAGGTCCTGCTCATTCAACGTACCCAGCGCATATTTGATGTTCAGCTGGTTAATCAGGTAGCTGTAACGCGCATCAGAAAGTTGCTGTTTAGAGTTGAACAGGGTCGTGGTCGCATCCAGCACATCAACGATGGTACGGGTACCTACCTGATAACCGGCTTCCATCGCATCCAATGAGCTCTGAGCAGACACAACGGCCTGTTTGTAAGCATCAATGCTGCTGATCGACGCGTTAACGTTGTTGAAGGACGAACGTACGGTCTGGATCGCGCTACGATGTGCCCCTTCCAGCTGCTCGCTGGCGGCGACAAAGTTGTACTGCGCCTGTTTCACCTGCGAGGTCACCGAACCACCGCTGTACAGCGGCATAGAGAAGCTCAGGCCAACCTGATTGGAACCGGAGATGGAATCCGTGGTGCCAGAACTCTGGTTGGCACGGCTGCCGCCATATTTGCTGTTAGACAGACCGGTTGATGCGGTCAGGCCAAGGGTAGGCATGTGGCCTGTTTCAGCAGAACGAATTTGTTCGCGTGCTAAATCCTGGCTCAAACGTGCAGATAACAGGCTGAGATTGCGGCTTTCAGCCTGCTTCAGCAAGGAAGCAACGGCATCCGGGCGTGCAGTTTTGAAACGATCGATATTCAGTGAAGCCAGTGCCAGATAATCCATACCGGTAATCTGACGCAGCGATTCCACCGCGTTATCAAGGTTGTTACGCGCGGTCACTTCGTTGGCCAGCACGCTGTCGTACTGCGCACGGGCGTTCTGCACGTCAGTGATCGCCACCAGACCCACGTTGAAGCGTTGGGTGGTTTGATCCAATTCGCGGTAGATCGACTGTTTCTGCGCTTCTGTGTAAGAAAGGGTATCAATCGCCTTCAACACGTTGAAATACGCAGTTGCGGTATTCAGAATCAGATCCTGTTGTGCGACCTGATAAGTGACATCCTGAATCCCGGCGGTTTTTTCCTGCAGCGACAGCGCACGCCATTTCGACATATCGAAAATGGTTTGTGTTAATTGCAGAGAAGCGCTGGTCGTGTTGGAATGAAGACCGCTACTGTCACGGTAACCGTTGTTATAGGTATAATCTGCGCCCAGACCGAGCTGTGGCAATAAAGGGCTACGCGCTTCGTTAATTTTCTCAAAGGCTGCATCACGGTCAGCGGCTGAAGCACGCAGATCCGGGTTGCTAAGGCGCGCCTGCTGGTAAACCTGCAACAGGTTCTCTGCCTGGCTGGCAAGGCTAAATCCGCCCAGGCTCAACCCAATAAAAAGTGGGAGCAGTTTTTTCATTTGCATTCCTTTTGTTGCAGCAAATTGCACTGGTAGTGCTGCAGGTAAGCCAAAAAATAATCGCCGATTCTACAGAGGCGGCGTCAGAGATAAGTTGGCTGAACGTGCCTTCTTCCCCTAATTTACGTAAATAATTCAGAAAGAACCACTCGGACGGAGCACAAGGGTTGGCTTTTCTTCGCTCCATCCCAATCTGCATAAGGAACCAGATGATGGCGGGTGAAAAAAAATCCCCTGTGACTTTCACAAAAAACGATGTAGAAATTATTGCACGCGATACACGCTACGATGGTTTTTTTTCCATTGTCCGCTACCGTTTCCGCCATCGCCGCTTTAATGGCGAGATGAGCGGTGAGGTGGTACGCGAAGTTTTTGAGCGCGGACACGCCGCCGTGCTGCTACCCTATGATCCCTTACGCGACGAAGTGGTGCTAATCGAACAGATTCGCATCCCGGCTTATGATTCCAGCCCAACGCCCTGGCTGCTGGAAATGGTGGCCGGTATCATTGAACCCGGTGAAACGCCGGAAGATGTGGCGCGTCGCGAAGCCGTAGAAGAAGCAGGCCTCAAGGTCGGGCGTGTGAAACCGATAGTGAATTACTTAGCCAGCCCAGGCGGAACGTCTGAACGTTTGTCGGTGCTGGTGGGCGAAGTGGATGCCAGCCTGGCAGAGGGAAATCACGGGCTGGAGGAAGAGAATGAGGATATTCTTGTCCATGTGGTGAGCCGCGAACAGGCTTATCGCTGGGTGGAAGAGGGGATTATTGATAACGCGGCATCTGTCATCGCCCTGCAATGGCTGGCGTTGCACCATGAAAAACTACGACAAGAGTGGAAGCTAAAATGAAACAGCGCTATACCCCTGACTTTCCCGAAATGATGCGATTGTGCGAAACCAATTTCGCCCAACTGCGTCGCCTGCTGCCGCGTGATGACGAGGCAGGCGCGTCGGTGATCTATCAGGTGAGCGGCGCCCGTTATCAGCTGACTATTCAAGAGTCGACGCGTTATACCACGCTGGTGGAGATTCGCCAGGTGGCCCCGGCAGTAAGTTACTGGAGCCTGCCATCCATGTCCGTTCGGCTGTACCATGATGCGATGGTCGCTGAAGTGTGTTCCACTCAGCAGATCTATCGCTTCAAAGCGCGCTATGATTACCCTAATAAAAAACTGCATCAGCGCGATGAAAAACATCAGATTAACCAGTTTCTTGCAGATTGGTTGCGCTATTGTCTGGCGCACGGCGCTGTAGCAGTGCCGGTCTGCTGATAGCATACAACTATGGCGTGGAGAGAAAGGAAACGCTTTGGATAGCCTGCTTACTCTTCCTGCGGCAAATGGGGCCGATATCAGGATTTTACAAATCACGGACACCCATCTTTTTGCAGGAAAACATCAATCGCTGCTTGGGGTAAATACCTGGTCGAGTTTTGATGCGGTGCTGGACGCCATCATGGCACAACAGCGCGATTATGATTTGATTATCGCCACCGGCGATCTCGCCCAGGATCACACCGTCGAAGCTTATCAACACTTTGTAGCGGGCATTTCACGCCTGCCGAAACCGTGTGTCTGGCTGCCGGGGAATCACGATTTTCAGCCCGCGATGGTCAATACGCTCGCCGATGCCGGTATCGCTTCCGATAAACATGTGCTGTTGGGTGAGCACTGGCAGCTGGTGCTGCTGGATAGTCAGGTCTTTGGTGTGCCGCATGGCATGTTAAGCGAGTACCAACTGGAGTGGCTGGATAAGGCGCTGCGCCTGCATCCTGAGCGCCATACGCTGGTGCTGCTGCACCATCATCCGCTCGCTTCCGGCTGTACCTGGCTGGATCAGCATAGCTTGCGCAATCCCCATCAATTAGAAGCGGTGCTGCAACACTTCCCGCGTGCGCGTAATCTGGTGTGTGGCCACATTCATCAGGAATTAGATCTCGACTGGCATGGTCGTCGCGTGCTGGCTTCTCCTTCGACCTGCGTGCAGTTCAAACCGCATTGCACCAACTTCACCATCGATAACGTCGCGCCGGGTTGGCGCTGGTTAACCCTGAAGGCAGATGGCGTACTGGAAACCGAAGTGAATCGTCTGCAAAGCGATCTGTTCCGCCCCGATTTAGATTCCGAGGGCTACTAAGCGATGGCGGTGCTGATCTATCTGCACGGATTCAACAGCTCTCCGCAATCGGCCAAAGCCACACAACTGCAGCAGTGGGTAGCGCAACATCATCCGCACATTAATGTTCTGGTGCCGCAGCTGCCCACGTTCCCCGCCGAAGCCGCCAGCATGCTGGAAGAGCTGGTGATGCAGTACGCCGGTGAGCCACTTGGCCTGGTGGGATCGTCGCTCGGGGGCTACTTCGCGACCTGGCTCTCGCAATGCTTTATGCTGCCGGCGGTGGTGGTCAATCCAGCGGTGCGCCCGTTTGAGCTGCTGGTGGATTATCTCGGCGAGAACCGTAATCCCTACACCGGCCAGCAATATGTGTTAGAGTCACGCCACATTTACGATCTGAAAGTCATGCAGATTGACCCTCTCGAAGCGCCCGATTTACTCTGGCTGCTGCAACAGACCGGCGATGAAGTACTCGATTACCGCCAGGCGCTGGAATACTACAGCGCGTGCCGCCAAACGGTCGAAGAGGGTGGCAATCATGCTTATATCGGATTCGAACGCCATTTTGCGCAGATCATTGATTTTCTGGGATTAAATGCTCCCTGATTGCTGCGAGATGGACCCCTATTCCTATTGCTAATCAGACAGTTACGATGAGCCAATCAAGTTATAATGCCGATGCCATTGAGGTCTTAACCGGCCTTGAACCGGTGCGTCGTCGTCCGGGGATGTACACCGATACCACGCGCCCAAACCATCTGGGCCAGGAAGTGATCGATAACAGTGTCGATGAGGCGCTGGCGGGTCACGCCAAACGCGTGGAAGTGATCCTGCATGCGGATCAGTCACTGGAAGTGATCGATGACGGTCGCGGCATGCCGGTAGATATCCATCCGGAAGAGGGTGTGCCAGCGGTTGAGCTGATTCTTTGCCGTCTGCATGCGGGCGGTAAATTCTCCAACAAAAACTACCAGTTCTCCGGCGGCTTGCACGGCGTGGGGATTTCGGTGGTTAACGCCCTGTCAAAACGCGTAGAAGTCACCGTGCGCCGTAACGGCGAGGTCTACGATATTGCCTTCGAAAATGGCGATAAAGTGCAGGATCTGACGGTGACCGGCACGGTCGGCAAACGTAACACTGGCACGCGCGTGCATTTCTGGCCGGATGAGAGTTTCTTCGACAGTCCACGCTTCTCGGTGTCGCGCCTGACGCATGTGTTGAAAGCCAAAGCGGTACTGTGTCCGGGCGTGGAGATCGTGTTTAAAGACAAGGTCAATGATACCGAGCAGACATGGCTCTATCATGGCGGCCTCTCTGATTACTTATCAGAAGCAGTCAACGGCCTCCCCACCTTGCCGGAAAAACCCTTTGTCGGCAGCTTCGCCGGTGATGTGGAAGCGGTGGATTGGGCGTTACTATGGCTGCCAGAAGGCGGCGAACTGCTGACCGAAAGCTACGTCAACCTGATTCCCACTATGCAAGGCGGGACGCACGTCAACGGTCTGCGTCAGGGCTTGCTGGATGCGATGCGTGAGTTCTGCGAGTTCCGCAATATCCTGCCACGCGGCGTAAAACTGTCTGCGGAAGATATTTGGGATCGCTGCGCCTACGTGCTGTCGGTGAAAATGCAGGATCCGCAGTTCGCCGGTCAAACCAAAGAGCGTCTCTCTTCGCGTCAGTGTGCGGCATTTGTCTCGGCTATCGTGAAAGATGCCTTCAGCTTGTGGTTGAACCAGAACGTGCAAGCCGCCGAAATGCTGGCCGAACTGGCGATCTCCAGTGCTCAGCGTCGTATGCGCGCGGCCAAGAAAGTGGTGCGTAAAAAGCTCACCAGCGGACCGGCACTGCCGGGCAAACTGGCAGACTGTAGTGCACAGGATCTGAATCGCACCGAACTCTTCCTGGTGGAAGGGGACTCCGCAGGTGGATCGGCCAAGCAGGCGCGCGATCGTGATTATCAGGCGATCATGCCGCTTAAAGGTAAGATCCTGAACACCTGGGAAGTCTCATCGGACGAAGTGCTGGCCTCGCAGGAAGTGCACGACATCTCGGTGGCGATCGGTATCGATCCCGACAGTGAAGATCTGAGCCAGCTGCGTTACGGCAAGATCTGTATCCTTGCGGATGCGGACTCCGATGGCTTACACATCGCCACCTTGTTGTGTGCGCTGTTTGTGAAGCACTTCCGCTCGCTGGTGCAACATGGCCATGTTTATGTCGCCATGCCACCGCTGTATCGCATCGATCTCGGCAAAGAAGTCTTTTACGCGTTGGATGAAGACGAGAAAGAGGGCGTGCTGGAACAGTTGAAGCGTAAGAAGGGCAAACCGAACGTACAGCGCTTCAAAGGTCTGGGTGAGATGAACCCGCTGCAGCTGCGCGAAACCACGCTCGACCCGAACACCCGCCGTCTGGTACAGCTGACGGTCAGCGATGATGATGTCGAGCAGACGCTACGTGTGATGGACATGCTGCTGGCGAAAAAGCGTTCTGAAGATCGCCGTAACTGGCTACAGGAAAAAGGCGACCTCGCCGACCTGGAAGCTTGATGTCCCAGACTTTTATCATGGGCTCGGATTATCGAGCCCCTAATTTCCCTGCCTCAGTCCTTCGCAAAAAAAGTTTCTCCCCGTAAGGAATAAAGTGTTCTGCTGATGCTCTTATGCATCAGAACACTCACCATTAGACAAAAGTTGCTTTATGTCCAGGAACGACATTGACCATCAAATAAAGGAACTGATCCCCCGGCTGCGCCGCTTTGCTTATTGGCTGACGCGTGACGTTCACGAGGCCGATGATCTGGTGCAATCAGCGCTGGTGCGTGCGTTGACGAAGTGGTCGATGCGACGCGAAGAGGCATCGCTGAAAAGCTGGTTATTCACCATCCTTTACCGACAATTTTTGGCGGATAAACGGCGTAAGGCACGTTATTGGGGATTACTGAGCAAGTTTAAGCATGAAGAAGCTGAGTACTGGCCATCAGCGGAAGATGAAGTGGCAACACAAGGAATGCTGGCTGCTTTTAACCACCTCTCTCAAGAGCAACGAGGCTTGCTACTTCTCATCGTCATTGAGGGGTTTAGCTATCAGGAGGCGGCAGTCATGCTAGATGTGCCGATTGGCACGGTGATGTCCCGTCTATCACGGGCACGAAAAGCCATGCACCATCTTTGTGAGGGTAACGTCCCACGAACGACGTTGAGAGTAATGAAATGAGAATTCCGCCGAACGAACACGACTTGCATGCATATGTGGACAATCAGCTTAACGATCATGAGCGTGCCATCGTTGAACGTTATATTGCCCAGCAACCGCAAATTGCCAGGCAAGTTCAGACCTGGCAGTGGGAGGCGCGACACCTGCGAACTGCACTCTCTGAATTTCAGTTGCCCCTTTTGCCTGAGAGGCTTGATCCAGCATTTATTCGGGCACGTCACGTCCAGCGATCGCGCTTACGCCTTAAACTGGCCGCCTGCTTTGTGCTCTGCGTTGGGCTAAGTTCAGCGGGGGGATGGCAAATGCATGACTGGCGAAATCAAAATGTTGCGCCAATGGGTGATGCGATAGAAGCCTATAAACTGATGGTTGTCGATGGAAGTATTGGCGCTGATGTGGTTCAGCATCAGCCAGATACACTAAATAACTGGTTGAATCAGCACGTGGGCTCAGACGCACGCTTACCTGATTTACAATCGGCCGGCTTTAGTCCGGTGAGCGGACGTTTATTCGCAACTGAGCAAGGTGCAGCAGCCATGGTGCTATACCAGGATACATCAGGACACACCATCAGCTTCTATCTTCGCCAACCGGATTCACGTCAACCGTTGCTGAAAAGTGGTCAGCGCACTGATCACGGACTTCAGGCGCGATATGGATCTTGTCACGGTTTGAATTATGCAATGGTCGGCACGGTGAAAAATCTAAGTAATCCGAAGTTGGAACTAATAATTAATACGCTGACCTGAATTTTTTAAATTTAAATGAAGTATCAGGGAATAATTCATTATGTGAAGCATCTTATCATCAACGTCATCCATGAAGGTTGATGATCTACAGGAGTGAAATGAGATGCGAATTCTTCGCTATTCAACGACGGCAGTGATATTGGCTGGGGTGATATCTTTTTATTGTCCGAGCACACTTTATGCTAAGAATGACAACAATCATGAAGTGCACAGGATAACTTTTGATGGAGCGATAAAAAATAATACCCTCGCCATGAATCCGAATGAAAAAATGGCAGTGGTTGCCAGCAGTGAGAATTCTGAAGTTGTCATTTATGATTTAGTCAATGGCAAGGTTCAGGGCGTGTTAAAAAATTACGTGACGCCACGCAATATCATCTTTGCACCGGATGGGAAAAGTTTTTATATCTCAGACAGCAGCAAAGGTGTTGTGGATCGTATTGATAGTGAATCTTTCCAGACCATTAACCAATACGCTATTGGGCCCGGAGCGTTTGGTACGGCGCTGAACTCTGACGGTAAAGCTTTGTACGTGAACAATCAATCCAGCGACTCGGTGACAGTGATGAACACTGAAACGGGTGTTGCGCAGGCTGTGATTAAAGGTTTTGCCCAACCGAGACAAGGTGTGCAACTGAGCCCTGATGGACATCGTTTGTATGTGACGAATTTCCTCGGGGATAAGATCACTATAGTGGATACCGCAGGAAATAAAATTATTGGAGAGATTAGCGGATTCAATAAAATCCGCGCCATTTCGGTCACGGGTGATGGTAAAACACTTTTCGCTGCTAATAGCGGAAGTAATACGGTGGCCGTTGTCGATATTGCAAGTCAAAAGATCATGCTTTCTATTCCCGTGGGGGAGCAACCCTATGGCGCTGCACTCTCTCCCGATGGGGGGTTTATTTACAGTGGCAATCTCATTGATAATAGCGTCTCAGTCATTGATGTTAAGAAACTGAGTGTTATTACCACTATTACAGGCTTTGACCACCCTCGTCAGGCTCTGGTGTTCACTCGCGATAATAAATATGCCTATGTATTGAACCAGGATCTGAGTCTTTCAAAGATAGAACGTGCTACACAAAAAATTATTGATACCCTCAAGCTGTAAAAGATAAATAATAAAACCAAGGAGCTATATATGTTGAAACTTAAACCATTATTGATTTCCACTGTATTATTCACTTTGTCAGCGGGACAAAGTTTTGCCGCTGATGCAGATAATGCGCGAGCGCATTTTCAGGCGATTGCTGCGGGTAATATGGCTGAGATAATGGCGCATTATGCCGATAACGCGCATCTGGAGTGGGTTGGAGGGCCGCTGGATGGGGCCTATAACTCCAGCGATGCCATTCAGCAGGTATGGAGCAAATTCAGCACTGCCCAGGGAAATTTGCAATACACCGTGAATAACCTCACTGAAGCGAGTAATCCTAAAGGCAGCACGGTTTCAGCACAGGTGCACTTTAACGGTAAAAATGCGTTGAACGTGAGCTACATCTTGACCTACCGCGCGGGTAAAATTGTTTCTGAAATCTGGCAGGTCACGCCTAATCCCGCAAAATAATCACCATAAGTGCTGTCCTGCCCTGAGTGGCGGGGCAGCAATGGCAATTGTGTTATCCTGCCGCCTAAAACCGTACCACTGTGCCAGACGGTGCAATGCGAAAGGATAGAATGCGTGAAAATCACACTGGAAGAGCTGCGCGCCTGGGTGGCGGTGGTGGATACCGGCTCAATCACGGCGGCGGCCGAGCAGCTCGATCAAACCAGTTCTGGTATCAGCCGGGCGCTCAGTCGGCTGGAGAGCAAATTACAAACCACGCTAATGCACCGCACCACGCGGCGCCTCGCGCTCACCGAGGAAGGCTTGATCTTCCTCGATCATGCGCGCCAGATCCTTTCGTCGGTAGAACTGGCAGAAGAGCAGATCGCCCAGCGCCGAGACATTCCTTCAGGCAGATTGCGCATCAATGCCAACGCCCCCTTTATGCTGCACGTGATCGTGCCGCTGGTGGCGGAGTTTCGGCAGCGTTATCCGCTGATCCAGCTGGAGTTGAACACCGACGACATCATGATCGATCTGCTGGAACAGCAAACCGATATCGCGGTCCGCGTCGGCGAGTTACGTGACTCCACATTGCGCGCCCGCGTGTTGGGCAGCAGCGCTACGCGTTTGGTGGCGAGCCCGGCTTATCTGCAACAGCATGGCGAGCCTGCCACGGTAGAGGCGTTAGCAGCACATCAGCTGCTCGGCTTCAGTCAGTTGGATGCACACAATGTCTGGCCTGTTTGGCAAAGTGAGGGTGAGTTTTTGCAGATTAAGCCCACGCTGTCGGCATCCAGTGGCGAGACGTTGCGTCAGTTGGCGTTAGCAGGGCAGGGCATTGCGCGCCTGTCTGATTTTGTCAGCCGTAAAGATCGCGAGCGGGGCGATTTAGTGCAGGTGCTGGAGCAGGAAACGCGCGAATGGCGCCTGCCGATTCACGCCGTGTATTACCGTAATCAATCTCTGACCTCGCGCATTACCTGTTTTCTCGATTTTCTGCGCGAGAAGATAGAACAAGATCGCCTGCTATAAAAAAGCCCCTGCACAGGCAGAGGCTTAGACGATTAACGAACCGGCTCTAATACCAGGATCTTCACATCCACCACATCGTCTTTAATCGTGGCGCGATGCGCATCCATGTGCGGCATTTGCTGATGCTGCTCAAGATGGCGCAGCGATTCCCACTGCTCCAGCATGAAAATGGAATCTGGGGAATTTTGCTTCCACGGCACCTGCGCCTGATGGTCCACCAGCGCGTCATACTGATGGCAACCCTCTTCTTCCAGCACGGTGGGGATCAGTTTATTGATAGCTTCCAGCACCACATGACGGCGGCCTGGCTTGACGCAAATTTCTGCAACGACGGTTAACATAGCGCTTCCTCTTTTCCCGGTGTGCTTACAGTTAAGCAAAGATCTGGCTGAGATGAGTCCGATAACGTTCGATATCGCGCGGCACGTCCGGCATCTTGATCACATCATTACAGATAAAGGTCGGTAAACCTTCCATGCCAAGGAACTGATTGGCTTTGTGGAAGTGCAGATAGAGACCGTCCACGCCCACGCCTTCGAAGAACTGCTCAGGGTCATTAAACGCTTCCAGCGGTGCGTTCCACGTCAGCGACAGCATGTATTTTTTGCCCTGAATCAGACCGCCTGAACCGTACTTTTTGCCCGCGTCGCTGCGCGTACGACCATCGCTGGCATACAGTGAGCCATGGCCTTCAGTGAACACGTCATCAATGTACTTTTTCACCGTCCACGGCTCGCCCATCCACCAGCCAGGCATCTGATAAATCACCACATCGCTGTCGAGATATTTTTGCACTTCTTCTGCCACGTTGTAGTCGCTGTCAGCAAGGGTGACCACTACGTTATGGCCCAGATCGCGCAGCTGGCTGGCTGCCACGTCAGTGAGGGTATGATTTAGTTCGCCTTTCGAGTGGGCAAAAGTTTTACCGCCGTCGATGATTAAAATATTGCTCATGGATGATTCGCTCCGTTTCCCGTTGATGGCGCACACTGTACGCGCGCAGGCGAAGCAAAAAAATGCGTGATTGATCACAAGACTTTTGCTAATAAAGCAACAATGCGCAGGGCTATGCAACAATCCGCGCGCAAACCAACATCAACATAAAAAAAGAAGAAACCATGAAAACCGCGATACTGAGTGCATTACTTCTGGTGAGTGGAGCTGCGTCGGCGCAATCCCACCTCGACGAGATTCGTAGCAGTAAAACCCTGAAAGTCTGTACCACGGGAGACTACAAGCCTTACAGCTATCTGCGCAGCGATGGGCAGTATGAAGGGCTGGATATCAGCATGGCGCAGTCACTGGCGGCGAGTCTGGGCGCCAAAGTGCAGTGGGTGCCGACCACCTGGAAAACCATGAGTGACGATTTCGTGGCGAAGCAGTGTGATATCGCGCTGGGTGGCGTGTCCGTTACCTTAAAACGCCAGCAGATTGCCTGGTTTGCCGAGCCGCTGGGTGTGGATGGCAAAATCCCGCTGGTGCGCTGTGATGATAAAGACAAATACCAAACCGTCGCGCAGATCAACAAGCCGAGCGTGCGGGTGATTGAACCCGCTGGCGGCACCAATGAAGCCTTTGTGCACAGCCACTTACCGCAGTCGACGCTGCAACTGGCCGATAACGTCGGTATTTTCCAGCAGCTGGTGGATAAGAAAGCCGATGTGATGATTACGGATGCGTCCGAAGCATTGTTCCAGATGAAGCACTACCCGACGCTGTGCGCCATCAATCCGGATAAGCCGATGCAGTATGGTGAAAAAGCCTACATGATTCCGCGTGATGATATGAGCTGGAAACTGTATGTCGATCAGTGGCTACATCTCAGCACCGCCACCGGCGAATATGCGCAGATCGCCTCGCAGTGGCTGGGTGTGATTAAGTAAACTCAGGCCTGATGCATCGCGCCGCTACTGGAGCGGCGCGATTATTGCGTGGTTTAAAAGGGGCAACGTGGCCCCATTCCTGCACTCAGCGATACAAACTCGCTTTACCCAATCCACCAAACAGATTCATCTTGTAGCGAATCACTGCTTTGGCGGCGGTAATTGCTTCCGGATAAATCACATTGGGATCCCACCAGGTTTCACGCGCCAGAATTTCGCGCAGTTTAGCGAAGTAGGCGTACTTCATATCGCTGGAAATATTGATTTTGCCCACGCCGAGGGTCACCGCCTCAGCAATCTCCGCATCCGGGTTAGCAGACCCCCCGTGCAGCACCAGCGGAATATCGGTGCGTTGAGCAATATCCTTCAGAATATGCATCTGCAGTTCCGGCTTCATATCTTTTGGATAGATACCGTGTGCGGTGCCAATTGCCACTGCCAATGTATCGACGCCGGTGCGTTGGATAAAATCTTCTGCCTGCGCCGGTTCGGTATAGATCACTTTGCTAACGCCACCTTCCACGGTGGTGCCGGTATCGCCAATGGTGCCGAGTTCACCTTCCACCGACACGCCCACCGAATGCGCCAGCTTCACCACCTCTTTGGTCAGCGCCACGTTCTCTTCGTACGGCAGCAGTGATCCATCGATCATCACTGACGTAAATCCACATTGGATGGCGCGCAGCACCTGCGCAATCGATGCACCGTGGTCGAGGTGAATGGTGAAGGGCACTTTGCTCTTCAGCGTGCGTTCCCGCACATAGCCAAAGAATTCATCGGTCACAAACTCCAGCTCACTCGGGTGAATCGAGATGATCGCCGGAGTGTTGGTGGCTTCGGCTTCCTCCACCACGGCACGGATAAAGCAGCTGTCTGCCACGTTAAATGCGCCGATGGCGTAGCGGTGTTCACGAGTCGGTGCCAACATCTCTTTCATTGAAATCAACATGTTAATATTTCCTCAACGTGAGTTTTACCAGAGCCGACGCGTGCGCCGACCCGATGATGGATATAAAGGAAATGCTTCTGATTCCTGTCGCTGCGCGACTTATCGCGCTTTATCTTGCCGCTGCTTTAAATCGCGATGATCGAAGCGGCGTTTCAGGTGCGTATTCATGCGTCAAATCACGTGCGTTCGTTTCAGCGCTACGCATTTAGGGTGAGCGCGCCCGAGCACTACGCTTTGCCAGCCGATCCCGACCAGCTCAGATACTCAATCACCACTTCACGGCAGGCGGATTCCATCAGCCCAAGCAGATCGGCCAGTTCCGCGTGCGGATGCTGTTTAAGCGCCTGCTCAACCGCGTTTTTACCGGCATCAAACACGGCGGCACCGACGTTAATCTTCGCCACACCGTACTGACTAACGCGGCGAATATCCTCGGCGGGTGTGCCCGAACCGCCATGCAGTGCCAATGGGCGTGTTGAGACCGCATGCAGCTCCTGCAAGCGCTGGAAATCAATCTTCGGCTTCACGCCCGCTGGATACAGCCCGTGCGCAGTGCCCACCGAAATCGCCAGCAAATCGATATCGGTTTGCTCAATAAACGGCAGCACGTCAGCAACTTGCGTCATCTTCACCGACGCATCCGCCAGTTCATAAGTAGGTGCATCGGCGATATGCCCCAACTCGCCTTCGACGCAAACGCCAGCGGTGTGCGCCATCTTCACTACCGCTGCGGTCTGGCGAATATTTTCGGCCAGCGGATCGGCAGAGGCATCGATCATCAGGCCGGTAAAGCCGGCGCGAAACGCCTGACCAATCAGCGGAAAGGCCTTGCCGTGGTCCAGCGCCAGCGCAACCGGTACCGTGGCGTTTTTCGCCAGCGCCTGCACCAGCGGCACCGCCACGGCAGGTGGGAAGTGCGTGCTGTGGCCCTGATAGACATTCAATATCAGCGGTGCGCGCTGTTGCTCGGCGGCCTGAATCGCCGCCCGCGCAGTTTCAAGGTTGAAGCAGTTTATCGCCAGCACGGCATATTGCTGCTTAGCGGCGGCCTGAATCAGGTCATTCATCATGGCAAACATGGTGGCTCCTTATTCCAGTGTGAATTTGATCTCTTCGTCGCGGACGCCAGGGGCTTCCACGTCATCGAACTCTTCATCTGCCTGCGTCACTGGCTTCTTCATCAGCGACAGCATCACGCCACACACCACGGTGCCGATGCCCAGCGCCAGACAGAACATCAGCGGTTTGGTGAACAGCGGCACCACAAACATCCCGCCGTGCGGCACCGGCGCTTCGACGCCCCACACCATAATCAGCCCACCGGCGATGGCAGAGGCCACCACGCAGCTGCCGACCACACGCAGCAGGTCACGCGCCGCAATCGGAATCACCCCTTCGGTAATCATGCAGATACCCATCGGGAAGGCGGCTTTCAGCGCCTCTTTCTCCGCTTTGGTGTACTTATGGCGCGTCAGCAGATACGACAGCGTGATGCCAAACGGCGGAATCATTGAGCCGACAAACTTCACTGCTTCCGGGCCATAAATCCCGTCGACCAGCATGCCGTCGGCGAACAGCGACATGGTTTTGTTAATGGGGCCGCCGAAGTCAAAAGTCGCCATCGCACCCAGCACCGCACCCAGCACAAACTTCGATCCGCCCTGCATCGATTCCAGCAGATGAATCAGCGCCTTCTGCAGCCAGACAATCGGCTGGCCAATGAAGGTCATCATCAACAGACCTGCGATGATGGTGCTCAACACCGGCAGCACCATAATCGGCATCAACCCCTGCATCGACTGCGGCAGCTTAATGGTGCGGCGCAACAGCAATACCGTGTAACCCACCAGGAAGCCGCCGAGCATACCGCCGATAAAACCGGTGCCGATCTGCCCGCAGATAAAACCGACGATCAAACCGGGCGCAAAACCGGGACGATCGGCGATGGAGTAGGCGATGGCCGCGCTGATCAGCGGCACGATCAAGCCCATGCCCCAGCCGCCGATCTGATTCAACATCCAGGCGATAGTGCCGGTTTGCTTGCCGACATCCGGCCCGCCAATCACCTGGCCGAGCGCGATACAGATCCCGGCGGCGACGATCAGCGGGATCATCCAGGATATCCCGGTGAGCAAGTGACCTTTGATCTCCTGCCCGTACTGACGTTTGTTGTCGTTCATGATGGATCTCCTCAGGCACGCGCCAGTGAATCCGCCACTTTTTCGAGGAATTTCACCGGTGACTTGATCACCACTTCGGTTTTCACTCGTACGATGGGTTTGCCCTGAAAGCGTTCTTCACCGTTGATCTTCACATCAATGGCGAGGATCACCACGTCAGCGGCGGCGATGTCTTCACGCGTCAACGCGGTTTCAGTGCCGATGGTGCCCTGAGTTTCAACGTGAATGGTGTGGCCCAGTGCATGAGCGCCTTTGATCAGTTTTTCACGCGCAATATAGGTATGCGCGATGCCTGCCGTGCAGGCCGCTACACAGACGATATTCATGTGTCACCTCAAAGAGTTAGGGGATTAACAGAGGTCGGTTTCGGCGTACTGGCTAAACAGCCGGATGATATTGCTGGGGTCGTTTTCCACCAGCAGTTGGGCTATCACCTCATCATCGGCCAGCGCGCTGGCCACCTGCGACAACAGGCGAATATGGGTGGTGTTCTGATCTTCCAGTCGCACCGCGAACAGGATGATGCAGCGCACCTGGCTGCCATCGAGCGTTTCCCACGGAATATCCTGTTGGGTACGACCAATGGCTAATGTGGTGTGTTGGACGGCGGAAGACTTGCCGTGCGGAATGGCAACGTGGTTTTCGAACCCGGTTGAGCCCTCAGCTTCACGCAGCCAGACATCTTCAATAAAGGCTGCACGATCGGTGATGGCGCCGTCCTGATACAGCAGATCGGTCAGTTCGTTGATCACTTCTTCTTTGGTTGTGGCGGTGAGCGCCAGGTTAACGCGGCGTGGCGTCAGAATGCGGGAAATGTCCATGGGTTTTACCTCATTCAATTAATGTTCAGCCAACGCGCAGTGCGCGCCGTCCGGCAGTTGGCTGCCAATCATGGCGTCAGTCACCCGCCGGATATCGTCATCGTTAAAAAATGCACTCACATACACTGCTGGGATTGGCCCGGCGTTGAGATGGATAGTGGTGATCACTAAATCCACTGTCTGGTTCTGACAAAACGCGGCGTGATTGCTGGCAGAGACCACACCCGCAATTTCCCAGTCAGGGAACGCCCGCAAGATGCGGCTCTTCAGCAGATGCGACGTCCCCACGCCGCTGGAACACACCACCAGAATGCGTTTATGGGCAATTTGCCGCTCCAGCGCGGCCTGGAAATGCACGCAGAGATAACCGATTTCGTCGTCAGCCACTGGCGAAAGCCCGTAAGTGCGAGCGGTTAATTGCATCGCCTGGTGCGTTAACGAAAATATGCCTTTCATTTCCTGCTGAATATCCTCCAGCAGCGGATTGCGAATATGAATATGATATTTGAGTCGATTTAATAGTGGCTTTATATGCACCAGTAAGCCGTCAAATAATAATCGGTCCTGCGCTAAATCTTGCTGAATAAAGGCTGCAAAACGATCAATTAATTCACAGGTTATTTTTACGGACTCTGCGGTGCAGAATTGATTATGCATCGGCGCATTATCGCCGCGCTCTTCCACCACAATGCCGGATGACACGATATATTGATAAATAAAACCCACTTCATCGGCGGGCAGGGCACAGCACATCCGCTGTTCAATCTGCGTCACCATTTGCTGGGCAATCAGTAAAATGCGCTGATCGAGATCCTGCATTGTGGCCAGAGTTGCCAGTGCCAGCGCATTCCCCTGCGCCATCCGGTGCATCATGATCAGAATATGGGTGCAGAGATTCAGATACCAGGCATCGCCTAGCGGGTAACTGAGTTGCTGCTCCATCTGTTGCAGCAGAGTCTGCACAAAAGCCACATCCTCATCGCCAAAATAATGCACCAGCGCCTGCTGGCTGCCGGGATCGAGACGCGGCAACAGCGGCGTACCGGCAACGTTTTGCTGCATCACATCATTGATCAGGGAGACCATTGCCTGACGCAGCGCCTGTTCGTTGCCTTCGATATGGGTGCCACCTGGCCCACGTTGCAGTGACAAACCCAACGGTTGTAGCCACTCTTCAATCACCTTCAGGTCATTCACAATCGAGGCGTGGCTGATAAAATAGCGTTCCGACAGCTTACTGATAGAGGTCGCACGCGGGGCGTCACTCAGCAACTGCGAGGCAATTTTTACTCTGCGGCTGTTTTGCCCCAGCGCATCGGCACTGCTTTCATCGCCGTTGAGTTGCTGCTCCAGTTGCAGGCGCTGCTGGATATCATCAACCCGCAAACGCACGCCGCGGCCTGGGGTTTTCTCCAGCGTCAGTGACCAGCTCCCAAGCCAGCTTTCCAGCCACTGCAAGTCGCGCTGAATCGTCTTTTCTGACACGCCCAACTGTAGGGCTAATTCTCTGATCGGCTGCGGTGCAGCATGTTGCAACAGCAGTTTGACTAAACGGTGTTGTCGCGAAGTCAGTATTTGCATTCGGTCACCCTTTATTTTGGCAAAGCGTTTTTAAGATTATTTCCTCGTTATCTATTTCTTCATGCCAGAAATCAGGAGCGCAATATTGATGTCTTATGGAGTATAAATTTAGGAAAGGACGGTGTAAGCAACAATACTAAATGTTGTCCATGATTACGGACAGCTTTAATACACCTGAAATAGTTAATAATTAATTGCGATCATGCTCACATATTAATGGGGATATTCATTGTGATATTGATCTCATTCCTTTTTCATTTTCCAACCGATATCACGTTATTTAATGCCATACGATTCTGCCTGCGGTCATTGGCTTCCCTGTGACTAACTCGCACGAATAAGGTACTATCCTCGCCAAATGAGCGCCGGATGCCCCGCCGTTGCGGGCCACGAAGTGAGGATGCGAGCTTAATGAGCGAATTGACGCAGGATGGTGCAGAGCGTCTTGCCCTGCACAAATTTACGGAAAACGCGTACCTGAACTACTCCATGTACGTGATCATGGACCGCGCACTGCCGTATATCGGCGATGGCCTCAAGCCGGTGCAGCGCCGAATTGTATACGCGATGTCGGAACTGGGCCTCAATGCCAGCGCCAAATTCAAAAAATCTGCCCGTACCGTCGGTGACGTATTAGGTAAATACCATCCGCATGGCGACAGCGCCTGCTATGAAGCGATGGTGTTGATGGCACAGCCGTTCTCCTATCGCTATCCGCTGGTGGATGGTCAGGGCAACTGGGGTGCGCCGGACGATCCCAAATCCTTCGCCGCGATGCGTTACACCGAGTCACGCCTCTCCAAATATGCTGAGATTTTGCTGGGCGAGTTGGGACAAGGCACGGTCGATTACATCCCGAACTTTGACGGCACCATGCAGGAGCCGAAGATGTTGCCGGCACGTCTGCCGAATATCCTGCTGAACGGCACCACCGGTATCGCCGTGGGCATGGCCACCGATATCCCACCGCACAACCTGCGTGAAGTGGCGGAAGCGGCGGTGAAGCTGATCGACAAACCCAACACCACGCTGGATGAGTTGCTGGATATTGTGCAGGGCCCGGATTATCCGACCGAAGCCGAGATCATCACGCCGCGCAGCGAGATCCGCAAAATCTACCAAAGCGGGCGCGGTTCGATCCGTCAGCGCGCGGTGTGGAAGAAAGAAGATGGCGATGTGGTGATCACTGCACTGCCGCACCAGGTTTCCGGTGCGCGCGTGCTGGAGCAGATCGCTAACCAGATGCGCAATAAAAAGCTGCCGATGGTGGAAGATCTGCGTGATGAATCCAACCACGAGAACCCAACGCGTCTGGTGATTGTGCCACGCTCGAATCGTGTGGATGTGGAGCAGGTGATGAATCATCTGTTTGCCACCACCGATCTGGAAAAGAGTTATCGCGTTAACCTGAATATGATTGGGCTGGATAACCGTCCTGCGGTGAAAAACCTGCTGGAGATCCTGTCTGAATGGCTGGTGTACCGTCGCGATACCGTGACACGCCGCCTGAACTATCGTTTAGAGCGCGTGCTGCGCCGCCTGCATATCCTCGAAGGTTTGCTGGTGGCGTTCCTCAACATTGATGAAGTGATTCACATCATCCGTACCGAGGACGAGCCTAAGCAAGTGCTGATGTCGCGCTTTGAACTCAGCGATACGCAAGCCGAATCCATTCTGGAACTGAAACTGCGCCATCTCGCCAAACTGGAAGAGATGAAGATTCGTGGTGAGCAGGCGGAGCTGGAGAAAGAGCGCGATCAGCTGCAGGCGATTCTGGCGTCTGAGCGCAAGATGAGCAACCTGCTGAAGAAAGAGCTGCTGGCGGATGCGCAAGCTTATGGCGATGATCGTCGTTCGCCGCTGCATGAGCGCGAAGAAGCCAAAGCGCTGAGCGAAACCGAGCTGGTGAGTGCTGAGCCGGTGACGATTGTGCTGTCGCAGATGGGCTGGGTGCGCAGCGCCAAAGGCCACGATATCGATCCAACCGGTCTCAGTTACAAAGCCGGTGACAGTTACCTCGCCGCCGCACGCGGTAAGAGCAATCAGCCAGTGGCCTTTATCGACTCCACCGGCCGTAGTTATACGCTGGATCCAACCTCGTTGCCGTCGGCGCGCGGGCAGGGCGAGCCGCTGACCGGCAAACTGACGCCACCGCCAGGTGCCGCGTTTGAACAGGTGCTGATGGAAGCGGACGACCAAAAACTGTTGATGGCCTCCGATGCGGGTTACGGCTTTATCTGTACCTTTGCCGATTTGATTTCGCGCAACCGCGCCGGTAAAGCGCTGCTAACGTTGCCAGACAATGCCAAAGTGATGACGCCAATGGCGGTGCATTCGGGCGATGATATGCTGCTGGCGATTACCCAGGCCGGACGTATGTTGATGTTCCCGGTGGGCGATCTGCCACAGATGTCGAAAGGCAAAGGTAATAAAATCATCTCTATTCCATCAGCGGATGCCGCTGCGGGCGTGGATAAGCTGCAGTGGTTGCTGATTCTGCCGCCGGGCAGTTCGATTACCCTGTATGTCGGCAAGCGTAAGCTGATTATGCGCGATGAAGATCTGCAAAAAGTGCGTGCCGATCGCGGTCGTCGTGGCAGCGTGTCGCGTGGCCTGCAGCGCATTGATAGCGTGGAAGTGAACGCGCCAGCGCGCCCGAAAAGTGACGCCAGTAGCGAAGAATAAGACTGACCAGGCAATGGATTGCCCAACTTGAGGAAGCTATGTTACTAATTTTACGCACGATTATTGTTATCGTTTATTCGATTTTGGTGTGCATCTTCGGCAGTATCTGGTGTTTGTTCTCACCGCGTAATCCTCGCCATGTGGCGACGTTCGGCCATATGTTTGGTCGCCTGTCGACGGTATTTGGCGTCAAAGTCGAGCTGCGCAAACCCGCCGACGCGGAGAGCTATGGTAATGCGATTTACATTGCCAACCATCAGAACAATTACGACATGATCACGGCGGCAAAGATCGTGCAGCCGACCACGGTCACCGTCGGCAAAAAGAGCCTGCTGTGGATCCCATTCTTTGGTCAACTCTACTGGCTGACCGGTAATTTGCTGATTGACCGTGATAACCGCGCCAAAGCGCATGGCACCATCGGTGAACTGGTCGAGCAGTTTAATAAAAAGAAGATTTCATTCTGGATGTTCCCGGAAGGTACCCGCAGCCGTGGCCGTGGTTTACTGCCGTTTAAAACCGGTGCGTTTCATGCTGCAGTGGCAGCAGGTGTGCCGATCATTCCTGTGGTGGTGTCGAATACCCACGGCAAAGTGAAACTTAATCGCTGGAACAACGGTCTGGTGATTGTGGAAATGCTGCCGCCAGTGGATACCAAACAGTTTGAAACCACCTCAGTTCGTAAGTTAGCGACCCACTGTCGCGAATTAATGTCTGCTAAGCTGGAAGAATTGAACGCCGAAGTCGCCGAACGCGAAAAAAACGGTAAAATCTAGTCATCCCCGGGGCAGAGCATCTGCCCCGTGCTCATCACAGCAATCACTCACTAACAAAAACAACATGGACACGGCGTCTTCACGCCCCGCTCAAAAGGTCTGAAGTTTTATGTCTTGCAGCAGACGTCAGTTTATTCAGCTTTCCGCCGGTGTTGCGCTGGCGACCAGTAGCATGCCTTATGCCGCCTACGCTGCGGCTCCGATGGGCGATGTGCCGCTTCCTGTTCCGCCACTGCTTGAGTCTCGCCGTGGCCAACCGCTCTTTCTGACGCTGCAACGCAGCCATTGGTCATTTAGCGGAAATAACAATAAAGTGCCGGTCTGGGGTATTAATGGCATGTACCTCGGTCCCACGGTGCGCGTCTACAGCGGCGATGACGTGAAGTTGATTTACAGCAACCGTCTCAACGAACCGGTGGCGATGACGGTAAGTGGATTGCAGGTGCCGGGTGCCTTAATGGGCGGTGCACCGCGCATGATGTCAGCCGGCGTTGACTGGGCGCCGGTATTGCCGGTTCGTCAGGGGGCATCGACCTTGTGGTATCACGCCAATACGCCAAATCGTATGGCGCCACACGTCTACAACGGTCTGGCGGGCATGTGGCTGATTGAAGATGACGTCAGCAAAGCGCTGCCGCTGCCCAAACATTATGGCGTTGATGACTTCCCGCTGATTATCCAGGACAAGCGTCTCGATAACTTTGCCACGCCGGTTTATAACCCACCATCAGACGGCGGTTTCCTCGGGGATACGTTGCTGGTCAACGGCGTGCAGAATCCGTATGTCGAGGTGTCGCGTGGTTGGGTGCGTCTGCGCCTGTTGAATGCTTCGAACGCGCGTCGCTTTGATTTGAGCTTCTCGGATAATCGTCCGTTTACCGTGATTGCCAGCGATCAAGGCTTCTTGCCTGCGCCCGTTGCGGTGCAAACGCTGTCGCTGGCACCCGGTGAACGCCGTGAAGTGCTGGTGGATATGTCGCAGGGCGATGAAGTCTCGATTACGGCAGGGACTGCAGCGGGCCTGATGGATCGCCTGCGTGGTCTGTTTGAACCTTCCTCCATCCTCGCCAACACGCTGGTTCTTAGCCTGCGCCCCACCGGCTTACTGCCGCTGGTTACCGACAATCTGCCAATGCGTTTATTAGCGGATCAGATTCTGGATGGCGTGGCGGTGCGCACGCGCGAATTCCGCATTGGCGACAGTGTGCCGGGCATCAATGGCGCACTGTGGGACATGAGCCGCATCGACACCACGGTGCAGCAGGGCACCTTTGAACGCTGGATTATCCATGCCGATCGCCCGCAATCGCTGCATATTCAGGGTGTGATGTTCCTGATCAAAAGCGTCAATGGCGCACAGCCGATGGGCGAAGATCGCGGCTGGAAAGATACGGTGTGGGTGGATGGTGATGTGGAGTTACTGGTGAGCTTCCCACAGAGTTCGTCGGATCACTTCCCGTTTGTCTACTACAGCCAGACGCTGGAATTAGCCGACCGCGGCACGGCGGGGCAGTTGCAGGTCAATCCGGTGCCATAAGAAAAAGGTGCGCAGTGATGCGCACCTTACAACAGATCGTCAAATCGACAGGGTCACGATTCATAGCAACCCGCGCATGACCGCATGGCTGTGGTGAAGCCAATACAGGCGAGCACGCATTGACCGTATCCGCCTGGCGGTTAAACGGTGCCGACTTAGCCGTTAAAGCTCTCCGGATCCGGCCCCAAACGATTTCCTTTATCCAGCTTAGTGATCTCGCTGATCTCGGGTTTTTCCAGTCTGAAGTCGAACACCTGGAAGTTTTCACGAATACGTTCCGGCGTCACCGATTTTGGAATCACCACTAATCCGCTATCCAAATGCCAGCGAATCACAATCTGCGCTGGCGTCTTACCGTATTTCTTCGCCAGTTCGCGGATGATCTCCTGATCGAATACTCCTTTACCGCCTTGCGCCAGCGGGCTCCAGGATTCGGTTTGGATCTGATGTAGTGCGTTCCAGGCATGCAGGGTGCGCTGTTGCAGCATCGGGTGCAGCTCAATCTGGTTCACCACCGGCGAGACGCCTGTTTCATCGATCAGGCGTTTGAGATGGGCTTCATGGAAGTTACAGACGCCAATGCTTTTGGTTAAGCCCTGCTGTTGCAGCTCAATCATCTTTTTCCAGGCTTCAACGTAGTGATCTTTTTCCGGGCACGGCCAGTGCATCAGATAGAGATCGACGCTCTCCAGTTGCAGCTTCTTCAGGCTGGTCTCAATCGCCTGCTGACCGTTCTGCTGGTCGTCATTCCACAGTTTGGTGGTAATGAAAATGTCTTCGCGTGCGACATCGGTGTCCTGCAGTGCCTGACCGACGGCTTCCTCATTTTTGTAGATGGCGGCGGTATCAATCGAGCGATAGCCTACTTTTAGGGCCTCGACAATCGCCGCCCGGGCATCCTCGATACTCGCTTGCCAGACACCGAGTCCGAGTTGCGGCATCATATTGCCGTCGTGCAGTTTGATAATGGGTTGCTCTGCCATAGTTGCTCCTTATCTGTCGCAGTGACTTACCGTAAAAGCGCTGTGGTTAAGTCTAGTCAACAAACTCAACCACAGGATCATTGTGGCAATCACCTCGCCCTTTTACCCTGGTCATTTCTGCCAGAATCTTGCCTGATTCTGCTGAAAGGTGGAGCTTTGAGCAGCATTGCGGCACACTGATTTTTTTGCTGCCTGAGAGTGATCCATGCCGAACGATGCCCTTTGCCGCCAGCTGGCGCAGCGCGTAACCGCGCTAATGAATGATGCGCGTAAGCCGCTGTGCGCTGTGGAAAACGTCAAGCTCATCTACGCCTGCGAAACGCTTCCGCGCACGCCGATGATGTATCAACCCGGCATTGTGATTCTTTTTCAGGGACGTAAAACCGGTTATCTCGGCAGCACGGTGTTTCATTACGACGCCACGAAGTATTTGATGCTGACCGTACCGCTGCCGGTGGAGTGCGAAACCGAAGCCACTCCGGAAGAGCCGTTGGCCGGCATGTGCCTGAGCGTGGATATCGCCAGCTTGCAGGATCTGTTGATGGATATTGGCGACGACGAACAATTTCAGCCGCAGTTGCAGACTTCCGGTATCCATTCGGCGTTTATGAGTGAAGAGATGCTGTGCGCTGCCGAGCGTTTGCTGGATGCGATGAGCCATCCGCGTGATGCGCGCGTGCTGGGCCCACAGCTGGTGCGGGAAATTATCTACTATGTGCTCACCGGCCCGATTGGCGGTGCGCTGCTGTCGCTGGTGAATCGTCAGACCCAGTTCAGCCAGATTGCGCGCGCCTTGCGACGCATCGAAAGCCATTTCGCCGAAAGCCTCAGCGTCGATATGCTGGCAGCCGAAGTGAACATGAGCGTTTCGGCGTTTCATCACAACTTTAAAGCCGTCACCCAAACCTCGCCGCTGCAATACCTTAAGCGCTATCGTCTGCATCAGGCACGATTAATGATGTTGCAGGATGGGATGAAAGCCAGTGCGGCAGCAGTGCGCGTGGGCTATGAAAGCCCTTCGCAATTTTCGCGGGAGTTTAAACGCTATTTCGGCGTGACGCCGGGAGAGGAAGCCAGCCGCGTGCGCCAAACGTTGCCGTTTGACGCCGCGTCTTAATCATATTTTCTGGCGGCGTTTTTTCCAGATCACCACGATGCTGCCGGTCAGACCGACAAACAGCAGCACCATCGGCAGCACCATCAGCACCGCCATCACCTGATCTTCGTGACGCTTGATAAACGGCACCTGACTGATGCCATAGCCCATCGCGACCACAATCCCGACCCACAGCGCGCCGCTCAGCCAGTTAAACAGCTGGAAGCGCCCATTCTGTAAACCCGAAATGCCCGCCATGGTCGGCAGCAAGGTACGAACAAACGCCAGGAAACGCCCGACCAGCAGCGCCATCAAACCGTGGCGGTTAAACAGATTCCAGGCGCGCTGATGATATTGCGCCGGCAAATGCATCAACCAGCTTTTGACCATCCGCGTATTGCCCAGCCATCGTCCCTGTAAATAACTCAACCAGCAACCCAGGCTGGCGGCAGTGGTCAGAATCACCATGGTCGGCACGAAATCCATCACGCCTTTGGCAATCATGGCGCCTGCGAGCAGCAACAGGCTGTCACCCGGCAGAAAAGAGGCAGGCAACAAACCGTTTTCCAGAAACAGCGTTAAAAACATCACGCCGTAGACAATCCACACGACATCCGGATTGGCCAGCGCGGCAAAATCCTGATGCCAGAGCGCGTGAACAATCTCATGTAAAACACCCATCTGCTATCCCATCGAGTCACAAGGATTCTATTTTAACCATCTGTGGCATCGCAGACGTTGATCTCACCGATGCGGCACGAAATGGTTTAGGTTTTGTTTAGATATTTACTGTTTTAAGCGTGCAAAGCCCGCTTTCAGGTCGTTCAGCAGGTCATCAACGTGCTCAAGACCAATGTGCAAACGCACCAGCGTACCGTCGAAATCGACGCCGCCTGCCGGACGAATCTCCGCCAGCTCTTCCGGTTGGTTGGCCAGAATCAAGGATTCATAGCCACCCCATGAATAAGCCATGCTGAAATGGTGGAAGTGATCGAGGTAATTCGCCAGCTGCTCACGACTCAGTTTTTCATGCAGGATGAAGGAAAACAGTCCGCTGCTGCCGTTGAAATCGCGCTGCCAGAATTCATGACCTTTACTCTGAGCCAGCGCCGGATGGTTAACGCGCGCTACTTCCGGTTGAGCGGCCAGCCATTCGGCAACCTGCAAACCGCTCTCTTCATGCTGGCGTAAACGCGTACCGAGCGTGCGCAAGCCACGACTGGCCATGTACGCCGTATCGGCATCCACCATCTGGCCCATCAGGTACGAATTTTCACGCAGCTGAGGCCAGCAACGTTCATTGGCGACGGCGGTGCCAATCATCGCATCGCTGTGGCCAATAATGTATTTGGTGCCCGCCTGAATCGAAATATCGATGCCATGCTCCAGCGCGTTAAACAACACGCCCGCCGCCCAGGTATTATCGATCATGATGATCGCGTCGGGCGCTTTCGCACGCACGGCGGCAACGATGGCGGGAATGTCCTGCACTTCCATGGTGATGGAGGCGGGAGATTCGAGGAATACCACGCGCGTGTTCGGCTGAATCAGTTCACTGATTTCGCTGCCGATGCAGTGATCAAAGAACGTGGTGGTAACATTCAGCTTACTGAGAATTTTGGTGCAGAAATCTTGCGTCGGTTCATACACGGCGCCGCTCACCAGAATGTGATCGCCCGCTTCGACAAAAGAGATAATCGCATTGGATACTGCCGCTGCACCGCACGGATACAGCGCGCAACCCGCGCCGCCTTCCAGTTCGGTCATGGCGTCTTGCAGCGAGAAGTGGGTGAGGGTGCCACGGCGACCATAAAAAAGCTCGCCCGATGCACGACCTGCCGTCGCCCGTTTTTTGTCAGCAACCGTGTCAAAAACCAGTGAAGATGCGCGCTGAATGACGCTGTTAACTGAGCCCTGAGTGTAACGTTTGCTTCGTCCCGCGCTAACCAGCGTGGTATCAATTTTATTCGTTGCCATCACTGCCTTTCCTGACACTTACCACAAAACATCCACGTTACCACGAAACACCGCAGTGGGTTGACCCTGATTGCGGATTATCGGAGTCAGTCGATGAATTGGCCGGGCAAAAGCGCGTCCCTGCGATTTCGCGTTACATCACACCCATGACATGCGGCAGCCAGAGCGATAGCGCGGGCACGTAAGTGATCAGCATCAGGATGAAAAACAGCGTGACGTAGAAGGGCAGCATGGCCGTCACCACTTGCTCAATTTTCTGTTTACTGACGGCGCTGGCAACGAACAACACGGTACCGACCGGCGGGGTGATCAGACCGATACCCAGGTTGGTCATCATAATCATGCCAAAATGCACAGGATCGATGCCCAGACTGGTGGCAACGGGCAGCAAGACAGGGGTTAAAATCAGAATAATAGGGGCCATGTCCATCAAGGTGCCGATCACCAGCAGTAACACGTTGATGCACATCAGAATCACGTATTTATTATCAGAGATGCTGGTGAAGGCATCGGTGATCATGGTCGGCAGTTGCATAAAGGTCATCACTGCGCCAAAGCCCGCCGCAAAGGCAATCAACACCATCACAATGGTGACGGTTTTGATGGTGCGAAACACCAGAATATGCAGCTGATTCCATTTGAAATCGCGATAGATGAACATCGTGACAAAAAACGCCCACAGGCAGGCGATCGCAGCGGATTCCGAAGCGGTAAAAATGCCGGAAAGAATACCGCCCAGAATAATGACGATGGTAAACAGTCCCCAGAACGCATCGAAGAAGATTTTCACCGCCTGACGCAACGGAATGGCTTCGCCTTTGGGATAACCGCGCTTGCGAGCGAACGCCAGGCACATCACCATCAAACAGAATCCCAGCATCAGCCCGGGGATAATGCCCGCAACAAACAATGAGGAAATGGTGACGACGCCGCCGGTGGCCAGCGAGTAGATAACAGAGTTATGGCTGGGCGGCGTTAATACCGCCTGCACCGATCCGCTGGCGGTCACGGCAGCGGCGAAATCCCGCGGATAACCTTTCTGCTCCATTTGCGGGATCATTACCGATCCGATCGAGGCGGTATCGGCCACTGACGATCCCGATATCGCGCCAAAAAATGTCGATGCCACGATGTTCACCAGCGACAAACCCCCGCGGATAAAACCGACGAAGATATAGGCAAAGTTCACCAGGCGGCGGGCAATCCCTCCCTCGGCCATGATCGCCCCGGCCAAAATGAAGAACGGAATGGTGAGGAGTGAAAATTTGTTGACCCCGTTGGTGATCTGAATCACCACGGCTTCCAGTGGCAAATCAATCCACCAGGCGCCAATAAAAGCGGCAAACCCCACGGCAAACGCCACCGGGAAGCCGACCAACAGCAGCAACACCAAACTACCAACCAGAATGAAAGCATCCATTTTAGTGCTCCGAATTTAGTGTGTGCCGCCCAGCGTCACCAGCGGACGCTGACTTTGATCGCCATTCAGTATTCGCTCGAACACAAACAGCAGCGTAAACAGCGCGCCGATAGGAATGGGCAGATACATTTCGCCATACGTCACAGCAGGCAAGGCCGCCAGCGGTTGAATCCACATGGCCTCACACAAGCTGTAGCTGGCCTGCAGCAGGATGAGACACACCACGATCAGCAGCAGGTTGCACAGCTGTTGCGCCCATTTTTGCCCGGTTTCGGAAAGGCGATCGGTCACCATCGAGACACAAATGTGTGTGCCTGCCCGCAATCCGACGGGCGCACCAATAAAGGTAAAGATGATCATGCAGACGATAGCGACCGGCTCCGGCCACGAGAGGGCACCGTTCAGCACATAGCGCGCGAAAATACCGATGGGTATCACCGTGACCATGATCAACAGGGCTACCGCCGCGATGCCCATGCACAACAGATAGAGCCCATCCATCAAACGGGAATATGCATTCATGCTTCGTTACCTAAGCAAGGCGCCACGCGGTCGCGCGGCGCTGAGAGGGTTATTTCACATCCGCAATCTGTTTCATCAGATCCTGATAATTGCCACCAAACTGGTCGCGCACCGGCTGTGTGGCTTTCATAAAGTAATCGCGGTTGGTGTCCTGGAATGTCACGCCGCCGGCTTTCATTTTCTCCACTGACTGCGCGGTGTAAGTGGCCCACAGCTGGCGCTCTTCATCCTGCGCTTCCTTGCCGAGTTTCTTCAGCAGCGCCTGATCTTCTGCGGAAAGCCTTCCCCATGAGGCTTTAGAAAACAGGATCATCTCTGGCTGAATAAAGTGGCCGCTCAGGGTGTAATACTTCGCCACGGGCAGATAGTTGTGGGCGACAAACGTCGGTGGATTGTTCTCTGTGCCGTCCACCACGCCGGTTTGCATGGCGCTAAACACTTCGCTGACGCCCATCGCTACAGGATTGGCACCCATGGCTTTCAGGGTGGCGAGCGAGATGGCACTGTTTTGCACGCGAATTTTCATCCCCTGTAAATCTTCGGGTTTGGTGATGGGTTTTTTGGTGATCATGTTGCGTGTGCCCGCGTCGGTCCAGCCGAGGAACACCATGCGCGTGCGGGGATCGTTATCGAATTTCTCGACAATCTGTTTGCCGACATCGCCATCCAGCACCTTGTGCATGTGGTCTTCATCGCGGAACACATAGGGCAGGGTTAGCACACTGGTTTCAGGGGCGATAGTGGTGACAGGAGCCAGCGAGACGCGAATCATATCAATCGCGCCAAGCTGAACCTGTTGCAGCGTTTGATCCTCATCGCCCAGCACGCCGCCCGCGTAAACCTTCAGCTCTAATCGTCCTTGTGTCGCTTCTTTTAACTTCTCGCCCATATGCTGCAGCGCAACCACAGTGGGATAACCGGCAGGCTGCACTTCCGCGACTTTTAACACTTTGGCGTGAGCACCACTCGCCAGCAGCATAACCAGAGAAGAGATTGCAATCGTGAGTCGTTTTTTAGATGTCATTATTATTGCTCCAGCTTGATGATCATTAGCGGTGTCAGGCACACCACAATCGGGAAGGGCTGGCTCAGAATAGTGAAATTGCGCTGGCGAAAAAGTGGTCAAATGTTGATTGGATGAAATACATCACATTTTGAAACGATGTTTTAATAAATTTTCAGTTTAGGTCACATTTGTAAAACATCAGCCAGCGCATCCATAAAAACCACATAGATTGTTGGAAATTGAAGCATTAATCGTTTGTAAATAGTAATGAGAACTACTATCACTTCGGTCAATTTTTTTGCTATGATCCGCGCTTCAATCGTGAACTGTGCAACAGAAGTTGGAGACGCAGCGTGGTAGCCAGTGATTTGATGCAAACGGACCTCTCCGTTTGGGGCATGTATCAGCATGCCGATATCGTGGTAAAAGTGGTGATGATTGGCCTGTTACTGGCCTCGGTTGTCACCTGGGCGATTTTCTTCGGCAAGTTTGCTGAGCTGAGCGGGGCGAAACGTCGCCTGAAACGCGAACAGCAGGCGCTGGGCGAAGCGCGTTCGCTTAATGATGCTTACCGCGCCGCTGAAAGCTTTAAAAGTAACAGCCACAGTGCGGTGTTGCTGAACGATGCGCAGAACGAGCTGGAACTCTCTGCAGGTACCGAAGACCTTGATGGCATTAAGGAACGTACCAGCTTCCGCCTTGATCGTCGCGTTGCGGCATTCAGCCGTCATGCCGGTCGCGGTAACGGCTTCCTCGCTACCATCGGTTCTGTTGCACCCTTCATCGGCCTGTTTGGTACCGTATGGGGCATCATGAACAGCTTTATCGGTATCGCTAAAACCCAGACCACCAACCTCGCTGTTGTGGCGCCGGGCATCGCAGAAGCGTTGCTGGCGACCGCGATTGGTCTGGTTGCTGCTATCCCTGCTGTGGTTATCTACAACGTCTTCGCGCGCATGATTGCCAGCTACAAAGCCTCTTTGGGTGATGTTGCGGCGCAGGTGATGCTGCTGCAGAGCCGCGATCTGGATCTCGGCAATGTGGACACCGCGAAAGAAGCGACCCGTCCGACGGCGGCACAGAAACTGCGCGTAGGATAAGTATTATGGCGATGCGTTTAAACGATGACTCGGTAGGCGATGGCGAAATGCATGAAATCAACGTGACGCCGTTTATCGACGTCATGCTGGTTCTGCTGATCATCTTTATGGTCGCCGCGCCATTAGCTACGGTGGATGTGCGCGTTAACCTGCCTGCCTCCACCAGCGCACCGCAACCGCGTCCGGAAAAACCGGTTTATCTGTCTATTAAGGAAGATAAGCAGATTTACATCGGCAACGATGCGGTTACCAAAGAGACGCTGGTGAATGCGCTGACGGCGCAGACCGAAGGCAAGAAAGACACCACTATCTTCTTCCAGGCGGATAAGTCTGTGGATTATGAAACGCTAATGAGCGTGATGGATCAGTTACGCGAAGCGGGTTATCTGAAGATTGGTTTGATGGGCATGGAGACGGTGAAGAAATAATTCACCCCCTCTTATCGCTCACAAGGGCCGCTATCGATAGCGGCCCTTTTTATTTGCTCCCGCCGTCAATGTTAATTTCTTGTTACTTTTGGTCTCACTTTTGTAAACTGCAATGGTGAAGCGGATCACATCTATTCCTGGCGCAACCCGCTACAACGGAAGAAAAACCCAGGAAGGACAATATGAGCGCGAGTCAGTCTTTACAAAAGCCATCGCAAGGCGGTGCCAAAACCATCTTTAGCGTTACCAGCGGTAACTTTCTTGAGATGTACGATTTCATGGTGTTTGGCTATTACGCTACGGCGATCGCCAAAACCTTTTTCCCGGGAGATGACCCCTTTGCATCCCTGATGCTCACGCTGATGACCTTTGGCGCGGGCTTCCTGATGCGTCCGCTTGGCGCGATTATTCTCGGTGCCTACATCGACCACCACGGTCGCCGTAAAGGACTGTTGCTGACGCTGGGCTTGATGGCGTTGGGTACGCTTACCATCGCCCTGGTGCCAGGCTATGCCACCCTGGGTGCCGCCGCACCGATTCTGATTCTGCTGGGTCGTTTGCTGCAGGGCTTCTCGGCGGGTGTGGAATTAGGCGGTGTGTCAGTGTATCTGTCTGAAGTAGCACCAAAAGGACGCAAAGGGTTTTATGTTAGCTGGCAGTCCGGCAGTCAGCAGGTTGCGGTGATCTTCGCGGCGCTGCTTGGTCTCGGCCTCAACCATCTGTTGGCGAAGGAAGCGGTCACCGAGTGGGGCTGGCGTATTCCGTTCGTTGTCGGTTGTATGATTGTGCCGTTCCTGTTCTGGATCCGTCGCATGCTGGAAGAAACCGAAGCGTTCAGCAAACGCAAACAACATCCTTCCATGGGGCAGATCATGCGCTCGGTCGGTGAGAACTGGGCATTGGTGCTGGCGGGTATGCTGATGGTGGTGACCACCACGGTGATGTTCTACATGATCACCGCCTTCACCCCGACCTTCGGTAAAACCGTGCTGATGATGAGCGATGAGCAGAGTTTTATGGTGACGCTTTTTGTCGGTATCTCTAACCTGATTTGGTTGCCGGTCATGGGCTCGCTGTCGGATCGCATAGGACGTCGTCCGCTGCTGATCACCTTTACTATCCTGATGATTCTCACCACCTGGCCGGTGCTGCACTGGCTGGTGGGATCGCCCACCTTTGCGCATCTGGTGGAAGCGGAATTGTGGTTATCGTTCCTGTATGCCAGCTATAACGGTGCGATGGTGGTCTATCTGGCGGAAATTATGCCGGCTGAAGTGCGCGCCACCGGCTTCTCACTGGCGTACAGCCTGGCGACCGCACTGTTTGGTGGCTTCACGCCAGCGGTTTCAAGCTACCTGATCCATGCCACGGGCGATAAAGCGATGCCCGGCGTGTGGTTGTCATTCGCGGCAGTGTGCGGATTGATCGGCACGCTGCTGATTGGCCGCATGGTGAAACAGTATCAGGCGCGCCATGGCGGCACGCCGGTGGGAGCTTCACTGTAACGCCCTGGCTGACAGCGGGCCTCATGTCAGCCTGTTAAGAAACTATTCGAATAAAGCAGCCCCTTGTTGAAGGGGCTGCTTTTTTGTTTATGCAGATGTGTGGGTATGGTGCAGTGAAACGCAATCATCGGGCCTTTTAACAGGCGACATCGTCGCCCATGCCCTGCCTAAAACGACAGATCCACCACCACGCTATCCGTATAACTCCCCGCCGCTGGCGTATTCTGCGTCGTCAGAATCTGCGCTGTATAGGTGAAGTTGCGCGTCACCAGATCCGCGTTCAGGGAGGTGGCGCTGGCGCTACTCCAGCGGTCAGTGCCGGTCGGTCCCCAGCGTGTCGTGGTGGTGGTGCCTTTATAAATGTCATAAGCCAGCCGGTTAGTCCCGCTCGCCATCTGGCGCGTGGTGCCGCTGTAGTAGCTGCCATTGCTCAACCCCACAGTGAAAGTGCTGCCTTTAGAACACACTACGTTAATCGTCTGCTGCACCGTGGAGAAACTTCCCACCAGGGGTGCGCTGCCAAAACTCACATTGGGCGCGGTGATGGTGGTGCAATCATTGGTGACAACCAGGTTAACGGTAATCGGCATCGCGGTGCCGGTACTGGTTTGCACCGTACCCACGCATAAACCTGCTACGTTCAACCCGGCACATACCGTATAGCTCACAGTGAGCGTAATCGTCGTCGTATAACTGCCTGCGGCAATCACCTGTCCAGGCACTGTGCGGAAATAGAGCGGAATATTGAAATTGAGCGTGCTGCCCAGTGTTAACAACGCCGATGAACTGTAAACGTGGTTAGACCCCTGCGTGAGTTCGCTGGCACAGGCGCTGTCGATACACATCTGAATCGGAATACTGTCCGTGCCGGTGCTGGCGGTTTTCAACACGGCACGCGTGCCGCTGAGATAGGTGGCGGTGGTAAAGGCGTAGGTGACATTATCGGTGCCCAATAGCGAAAGCGTGCCCGTTCCACAGTTAACGTTGGTGGTGCTGGAGGTGTTCTGCACCGTGGAGCCCACCGCGAATGTCGTCACGGAGCCAAAGGTCGCCGTTGGGGCCGATAAACTACAAAGCGCATAGCTGGTGCCCGGCAAGATAAACAGCGCCAGCAGCAAAAGAAACTTTCTCATGGTGAAATTCCTGACTGTGAATTATTGGCCGTGCTGACCGCTGAACCCGGTGCGGGTGGCGGCAGATCGCACGTCAGCGGACCGTAGGTCTCCAGTGCTTTGGGTTGGCCGTTGGCAATGGTCAGCGTGGTATCACAACTGCGTCCATCTGGCGTCACCACATGAATTGGGTTTTCAGCGCTCAGATTCTCCATCCAGACAATGCCATCCCATCCGATATATTCCGTCCCCTGATTCGGGCGCAACACCTGGCTGGAGATCGGCAACGGTTGCCCCTGTTTATCATGCAGCACCACGCTGGCGGCACGCAGGCGCTCTACCGGGAAGTTCAGCAGGTAACCGCTTTTCCGTTTCACCGCGAAACGCTGTTCCACCTTTGGTGCGGTGCGGTCAGCCGGTAAATCCAGGGTATCGATATCGTATTTTGCGCCGTAGTAACTGCTGATCGATGGCACCAGCAAATAGCCCTGATTATCGGTGCGTCCCATTGCCTGGTTTTCATAGCGCACCGTGACATCCGGGTAATCGGTTTTCACCACCACAAACGCATCATTGATGTCGTTGGCGGCAAATACGCGGTTATCCATCAGCACCAGCGAACCGGTGAAATCGGCCCACTGCGTGGTGTTATCGTTATCGCCGTAGAACCCGGCAGAGGTGTCGATTTTGTTATTGCGATAGCGCAGGCTTGCCTGGCGGTAATCACCGCTGTCGCCACCCTGATTGGCCCAGGCCGCATCATACGCAAAGCCACCATCGGTCGGCATGGCGCGTGACACGTAGAGGCGCTGATTGTTGTTGCCCTGTTGATCGCGCTCGTAGCTCACCGAAGCACTGCTCTGCTCGCCGAATGGGATTACCAGTGAGATAGCGCCGCTCCAGTCACCCTGTTCCTGATCGCGGCTGGCGGAGATATACAGGCTGCTGTTACCCCACAGATTTTTACTCCAGGACAGGTTCCACAAGCGGGTGCGATCGCCCGATCCGCCGGCAATATCAAAGTAGGCCAGGCCCAGACTACCGTATTGATTGAGTGACACGCTGGCGGTGTACTGCGCACTGCGTCGCGCCAGTGAGTAGCTGGTGTTGGCGCTGTCACCCCGGCTGCCGACCAGCGCCAGATTGCCGTAATCGGCGGTGCGTAACACATGCTGGGTGCCGAGGCTAAACCAGCTGTTGTTATATTGATAACCCCAGCTGTATTGCGTGCCGGGTTTACCTTCCATCTGACTTTGTGCCAGCGCACCATTGACCACGCCCCAGCTGCCGAGCTTCACCAATCCCCCAGCGCCGCCGGTGGCCACGCTGTCGCTGCCTTCCGCATGGCTCTCCAGCGTCAGCCAGTCGGTTAGCCCATAACGATAAGAGCCGCTGGCTGCTGCTGCGCCATAGTCAAAGTTCTCCAGTCCGTAGTTTTCACGAATAGCACCGGCCGAGAAGGAGTAATCCGACAAACCCTGTCGCAGCAGGCTGCTGGAGACATAAAACGGCAGCGTGGTAGTGACCTGGCGCCCCACGGCATCGGTGGTGGTGATCACCGCATCGCCCGCGCCATTAACGAAAGGCACATTGGTCAGCGACCACGGACCCGGCTGCACATTGGCTTGCGTGCTGCGATAACCGTTAATAAACAGATCGACGGAAGAGGGCACTGCGGCCTGGCCGGAAAACGCGGGTAGCGGGTAAGTGACCAAATCCGGTCGCACGCTGAAATCACGCGCAATCTGCACGCCACCCAGACGCACGCTGTTACTCCAGCTCAGCGCATCGGTGACCAGATCCCCGGCGCGCCAGCTAATTGCATCGTTCTCATCTTCATTGCTGAACCAGGTATCGTAGCGAATGTATCCCTCTTGCTGGCCGCTGACACCGCCTTCAAGCTGTTGGGTATACACGCCATTAGTGGAGAATTGCCCGACCGGACCAAATACGCGCAGTTCATTCCAGCTCGACAAGCGCGAACCGGCATTATCGGTACGGGTGGCGTAGAAGTCGTAATTGAGCAGCGCACCGTTACTGGCTCGCCCCGGGTAGCGAGGGCCGCGCTGATCTTTACCGATCACCTGGCCGGGCAGCCAGGCGGGCGGAACGGTGAGCAACAGGCGCTGACGGCGCTCGTCATATTCTGCTTTCACCTCCGCAAGTTGATTCACATCGATTTGCTCGCCCTGGAGTTTCTCCGCAGGGATACCGGCACGCTGTAAATCGCCACTGCGCAGCCAAAAGTCGCCGTTTTTACGCTCCACCGGCACGATATCGCCGCGCGCATTCTGATTCACCACCAGCTCCAGCATGTACTGCTGACCGCTGGCGTTGTTCTCCAGCGCAGGGGGCGGTGGTAGCTCGGAAAAGGTCTCCGCGCTACTGATTTGAGGTAACAGGCATAGCACGCTAGCCACTGCCAACGTGCAGGGATGCAGCGAAAACGTCATCAACGCGCGGCCGCGCTGCTCCAGTGCCCTTTATTCACTTCTGCGGACAGCTCTCCGCTCACGCTGCTGGTTAATGGCCAGCGGTTACTGCTGTTTGCCAGCACATAGCCAAACAGGCCATTGCCCAGGCGGCGGCCACCAATGGTGACATTACTCAGCCGCGCATGGCCGTTGCCCCGGTTGGTCAGTTCCAGCCAGCGTTTGCCACCACTGTCCACCTGCTGCCAGCTGAGTTGCGGCTTCGCACTGTCGCTGGTGACGCCGTTACCATAAACAAACAGCGGAACCGAATAGCGCATCTGGAAGGTTAATCCCGCCTGATTTTCGCCGGGCGTGCGTGGCGTAGGGATTTCATCCAGCACCACGCGGTAGGACATTTCGCGTCCCGCTTCCGGCGGGCCCTGCTTAATCAGGCGCACCAGCTGTTTCTGACCCGGCTCCAGGCGCACCATCGGCGGGCTGGCGACCACTTGCTGCTGGGTTTGATACTGTTCCTGACCGCCTACCTGCAGCCAGCTAAAGATACGCACCTGCATCATGGTGGTGGCATTCCCACGGTTTTCCAGCCACAACTCACTGGCTTTCTCATCAGGGTTAATAGCCGGGTCGATTGGCCAAATCATCAGCGAATTGGCAGCGTGGGCAGCAGGCATTAGTGCCATGATAAACAACAGTAACAGGGCGCGCAGGTTCATGATTATTCATCCTTCTTTATCACTGCCGTCACCAGCTAAGCGTAACGGTTAAGGTGTCGGTATAAGTGCCGGCGCGCGTGGGGCCGGGCAGCGTTAACAGGCCATAAATCGGCAAAGTAATGTTATTGGCGTTGCTGTAACTCAGCGCCACGGCGCTATTCACCGGAATCGCCGTGGTGTGTGCCGCGTTGGTGTAAAGGGAATAGGGCACGGTATTGGTGTTACCCGAGACCTTGAGATTGCGGGTAGTAGAGTAATTGGCGCCGCCATTAATGCTCATGCTAACGGCGGTGCCTGGCGTGCAGGCGAGAATGATGGTGGTGCTTTGCACATAGCTGGCGCTCACGCTGCTGGACGACACGCCAGATTGCGTACCGAAATTAAGCGTGCCAAAGACCCCGGTATTGGTACCGGAGACAACACAGCCTGCCACTACTGATGCAGAGACCTGAAAGGTTGCGGTTGGCAACCCCCAGGCAGAGACGCTCCCTATCAGCAGGGCGAGGCCGCCTGCAATGTGCACCCAACGCTGCACCACGGCCACCCTGATTACCCCACAACTGACCTCAGTAGTTCACCGCAACGTTAATGGTGTCGGTATAAGTCCCTGCCGGAATCAACGGGTTAAACCCGCCGCCCACCACACGACCATAAATGGCGTAGTTAGTGCCTAAGGTCGGGTCCGTGGTGCCGCTGGCGGCAATGTTGGTGTTATTGGCGATGGCGGTGGTGAATGCCGCATCGCTATACAGGGTATAGGCAATGCCTTGGGTGTTATTGGAACCGAGGATCAGATAGCGCGGCTGTCCGCTGACGGTGCCGTAAATGGTCGCCGGTGCAGCATTACTGCTGGTGACCTGCACGTTGAAAGTCTGGCCGGTGGTGCAGCGAACATAAATACCGTTGCCCGATGCGCCGACCAGCGTGGCATTCAGGGTATCGAAGGTTGCGGCGCTGCTACCAAAGTTCAGGGTACCGAAGTTGACACCCGTGGTGGCAGACTGACCGTTCACCAGACAACCGGTGGTCAGGGTCAGGGTCGCATTAATGGTTCCCGTTGTGGTGGCGGCAAAAGCCGCGGTAGGGGCGAGCACTACGCTCAGGCTGGACGCCAAAAGAAAAAGCTTGAGTTTCATAATCATTCCTTACTGATTATCCAAGGTCAGTGCTTTTTCACCTGGTGATTCATTTATGAAACGAATCCGAAGTCAAACAAGAGCCACGATCGGCTTTACCGCGTAAGTGCCCGGCATCTAGGAATATTCTTAGATGATGGGTTTATGATTTATATCAGTTTTCTTTACTATAGATCAGCAAATCAACACTGGGAGCGTTGCGCTTAGATTTTTCATTAATCAATTCACACTTTTCGCCGATAACGTAGTAATCGCAAGGGGTGACAACCGGTTAAAAAAACTAAACAGCGAGTGATTTAACCCTCTACCGCGATTAACCGTTCAATGCTATGTTCGTGCATTAATCAGATATTATTAATTTTTCTGACTGCGACTGAAGATGAAAAACCAAAAACATAGCGCGGTGTTTCCAGAATTGTCTGGATCGGCTCCCCCCTCTGCCTCACTGCGTGCGGTCATTACTCACCCTTAATCAATGTTTCGACCTTTTGATCATTTTTGACGATACAGCTCCTGCTCTGCAGCGGGCTGAGTTTAGGAGCGCACATGCTGCTAGTTACCTGGGATAGCGTTCTGGTCACGGTTTCATTGATCGTGGCCTTCATTGCTGCGTTTACCGCACTGGATACGGCTGGACGCGTCGCGGTTTCACGCGGCTGCCTGGCGAAAATGTGGCTGATTGGCGGTGGCACCGCCATGGGCATTGGCATCTGGGCGATGCACTTCATTGGCATGCTGGCGATGATGATGCCGATGACCATGCGTTATGACATTACCCTCACCACGGTTTCCCTGCTGGTGGCGATCCTCTCTGCCATCTTCGCCTTCGCCCAGGGTGTTCAGGGCAGCCATCTGACCCCGCGTCGGCTGATAAGTGGCACCCTGATACTTGGCAGCGGCGTGGTGGCGATGCATTACATCGGCATGAATGCCCTGATGATTGAACCGGCGATTCGCTGGGACATGCCATTGGTCGCGCTCTCCGTGGTGATTGCCTATGCCGCCTCGGGGGCGGCACTGTGGCTGGCGTTTCATCTGCGCCAGGGCGAGAGCGTGTGGATTATGCGTGTCTGTGCCGCGCTGGTGATGGGTATTGCCATCGCCGGGATGCACTACACCGGCATGGCGGCGGCGGAGTACAGCATGCCGAGCACCATGCAGCAGCATCATGGCATCAGTGAGGATGGACTGGCGGTGTGGGTGACCATTATCACGCTGTCCATTCTTGGCCTCACGCTGTTAGTTTCCATGCTGGATGCCCAGCTGCGCGCCGCGCGTCTGGCGGCCAAGCTCAAGCGTGCCAATAGCGAACTGCGCCAACTGGCGATGCATGACAATCTCACCTCGCTTCCCAACCGCGTGCTGCTGGAGCAGCAGCTGACGGCGCAGATCAAGCAAGCCACGTTGCAGGATGAAACCTTTGCACTGATGTTTATGGATCTCGACGGCTTCAAAGCGGTCAACGATACCTGGGGCCATCACGTGGGCGATCGCCTGCTTATCGCGGTCGCCGAACGTCTGCGCGTGAAGCTGGGCGAGGGCGTGCTGCTGGCGCGACTGGGTGGCGATGAGTTTGTGCTGCTGTGTCCACAATACAATGATTTGCAAGCCTCGGCGCTGGCGCAGCAGCTGGTGAATGCGATTGATGCGCCGTTTGAACTGGATCGTTATTCACTGCGGGTGTCGTTGAGTATCGGCATCGTGGTGTTCCCGCAGCACGGTCGTAGCCAGCAGGAGATGATGTTCAACGCCGACTCCGCCATGTATCACACCAAACACAGCGGCCGAAACGGCTGGTGTCTGTTTGAACCGATGATGAGCGCCGTGGCACAGCACCAACTGGCGCTGGCGAATGACCTGTGGAATGCGCTGGAATATCAGGAAATGTGCCTGTTCTATCAGCCAAAATTCCGCGCAGGCGGCACGGTGCTTATGGGTTTCGAAGCGCTGCTGCGCTGGCAACATCCGCGTCGCGGATTACTGATGCCGGATATGTTCCTGCCGCGCGCGGAGAAAACCGGGCAAATCGTGGCGCTGGGCAATTGGGTGATCAACGAAGCGTGCCGTCAGTTAAAACAGTGGCACGATGAAGGCAACCGCGACTGGAGCGTGTCAGTTAACCTTTCGGCGTTGCAATTCCATCAGCGCGATCTCATCGACAGCTTACGTCATGCATTGCTGCGCTATCAGCTGCCGGAGGGGGCGCTGATGCTGGAGATTACCGAGAATATCGCGATGCGCGACCCGCAGTTCAGCCAGCAGCGCATTGCAGAATTGCATCAACTCGGCGTGAAAGTGGCGATAGATAACTTCGGTATCGGCTATGCCAATTTACTGCATCTGAAACATCTGGAAGCCACCGAACTGAAAATCGACCGCGCCTTTATTAACAGCCTGCGTGCCGACAGCGAGGACGCCACCGTCGTGAGCGCGATGCTGACGCTGGCACAAAGTCTCAATCTGCGCATGGTGGCCGAAGGGGTAGAAACCGAGGAACAGCAGCGTCTGCTGACCGGACTCGGTTTCGACACGCTGCAGGGCTATCTGCTGGGCAAGCCGACACCAGCAGAGCGTATCAGTGAATTTACCGCTGCGCTTACTATACCGCCGCTGTTCGCGGAGCACCCGCTGCCTTTAACCAGCGCCTGATAAACAGTTTTTATTTTCTTCCACATCGGAAGGTTTCATCGTTCAAAGACTCAAATCGGCAGTGATCCTGCCGATAAAACACACAATAAAACCTATAGCCTTGACTTTTTTTCATAACACCACAGCTGATTGATAACGGCTTTAACTTGGGAAATCACTATGTTAGTGACTTCGTACGATTCGTTTACTGTCATCGTTTCCATTCTGGTGGCGATGCTGGCCTCGTTTACCGCGCTGGATATGGCGGGACGCGTGGCTTCTTCAACTGGCAAGGTGGCGCTGGTTTGGTTATTAGGCGGTGGATTCGCCATGGGCGTCGGCGTCTGGGCGATGCATTTCATCGGCATGCTGTCGATGAGCCTGGATATGGTGATGAGCTACGATCCGCTGCTGACCGCCACCTCAATGGCGGTGGCGATCCTGGCATCAATTTTTGCCTTGTGGCTGGTGTGCTCATCGCATGATTTATCCTGGCGGCGCTTAACGGGCGGGGCTTTGGTGCTCGGTTCCGGCGTGGTCGCTATGCACTACATGGGCATGGCCGCGCTGATGTTTGCGCCGGGCATCGTCTGGAATTGGGGCTGGGTTGCCGCTTCAGTGGTGATTGCGCTGGTAGCGTCGGGCGCGGCGCTGTGGCTGGCCTTTAACCTGCGTGAAGGACATGGACGCGTGACCATTCTGCGTCTCGGTGCTTCGGTGGTGATGGGCTGCGCCATCGCAGGTATGCACTACACCGGTATGGCCGCGGCCAGCTTCCCGGAGATGAGTCACGCCACGCACATGGGCGTCAACAGCAACTGGCTGGCGATTGTGGTCACCGTGGTGACGCTGGCGATCCTCGGCATCACCTTGCTGGTTTCGATGCTGGATGCACGCCTGCAAGCGCGCACCTCAATCCTTGCCCACTCGCTGGCGGAAGCCAACCGCGAGCTGGCGCAACTGGCCCTGCACGATAACCTGACGCGCCTGCCAAACCGTATTTTGCTGGAAGATCGTCTGGAGCAATCGATCAACAAAGCCAATCGCGAGAAGTCGCAGTTTGCGCTGATGTTTATGGATCTGGATGGCTTCAAAGCGGTCAATGACGCCTTTGGTCACCATGTGGGTGACAATCTGCTGATTGCCGTGGCCGAGCGCATGATCGGCCAGATGAAAGGGCACTACACGCTGGCACGTATGGGCGGTGACGAGTTCGTGCTGCTGATCGAAATCGATGAGCCCAATGACGCCGCAGCGGTAGCGGATGCGTTGGTGAAAGCAGTCGATCGTCCGTTTGATATTTCACGCTATGAGCTGGTGGTGTCACTGAGTATTGGCATCGCGGTCTATCCTGGCGACGGCAAAGATGAGCGTGAATTGATGTTTAACGCCGATGCCGCGATGTATCACACCAAGAACAACGGCCGTAACGGTTACAACTTCTTCCAGCCGTCGATGAACACTCTGGCGCAGTCGCAGTTACAGCTCAATAACGACCTGTGGCAAGCGCTGGATAATGAAGAGTTACGTCTGTTCTACCAGCCAAAATATTGTGCGCCGAGCGGCCCGATTATTGGATTTGAAGCGTTGCTACGCTGGGAACATCCGACACGCGGTTTGCTGGCACCGGACAAATTCCTGCCGATTGCCGAGAAGACCGGCATGATCATCAACATCGGTAACTGGGTGATTAACGAAGCCTGCCGTCAATTGCACTGCTGGCATCTGCAGGGCCATCCACACTGGTCGGTCGCGGTGAATCTCTCCGCGCTGCAGTTTGAGCAGAGCAACCTGGTGGAAACCGTGACGCAGGCGCTGGCGAAGCATCAGATCCCGGCCGAGTTGCTGACGCTGGAAGTGACGGAAACCACCGCGATGCGCGATCCGGAAGAGAGTGTGCGTATTCTGACGCAACTGACGGATATGGGCGTGAAAGCCTCGATTGATGATTTCGGCACGGGTTACTCCAGCCTGCTCTATCTCAAACGTTTGCCCGCCAGTGAGTTGAAGATCGACCGCGCCTTCGTCAATGAACTGCAGGCGAAATCTGAAGATGCCACCATTGTCTCTGCCATTGTGGCACTGGCGCAGTCGCTCGATCTCAAAGTGGTGGCGGAAGGGGTGGAAACGCAGGATCAACAAGCGTTCCTCACCGGCCTGGGTTGCGATACCTTGCAGGGTTATTTGCTGGGCAAACCGGTGCCGCCAGAACGCATCCACGAACTGCCGAATTTTGTCGAAAATGAGCAGCAACTGGTGCAGTTGCCGTAAGGGTATTTGTGCGGTGATGGCCCCATCCCAACCATCCCCTCTCGCGCTTGCGGGAAGGGGCCAGGGTGAGGGAAAATAGCCGCACTCATTTCCAATATCGGAGCCAGGGTGGCGAAATATCAGCAGTTGGTGGATCAACTTCGGACGCAGATCGAAGCGCGCATCTGGCCGCCGGGCGAAAAGCTGCCGTCATTACGTCAGCAGGCGGAACAAAGCGGCCTTAGCCTGATGACGGTGATGCACGCTTATGAAGTGCTGGAAAGCCAGGGTTGGATCCTGTCAAAGCCGCAATCTGGTTACTACGTTGCGCCACGAGCCGCCGAGAGCCGCCCACGTTTGCCCACCCAGGCGATCGCCAAAACCGAGCAGGCGGACACCAACAGCTTCGTGTTTGATGTGCTGCAAGCCACGCGCGATCCCGCCATCATGCCGTTTGGCTCAGCCTTTCCCGATCCTGAACTCTTCCCGCAGCGTCAGCTGATGCGCTCGCTGGTTAAGGTCTCACACAATCTGAAACCCAGCGATGCCCTGAACAACCTGCCGCCTGGCAACGAAGCGCTGCGTAAGATTCTGGCGCAGCGCTATGCCCAACAGGGCATTACCTTGTCGCCGGACGATATCGTGATCACCAACGGCGCGATGGAAGCCCTCAACCTCAGCCTGCAAGCGGTGACTGAACCCGGTGATTGGGTGGTGATCGAAAATCCTTCGTTCTACGGGGCCTTGCAGGTGATTGAGCGCCTGAAACTGAATGCGATTGCCATCGCCAGCGATGTCGAGCAGGGCATCGATCTCGACGAGCTGGAGCAGGCATTGCAACGTTGGCCGGTCAAAGCCTGCTGGCTGATGACCAATCGACAAAACCCGCTGGGCTTTACCCTGAGCGCTGAACGAAAACAACAGTTGGTCACTCTGCTGTCGCGCTACCAGGTCGCGATGATTGAGGATGACGTTTACAGCGATCTCTACAGCGGCCACGATAAGCCTTTGCCTGCCAAAGCTTTTGATCGTGATGGGAATGTGCTGCACTGCGGCAGTTTTTCCAAGAATCTGGTCGCGGGATTTCGCGTGGGTTGGGTGGCTGCCGGGCGCTATGCACAGCGTGTACAGCGTATTCAGCTCATGAGCACGCTCTCCACCAGCGCGCCGATGCAGCTGGCATTAGCCGACTTCCTCAGCACCCGTAGTTACGACACGCACTTAAAGAAGTTGCGCCAGACGCTGGCAAAACGTAAGCAGCTGGCGCAGCAGGCTTTACGTCGTGTGCTGCCTGTTGACGCGCAGATCAGCGATACGCCAGGCGGCTATTTCTTGTGGATTGCGCTGCCGCAGCAGATCAACACCACGCAGCTGTATCATCTGGCGTTAAAAGAAGGCATCAGTATCGCGCCCGGTCAGCTGTTCTCGGGCAGTGAAGGGTTCAGCCACTGTTTCCGCTTCAACACCGCCTGGCCGTGGGATGCGCGCGCCGAGGCGGCGGTGGAGACGTTAGGGAAATTGATTGCTCAGTTGGCGTCGGCTTAACGGCTCTGCCGCAAAATGTTGGCCCCCGAGACGACTGACCACAAAGGATGACCAATGTGGTCAGTCTGAATTGACACCGATGTGCCGTTTTTACCTGCAGGGCAACCTTGACAACATCGCGTCAGATTTTTGTAGCCTGTGCTGTCTTGCATCTCGTGCAAGACGATATTCATCAGATAGTTGCCGCCTGTTTATTTCCCCATGTCAGGTAATAAACATCATAAAAATCCACTTCGCCTTTTTGCTTCATCAGGCGATCGATGCCGCTGCGCACGCGGTCGGGCGTGCCGGGATTTTCCACGATCTTATCCAGCGCCTGCTGCGAAACCGGCTGCACGTAATACCACTCACCGTTGTAGCACACGCGCAGGTCTAGCGTGTCGATATCCTCAAAGCGGTATTTGGGGTTGATATCCATCAGCATCAGGAAGCTCATCACCAATACAAAGGCGGTGGCGAACCAGAACGCGGGCCAGCCGAGCATCTCAGTGGAGAAGATCAGCGCCACGCACAGCGCGTAGCACAGGTACATGATCGCCCACAGCCCCGGATGGGTTTTGAGGAATGAAAAGCTAAAGCGTGGCAGATTATCGCGCTGGCCTTCACGGTTCAGCGTGGCGATTTCATCGAGCAGAATTTGTTTGATCGCTTCCATAGTTCACCTCTAAATGTTACTGCCTGCCAGTAAATCACATAACAGTGAAGCGAATCAGATACAGAATTGAGGTGTTTTTTTATAACAGTTTATTGGCGGCTTTTCCGGTCCCACAAAATGTTAAATATGTTGCCAACTAATTTGGCTTTAGTAAGGTAAATCATTCTTTTATGTGAATTTTGTTGGCGGGCGCACATTGCAATGCCGTCGGGGTTTGCCACAATTAAGTAACGTGGCTTCCCGGAGAAAGAGTATGACTGCCAACACTTCCAGCCTGCTGTTACTGATGTCTTTCGCCGCCGGTACCTTTTCTGCAGGTTCATCAAATAATCCGCAGCATTTGATGCTGTCGCAGCCCTCAGGCGGCGTGCCTAACAATCTGCTGCCGCTGATCATCTGGCCCGGCATTGCGCCTGACTATGATGAGGAGCTGCAAAGCAACAGCGCCGAATGGTTTGAAAAAACCTTCACCGCTAACGGCTGGCCGGCCGCGTGGCGCGCGCCGATCTTCCCTTACACCCATTACCATCCCAACACCCATGAAATTCTGGGCGTCGCGTCGGGCTGGGCGGAAGTGCTGTTTGGCGGCGATAGCGGCCGCATGGTGACGCTACGTGAGGGTGATGCGGTGCTGATCCCCGCCGGTGTCGGCCATAAACAGGTGTTCGCCTCAGACGATTTTTTCGCCGTTGGCGCCTATCCTGAAGGGATGTCCCCGGAAACCGTGCGTGATGAACCTTCCCGTTTACGCGCGGCGAAAGATCAGATCGCGCGCGTACCTTTACCGCATCGCGATCCTTTCACGGGGGGCGATGGAGCGATGACGGATATCTGGCTGCCAATTGCGCAGCAGTTAATGCACCAGTAAGGTGCAATCTGAGTGTTATTCGGCGCTGCTCCGCTATCGGGGCGCGTGTGCCGTTTGGGGCGTGAGCCTCTGGCACACTTTGTGCAGGAGAGGATCCAGGTCCTCTGACAAGCGCCGGGTAAATCATGAAAGAAAGCTACCAGATAGCGTCACACTTCTATGATGAGATGTTATTGAGCAACGGTGAACACCGTGCGCACTATCAGCATTACTGGGAGTGGTTACAACAGGCGGACAAAGAGGCCGTGGCGCGTAAGCGCGAAGAAGCGGAACTGTTGTTTCATCGTGTGGGCATCACCTTCAATGTCTATGGTGACGATGGCGGCGCAGAACGGCTCATCCCGTTCGACAGCGTACCGCGTATTATTCCGGCGGGTGAATGGGCGATGCTCGATCGCGGCATCCGCCAGCGCGTGCAGGCGCTGAATGCCTTCCTGCATGATATCTACCATCAACAACACATCCTCAAGGCGGGGATCGTGCCTGCCGAGCAGGTGCTGGTAAACGATCAATATCAGCCCTGCATGCAAGGTGTCGATCTGCACCGCAACATCTATGCGCACATCACCGGTGTCGATATGGTGCGGAATAACGACGGCGAGTACTACGTACTGGAGGACAATCTGCGCACGCCTTCTGGTGTCTCCTACATGCTGGAGAACCGCAAGATGATGATGCGCCTCTACCCGGAACTGTTCGTCGAGCAGCATATTGCCCCGGTAGAACGCTATCCTTCACACCTGCTGCAAACCCTGCGCGAAAGCTCACCGGTCAACGATCCGGTGGTAGTGGTGCTGACGCCGGGCCGCTTCAACAGCGCCTACTTCGAACACAGTTTCCTTGCGCAGCAGATGGGCGTTGAGCTGGTGGAAAGTGCCGATCTGTTTGTCAAAGACGGTGCGGTGATGATGCGCACCACCGCCGGGCCGTGCAAAGTTGATGTGATCTATCGCCGTGTTGATGATGCGTTCCTCGATCCGCTGGCGTTCCGTCCCGATTCGATGCTCGGCGTGCCGGGCCTGCTGTCGGTGTATCGATCCGGTAACGTGGTGTTGGCCAATGCCATTGGAACTGGCGTGGCCGATGACAAATCGATCTATCCCTACGTGCCCGACATGATCCGCTTCTATCTGGATGAAGATCCGATCCTCAACAACGTGCCGACCTGGCAGTGCCGCAAGCCGCAGGATCTGACTTACGTCCTCGCCAATCTCAGCAAAATGGTGGTGAAAGAGGTACACGGCGCTGGCGGTTACGGCATGTTGATTGGCCCGGTGGCCAGCCAGCAGGAGCTGAGTGATTTTCGCGATCGTTTGAAAGCACGCCCGGAAAACTATATCGCGCAGGACACGCTGTCGCTCTCCACCTGTCCGACGTTTATCGACAACGGCCTGGCGCCGCGTCATATCGATTTGCGTCCCTTTGCCTTATGTGGTGCGGATATTCGCTTAGTGCCGGGTGGCTTAACCCGCTTGGCGCTGACCGAAGGTTCGCTGGTGGTGAACTCATCGCAGGGCGGTGGCACCAAGGACACCTGGGTTCTGGAGGATGACGCATCATGCTAAGCCGCACGGCCAGTGGCCTCTATTGGATGGCGCGCTATCTGGAGCGCGCAGAACAACTTGCCCGGGTGCTGGATGTCACCAACCGGCTTTCGCTGATGCCGGTGCGTAACAGCCAAACCGATGAGCTGTTGTTGCCGCTTAATCTCACCGGCACGCGCCAGCTGTTTGAAACCCTCAACGGGCGTTTCACCATGCCGCAGCTGTTTAACTTTTTCGCTCTTGACGATCGTAACCCCAGCAGCATTTTTAGCTGCTGGCAGGAGGCGTGGAACAATGCGCACGCGGTGCGCGGCAGTCTGTCGTCTGAAGTGTGGGAGAGCATCAACTCGACGTGGATTGAGATGCGTAACATGCGGCGACGCGGCATCACCAGCGCCAACGCTGACAGCTTTTTTGACTGGGTTAAAGAGCGTTCGCACCTGTTTCGTGGCGCGATGTTCGGCACCTTGCTGCGCGGCGATGCGATGTGCTTTATCCGTATCGGCACGCTGATGGAGCGCAGCGACGGTACCGCGCGTTTGTTGAGCGTCAATCAACAACTGCTGGAGCAAAACCCCGATTCGGTGCGTGAATATTATTGCCTCGATACCTTGCTGCGTGCGGTGTCGGCGCGTGAAGCCTATAACGCGATCTTTAAGCAGCAGCTGATGCCGAATCTGGTGAATGAGATGCTGATCCTGCGTAACGAAAGTCCGCGATCGCTGCACTCCTGCATCGAGGAGATCGCCAACCAGTTAGAACAGATCGGCAGCAGCGGTGAGGATCGTCCACGCTATCTGGTGACGGTGCTGTTGGCCGAAATGCGCTTCAGCACCTGGGAAAGTCTGACGCGTGACGGGTTGTACAGCTGGCTTAATCACTTTCTCTCGCAGACCAATGCGCTGGCAGAAAGCATCAATCAGACCTATCTGGAGGCGAAATGAGACTGAATATCGAGCACAAAACCTGGTATGCCTATGAGCATCAGGTCAAACTCAGCACCCAGTATCTGCGCCTGACGCCGCAGAACTCGGTGCACCAGCAGATTCTGTCATGGGATCTCGATTTACCGTGCGAAGCCACGCGCACCCTGGATGCTTACGGCAACGTGTTGCATGTGCTGACGCTGGATACGCCACATCAGCAACTGGAGATTGCCGCGCGCGGGGTGGTGGAAATTCTGGATGAAGGGGAGTATTCCCCCGACCCTGAATCGATCCTCTCGCCATTGGTGTTTCTGCGAGCCACGCCATTAACCTTGCCCGATGCGGCGATACGCGATTTCGCACAGCGCTACTGGCACGCGGAAAAACCGCTCGCCAGCCTGGAAAAACTGATGGATGAGCTGCTGTTAAAAATGCCGTACCAGCCTGGCAGCACCCAGGTGAGTGATACCGCAGCGAAAGTATTTGCGGCGGGCAGCGGCGTTTGCCAGGATCACAGCCATGTGTTTCTGGCTTGTTGTCGCAGTCTCGGGATCCCGGCGCGCTATGTCAGCGGCTATCTTTATACGGACAATGTAGAACACGTTGCTACTCACGCCTGGGTTGAAGCCTGGCTGGATGGCAGTTGGCACAGCTTTGATATCACCAACAATACGCGCAGTACGCGCCAGCATTTACGTCTGGCGGTGGGTGTGGATTATCTCGATGCTTGTCCGGTGCGCGGTATGCGGCTAGGTGGCGGCGGTGAGGATATGCTGGCGATGGCCGCGGTGCAGCAGGTGCATGCGCAGCAGTGATATTTTTTTGCAGGCGTGACTATGACTTATTGTGTGGCAATGCGTTTATCGTCAGGGATGATTTTTGTATCGGATTCACGCACCAACGCGGGCGTCGATCATATTTCCTCGTTCCGTAAATTACATGTGTTTCAGGTGGATGATGAACGCACGCTGGTGCTGCAAAGCGCCGGTAATCTGGCGACCACGCAAAGCGTGATGAGTTTGCTACGGCGTAATAACCACGACAGCGATCAGCCCAATCTGCTGAATGGGCGCTCGCTGTATGACATTGCGCTGCTGGTGGGGGAAACCCTGCGTGAAGTGATCAAACGTGATGGCGAAGAGTTTGGTGGCACGCTGCTATTAGGGGGACAGATTCGTGGTGAAGAGCCGCGCCTGTTCCAGATCTATCCGCAGGGCAACTTCATTGAAGCCAGTGTGGATACGCCTTATTTCCAGATTGGTGAAAGCAAGTACGGCAAGCCGATTATTGATCGCGTATTGCGTTATGAAACCCCGCTCAGCCAGGCGATGCAGTGTGCGCTGATTTCCATGGACTCGACGCTGGCGAGTAATATTTCGGTAGGGCTGCCGCTGGATGTGATGGTGTATCGCACCGATAGCTTCAGCGACAACGAGCAGCATCATATTACCGATCAACACCCATACTTTTCGCAAATCCGTCAGCTGTGGAGTAAAGGATTGTTGAGCGTGTTCTCACAATTGCCGCCGTTAAAACTTTAACCGCTCACGCACGATGAATCGGGCGGTGCCACACTATCGATAAGTGGTTGTCTTTTCAGGGGCGGCTTCTGCCGCTCGCTGGCTCGACAATCCTCTGTACGGTTCGCTAGCGGCGCCATTACTGGCTAACGCCCTGCGTTTCCCCCGTTATTTCCGTTTCGCTTTCTCACTGGTCATAAATCTGAAAACAAGCCTGTTTAACTTCGGTGCCATAAACCTCTGCGCACAAAAGGTGAATGATGTTTTCTGTTGATCAGCTTCTCGATACTTACTGGCCAGGCCATCACCCCGCGAACTGGCAAAAAAGCCTGTTGAAATGGGCCGTTCGCGAACATGAATTCCAATCTTTTGCTGACCGTTATCGCCACCTGAAAGGGGTGGATATGGTCGAGCAAGTGCTGGAGCACCTGGATGTGCGCTGTGAATTAAGTGAACGCGATTTGGAGCAGATCCCGACCAGCGGTCCGGTGGTAATTGTCGCCAACCATCCGCTCGGTGCGCTGGACGGGCTGGCGCTGCTGGCGGCCGTGTCTCAGGTGCGTCGTGATGTGAAAATCGTGGCAAACCGCATGCTGATGATGCTGGAGCCGATCAACAATCTGATGTTGCCTGTGGATAACATGGGCAACCGCACCAGTCGCGAACAGCTGACGCGCATGCAGCAGCATCTCGACAATCAGGGCGCACTGATTATCTTCCCGGCGGGTGAAGTGTCGCGCCTTTCGAGCCGTGGTGTGCGGGATAACCGCTGGCATCACAGCTTCCTGCGCCTGGCCGCCCGTGCTCGTGCGCCGATTGTTCCGGCACACGTCGTCGGACGTAATAGCCTTGCGTTCTATGCCGCCGCCAAAATCGCCTCACCGCTGGCGCTGCTGATGCTGGTGCGCGAGATGTTCCGCCAGCGTGGATCGCGCATCAAGCTGCACATTGGCGAGCAGATCCCGTTTGCCAACTGGCACGATGGCCACACGCCGGGCAAAGAGCTGGCGAAACGGCTGCGCAAGCACTTATATCGCATTGGTCAGGGCCGTCGTGGTCTGTTCCAGACTGAAGCGGCGATTGCGCGCCCGGAAGATCGTGCCGAACTGAAAAAAGCGCTGATGGAGAGTGAGCGTCTCGGCTCGCTGCCGGATGGCAAACAGATTTACCTGTGGCGTCGTAACGGCGCGACCTGGGTGCCGCTGCTGCGTGAACTCGGACGCCTGCGTGAAATCGCCTTCCGCGCCGTGGGCGAGGGCAGCGGTCGCCGTCGTGACCTCGATAAATACGATGACGATTACTATCACCTGATTCTGTGGGATGACGATGCGCTGGAGATTGTGGGCGCTTATCGCTTTATTCCGGGAGCCGAGCAGCTGGAGCGTCGTGGTCTGGAAGGCATCTACAGCGACAGCCTGTTCCACTACGACGAGCGCATGTTGCCGATCATCAATCAGGGCCTGGAGCTGGGTCGCAGCTTTATCCAGCCCGCCTACTGGGGCAAACGCGGCCTGGATTATCTGTGGATGGGCATCGGTGCCTATATCGCCAAATACCCGGAGACCCGTTACCTGTTCGGTCCGGTGTCGATCTCCGGCGGTATGCCGCTGGCGGCGCGCGATCTGCTGGTGGCGTTCTACCGCATGTACTTCCCGACTGAATTACCGCTGGCAAAATCGCGCCGTCCTTATCCGGCCTCGCTGCCGGAGGTGCTGGCGCAGTTTACCGGTGATAACTATGCGGAAGACTTGCGTCGTCTGAAGCATCTGCTGGCGAACCTCGGCACCGCGATTCCCACGCTCTACAAGCAGTACTCGGAAGTGTGTGAGCCGGGCGGGGTGCAGTTTATCGATTTCGGCAGCGATCCCGATTTCAACAACTGTATCGACGGACTGGTGCTGGTGGATCTGTCACGCGTGAAGCCATCACGCTATGAGCGCTACATCGGCATGCATCTTCAGGCTGAAAGCGTCGAATAAGTAGCAGGGAGGCTTCAGGGCCTCCCGTTTTGTTTGAGCACGGAAACGTCAAATCGATGTCACGGGATCGTCATCTGATTGTCGTAGGGTCTTAGCCGGACTGTCAGATAAAGGCCAGAAACATGGCAACGATCACACTTCGCGGGTTAAGCAAAGCCTTTGCTGCCCAGCCGGTACTTCAGGATATCTCGCTGCAGATTGCGCAGGGAGAGTTCATCGCCGTTCTGGGTCCTTCGGGCTGCGGCAAAACCACCTTATTACGTCTGCTGGCGGGCTTTGAAACCGCTGATGCCGGTGAAATCCACGTCGGTGAGCGCTGCTTTGCTGCGCCGGGCGTGCACCTGCCGCCGGAAGATCGCCAGCTCGGCGTGGTGTTCCAGAGTTATGCGCTGTGGCCACATATGACGGTGGCGGAAAACGTCGCCTACAGCCTGAAAGTCAACGGCGTACCGCGCCATGAGCGTGACAGCCGTACTCAACAAGCGCTGGAACTGGTGGGATTAGAAAACTTTGCCTCGCGCCGTCCCGCCGATCTTTCCGGCGGACAACGTCAGCGTGTGGCGTTAGCCCGCTGTCTGGTCGCTAAACCGACGCTGGTGCTGCTCGACGAACCGCTGGCCAACCTCGATGTGCATCTGCGCGCCACCATGGAAGAGGAGTTTCGCCGCTTCCATCGCCACAGCCACGCCACCTTGCTCTACATCACCCACGATCAGCACGAAGCGATGGCGCTGGCCGACCGCATTGTCGTGATGGACAGCGGCCGCGTGATGCAGTTCGCCACGCCGCAAACCCTGTGGCGTGAACCGGCGAATGCAATGGTGGCGGGATTTATCGATGACGGCAAAGTGCTGCCGGTCAGCGATATCGAACCTACCGGCGAGGGCAAAGCACTTGCCACGCTGTGTGGTCTGCGCGTCACCTTGCGCTGTGCGGCCGAACAACGCCCGGTGCCCCACGGCAAAGCCAGTTTTCACGCTATAGATTTCCGCCTTGCTGAGCCGGATGAACCGCAGTTTGCGGCACGCGTGCAGCGGGTGATCTATCGCGGCAGCCATTACCAAATTGATGTTGCACCCATCGAGGCACCAGACCACAGCATCACGCTGCATCTGGCCGATGCCGCTTTATCCGTTGTTGACGCGACCCTTGGTGTGGCGCTGCGCGACGGTTGGATTCTTCCTTCATAACGTTCAAACCTTAGGGAAATTGCTATGCGCACGTCTTTTAACGCTTTGATGTTAGCCAGTGGATTAGTGTTTGCCGCCACCAGCCACGCTGAAGAGGCGCCGTCGGGTAAGCTGGTGATCTACACCTCGCAGGCGCCGGAAATCGCGCAGCAAACCGTGGACGCGTTCAAAGCCGCGTACCCGAAAGTCGAAGTGGAGTGGACGCGTAACGGCACCACGCAGCTGATGAACGTATTGCAGACCGAGATGATGAGCGGCGGCGCCAAGCCGGATGTGCTGCTGATTGCTGATGCCATCAACCTTGGCGCGTTGAAGAATCAGAACCAGCTCTACAGCTACAAAGATGCGCCACTGAGCCACATCAATCCGTCGTTCTACGACAAAGATAAAACCTTCTTTGGCACCAAAATCATCGCTACGGTGATTGCTTATAACACCCAGCACGCACAGCCGATTGACAGCTGGAACGCGCTGGCGGTAGAGGCCAATAAAGGTCAGATCGCCATGCCAAGCCCGCTCTACTCTGGTGCGGCGCTGTACAAGCTGCACACCGATATCAACACGCCAACCATCGGCTGGAACTTCTACAAGAAGCTGGCAGCGATTGGCGTGGCACCGCAGGGCGGCAACGGCCCGGCGCTGAAAGCGGTGGCCAGCGGACTGGATAAGTACGGCATCATCACGGACGCGGACGTTATTCTGGCGAAGAAAAAAGGCTCGCCAGTCGATCTGGTGTACCCGAAAGAGGGCGTCTCTTACGTGACGGAGCCGGTAGCGATCATGAAGTCGGTGCACAACCTGCCAGCCGCTAAAGCCTTCGTAAACTTTATGTTGTCTGAGCAAGGCCAGAAGCTGGTGGTCGAGCAGGGTAACCGTCCGGTGGACGATCGTGTTTCTGCACCGGCCGGCTTTACGCCCATCAATAAAATCAAACTGCTGACCCCTGACGTGGCGAAAGCCATCAAGGAAGATGCCACGGTGCGCGATCAGTTCACCGCAATGTTTGGCGGCTAAGCATGAGCGTGGTGAGCAACGAATGGCGTAACGCGGCGCGCGGCGGTCAACGCTGGCGTCTCAACAGTGAAAAGCTGATCCTGGCACTGATGGTGCTGCTGATTGGCTTGCTGTCTGTCGCGCCGCTGCTGCGACTGGTGTGGACGGCGATTGCCCCTCAGGGCGTGCCGGATATGGCTCGGTTAACGCGCCTGATAGCCAGCGACCGCGTTCTGATTGCCAGTGGCAATACGTTGCTCATCGCTTTTAGCTCGACCCTGATTTCCGTGCTGCTCGGCACCGCCGCTGCCTGGCTGGTGGCGCTGAGCGATTTGCGCGCCAAAACCGCCTGGGTGTTTGCTTTTATCCTGCCGCTAATGATTCCGCCGCAGGTCACGGCGCTCGCATGGCTGCAGGCGCTGGCACCGTCCAGCCCGTTAGCGCTACTGTTTGGTTCGCTCGGCTTGCCATGGTTTGCACCTGGCGAACAGCCGCTCTATTCGCTGAGCGGCATCGTGCTGCTGCTCGGTACACACAACGCGCCACTGGTGTTTCTCACCGTGCGCGCGGGTTTACGTCGCTTACCGGCCGATTTAGTCGAAGCGGCGCAGATCAGCGGCGCCTCCAGGATGCGCGTGCTGTTCACCATCATTCTGCCGCTGGCGCGTCCGGCGATCTTTGCCGGGGCCGCGCTGACCTTTGTCGCCGCAGCCGGTAACTTCGGTATTCAGGCGATGCTCGGCATTCCCGCCCGCGTGCCAACGCTGATCACGCTGGTCTATCAGCAGCTTAACGGCATTGGTCCGAGCGCTTTACCCAATACCGCCGTTTACGCGCTGCTGATTGCCGTGATCACGTTAGCGGGTATGGCGGCCAGTGCCTGGCTCGGTGGTCGCCACGATGTGCGTGTCAACGGTGCGCCCCGCCTGTGGCAGCAACCGCTAGGGCGCGGACGGTTGGCGATTGAGGGAACGGCCTGGCTGTGGATGGTGCTGACGCTGCTGCTGCCGGTCAGTGCGCTGCTGATCACCGCACTCACCAGCGGTTATGGTCAGGCGCTCACCTGGCAGACGCTAACGCTGGAAAACTTCCGCAGCGCGCTATGGGGCTATCCGGCAGTGCGCCATGCCTTTATGACCAGCCTCGGATTGACCTCGCTGGCGGCGGTTATTTTGACGTCCACCGCGCTGTTCCTGGCGTATTTCCTCAGCTGGCGACGGACCAAACTGGTGCGCGGCCTGTGGCTGGCCAGTGAACTCACCTATGCCTTGCCGGGCATTGTTACCGGTGTCGCCGCGATGCTGTTCTTTCTGCGCCCGCTGCCGATAATCAATGTGTCGCTGTATGGCACGGTGTGGATCATCCTCGCCGCGTATCTGGCGAACTTCCTTGCGCTGGTGCTGCGCCCGACGCTGGCAGGCTTCGCGCAACTGGAACCGGCGCTGGATGAGGCGGCACGCTTGTGCGGTGCCAGTTTTATGCGCCGCATGCGCGATATTTTACTGCCGCTGGCTGCGCCTTCTGCGCTGGCGGGCACGGTGCTGGTGTTCCTCACCGCACTGAATGAAATCCAGGTTTCGGTATTGCTGGTCACCTCGCAAACCCAAACCATCGGACCCACCATCGTATTCCTTGACGAAGGGGGCTCCGCCTCGCTGGCGGCCGCGGTAGGCTGCCTGATGATTCTGGTCGTGTGTTTGCTGATGGGATTGGCAACGCGGCTGGCGCGGCGCCTGCCGCAAGGGGTTTTACCATGGCAAGCTTAACGGTTATCAGCGGTGTGGGCGGCAAGCTGCCCGCGGCCTTTTTGGTTGAGATGGAAGGTTATCGCCTGCTGTGGGATCTCGGCGCCGGTCCGCAACCCGGCGTGCGCCCGGATATCCGCGCCATCGGCCGGGTCGATGCGTTGTGTTTGACCCACTCGCATATCGATCACGCCGCCTCGCTCGACTGCTGGGCGCAAATCGGCTCACCGCCGGTCTATGCGACAGAACAAACCTGGTTGCAGTTGGCTAACGTCGCGGTGCCGATGTATGCGCGACGTTTGTTACCGCTACGCGGGCAAACGGCGATTGGCCCGTTGCATCTGTTTACTGGCCGCAGCGGCCATTCGCCGGGCTCGGTATGGTTCCATCTGCCGATTGCGGGTGGCATTACCTATATGGGCGACTGGAGCCGCGAAGCGCTGCTGTTGCCGTTTGACTGCCCGCCGTCGGCAAAACTATTAATCACGGATGCTTCTTACGGCGATCGCACGCAGCGGTTGTGCGAACAAATGGATGCACTGGCGATGGCCGCCACCCACGGCGCGGTGGTTGCCGTGCCGGAACACGGTCGCGGCCCGGAAGTGGCTTTACAGCTCACCGCGCGTGGTCTGGCGGTTCAGCTCTGCCCACAAATTCGCAGTGAAGTTGCACAGCTGCTGGCGATGGACAAACTGCCTGCCACCACGGCACTGGGATTGGTGCGCTTGTTAAAGCAGCCGCAGCCGGAACAATGGCGGCCATCTGATGTGGTTGTGGCGGCCGATGCGGTGGCCGACAGCGGTTTAGCCGCGCAGCTCAGTGCTCAGCCAGGCTTTAACCTGATCTTCAGCAGTCACGTTGCGCCCGGCACACGCGCAGCCAGGTTGCTGGCCGATCAGCAGGCACGCTGGCTACCGTGGAACGTCCATCCGCCGCTCGACGATCAACTGTGGTTAATTGAGAAAACCGCTGCCCAGCGCGTGATCCCGGCCTTTGTTGCGGCGGCAGAGTGCCCGATTTTAGCGACACGCGCGCCATTATGCTGGCAAGCGCATCTCCCCCTGCAATGCCATCTGGATAGTCCGCGTTTTCCCCAGGAGCAGCGTCAACGTAGCAGAATATATTGAGTATCCCGCTGAATGTTTTTTCGCCATTGCCGATAACCTGACTACCAACTTTTGTCTGTGGACGATTAACGCTTGTCAGCGCTGCGCTTTTGCGTTTAAGTCTCCACGGTAATTAAGATTTTTCTTAAGAAGCAATTAATACCAGGCCAGCAATAGGCGAACAACAATGAATAATAACTCTGACGTCATGTACCGGCTGCTGGTGCAGAGCGTGGTGGATTATGCCATTTACATGCTCAAACCCGATGGCACCGTCGCCAACTGGAATGCAGGAGCGCAACGCGCCAAAGGTTATACGCCGGACGAAATCGTCGGCAAAAATTTTGCGCTGTTCTACAGCGAAGAAGATCGTAAAAACGGTGCGCCGCAGCGCGGGCTTTCAATAGCGACAGCGGTGGGGCGCTTCGAAACCGAAGGCTGGCGTTATCGTAAAGATGGCAGCGCCTTCTGGGCACATGTGGTGATTGATGCGATTCGCGACGACTTCGGCGAACTGCTGGGCTTTGCCAAAATCACTCGCGACTGCACGGTTCAGCAAGAACAGCAGCGCAAACAGCAGGAACAGGAGCAACGTTTCCGTTTATTAGTTGAAGGCGTAACGGACTACGCCATCTACATGCTTGATCTCGACGGTAACGTCGAAAACTGGAATGCCGGCGCGCAGCGTGCCAAAGGTTACGTGGCCGAAGAGATTGTTGGTCAGAACTTCTCACGCTTCTACAGTGCGGAGGACCGCAAAAATCATATCCCAGAGAAAAACCTCAGCACCGCGTTCAAAACCGGGCGCTTTGAGGATGAAGGCTGGCGCTATCGTAAAGATGGCAGTGCGTTTTGGGCACATGTGATCATTGATGCGATTCGTGATGACTCACGCAACCTGATTGGCTACGCCAAAATCACCCGTGACTGCACCGAGCAGCGTGAGTTGCAGCGCAAACAGCAGGAGTACGAGAAAACCTTCCGACTGCTGGTTGAGGGTGTGACCGATTACGCCATCTATATGCTGGATCTGCAGGGCCGCGTAGTGAACTGGAACGCCGGGGCACAGCGCGCCAAAGGCTATCTTTCCGAGGAGATTGTCGGCCAGCATTTCTCGGTGTTCTACAGTTCACAGGAACGCATCGCCAACACGCCGGAAGCCAACCTGGGTATCGCGCTGAAAACCGGTCGCTTCGAAGATGAGGGCTGGCGCTATCGTAAAGATGGCTCGGCGTTCTGGGCGCATGTGGTGATCGATGCCATCCACAATGAAGATGGCAAGATGATCGGTTTCGCTAAAATCACGCGTGATGTCACCGAACGTCGTGAGAATGAACAGCAGCTACTGCGCGCGCGGGATCTGGCGCAGGCGCAGAGCGCTAAGATGTCTGAGCTGTCTGGTTTCCTCGATACCATCATCGCTAACATTCCGTCTTGCGTGATTGTTGAAGACGCCATCAGCCGCGAGATTTTGATGGTCAATGACAAAGCCGAGCAGCTGTTTGGTGTTAGTAAGTCCTTGATTATGCATAAGCGTCCGCATGAGTGTATGTCGGCGGAGCTGAGCGACTATTTCAATAGCCTGGCGGATATTGCGCTGCGCAGTGAAGGCATTCATTCGCGCGAGCAGCTGCTGCTGACCGCAGGCGGCGATCGTATTCTGCATACCCGCGCCACCACCATCAGTGGCAAAGATATGCGTCAGAACTACGTGATGCTGATTGTTGAGGACGTTACCGATCAGCGTGAAGCCGATGCGCGTATTCACCACATGGCGCACCACGATAACCTCACCAGCCTGCCAAACCGTATTCTGTTCCGGCAGAAGCTGAGTGAAGCGCTGCGCCAGGATAATCAACACCATGCGCTGAGCGCCACGCTGTGTCTGGATCTCGATAACTTCAAGAACGTTAACGATGCGCTGGGCCATCAGATTGGTGACGATCTGCTGCGCGTGGTGGCAAAACGCTTGCGCAGTGCGCTGCGCGACCATGACACGCTGGCGCGTATTGGCGGCGATGAGTTTGCTATCGTGCTGCCGAATATCAATAACGCGCAGGAAGCGGCGGTGGTGGCTCAGCGCCTGATCGAAGCGATCCGTCCGCCTATCAACGTTGAAGGGCACAACCTTTCCGTTGGGCTGAGCGTGGGCATTGCGTTGACGTCACAGGTCACCAACACGCCTGAGCACATGCTGCGCTGTGCGGATATGGCGTTGTACGAAGCCAAACGCAACGGACGTAACCGCTATGAACACTTCACCATGGAAATGGATGATGTGGCGCGCAGTCGCCGCGTGATTGAAAACGATCTGCGTGAGGCAATCACCGGGCGTCAGCTGAAACTCTACTATCAGCCGATCACCAATGAGGACGAAATCATTGGTTATGAAGCGCTGATGCGCTGGCACCATCCGGTTAAGGGCTTGATCATGCCGAATGATTTTATCCCGATTGCCGAAGAGACCGGGCTTATCCATATGCTGGGCGCTTATGCGCTGTATGAAGCCTGCCGCGAGGCGCAGAGTTGGGGCACCGAGCAGTCTGTGTCGGTTAACCTGTCGCCGCTGCAGTTCAAGAACAGCTCGCTGGTGTCGGTGGTGGAAGGTGCGTTGCGTGAATCCGGGCTGGCTCCGCACCGCCTCGAGGTGGAGATCACGGAATCGGTACTGCTGGATGACACCCTGGGCAATATCCGCACCCTGCAAAGCCTGAAGGCGATTGGCGTGCAGATTGCGCTGGATGATTTCGGTACCGGCTATTCATCGCTGAGTTATCTGCGATCCTTCCCGTTCGACAAGATCAAAATCGACAAGTCGTTTATCAACGATATGGGTGACAGTCGCGAAGCGCTGGCGATTATCCGGGCGATCACCGGCATGAGCCGCAGTCTGGATATTCAGATCACCGCCGAAGGGGTGGAGAGCAGCGAGCAATTCGCCAAGCTGCGTGAAGAGGGTTGTACCTTATTCCAGGGCTATTTCTTTGGCCGCCCGCAGCCTTCAGAACTGCGTCTGAAAGAGCTGGAGTAAGCGGTCGCCATGTATGGCGATGCGACAACGCAGGGGGCGCATTGATGCGCTCCTGGTTGAGTCTATGTTCCTGATCGTTTGTACGCTCGTCGCCATCTAAGCGTACGATTTCAGCATAAAAAAACGCCCGGCATTGCCGGGCGTTGTGTTTTCAGCTGTGTGACGTCTTTATTATGACTGGCCGTGGCCTTCGACGTTCATGCGGCCCAGGTCTTTGTCCACCAGGAACAGGCCTTCGCCTTTATTGCCCACCAGCGCCAGTTTATCCAGTACGGTTTTGAACAGCTTCTCTTCTTCGTGCTGCTCAGCCACATACCACTGCAGGAAGTTGAAGGTTGAATAGTCCTGAGATATCAACGCGGTGTGTACCAGGTCGTTGATGCGCTGCGTGATCAGCTGCTCATGCTTCAGCGCTTCTTCAAGCACGTCATTCAGTGAGTTCCAGCTAACGGCAGGGGCGGCAATGCTGCCCAGCACCGGCAGAGAACCGGCATCGCTAACGTAATCGAACAAGCGCTGCATGTGCTCCATCTCTTCGCGAGAATGCATCTTCAGGAAAGAGGCAGCACCTTCAAAACCTTTGTCGCTGCACCATGCGCTCATCTGCAGATACAGGTTGGCAGAGAAGAATTCGAGGTTCAGTTGATCGTTCAGGCGAGAGGTCATTTCAGCAGTTAACATGGCTGAGTCCTTTTTAATTTGTCAGGTGAAGTACGGTGAATTATGCATCAATCTATACTTTTTTGTGAAGGCTTTTTCGACAAAAAGTTGAAATTATCTTATTGATTGTAAATGGAATTATTTCATTTATTGAATGCGAAGAGTTCTCAGTTTTGACTCATTTTCATTCACGCTGGATTGATTATAGCCGTACATCGGCGGATGCTGTGATGAGCCTTTACTTGTCAGGAGCTTAGCGGTGTCGAACGTATTAGATCATTACCATTACCTGCATGAAATCCCGGAACTGGGATTCGAAGAATTCAAAACTTCCGCCTATATCGCCGACCAGCTTGAGCAGGCTGGCATCAGGGTGACGCGCGGCATCAATCACACCACAGGCATCGTGGCGGAAATTGATAGCGGCGTGCCGGGCCCAGTACTGGCGCTTCGTGCAGATATGGATGCACTGGGCCACATCATTAACGGCGTCGCCTGTGCACGCCATACCTGCGGCCACGATGGGCACTCTTCGGTGGTGCTGACGGCGGCACAGGAGTTGCTGAAAGAGGGTGCGATCAAGCGCGGCAAGCTTAAGCTGCTGTTCCAGCCTGCGGAAGAACTCGGTGCGGGTGCGTTATCGATGATTGAGGGCGGTGCGCTGGAGGATGTCGAGATGATCCTCGGTTTCCATGTGCGTCCACTGGAAGAGTGCCATGTCGGACAAGCCACGCCAGCCGTGCTTTATTCGGCGTGCAGTACGCTGGAAGCGACAATTAAAGGTGTGCCTGCACATGCCGCGCGCCCACATTTGGGTGTCAATGCGCTGGATGCCGCAGTACAAGCGGTTCAGGCGGTGAACAGTATCCATCTGGCGCCGGGTCTGACATGGAGCGTGAAAGCCACCCGCTTCCTGTGTGATGCGGGCGTGACCAACTCCGTGCCGGATGAGGCGCGCGTGGTGTGGGATCTGCGTTCGCAGGAGAACGCACCGATGGAGGTGCTGAAACAAAAAGTGACGCAGGCGATACAGCACAGCGTGGCTGCATTGGGTGCGAGCGCTGAAGTGGTGGTGTTGAAAGAGATGCCGGCGGCGGAGATTCACGAAGAGGCCACTGCGGTGATCCGGGCGGCCATCGTCGATGTACTGGGGGAAGAAGGGCTGCTCGACACCAAATCCACGCCAGGCAGTGAAGACTTCTTCTACTACCCGGTGAAAAGACCGCAGGTGAAAGCCGGTTTCTGGGGGCTGGGTACCAATCTGGTGCCGGGCCTGCATCATCCTGATATGCGTTTTGAACTGAGTTCGCTGGAGATTGGGGTGAAGATCTTTAAGGCGGCAGTGGTGCGCGTATTGGGTTAGTCGTGTGTCGTTTCCCACACCCCAGCCTCTCCCGCAAATGGGCGAGGCTGTAACCCTGAATGAAAGCCTCGCTCGAGCAGTCTCTTCCTCTCGCTTGCAGGAAAGCGGCAGGGCGAGGGTGTACACAGGTTCCATCCCGCGATTTCCCCGCCTGCTGAAATATTGTATGCTATGCCGCCTTAATGCTGACTGGATAACCGGACTGCCGCCAATGTAGATCGCGCACATCTTGCTGTGAACTGACGCCACTGCGTCACCATTGGTTCCGTTATCCCCCGGCTTTGCCCGGAACGATTTATTCGCAGCGCGCCGCCCGCGCGTTGCCCTTGAAGAAGAATTCACACATGTCTATTGCTTCCTTTTTAGATGAAGTGGCGCGCCGCCGTACGTTTGCGATCATCTCGCACCCGGATGCCGGTAAAACCACCATTACCGAAAAAGTGCTGCTGTTCGGGCAGGCGATCCAAACCGCCGGTACCGTCAAAGGCCGCGGCTCCAGCCAGCATGCTAAGTCTGACTGGATGGAGATGGAGAAACAACGTGGTATCTCCATCACCACCTCGGTGATGCAATTCCCGTATCGCGACAGTCTGGTGAACCTGCTGGATACCCCAGGGCACGAAGACTTCTCTGAAGATACCTACCGTACGCTGACGGCGGTTGACTGCTGTTTGATGGTGATCGATGCCGCGAAGGGTGTTGAAGATCGTACCCGTAAGCTGATGGAAGTGACCCGTCTGCGCGATACGCCGATCATCACCTTTATGAACAAACTTGACCGTGACATCCGCGATCCGATGGAACTGCTGGATGAAGTTGAGAGCGAGCTGAAGATTGCCTGCGCGCCAATCACCTGGCCGATTGGCTGCGGTAAGCTGTTCAAGGGCGTGTATCACCTCTACAAAGATGAAACTTACCTGTATCAAACCGGTAAGGGCCATACCATTCAGGATGTGCGCATCGTTAAAGGTCTGGCGAACCCGGATCTCGACGCGGCGGTCGGTGAAGACCTGGCACAGCAACTGCGTGATGAGCTGGAACTGGTGCAGGGCGCGTCCCACGAGTTCGATCAGGAGCTGTTCCTGAGCGGTGAAATTACCCCGGTGTTCTTCGGCACCGCACTGGGTAACTTCGGCGTCGATCATATGCTCGATGGCTTAGTGGCCTGGGCACCGACGCCGATGCCACGTAAAACCGATGCGCGTCTGGTGGAATCCAGCGAGGAGAAATTCAGCGGCTTCGTGTTTAAGATCCAGGCGAATATGGATCCGAAACACCGTGACCGTGTTGCCTTCATGCGTGTGGTTTCTGGCAAGTATGAGAAAGGCATGAAGCTGCGCCAGGTGCGTACTGGCAAAGACGTGGTGATCTCGGATGCATTGACCTTTATGGCCGGCGACCGCTCGCACGTTGAAGAAGCCTATCCGGGCGATATCATCGGCTTGCACAACCACGGCACCATCCAGATCGGCGACACCTTTACCCAGGGTGAAAACATGAAGTTCACCGGTATTCCGAACTTCGCGCCTGAGCTGTTCCGTCGTATCCGTCTGCGCGATCCACTGAAGCAGAAACAGCTGCTGAAAGGTCTGGTTCAGCTGTCGGAAGAGGGCGCGGTGCAGGTGTTCCGCCCGGTGCACAACAACGATCTGATCGTGGGTGCGGTCGGTGTGCTGCAGTTTGAAGTGGTTGTGGCGCGTCTGAAAAGCGAATACAACGTTGAAGCGATTTATGAAGCCATCAACGTCGCGACTGCCCGCTGGGTTGAATGCAACGATGCGAAGAAATTCGACGATTTCCAGCGCAAAAACGAAGTGAACCTGGCGCTGGATGGCGGTGATAACCTCACTTACATCGCCCCGACCATGGTGAACCTCAACATCACCCAGGAACGCTATCCTGACGTGACGTTCCGCAAAACGCGCGAACACTAATCCCGCCTCAAATCTGGGCCAGTGATTTTCACTGGCCCTGTTTTTATCCTACAGACTGTTCCTATTTGCGCTGCGTTTATCGCTTTTTGGCGAGATATCAACCACAAAAGCCAGCAAAACCTGTAATCCCTACTATGATTATCCTGTCGGACGAGAAAAGAGACCTCTGGTTTCATTACGTCCATCAATGCAGCAACGCCGTTTGTTGCTGGCGCATTCGCAGTTGCGAGTGAGTTAACTGATAGAAGGATGATATCGATGAATAAGACTAAGATTGCCAAAACCCTGATTGCTGCTCTGGCCTCTACTGCCCTGATGGGCGGCGCGGCGTTTGCTGCGGATACCAGCAGCACGGGTTCTAAAATCGATAGTTCTATGAAAAAAGTCGATGGTTTTATGGATGACAGCGGCATCACCGCCAAGGCCAAAGCGGCACTGGTGGATGATGAAGCGATTAAAAGTACGGATATCTCAGTGAAAACGCATCAGGGCGTGGTCACGTTGAGCGGCTTTGTCGCTTCGCAGGATCAGGCGGAAAAAGCCGTCGCGCTGGTGCAAAAAGTTGAGGGTGTGAAATCCGTCAGTGACAAACTGCACGTTAAAGACAGCAAAGAGACCACACTGAAAGGTTATGCGGGGGATACCGCAACCACCAGTGAAATCAAAGCTAAGCTTTTAGCAGATGACATTGTGCCATCGCGCAACGTGAAGGTGGAAACCACCGATGGCGTGGTGCAGTTATCAGGAGAAGTGGCGAACCAGGCACAGTCCGATCGTGCTGAGAAAATCGCCAAAGCCATTGAAGGCGTCAAAAGCGTGAAGAATGACCTGAAGGTGAAATCTTAACGCGAGCGAAGCGGCACTGTTTCGGTGCCGTTTCGTAATAAAAACAATGTTGTATGAATAAGCAGTTCGATTTTCACTACGGTAAGGAGAGGCTTATGTTTCGTTGGGGTATTATCTTTCTGGTCATCGCTCTGATTGCTGCAGCGTTAGGTTTCGGCGGTCTGGCGGGTACGGCAGCATGGGCAGCTAAAATTGTCTTCATTGTCGGTATTATTCTGTTCCTCGTAAGCCTGTTTACCGGGCGTAAACGACCCTGACCGATTGCGTTAACACAACGCTAACCCGCGAGTCACTAAAGCGGAGACCAGTCATTTGCGGCATAATAGGCAGCCGCACCGATTGCACGATGCAATAGGTCAGGGAATGACAATGACTGGTTCTCCGGGATGCTGCCGTCTGCGGCTCCCTCAGAGCAGGAAAACTGAGGGACATCCATTGGGAATACGCATCCCGGTGTCACTGGACACCTTTGAGCCCCTGGCGCTCACCCCATTTAAATCCAAAAAAATTGCTCTGGTCTGCGAAGGCGGCGGTCAACGCGGCATCTTTACCGCAGGCGTCCTTGATGAGTTTCAGCGCGCGGATTTTAACCCGTTTCAATTGATGCTGGGCACCTCCGCAGGGGCACAAAACCTGTCTGCGTTTGTTTGCGCCCAACCGGGCTACGCGCGCCGCGTCATCACGCGTTATACCACCAGCAAACTGTTTTTTGATCCGTTGCGCTTTGTGCGCGGCGGCCATCTGATCGATCTCGACTGGCTGATCGACATCACCAAACAAGAATTTCCTTTGTCGCTCAGCAATGCCGAAGGACTTTTTGCCAAAGGCAGCGAATTCTATATGTGCGCCTGTCGCGGTGACGATTACCGCGCTGAATATTTCAACCCTACCAGCCTGAACTGGCACGACGTGATCAAAGCTTCCAGCGCCATTCCGGGGTTCTATCGCAGCGGCGTACTGATGGATGGGGTGAACTATCTGGATGGCGGCATTAGCGATGCCATTCCGGTGCGTGAAGCGGCACGACGCGGTGCCGATACCATTGTGGTGATCCGCACCGTGCCATCACAAATGTCTTACACGCCTAAATGGTTCAAACGTATGGAGCGCTGGCTGGGTGACAGCGCACTGCAGCCGATGATCAACATCCTGCATCACCATGAAGAGAGCTATCGTGAGATTCAGCAGTTTATCGAACAGCCGCCAGACGACCTGCGCATCATTGAAATTTACCCGCCGAAACCGCTGGCGAGTATGGCGCTGGGTAGCCGTTTGGCTTCACTGAATCAGGATTACCATTTAGGACGCCGCAGCGGCCGCTATTTCCTCGCGACGCTAGGCCAATGGCTGAGCGATGCCGAACCGTTCCTGCGCCAGACCACCGTAACGCCGCCGGCTGCCGTGGCGAATGCGCCAGACAATCGTGCGGTGCACACGCCGCCGCTGGCGGATAACGATGCCGACTTTGATGCAGGATCGCTGGCATGAGATTTATCGACACCCACTGTCATTTCGATTTCCCGCCTTTTGTCGATGACGCCGCAGGCAGCATCGCCCGTGCGGCGCAGTCGGGTGTGGAACGCATTATTGTGCCGAGCGTGGACGCCAGCCGCTTTGCGTTGGTCAGCCAGCTGGCGCAGCAGCATGACGCGCTGTACGCCGCGCTGGGTCTCCATCCGATCAATATTGCCGTGCATCAGGATGCGCATCTGGATCAGCTGGAACAGTGGCTGCAAACGCCTGATAGTAAACGTGTGGCGATCGGCGAGATCGGCCTCGATCTCTATATGCAGGACGCGCAATTTGATAAGCAGACGCGATTACTGGATGCACAGCTCAAACTGGCGAAACAGTATGATTTGCCGGTGATCCTGCATTCGCGTCGCACCCACGATCAGCTGGCGCTGCATTTGCGTCGCCATGATTTACCGCGCCGTGGCGTGGTACACGGTTTTGCTGGCAGCCAGCAGCAGGCGGAACGTTTTATCCAGCTGGGCTATGCGATCGGCGTGGGCGGCACCATCACCTATGAACGCGCCAGTAAAACCCGCAACACTATTGCTAATCTGCCGCTCACCTCGCTGTTACTGGAAACCGATGCGCCCGATATGCCGTTGCAGGGTTATCAGGGGCAGCCCAACCGTCCTGAGCGCGCGCGTAACGTGTTTGATGTGCTGTGTCAGCTGCGCAGTGAATCGCCCGATATCATTGCTGATACGCTGTGGCAGAACAGCCTGCGCGTGTTTGCCCTGCCTGCCTGATCTCCTCCCGACACAATCTGGATTTGCCGCTATTTTGGCCGGCATTGGCTACAGTATTAAAATCGGCATTACACATTCTCGCCCTGTTTTGTGATAATATTCACAACCTGTATTACGCCTGAAAACCGCTGTGCTAGCGATTATTTGTGATTTAAATCACTAAATAATTGTATTCATATGACGAATTTTCTTTTTTCATGTGACATGAAGCGCAATTCATTCAGGTGTAGTTTGTTAGAATTATCACATTATCCGGTGGGCGTCGTCTGCCGGTCACCTTTTGGAGAGCATCATGACCGATCTTAAAGCGGCTGCACAACGCGCCCTGCAACTGATGGATTTGACCACCCTGAACGAAGATGACACCGATGAGAAGGTGATCGCGCTGTGTCATCAGGCGAAATCGCCAGCCGGTAATACCGCAGCGATCTGCATCTATCCACGTTTTATCCCTGCGGCACGTAAAGCACTGCGCGAGCAGGGCACGCCTGATATCCGCATCGCCACGGTCACTAACTTCCCGCACGGCAACGATGACGTTGAGATCGCGCTGGCAGAAACCCGTGCGGCGATCGCCTACGGTGCAGACGAAGTGGACGTGGTCTTCCCGTATCGCGCGCTGATTGCCGGCAACCGCGATATCGGTTTTGAGCTGGTGAAAGCCTGTAAAGAAGCCTGTGCTGCCGCCAACGTGCTGCTGAAAGTGATCATCGAAACCGGTGAGCTGAAAGAAGAAGCGCTGATTCGCGCAGCGTCTGAAATCGCGATCGATGCGGGCGCGGATTTCATCAAAACCTCCACCGGTAAAGTGCCGGTCAACGCCACGCCAGAAGTGGCCGCGATCATGATGCAGGTGATTCACGATAAAGGCGTGCAGCAGCTGGTGGGCTTCAAGCCGGCGGGCGGCGTGCGCACGGCGGAAGATGCCGCGATCTATCTGAAGCTGGCGGATGACATTCTGGGTGAAGGCTGGGCGGATGCACGCCACTTCCGCTTTGGTGCTTCAAGCCTGCTGGCGAGCCTGCTGAATACGCTGGGCCACGCGACAGCGACCAGCAAAGCGGGCTACTGATCCCAGCCTCAGGGTCGCCATCAATGGCGACCCAAATAATGTTTGGTGCATTTCACAGCAATCTCCCGGGGAGGCAACCTTGTTCCTGCCACAAGAAATTATTCGAAAAAAACGCGACGGCCAGCCACTGAGCGAAGCGGAGATCCGTTTCTTTATCAATGGCGTGCGCGACAACAGCGTATCAGAAGGTCAGATTGCCGCGCTGGCAATGACCATCTACTTCCACGATATGAACCTTGAAGAGCGCGTGGCGCTGACCATGGCGATGCGCGATTCCGGCTCGGTGCTCAACTGGCAGTCGTTGAACCTCAACGGCCCGATTGTAGATAAGCACTCCACCGGCGGCGTGGGCGATGTGACTTCGCTAATGCTCGGCCCGATGGTGGCAGCGTGTGGCGGTTATGTCCCGATGATCTCCGGGCGCGGCCTCGGCCACACCGGCGGCACGCTGGATAAGCTGGAAGCCATCCCCGGTTTCGATATCTTCCCGAGCGACGATCGTTTCCGCCAGATCATCAAGGATGTCGGTATCGCGATTATCGGCCAGACCAACTCACTGGCCCCCGCCGATAAACGTTTCTACGCCACGCGTGATATCACCGCTACCGTTGACTCGATCCCGCTGATCACCGCCTCGATCCTTGCCAAAAAACTGGCGGAAGGATTGGATGCGCTGGTGATGGATGTGAAAGTCGGTTCCGGTGCCTTTATGCCCACCTTCGAGGCTTCCGAAAACCTGGCGCAGGCGATTGTTGGCGTGGCGAACGGCGCGGGCTGCAAAACCACCGCGCTGCTCACTGACATGAATCAGGTGCTGGCATCCACCGCCGGTAATGCGCTGGAAGTGCGTGAAGCGGTGCAGTTCCTCACTGGCGAAGCGCGCAACCCGCGCTTGCTGGAAGTGACCATGGCGCTGTGCTCGGAAATGCTGATCTCCGGCAAGCTGGCCGACAACGACGCCGAAGCACGACAGAAATTGCAGAACGTGCTGGATAACGGTCAAGCGGCGGAAGTGTTTGCGCGCATGGTGGCGGCGCAGAATGGTCCGGTGGATTTCATCGAGCGGATGGACAGCTATCTGCCTGCACCGACCCTGAGCAAAGCGGTGTACGCCGATCGCGCCGGGATTGTCAGCGCCATGGATACCCGTGCGCTGGGTATGGCGGTGGTGTCGCTGGGTGGAGGTCGTCAGCGTGCCAGCGACAGCATTGATTACAGCGTGGGCTTAAGTGACATGACCACGCTCGGCACGCAGGTTGATGCACAGCGCCCGCTGGCGGTGATTCATGCCGCGTCGGAAGCGCAGTGGCAGCAGGCTGCGGAAGCGGTCAAAGCAGCTATCACGTTGAGTGATAGCGCGCCTGCGGAAACGCCGGTGGTCTATCGCCGCGTCAGCGAGTAACGCTTCTTCGTGCCAGGCAGCGGCCATTCGGGTATACTGATCTGATCGCTTTTTTTTGACTTGTCATCGCGCCATTGCGCAGGAGACTTGCATGAAACGTGCTTTTATTATGGTTCTCGACTCCTTCGGGATCGGCTCCAGCAAAGACGCCGATAAATTCGGTGATGAAGGATCGGATACGCTCGGCCATATCGCCGAAGCGTGCTTCGAAGGCCGCGCCAATGAAGGTCGCGAAGGCCCGTTGCATCTGCCAAACCTGACCGCGCTCGGTCTGGGTAAAGCCGCTGAACTCTCTACCGGCCGCTTCCCGCCGGGCCTCGACGCCAATGCCGAAATCATTGGTGCCTACGCTTACGCCAGCGAGCTGTCATCCGGTAAAGATACGCCGTCAGGCCACTGGGAAATCGCCGGCGTGCCGGTACTGTTTGACTGGGGCTACTTCAGCGACAAAGAGAACAGCTTCCCGCAGGAGCTGCTCGACGTGCTGGTAAAACGCGCCGATTTGCCGGGTTATCTTGGTAACTGCCATTCGTCCGGTACGGTGATCCTCGACCAGTTGGGCGAAGAACACATGAAATCCGGCAAGCCGATTTTCTACACCTCGGCGGACTCGGTGTTCCAGATTGCCTGTCACGAAGAGACCTTTGGTCTGGATCGTCTGTATGAGCTGTGCGAAATCGCGCGTGAAGAGCTGACCAACGGTGGCTACAACATCGGCCGTGTGATTGCGCGTCCGTTTGTCGGCGACAAAGCGGGCAACTTCGAGCGTACCGGCAACCGTCACGATCTGGCGGTGGAACCGCCTGCGCCGACCATGCTGAAAAAGCTGGTGGACGAGAAGGGCGGCGAAGTGATCTCCGTGGGTAAAATTGCGGATATCTACGCCGAGCAGGGCATCACCCAGAAAGTGAAAGCTACCGGGCTGGATGCACTGTTTAACGCCACCATCGAGCAGATGAAAAAGGCGCCGGACAATTCCATCGTCTTCACCAACTTCGTTGATTTTGACTCCACCTGGGGCCATCGTCGCGATATCGCCGGATATGCGGGGGGTTTAGAGTTCTTCGACCGTCGTTTGCCGGAGCTGATGGCGCTGGTGAAAGAGGGTGATATTCTGATCCTCACCGCCGACCACGGTTGTGACCCAAGCTGGAAGGGCACCGAGCACACGCGAGAGCACATCCCGATTTTGATTTATGGTCCGAAAGTGAAGCCAGGATCGCTGGGTTATCGCGATACCTTTGCGGATATCGGCCAGACCATTGCGAAGTATTTTGGCCTGTCCAGCATGGACTACGGCAAAAGCCTGCTGTAAAACAGCCCACCAATTTTAAAAAGGAAAATAACCATGGCAACGCCTCATATTAATGCAGAAATGGGTGACTTCGCGGACGTGGTGCTGATGCCGGGCGATCCGCTGCGCGCTAAGCACATCGCAGAAACCTTCCTGGAGGATGCGGTTGAAGTGAACAACGTGCGCGGCATGCTGGGTTACACCGGGACGTACAAAGGTCGTAAGATTTCGGTCATGGGTCACGGTATGGGGATTCCATCCTGCTCAATCTACACTAAAGAGCTGATCACCGATTTCGGCGTGAAGAAAATCATCCGTGTCGGTTCATGCGGCGCGGTGCGTGCCGATGTGAAACTGCGTGACGTGGTGATTGGTCTGGGTGCTTGCACCGATTCCAAAGTGAACCGTATGCGTTTCAAGGATCACGACTTCGCGGCGATTGCGGACTTCGACATGGTGCGTAACGCGGTTGATGCCGCCAAAGCGCTGGGTGTGGACGCACGCGTTGGCAACATCTTTTCTGCTGACCTGTTCTATACGCCAGATCCGCAGATGTTCGACGTAATGGAGAAGTACGGCATCCTCGGTGTGGAAATGGAAGCGGCCGGTATTTACGGCGTGGCGGCGGAGTTCGGTGCTAAAGCGCTGACCATCTGCACCGTGTCGGATCATATCCGCACGCACGAGCAGACCACGGCGGCTGAGCGCCAGACCACCTTCAACGATATGATCAAGATCGCGCTGGAGTCGGTGCTGCTGGGGGATTAATCCCGTCTGTTTTGTTCGGTGCGCTTCAACGCGCACCTGACGAAACGCATCAGCGCACAGGGTCGTCATGGGTGGCGGCCTTGTTCTTCTTCGCGCGAAATGAATCCTGCCATTTATCACCACCTCGTTACTCACCGCTCGGAATCATCGATACCACTCAGGGCGACCTGAACCTCTCCTCGTAAACATCTGACACACTTTTACCCAGGCTTGTGCATCTTCGTGCTGGCTCTAAAGCCATCTCTGCTTATCATTAGCGTGATAACAAAGAGACTAAGCCCCCCTGATGAATTTCCGTAATTTCGAAGCTGAAGAAAAACTGTTTGTCCGCCGTGCGCTTGTCGCTTTTGCTCTGGTCGTCATCTGTTTCATTATCCTTGGCGTTAACCTGTATCGTCTGCAGGTGGATCAGCACAGCTATTACCAGACGCGCTCCAACGAAAACGACATCAAAATGATCCCCATCGCGCCGACGCGAGGGTTGATCTACGATCGCAACGGTATTCCGCTGGTACGTAACGTCACCTGGTACGACATCCTCGTGACGCCTTACAAACTCGACAATATGCAGGAAACGCTGAAGCAGCTGACGCCGATTGTCGACCTGACGCCGGAAGAAATTGAAACCTTCGAGCACGAACTCAAACAGAACAGCCGCTATAAGCCGGTCGAGTTAAAAGCAGAACTCACCGATGAGCAGGTGGCGCGCTTCTCCGTCAATCAGTTCCGTTTCACCGGCGTGGCCATCGACACCTATGAGGACCGCGAGTATCCCTATGGAGCCGATTTAGCCCATGTGGTGGGCTATGTTTCCAAGATCAACGATAACGATTTCAAACGCCTGAATGCCGAAGGCGTCGGCGAAAACTATGCTGCTGACCACAACATCGGTAAGCAGGGCATTGAAGGCTATTACGAGTCCATTTTGCACGGCAAAACCGGTTATCAGGAAGTGGAAGTGGATAACCACGGTCGTATTGTGCGCGTGCTGAAAGAAGTGCCGCCGGTTGCCGGCCAGAACGTCTATCTGACGCTGGATTTGCATCTGCAGCAGTACGTTGAGAGCCAGCTCGCCGGCCAGCGTGCGGCGGCGCTGATTGAAGATCCGCGCGATGGCAGCGTGCTGGCAATGGTATCTGCGCCGAGCTATGACCCGAATCCGTTTGTAAAAGGCATCAGCTACAAAGCCTACAAAACGTTGCTGCAGGACAAAAATCTGCCGCTGATCAACCGTGTCACGCAAGGCCTGTATCCACCGGCCTCGACAGTTAAACCCTATATGGCGATGTCCGCGCTGCTGACCAAGGTGATCACCCCAAGCTTTACTATTTTTGGCGCGCCGACCTGGACCCTGCCAGGCACCGATCGTAAGTATCGTGACTGGAAAAAGTCGGGGCATGGCACGCTGGATGTCACCAAGGCGATTGAGGAGTCGGCGGACAGCTTCTTCTATCAGGTGGCGTTTATGATGGGTATCGATCGTATTCATACCATGCTGAGCCAGTTTGGCTACGGCAAACCCACCGGCATCGATCTCAATGAAGAGTATTCAGGATTGCTGCCAAGTCGTGAATGGAAGCAGAAAGTGCATAAACACGCGTGGTATCAAGGCGATACGGTGTCGGTGGGGATTGGTCAGGGGTACTGGATTGCGACGCCGATTCAGATGGTGAAAGCACTGGTGGCACTCCTCAATAATGGCCGGGTGATTAATCCGCACCTGCTGGAGAAATCGCAGCGCGGCACCGAGCAGCAGCTGTATCAGCCGAAAGACCCGCAGCCGCAGATTGGCGATCCAAAATCACCGTATTGGTCGCTGGTGCGTCACGCGATGTTCGGCATGGCGAATGCACCGAACGGCACCGGTTATAAGTATTTCCACACCGCGCCTTACGGCATTGCGGCGAAGTCGGGGACGTCTCAGGTGTTCAGTCTGAAGCAGAACCAGGTCTACAACGCGAAAATGATCCCGACGCGCCTGCGTGACCACATCTTCTATACCGCGTTCGCACCGTTTAATGATCCGAAAGTCGCAGTGGCGTTGATTCTGGAAAACGGGGGAAGTGAAGGGGTGACGGCAGCACCGTTGATGCGCAATATTCTCGATCACATCTTCCTGCCGCCACCGTCTGAGCCGCCGGTAGAAACGGCGCAGAAAAATTAATTTGCGCGAGATCGCACCCAACGTTGCGGTGCGATTTATCGCGCGATCCTGAGCGGTAATGCTGATCTCTGCGCTATAAATGCTGTCGCGACAAGGCTCTTCTAGCGGAAGAAAACCCGGTTGCGACCGTGGTTTTTCGCATCATATAGAGCGGCATCAGCATTGTTATACAGGGTTTCGAAATCGGAACCCGGTTTGCCATAGCTCACGCCGAGGCTGGCCGTCACTAACTGACCCGGCAGCACCGCCAGTGGCGAGGCGTTCAGGGAGGCGTGAATCGCGCCCGCGACAATCACCGCGTCCGATAAACGGTAGTGCGGCAGCAGCACGGTAAACTCTTCACCGCCAATACGGCCAATGCTGGCATCTTCCGGACAGTGCGTCTGAATACGCGACACCAGGCCGCAAATCACCTTATCGCCCATCGGATGTCCGAACTCATCGTTGATCTTCTTGAAGTGGTCGATATCGAGAATGATCAGCGCCGCCGGGCCATTGCTCAACGTATTCGTAATACGCTGAATGATGGCACCGCGGTTCCAGACAGCAGTGAGTGGGTCGTGGCTGGCTTTGTATTCCAGCTCCTGAGCCAGTTGATGCAGCTGCTCATTGACGCGGTTCAGCTCGCGTTCAGCACGGTCACTGCGCGAGATCATGCGATAGGTCTCACGCATCAGGCGCTGATAGTGGCGATTAACGTTCAGCAAGGCATTACGATAATCGTCTGCACTGAGCGAGGTCTGAGCCGCAACATCCTGAGCGCGCGTTAGCACCTCGCTCTCTTCGCGAAACAGCTCATTCAGGTCCATCATGAGGCCATTTCCGCTCGCAGATTCACCTGCAGATCGGTAAAGTCCAGCGCCAGTTCCTGGCCGAACTCTTCAGACACATCATCTTCTTCATCAAAGAACCAGTTGAGTTCAACCTTCTGGCCTTTCTGCGCCAGCTGATTGAACAGATCAAACAGGCTGAACAGCATTTTGGTACTGGAGCTGTTGAAATAGCGCAGGGCGATATTGGCTTCGATCTGGCCGCTTTGTGCGGGCTGCCAGCTTTCCAGCGCATCCAGCAACGGACGGTAGAAGGCGGCGGCGTTTTCCGGCCAGGATTCTCCGCGCAGGGAAAACTGACCGCTTTCGAAGTCAAAATTGACCTCGGGAGTGCTTTCTGTGGCAGCAATAACAAGGTTTTGCATAAACAATTCAATCCTGGTGAATGGTGGCTTTGAGCCAAAACGTGGCGTAACCACTGGACTCCAGCGGACGCAGTTCATACTCCAGCGGTTCACTGACATCACGGGCAAGTGTCAGTAATCCTATGTTGGCCCCTTTGCTTGTGGCAGGGCTCTCAGCTCGCAGACCTACGCGGTATGCTTGTTTGATCTCTTCATTGCTCATGGTACGCAGCAAATCCAGCCAGTAACGCAGCTGCTCACAGGCGACTTCATCGACCTGATTGCTGCTTTCCAGCACGTAGTTGTCGCCATCTACGCGCAGCGTAACGGTGCCGAAGCGAAAATCCTGCTCGGCGTGGTTCATGACGCGGCTATCCTGCGAATAACGCAGGATATTCTGTACGATTTCAACAAAGCTGGAGAACAAGCGGCGGCGCACTTTCACCGGCGCCTGCTGGTTCTCCAGAAAGACCTTAATCACCTCGCCCATGGCGGTGATGTTCTGCGGCGAGAAGAAGCCAGTATAGTGCAGTGCAACGCTTTCTGGCGGTACGCGGCTAAGGGTTGAACCTGAGTTCATAAGGTGCTCATTAATAACGGAAGCCAAACCAGGTGACGTCATCACGTCGCGGCTGGTTGCCTTGCCAGTTGAGAAATTCCCGCTCAAAGGTCGCTGACAACTCGTCCATCGGCAGGGTTTGATATTGTGTTACCAGCGTCTGAATGCGCTTTTTGCCAAACATAATATGGCGTTCACCGCCGGGCTGATCGGTCACGCCATCGGTCATCACCAACAACATATCGCCGGGATGCAGCGTGCGTTGATGTTCCGGCCAGATGTAATCCTGCGGCGTATCGGTGTAACCCACACCGACGCGATCGGCCTTGAGCGATTCCGCTTCGCCAGCGGCCGGATGTAACAGCGCATGCATGCGTGCGCTGGCCCAGCTGAGTTGATGTTGGTGAGTATCAAGGCGTAGCGCGATAGCATCACAGCCGTCATTGGAGAGCGACGTTTGCTGCGTGGCATTGAGCTGCCCAAGGGTTTGTTTAATATGACGATTCAGTGATTGCAGCAGATCGGACGGTGCCCGACGGTTTTTCTGCAGCGCGTTTTCCAGCGCGGATTGCAGGATCACCGTCATAAAGGCACCCGGAATGCCATGGCCGGTGCAGTCGGCAATCAATGCCAGCCAGCCGTGTTCATCCTGATGGAATGCATAATAGTCGCCGCCCACGCCATCGCGCGGCTGCCAGTGCAGGCACCAGTCATTGAGCTGCTGGGCCATTTGCTGTTTTGAGCGATCAAGCATCGCGTCCTGAATCACGCGCGCATAATCGATACTCTGCAAAATTTGTTGATGCTGTTGCGCCTGCAAATCGGAGACGGTGCGGATCAAATCGATCCCCAAACCGATGCCGATATAGCGGCCCTGTTCGGTCAAAATAAATCCGTCGGTGACCGATTTATCACCGGTTGCCACCACCTGATGCGCCACCTGATCCAACTCGGTATCGGCATCAATCACCAGCGGCTCTTTGTCCATAAAAGCGATGCAGCTTTTGCGGTCATAGAGTTCGCGGAAGAACGGGCGCGTCATCTGTGACAGGAAGATATGGCGGTTGATCATGCCAAACGGCGTACCGTTCTCGATCACTGGCAAACCGATCAAATCTTTGTGTTCAGTAAACAGAGCCATGACCGCTGTGTTGTCCATGGCTGGACTGACAAACGGCACCTCAATGCACAGCGAACGCGCACGGGAACGGCTCGACAGGGAGTTTAATCCTGCGCGTAAATCAGGCAGCTGCATAAGAATTATTCTGGCATTGATTAGGATTTATCCTAGATTACTGCACTGCCATGACAGTTTTATGTCACAGCAGTGCAATAGAAGAAGAGAAAGCAGGAAAAATTACTCTTCTTTCAAGGCCTCAGCCACATGACTGATGGCGCGCACCACTTCGCTGGAGCTGCCGCGAATCTCAGAGATCACGCCACCCGCTTCTTTGGCTAACACGACGCCATGATCGGCACGTTTCAGGTTCGATTCGATGCCTTTTAACGCTTTTTCGGCGAGAGTGTGGTTGTGCTGCACCATATTCTCGATCTCGGTAGTCGCGCGGTTGATGTTTGCCGCCAGCGTGCGCACCTCGTTAGCCACCACGGCAAAACTACGACCGTGCTGACCCGCTCGCGCGGCTTCCACGGCTGCGTTGAGTGCCAGCAGATTAGTCTGATCGGCAATGCGGCGGATGCTCTCGACAATCGCACCAATGCGGTCTGAGGATTCGCTGAGGTTACTGATATCGCCGGAAATACCGTGAAGTTCGCCCGCCAGTTCATTGAAGGTTTGCACACTGTTTTCAATCACCGTGGCACCGAGGCGCGTGCTTTCGCTGGTTTGCAGCGCCGTTTGATACGCCTGTTGTGCCGCCTCGCGCTCCAGATGGTTCTTCTCCACCTGTGCAGTCACATCGGTGGCGAATTTCACCACTTTGTACAGTTCGCCCGCTTCGTTGAACACCGGGTTATAAGTGGCACGCAGCCACACGGTGCGACCCAGCTTGTTGACGCGCTCAAACTGGCCGGAGATAAATTCGCCCTGATTCAGTTTGTGCCAGAAGCGGCGATACTCGTCACTGTTGCGCATCTGCGGCGGGCAGAACTGACTGTGATGGACGCCAATCACCTCATCGCTGCGATAACCCATGGTTTTGAGGAAATTGTCATTGGTCATCAGCACTTCGCCTTTGAGGTTAAAGGCGATGACCGCCATCGAACGCTCAATGGCGGTGGTCATGGCGCGCTGCTCTTGCGCATCAATAATCCGTGCGGTGATATCACTCGCCAGCTTAACGATTTTAATCACCCGGCCGCTGCGATCCTGCACCGGCACATAGTTAGCCTCCAGCCAGATGGGACGGCTGTGTTTGGCAACGCGCAGGAATTTATCGCTGAAGCCTTCGCCCCGGTTCAGGCGGCGCCAGAAATCGCGATACTGCGGGGATTGGACTAAATCAGCCGTACAGAACATGCTGTGATGCTGGCCGGCAATCTCCTTCAGCGTGTATCCCATGCGCTCCAGAAACAGTTCATTGGCGGTGAGAATGTGGCCTTCCGGCGTAAACTCAACCATTGCAATCGCCTCCTGCAACGAGCTGAGCGTGGCGCTGCTGCGAGCGCGCTTCTGCCACGCCAGGCGTGACAGGATTCCCGATGTAATAGTGCTAAACATGGTGGACCTTATAATTGGAATTTGTCGTCAAATCGGTTATCGGCGGGTGCGGTTAAAAATTCACCACTAAAGTTGGTAGTTGCAGAGATTTTTTACCGGATGGTCTGAAGGTTGCTGTAAAAGCCAGCAGTCAGCGAATTTTTGCTGAAAAGCGTTTGACGGTGCGGCCTGAGTAGGGTTTAATGCGCCCCGTTGCCCGGATAGCTCAGTCGGTAGAGCAGGGGATTGAAAATCCCCGTGTCCGTGGTTCGATTCCGCGTCCGGGCACCATACATCGAAGCACACTGGTTAGAAGTGAGATCTCTAACGGGTGTCTAAACGAAGGTGGTGTTCAAAGCAACGGTGACTGCATGTGTAGATGCATCATCCAAGGTTGAACGTAAAAGCCTTCAAGAAAGGGTATCAGTTCGCGCTGATGCCCTTTTCTCGTTGGCGTAAATAATTGCAATCATTGTCGCATCTGTCAACAAAACCCTGAGTTTCGGCAGGTTCACAAATCTCATTCCCAACCTCTCCCCCGCTAAATGACACAGCGTATTTACCATTCAGCTACCGCGATAGTATGGCCACATGGTTCTAAGCTCATATCGCAGTAGCCGTATTGATCACCAGAGCTATAACGGCGCTTCACTTCTGAATAAACCAGTTAATGCTCACACTTTTAATGCATACGTTGTCTAATTTGTTATCTTTTAATTTACTATAAGGTTTCTAAATCATTAAAGCGGTTTTAGATTTAAAGCCTTAAAGGAAACCACATGAAAATCAAAAAGATATTAAACAATAACGTTGTGGTGGTTTTAGATAGTAGCGGTAAAGAACAGGTAGTAATGGGCTGTGGACTTGCTTTTAAGAAACGCACAGGCGAAATGCTAGATCCTCAACTAGTAGAGAAGGTGTTCGCACTGCAAAGCGATGCATTAACCTCAAGGCTTAGTGAGCTGCTTTCAGAGATTCCTCTTGAGGTGATCACTACTAGCGAAATGATTATCGCCGCTGCACGTCAGCAGTTAGGTCAGCCGCTCCATGAAAGCCTTTCAATTGCGTTGTGCGATCATTGCCATTTTGCAATTCAGCGACACCAACAGGGAATCCCAATTCGGAATGTGCTGAAGTGGGAAATCAAAACACTGTACCCAAAAGAATTTGCGATTGGTTTATCGGCACTGACAATAATTCACCAGCGACTTGGTATTGGATTACCTGAAGATGAGGCGGGATTTATTGCTCTGCATCTGGTGAATGCTCAGTTGGGTAGTGATTTCTCTGATGTCTCTCATGTTACTCAGTTTATGCAGGAGATTTTGCACATAGTTAAATACCGTCTGCAACTTGATTACCAAACTGACAGCCTGAGCTATAACCGCTTTGTGAGCCACCTGAAGTTTTTTGCTCAACGCATGCTTGGGAAGCGCGGCGTATACAGCGAGGATGAATCTTTACATAACGTGGTAAGAGAGAGATATCCGCTGGCTTACCAGTGCGCGATGAAAATTGATCAGCACACACAGCAAAAATATCATTACGCTCTTTCCGCTGAAGAAAGGATGTTTCTCACCATTCATATTGAGCGGGTGCGAAAAGAGACGCTGGCATTGCAGGAAGATGCAGACGAAGCGTGAAATCGGGCGCAGCAGCGCCCGACAATGTCGCTATCTCAATTCAGCGCCATGACTACCAATAACCTCTTGATACCAATAGAAACTTTTCTTGCGCGTACGGGTCAGCGTGCCGTTACCGTTGTCATCGCGGTCAACGTGAATAAAACCGTAGCGCTTGGAAAATTGGGCTTTCGATGCGCTGACCAGATCAATTGGTCCCCAGCAGGTATAGCCCAGCACCTCAACCCCGTCCGCAATTGCTTCCCGCACTTGTACCAAGTGATCATTTAAATATTGGATGCGGTAATCGTCATTGATGCTGCCATCCGCTTCAATCACATCCTTCGCGCCTAGGCCGTTTTCAACAATGAACAGCGGTTTCTGATAACGGTCGTACAGCTCGTTAAGCAGAATGCGCAAGCCTTCCGGGTCAATCTGCCAACCCCACTCTGAGCTGGCAAGGTGCGGGTTTGGCACCATTGAAAGGATATTACCGCGCGCTTTATGGTTTTCTTCCTCATTGGTGGTGACACATCCGGTCATGTAGTAGCTGAACGAAATGAAATCTACCGTGTTTTGCAGGTCGAGCCGATCCTGATCGCTGATGCTTAACATGATGCCATGCTCGGTAAAATAACGTTTCATATAGGCCGGATAGGTGCCGCGCACCTGCACATCCCCGAAGAACAACCATTCCCGGTTTTGCCGAAGCGTTTCCATTACGTCGGCAGGTTTGCAACTCAGCGGATAGAGGAGCGCACCCAACAACATATTACCGATCTGCCCGTCTTTAACGATTTCATGGCATGCTTGCACTGCACGACCGCTGGCGACGAGTTGATGATGAATGGCCTGATAAATCGATTGGCGATCGCTATCTTCCGGCAGTCCGACGCCAGTGAAAGGCGCGTGTAGCGACATATTGATTTCATTGAAGGTCAGCCAAAGCTTTACCTTGTGCTGATAGCGCGTAAACACCGCGCGGGCATAACGTTCAAAACAGTCGATAGTAATGCGATTGCCCCAGCCACCATACTTTTTCACCAGCCCATAGGGCATCTCATAATGCGACAGCGTGACCAGCGGCTGAATATTGTATTTAGCCATCTCATCGAACAGCCGATCGTAAAACGCCAGGCCTTCCTCATTCGGTTCAGCTTCGTCCCCTTGCGGGAAAATACGCGTCCAGGCGATGGACGTGCGCAGCACGGTAAATCCCATCTCAGCAAACAGTTTGATGTCTTCTGGATAGCGATGATAAAAATCGATGGCGGTGTCCTTGATGCCAACATCATCACTGTTGCGTTCCACGCGCGGGCTCAGAATCCCATCAGGAAGTAAGTCCGAGGTAGAGATCCCTTTACCGCCTTCCTGCCAGGCACCTTCGACCTGATTGGCAGCTACAGCACCGCCCCACAAAAATGTATCTGGGAAACGTGTAGTCATGAGTTTGCTCCTTGGTTATTTCAGTACGGTCAGCAGCGGTGAGCCTTCAGCCACATCACTGCTGCTAAGAGTTAAAACATCAACAAAATCATCACTATTACTAACTAGAACCGGTGTCGTGAGATCAAATCCGGCCGCTTTGATTGCCATAAGATCGAATTCCAGCAGCACATCGCCCACCTTTACCTGTTGCTCATCACGCACCTGCGGATGAAAATGCTGGCCATCAAGCTTTACGGTATCGATCCCAACGTGAATCAGCACTTCCGCACCTTGATCGGAGGTCAAACCAATCGCATGTCCGGTACGGAACATTGAGGACACCACACCGTCAATCGGTGACACCACGCGACCTACCTGCGGCACAATTGCCGCACCCTTTCCCAGCAGTCCGCTGGCGAAAGTCGCATCGTTAACTTGTTCCAGTGGAATAATTTCACCCGCCATTGGGCTAACGACGCTTTCACGACGTGAGGACGCATTAGGAGTCTCTTTTGGCGGTGCAAGAGGTTGCGCGCTGGGGTGCAGGCCAAATAAGTAGGTGCTGATGCAGGCAAAAATTAGCGCTACTGCCGCACCCGCGAACGCCGCAAGAACGCTGGCATCAATGCCGCTGCTGGGCACTACCTGAATGAAGGTGAAAATGCTGGGAAAGCCGAAGGAGTAAATCGTTGTGTGCCAGAAACCAAGGATGCCAGCTCCAATCGCACCACCGATGCAACCGAAAATAAACGGACGGCGGCGCGGCAACGTGACGCCATAAACGGCGGGCTCAGTAATACCAAAAATGCTGGCAGTGAAAGCGGAACCTGCCATCGCTTTAAGCTTCGCTTCACGCGTGCGTAAAAATATGCCCAGCGTCGCGCCAGCTTGGCCTAATACAGCAGGCATTAGTAGCGGAAGAAGCGTATCAGAACCGAAGTTTGCGAGGTTGTTGATCATTATGGGCACCAATCCCCAATGCAGGCCGAAAATCACACAGACTTGCCACGCTGCGCCCATCACCACGCCAGCAAACATAGGGCTTAAGCTGTAAATCGCTAAGTAACCTTCTGCCAGCATGCGGCTTAACCAAGTCGCCGCAGGTCCAATCACCAGAAATGTTAGCGGCACGGTAATAACTAAACACACCAACGGCGTAGTGAAATTACGTACTGCGCCTGGCGAGCGCGGATGCACCCAGCGCTCAATTAGGCTTGATACCCAAGCTGCAAATATGATTGGAATCACTGACGCACTGTAATTAAGCACCTCTAACGGTATGCCGATGAATGTGAGGTGATTACCTGATTTTTGCTCCTCCAATGCATCCAGGATTTGTGGATGGACCAATGCAGCCGCTATTGCCATGCTGATAAAAGGATTGCCACCAAATTTCTTACCTGCGCTGTAGCCCAACAGAATTGGCAGAAAATAGAACAGCCCATCACTGGTCACAAACAGCACTTTGTAGCTACCGCTATTGGCATCCATGACTCCCAGTACCAGCGCAAGAGCCAACAGCCCTTTAATGATGCCTGTGGCTATCATGACACCAATAAACGGTGTAAAAATGCCGGAAACCAAATCGATAAAGCGGGCAAAAAGTGACTGCGACTGTATATCCGCGACTTTATTGTCGTTATCGTTAAGATTAAGTTTCGACGCAAGTGATTGATATACCTCAGGCACATGATTGCCAATCACCACCTGATATTGACCGCCGCTTTCCACCACCATAATGATGCCCGGATGCGACTTCAGCGTTGCCGTATCGGCTTTCGCAGTATCCTTTAACTTAAAACGCAGGCGCGTTGCGCAATGCATGACGCTGATAATATTGTCAGCGCCGCCCACGCCATGAATAACTTCTTCAGCAATTTTCGGGTAATTCATTTATTCCTCCCGCTGTAATAAAAAAACCTGAACGCCTCTCTGCCGCAACAGAGAGTTCGCTCAGGTTTTGCCTGCTTGACCAGTCACAATCCTGTGATTTAATATCTTTCCCGTTTTAATTGTGCGTCAGAATTAATACCGCTGGCTGACCAATCAATTCGTCGGGTTTATTGCCATCAATCCATTCATAGCCTTTCATATCCCATTCTCCACCATCTATGCGTTTACCGGTTTGAGTAGCAAGCCATGTGCGTTTAAATTTAAGCATGCTGTATTCCGGCGTCAGATGGCCTTTAACGTCATCCGCGTCAGCGGGCAGATAAAATACAATCTCTTTCTTGTCATTAATCAGAGACCAGGTCGAAAAATGGAAGCGATGCGGCTTCCATGTTTTCAATGGATAATTACCCATAAATTCACTGAATACCTTTTGATACACCATATTCGGTTGCTTTTCTTTCGGCAATTTTTGTGGTTCGTAGTTTAATTCAAACCACGAAGTGTTTTGCCAGTAATGGGTAGTGTAGGCACCATTGAAATATATCTGGTAATTGCGATCGAGACAGGCTTCTGCCGAGTTGAATGCGCCACTAAAAATACGATGCGTAGTGGTTTCATAGCAACCATTTTCAATATTGTGCACCGGTTTGTCCGGATGTAGTCGATTGAGGTCTTCGGTCTTTTTCGCGATATCCGGGGCCCATTCCTGAATTGAGATGTAGTCCAGATTTGATGCCAGATAAGGTGACTCGGCATAGATAAAATCATGCAGCGTGACTAAATGCTCTCTTGGGTCCAGCTTGCGAATAATATCAATTCGATCGTTGATGAACTGCGCGTTGGCGTGGTTGTAATCCATCGCCTCCTTGGAAACATCCCAAATTATGTTGTTAAATCCACTGTAACGATTGATGACATAATTAAAATAGCGTAACTCTTCTTTACTACCCAACGCTGGCCAGTTAACACCTTTGTTCCAAACGTAAATCATCAAATGCGCTTCAATGCCCTGATTATTTAGATGCGCAATTTTTTCATCTAACTTTTTAAAGTAATCAACATTGAGCGCGCTATAGTCAGGTTTGTCATTAGTTCCGAGGAACGGAAAAATCTCTGTTTTATTGAAGTTGTATTTTGGATCAAGATCTTTGGTCGCCCAAGAGTTCTTATTTGAAGAGCCATAAGCATAAACATTCATTAATACCTGGTTGAATCCACCTTGTTTAATATAATCCACAATTGATTTTGTCTGAGTCAACGAATTATCTTTTTGGTCCAGGCTGAATAACCAATCCAGCTCGTAGGCCTGCGGATTGTATACATCACCATTTTCATAGGTAAAGGTCTTGCGCGTCGCTTTATCGACCATAACTTTACCGCGAGAGTTGGCTTCCGTGATCTGCACACTGCCGCTGCGCCCATTCAAATCAGGCAAGCTACTCTCAATTTTATAGCGCCATTCACCACTTTCAGGTAGAGAGACGCGGCTGACAAAGTCATTACCGCCGTTATAAAACAGAACCGATCGGTAGGTCTTTCCGCTCTTGGTATGAGTAAAAATTGCCGTAGTTTCAACATCAAATGGTTGCTGGTTTTTTGTGGCAGTTTCAAAGATAAAATCGCCGGTTTGCCATTTATGCAGTGTAGTTGGCAAGTTTTCTGCAGCGGCAGAACTCGCTGACCAAGCCATAACAGATAATGCAATAAGCGAGACCGAAAGTGATTTCACCTTAAACATAAAATTAGTATTAACGTTCATCTTCCAACCTTTAATTAATTTACAGGAAATGGTTACCACCAGACTTCAGCCTGAACACCAACTGAGAACTGGTCATCTTTGTTATCGCGGAATCGATAGTTTGAAATTTCATTTTTATCCACATGTAAGTATGTGCCATAAAAACGAATTTCCGGGCGTGATGCCAGCATGCTGGTATCCACTTTTAACGCGTGGTAAAGCGTGGTTTTATATCCCTGCTCTGTTTTTTTCTCACCATTTTCCAGCTTGTTTTTTTGCTGGAACCAGCCTAATTCCACGCCGGTTTGATGATATTTGTTCCACACCCATGCAGGACGAACAACGGTTTTATAGCCAGTGAAATCGGTATGCGCACCCGTTTCGTAGCTGTAAATATCTTTACCTGTAGAGAACACTAAGGCATTTGCGATCTTAATATTATCGGTAATAAAGGTTTCACCTTGCGAGATGGCCCTGTATGCCACGCCATTGGTGTGATCACCGTAATAGGTTCCATTGTTTCCCTGGAAGGGACTACCGCCCGAGTATTTAGCAAAACTACTGGCAACCGAATTATTAGCCGCCTGCAAAGTAAACTCGTTAAAGTCTTTATCCTTTATTTCCTGTTTCAATATGGCGGCGACCATCCATGAATCACGCAACTTGTAGTAGCTATTGTTGTCCTCATTTTCTTTTTGGGAGTCAGATTTATTAGCAAATGAGTAGCGTCCGGTAAGCGATAACCACCCTTTATCCCACAGTGGAATATGGTGATAACGCATATCGATGGTGTTGGTATTTTGTTGCGTTTTTTGTGTTAACTCGCGGTTATAAACATCAACATCTTCGCGGGTTAATGAAACATCGAATTTTCCGGACCCTACGTTGATATTTTCTACACCGACGCCTGCACCAGAGCTGGTGCGCACACTTTTCCAGTCCAACATCTGGATTTCATAGATTGGCAGTGAATGTTTCCCCACCCAGAAATCGGCTTCAGGTGCAAAGGGTAGGAAGCCTTTTGTCGTTAAATAAACATCTGAAAACTGCAGCTTGTTCTCATTGGTGCTATCGTCGCCAAACCAGCCATTCTCATATTGCTGACCAACCTGACCATCAAGTTTTACCACCGCTGTTGCCGAACGCTCTCCATCGCGATAAACGCGCTGTTTCAAGAAGAGATCGAACCATGTGCTGTTCTCATTGCCGAAGCGTCCTAATGAACCAACGGCATAACTTTGCGGTGAACCATTGCTTCCTGTCGCCCAGCCTGAACGAAAATAGCCGGAATAAGTAAAGCCGATATCGTCTTTAACGTAACTGCTGATGGCTTTTAATGATTCTTTACTGCTTTCAGGTTTGGCGGATGCAGTTGTGAGAGTTTTCTCACCAGCCGTGGTGGTTGGTGTCACAGTTTGTGTAGCAGGCTCAGGTTTTATTGCGTGTTCAGCTTTAGCACTGAGCTGCTTTTCATTGCGCGCCTTGTAGGCACGAAACTCCTGCCTGGTTTTTTGCAGCTCAACCTGATTTTCTTTTAACGCTTGTTCGAGTAAAGCCAGTCGTTGCTCAACGGTCATTTGCGCTGCATTGGCTTGATTCAACGCAACAATCATCAAACTACTGAGCATCGATAACTGAAATATTATTTTTCTTCTCGCTATCATCTTTTTTTGGTTCTCATAGGGTATAAAAACAAAAAAACCTGAAATGACGCTGACATAAGTCAGAATCAGATCAGGTTTTGCCCGCGAAGCGGTAACAATCCACTTTTTAATTCATGCGATAACGTATTCGTTAATTCAATTTCAGGCCAGCGTTGGATTATCGTTATGTGATTTGAATCGTGTTTTGGGCTATGAAGTGCTTCTGGATTTCAGCATAGATTGAGCTCTGGTCAGAGCAGCTTTATCGTAATGTCTAAAACGCAAACCAGACATGAAAGCGGAAATTATGCGATCTGGATCATAAAAAATGGCTCGATAAGAAGGGGTTTGTAGTTGCTGCTTGAGTTTGGCTGATGAGATTGTTATGTATACGTTAACGTCTACATTAATAAGCGAGAAATATCGTGGATTATGCTCTTAAGTCTGTCGGCGAGGGTTTGATGCGCCCGGAATCCGTCGTGACACATCGTTCCGGCTACGTTTTTGCTGCTAACTGGCGTGATGCTGGCGGCATTTCGGTCATCACTCCTGATGGTAGGACCCTGAATCATCTCAGCAAAAGCAGCGATTTTGTTGTCCGACCAAATGGTATCGCTTTGGAGCAAGGTGGCAGCTTTTTACTTGCGCATCTTGGGCAGGAAGATGGCGGCTTATTTCGTCTTCATCCTGACGGTACACTTTCAACAGTCTTAGCTGAAGTAGATGGTATCGCGCTGCCCCCCTCGAACTTTCCATTGATTGATGCTCGCGGCAGAATTTGGCTCAGTGTTTCAACGCGTATCTCACCTCGCGCTGACGATTATCGTAAAAACGCGTGCAGTGGATTTATCGTCCTGATCGAGGGCAACTGCGCACGCATCGTGGCGGATAACCTGGGTTATACCAACGAGATGGCACTTTCCCCTGATGGACGCTTCCTGTACGTCAACGAGACGTTTGGTCGGCGGCTAACGCGTTTTACCATCGAGGAAAATGGCGATATCAGCGACAAAAGCGTTGTTGCCGAGTTTGGCGCAGGCGATTACCCGGACGGCTTGACGTTGGACGTTGAGGGTAATTTCCTCGTGACTAGCATCGTATCCAACCGCGTGATTCGCATTGATGCGTCTGGCAAACGTGAAGTGCTGATGCAAGGCAGCTATCAGGAGCATATTGATTGGGCGGAAGCCGCCTACCAGAGTGGTTCGATGGGACGCCCTCATCTTGATCAGGTCAAAAGTGATTCACTGAAAAATATCTCCAGCCTGGCGCTGGGTGGGAAAGATCACCAAACTGCCTATTTAGGATGTTTGTTAGGTGAAAATCTCGCGACCTTCGCTTACGAGCACAAAGGAATCATCCCGGTGCATTACGACTTTGATATTGCGCCTCTGCTGACTCAATTGAACCTGTACTAACCGCGACCACGCCGGAGTTATTGCCATGAAAATCGGATTAGCCGTTATCGGAACAGGATATTTCAGTCAGTTTCAGTGCAAAGCATGGGGGCGAATAGCTGAAGTCGAGCTGAAAGCGGTTTGCAGTCTCGATGCAGATGTTGCGCAGCAATACGCTGAAGATTACAAATTCTCTCGCTTTTATACCGATGTGGATAAATTGGTAGCTGAGTGCCAGCCGGATCTCATCGACATTGTCACCCCGCCCGCCACCCATCTTGAGTTAATCAAGAAAGGCGCCGCTGCTGGAATCAACATGATTTGCCAGAAGCCTTTCTGCCGTAACCGTGAGGAAGCGGAAGAAGCGATACGCATTGCGGCAGACGCGAATATTCATTTAATCATCCATGAAAATTTCCGCTTCCAGCCATGGTATCACCAGATAAAATCTATTCTTGATGCGGGCACACTCGGTTCGATTTATCAGGCGCAATTTAATTTACGACCTGGTGACGGACGAGGCGAAGACGCTTATTTGAGTCGCCAGCCCTATTTTCGTCAGATGAAGCAGTTCCTCATTCATGAAACGGCAATCCATTTTATCGATGTTTTTCGCTTCCTGTTTGGCGATATCACCAGCGTTTGGTCGAGCCTGCGAAGATTAAATCCTGTAATTGCCGGTGAAGATGCCGCGCTGGTCGTTATGCACAATGCTGAAGGTTTGCAAATGGTGTTTGATGGCAATCGCCTCAGCGGCCATGCCGCAACCGACAGCCGCCGTACCATGGGCGAGATGCTGATCGAAGGCAGCAAAGCCTGCCTGTCATTGGACGGTGATGGGCGAATTAGATTAAGATTTCAGGATAGTGCTGAATGGCAGGAACACACTTACGAATGGCGCAATATCGATTTCGGTGGTGACTGCGTTTATCTTACCCAGCAAGCTGCCCTGAGAGGATTAACTCAATCTTCGCCGATTGTTAACTCAGCTCAGGACTATCTCAAAAATATAAAAGTTGAAGAGGCAATTTACCTTTCAGATGAGCAAAAACGCCAAATCGTCCTTTGAGGCTTCGCTCAAGGAAATTCCCGTCGCCGGGTCAGCTAAGCTGACCCATTCCGATGTTGCCTACGGTAAATTAAAAAAATTGATCCTTGATGGACAGTTGCCTGCAGGCACGCAGCTGCTTGAACAGGAGGCAGCTGAAAAACTCAGTATGAGTCGCACGCCGGTTAGGGAAGCGATGATCCGTCTGCAGCAGGAGGGCATGGTTGAAATCCGTCCTCGCCATGGCATGCGCATCCTGCCGGTTTCTGCAGAAGATATGAATGAGATCTATCAGGTGCTGACGTCGCTTGAAGGCACCGCTGTCGCGCTGCTCGCTGAAAACGGTTTAAGTAAAAGCCAGCTTGCTGCGCTTGATCGCGCATTGAATAATATGGATGCAGCATTAAACGCGGATGATTTGCGGGCGTGGGCAGATGCCGATGAACTGTTTCACTCTAAGCTGGTTGAGTTCAGCTCCAATAAACGCCTGATCAATATGGTGTCGCAGCTGTGGGAACAGTCTCACCGCTCGAGATTAATCACGCTGCGCATGCGTCCAAAGCCCACTGACTCCAATGACGAGCATCGCCAACTTCTTGCCGCTATCGTGGCAAAAGACACAGTTCTTGCCCGAGAACTGCATGAATCGCACCGCAAGAAAGCTGGAAAGCTGTTGGTGCGATTGTTAACTGAACTCGGTAATCCTTAGCCCGCAAACTCAACTTTCTGGTTTCAATTTCAAGTCAGACGAAGCGTTATCGTCTGACTGCTGCTGCCTTTAATCCTTGTGGCATGATAGTGATCACATTTACGAAACCTGCTGTTTACACATGATTGACGCAACTTAACACACTCATTAATGTATACATTAATGCATCTGTTATAGGCATGAATGGGTTGATGCATAACCATCACACATTAAAAATTGCGTCCAACAGGAACTATCATATGAACAAAGCACGCTATTTATTGGTCGGCGTAGCCTTTACGTTAACCGCATTGCTCTACATCGATCGCGTCGCGATATCTGTTGCCAAGGAATCCGTTACCGGCGAGTTTGGTCTGACCGATACCGAATTTGGCTGGGTTCTTTCCATATTTGCGCTGGGATATGCCATCTTCCAGGCTCCTGCTGGAGCGATGGCCGACAAGTGGGGACCGCGTAAGATGCTCGCCATTTTTGTGCTGATCTGGTCAGCCTTTACCGGCTTAACCGGGTTAGCATGGGGATTTGCATCGCTACTAGTGTTTCGCTTCCTGTTTGGGCTGGCGGAAGCTGGCGCTTTTCCCACATTCGCCCGTGCAATTTATAGCTGGCTTCCTGCCGGTGAACGTGCGCTGGCGCAGGGTATCAACCTTTCAGGGTCACGCCTCGGTGCGGCATTTGCTCTGCCTTTTGTTGCGTGGTTATTAACGACTGCAGGATGGCGTGAATCATTCCTGATTCTTTGTGCAGTAGGCCTCATTTGGGCTGTTTGCTGGTATGCATGGTTCCGAAACGACCCAGCTGAACACAAATCAATTTCCAAGGCAGAGCTGGCGATCATTGAAGCAGGTCGTGAATCGAATGTCGCAACCAGTGAGAACAGCACGCCTCCGGATATGTCATTCCGTTCGGGCAACATGTGGTTATTAATGGGGCAATACTTCGCATCAAACTTTACTCTGTTCTTTGCCCTGACCTGGTTGTTCCCTTACCTGAAAAAGACATACGAGCTTGACGCAGTCACCACTGGCTTTCTCGCCGCAGCACCTTTAGTTGCGGGTGCGATTGGTAACTGGACCGGCGGTGCTGTGGTTGATTTCCTGTATCGTCGTGGTCTGGGTATGTATTCACGTCGCTTGCCAGCAATGTTTGGTTTTGCGTTATCTGCGGCTGGCATGTTTGGCTGCATGTCGGCTGATTCCGCAGTATCCGCTGTAGCATGGTTATGTCTTGCCGTATTCGGTTCAGATATCACGGTTCCTGCATCATGGGCATATTGCATTGATACCGCTGGTAAAAAATCTGGTGTAGTGTCCGGAAAAATGAATATGGCTGGCAATCTGGGATCGTTTGTTACCAGTCTGGCTTTCCCTTATTTAATGCTAGCTTTTAATAGCACTACGCCGTTCTTTATCGCCGCGATGGGATTCAATTTATTAGCAGTGATTTTCTGGCTGCGGTTGAGTTCTGGCAAACGTGAACAACGTGTGCCGCTAAATAGTAATTAAGTCAGACTAATATGAGAGGGAGCAATTCCTCTCATTTCTCATCACAAGCAATACCCTCTTCACAATTCCTGCCCTGGCTAATATTCTACTTCAATGGCTTCTTTAATGGATTAGTAATTAACTAGCTTTAATCGCGCTAGAATAATCATTTCGTATATGGCAGTTAATAATAGATGGGGATTAGTGCAGAGAAGCAATCAGCAAGGCGGCTATGACCCAAAACATAATATCAGGCGCGATCGCTAAACGTTCACGCGCCTGGAACTGGTCACTAAATGAATTTAAGACTTCATACTCTTCAGCGCGTCCTGCTGGGATTCATTGAGATATCTGACGGGATGATCTTTTAACAGAAACGTTAATTTCGCGGTCTCTTCAAGTTCTTCTGCATTATCAACTGCATTGACAAAGTCTGTACCGGTGACCACCGGACCATGGTTTGCCAACAGCACCGCGGTGTAATTCTTCGCGGTGTAAGCAGAGATTGCCGGACCAATTTCAGGTGAACCCGGTTTGAAATAGGGTAACAGCGGTAATTGGCCAATACGCATCACATAGTAAGGTGTGAAGGCCTCAATAACATTCTCGTGGTTGCGATGTTCAATCGCTGACAACGCAGTCAGCCAGGTTGAATGCAGATGCACAACCGCATTCACCTGTGGATTGCTGCGATAGATATCCAGGTGGAAATTGATCTCTTTGGAGGCTTTCTTCCCTTCCAGCAGTTCGCCTTCCATTGTCAACACAGATAATTCAGACGCGATAAGTCGTCCCAATGAAGCACCGGTTGGCGTAGCAAGGATATTACCGTCAGGAAGTTTAAGCGAAAGATTGCCGCCACCACCGCAGGTATAGCCGCGTTGGAAAAAAGAGTGACCATGTTCAACCATTAAATCTTTATACGTTTGCATCATTTTCTCCTGGATCGGCATAAACCTGCGCATCTGCGAAGAAATTGTCATCGCCAAAGTTACCGGATTTCAACGCCAGATAGATTCCCCCCTCAAGCGATTTAACCCAAGGAACGCCTGGGCATATGAGTTTACCTACCAGCAGCGTGTCAATATTTAATGCCTGAGTGACTGATCCCGATGTCTCTCCGCCTGCGCAAATAAAATTACGGCAGCCTTGCAGCCATAATTTTTTCACTAATAAAGAAAATAAATTTTCAATACGTGAGGAAACGTCGAAGGAATATTCGGCTCGAATCTTTGCCAACTGCTCTTTATCGACAGTTGCACTGATTAGCGGTGCCATTGGCTGTTGAGATACCGTTTTATACCAAGCCAAAATTTCATCACTATACGTATCAATATTATCGAGTTTACTGACTTCAACTGCAAAACAAGCAGCTCTTTTTTGATAAGTATTTACCTGACGATTGGTTTGCTCTGAGCAAGAGCCTGAAATAACAACTGATTTTCCTCTAAGGGGTAAAAAACCACCGCTAGTTGAGGTGATGTTACGGCGTTGCGCCCAGGCTCTGGCTATGCCATGCGATAAGCCAGATGCTCCAGTAATGATAGGATAGTTATCAAACGCAGCCCCGATATTAAACAGATGTTCATCGCGGAATGCGTCAAGTACGATATATTTGATGCCAGAGCCGGATAGCGTTTCAAAAGCTAACCTGATCTCGTCTTTACCCTGTTCAACCAAATGATAATCTATTAATTCGGCCCGCCCAGTACCCTGTTTTTCCATCAGTCGCATCAGGTTAGCATCACGCATTGGCGTTAATGGGTGGTTTTTCATCCCGGATTCATTGAGCGGCTGGCCTTTAACATACAGATTGCCATAAAACACTTCGCGGCCATTAACTGGTAAAGAGGGCATAACAATGGTTGATGACAAACCTGCCTCAATTAATAACGCATCGGTCACTGGCCCAATATTGCCCACTTCGGTACTATCAAAGGTAGAGCAATATTTAAACTGAATCAGTTCACATCCCTGCTTTTTCAACCAGCGGTAAGCATCTACCGAATCCTTAACTGCTTTTTCAACTGGCTCAGTACGGCTTTTCAAGCTGACCACAATCGCATCAGTTTCAAAGCAGCCCCTTTCCGACTGCGGTCCGCTGACCTGAATGCAGCTTAACCCCTCGGCGACCAGAAAACTGGCGGCATCGGTGCCGCCCGTGTAATCATCGGCAATAATTCCGATTTTCATGGATGCTCCTCAGGATGCAAGGTGCTTCATAACAGCTGATGAAATCTCTTTCAGCCCAGATGTGCCATTCAATTCATAAGGCAGCAACTTCTCAGCTTCGTACGCGCGTGAAACGGCTTCTTCAATGCGCTGAGCTGCACGGCTAGCGCCCGGACAAGCGTGCTTATCACCAAGATAGTCAAGCATCATCGCTGCAGATAAAATCATCGCCGTAGGGTTAGCTTTTCCCTGACCGGCAATATCAGGCGCAGAGCCGTGGCAAGGCTGGAACAACGCATGTGTATCACCAATTTCAGCGCTGGGTGCCATGCCCATTCCGCCCATTAATGCTGCAGCCAAATCAGAGAGGATGTCGCCGTATTGGTTCTCGGTCGGCATCACATCGAACTCCCATGGTCTACGAACCATATCGAGTGCCGCGAAATCCACGTATTTATGTGCAGCATTAACATCGTCATGCTGCCCCGCAACCTCATAGAACCACTCGCGAGCGCGATGCTGGGAAGAAAGAACGTTCGCTTTATCTATGTGAGTGACGAGGTTTTTACCGCGTCCTTGTTGGTGACGACGACGTGCCAGATTGAAGGCAAAGTCGCAAAGCTTTTTGGTGGTAGTTTGTGAGATGCGCATCAGGTTGTGCACATACTCTTCATCATCGGTGGGAAATCCGCGCGGAAACGCAAACAGCCCTTCAGTTGATTCACGGATGATCACGAAGTCGAGATGTTTGCTGCGCTCATCAGCTAATGGCAACGGTAAAGAAGGGATGGTTTTACATGGACGCACACCCGCGTAAAGGCCAAGACGCTTACGCAAATCGTGTTGAGGCCCAATTTCTGTACCATCCGGATAACGAATGTCGGGGTGGCCCATTGCGCCGAGCAAAATCGCATCAGCATCGCGTGAACGCTCAAAATGGCTTTCCGGGAAGGCATCGCCCGTCTGAGCGTAATATTCCGCTCCGGCTTCAATTACATCGAAATGTAAGGTAATGCCAGCCGACTTGCATGCGACATCCAACAGTTCCATGGTTGGAGTCATAATTTCCTTGCCAATACCGTCACCTGGCAGCACCGCTATTTTAAATTCCATTGAGATACCCCTTACTTAATTAACTGATAAAATTGAATTTCTTTACTTAGCACCATGCCTTCTGTTTGTTTGCCAAACAGATGAAAATGCGGTGTAGAAAGGTGAAAGTCGAAGGCTGCGCGATCTGTGTATTCTTCGTAAAGCAGAAATTCATGCAGCATTTCACCATCCCGATGGGTTTCACCAACATCGAAGCGATGACAATCTCTTTCGTTTATAGACTCGCGAGCATTTTCTAAAACGCTCTTTTTGAAAGCTGCATGAAATTCTTGAGGAACCTTGAATTTAACCAGAACAATCAACATGATGACCTCAATGTATACATTATCGTATGAATTAAACTATACGGATGTTACGATAACGTATACGTAATTGACAGATTCTCCCGCTGATTTTTTTCCATAATTCAAACCTGGGTCACATAAAGCGGCATTGACCAAGCAGGCTCGAACAGATAACGGCGCTGGAGTAGTCACGCAGGTTTAAGGAGAGAAAATGCTTCCATCGCAGCGTCAAGCCAAAATTATTGAGATGCTTCATGGCAATGAAGTTATTAGCTTCAATTCATTGGCAAATCTACTGGGTGTATCAACAATGACCATACGGCGTGACGTCATAGCGCTGACGATTCTCGGTCACGCTGAAGCAGTGTATGGCGGAGTGAAATCTTTGGAAGTTAGATTAGATACTGTTAAGGACAGTATCGATAATTCTTATCAAAAGGCGGCCCAACTTGCTGTTGGGGAAATCATCGATAAATCTTTTAAAAAAACTATTTTTCTTGATTCTGGAATGTTCGGGAAAGAGATCGCGAAAATCTTAGCCGCACATCAAGATCTTACTTTTATCACCAGGGATATTGATGTTGCATTTTACTTACATAGAAACTCGAACTCTACCCTAATTTTTTTAGGTGGGAATGTGAATAAGTCAGGGGCTACTGATGATCATTTCACAATTGAGCAACTCACCCATTTAAATATCGAGCATGCATTTTTACACGTTCGTTCTATTGATGAATTTGGCATATCAGTTGATGACATTAATACTGCTAATTTTTACAAAAAGGTGGTTTCACAATCCAAGAACGTAGTCTTGCTAAGTAACAAGCTGGATTTGGATTGTCGTGAGCTATACAGATCTTTCGAGTTGGATAATTGTCAAATGATTATTATCGAAGGCGAAGCTAAAAACATTGATCTCCTGAAAATAAGTAATGCACATCCTTGCATAAAAATCATTAATACCGCTCGTGATTAATATTCTAATGCTCCCTCTATAAGCCAGTTAACTTTTTTTAGAGAAATACCAGTTCTAGGTGTTCACTCATTGCGTATGCAACAATATACTTTCCTCATTTTTGAAATTATAACAATCCAACCACGTTACATGTGGTAAGCATATAGCGTGGCTGGAAATGGTTATCTAATTAATCGCTTATCCAGATATAAGCCGAGTTCAGATTCTAAAGTTCTACATGTAACATCCAAATTAATATCTATATATCCCATTGTTGTTGTGATACTTCGGTGCCCCAGTAATCCCTTTACCATTTGTAAATTACGGTCGGGAGACTTCATTAACTCTGTCGCTAACGTATGCCTGAAGCGATGGGGGGACACAGCAAACCCACAGTCTTTAGATAGTCGCCGAAAGAAAGATTTAACTGGTTGAAGCGTTGCAACAGGCGGTAATTTTTCTCTCTCCTTTTCGGTCCAAAGAAATCGGTTAACGTCAAAAATGGCGTCTGTAGATTTAGCACCATTTTCAATTGCTCTACTAATCAACACTTGGAGCTGTGGTTTTAAAGGACCAACAATTGGAACGCGCCATTCTCTATGCGTTTTACTGCCATCAAGACGCAACTCGATCCAGTTTTCATCAAGATTAATGTCCATCAGTCTCACATGCATCAATTGGTTAACTCGCATTCCGGTGTAACGCAGAGTATCGAGAACGGCGGTCCAAAACCAAGCCGGATGCAATGCGCAGCGCTTCATTTCTGCAACCGAAAGCTCAGGGTCCAAAGCAACATGCTGCTGCATCAGAAGATACACACGGGTTAATTGAGGCTTCGAAAGCGTCTTTTTGCGCTTATCATCAGCACGGACCAAAACTTCATTGAACGGATTTTCAGTCTGAGGGATGAGATTCGCTTTCATGGCATAATTTACGATGGCGCGCATATGCGCCACTTTGTTATTCCAAGTGACAGCAGAGGACTCTTCAACGTTAATAACATGCCGTCGCCATTCCTGGACATCACGGCGGGTTATCTCACTGAGCTTCCTATCCAGACCATAATATTTCCTAAATCCATTGACTACTTTTCGGTAACTCCACTCCGTTTGAGGGCAAAGAAATTTTACGAAAAAATATTCATCCAACAACGAATCCCAGCTTGTATCGGTACGCTCGGTGGCATCTCTTTCCAGAAAGTCTTTGCAGCCCGGAGTCAGGTAAGGCGACAACGCCCGTATTTTGGCGGGATAATCCACTTCACCGTTTTTCGGCCAGGCGTTGAGCTGCTGAAAGATATAGAAGGCAAAGGCGTAAACCAATGACGGCGGCACTTCCCACCAGGGACGCGTGCTGCCGGTGCGTAAATCTGGCGGATTATGAATGGTCATGCTGCGTGGCGCTAGCATCCAGCCAGCTGACGTGATCAACACCAACAGAATGAGGAAAGCGCAGGCGATGCGCAGCGATTTGATGTGCTGATCGCTGCGTTGAATGGCATTGCGGAACTGGCTCATTTTCTGGCTCCCTTCGGTGTACGGCGCAGAGACCAGCTGTGTGAGCTGATGATGAGAGAGCGATCGCCGTAGCCCATTCGACGTTTCTTCTCCTCCAGCCGCTGCCAGATATAGTTTTCTGGCTTGCCGCGTTTAAGGCGGGCCATCCAGCGCCCGCCAAACGCAATGAGTAGCAGCGGCATGAGCAGCATCCCTGTCGGGATGATGACCCAGCCAACCAGTGGAAAAAACGGCAGACACACCACGCCTCCAACCGCTAATCCAATCAATGCCGCCAGCCCCAATTCCGGCGTGGTGAAACCGCGAAACACGACAGGTTCGGCATTAAGTCGATCGGGCAGGAAACGGATGGTCTGCATGCTTATCCCCTTACAGAATGATTTCGGCAGACTGACCGAGCAGCCAGATAGTTGCGACCAGCAGCACAACACCGGTTGCGACGATGGAGCCAAACTTGGTCCAGGTGGCGCGCTCGTTACGCACTTCAACGAATGTATGCACCGCGCTGGTTGCGACGTTGATAAATGCCACCGCACAGACCAGCAGACCGGCGAAGACAATGAAGTCCTGCGCATAGCCTTTGATCTGGCCCATCAATCCGGTGCCGCCGCTGGATTCCGGCGCTTCAACCGAAGGCAGATCGGCCAACGCCGGTTTGCAGGACAGCCAGGCCAGAATCAACCCGGAACCCAGACGCATGACCTGACGGTCTTTAAAGCGAGACAAGCGAACAAACTTTGATTTCATGGAACATTCCTCTTTGACGGGTAAAGGCACTTCGAAAATGTCTGCGTTAACTGGCGAACATCCAGATGCAGACGATCAGTAAAGCCACAGAACGGATAACAAATCGGGCAAGCGCGGCATCCCTGACTTTGGTATTTGCCCAGCCATGCCAGACATCTACCGCCGCCCATGCTGCCCAGAGAAACAGCACGCACAGTAGTAGCCCAACGGACACCAGATACAGAACGCTAATATCGATGTTGCCGGATGCCGTTTTAAACGCGTTGATCTGCGCGGCAGTCATCGCCATAGAGGACGGCCTCGCGTGTAATCACCGCTGACTTTGCCGTAATCCAGCGGCTGCGCACGGGAAGGCTGCGTGTAGCGGTCGATGCCAGCACGCATGGTGTTGAGGTCTTCGTTGGCGTTTTTGTAATCGAACAGGTAACGGCGGCGGTTATTGGGATCGGACTGCGCGGCGACGGTGCGGGCGCGGTCAAGAGAGAGTTGGACTTGATCGAGTAGGCGTTGGGTGGTGGCTAGTTCGTCGAGTTCAGAAGCATTCGACAAAATCGGCAAAAAAATGAGAGCTGATAGTGCAATACTCAACAAAACGTGAGATTTGAAATTGAAAGACATATATTATCCTCGCAATAGATTTGCTGAGGATGGTTAGCTTTGAGCAATTAACTATCAATGAAGAAATAGATACAACCGAATGTCATTTATGGAGGAATGATGATGCGTGCGATATATGAGAAGATTTTGGATTGGAAAAAACAACTCACTTTTACATTTGTATTAGGTTTGGTTATCTCTTTGGTTATATGGTGGAATCCACGTTCAATCAGTGACGAGAGAACTGATGCTATTGTGGGGCGATGGTCGTTCGACTATGCAAGGACACAATCTGGATTTACTGAAGAGATTAAAGGAAAAACAACTTATTACTCGACGGGAAAATACAATGTTATAGGTGATATAACCTATAAGTGGCTGAAGGATGGTCATCGAAATTTTATAACATATAGGACAGATGGTGCAGGTGGCTGGAAAATCTACAATAAGAATCTGATCATTTCTCTTGAAGACATGAAATCAAACCCAATCAAATTGATAGTTTCAGGAAAAGAGTATTCTGATTCGGAAATGGCTATATTAAGAAGTCTTGATTTCCCATCACCAGAAAAGACTATGGTGAAAGGAAAGTCACAATCGTATGTGATAATTGAGCAGAGTGAAAAACAAATTATTTTAGAAGCTGATAATCCATACGGTGATGATTTTAAAATCAATATGACTAAGGATGAATAGTTTTTATTTTTTAACTTCTTCATCCTAATTGGCTGTTACACCGTGTTCGTGGCTTGGCTACTGACGATAGCGCATAAAGTCAGGCTTTGCGTGCTATTGTCCAGTTTAAACGAACATGCTTAGCATGTGAGCAGAAAAAATCACTCTCAGCATCATGCAATTTTCCGTGCGTTCCATGCATCTGTTTACTGGATATTGCCATCCGCAATACGTCACGTAATTTTCTCATATTACCGAGTGATGCTTTCCATATGGTTAAGTTTGTAATTGCCAGCCAGCTTCACGTTAGCCACGCCGCATTAACGCCGGTAACTTTCACGTTTTCCGCATATGGTCAGCAGCGAACCTTAGAGTTAGAAGCGCTTTGATATGATTGATAATACATAATAATTATTGGTATATTAAGAAAATTTTGAACGCGGATTGTGGCGGCATAACTACGAGAGAACGAGGAGTGTAAATGGTTCCGGGATATGTATATATATTAGTCAATCCAAGCATGCCTGGATTGATTAAGATTGGTCGTACGCTTCGAGACTCTCGTATGCGCGCCCGTGAGCTTTCCTCAACTGGTGTTCCAACCCCATTTCAGGTGGCATTTGAGTTGTTTGCCGAACAACATGAAGAACTTGAAGCGATGATTCATTTAGAATTGGCAGATTATCGCGTTAATGCCGCTCGTGAGTTCTTCCGCTTCCCACTCGATAAAGCGATAGCCTTACTCCTTAATTTAGCAAAACCCGTACAAAATTCTACTGAGCAATATGTGGCAGAAGATATAACACAACGGCTTCTGGATAAATATTCTGGGTATCTAAACCCTAATATTGTAGCAGTTAAAATTGTTCAGATACCTGGGGTTGTTTGGCTGGAGATCACAACTGAGGATGAAAGGGCTGGGTATCTTGTGGATCAAAACATCAAGCGTACTGATTTAGCCTTCATTACAACTTCAGGTGATGTGTTTTTTCGGCCAGGGGATGATGTGAGTTCAAACGCGCGTAAATTTGTTAACGACTATGACGCGTACTCTATAGTCATGACCACTGATCTTTTTCATGATGAAGCTTGCCGAAAAATATTTTATGAATTTGAAATGCAACCGCAGAGAAGTTAGCTATCTTCTTATTGATTGCTAATTAAAATAACGTTCATTTACTAATTGGTTAAGTTATTTACTTGCCGATTAAAGTGTGAGTATTTACATGTTCACCCTTCAGGTTATAAATGTTTGCTGGGTGTTGTCAGGTTCATTATACTTATCATCACCCCTCAATTTAAATGATGTAATTATAAGTATTGCATCCATGACTTAAAAATGAGCATTAACAATGGAATGTGAGATCGTGCTAGATGTATTTCAACAAAAATAAGAAATTAATATGTGAATTCACAGGCAACAATATTAAAAAATAAATCGATAAACATTCTTTAGCTAAAGTCTAATCTACAGCACAGCACAGCACAGC
>JRUP01000027.1 GCA_000773965.1 Enterobacter cancerogenus
AGTAATCCCACAAGGCCGCTTTACGCCCGCCGTTAAACGGTAGCTTAGGCAACACGCCATCTTTACGTGCTTCCTCTTCCAGCCGTTGCGGATTGAAGGATTGCAGCATCGCCGCGATGATCGCGCGTATGCCAGCGATCATACCCAGCTGATGCGCCTGCAAATCCACCAGTGCATCGCGCACTGCCGCTTCTGGCGGCATAAAACCGGGCATCTGGCTCTGATAAATCTGCATCAATACCGTTTTACCCGAAGGCAAAATTTTAAACGGATTGTTGGCCTCATTGAGGATCATCGTCATATCGGCTTTCACGCCGCGCTTGAGGATCGAACGGGAAGAGAGCAGGGCAACAGTGCCTTGCGAGAACAGGCTCAGCATGCGGCCGGTCACGCGCATCTGCTCTTCGGTGATCGTCGTGTGATGGCCATTGTTCAATCCCATGCCCTCCAGCAGCGCGGCCAGCAGCTTGTCCTGATCTGCATGCGGCAACGTGGCGGGAACCGAAGGGGCATCACTTTGTGGATCAATACCCAGGCGTGGGTCAGTCAGGCGCTCCGGACGCGCCGCAGTGGGTTCCGGCACCCTGTCGAATGCCTGCTCCATACCGAGAGGATCGGCAGTGCTGTCCGCGAAGAACGTGAGCGGGTCATCATGCTGGGTACTCTGGCAGGCAGGATCGCGCACCTCAAGGCCATAATCGCCGATTTGCAGTGCATCACCATGCTGTAATTGCACTTGTGAACCACGCTGTAGCGCCACGCCGTTCAATACCACCGAGGTCACGCTGCCCTGATTGGTCAGGCGGCATTCACCTTCCGGGGAGATATGCACCAGCGCCTGCAAGCGTGAAATGGCGCGCGATTCGTCAGGCAGCACCAGATCGTTATCCTGACTGCGGCCAATGGTTCCCCCAGGCGGTTTAAAAGCAACCGTCTTTGCTGGCACATCCGTATTGCACTGCACAATGGTAAATTGCATGAGTCATCCTGTTAACAAGGAAAACGCTGCGGCTCATTCAAACATGGGTGGATAGAGGCCGTTGCGTCCCGGCTGTGCACCTGCCGCCGGGTTAAACAGTAACGCAAAAAGTTGCGCGGTGAGCGGCCCACTGTGTTTGTGTGTGGCGTGGGCAAAACCGTCACTGCGATTACTCCACCAGTAGCTAATATGCTGCTGGGGATCAAATTTATCCGCCACTTCACGCCAGCTCAGCGTGCAGGGCAGATCATCAAAACCAATCACATCCATAATATCGCTGCGCTGATTATCCGGGACCATCAGCGGCGTGACGCGTTGCATCTGCTGCTCCAGCGCATCGGGGTTCAGCCGGTCACGCACGCCGCGCAGTAGCAGCGTGCCCAACTCCTGAAACCAGTCGCCCGACATGGCCAGCTGAGCGCTGTGCCAGTGGCTGAGCGGAAAACTTCGCAAAGCCAACAGCGGCCAGCTGCGCCCCACGCGATCGCACGAGGGCAGCAGGCAGCCCATCTGCACCTGCTGACGTAGCGGCGACAGCGGCAGAACAAAATTCCAGACAGGTGCGCGCAGAAACAGCTGAGTGGAGGCATCGGGTTGCTGATGCCAGTGCATGAGCCCCTGTTGAAACCAATGGCTCCAGGGCGTCACGGTATTCTCACTCAGGCGCTGGCGCAGGAAATCGCCGGTGGCCGGCAATTTGCCGTACCAACCCGGCGCGGTGTGCGTCGCCATGGTTACCTCACCATTACTCACTGTGTCCGGTCAATCGCTGCGAAACCCGCTGTGGTGCAATCGCCAGCGAACTGCCATTCGCACCGGCAATTTTCAGATTTTCTGCAAGCTTGCGCATCATTAGTGCGTTATCTCGCGCATAAGGCGACGACTGAATCTGCTGATCCAGAAGCTGGCTAAGATGCCAGTCAAGCTGCTGCAAATCCCGGGCGCTGACATCATCTGGCAGATTGCGTTGAAGATTCTGCATCAGCCAGGCACGCAGGAATTCGCCGTCATAATTGCGCGGTTGATACAACATCTGATAGGCACGCAGCGCATTGCGGCTGTATTCATTGTCGTTACCGGGGTCATCACGCAGCAAATTGGTGATTTGCTGGGCCACGCGCGGTAACAGTAGAGACTTAAGCGCATTTTGATAAAGCACCCATGCCGCATCGCTTACCTGGTTGCCACGATACAGACCCACGCGCATGCTAAGCGGTGGATTGTCGAGGGAAAAGCGCTCCGACAACGGCAGCTTCACCAGGTTATTTAAGAAGGGTAGCAGATCAAAGATATTATCGGCTGGCTGATGAATCACCTGCTGACTCTGACGAGTCATTGGCTCAATACGCTCAGCGACCTGGTTAAGATATTGCTGGTTCTGGACATAGCTGGCCAGCCATAAACCGGAGAGCAAAAGCAATGCGCCAGTGAGCGCACCGTAGCCAATCCAGTGGAACAGGCGGTTGCGGTACTCCCAATGGCGGTTACTGCCCGCTAAGCCACTTTCGCGGAACACCAGATCGCTTAGCAGGTCGCGGATAAAGAAACTCTGGCCTTTATTGCCGGGGATGGGGTTATTACGGGTGACGCTATCCCAGGTGGCGAGGCTACTTTCACCGGTATGTGGCAATTGAAGCTTACGGTTGAGTTCGCCCATGATGCGATCAAACGGTAAGCCTTCCTGAGTCCCGCTGGTAAAGAATAAGCCGCGCGCTGACCAGGCAATCTCATCCTCATGGCGCGAGAACACCACATCCAGGTACTCATTCAGCAACGGCCTTAACGAGCTGAACTCCTGTGGGAACAGGAAACAGTCAGCGCGCAGGGTGAGATCGCGTTCATTCGCCATCACCGTGGGCAGTTGCTGCTGCAGGCGCTGTTCCAAACGCTGATATTGCTGGCTAAAACTGTTATGCCAGTCATCTTTGTGCGGTTTGCCCGGTTCCCAGGGGAAGGTGAATCCCCAGATGGCGTCGCGCTGCGGTTTGCTCAGGCCTTCGTTAAAGCTTAAAAACCCTTTAAGCAGATCGGTCTTGGTCACCATCACATACACCGGGAAATGGATACCGGTTTGCTGGTGTAACTCCTGCATGCGGCTACGTAACGCGCTGGCCTGTGCGTGACGCGCTTCCGCGGAATCGGTGAGCAGATCGGCAACGCTAATGGTCATGATCACGCCGTTGATCGGCTGGCGGGTGCGATAGCGTTTCAGCAAGTTAATAAAACTCTGCCACTCGGCGCCGTCGCGTGCACGCTGGCTCTCCTGCAGGGCATATCGCCCTGCGGTATCGATCAACACCGCGCTGTCGGTAAACCACCAGTCGCAATGGCGAGTGCCGCCAACGCCGCGAATCGCCGCTTTGCCGAGGCTATCGGTGAGCGGAAACTCCAGTCCGGCATTGAGCAGGGCGGTGGTTTTGCCCGCGCCAGGCGCCCCAATCATCACATACCAGGGAAGTTGGTAGAGATAGTGGCTCTGAAAGCGGGCCAGCCAGTTCTGTTGATGACGTCGACCAAACTGTGTGCGTTTCAGGCGCAGCGCTGCTTCACTGAAGCGCTGAGCCAGCAGTGTATCAGTGGCCTGACGATCGGACAGTTCTTCGTGACTCATCTCCTGCAAACGGTTGAGGAGTTTACTGTTAAACCAGCCGCGCCAGATCGCCGGGATAAACTGGAACAGCACCCAGCAGAAGAACAGCAAACCGACCAGCAGTTGACGAGGAAACACCGGCTCAAGGGGGCGGGTGTCTCCCCAACTCCACAGCGGGCCGAGCATCCACAGCACACAGCTTAAGGCAGTGACACCAATCAGGCTCCACAGAAGGCGGTGGGTTAACAGATGTTGCAGCGATGCGCGCATCACTCACCTCCTGGATGATTGCCAAGGGTTTCCGGTGCGGCAAACAGGGTGATCTCCACACGGCGGTTGCGCGCGCGGTTTTCATTGCTGTCATTTGGCAGCAGCGGATTACTGTCGCCGCGGCCTTCCGCTTTCACACTGTGCCCTTCCGCCAGTTGCGGGTTTAGCAACTGGGTCACGGCGCGTGCGCGCGCAAAGGAAAATTCATAGCTTGAGGCAAAACGCCCATCCACCGGGCTGTTATCGGTATACACCGACACCAGTACCGTGCCTTTAACGGTTTTCATGGCGCTGGCAACGTGCGCCAGCAGCGCGCGACCAACCTGATTGACCACGGTACCGTCCGGGGAGAAGAGTTTATCGGCAGGAATGATCACTTTACTGCCAAATGCGCCATCGCTGACTTCTAGTTGACCGGCGGCGATCACATCATTCAAACGCTGATGCAAATCCAGCAATGCTTGCGGTGAGGTAGGGCGACGGCCGGGCATAATTTGTGGCAGCGGGGTTTGATAGATGGCGCGCAGCAGCGGCTCGGCCGCATTGCCCAGCCGCCAGTTCAGGCCGCTGTAAATCAGGCAGGCAATCAGGGCCGCTAACATCGCACAGGCCCATAGCGGCACCATCGGACGGGTTAAGCGACTGACCAGGGGATGCACTTCCACCAGCGGCGCGGCCGGGTTAGTGGTCGACGGGCGCGTTTCCTGGATCAGTTGAGCGAGACGTTTACGAATCCCTTCACACTGTGCACGGCCAGCATCGCTGCCGCGATAACGTCCTTCATAGCCCAGCAGCAGACAGTAATGAATCAGCTCCAGCAACCACAGGTGTTGCTGCGGGCTTTGCGAGACACGGGAAAGCAGCTGAAACACTTTTTCGCCGCCCCAACTTTCATTATGGAAAGTGACCAGCATGCCGTTCCCTGACCACACACCGCGCGTACCCCATGGAGTTTGTGCGGCGGCTTCATCCAGTACGCTGCATAAGCAGTAGCGCGCACCAATAATCATCTCAAACGGCAAACCGGCTTGCTTGCAGCGATGTTCGAATTGGCGGATCTCTTCAATGAGTAACTGGCGTAAACCGGCGGGATCGTCATGCGTAGCAGCCTGCCGTATACGGACAACGGCATTCAATATCGGAGCTGCGGCATTAAGCAAAAGGTTATCGTTGCCCGCGACAATGCCATCGCGGACAACAGAATCCTGGGTCATTAAATATCTTTTTTCCTGGCAATGGCGCTAGGGAGCGTCCACCGAGTGCGACCTTGCTGTGGACAATCTGCGCCATATTGCATTATCAGTCTAGGATCCAGGTCGCGGTATCGTTGGTGCGGCAAGCCTTGCTGGCACCGCCAACAGCCACGCAGACCTGTTTAGTACGGCGGGGACGTGGACGGTCGCTACGCAGGGTAGCGTCATAACGGCTACTTTCAACCCCGGCTTTCGGCGGGATGTAACCAATCAGCTGTCCATTGGGTTCATCGGCAACCGCTAACCAACTGTGTTCGACACGTCCCAGTACTTCAAAGGGTTTAGCGTTATCGAGATAACGAACGACCTTGCCGCCATAATCTGGCGTGGTCATCACCGACGCCGCATACAGTGCGCGGAAACTCTCATTAACCGGCGTGAATTCGCCTGGCGCTGCCACCGCATGACGGTGAACCAGCTTGACGCCATTTACCTCACTGGTGACCAGGGTGTCATCAGTCATCGGCGGTGGTGGCGCTTTACAACCCGCCAACGTCAATACTGCCAGCAGAGTGAGCAACAGACTCTTATTCACCATGAACCTCAAATTTCATCAGATTAGCTGCAGATTAATATGTGGCACACGCATTTAAGGCGGGCAGAGTATGCAGCGGGAAAGCCATCAAAAAACAGTCAGATTACAGAAAGATAGTACTGTGCTCAGTCTACCTAAGACTTTTGAGAATTCAATCCATTGCATAGCGAGAAAACCCGTGCTACCGGGCGAAAATAGCTCATAGCAGGGTCATAAAAAACTCGTGCCTTAAGTGATAGATAAGCTGAGTTTACTTATTTACCCGCGTAAGCGTATAACGCAGGCGATAAAGCCGAAGCAACCCAGAAAGGTGCCTATTTAATAGTAAGCACTCTTAATCTTTCCTTAAGGTTAAAAAAAGATTGCGCGAGTAAACAATTTTCTTACTTTCGGAATTTCCGTGCACATTTCCGCCAGCTTTAAAGTCGGTCCGGCACGGCTTTTGCTTAAAGTTGATATATTTTTTTGTTCAAGAGAACCTTATGAGCCGGGCCTTTGAATATTTGCGCGCCAGCCGCGCCAGCGAAATTGCCAGCCTGCGACGACTTCTTCGCACAGGCGAACAGATTCTCGCCATCAGTGAGTTAATTCACGTGCTGCAACGTGAGCGCGGTGCCAGCAACATTTGGATCTGTTCCACAGGGCGGTTGTTTGGCGATGAGCTGGATGCGCGCGCACTTGAGGTAGAGCAGCGACAGGAAAATGCCCTTATGGTCCTGCCGGAAGCGGTGGCGCAGCCGGGTTACAGCCGTTTCTGTATGCTAATAGCCGCAGCGCTGCAGTCGTTAGAGAGCTTGCCATCGTTACGCCAGCAAATACGGGCGGGGCAGTGCAGCCATGCAGAGGCGATGGAGGGCTTTAATCACATTATCCGCACCTTACTTAATCTGGTCTTCGAAGCCACTGATACGGCCAGTGAGCCGGAGATTTCCCGCGCGCTGATTGCGCTCTTTAGCTTTATGCAGGGTAAGGAGTTGGCGGGGCAGGAGCGCGCTACCGGTTCAGCCGGGTTTGCTGTCGGGGAGTTTACTGCGGAACAGCGCCAGCGGATTCAAATGTTGATCGCTGCTCAGGAGCAAAGCTTCGCGACCTTCAGTCAGTTCGCGGATGTGCACAACCAGCAGCAATGGCTATTGATGGCGGATGCAGATAGCCAGATTGAGCGACTGCGGCGTATTGCCTGCACCGGCGCGCAGTGCGGCGAAAATGGCGTGCTGCAGTGGTTCACATTGCTGAGCCAACGACTCGATCAGATGAAACAGATTGAGGATGGGCTCTGCAGCACATTAATGGCGTGTTGCCAGCGCGCCATTGCGGTGAGCGAACAGGCTGAGCCGCAGCATCTGGCTTTCAATGATGACGCGAGTTTCTCTCTTTACGTGGCGGGAGCCAGCTGGCTGGGTGAGCAGGAAACCACACTCGACAGTAACGGCCTCGCCCCCCAACTCGGCCGCTCTGTGCTGTCATTGATTCGTGAACAGGCGCAACGGTTACAGGCACAGGCGGATGAACTTGCCACCATGCGTGCTTCTCTGGATGAACGCAAAATCATCGATCAGGCCAAAGGATGGCTGATGCAGCAGCACGGTTTTAGCGAGCAGGATGCGTGGAAAGCGCTGCGCAAAAGTGCCATGAATCAGAATAAACGCATGCTGGATATTGCTCAGGCGATCCTCGCGGTAGCGGCCACGCTGAAGCCATAACCCTAAGGAGGTAGTTGCACAAAGCTTGTGCGAATTGTGCGTCAGGGCAGTGCAAAGTGAGCTCGGATTTTAACCTTAATGGCGCGGGAATATTGATTTTGCAGTAATAAATTTTCTGGCACAGGCTTTGCAATAATTCACAGACATTGCGCATTTGTTTCGCCAACGGCGGTGAAGCGAGTGCTTTGGATAAAGGCGTCCGGCCCCATGTTTTGACGACATGCGGGAGGACGCCTTTTTTTATTTCTTTTTTTCAGGAAGCGCATGATGAGTAAAACGCGGTTTTCAGTCTCACGTCGTCAGTTCCTGCTGGGTAGCGCGGTGGTAGGAGGCAGTTATTTACTGCCGGGCTTACGCAATGCGGTATGGGCTGCCGGTTCAGATGCGCCCGAAAAAAGCAGCGTGCGCGTGGGCTTTATTCCACTCACTGACTGCGCTCCGGTGGTGATGGCTTCTGTAAAAGGTTTTGATAAGAAGTACGGTCTGACGCTACAGCCGAGTAAAGAAGCCAGTTGGGCGGCGGTGCGCGACAAACTCACAGCCGGAGAGCTGGATGCGGCACACGCGCTGTATGGCATGATCTACGGCTTACAGCTGGGCGCAGCAGGGCCACAACACGACATGGCTAACCTGATGACGTTGAATAACAACGGTCAGGCCATCACGCTCGCCAATCAACTAAAAGAGCAGAAGGTCACTGATGCCACCAGCTTGCAAAAGCTGATCGCCAGCCAGGCGAAAGGCACGTTCACCTTCGCGCACACCTTCCCGACCAGCACTCACGCCATGTGGCTCTATTACTGGCTGGCAAGCGCCGGTATCGATCCGTTTGAGGATGTGCGCACCGTGGTGGTGCCGCCGCCGCAGATGGTGATGAACATGAAGATGGGCAACATGAGCGGCTTCTGCGTGGGCGAGCCATGGAATCAGCGCGCCATCAGCGACAACATCGGTTTTACCGCCACCACCACGCAGCAAATCTGGCCCGATCATCCGGAAAAAATCCTCGCCACTCGCGCGCAATGGGTGCAAGAGAACCCTAACACCGCGCGCGCTATGACCGCAGCCGTGCTGGAAGCCGCACGCTGGATCGATGCGTCGGATGAAAACCGCAAAGAGACCGCCGCCGTATTAGCCGGGCGCGCATGGATCAATACCAAAGTTGAAACCTTAGAAGGGCGCATGCTCGGCCAGTACGAAAACGGTCTCGGCCAGCAATGGCAGGACGCGCACGCCATGCGCTTCTTCCATGATGGCGAAGTGAGCTATCCGTGGATCTCCGATGGCATGTGGTTCCTGACGCAGATGAAGCGCTGGGGCATGGTGAAGACCGCTCCTGATTACGCCGCCGTTGCCCGTCAAATCAACCGTATCGACATCTATAAACAAGCCGCCAGCGCAGTGGGAGGCGTCTCCGTGCCGTCCAGTGAAATGCGCAGCAGCACGCTTATTGACGGCAAAGTGTGGGACGGCAGCAACCCCGCCGCTTATGCCGACAGCTTTGCCATTAAACGCAGTTAAGTGAGGTCAGCATGAAATCTGAAGCCCGCACGCTAAAACCCGCGGCGCCTGTCGTCGCTCAACCGGCGCAGGTTATTGCGCTTAAGGTGCCACAGATACCGCGCGCTCGTCAGCGCTGGCTGCAGCCGCTGCTACAACGACTGATCCCGGCGAGTTGCGGTGTGATTTTGCTGCTGTTTGTCTGGCAGCTGGCATCAATGTCGAGCAAAGGCTTCCCTACTCCATATGCCACTTGGCAGGCGGCCGTCACGCTGTTCGCTGACCCTTTCTATAACAACGGGCCCAACGACGAGGGCATTGGATGGAACATCATCGCCTCGCTGCAACGCGTGGCGGTGGGTTTTGGGCTGGCAGCGCTGGTGGGCATCCCAGCCGGTTTCCTGATTGGCCGCTTCACCTTTGTGGCGCGCATGTTTAATCCAATCATCGCGCTGCTGCGTCCGGTCAGCCCACTGGCGTGGTTGCCGATTGGCCTGCTGCTGTTCCAGCGTGCGGAACCCGCTTCCAGCTGGACCATTTTCATCTGCTCAATCTGGCCGATGGTGATCAACACCGCCGAGGGCGTGCAGCGCATCCCGCAGGATTACCTCAACGTCGCCCGCGTGCTGCAACTCAACGAATGGACGGTGATGCGCCGCATCCTGCTCCCGGCGGTATTGCCCGCCGTGCTCACCGGGATGCGCCTGTCGATGGGCATTGCCTGGCTGGTGATCGTCGCCGCCGAGATGCTGACCGGTGGTCTCGGGATTGGCTTCTGGATCTGGAACGAGTGGAACAACCTCAATGTGGAAAACATCCTGATCGCCATCGTAATGATCGGCGTGATTGGGCTGTTGCTGGAGCAGTCACTGATGCTGCTGGCACGTCGTTTTAGCTGGGATAAATAAGGGGCCGATGATGAATCCGATTATTCGCGTACAGCAGGTGAGTCAGCGTTTTAACACCGCCAGCGGTGAATTTCTGGCACTCGATAACGTTAGCTTCGATATCCACGCGGGTGAAACATTGAGCCTGATTGGCCACTCCGGCTGCGGTAAATCCACTTTGCTCAATCTGATCGCCGGCTTAACTCAACCGAGCAGCGGCGTGTTGCTGTGTGAGAACCGCGAAATCAGCGGCCCCGGCCCTGAGCGTGCGGTGGTGTTCCAGAATCATTCGCTGCTGCCGTGGCTCACCGCTTATCAAAACGTCGAACTGGCGGTGCAACAGGTGTTTAAAGGGCAGATGAACAAGCGCGAGATGAGCGAGTGGATCGAACACAACCTCAATCGTGTGCAGATGGGCCATGCCATGCACAAGCGCCCCTCGGAAATCTCCGGTGGCATGAAGCAGCGCGTCGGTATTGCGCGTGCGCTGGCGATGAAACCGCGCGTGCTGCTGTTGGATGAGCCGTTCGGCGCGCTCGACGCCTTAACGCGTGCCCACTTGCAAGACAGCGTGATGCGTATCCAGCAGGAGCTAAAAACCACCATTGTGCTGATCACTCATGACGTAGATGAAGCGGTGTTGTTATCGGATCGCGTGCTGATGATGACCAACGGACCGGCGGCGCAGGTGGGTGAGATCCTCGCTATCGATCTGCCGCGCCCGCGTTCACGCGTGGCGCTGGCCGATGAGCCGCGCTATCACCAGCTACGCCAGCAGATCCTGCATTTCCTCTACGAAAAACAGACGGCAGTGGCGTAAGGAGCGGGCGATGACTCAGCAGCTGGTGGTGATCGGTAACGGGATGGCGGCGATGCGCATGGTGGAAACCTTGCTGCAACGTGCGCCGGGCCGCTATGCCATCACGGTGATTGGCCGTGAAGCACAGGGCAATTACAACCGCGTCATGCTGTCACCCGTGCTGTCTGGGGAAAAAGCCTTCGCTGACACGCTGATCCACACGCCGGAATGGTATGTCGCACATGACGTACAACTGCTGATGGGGGAAGAAGCGCTGCAGGTGGATCTCATTGCGCGGACGGTGTTCACCGATCAACGCACGCTGCACTGGGATCAGCTGGTGTTCGCCTGTGGATCCCAACCCCGTATGCCGGATCTGCCGGGGGTCGAACACCCACAGGTTTTAGGTTTCCGCACGCTGCGCGATGTCGACACCATGCTGGCGCAGGATGGCCCGGTGGTGGTGCTGGGCGGCGGGTTGATTGGCGTGGAAGCCGCTGCGGCGCTGCGTCTGCGCGGGCGCGATGTCACGCTGCTGCATCATCGTCCGTGGCTGTTGGATCGCCAACTGGATCAACAGGCGGGTGCACTACTGACACAGCATCTTACTGAGCGCGGTATCTACTGCCGCCTCGGCGTATCGCTGCAATCGATCCATCGCGCTCACGTGACGCTCACCGATGGCACGTTACTGCCCGCGCAGCAGGTGGTGATGGCGATTGGCGTGGTGCCTGAAATCGCCCTGGCGCAGCAGGCTGGCGTGCCATGCCAGCGCGGCATCATCGTTAACCGTCAGCTGCAAACTCAGGTCGTTAACGTCTATGCCCTCGGCGAATGCTGTGAAATCGACGGGCAGACCTTTGGCCTGGTGGCGCCGTGCCTCGCTCAGGCCGACGTGCTGGCAGCACAGCTTGCTGATGAACCGATGGCGGATTTTCACTATCAGGAGAGCGGTACCCGTCTCAAAGTCACCGGCATTGAGATGTTCAGCGCGGGCGACATCCGTGAAGGCGATTCTATCACCAGTTTTGATCCTTTCGACGGTCACTATCGCCGTCTGTTCTTGCGCGATGGCGCCCTGCGCGGCGTGCTGCTGTTTGGCGACAGTCAGGGCGCCAGTTTGCTGCTAACCCAATTACAACAGGCAGAACACGTGGACATTCACGCGCTGTTTGGTCTGGACAATCCCTTAACGCAGCCGTGTGCTGCAGGAAGCAATGTGATGAGCAAACCTCTTCTCGCCGTGGTGGGCCACGGTATGGTCAGCCACCATTTTCTTGAGCAGCTGGTGATTCGTGAACTGCATCAGCACTATCACATCGTGGTGTATGGCGACGAGCCGCAGATGGCCTATGACCGCGTGCATCTCACCGAATACTTCACTGGCAAAAGTGCTGACGATCTCTCGCTGGTGAGCGAGAACTTCTTCGAACAACACGGGATAGAATTGCGCACGGGTTGCGAAGTGCTGGCGATTGATACCGACAAGCGCAGCCTGCGCGATGCCAGCGGTGCTGAGCTGGCATGGGACAAACTGGTGCTGGCCACCGGATCGATGCCGTTTGTGCCGCCGGTGCCAGGACGCGAAAGCCCACGCTGTTTTGTCTATCGCACTCTGGCCGATCTCGATGCGATTGCCGCCTGCACCAAACAGGCCACGCGCGGCGTGGTGATCGGCGGAGGTTTGCTGGGTTTGGAAGCGGCCAACGCCCTGAAGCAACTCGGGCTGGAAACTCACGTAGTGGAGTTTGCCCCGCGTCTGATGGCGGTGCAGTTGGATGATGGCGGGGCGCAAATGCTGCGCGGCAAAATCAGCGCACTGGGCGTGCAGATCCATACCAGCAAACAGACCGAAGCGATTGAAAGCCAGCCGGACGGCAGCGTGCACCTGCGCTTTGCAGATGGTAGCGTACTGGAAACCGATCTGATTGTGTTCTCGGCCGGTATCCGACCACGCGATGCACTAGCGCGTGCGGCGGGCATTCAACTCGGCGAGCGGGGTGGCATTGCCATCAACGACGGCTGTGAAACCAACGTGGCCGGCGTGTATGCGATTGGCGAGTGTGCGCTGTGGCAAGGGCAGGTATTTGGTTTGGTGGCACCGGGCTATCAGATGGCGCGTGTGCTGGCAGCTCAACTGGCGCAGGAGGAGCTGGCATTCAGCGGCGCAGATATGAGCACCAAACTCAAACTGCTCGGTGTGGAAGTGGCCTCGTTTGGTGATGCGCATGGCCGCACCGCTGACAGTCAGAGCTATCACTGGACTGACAATCCGAAAGGCATCTACAAAAAACTGGTGGTGTGCAAAGACAGCAAAACCCTGCTCGGCGGTGTGCTGGTGGGGGACAGCGGTGATTACAGCAGTCTGCTACAGATGATGCTCAACAAGATGCCGCTGCCGAGTGAACCAGAAAGCCTGATCCTGCCGCAGCTGGCCGGGGCACCCTCCAAAGCGTTGGGGGTAGCGGCGTTGCCGGAAGCCGCGCAGATCTGCTCCTGCCACAACGTCAGCAAAGGAGATATTTGTGCCGCCGTGCAGGGCGGTTGCGGTGATATGGCCGCCATCAAAAGCTGCACCAAAGCCGCTACTGGCTGTGGCGGCTGCAGCGCACTGGTGAAACAGGTGATGGAACTGGAGCTGGCGAACCAGGGCGTGGTGGTCAAAAAGGATATCTGCGAGCACTTTGCTTACTCACGCCAGGAACTGTATCACCTGATGCGCGTCGGCAATATCACCACCTTTGATCAACTGATCCAGCAGCATGGTCGTGGTCACGGTTGTGAAGTGTGCAAGCCGCTGGCGGGCTCGCTGCTGGCCTCGTGCTGGAACGAATATCTGCTTAAACCCCAGCATCTGCCGTTGCAGGATACTAATGACCGCTACTTTGCCAATATTCAGAAAGATGGCACTTACTCGGTGGTGCCGCGCGTGCCTGCCGGAGAAATCACGCCTAAGGGGCTGATTGCCATTGGCGAAGTGGCGGCCCGTTACGATCTCTACACCAAAATCACTGGCGGCCAGCGCATCGATCTGTTTGGTGCACGGCTGGATCAGTTGCCCGACATCTGGGAAACACTGATCGCTGCTGGCTTCGAGACCGGCCACGCCTACGGCAAATCGCTGCGCACCGTAAAGTCCTGTGTCGGCTCAACCTGGTGTCGTTATGGCGTGCAGGATTCCACCGCTTTCGCTATCGCACTGGAGAATCGCTACAAAGGGCTGCGTGCGCCACACAAAATCAAAATGGCGGTGTCGGGCTGCACACGTGAGTGTGCGGAGGCACAGAGCAAAGACATTGGGGTGATCGCCACCGACAAAGGCTGGAACCTCTATGTGTGCGGCAACGGCGGCATGAAACCGCGTCATGCCGATCTGTTCGCCAGCGATCTGGATGATGAAACCCTGCTGCGCTATGTCGATCGTATTCTGATGTTTTATGTGCGCACCGCCGACCGTCTGCAGCGCACCAGCGTGTGGATGGATAACATGGAGGGCGGACTGGATTACCTGCGCAGCGTAATTATCGAGGATGCCCTCGGTATCGGCGACATGCTGGAGCAGGAGATGCAGCTGGTGGTGGATCGCTACCAGTGCGAGTGGCAAAGCACGCTGCAGGATCCTTCACGCCGCGCATTGTTCAGTGCAACAGTCAACAGTGAGCAAGCGGATGAAACCCTAAACTATGTGCGCGTGCGCGACCAGCGACAACCCGCGGCCATGGACATCATTCCAGTGACAACGCTGCCTGCTGAACCCTGGAGCGCCATTTGTGATGTGGCGTCAATTCCTGAGGCAACAGGGATGGGCGCGCGACTGGGTGGGCAGCGTGTCGCGCTGTTCCGTTTTGGTGAAGCAATCTACGCGCTGGAGGATATTGAGCCGGGCACGCAGGCCAGCGTATTGTCGCGCGGCATTCTCGGCGATGTGGCGGGCGAACCGGTGGTGATCTCTCCGCTGTATAAGCAGCGGGTTCGGTTACGCGATGGACAGAGTCTGGATAATGCCGAGCACCAACTGCGCTGCTGGCCGGTACGCGTGGATGGCGGCAAAGTGTGGCTCGGTCATCAACCTATTCTCGCGCTCGCGGCAGCATCATGAAAACCACCTGTCCTTACTGCGGCGTGGGCTGTGGCGTAGAAATCCACGCGCCCGAACAGTCAGTGAGCGGGGACCGCCAGCATCCGGCGAACTTTGGCCGCCTGTGCGTGAAAGGCTCAGCGCTGGGTGAAACCTTGTCTCATGAAGGGCGTCTGTTGTGGCCGAAGATCAACGGTGAACGCGTCAGCATGGATCAGGCGCTGGATCATGTCGCACAAGGGCTGCGCCGTATCATCGATCAGCATGGCCCACAGGCAGTGGCGTTTTATGGCTCTGGCCAACTGCTGACTGAGGACTACTACACCGCCAACAAGCTAATGAAGGGCTTTATCGGCGCCGCCAATATCGATACCAACTCACGGCTCTGTATGGCTTCGGCGGTGGTGGGCTACAAACGGGCGTTTGGTGCCGATGCAGTGCCCTGCTGTTATGAAGATATCGAGCAGGCGGATATGGTGGTGCTGGTCGGTTCAAACGCGGCGTGGGCGCATCCGGTGGCGTGGCAGCGGCTGGTACAGGCGAAAACCGATCGACCAGAAATGCAGCTGGTGGTGGTCGACCCGCGTCGCACTGCCAGCTGTGATATCGCCGATCTGCATTTGGCCCTGCAGCCGGGGTCGGACAGTGCGCTGTTCGCCGGGCTGCTTAACTGGCTGAGCGACAATGATGCGGTGGATGCAAGCATGCTGCTCCATCTTTCCAACGTCGAAGCCACGCTGGCGGCCTGCAAGGCCTGGGATCTGGCCACAGTCGCCGCCGCCTGCCAGCTCAGCGAGCAGGACATCCTGGCCTTCTGGCAGCGGTTTGCCGCACATCCGCGCGTGCTCACGCTGTGGTGCATGGGCATTAACCAGTCGCAAACCGGCAGTGACAACAACAATGCCATCATCAATGCCCATCTGCTTAGCGGAAAAATCGGCTACGCAGGCGCGGGTCCTTTTTCATTAACCGGACAGCCGAACGCCATGGGCGGGCGTGAGGTCGGTGGCCTGGCCAATCAGCTGGCGGCGCATATGGGGTTCAGCGAAGAGGAAGTGGACCGTGTGAGTCGCTTCTGGAACAGCCCTCAGGTGGCGCGTCAGCCAGGTTTAACGGCGGTAAATCTGTTCAATGCGATTGATCGTGGCGAGGTCAAAGCAGTGTGGATCATGGGCACTAATCCGGCGGTATCGATGCCTGAGGGGAATCGTGTCGCTCAGGCTTTAGCCAGATGCGGGCTGGTGGTGGTGTCGGAAGTGAGCGCGCGCAGTGATACCGCTGATTTAGCTGATGTTCTACTACCTGCACAAGGATGGGGCGAAAAGAACGGCACGGTGACCAACTCCGAGCGGCGTATCTCACGCCAGCGCAGCTTTATTGCCCCGGCTGGCGAGGCGAAACCTGACTGGTGGTTACTGGCGCAGGTGGCGCAGCGTCTGGGCTATGCCGAAGCCTTTGCCTGGCAGCATCCCAGCGAAATCTTTGCCGAACATGCCGCGCTGTCTGGCTTTGAAAATCAAGGCCGTCGCGCCTTCGACATTAGCGCCCTGGCGCAGATCACGCGTGAGCAATATGACCAGCTCGCGCCCGTTCAGTGGCCGCTCAATGATGGCGCACCGAGTGGCACCGCACGGCTGTTTGCCGATCGTCGTTTCTTCCACGCGGATGGCAAAGCGCGTTTGCTGCCGCCTGCCATCCCGATTAAGACGCTCACCAGCGCGCGCTATCCCTTATTAATGAATACCGGACGCATTCGTGACCAGTGGCACACCATGACGCGCACCGGCAACGTGCCGCGCCTGATGCAGCATTACGATGAGCCTTTTGTCGCGCTGCACCCGCACGATGCGGCGGCACATGGCCTAAGTCAGGGCGATCTCACTCGCGTGCAGTCGGCATTGGGCTGGTGGAGTGGTCGTGTGGTGATCGACAGTGGCTTAACGCGCGGCCAGCTGTTTATCCCGATGCACTGGACGCGTCAGTTTAGTGCGCAGGCGAATGTTGACGGCTTAGTGGCGGCTCACTGCTGTCCTGACTCGGGGCAACCTGCGTTGAAGCAGACCGCAGTGCGTTTGCAACCGCTGCGTCCAACGTGGCAAGGGTGGTTATTCTTGCCGGAGGTGATCACGCCACCGCAACTGCTGTATTGGTCGCGTGCGCCGCAACAGGGTGTACAGCGTTATGTGCTGGCGGGTGAGGCGCAGGCAGCAGATTGGTCGATGAAGCTACCTGCTATGCAGGAACTGCAGTGGCAACAGGCGCAGGCGGGACAGCAGTTACACATGCTGGGCTGGCGCAGCGGACGTTTAGTGTGTGCGTTTTATGCCGCGCCCTGGCTGCCAGAAATTGATCATGGCTTCGTGGCGCGAGCCTTCACGGAGACGCCAACGTCTCCGCAGCTGCGTCATGCGCTATTGGGTGGGCGCCCGGCTCAGGGGGAAAGCCAGGGCCGGACAATTTGCAGCTGTTTCGGCGTGGGAGAAGTGGCGATCCGTCGGGCGATCGAGCAGGGCTGCGACTCGCCAGCGGCACTCGGTGTCGCGTTAAAGTGCGGCACCAACTGTGGTTCCTGTATTCCGGAGCTAAAAAACTTACTGGCAGCCCTGCGCGTGGCGCAGTAGCGGAGAACTTCATGACTCAGGCCATTAAGCGTCTTGAAAAACTGTTCACTCTCCAGAGTGGGGATGCGGCGCCGGGCTGTGTGTGGCTGGTGGGCGCAGGACCGGGTGATGTCGAATTACTGACGCTGAAAGCACTACGTCTGATCAAAAGCGCCGATGTGGTGGTGTATGACCGCCTGGTAAGCGACGAGATCATGGCCGAAGTACTGCCCGGCACGCTGGCCATTGATGTCGGTAAAAAGCCCGGCAGCCATGGTCTGAAGCAGTCGCAGATTAATCAGTTGCTGGCCGATCTGGCGGCAAGTGGTCGTTTAGTGGTGCGGTTGAAGGGCGGCGATCCCTTTATTTTCGGACGTGGCGGTGAGGAGATGCTGTTTCTGCAGCAGGCGGGTATTGCCTGCCAGATAGTGCCCGGCATCACCGCAGCCGCTGGTTGTGCGGCAGCCAGCGGCATTCCGTTGACGCATCGCGACTGTGCGCAGTCTTTGCGGTTGATTACCGGGCACGGCAAAAGCGGTGAGCCACAGTTGGAAGATGCCAGCTTAGCCGCCAGCAATCAGACGCTGGTGTTTTACATGGGATTGAAATGGAGCGCCAGCATCAGCGCCCAGTTGCAGGCCCACGGTCGCGTTGCCGATACGCCGGTGGCGATCATTGAAAATGGCACGCGCCCTGACCAGCGCGTGATGGTGACCACTCTGGCGGATCTGACCGTCACCATTGCGCGTGAGCAGGCGCAATCCCCGGCATTGTTGCTGGTGGGTGAAGTGGTACGCTTTTATCGCCAGCCCCAAAGCGCCGAACTCAACGCAATTTCACTTATGGCTAAATTAACTCGTATTTTCCCCCCTTAATCCACGCTTTAGCCTTGGCGGGTTTTGGCATCCTATGCCTTAGAATTCCTGCCAGCTGAGGTATGTCGTGGCTGAAGAGAGCGACGAGGACAAAACAGAATCGCCCACGGCGCACCGACTAGAGAAGGCGCGAGAAGAGGGGCAGATTCCGCGATCGCGCGAGCTGACATCGGTACTGATGCTGCTGGCGGGCTTGCTGATCCTGTGGCTCGGCGGCGAACTGATGGCTGAACAGCTGGCCAGCATGTTGGCCACTGGCTTTCGTTTCGATCATGCCATGGTGACCGATGACAAAATGATCATCGCCCACATCAGCAACCTGATCGGCCAGGCAGTGATGGCGCTGCTGCCGTTGATGGCAGGCCTGGTGATTGTGGCGATAGCTGCACCGATGCTGCTGGGTGGGATCAATATCAGCGGTAAATCGATCAAGCTGGATTTCAACAAGCTGAATCCGTTGAGTGGTCTTAAACGCATGGTTTCCTCACAGACCTGGGCGGAACTGCTAAAAGCCATTTTGAAGGCGGTGCTGGTGGGTCTGGTGGGTGGCTGGTACATCTGGTCGCACTGGCAGGAGATGCTGCGGCTAATCAGTGAATCACCCATCAACGCGCTCCATCACGGTTTAACCATGATCGCCATTAGCTGTGCGTTGATCATGCTGGGCCTGGTGCCCATGGTCGGTTTCGACGTGTTCTGGCAGCTCTACAGCCATTTCAAAAAGCTTAAAATGTCCCGCCAGGAAATCCGCGACGAACACAAACAAAACGAAGGTGACCCGCACGTCAAAGGGCGTATTCGTCAGGCGATGCGTGCGGCGGCCCGTCGTCGCATGATGGCAGATGTACCGAAAGCCGACGTTATCGTCACCAACCCAACGCATTACTCGGTAGCGTTGCAGTATCAGGAAGGCAAGATGAGCGCGCCAAAGGTGATTGCGAAAGGGGCCGGGGATATTGCGCTAAAAATTCGTGAGCTGGCAAAAGAACATCGCATTCCGATTTTAGAAGCACCGCCGCTGGCGCGTGCGCTGTATCGACACACGGAAATTGGTCAGTTCATCCCCGGCGCGCTTTACGGTGCCGTGGCGGAAGTGCTGGCCTGGGTATGGCAACTGCGTCGCTGGAAACGCGAAGGTGGCTTGATCCCAACCAAACCAAAACAGCTGCCGGTTCCGGCAGACATGGACTTTGCAGGAGAGAACAGAAACGATGGCTAATCTGGCCGAAAAGCTGCGTTTACCGGGCAACTTTAAAGACACGCAGTGGAAGGTGCTGGCTGGACCGATACTGATCATGTTGATCCTGTCGATGATGGTGCTGCCGTTACCTGCCTTCATTCTCGACCTGCTGTTCACCTTCAACATTGCCTTATCGATCATGGTGTTGTTGGTGGCAATGTTTACTCAGCGTACGCTGGAATTCGCGGCATTCCCGACCATTCTGCTGTTCTCAACGTTGCTGCGCCTGGCGCTGAACGTCGCCTCAACCCGTATTATCCTGCTTGAGGGCCATACGGGTGCCGATGCTGCCGGACGCGTGGTTGAAGCTTTCGGCCACTTCCTCGTGGGCGGTAACTTTGCCATCGGTATCGTGGTGTTCATCATCCTCGTTATCATCAACTTTATGGTTATCACCAAAGGTGCCGGACGTATCGCCGAAGTGGGCGCGCGTTTTGTGCTGGATGGAATGCCCGGTAAGCAGATGGCGATCGATGCTGACCTTAACGCCGGTTTAATCGGGGAAGAGGAAGCCAAACGTCGTCGTAGCGAAGTGACCCAGGAAGCCGATTTCTACGGCTCAATGGACGGTGCGAGTAAGTTCGTACGTGGTGACGCCATCGCCGGTATTTTGATTATGGTGATTAACGTCATCGGCGGTCTGCTGGTGGGCGTGGTGCAGCACGGCATGGATCTGGGGCACGCAGGTGAAACCTATACACTGCTGACCATCGGTGATGGATTGGTGGCACAGATCCCGGCGCTGGTCATCTCCACCGCTGCGGGTGTTATCGTGACACGCGTCAGCACCGATCAGGATGTGGGCGATCAGATGGTCTCCCAGCTGTTTAGCAACCCGCGCGTGTTGATGCTGAGTGGTGGTGTTATTGGTCTGCTCGGCCTGGTGCCGGGTATGCCCAACTTTGTCTTCCTGCTGTTTACCGCCGCGTTGCTCGGTCTGGCCTGGTGGCTGCGCGGTCGCGAGATGAAACCGAAGACTTCCTCGGAACCTTCTAGTCTGGTCAAAACGCAGGAGACACCCGCCACGGTGGAAGCTTCCTGGAAAGACGTGCAGCTGGAAGATTCGCTGGGTCTCGAAGTGGGTTATCGCCTGATTCCCATGGTTGATCATTTGCAAAACGGTGAGCTGCTGGGCCGCATCCGCAGTATCCGTAAAAAAGTCGCACAGGAGGTGGGCTTCCTGCCGCCGGTGGTGCACATCCGTGACAACATGGAGTTGCCGCCTGCGCGTTACCGCATCCTGATGAAAGGCGTGGAAATTGGCAGCGGTGATGCCTATCCTGGGCGCTGGATGGCGATCAACCCTGGTACTGCAGCCGGTTCTTTGCCGGGTGAACCGACCGTCGATCCTGCCTTCGGTTTAGCGGCAATCTGGATCGATAGTGCGCTGAAAGAGCAGGCGCAGATTCAGGGCTTTACCGTGGTAGAAGCCAGTACCGTGGTGGCAACGCATCTGAACCACCTGATTGGGCAATACGCCAGTGAACTGTTTGGTCGTCAGGAAGCGCAACAACTGCTGGATCGCGTGACCCAGGAGATGCCGAAGCTGACGGAAGATCTGGTGCCGGGCGTCATCACCCTGACCACCCTGCATAAAGTGCTGCAGAACCTGTTAATTGAGCGTGTTTCGATCCGCGATATGCGCACCATCATCGAAACCCTGGCGGAACATGCACCGGTCCAGACCGATCCGCAAGAGCTGACCAGCGTGGTGCGTGTGGCGTTGGGTCGAGCAATTACTCAGCAGTGGTTCCCGGGTAACGGTGAAGTGCAGGTGATTGGACTGGATGCCACCTTAGAACGCCTGCTACTGCAAGCCTTGCAGGGCGGTGGGGGGTTAGAGCCCGGCCTGGCCGATCGTCTGTTAGTGCAGACGCAGGGTGCATTGCAACAGCAAGAGATGACGGGTGCACCGCCGGTGCTGCTGGTGAACCATCCGCTGCGTGCCTTGCTGGCGCGCTTCCTGCGCCGCAATCTGCCACAGTTGGTAGTGCTGTCAAATATGGAACTGACCGATAATCGCCAGATCCGTATGACCGCCACCATCGGAGGTAAATAACCATGCGTCGTTGGTGTTGGGCTTTAATGATGTTGCCGATGATGGCGCTACCGCTCTATGTGGATGCAGCAGGATCCTGGAATGACAGTGCCAGTGGTCCGAGCCTCGGCGTGCGCGGGAACTGGCACACGACGCCAGCTTTAAAAGCACCTTCGCCCGCAGTGGGCACTATTACGGTGGTGAACTGGCGTTACCAGTTGAGCCGTCCAGCCCCCTCGGGGCTGATCGTACGTTTGTGTGCGACTCAGCGTTGCGTAGAGATTGAGGGCGGCAGTGGTTCAACGCGTAGCCTGGCGAATATTCCGGCTGACGAGACGCTGCATCTGGCGTTCGGTTTTCAGGGGAAGGGCGCGTTACCGCCGGGATTACGAGTGGTGAGCAGTGAAGTGACGGTGAATTACCAATAGCCAATAAAAAACCCGCCGAGGCGGGTTTTTTGTTATTACATACGCTCGACGGTTTTGATACCCAGCGTATCCAGACCTTGTTTCAGTGTTTTAGCGGTCAATGCAGCCAGTTGCAGACGGCTGTTACGCACCTGCTCATCCTCGGCGGAGAGGATTGGACAGTGCTCGTAGAAGCCAGAGAACAGGCCTGCAAGATCGTACAGGTAAGCACACATCACATGCGGCGTGCCATCACGCGCAACCTGGGTGATCACTTCTTCAAACTGCAACAGGCGAGTTGCCAGTTGCGCTTCACGCTCTTCGGTCAGCACGATGTCGCCGCTCAGGCTGTCAGCTTCAATGCCGGCTTTACGGAACACAGAAAGCACGCGCGTGTAGGCATATTGCATGTACGGTGCAGTGTTGCCCTCAAACGCCAGCATGTTATCCCAGTCGAAGATGTAATCGGTGGTGCGGCTTTTTGACAGATCGGCATATTTCACCGCGCCGATACCCACCACTTCCGCCAGATCTTTCAGCTCTTGCGCTGACATTTCCGGGTTTTTCTCGCTGACCAGCGCATGCGCACGCTCAACGGCTTCATCCAGCAGATCAGCCAGCTTAATGGTGCCACCGCTACGGGTTTTAAATGGACGGCCATCTTTGCCCAGCATCATGCCAAACGCATGGTGCTCCAGCGGCACAGATTCAGGCACGTATCCGGCTTTACGCACAATGGTCCACGCCTGTTGCAGATGTTGATGCTGGCGCGAATCGATGTAGTAAAGCACGCGGTCGGCATGCAACGTCTCATAGCGGTATTTGGCGCAGGCGATATCGGTGGTGGTGTAGAGGTAGCCGCCATCCTTTTTCTGGATGATCACGCCCATCGCTTCGCCTTCCTTGTTTTTGAACTCATCAAGGAACACCACGGTTGCGCCTTCGCTGGTTACGGCCAGCCCTTTTTCACGCAAATCGCTTACAATGCCAGGCAACATATCGTTGTACAGGCTTTCACCCATCACATCTTTACGCGTCAGCGTCACGTTCAGGCGGTCATAGACTTCCTGATTCTGGCTCATGGTGATATCAACCAGTTTTTTCCACATTGCACGGCAATATTCGTCGCCGCCTTGCAGTTTCACCACATAACCACGGGCGCGTTCGGCGAAGACTTCGTCCGCATCATAGGTGACTTTGGCTTCCCGGTAGAACTCTTCCAGATCCGCCAGCGCGATATCTTCGTGGTGCTCATTCTGCTGCTTTTCCAGATAGGCAATCAGCATACCGAACTGAGTACCCCAATCGCCGACGTGGTTGGCGCGGATCACGTTGTGGCCGAGAAATTCCAGCGTACGTACCGCAGCGTCACCGATGATGGTGGAACGGACGTGACCGACGTGCATCTGCTTGGCGACGTTGGGTGCCGAGTAGTCAATGACAACGGTTTGTGGCTTGAGGCTGCTGACGCCAAGGCGCGGCAATTGCAGAGCCTGCGCGGCCTGGGTAGCCAACCAGTTGCGATCGAGGAAGATATTAATGAAGCCGGGGCCGGCGATTTCGACTTTGCTGGCGATGCCGGCGAGATCCAGATGCTGAATCACCTGTTCAGCCAGCTGGCGCGGAGCCTGACCGAGCTTTTTCGCCACAGCCATGATACCGTTCGCCTGATAATCGCCGAACTGCACTTTAGCCGACTGACGAACCTGAGGTTCACAATCCGCTGGCGCACCCGCCGCTACCATTGCCTGACCGACTTTATCGGATAGAAGAGCCTGAATATTCACCGCGTTACCTTCATATGCTGAAAAGGCCCGCCAGTGGCGGCGAGCCGATGCCTTCATCCCGCAACAGCGCGGCGGGATGGAAAAATAAGAGGGGAAGTATACGTGAAATGTTAAAGTGCGTCAGCTTTTAGCATGCGCAATGGCGGGTAACAGCAACCCGCGCGCCGATTAACGGCGACGCGGGTGACGACGAGGATTTTTAACGCTTTTGTCTTCACGCACCTTCCAGTGGCGGGAAATTGCAAATCCCATCAATGCAATCAGGACCGCGACAACAATGAGCATAGACATAGAGCCATTCCTTGTAGTTGTGAAACACAAATTTATAAGAAAGGGTATCAAGCTGCAATTGTTTGCAACTGAAATAAGACTTATCTCATTGTATTAATTATCGTTAATATTAACAGTGATTTAAGGTGTTTTCATAAAGTAACTGCTGGACCTATTAAGGCGAATAATCCTAAAGAAAGGGCCTATTTATGCTGTTTCAGGTCTTTTTCATGATGAAATCGGAGGAATCCGACGACTTTGTCAAGCGGATTCTGAAGCGCTGCTGTTTTCAAATTGATTAAAATAATTGAACTGATATTGATGTATCTGGAGTGTTGAGATGAATTTTCCCGCGGAACTGAGTGATTTAGAACAAGACCTGGCTCGATTTGAGCGCTCCTTGCAGCAGTTTGCTGAAAGATTAGGGCTGCGGTTATCCGAACATGAGGCCGATCACCTGGCGGTGCGCTGCCATCAGTTCGCCACGGCGGAGCGCTGGAAGGCGGGATTGCAGCAGATGGGCAGTCTGTTTTCCGAAGCCATGATCAACGGACGCCCGATCTGCTTGTTCAAATTGCATCAGCCGTTAACGATCGCTGGATGGCAGGTCGATGTGATTGAGTTACCCTGGCCGGGTGAGAAATTGTATCGCCATGAAGGCTGGGAACATGTGGAAATCGTGTTGCGCGGTGAGCCAGAAACCTTGGGCATGCGCGCAATGGCATTGCTCTCCGATCATGCACTGACGCAACCCGGCATTTCGTTCAAAACCAGCGCGCCTAAAGGTGAGCATGAGCGTTTGCCCAACCCGACACTGGCAGTGACGGACGGGCAAACCACCATCAAGTTTCATCCCTGGCGACTGGAAGAGATTGTCGCCAGTGAACAAGGCTAACGCCGTGCCATGACTGCGCTGTGCAATCGGCTCACCGCCTGTTCCAGTAAGACGCGAGTACAGCCGAAGTTAAAGCGCACGAAGTTGTCATCACCAAAATCGCGGCCGGGTGAAAAACCGAGGCCGTGTTTTTCAAAATAGAGCGCGGGGCTGGCCACATCCAACTGGCTGGCATCGATCCAGCCGAGATAGGTGGCTTCGGGCGAATTCATCTGCAGTTCGGGAAGCGCATTGACTTGCGCCACCAGCCAGTCGCGATTGGCTCGCAGATAGTCGATTTGCGCCTCCAGCCATGCATCACCTTCACGCCAGGCTGCTTCAGCTGCCACCAGTGCGAGAATATCGACCCCTGGCACAATACCTTCGCGTACCTGCTTAAACCGTTTACGTAATTCGGGATTGGGGATAATCGCCATCGATGCGCCGAGACCAGCAATGTTGAAGGTTTTCGAGGGCGATATCAGCGTAATGCTGCGCTGTGCGGCATCATCACTCAATGCTGCAAAAGGAATATGGCGGCAATCGGGCGACAAAATCAAATCACAGTGAATTTCATCAGAACAAACGATTAAATCGTGTTGCTGAGCAAACGCCAGTTGCGCCTCCAGTTCCTCGCGACGATAGACGGTGCCGCCGGGGTTTTGCGGATTGCACAGCATCAGCAGGCGTTCATTGCCCTGCATCGCAGCCGTATCGAGATCGACGACCCAGCGGCCATGCTGTAAATGCAGCGGCAAGTTGATCTGTTCACGCTCGGCGAGTTTTGAGGCAGCGCGGAACGGTGGATAAATCGGCGTTGGCGCAACTGTGCGTTGCCCAGCCTCGGTAAACGCGCGGACCGAAAGGTTAAGACCACTGACGACGCCAGGCAGCATAACGATCCATTCCGGCTGAATATGCCAGTTGTAGCGCTGCGCCAGGCGGGAAACAGTGATATCAATCAATCCTGTGGGTGTGCCGCCATAGCCAAAAACACCGTGATCGGCGCGTTTTTTAATGGCCTCAATAATGCAGGGCGGCGAGCGAAAATCAGTGTCTGCAACCCATAAAGGCAGCACATCACGATCGCCATATTTGTGCCACTTCAAACTATCGCTGTGACGACGGTCTATCCATTGATCAAAATCGAATGCCATAGTGAGGTTTCCACGTAAACTGTCCAATTAAGCAGACTAACTTAAGCCATCCTCTCGAGCCAGAAGTCATGAAAAGGAGCAAGCTATGACGAAACTGGAAATTTGTTGCTACGGCATCGACTGTGCAATGACTGCACAGCAGTCCGGTGCCGATCGCGTGGAACTGTGCAGTGCCCCACGCGAAGGCGGGCTGACGCCGTCAGCTGGCGTGCTGGAAGCCGCACAACGTGAACTGTCCATACCGGTTCATCCGATTGTTCGCCCGCGTGGCGGCGATTTTTGTTACACCGCACAGGAATTTGAGGTGATGAAATCCGATGTTGCACTGATGCGTGAACTCGGTTTCCCTGGCGTGGTGATCGGCATGCTAGATGAAGATGCCCATGTTGATATTGTGCGCATGCGGCAGATCATGGCGCTCAGTGATGGCATGGCGGTGACCTTCCACCGCGCTTTTGATTTGTGCCACAGCCCCAAACGTTCGCTGGACGTACTGACGGATTTAGGCGTTGCGCGTATTTTGACTTCCGGCCAGCAGCAGAGCGCGGAAACTGGAATTGCATTGTTGCGGGAACTAAATGAACTGAGCACGGGTCCAATTATCATGGCCGGTGCAGGTGTTCGTTTGAGCAATTTGCAGAAATTTATCGATAGTGGTCTGCAGGAAGTTCACAGCTCCGCCAGCCGACTGGTTGCTTCGCCGATGCGCTACCGTAAAGCCGGTGTCTCCATGTGCTCCGAAGCAGAAGTCGACGAATTCAGCCGAACTTGTGTCGACGGCGATGTGGTTGAAGCGATGAAAAGCATGCTGGAAATGACCGCAGTTCGTGTCGCCTGAGTTCGCACCCCTTTTGCCGCGCAGCACGCCAAAACTCTGACGTGATGTTTGCAAGTACCAAACCCCAGTGAGTTTTGCTGGGGTTCTTTTTGTCTGCTGTACAGCCGTTGATAGCGCATTGTTAAAAAAGATGCTTTGATTACTTTATGGCTTAGCGCGGATAACATTCATGAAATCCTACTCTTGTGCTGTTTTAGTGCTGTTGTTTCCCTTGTCTGGTTCAGCGCTGGCGGTGAGCACTGCCTGTCCGCCTCTGAGCAAAAATATTACCAGCAGCAACAACTGGATCATGCTGGGGGGTGATGCCAAAGGCGCGGTACGTCAGGTCGTAGCCGGTGAGTTTGGTAAAGATGTCGATTCGCAAAAGCGCGTGCTGGGGCAGTTCGATCAGTGCGGGGATTTGATGGTTGCCGACATTACGTATGACAAGAACGAAGGCAACGTGGTGCTAACTATGGAACAGCACATCGCCCGCGTGCAGCGAGGTTGGGTGGCGGAGTATGCCTACCTGGTCAAAGTGGTAAAAGCGGGCAAAGAGGAAGTGGTGGATAACCGTCAGGGCACCATCAGCTGGCAAATGGGTCAGCATGGCAACATCATCAGTTCGTCCGACAAATTCACCAGCATGGGCAAGGATGGCTTCACCGATACCACTTACCGCTACGACAAACATTTTCGTCTGGAGAAAAGTGTCGCGCGCGGCAGTGATGTGATGACCAACGGAGAGAGCACCTGGCGCTGGAATCCACAAGGGCTGGTCACCTCATCGTCCAGTGCACGCGGTAAAGACACCTACAGTTATGATAAGCAGTGGCGAGAGCTGCGGCTTAATGGCTTTGCTACCACGCCTGTCAGTACCTTAAGTTCAGTTGATGAGTGTCAGTTATGGGATGAAGTGGGCAACTGTACGCTAAGTTATCTGCATGAAACCGAGGTGTTTGCTAAAGGCACCATCGAGCGCCACCTGAGTTCTGCGTACAAATATCAGTACTGGGATCGCCCGCCAGCCGTAGCGGATGACGGGGAATAAAGGCGTCTTATCCGGGCGCACCGCGGTGCGCCCAACCTTTTTTACTGCACGGTTTTACTGAAGGCATCCACTGCGACAATCGCGTTAGCAATGTCTTCTGGCGACAAGTTCGGGTTGAGGTTCTTCAATGTATCCCCCTCGCTGTTTGCCAGCGCCCCAACGCGCAGCAGATTCTCCCAGGACTCGTTCTCCAGATGCAGCTCTTTCAACGTGGTCGGCATTTTGATGGAACGGTAGAAGCGGATATAGCGCGCAATCTCTTCATCCGGACGCTGCTCCAGCACCATCTGCGTCAGCGTGCCGTAAGCGACTTTCTCGCCGTGCGTGAGATGGTGGATATCGCCATCAATTGCGGTAAAGCCATTATGAATGGCGTGCGCGCCAGCCAATCCGGCATTCTCAAAGCCAAGACCTGAAAGCAGGGTATTGGCTTCCACCACCGCTTCCACGGCTGGCGTCACGCGTTTTTCACTCACAGCGGTGTAAGCACTGTAGCCCCATGTCAGGAGCGTCTCTTCACAGGCGCGCGCAATCGCGGTGCCTGCAATGGTCGGATCGCCGTTGACCATCGATTTGGCGTGCGAGCGCAGCACGGCCTGAGCTTCAACCCAGGTGGCCAGACCATCGGCAATGCCGGAGGCGAACAAGCGGGCTGGCGCACCGGCACAAACCGCGGTATCCACCAGCACCAGATCCGGATTTTTGCTGTAGAAGCGATAGCTTTCGAATACGCCGCTGTCGGAATAGATCACGGATAACGCGCTGCAGGGCGCATCCGTCGAGGCCACGGTCGGCACAATGGCGACCGGCTGCTTAAGCTCATCTGCAATCGCTTTTACGGTATCCAGCGTTTTACCGCCGCCAAGGCCCACCACCACATTGCTGCCTTGTGATCTCGCCAGTTGCGTTAAACGATTGATCTCGTTGCTGGAGGCTTCACCGTTAAACTGCTGCCAGCTGAACTCAATGCCCGCCGCTTTTAACGTTTTCTGTGTGCGTTCACCAATCAGTTTCCAGACGATGTCATCGGCGACCAAAAATGCATGCTGGCCCAGCTCAGCCACATAGGTCCCCAATTCATCCAGCACACCTGCACCCTGAACATACTTACGCGGAGAAGAAAAAATGAATTTACTCATAGCGACAACTCCTTGATGTGAGAAAAGCCGTTGCCGATAAAGTGACACAGATAAATGACGGAGATTTAACCATTACTGGCAAGTTGAGAATTATTATCAATTGCTGACGGAAGGTAACTATCGTCAAGATGTTGCGGCAAGGTTAAGATAGCGGCCAACTGACAGGGAGCTCGCCATGACACTGATATTTTCATTTCTTTTTGCCATTACTATTCTGACGTTAACGCCAGGCTTTGATACCGCGCTGGTGCTACGATCCGCAGCCGCACAGGGCTGGAAGAGGGCATCAGCCACCGCATTGGGTGTCACCATGGGTTGTCTGGTGTGGGGCGTAGCAGTGGGGCTGGGTCTTGGCGCGCTGCTGCTGGCTTCCGAAATGGCGTATAACCTGCTGAAGTGGGTCGGCGCTGCCTATCTGCTCTATCTCGGCGTCAAACTGCTGCTGAATCCCCGCACTCAGGCGGAAGAGAGTCAGAGTGTGCAGGGTAAAGAGCAGAGCTATTTCGCCTGCTTCTCGCGAGGATTATTCGGCAATCTGTTAAATCCGAAAGTCGGTGTGTTTTATGTCACGTTCCTGCCACAGTTTATTCCGGCCGGTGCGTCAGTGGCGCTGTGGTGCACCCTGATGGCGTTAACGCATATGATGATTGGCCTGGTATGGAATGCGGTATTAATTGGCGGCAGTCAGTATTTTGCGGCGCATCTGCGCCGTCCAACAGTGCTGAAAGTGATGGATCGTTTGACGGGCTGTGTGTTTATCGGTTTCGCCGCGAAGCTGGCGCTGTCGCGGCGTTGAGCATTACGGTTTGCGTGCTACCAGCACCGCGCGCAGCGGTGCTGGATAACCTTCCACGGTTTTGCTGCTGTCGTTAGGATCAAGGAACTCGGCCAGCGATTCGCTGGTCATCCAGCTGGTGCGACGTTGCTCTTCCACTGACGTCACCGCGTAATCCGCGATGCGCACATCGACAAATCCACACTTCTCCAGCCAGCCCTTCAACGCGGCAGCGGACGGAATAAAGTAAACGTTGCGCATCTGCGCATAGCGTTCACCCGGCACCAGAACGGTGTTTTCATCGCCCTCAACGACCAGCGTTTCCAGCACCAGCTCTCCCTCGCTGACCAGCTGGTTTTTCAACTGCAATAAATGATCGAGCGGCGAGCGGCGGTGATAAAGCACACCCATGGAAAACACCGTGTCGAAAGCCTGCAAGGCGGGCAGTTGTTCGATGCCAAGTGGCAGCAGATGGGCGCGACGATCGTCCCCCAGCAGCTTACGCACCGCTTCGAACTGACACAGGAACAGCTGCATCGGATCGATGCCGACCACCAGCTTCGCGCCTGCGCCTATCATACGCCACATGTGATAGCCGCTGCCGCAGCCGACATCCAGCACCGTACGGTGGGTTAATGGCGAGATATGCGGCAGCACGCGATCCCATTTCCAGTCCGAGCGCCATTCGGTATCAATCTCGGTGCCGTAAAGGGAATAAGGACCTTTGCGCCAGGGCATCAGGTTGCGCAACAGGTTTTCAATACCAAGACGTTGGCGATCGGTGAGATCGTCAGCCGTGGCCGTGACGCTGTTGACCAGATCCAGCGTTTGCGGGTTCAGCAGCGGCAGGTAATCCACTGACTTTTCCCAGTCGCGGAATTTACCGTGCAGATTCTCGCGCTGCCAGGCTGCGACTTGTGCGGGTAAAACTTCCAGCCAGCTCGCCAATGGACCGGTGGCGATTTGCTGATAAAAACGGCCAAAATCAATCATTTCAACGCTACCAAAGAACCAAAGTTAAAGCACTGGAACCACAATTCCGCATGGGCAAATCCGGCAGTTTTCAGACGCGCTTTGTGCGCTTCTACACTGTCGGTGAGCATGACGTTTTCCAGCATGCTGCGTTTCTGGCTGATTTCCAGTTCGCTATAACCGTTAGCGCGCTTGAAGTCGTGATGCATGTTGAACAGTAGTTCGCCCACTTCGCCATCTTCAAAGCTGAATTTCTCAGACAGCACCAGCGCACCGCCAGGGTTCAGGCCTTTAGCGATCTTTTTCAGCAGTTCCAGGCGCGCAGGCGGCTCAAGAAATTGCAGAGTAAAGTTCAGCACCACCATTGAAGCATTCTCAATATGGATATCCTGAATATCCGCTTCAATCACCTGCACCGGCGTGTCCGCGCGGAAGGCATCAATGTGACGGCGGCAACGCTCCACCATCGCCGGAGAGTTATCCACGGCAATAATCTGGCAGCCGGGCACATGAATATTGCGGCGCACAGAGAGCGTGGCGGCACCCAGCGAGCAGCCGAGATCGTAAACCTGGCTATCAGGCTTCACAAAGCGTTCTGCCAGCATGCCAATCATCGAAATGATGTTGGAATAACCCGGCACCGAGCGCTGAATCATATCGGGAAAGACTTCAGCCACGCGCTCGTCAAAGGTCCAGTCACCCAGCTTATCGATGGGTGCGGAAAATAGCGTATCGCGGTCAGACATAATGAAAAGTCCGGAGAGAGGAATCGGAAAGGGCGCTATTCTGTCAGAAAGTCCCGCAGGCTGCACCCGCTTTGAGTTTAGAACAAGCTGCTTTGTTGCGGCCAGTCGGGCAGATTGCGCAGCGAAGGCTCAAGTTGCAGCAACTTAGGCCACAGCGCCTGCAGTAAGGGGAACACCTCGCTCATATCCGGTGTATGGATAAACAGCATCGGATCGCTGTCCGCCTGCCACTCTGCCAGTTTATGTTGCCACGGCTGAAACAGCGGCACGCTCTCTTCCACGCTGTCACTGCCGATAAAGCGCACCATCGGTTGCGAACCGCTGCGCACGGCATGCGGTGGCACGCGCGGTTTTTTCGCCCGGGCGTCCACGGCGGCGGCGCTTTGCGAGGTGGACGCGTGCACCGGACGGCTATCGAGGATCACGCGATTCACGGCGCGTTCCAGCAGGCCACGGTTGAATGCGCGCTCAGCCTCGCCTTTGGCAAAAAACTGCTCGTGGCGCACTTCAACGCCGTAACTAAACCCGCGCGGCAGGCTATCGAGGAACAGCCACAAGTCTTTCAGTTGCGCGGGTGAAAAGGTCGCCGGCAGTTGCAGCCAATACTGCCCGATGCGCTGGCTCAACGGATCGAGCAAGCGGAAGAATTCGTTCAGCAGTTCATCGCAGTTCCGAAGCGCGGCTTTGTGGCTGATGCTGTTGGGAAATTTAAAGCAGAAGCGAAAGTCATCGTGAGTCATATCGCGCCAGCGCATCACTGCTTCCGGCGAGGGCAGCGCATACAGCGTGGTGTTGCCTTCCACGCAGTCAAACAGCTGGGCGTAATCCGCCAGGGTTTCCAGGCCATACTGCTTCCAGCGGGGATGCTGCCATTGCGGTAATCCAATGCGAAGTGTCAAACGCGGCTCCTGATCCTTTTACGGGCGGGAATAGGCCGGGTAATGTACCCTGTTTTGGTGTCGGCAGGAAAATCCGCGCGATAAACCGCAATGTTTTGCCCGCTTTGATCTGGCTCTACTTATCCTGCCTGGGTTTTTCCATTATAATAGCCGCCTTTTTTTGCGACAGCATCTCAGAAGGTTACGCGGCCTGATGCTGTCTGGCAGCAGCGGCGAAGTTAAAAGGATACGTTATGCGTACAGAATATTGCGGACAGCTCAATCTGTCTCACGTGGGTCAGCAAGTCACTCTCTGCGGTTGGGTTAACCGCCGTCGCGATCTGGGCAGCCTGATTTTTATCGATATGCGCGACCGTGAAGGTATCGCTCAGGTATTCTTCGACGCCGATCATCAGGACGCTTTCCAGCTGGCCTCTGAGTTGCGTAACGAATTCTGTATCCAGATCACCGGCACCGTGCGTGCGCGTGAAGAGAAAAACCGCAACAGCGATATGGCCACCGGCGATGTTGAAGTGTTTGCCCATGCGCTGAACATCATCAACCGCGCTGAACCTCTGCCGCTGGACTCTAACCAGACCAACAGCGAAGAAGCGCGTCTGACCTATCGCTATCTGGACCTGCGTCGTCCGGAAATGGCCCAGCGTCTGAAAACCCGTGCGAAAATCACCAGCTTCGTGCGTCGCTTTATGGATAACGAGGGCTTCCTCGATATCGAAACCCCGATGTTGACCAAAGCCACGCCAGAAGGTGCGCGTGACTATCTGGTGCCAAGCCGCGTGCATAAAGGCAAATTCTACGCGCTGCCGCAGTCCCCACAGCTGTTCAAACAGCTGCTGATGATGTCCGGTTTCGATCGCTATTATCAGATCGTTAAATGCTTCCGTGATGAAGACTTGCGTGCAGACCGTCAGCCAGAATTCACCCAAATCGACGTGGAAACCTCTTTCATGACCGCCGAGCAGGTGCGTGAAAAGATGGAGCGTCTGATTCGTGAACTGTGGATCGACGTGAAAGGCGTGGATCTCGGTGACTTCCCGCAAATGACTTTTGCTGAAGCCATGAACCGCTACGGTTCGGATAAGCCTGACTTGCGTAACCCGATGGAGCTGGTGGACGTGGCTGACCTGCTGAAAAGCGTGGAATTCCAGGTGTTCGCTGGACCGGCTAACGATCCGAAAGGTCGTGTTGCCGCGCTGCGTGTGCCAGGCGGCGCGGCGCTGACGCGTAAGCAGATTGATGAGTACACCAAATTTGTTGAGATCTATGGCGCCAAAGGTTTGGCGTGGATGAAGATCAACGAGCGTGCAAAAGGCTTCGAGGGTGTACAGAGCCCGGTGGCGAAGTTCCTGACGCCTGAAATCGTTGAAGCGATTCTGAACCGCACCACTGCGCAAGATGGCGATCTGATCTTCTTCGGTGCTGACCGTGCCAAAATCGTCACTGATGCGCTGGGTGCACTGCGTCTGAAAGTGGGCCGTGATCTGAAGATTACTGACGAAAGCATGTGGGCACCGCTGTGGGTCATCGACTTCCCAATGTTTGAAGCGGATGAAGAGGGCGGTCTGGCTGCGATGCACCACCCGTTCACCTCGCCGAAAGAACTGACGGCTGAACAGCTGGCGGTCGACCCGACGCAGGCCGTGGCGAACGCTTACGATATGGTGATCAATGGCTACGAAGTGGGTGGCGGTTCCGTGCGTATCCACAACGGTAACATGCAGCAGACCGTATTCAGCATTCTCGGTATTACCGAAGAAGAGCAGCGCGAGAAGTTTGGCTTCCTGCTTGATGCCCTGAAATACGGCACACCACCGCACGCGGGCCTGGCCTTTGGTCTGGACCGTCTGACGATGCTGCTGACCGGCACCGACAACATCCGTGATGTTATCGCGTTCCCGAAAACCACTGCAGCGGCGTGCCTGATGACCGAAGCGCCAAGCGAAGCCAACCCGGCGGCGCTGCTGGATCTCGGTATTCTGGTGGCACCGAAGAAAGAAAAGTCAGAGAACAAGTAATGGGCTATAAACATCCGGTTTCAGTGCTGGTGGTGATATTTGCGCGAGATACTGGCCGGGTGTTAATGCTGCAGCGACGGGATGATGAAAGCTTCTGGCAATCTGTGACCGGCAGCCTCGAAGCGGGTGAAAGCCCGCGTCAGGCGGCACAGCGCGAAGTGTCAGAAGAGCTGGGTATCGACGTTGCGGGCGAACAGCTGGTGCTGGACGATTGCCACAAACACATTGAGTTTGAAATCTTCCCGCACTATCGCCATCGCTACGCACCTGGCATCACGCACAACCGCGAACATTGGTTCCGGCTGGCACTTCCGCAAGAGCGCGATCTCCTACTTACGGAGCATCTCGCCGCGCGCTGGCTCGATCCTGCCGCAGCCGCAGCCCTGACCAAGTCCTGGAGTAACCGCCAGGCAATCGAAGAATTTACCTGAATGCCCGCTGCCGCGCGTTTTTCCGGCGACGATTAAGGTAGATTCCACGAATTCGACGAAGCGCATTTCCTTCGTGTTTAAATCCGGTGCCAGACATTTATCTCGCACCGCTAAAATTGAACAGATGGCGTAATCGGCACAGATTGTCAGTTCTACGCCGCCCAATATTGAACAGTCAGGCGTTATCGGCGCAGCAAGGTTGTTCACCGCTAGCGCGCAGCAACCGGAGCGTACTTTTGTAGGTGAGGATTGCGAGCACTGCCGGGGGACAAGATTGCAAGTGAGATAGCCTGCACCCTGTTAAAGATCGGAGAAATACTCAAGATGGCTGGACATAGTAAGTGGGCAAATACAAAGCACCGCAAGGCGGCGCAGGACGCTAAGCGCGGCAAAATCTTCACCAAGATCATCCGTGAGCTGGTGACTGCAGCGAAACTGGGTGGCGGCGATGCCGGCTCCAACCCGCGTCTGCGCGCAGCAATGGACAAAGCCCTGTCCAACAACATGACCCGCGACACCATGAACCGTGCGATTGCACGCGGCGTGGGCGGCGAAGATGATTCCAACATGGAAACCATCATCTATGAAGGTTACGGTCCTGGCGGTTCAGCCGTTATGATCGAGTGTCTGAGTGACAACCGTAACCGTACCGTGGGCGAAGTGCGTCATGCCTTCACCAAAACCGGTGGCAACCTGGGAACCGACGGCTCCGTTTCTTACCTGTTCAGCAAAAAGGGTGTAATCTCCTTTGCGCCAGGTCAGGATGAAGATGCCGTCATGGAAGCAGCGCTGGAAGCCGGTGCGGAAGACGTGGTGAGCTACGACGACGGTGCGATTGATGTGTTTACCGCGTGGGAAGAGCTGGGTGCGGTGCGTGATGCGCTGGAAGCCGGCGGTCTGAAAGCGGATACCGCTGAAGTCTCGATGATCCCTTCCACCAAAGCGGAAATGGATGCGGAAACCGCACCGAAACTGCTGCGTCTGATCGACATGCTGGAAGACTGCGACGATGTGCAGGAAGTTTATCACAACGGTGAAATTTCTGATGAGGTCGCGGAAACGCTGTAATGGCGTTTTCCATTAACCTAAAAGCCGGAGGCGCGTAGTGGCGATCATTCTCGGGATTGACCCCGGTTCGCGCGTCACCGGTTACGGTGTGATTCGTCAGGTTGGCCGCCAGCTCACCTATCTGGGCAGCGGCTGTATCCGCACCAACGTCACCGATCTTCCCTCACGCCTCAAACTGATCTACGCCGGGGTGACTGAAATCATCACCCAATTCTCGCCAGACTATTTCGCTATCGAGCAGGTGTTTATGGCGAAGAATGCCGACTCTGCACTGAAGCTAGGTCAGGCGCGTGGTGCAGCGATTGTCGCGGCAGTGAATCTCGATTTGCCGGTGTTTGAATATGCAGCGCGTCAGGTCAAACAAACGGTAACCGGCACCGGTGGGGCAGAGAAAAGTCAGGTACAGCATATGGTGCGAACCTTACTGAAACTGCCCGCTAACCCGCAAGCCGATGCCGCCGATGCGCTGGCGATCGCCATTACCCATTGTCATCTGAGCCAGAACACCGCGCGATTGAGTGACAATAAGCTGGTAATGACGCGCGGACGATTGCGGTCCGGCTGACGAAAACCCAAACATTGAAGGCTGGATATTGATCCAGCCTTTTTTATGATATAAATACCCGTCATATTTCCACTGGCTGATGCGCGAGCTACCCTTGTTCACCTGAATCACTGACCTCAGTGCGTTCATCGTCATGCGCTCGCTTGCCGCTTTAACGTCAGCGGAAATCAATCAGGTATTTTTAGGATTACATAAGGAACTGCTCAGGTGATTGGTCGCTTACGAGGCAATATTCTGGAAAAACAGCCGCCGCTGGTGTTGATTGAGGCGCACGGTGTGGGTTATGAAGTGCACATGCCAATGACCTGCTTCTACGAGCTGCCGGAGATCAATCAGGAAGCGATTATCTTCACCCAGTTTGTGGTGCGTGAAGATGCGCAACTGCTGTTCGGCTTCAATAACAAACAAGAGCGTGCGCTGTTCCGTGAGCTGGTGAAAGTCAATGGCGTGGGGCCAAAGCTGGCACTGGCGATCCTTTCTGGTATGTCAGCACAACAGTTTGTGACCGCCGTTGAGCGTGAAGAGATCGCGTCATTGATCAAGTTGCCTGGCGTCGGCAAGAAAACCGCCGAGCGGCTGGTGGTGGAGATGAAAGACCGCTTTAAAGGCATGCACGGCGATCTGTTTGGCAGTGACTCGACCTTCACATTGACCACGCCGTCTGAAGCGCCAGCCGCGAATGACGCTGAAGCTGAAGCGGTTGCTGCACTGGTGGCGCTGGGTTATAAACCGCAAGAAGCCAGCCGCATGATCAGTAAAGTCGGCAAACCTGATGCGGATTGCGAAACGCTGATCCGTGAAGCTCTGCGCGCAGCTATTTGAGGTAATGCATGATTGAAGCCGATCGCCTGGTCTCGGGCGTCTCTATAAATGAAGAAGAGAGCCTCGACCGTGCCATTCGTCCTAAGCTCCTGGCGGAATACGTGGGGCAACCGCAGGTACGCGAGCAGATGGAGATTTTCATCAAAGCAGCGCAACTGCGTGGCGATGCGTTGGACCATCTGCTGATTTTCGGACCGCCGGGATTAGGCAAAACCACGCTGGCTAACATTGTGGCGAATGAGATGGGCGTGAATTTACGTACCACTTCTGGTCCGGTGCTGGAAAAAGCAGGCGATCTGGCTGCGATGCTGACCAACCTCGAACCTCATGACGTGCTGTTTATCGATGAGATCCACCGCTTATCACCGGTGGTGGAGGAGGTGCTCTATCCGGCGATGGAAGACTATCAGCTGGATATTATGATTGGCGAAGGCCCAGCGGCGCGCTCAATTAAACTCGATTTGCCCCCCTTTACCCTGATTGGCGCCACCACGCGCGCGGGCTCGCTGACCTCGCCGCTGCGCGATCGTTTTGGTATTGTGCAACGCCTTGAATTTTACAACGTACCGGATCTGCAACACATCGTCAGCCGCAGTGCAGCGTGCTTAGGATTGGCATTGAGTGAAGAGGGCGCGTTAGAAGTGGCGCGCCGTGCCCGTGGTACACCTCGTATCGCCAACCGTTTATTGCGTCGCGTACGCGATTACGCCGAAGTTCGTGCCAACGGTTTGATGAGTGGTGAAGTCTCTGCCAGCGCACTCGATATGCTCAACGTCGATAATCAGGGTTTCGATTATATGGACCGCAAGTTGCTGCTGGCGATCATCGACAAGTTCTCGGGTGGTCCGGTGGGTCTGGATAACCTGGCGGCGGCGATTGGTGAAGAGCGGGAAACCATTGAAGATGTGATTGAACCCTTCCTGATTCAGCAGGGATTCATTCAGCGCACGCCGCGCGGCCGTCTGGCGACGCAGCATGCCTATAAGCACTTCGGCATCAGCCGCGAAGAGTAATTCAGCGTTACGCCACCCTATTCGGGTGTGCAGTTTCACGATCTGACATTTGCTGAGGGGCCATTAATGGCCCCTTTATTACGCCGCCGGCTTTTTAGCCATACTGAAGATGAACAGCACAGCAGCGCACAGCACCACGGAAGGGCCGGCGGGTGTATCGTAAGTGGCGGAGAACGTCAGTCCGCCGGTGACCGCCAGAATACCGATAATCACCGCAAAACCGGCCATCTGTTCCGGTGAACGGGAGAAACGACGTGCGGTGGCGGCGGGAATAATCAACAGTGAGGTGATAATCAGTGCACCGACAAACTTCATTGCCACACCAATGGTCAGGGCGGTGACCAGCATCAGCATCAGGCGCGTGCGTTGAATGTTGACGCCATCCACTTGAGCCAACTCCGGGCTGATGGTCATCGACAGCAGTGAGCGCCACTGCCATGCCATCACCGCCAGTACAATGGCCACGCCAGCGCCCATCATCCACAAATCATCCGGTGTCACCGCCAGCAGATCGCCAAACAGATACGCCATTAAATCGACGCGTACACCCTGCATCAGGCTGACTACCACCAAACCCAGCGACAGCGCGCTGTGCGCCATAATCCCGAGTAAGGTATCAATGGCCAAATGCGGACGACGCTCCAGCCACACCAAGCCCAGTGCCAGAAACACCGTCACCAGTATCACCGCGTAATAGGGATTCACATTGAGCAGCAGGCCAAACGCCACGCCGAGCAGAGAAGCGTGCGCCAGGGTATCACCGAAATAGGACATACGGCGCCAGACCACAAACGAGCCAAGCGGACCCGCCGCCAGCGCCAGCAGTACACCACCGAGCCAGCCGGGTAATAACAGTTCAATCATGACGGACCATTTCCTTTGCGCAGAACAATGCGTCCCTGTAAATCGTGACGGTGATTGTGATGATGGCGATAGATAGCCAATTGCTGCGCGCCGCGTGGGCCGAACATGGCGATAAATTCTGGATGCTGTGACACCGCTTCCGGTGTGCCGGAACAGCAGATGTGATGGTTGAGGCACAATACCTCGTCGGTTTTTGCCATCACCAGATGCAGATCGTGTGAAACCATCAGCACGCCACAGTTGAGCTCCTGACGAAGTTGATCGATCAAATCGTAGAGCGCCACTTGCCCATTTACGTCAACGCCTTGCGTAGGTTCATCTAACACCAGTAACTGGGGTTGATTGAGCAGGGCACGCGCCAGCAGTACGCGCTGGGTTTCACCACCTGAGAGTTTTTGCAGGGGGGCATTCAGCAGATGTCCGGCCTGCACGCGTTTCAAAGCCGGGAGAATAGCATCTCGCTTGCTGCCACGCGTCAGACGCATAAAACGTTCAACGGTGATCGGCAGTGTCGGGTCGATGTGCAATTTCTGTGGCACGTAGCCGATGCGTAACCCGGGCGCGCGTTTGACCGTGCCACCCGTGGGCGCGAGAAGGCCCAGCACCGTACGTACCAGCGTCGATTTGCCCGCGCCGTTCGGCCCAAGCAGCGTAAGTATTTTCCCTGGCTCCAGTGTCAGGCTAATACCTGCTAGCACAGGGCGCTGGGAAAACTTTACGGAGATGTTTTCAAGTGTAACAAGTGACGACATATTATTTACGGGTTGCATTGAATTTCGAATGTTATAATATCACATTCCATCAACAGGTCACGATGGAATGACGCATTATGTTACACATTAAGCAGCGCTTCGCTTTCACTCTTCCTGCTGCGGCTCTCGCCGCCGCCTGCGCGATGCCCGCGCACTCAGCCGTAGTGGCTTCAATCAAACCGATCGGATTTATCGCAGCGGCCATTGCAGATGGCGTGACGCCGGTTGAAGTTTTACTGCCGGATGGCGCTTCAGAGCACGATTATGCTTTACGTCCTTCTGATGTAAAACGTATTAAAAACGCGGACTTAGTGGTGTGGGTGGGGCCGGAGATGGAGGCATTTCTGACCAAGTCGGCAGCGGGTTTACCGGATGCGAAGAACCTCGAAATTGCCGCCATGCCAGGGGTGAAACCGCTGTTGATTCGTGGTGGTGAAGACGAGGACGAACATGAGCACGGTCACGATCATGACCACGACTCAGAAAAATCTGAAGACCAGGACTCGTCTCATGAACATCATCATCATGGTGAGTTTAATATGCACCTGTGGATGTCCCCAGAGATTGCGCGACAATCTGCGGTTGCAATCCATGGAAAATTATTGGAACTTATGCCGCAAAGCAAGGCCAAACTTGACGCAAACCTGCAGCAGTTTGAAGCAGAATTAGCAGATGCGGATAAGCATATTGGCGCGCAGCTTGCCCCGGTTAAGAATAAGGGTTATTTCGTTTTTCACGATGCTTACAGCTACTTTGAAAAACACTACGGTTTGTCCCCTGCCGGACACTTTACCGTCAACCCTGAGATCCAACCGGGCGCCCAGCGTTTACATCAAATACGAACACAGTTGGTTGAGCAGAAAGCCGTATGCGTTTTCGCTGAACCACAATTCAGGCCGGCCGTCATCGATGCCGTGTCTCGCGGAACCAACGTGCGCAAAGGCACACTTGACCCGCTGGGCATGGGAATCAGCTTAACCAAAGACAGCTATGTGAAATTCCTCTCACAGTTGTCGAGCCAGTATGCGAGCTGCCTGAATGGAGCATAGAGGAATAAGTAAAAGTGCAGCAGATAGCCCGCTCTGTCGCCCTCGCATTTAATAATTTGCCGCGTCCCCACCGCGTTATGCTGGGTTCATTAACCGTTATCACGTTGGCCGTCGCTGTCTGGCGGCCTTACGTTTACCATCCCCATGATGTTGCCCCCATCGTGAAAGACATCACGCTGGACAAAAACGAACTGCGCACGCTGTTACCCGAAGCCAGTGAGCCGATCGATCAGACCACGGTTGAACCGGAAGAAGAGATTCCGGCCGATGACATCGATAAAGATGTGCAGGACAACCCGAATCAACACGATTACACCGTTTCCTCTGGCGATACCCTGAGCAGCGCACTGAATCAGTACGGTATTGATCTCAGTGATATCAATGCGTTAGTCAATAGCGATAAAGACTTCCGTAACCTGCGCGTTGGTCAGCAACTCAGTTGGACGTTGGATGCGGATGGCCAACTGCAAAACTTTACCTGGGAAGTGGATCGCCGCGAAACCCGCACTTACGAGCGCCAGCCGAATGGCAGCTTTAAGATGCAGCAGGAGATGCAAAAGGGCGAGTGGCAAAATAGTGTGCTGAAAGGTGAAGTGCGTGGCAGCTTTGGTGCCAGCGCCCAGCGTGCAGGCTTGACCAGTGCTGAAACCAGCAACGTTATCAAAGCCATGCAGTGGCAGATGGATTTCCGCAAACTGCGCGCCGGTGACGATTTTAGCGTGCTGATGTCACGCGAGATGCTGGATGGCAAAAGTGCGCAGAGCCAGCTGCTCGGCGTGCGTCTGCGTACCGGTGGCAAAGATTATTACGCGTTCCGCGCTGAAGATGGCAAATTCTACGATCGTAACGGCTCAGGCCTTGCCCGTGGTTTTATGCGCTTCCCGACGGTGAAACAGTATCGCGTTTCCTCCAACTTTAATCCGCGCCGTCTTAACCCGGTAACGGGCCGCATCGCACCACATAAGGGTGTCGATTTCGCACTGCCTATCGGCACGCCGGTACTTGCCGTGGGTGATGGTGAAGTGGTGATGGTGAAAAATGGCGGGGCGGCGGGTAACTACGTGGCCATTCGTCACGGTCGTCAGTATATGACCCGCTATATGCACCTGAGTAAGGCGCTGGTGAAACCAGGACAGAAAGTGAAGCGCGGTGACCGTATTGCGCTGTCAGGCAACACCGGGCGTTCTACGGGGCCACATCTGCATTACGAAGTGTGGATCAACAATCAGGCTGTCAATCCACTCACGGCAAAACTGCCACGTATGGAAGGGCTGACTGGTAAAGATCGCAGCAACTATCTGGCGGACGTGAAGAGTTATCTGCCACAGCTGGCACTGAAATAGCCCATTTCTGTAGCCAATAGTGAAAAAACCGACGAATTATTCGTCGGTTTTTTGCTATCTGACGCATGATGATTGCAAAATTAACCACCGTCACTATCATTGTCCCGTCATTGTCAGAGGCGTGTGCATGGAAACCCGAAAGAAAAATAACAGTGAATTTATTCCCGTTTTTCAACGTTCTTTTTTAAAACCGAAATACTGGGGCAGCTGGCTGGCGATTGGTGCGCTGGCGGGTATGGCAATGCTGCCTGCCAAAGTCCGCGATCCGATTTTGGGTGGATTGGGGCGGTTTGCCGGTAAGCTGGCAAAAAGCGCGCGTCGTCGTGCGTTGATCAATCTCTATTATTGCCTGCCGGAGTTAAGCGAAGCACAGCGCGAAGAGATTGCTGATCGTATGTTTGCCACCGCGCCACAGGCGATGGTGATGATGGCTGAGTTGGGGATGCGCGATCCGGCTCGTGTGCGTCAACGCGTTGACTGGCACGGCCGTGAAATTATCGAAGCCCTGCAGGCCAACAAAGAGAACGTGATTTTTCTTGTGCCGCACGGTTGGGCCGTGGATATCCCGGCGATGCTGCTGGCGTCAGAGGGCCAGATGATGGCGGCCATGTTCCATAATCAGAGCGATCCGCTGCTGGATTATGTGTGGAACACCGTACGGCGTCGCTTTGGTGGCCGCATGCATGCACGTAATGACGGCATCAAGCCGTTTATCGCCTCGGTGCGTCAGGGCTATTACGGGTACTATCTGCCGGACCAGGATCACGGCCCGGAGCACAGTGAATTTGTGGATTTCTTTGCCACCTATAAAGCAACACTGCCAGCGGTCGGCCGATTGATGAAAGTGTGTCGCGCGCGCGTGGTGCCACTTTTTCCGGTGTACAACAGCGAGACCCATCGTCTGGAAATCTATGTGCGTCCGCCGATGGACGATTTGCTGGATGCCGACGATAACACCCTGGCGCGGCGAATGAATGAGGAAGTTGAGATATTTGTGCGGCCGCATCCAGAGCAATACACCTGGATTTTAAAGCTGCTGAAAACGCGTAAAGAAGGGGATATTGAACCTTATGCGCGTAAGGAGCTTTATCCTCGCAAGAAATAACGAAGGGGCCGATTGGCCCCTTTGATTATTCTACCGCTTCAACGTGGCTGCGCCGGATACGTTCACGCAGGAACAGTGTGACCAGGCCAAACCACAGCACACCTGCCGCAAAATTGATGCCGCTGAACCAAGGCGTGCCACCACTGAAATAGCCTGCTTTCGCCAGTTCAATCCCGATGGCCAGCGTCAGAATACTGATCATACCCAGCATGGCTGCCACGCTGCCTTTACCTTCGCTGCTGGAATACAGCGTCAGACGATACAGACCGGCGTTGACCATGCCCGCACCAAAGGCATACAGACTTAATCCGGCGGTTAACAGCAGATAGGTATGGCTGTCGAGCAGGTTAGCCAGCAACGAGATGCTTAAACCCAGCAGAATCGGCCACGCCGCGAATTTGACCGGCTGCTCGATGGGAACGCGACCCGCCAGTTTACCCAGCGTCAGGTTGCCAGCGATCATGGCAAGGAACACTGGCAGTTGCAGCAACGCATACTCCATGCGCGATAAGCCCTCGTCATGCATCAGAATCACGGGCGACAGGGCAACCCAGGTCAGAATCGGAATAAACACCAGGCCAATAGCGAAAGATCCATACATCACCTGACGATCGCGTGCCAGACGGCCATAGGCGCGCGCCAGATTCGGCAGGGCAATCGAGTGACTGCGATCGCCAGCGGTTTCCGGCATGATGCGCCACAGCACCACAAAAGCCACCGCGCTACAAATCGCAAACAGCCAGAACATGCTGCGCCATGCACCCACGGTCAACCAGGCGGCACCCGCCAGCGGACCGGCCAGCGGGGCTAAGAGGGCCACGTTGGCCATTAGCGCCATCATGCGCACCGCTAAAGCCTCATCAAACGCTTCCTGCACGGCGGCATAACTGACTGCACCGATAAAGCACAGGCTGATGCCCTGAATAAAGCGCAGGGTGACAAACTGTTCGATGTTCGTGACCCAGGTGGTCAGAATGCAGGCCGCAGCAAAGAACAGAATGCCGAACAGCAGGACTGGACGGCGACCATATTTGTCCGAGAGCGGGCCGAGCAGCCACTGCAGCACCACGCCGCCCATCAGATAAGCAGTAAGAGAAGTCGACACCCATTCCGGGCCGACGTTGAATTCAGAAGTGACCAGCAGCATGCCGGGCTGAATCATGTCATGGGCGATGTAAGTCGCGAACTCAAACAACACCAGCGCGAGCGGGAACAGCAGCACCCGTCCGGTGAGTTGCGTAATCGGTTGAAAGCGGGCCATCTGGCCTCCTTGTCAGAGAAAAATAAAAACGCGACTGCCAGGCAGTCGCGTTTGTCCATGTTGTTACAGCCGCTGTCGGTGGTGCGTGAGCGTTTAGTCTACGCGCAGAACACGGCTGGTGTTGGTGGTGCCGGTGGTCGCCATCACGTCGCCCTGGGTGACAATCACCAGGTCGCCAGAGACGAGGAAACCTTTGTCGCGCAGCAGGTTTACTGCATCATGCGCGGCGGCAACACCATCATTGTTGCTGTCGAAGAACACCGGCGTCACGCCTCGATACAGCGCAGTCAGGTTCAATGTACGTTCGTGACGTGACATGGCGAAGATCGGCAGGCCTGAAGTGATACGTGAAGTCATCAGCGCAGTACGGCCCGATTCGGTCATGGTGATGATGGCAGAAACACCCTGCAGGTGGTTGGCTGCATACATCGCGGACATCGCAATCGCTTCTTCCACGTTGTCGAACTGCACTTCAAGACGGTGCTTAGACACGTTGACGCTTGGGATTTTTTCCGCGCCGAGGCACACTTTCGCCATCGCAGACACGGTTTCGGCAGGATACTGACCAGCAGCGGTTTCCGCTGACAGCATCACGGCATCGGTACCATCCAGCACGGCGTTCGCCACGTCCATGACTTCGGCGCGGGTTGGCATCGGGTTGGTGATCATCGACTCCATCATCTGGGTGGCGGTGATGATAGTACGGTTCAGCTGACGCGCACGACGAATCAGCGCCTTCTGGATCCCTACCAGTTCTGGATCGCCAATCTCAACGCCGAGGTCGCCACGAGCGACCATCACCACGTCAGAGGCGAGGATGATATCATCCATCGCTTCCTGAGACGCAACGGCTTCTGCACGTTCGACTTTGGCCACCAGTTTGGCATCACAACCTGCATCGCGCGCCAGGCGGCGAGCGTAGTTCATGTCTTCACCATTTCGCGGGAATGACACGGCCAGGTAATCCACGCCGATTTTCGCGGCGGTAATGATATCGACTTTATCTTTCTCAGTCAGCGCTTCGGCAGACAAACCGCCGCCGAGTTTGTTGATGCCTTTATTGTTGGAGAGCGGGCCGCCGACGGTGACTTCGGTGAAGACTTTTACACCCTGAACTTCCAGCACCTTCAACTGTACACGACCATCATCCAGCAGCAGGATGTCGCCCGGCACCACGTCTTCTGGCAGGCCTTTGTAGTCGATACCGACTTTCTCTTTATCACCTTCGCCTTTGCCCATATCCGCATCCAGCAGGAAGCGATCGCCGACATTCAGGAAGACTTTGCCTTCTTTGAAGGTGGAAACACGAATTTTTGGACCTTGCAGGTCGCCCAGAATCGCTACGTGACGGCCAAGCTTAGCGGCAATCTCACGCACCTTATTGGCGCGCATCTGGTGGTCTTCCGGGGTGCCGTGGGAGAAATTGAGACGCACCACGTTCGCGCCCGCCGCGATGATTTTTTCGAGGTTATTGTCGCGATCGGTGGCTGGGCCGAGGGTAGTTACGATCTTGGTTCTTCTGAGACGTCTTGACATGAAGGACTCCGTTGACAAAGGTTCGTGTCACTCTCAAGGGGACACGGTGTAATCGCATATTCTATATGATCGATGGGCTGTGATTCGACTCACATTGTGAATGTGATGTTAATTATTTTACTGCACCCGCTTTTCCAGGCGCGAATCTTTGAGCGCTTCTTTCACCCGTTTCAGATTTTCGCGGAAAGCCGCGCCACGCTCAAGGGTAAAACCTGTCGCCAAAACATCAACCACGGTTAATTGCGCAAGGCGGGAAACCATCGGCAGGTAGATATCCGTATCTTCAGGTACATCGAGCGTCAGTGCGAGGGTTGCTTCTGCCGCAAGGGGTGAACCCGGAGAGGTGATAGCCAGTACTGTGGAAGCGTTTACACGCGCCAGGCGAGCCAGTTCTATCATATTTTTGGTTCGACCAGTATGTGATATGAGAACAAAAACGTCATTTGGTCCACTATTTATGCAACTCATGCGCTGGATCACAATATCCTCTGACCAGATGACCGGCAGATTAAAGCGCAGGAATTTATTGGTCGCATCATGAGCCACCACAGCAGAAGCGCCGAGACCAAAAAAGGCAATTTTTTTAGCCTGAGTGAGTGCTGAAACGGCTTGATCGATCACCTGCATATCCAGCTGCTGGCGCACATGGCTTAGCCCGGCCAGTGCTGAATCAAAAATCTTGTGGCTGTAACTTTCGACGCTGTCATTTTCTTCCACATCGCGGCTGACCCAGTTCGGGGTCTTCGCCAGACTTTGCGCCAGGCGTAACTTGAAGTCGGGGAAGCCGCGCGTGCCCATACGATGGCAGAAGCGATTCACTGTCGGTTCGCTAACGTCGGCGGCGCGGGCGAGGGTGGCGATGCTGGAGTGCATAGCCTGCTGCGGAGCGGCCAGAATCTGTTCTGCCACTTTCCGTTCTGATTTGCTCAGCGCGTTAAGTTGCGCCTGAATATGTTCCAGCATGTCGTTAACCCGATGCGCCTCAATCACTTTCGTCGCGTTCATCACCTGATAAAACGCTGCCAATTCACAACAATATACCGTGTAATACACCCTCGCACGCAGCAGCGGACAAATGTAAGCGCGTTTTTTTTGTCATACTTTGATCGTTGCCGGGTTTTATCCCGACAAACATCGAAACAGAAAAAGCGCGAAAAGCGCACACCACAACACACCTTTGTTCGCCATCATGTTCAAAGTAATGGTTAATGCCACACCGCGTCTGGGTTGTTCCGATGCGGGGAAAAAAGTACATTGTGCTGTAAGAAAATTACAATAAGGACCTGGGATGATGAGGACGCTCAAACCGGGTATATCCTGCAACGAGGAGAGGAAAATGGCGGTAACACAAACAGCCCAGGCATGCGATCTGGTTATTTTCGGTGCCAAAGGCGATCTTGCTCGCCGGAAACTGTTGCCTTCACTGTATCAGCTGGAGAAAGCCGGTCAGATTCACGACACCACACGCATCATCGGCGTGGGGCGCGCGGAGTGGGACAAAGACGCGTACACCAAAGTGGTGCGTGAAGCGCTGGAAACCTTCATGAAGGAGAAAATCGACGAAGCGCTGTGGGATAAACTCAGCAGCCGTCTCGATTTCTGCAACCTCGACGTTAACGACACCTCGCATTTCACCAAACTGGGCAAGATGCTTGACCAGAAAGATCGTGTCACCATCAACTACTTCGCCATGCCGCCGAGCACCTTTGGCGCCATTTGCGATGGACTGGGCGCCGCCAAGCTGAATGCTAAACCGGCGCGCGTGGTGATGGAGAAGCCGCTCGGCACCTCGCTCGAGACCTCGCAAGAGATCAATGACAGCGTTGGCAAGTACTTCGAAGAGAGCCAGGTGTTCCGTATTGACCACTACCTCGGTAAAGAGACGGTACTGAACCTGCTGGCACTGCGTTTCGCCAACTCCATCTTCGTGAATAACTGGGATAACCGTACCATCGATCACGTGCAGATTACCGTGGCGGAAGAGGTGGGTATTGAAGGTCGTTGGGGTTACTTCGATAAAGCTGGCCAGATGCGCGACATGATCCAGAACCACCTGTTGCAGATCCTCACGATGATCGCCATGTCACCGCCATCCGATCTCAGTGCGGATGCCATCCGTGATGAGAAAGTGAAGGTGCTGCGTTCGCTGCGTCGTATTGACCAGACCAACGTGCGTGAAAAAACCGTGCGTGGCCAGTACACCGCCGGCTTCGTGCAGGGCAAAAAAGTACCAGGCTATCTGGAAGAAGAGGGCGCGAACAAGCAGAGCGCCACCGAGAGCTTCGTGGCGATCCGTGTTGATATCGACAACTGGCGCTGGGCGGGCGTGCCGTTCTACCTGCGCACCGGTAAGCGCTTGCCGACCAAATGCTCTGAGGTTGTTGTGTACTTTAAGAACCCAGAGATGAACCTGTTCAAAGACTCTTATGCTGAACTGCCGCAGAACAAGTTGACCATTCGTTTGCAGCCGGACGAAGGGGTGGATATCGAGATCCTGAACAAAGTGCCGGGTCTGGATCACAAGCACAAACTGCAGACCACCAAGCTGGATCTGAGCTACTCCGAGACTTTCAATCAGTCACATCTGGCGGATGCCTACGAGCGTCTGCTGCTGGAAACCATGCGCGGTATTCAGGCGCTGTTTGTACGCCGTGACGAAGTGGAAGCGGCGTGGGGCTGGGTGGATTCCATCATTGATGCATGGAACGCCGATGCTGAAGCGCCTAAGCCATACCAGGCTGGCACCTGGGGTCCGGTGGCGTCCGTCGCGATGATTACGCGTGATGGCCGTTCCTGGAATGAGTTTGAATAATTTGTGATGGCACAGCCAGTGATCTAACGGCTGGTTAGGTATTAGAGACCACAGACAAACGCTTTCGATGATGATCACCGAAAGCGTTTTTTTATTTCTGTAAAATGTAAGCGTTGACGGGTCAGAAAGCGTGTAACAGTATTTGCTGCACGGAGCAGGTTGATCAAATAAAGGATTATTGTGTGAATACGCTGGTAAAAAATGCATGGAGTTCAGCCGGTATGATATTGGGAGCGATAGCTCTGATTATCAGCCTTATCCATTTCTCAACTGGGCCTTACTCGGCACCTCCTTCGCTTGAGAGTGTCGTTGCCAGACACGTTGGCGAGATTAAAAAAGGCGTTATCGACGGATTGAAAGGCAAAGCTCCTTCCTCAAGTGAACCCGTCAGGAAAATCAATATCGATCAAATATTGACTACCGTTGTTCTTAGCCTCGCCGCGGCGGCCTTACTCATGGCCTTCGTTGGTGGTATGCGTAAAGAGAACAAATGGAGTGTCAGGGGCGCGCTGATATTTAGCTGCGGAACGCTCGCATTCCATGCCATTTTGCTGGGTATGGCATTTGCGTCCGCGATTATCCTGCTACTTATCGTGTTGTCATTGATATCTGGTTTTTTCGGATAAAGATTTATGCCAGGCAATGGGATGAATGATGCAGAAGGAAAAAACTTCCCATTGGAAAATTCATTTTTCTTAAAATTGAACCAGAGTTTCAATAATTTTTGATATCCGATAGACGCCGCTCCAGCCAATCTTGTATGGTAGAGCCCAAACATTGACAGCCGGATGTGAGTCGGGCTGATGCCACTAAGGAAACCTGATGAAGAACTGGAAAACTACTGCTGAACAGATCATGACAACGGGCCCGGTTGTGCCGGTGATCGTGGTGAACAAACTGGAACACGCTGTGCCGATGGCCAAAGCGCTGGTGGCGGGTGGTGTGCGCGTGCTGGAAGTGACGCTGCGTACCCCGGTGGCGATGGATGCGCTGCGTGCGATGATCAAAGAAGTGCCGGAAGCGATTGTCGGCGCGGGCACGGTGATCAACACCCAGCAGTTAAAAGAAGTCACCGATGCCGGTGCGCAGTTTGTGATCAGCCCAGGTCTGACGGAGCCGTTGCTGAAAGCCGCGGTTGAAGGTCCGGTGCCATTGATTCCGGGCATCAGCACCGTTTCTGAACTGATGTTAGGGATGGATTACGGTCTGCGTGAGTTTAAGTTCTTCCCGGCGGAAGCCAATGGTGGTGTGAAAGCACTGTCAGCGATTGGCGGTCCGTTCCCACAGGTGCGTTTCTGCCCAACCGGCGGTATCTCACCGGCCAACTACCGTGACTATCTGGCACTGAAAAGCGTGCTCTGTATCGGTGGTTCATGGCTGGTGCCGAACGATGCGCTGGAAAGCGGCGACTGGGATCGCATTACACGTCTGGCGCGTGAAGCAGTGGAAGGCGCGAAGTAACGCATTTGCCAGGGTGCGAATCATTGGTATTGAAAGGGCGGCCCTGTGGCCGCCCTTATACGTTGTCTCTAGAGACGAATGGCTGGCGAAGGGATTAGCCCTCAACTTTCACGGCTGCGGCACTCGCCACGGCACGTGCAATCGCCTCATCGGTATTGTCACCGGTAGCCAGCGCCACGCCCAGACGACGTTGACCAGCAATCTCTGGCTTGCCGAACAGACGCAACTGCAGACCGGCACCCAATGCCGCTTCGATGTTGACGAACTGCACGTTGTTGCTGTCCAGCTGTGGCAGGATCACCGCCGAGGCTGCCGGGCCATACTGGCGAATACCGCCGATTGGCAAGCCGAGGAACGCGCGCACATGCAGCGCGAACTCGGACAGATCCTGAGAAATCAGTGTCACCATGCCGGTATCGTGTGGGCGTGGCGAGACTTCGCTAAACACCACCTCATCACCGCAGACAAACAGCTCAACGCCAAACAGACCGTATCCGCCCAGCGCTTTCACCACTTTAGATGCGATATCTTGTGCACGCTGCAGAGCCAGGTCGGTCATCTGCTGTGGCTGCCAGGATTCACGGTAATCGCCATCTTCCTGACGATGACCAATCGGCGCGCAGAAATGGATGCCATCCACGGCGCTGATGGTCAGTAGGGTGATTTCGAAATCAAATTTGACCACGCCCTCGACGATCACACGACCGGCACCGGCACGTCCGCCTTGCTGCGCGTAATCCCAGGCTTTATCCAGCTGGCTCGCTTCGCGGATGAAACTCTGACCTTTGCCCGATGAACTCATTACTGGTTTAACGATGCACGGAAAACCAATTTCATTGGCGGCTGCGACGAAATTCTCTTTGCTGTCAGCGAACTGATAGGTTGAAGTCGGTAACGACAACTCTTCTGCCGCCAGACGACGAATACCTTCGCGGTTCATGGTCAGGCGCGCAGCACGCGCGGTAGGTACCACTTTCTGGCCTTGTGCTTCCAGTTCCAGCAGTTTTTCAGTGGCAATAGCTTCAATTTCTGGCACCACAAAGTGCGGCTTCTCCAGCGCAATTAACGCAGCCAGCGCATCACCGTCCAGCATATTGATCACATGGCTACGGTGTGCAACGTGCATCGCAGGGGCATCGGCATAACGATCCACGGCAATCACTTCCACACCCAGACGCTGACACTCCAGCGCCACTTCTTTGCCCAATTCGCCTGAACCTAACAGCATCACACGCGTTGCGGCAGGGCGCAGCGCGGTTCCAAGAGTCGTCATAATTTCACCTTAGCAGTCAAAATGCGCGCGCAGTATATACGAAAACGTTTGCGTACTCACGCATTCGCCTTCATCAGGTTTGCCATACTTTTCCCGCTCTGACGTTACCTGACACTCGCTACGGCAGCATGGAACGCGGAAACTTAAACAGGAGTTAAACGATGAGCAATTGGTTGCAGCAAATCCAATCGGTGCTGGCGAAGAAAGGCGGCGACGGCAAAGCCGGTGGATTGAGCGATATGCTGGCCCCTGGCGCGCTGGGTGGTTTAGCGGGATTACTGGTAGCCAGCAAGTCCACGCGAAGCCTGTTGACCAAATACGGCGGTAAAGCCTTGCTGGTCGGCGGCGGTGCGGCAGCGGGTGCCGTGCTGTGGAATAAGTACAAACAGCGTGTGCGCGAAACCCATCAGGATGAGCCGGGATTTGGTCAGCTGCAGACGCCCGTTGACCAGCGGGCGGAACGTCTGGTGACCGCTTTGGTATTCGCCGCCAAAAGCGATGGTCATATTGACGATCGCGAACGCGCCGCCATTGAGCAGAATATCCATCAGGCGGGCTATGGTTCGCAGGCTGAAACGCTGATCCAGCAAGCGATGAATCGCCCACTCGATCCACAGTGGCTGGCAGCCGATGTGAAAAACGAAGAAGAGGCGTTAGAGCTTTACTTCCTCAGCTGCGCCGCCATCGATGTGGATCACTTTATGGAGCGCAGCTATCTCTCTGCACTGGGTGATGCCCTGAAGATCCCACAGGATGTGCGCGACGGCATTCAGCGCGATATTCAGGCGGAGAAAGCGGCGTAATGATGCTGAAGCCTGGGTCATATCCAGGCTTTATTGCGCATCAGATCGAGCAGCGTTTGCAACTGTATATCAATAACAATGATCTCGTTATTGATCAGTAAATGCAGCGCTGTTACGCGACGAACGCCCTGTTGCAGCGGCAGCATCTTCAATGTTCCTGCCGCCAGGGCGGCCTGAATACGGGTTTCCGGTAACCAACCATAACCAACCTGATGCATTACCGCCTCAATTGCGGCCTCGATGGTGGAACAAGCCCAGATCTCTCCCTGATGGTGCTCCTGCAGTACGCTAAAATGCTGATGATCGGCAATGCGGATCAGCGGATAATCCGCTAACTGCTCAGCACTAACCGCACCACTCAATTGATGTAACGCATGCTGATGGTGCGCAACAGCCACGAAATCCACATTCATCATCCATTCGCCCCGGCCTGTCCCGGGCTGGCGCTGGCTCAATACCATCACATCCGCCTGGCTGTTATCCGGTATCTGCGTTTCCAACACCTCAGTGACGTTAACCTGCGTACCTGGATAGAGACGCTGGAATTCACTCAGCACACTGAACAAATGCTCGCGCGGCAAGATGCTATCCACCATCAGTTCGATGCGGCTGCGCTCTCCGTTGCGCATAGCGCTGGCGGTGCTTTCCAGCGCGTAGAACGCTTTCAAAAGCGGCCTGACCTGCGCCAGAAGCTTCTCGCCTGCAGGCGTCAGCACGGTGCGCCGTCCTTTGGTCTCCAGCAAGGTGACTTCAAGGCGTTCTTGCAGCATGGCGAGGTTATAGCTCACCGAAGACTGGCTGCGATGTGTCGACTCAGCCGCGCTGGCGAAACTGCCGCGCAGCACCACCTCATTTAACAAGCTCCACTGTTCCAACGTTGATTTATGCATTTCATCTAAATTTTGAATGAATTTCATCGAAACATAGCGTTATTCATCAGTTAAGTGAAGGCGTAATCTGACTTCAAACCAAGGAGAACACATTATGAGTACCTTCGATAAAAATGATTTGGCTGGATTTGTTGGCAAACACCTGATCTATACCTATGACAATGGCTGGAACTATGAGCTGTATATCAAAAATGCCAACACCGTTGATTACCGTATTCATAGCGGGATGGTGGGCAATCGTTGGGTTAAGGGCCAACGCGCCTATATTGTGCGAATTGCGCAAGAGGTCTACAAAGTTTCCTGGACCGAACCCACCGGCACTGACGTCAGTTTGATCGCGAATCTGGGGGACAGATTGTTTCACGGTACGATCTTCTTCCCCCGCTGGGTGATGAACAACCCGCAGCAGACGGTTTGCTTCCAGAATGAACATCTCAACGAAATGAATCGTTATCGCGAAGCGGGTCCAGCTTATCCCACTGAAGTGATCGACGAATTTGCCACCATCACACTGGTGCGAGATTGCGGTGCCGATAATGATGAGGTCATCGCTTGTGCAGCCAGTGAATTGCCCGCTGATTTTCCAGCTACTTTGTTGCGGTAACCACCCTTGACGAGGGAGCGCATGAAAAAGCGCTCCTTTCGTTACACTTCCTGTGCGCTGCTGCTTGGCTTCCCGCGTGATAAGTGCCACGCTTGCTGAATGTTGTCTTTCAGGGAAAGGAGCCAGAATGAACCAGCCGCAAGCGAAAAAAATCCCCCACGTCATGAACCTGCACGGTGAATCGCGCACCGATAACTACTATTGGCTGCGCGATGACGAGCGTGAAAATCCAGAGATTTTGGAGCATCTGCACGCCGAGAATGCGTACGGTAAAGCGATGATGGCGTCGCAAGAGAATCTGCAAGAAAGGGTACTCAAAGAGATAGTTGATCGCATTCCTGCGCAGGACCACTCCGTCCCCTACGTAAAAAACGGCTATCGCTATCAAAGCCGCTATGAGGTAGGCAACGAATACCCGCTCTATTTTCGTCAGTCGGTGAACGCACCAGCGGATGAACCCTGGCAACTGCTGATCGACGGCAATCAACGAGCTTCTCACAGTGATTTCTATACCATGGGCGCACTGGCGATCTCACCCGACAACCAGGTGATGGCGCTGGCGGAAGATTTTCTGTCGCGCCGCCAGTATGGCATCCGCTTCCGTAACTTAGAGAGTGGTAGTTGGTATCCGGAAGTGCTAAGCAATGCTTCTTCCAGCGTGGCGTGGGCCAATGATTCGCGCACGCTGTACTACGTGCGTAAGCATCCGAAAACGTTACTGGCCTATCAGGTGTGGCGCCATGAGTTAGGTCATCCGCAATCAGACGATCAGCTGGTGTATGAAGAGCAGGATGAGAGCTTCCACCTCAGCGTGCACAAAACCACCTCCGAGCACTTCATCCTGATCGCGATGTACAGCACTACCACCAGTGAGATCCAGCTGATTGATGCCGAGTATCCGGATGCGCAGCCACAGGTGTTCTGTCCACGTCGTCGCGATCACGAGTACAGCATCGATCACTACAATCACCAGTTCTATATTCGCTCGAATCGCGACGGCAAAAACTTTGGCCTGTATCGCAGCGCATGGCTGGCCGAGAACCGCTGGCAGGCGTTGATTCCGGCACGCGATAACGTGGTGCTGGAGGATTTCCAACTGTTCCGCCACTGGCTAGTGGTGGAAGAGCGCCAGCGCGGCGTCAACACGCTGCGCCAGATCAACTGGGAAAGTGGAGAAAGCATCGGGATCGCCTTTGACGATCCGGCTTACGTCACCTGGCTGGCCTACAATCCTTCGCCAGAAAGTGACACGTTACGTTATGGCTACTCATCCATGACCACGCCAACCACGTTGTTTGAGCTCAATATGGAGACGGGCGATCGCCGGGTGTTGAAACAGACGCCGGTGCCGGGCTTCAACTCAGACGACTACAAAAGCGAACACCACTGGATCACGGTGCGTGATGGCACTGAAGTGCCAGTGTCGCTGGTCTATCACCGCAAGCATTTCAAACCAGGCAGCAATCCACTGCTGGCTTACGGCTACGGCGCTTACGGCAGTAGCATGGATGCCAGTTTCGGCACCAGTCGCATTAGCTTGCTGGAACGCGGTTTTGTTTACGCGATTATTCATGTACGCGGCGGTGGCGAACTGGGGCAGCAGTGGTACGACGATGGTCGCCTGAAGAATAAGATGAACAGCTTCACTGATTTCATCGATGTGACGCAGGCGCTGGTGGCGAAAGGTCTGGGTGATCCGCAACAGCTCTATGCGATGGGCGGCAGTGCTGGTGGTTTATTGATGGGCGGCGTGATCAATCTGGCACCCGAACTGTTCAACGGTGTAGTGGCACAAGTGCCGTTTGTCGATGTGGTCACCACCATGCTGGATCCGTCGATCCCGCTGACTACCGGCGAATATGATGAGTGGGGCAATCCGGAACATGAAGAGGATTACCACACCATTCGGCAGTACAGCCCGTATGACAACATCGAGGCCAAAGCTTATCCGCATCTGTTGGTGACAACCGGGCTGCATGATTCTCAGGTGCAGTATTGGGAACCGGCGAAGTGGGTGGCAAAACTGCGGGAGCTGAAAACTAACGACACGCTGTTGTTGCTGTGTACCGAGATGGACTCCGGACACGGCGGTAAATCGGGGCGTTTTAAAGCGTATGAAGGCGTCGCACAGGAGTTTACCTTCCTGATCGGCCTGGCGCAGGGCAGCCTGCCAGACCGCGTCGATTACTGATCTGTCTTCACGTACTTGCGCAGCGCCTGCCGTAACGGTGGGCGCAAATCCCTCACATTCTCCAGCACCCAGCGTAAATAGCCGGGGTCTTTGCGCGCGATGCTGCCAATGCTCTGACCACGATATTTGCCAAACGGGAACACATCGCCGCTGACTTCAGCAGGTTGGCAGCGGCCGACCATATCACTGATGCTCCAGCCGGAAGTCTCCATAATGCGGATCAGCAGCGCCGCGGTGACATAGCAGTCATACAACGCACGGTGTGCATGCAGTTCAGAGGGTGGCGTGACGTCCAGCTTCAGGCTGTGACGCAGTGCCTGATTACCGTATTTAATGCCAGGCCACAGCTGGCGCGCCAGCGTCATAGTGCAAATCCATTCGCCGGGCATGATCGGCAACATTCGACGATCAAAGCTGGCATTGTGCGCCACGTAATGTGGGCTGCCATGATAGCGACCAATCGCTTCTTCAATCGTCGGCTTGTCAGCGACCATCGCTTCTGTGATGCGATGCACCGCCATGGCCTGACGGCTGATAGGGCGGTCTGGACAAATCAAATCGCTCATCGGATTGACGATCTGGCCGTCGATCACATCCACCGACGCCACTTCGACCACGCCGCCTTGCAAGCCACAGGTTTCTGTATCGATAACGCGTAACATAGATTAATTACTTCTGTTTAGGTTCGTAGGGCAGGCGAGAGAGGCTGAGCGATGCCTGGCGATAGCTCATCAAGCGCTGACGGAACCACTCGCGCAGGGCTTCCGGCTGCTCGCGCTCGACCATTTCCGCGATCACGGGCATGTTGTAGCGCTCTTTAAAGGCCACGCCTGCGGCGGCCAGATCGACATTGACTTTGTCTTTCTCTTCCTGCGACAACAGGGCAAGGTTTTGGCTCATGCATTTCTCCTGATAAACAGGGGCAAAAGTAATGGTTTCCCCTTTACGGATCAAGGAAATTGGATCGCACCGCAAGTCTCGACACGTCTGGGCCAGCGGCGTATCCTGCTGCCACGTTTGCGGCAGAGCGCCGCATTGCAAAGGGAAGAAGTGATGAAGAAAACTGCGTTAAACCCGATTGTGGCGCTGTTGCTGGCGTCATCCACGTTGGTCTTCAGTCAGTTTGCACTGGCACATGCTCACCTGAAAACGCCGGTTCCCGCCGATAAAGCGGTGATCGACAGCTCGCCACAAAATCTGACGCTGACCTTCACTGAAGATGTTGAGCCTGCCTTCAGCGGTGTTGAAGTGCTCAATGCGCAGAATCAGCCGATGGCCGTGGAAAAAGCCAAACTCAACGACAAGCAGCATGATCAGTTGATCGTGCCGATCAGCAAACCGCTGCCATCCGGCAACTATCAGGTGAACTGGCATGTGTTGTCCGTTGATGGACACAAAACCAAGGGAAGTTACGCGTTTAGCGTGAAGTAATCCATGGCTCTGAGTACGTTGTGGATCGTCCTGCGCGCCCTGCATTTTATTGCGGTGCTATTGCTGGCTGGCAGCGCGTTCTATACGGCTCTGCTGGCACCGCGGCGCTATCGCCCGGTGCTGGCGCAACGTTTGCACAAAATTTTAGTCACGACAGCGCTATTGAGTCTGCTCAGTGCGGTGTTAATGCTCGCCACGCAAACCGGTTTGATGAGCGGTGACTGGCACAATGTCGGTGACCTGGAAACCTGGCAGGCGGTTTTAGCCACGCGCTTTGGCGCGGTGTGGCGTTGGGAGCTAGCCTTCGCACTGCTGAGCACGCTGTCCTTGCTGATGCGTGGCACACTGAGCCAGCAGCTTTTGCTGGTGAGTGGTCTGTTACAGCTGGTGGCGCTGGCAGGCGTCGGACATGCCGCCATGCGCGATGGTTTACCCGGCTTGATGCAGCAGATCAATCACGCGCTTCACTTGATTGCAGCCGCGTTTTGGACCGGCGGTTTGCTGCCCCTGTTATTACTGATGCGTGAGGCCCGGCAGATTACGTATCGCACCGATGCGATTCGCTGCATGATGCGTTTTTCGCGTTACGGTCATCTGGCTGTCGCACTGGCGCTGCTCACCGGGCTGATCAACAGCCTGCTGATTGGCGGCACGCCGCTGAATTGGGGCACCACGCTGTGGAGTGCGATGCTGGTGGTTAAAGTGATGCTGGCGATGATGATGGTGGGCATTGCGCTGATCAATCGCTATGTTCTGGTGCCAGGTTTTCGCGTCGCGGGTAGTCACGCGCCGCAGCAGTTTATTCGCCTGACGCAGCTTGAGCTGCTGCTGGCCATTGTTGTTGTCGGATTGGTTAGCGTGTTTGCCACGCTGTCACCGGCCTGAATTGTCATAAATGAAAAATGAGGTCGATATTTTGCTGAAGAAATTGATTCCAGCCTGCATTCTGATGGCGCTGTGCAGCCAGGCGATGGCCGCACAGATTATTACCGTCAGCCGCTTTGAGATTGGCAAAGACAAATGGCCCTTCACCCGCGAAGAGGTGATGCTGACCTGTGAGAAAGACGGCGCGCTGTTTGCCATCAATCCGAGCACCTTGCTGCAGTATCCGCTGAATGATAAAGCCCAAGCACGCGCTGATGCCGGCAAGGGCACACTGCAATCCATCGATACCATCGTGGCGGAAGACAAAGCGCATCCTGGCCAGAAAATGAGCCTGCAACCGATCGTTGATCGCGCGCAGCAGTTGTGCGGTAAGTAATCCCTGCAAAAATTCGGGCGTAGCGCACAGTTTTGCCGCTACGCTTGCTTTTCCGATGTGTCAGCACGATCACAGAGTTGGCAGCTTCCTGACCGCATCGTGACGGTTGGCTGGAAAATAATCACCCTTGGACTACCTTTAAATGGCAAGGCGAACTCGCCTTCAAAAATGCCAACTTTTAGCGCACGGCTCTCAAAGAGCCATTTCCCTGGACCCGATACAGGAATCGTATTGGGTCTTTTTTTATCTCATTGATTTATTAAATCTAAATTCCGTATTTCGACTTAATTGTCCGAAGTTTATCCGAAGTTTTCATTTCCAAATCAAATTCCGCTCCCGCAATCCTAACCCAATCTTTGCGCAAAATACCCGCAATTCGCCCAGTTAATCAGCGAATCGCGCCACGCGTCACGTGCTACATTTCCTCTCAGCCATATACCCACCATGCCAGCCAAAACGAGAGTCTAGAGATGTTCAAACCTGCAGTACTGTTCACCACTATCCTGCTGCTCAGCGGCTGCGCCCTGAAGCAATACCCGCAATCACCCAAAGTCAGTGATGAAGAAGCGCAAACCTACAACTGTGCGGCACTGGATCAAGAGATCGCCAAATCCCACAGTGTGCAGCAGCAGATCGACAAAACCGGTGAGTTTGATGTGCTGACGGTGATTGGTTTCATCGGCGATTTTGGCATCGGCAACGGTATCGCTAAGGCTAGCGCCAACAAGCATGCCTCGGCACGGTTAAATGAGTTGGAACATTTAAAAGCCGTGCGTTGCAGTCACCCAACGGCGTAATGAATTCAAGCCAGCACGAAAGATGCGGACATTTAACAGCAGCCAGTTGGCGTGAAAAATGGTATAAGAGTGCGCACTGTTTTTATTGCCGATTAATAAGGATCCTTCATGGCAAATGCGCAATATCTTCTCTGGGTAATGATTGGCACCTTAACGCTACTAAGCATCTTTATCGGTGTGGTAGTCGGTCGGACGAAAACGCCTCGTGTCGGCTTTGCGACCTTTGCCGGATTATGGGTATTTTTCCTGCTGGCGATATTCTTTCTCTCGCATTAAAGAGCACCGTTTGCCACACGGCTTGTGTGGCAAATCAGTTGGTTAAGCGGTGTGGTGTAAAGCGGCACGATGCTGAGCAATTAGCGTGTCAGCCAGGTGACGATCTTCTTCATGTTGCGAGACGTAATATTCATAAGGATCGCGCACGCCGAGGCTTTCAATATAATCCAGATGGGCTTGTTTCACTTCGCGGTTAATATACTGCACCAGCTCTAATCCCAACTCATCGGCATAAACCGGCGCTTTGCTTTTTATTTCTCGAATCAAATCCGCGTTATTTTGCATAAAAAGCTCCAGATCAATTTTATAATAGTCTTTCATAGCTCACTCCTTAAGAAAATAGTGTCCTTTAAGCCTGGCACATGCTGCTTATTGCGTGTGGCTTAAGATGCCAGCCATTCCGCAACGCCACCATGGCGAGAACAGGTCCCGCGGTGATGGGTGCTGAAACTGTATGACCCATCGCGACAGCGAGCGGTTGCGCCATCGGGAACGTCATTATTTTGCGTATGTGCGGGACGTTGAATCGATTGTCCTTCGCTGTTGATGTAATTGCTTTGCTCGATCAGTTCAACATGCTTTTTGGCGTGAGTGGGCATGCTGATCAGTAACAGCATAAGTGTGATAACAGAGAGCGTTTTCATATTCTCATTGAGTGGAGAAGGGATAGGACGTTATCGGCAGGAAGGAAGAAAGCTTAAATTACCATCACTAATGTAAGCGAAGCGTAAAAAGCAATGATGAGAATGATAGTTAATATCATTTAACTTGTTCGGAATTGTCTGAGTTGATAAAGTGACCGCCGTCCCGCACAGAGCTAACGCCTTCAATGAGCGCCGGAGATAAGCGCCGGACGGGACTTTCATCAGGGCTGTAGGACGCAGCCACTGTTGAAACTTCTGAGATGTAAAATCCTTTAGCCCACAAACAGCAGATGCACCAAACGCGCCAGCGATTCCAGCAGCAGCAGGCTGCCGAGAAATATAAACACCAGTACACCGATAAATTGTTTACGGCTGCTCACGCTGCTCCCTCCCCTGGCTTCATCTCACCGGACTATACTTTATGCCGGGTTCACTAAACTTCCAGTCAACCGGGAAAGATTACATGTTTTACCAAACGGTGAGTGCCAAAACGTGGCGTAACATTTGGGTGGTGGGTGATTTACATGGTTGCCGCGCTCAACTGGACTCGCAGCTGATTCTGCATGACTTCGACAAAGAGCGAGACCTGCTGCTGTCGGTAGGGGATTTGATCGACCGCGGTCCCGACAGCCCCGGCTGCTTACAGCTGTTGCAGGAGCCGTGGTTTCGCTGTGTGCGTGGTAATCATGAACAGATGGCGTTGTCGGCGCTGGAGGGGCAAGACCCTATGCTGTGGATGATGAACGGCGGTGACTGGTTCTGGCAATTAAAAGGGGCGGATTTAATTGCGGCGCGTCATGCGCTGAAACGCTGTGCCGATCTGCCGCTGATTTTACACCTGGAGTTAGCCGACCGCGTGGTGGTGATCGCCCATGCCGACTATCCAGCCAGCCATTATGAGTTGGGTCAGGACGTGGACTGGCATCAGGTGGTGTGGAGCCGCGATCGCCTCGGGCGTCATCATCGCGGCGCTTCCGCCAGTATCGACGGTGCGAGCGATTTCTATTTCGGCCACACGCCACTGGAACAGCCGCTCAATGTGGCGAACCAGCATTACATCGACACCGGCGCAGTGTTCGGTAATCGCTTAACGCTGGTTCAGCTTCAATAGAGTTAACGGAACAAACGCCCGTCACGTACCAGTTCGCGTGGGTAGCTGTTTTTGATGCGGTTACTGACTTTCTTGGCTAAACCCAATGGCTGCTGCTGATAGGTGACAATCACTTCATCGCGAGTTGGTGCGGTTTCAGGGTGAATATCCTGGCCGCGATACCAGCTTTCTGCTTCCGTTTCCGTCAATTCGAAATCCAGTGCGCTGCCCGGTTTAGTCAGGGCAACCACCGCTTCATGCTGCCAGCGATAGCCTTTCGGGAAGGTCTCTGCCAGCTTCAGACCGATGCGCGAGAACCGCACTCTGCCGAGCCAGTTTTCCAGCGCAGCCGGGAACAGCCACAGTTCTTTATCACGCTGCCACAACGAATGCTGCTCATCCCACTCGATACCCACCTTAGCAGCCGCCTGTTGCACTTCGGCGATCAGCTTGCGGCTGGCAGGCGAGAAGGGCAGTTTCCCTACTTTATAGGTCGGTGCAGGTAGCGCTGGGATGCTGGCCGTTTTGCGCAGACGCGCAACAAAGAAGCCTTCGCTGTCGAATATCTGTGGGAAGACGTGCAGGAATCCTTCTGGCGTCAGTGCTCGCTCGGCACCGTCAAACAGGTCGCGCAACGGCACGATTTCTACTGCATCGGGATAGCGCTGCTGCAGCCAGGCGATCACCTGCTGGTTTTCAATCTGGTTCAGTGTACAGGTGGAATAAATTAACGTGCCGCCTGGCTGTAAGGCATGAAACGCACTGTCGAGCAGATCACGCTGGGTCGCGGCAATCTCTTCGGTGCTGGCCAGCGTCCAGTTGCGCAGGGCGTCGGCATCTTTACGCACCACACCTTCACCGGAGCAGGGCGCATCCAGCAGGATGGCATCAAACTGTTCAGGTAGGGCGGCACCAAACACACGACCATCAAAGTGCGTCAACGCCACATTGCTGACGCCACAGCGGCTGATATTGGCATGCAACACTTTTACGCGGCTGGCTGAATATTCATTGGCGAGAATCGCGCCTTTGTTGCGCATCAACGCGGCCATTTGCGTGGTTTTGGAACCGGGTGCAGCGGCCACATCCATCACCTTGCGTGCTTCTGGCGCGGCATCAAACAACGCGGTGACCGGCAGCATTGAGCTGGCTTCCTGAATGTAGAACAAACCGCTCAGGTGCTCGGCCACACTGCCCAGCGGCAATGTCTCATCTTCCCGCTCGATCCAGAATCCTTCGGCGCACCAGGGAACCGGCGTTAAGCGCCAGCCATAATGCGTGGTGCGTGCTAAAAACGCCTCCACACTGATTTTCAACGTATTGACGCGCAGGCTGCGGCGCAGCGGCTGCTGGCTAATCGCCAGGAAACGCTGCAGTTCATTTTCGTCAGCCAGGCTGGTGCGCATCAGCGCAAGGAAATCTTCAGGAAAGCGATCGGACACGGACATTTACCGGGGTATCAAATTTAGCGCGAAGTGTAACACGTGCAAATAAAACGGGCAGCCCGCAGGCTGCCCGATTGCTTAATTGGGACCCGGAATCGCCGTTCCCCAACTGCGCCACTCTTTCGGCGCTTCATCCTGCAACAGGAAGTGTTTATCAGCACCGGCCTGAGGCGCCAGCGGCACCGTCGGCGGTGTGGCAAATTGAATGCCGCCACGAATGAATTGCTGGAAGGTACCGGTTTTCACTACCCCACCAATCAGACCGAAGTCGAGGTTATAGCCAGACGCCAGCCAGAACACGGAGTTATTACGCACCAGATGCTGATACTTCTTGCTGATCCGCAGCGCGATCTGTACGCGATCCGCCATGTTGCCCAGCGAGGTACCGGTTACCGTACCCACTTCTACCCCACGGAACAGCACCGGGGTACCCAACGACAGCGAACCGGCTTCGGTAGCATCAACATAAATGTTGAGTCCGTTGAGGTAACGCGAATCGGTGATGGTACTCTCCTGCAACTCAAAGGTACGTGCCTGAGCCCCTTTGCCGGGATCGACATTGAGGTAAGGCTGCAGCAAGGTCTCCAGATGATTAACACCCGCTGGCGAAATTTCCGGTGAGACCACCGAGAAGCGACTGCCGATACGCGCAAAGTCCTGCACATACTCGGGATAAAGCACCGCTTTTGCCACCACCTGATTATTGTCTTTACTCAATGCCAGTGATTCGACCTGGCCGACATTAATGCCGAGGTAACGAATCGGCATGCCCGCAGCCAGCTTGCTGGCATCAAAGGTATGCAAGGTGATCTGGCTGCCGACTGCACGCGCAGCCGTTTCAGAGGCATAGAGTACGCGTTTCACGCCTTTCGCCGCTTGCGCGCCAGTGAGGTTATCGAAACTGATCGCCCCTTTCAGCGCACGGTTGAGCGGCGAAGCCTGCACCGTTAAACCGCTGCCGTTAAGTTGCACTTTCGCACCACCTTCGGCCCAGAATACGCTCTCGCTGGTCAGCAATTTGCGGTATTGCGGCTCAATGTGGATGGAAATCTCAAAGGCATCGGCGCGTGGCACCACGTCTACCACTTCACCCACCTGGAATTTCCGATACAGCACCACTGAACCGGCCTGCACATCTGGCAAGCTGTTGGCGGTCAGTTTCAGTGTGGTTGGCGGCTGGTCACCGATAATCCCTTCCTGCGCACGCTCAGCATCGGCATATAAAGGATAACGGGCGGAAGGATTGCCTTTCGCACCCGGCACCAGACGTATGCCGCCGTCTACCCATTCACGGGCACTGGCACCCAGCACCTGCATTCCATCGAGACCAAACTTCACGTCGAGACGACTATTCACAATGAATTTGCTGTCCGCGTGCACCAGATGGCGATATTCCGGATTGATGGCCACCGCGAAGCTAATGCCATTCTCATCCAGTTGCCGCGAAATGACCTGGCCAATCTTCATGCCGTACAGCATCACCGGCTGACCGCCATCAATACCGTAGGTTTCCGGCGCGCTGAGTTTTACCGTCAGAACATCCGGTTTTTGCAGCAGGGTTTCGCTGGCAGGCAGCACGGTAAAGTGATCCTGCGCGGGACCTTCGCCTGGTACCAGTTCGAAGGTGTTACCGGTCAGCAAGCTGCTGAGATTGGTGTCGGTCAGGCTCAGTTTGGGCGCCCGCATTTCAATGCGTGTACCGCTGCGCATCAGGCTGGTCACCGAAGGATCCACGGTGAGTTCGCCGGTGACTTTGCCGCCCGGCAACAGATTAAGTTGGGTAAAGGTACCGACTTCCAGACCCTGGTACATCAGTGGCGTGCTATTCGCTTTGAGGTTATCGCCGCTCGGTAAATCCAGACTGATCTGCACGCCACGCTGGCTGCGTGCCAGATCGGGGTAGAGCTGATAGTTTTCGTCGCTGTTAGCCTGCTGACCTTCTTCTGGAGAATCAAAGGCAATCGCCCCATTCACCAGCGCGGCCAGGCTCTCCAGCTTCACTTTGGCACCGCTCAGACTGACGTCAGCGTCTACGCCGGACACGTTCCAGAAGCGGCTCTGCTTTTTCACCAGATTGACGAAACGACGCTCAATCAGTACGTCGACCGTGACGCCATCAGTATTACCGTTGATGCTGTAGTCATACACGCGTCCCACCGGGATTTTGCGGTAGTAGACCAGCGACCCAGTGTTCAGCGAACCCAAATCGGGAGAGTGCAGGTGGATCAGCAATTCCCCGGTGTTAACGCGATATTTCGGTTGGGTATCCAGCGCGGTAAAGTGCTCACGCGGATTGCCGCCGCCCGGCATCATGCCGATATAGTTACCGCCTACCAGCGCATCCAGTCCAGAAACGCCCGCCAGAGAGGCTTTGGGCGTGACCAGCCAGAACTGCGTATTGTCCTTCAGAGCGTCACGCATATCGCTCTTGATACTGGCCTTGATCTGGATGCTGTGATAATCATCGCTCAGCACAATACCTTGCACCGTTCCCACTTCCACGCCCTGATAACGAATAGGCGTGCGGCCTGGTACAATGCCATCCGCAGTCTGGAAGTTGATGGTAATCGTGGTACCGCGCTCCTGGTAATTGGTCCATAACAGCCAGCCGGCGATCAGCAGGGCAATAATGGGCAATAGCCAGAACGGCGAAATCTTGCGTTTGTTACGTAGGTTCGCGCTAGTCGGTGTAGTCGGCGTTTCCTGTTGCATGTGCATCCCAGATCAGGCGGCTATCAAGCCACTCTACAGCCATAATGGTCAGGATAACTGCCGCGCCAAAGTAGAAGGCGGCAGGTCCCATGGTAAAAGCCAGCAGTTGATCGCGATTCACCAATGACATGGTGACCGCAATCACGAACAGATCCAGCATCGACCAGCGTCCCACCCAGGTGATGGCACGCAGCAGTCGAATGCGGGTTTTTAAGCCCTGTTCACACTTAAAATGGATGCTGACCAGCAAAGTCAGCATCACTAACACTTTGGTAAACGGCACCAGGATACTGGCGATAAATACCACCGCCGCCACCGGGATGTTTCCGGAAGCCAGACCCAGAATACCGGAGAAGATCGTATCTTCACGGCGTGCGCCATTAACGTAAACGACTGAAATCGGCAGCAGATTAGCGGGAATCAGTAGCACAATCGAAGCGATCAGCGCGGCCCAGGATTTCTGCAAACTGTGGCGACGACGGAAATCGAGCGGGGTGTGACAACGTGTACAACGCCCGCGATCGTCCGGCACGCCGGTTTGATGACAGTTCAGACACACCTGCCACTGTTCCGGAGGTGTGGTGGGTACAGCCTGCGGATAATAGTGCTCCCACAACTCTTCCACGTTGAGATGAATCAGCGTCAGCAGGCTCAGCACCGTCAGCGCGATATAGGCCACCAGACCGTAGCCGACTTCCAGCGCGGCGTAATCCTGCACCTTTATAGAGGCGACCGCCACACCGACCAGATAGATATCCAGCATCACCCACTCTTTGAGCTTCTCCAGCATCAGCAACACCGGACGCAGATTCATCCCGAGGGCGTTGCCAATCCATAAATAGCAGATGCCTGCAACTAAGGTTACCGGTGCGCCAATGGTGCAGAACGCCACCATCGAGGCTGTCAGGACGTTGCCCTGCTGTGCCATCTGGATCACGCCTTCCACCAGGCTGGCGTTGATACGCATGCCGAGCAAGCGAATATCCACCAAAGGGAGGCTGAAGGCGAAGGGCATCAACACGATCATGGTCACGGCCATCACGGTGAGTCGCGTCATGGACCAATCGCGGCCACTTTGAATTTTTGCATGACAGCGCGGGCAATGCGCCGACTGATGCGATTTCACATCCGGTAAGGAAAAAAGGGTATCGCATTGCGGACAACGCTGATAACGTGCGTGGGGCAACGTCTGGCTGATAGCGTGAATTTTCATAGGTGACGCAAGTGGCCCATCGTTCGTTACGTTTACCGGCATGCTGTTCAGAGCATTCTGACTGCAATAGGGAGTGGTACAAGAATAGTCTTAACCACCGACTGCTAAGGGTATAGTAACTAACACAATGATTCACCTGATGGGGCTGGATTATTAGTGCTTATTTTAACAACTGAGTGACAACAAGCTCACGACAGTGACGAGTTATGGTTAAACAATGAACAAAAAAGCCTTTTACGAGGATTTAAATCGCGATGTCCGTGCACTGTTAGCGGGCGAAACCTCATTCCTGGCAGCACTGGGTAATTGCAGTGCGCTGTTGTTTGAACGCCTGGAAGGCGTGAACTGGGCAGGATTCTACTTGCTCACCGAGCCAAATACGCTGGTGCTGGGCCCGTTCCAGGGCAAAATTGCCTGCGTACGCATTCCGGTGGGCAAAGGGGTTTGTGGCACAGCGATTGCAGAGGATAAAGTACAGCTCGTTGAGAATGTGCATGCGTTCCCTGGTCATATCGCGTGTGATGCGGCCAGCAACGCTGAAATCGTGATTCCTCTGAAAGTGAATGGCACCGTTGTCGGTGTGCTAGACATTGATAGTACGGTTTATTCTCGCTTTGATAGTGAGGATGAAGCGGGGCTGGTGGCCCTTACCGACGGGCTTTGTGAAGTGCTGGCGGGCAGTGACATCGAAAAATTTATTCAACTGTCACGCAGCTAATCGACTGGATCACATAGCATTTGGCGATGTTGTCATTATAATGTCGCCTGTTCATGCCTGCTCTGGTCGGCAAACCCGTAGTAATCAGGAAATTTCATGGAAAATCAACCTAAGTTGAATAGCAGTAAAGAAGTGATCGCCTTTTTGGCGGAACGTTTTCCGCAATGTTTTAGCGCCGAAGGTGAAGCGCGTCCGCTTAAAATCGGTATCTTCCAGGATCTGGTTGAGCGCGTTCAGGGTGAAAACAGCCTGAGCAAGACGCAACTGCGTTCAGCCTTGCGCCTTTATACCTCAAGCTGGCGTTATCTGTACGGCATTAAAGCGGGTGCAATCCGTGTTGATCTTGATGGCAACGCCTGTGGCGTGCTGGACGAACAACACGTTGAACATGCGCGCAAGCAGCTGGAAGAAGCCAAAGCGCGCGTTCAGGCGCAGCGCGATCAGCAAAAAGCGAAGAAACGCGAAGCCGGTGAAGAGACCGCTGAGCGTCGTCCTCGTAAACCTGCTCCTCGCAAAGCGGCTGAAGGCGAAGCACCTCGCAAGCCTCGTCCACAGGCACCGCGTGCCGCATCAGCAGAACGTCCTGCTGCACCGCGCCCACCGCGAGCTAAACCTGTCACTGATACCTCAACTTTGCAACCCGGCCAGAACATCAAAGTTAAAGCAGGCAAAAGTGCAATGGACGCCACCATTCTTGAAATCACCAAGGATGGCGTTCGGGTGCAGCTCGCTTCCGGCATGGCAATGATTGTGCGCGCAGAACACTTGCAGTTCTGAAACGGAGGCTGACCTCGGCATGAACAACATTTTAAAGATCGGTATGATCGCGGGCCTGCTGTTAGCAGGCCCCACCTTTGGCGCAGATAACATTACCCGCGCCGACCAGATTCCACAGTTACATGAAGACCCGCAGCATCCTACCGTCAGTGAACGCGTCACTTCGCGTTTCACCCGTTCTCACTATCGCCAGTTCGATCTGAATCAGGATTTCTCTGCGAAAATTTTTGATCGCTACCTGAATCTGCTCGACTACAACCATAACGTGTTGTTGGCTTCAGACATCGCGCAATACGCCGATAAGAAAACCACGTTAGGTGATGAACTGCGCAGCGGTAAGCTGGATGTATTTTACGATCTCTACAATCTGGCGCAGAAACGCCGCTTCGAGCGCTATCAATATGCGCTAAGCGTGCTGAATCGCCCGATGAATTTCACCGGTAATGACACCATCGACATTGACCGTGCAAAATCACCCTGGCCGAAAAACAGCGATGAGCTGAACGCGTTGTGGGATGCCAAAGTTAAATATGACGAGCTGAGCCTGAAACTGGCCGGTAAAGATGACAAAGAGATTCGTGAAACGCTGACTAAGCGTTACAACTTTGCCATTCGTCGCCTGGCGCAGAGCAACAGTGAAGATGTGTTCCAGCTGGCGATGACCGCCTTTGCGCACGAAATCGACCCGCACACCAACTATCTTTCACCGCGTAACACCGAACAGTTCAACACCGAGATGAGCCTGTCGCTGGAAGGTATCGGTGCCGTGCTGCAGATGGACGATGATTACACGGTCATCAACTCCATGGTGGCTGGCGGACCGGCCGCGAAGAGCAAATCCATCAGCGTGGGCGATCGTATTGTTGGTGTTGCTCAGCCAGGCAAGCCAATGGAAGATGTGATTGGCTGGCGTCTGGATGATGTGGTCTCCAAAATCAAAGGACCGAAAGGCAGCAAAGTGCGCCTGGAAATCCTGCCTGCTGGCAAGGGCACCAAAACCCGCACCGTGACACTGACGCGTGAAAAGATCCGTCTTGAAGATCGCGCGGTGAAAGGCACCGTACATAACGTCGGTAAAGAGAAAGTCGGCGTACTGGATATTCCAGGCTTCTATGTTGGCCTGACTGACGATGTAAAAGTGCAGCTGCAAAAACTGCAGAAGCAGAACGTCGACAGCATCGTGATTGATTTGCGTACCAATGGCGGCGGTGCGCTCACCGAAGCCGTATCACTGTCGGGTCTGTTTATCCCAAGTGGTCCAGTGGTGCAGGTGCGTGACAACAACGGTCGCGTGCGTCAGGACAGTGATAACGACGGTATCGTTTATTACAAAGGTCCGCTGGTGGTGCTGGTCGATCGTTTCAGTGCCTCGGCTTCTGAGATCTTCGCCGCTGCGATGCAGGATTACGGTCGCGCACTGATCGTCGGTGAACCAACCTTTGGTAAAGGCACCGTGCAGCAGTATCGTTCGCTCAACCGCATCTATGATCAGATGCTGCGTCCTGAATGGCCGGCGCTGGGCTCAGTGCAATACACCATCCAGAAATTCTATCGCATTAACGGTGGCAGTACTCAGCGTAAAGGCGTCACGCCGGACCTGCTGATGCCAACTGGCGTAGAAGCGGCGGAAACCGGTGAGAAGTTCGAGGACAACGCGCTGCCATGGGATAGCGTGAATGCCGCGACTTACACCAAAACCGGTGATATCACCGCGCTGGTACCGCAGCTGACCAAAGAGCACGCCGATCGTATCGCTAAAGATCGCGAGTTCCAGTACATCATGAAAGATATTGCGCGCTTTGACGCGATGAAAGACAAACGCAATATTGTGTCGCTCAATCTTGCTCAACGTGAGAAAGAGAACCACGAAGATGATGCACTGCGTCTGGAACGCATTAACGCGCGCTACCAGGCGGAAGGCAAAGCCCCGCTGAAGAGCATTGAAGATTTGCCGAAAGACTACAAAGAGCCAGACCCGTATCTGGACGAAACCGTGAAAATTGCCAACGACATGGCACAGCTGGAGAAAACCCAGCCTGCTGCCGAAGGCGCGAAATAAATTTTCGCTGAATAAAAGCACCGCTCCGGCGGTGTTTTTTTTTGCACCAAAGGTATTGTTCATTGTGGCTAATGGGCAGAATTGCGCACATCATTACCAAATGTAAAGTTATGTCTTTTTAGACACTTAAAGATTAAGGTTGCTTGAAAACCTGCGCAATGGACATAGGATGTATATCCGCGCATGAGCGCGAGCACAACTGAGGAAGATTAACGTTTATGATGCGTATTGCGCTTTTCCTGGTCACCAACCTGGCGGTGATGTTGGTATTCGGACTGATTCTGAGTCTGACAGGAATTCAGTCAAGCAGTGTTCAGGGTCTGATGATTATGGCAGGTCTGTTTGGCTTTGGCGGTGCGTTTGTTTCACTGCTGATGTCTAAATGGATGGCGTTGCGCTCCGTCGGCGGTGAAGTGATTCAACAACCCCGTAACGAGACAGAACGCTGGCTGATGGATACCGTCAGTCGCCAGTCTCAACAGTCCGGCATTGCGATGCCGCAAGTGGCGATCTATCACGCGCCAGACATTAACGCCTTTGCTACCGGTGCACGTCGTGACGCCTCACTGGTTGCGGTCTCGACCGGCTTGCTGCAGAACATGAGCCGTGATGAAGCGGAAGCGGTGCTGGCGCACGAAATCGCCCACATCGCTAACGGTGACATGATCACCATGACGCTGATTCAGGGTGTGGTGAACACCTTCGTGATCTTCATTTCGCGTATTATCGCGCAGGTGGCATCGGGCTTCCTGTCGGGTAACCGTGACGGTGAAGAGAGCAGCAACGGTAACCCGCTGGTCTATTTTGCGGTCGCGACCGTGCTGGAACTGGTGTTCGGCATTCTCGCCAGCATCATCACCATGTGGTTCTCACGTCACCGTGAATTCCACGCGGATGCAGGTTCAGCCAAACTGGTGGGCCGCGAGAAGATGATTGCCGCTCTGCAGCGTTTGAAAACCAGCTACGAGCCGCAGGAGCCAAGCAGCATGATGGCATTCTGCATTAACGGCAAAAGCAAATCGTTGAGCGAATTGTTTATGTCGCATCCGCCGCTCGATAAGCGTATCGAAGCGCTGCGTAACGGTGACTATCTGAAATAATGGTTTGGCTGTTGCAATAAACAAAGGTGCCCAATTGGGCACCTTTGTTGTTTTATGACTTCACCGTCTGACTCGATTGCGTCATCCGAGACATACTTACGACGGCTGCCACCGTGGCGAAACTACCCGCCAGAACCAGTGATGCATGTGTTCCGCTGTCGTCAAACAGATTGAACATCAATGCAACCAATGCTGCACCGCTGCTCTGACCGACCAAACGCGCCGTCCCTAACATACCGCTGGCGCCACCGCTGCGATGGCGCGGGGCAGAGGAGATAATCGTGTGATTATTTGGAGACTGGAACAGGCCAAAGCCCGCACCGCAAAGCATCATTCGCCAGATAATATCAATATCGGTGGGTTGTGAAGGCAGCAGTGCCAGTAAGAACAGACCCGCCGCAAACATTGCCAGCCCCAGGCCACCCAATAATCCCGCATGGACTTTCTCAATCAACCGGCCAGCAATGGGGGCCAGCACCATGGTGGCCAGCGGCCAGGGTGTGAGCAGCAACCCGGTTGCCACTTCATCCCGTCCCAGCACGTTTTGCAGGAAGAATGGCAGCGAAACCATAGCCAGCATCTGCGCACAGAACGAGCAAATCGAAGTGCACATCGACAACGAAAAAATGGGGATGCGCAGCAAATCCACCGGCAGTAGCGGCACTGGCATCGCCAACTGGCGACGAACAAACACCACGCCCACCAACACCAGTGCGACGACTTCCGCCAGAATGAGCCAGTGATCCTGCCCCTGTGAGAACCCGCTGAGGGCCGATATGAGCAGGCCAAAGAACAGGGCGTTCATGATGGCGCTGGGAATATCAAACTTCTGCTGTTTAGCTTTCTGCGTGTTATCTGGCAGAAAACGCAGCGCCAGCCACAGTGCCACAATGCCCAGCGGCACGTTGATCAGGAATAACCATTTCCAGCTGGCGATGGAGAGAATCGCGGCGGCCACCGTCGGGCCCGCAGCGCTCGACACCGCGACAATCAGCGAGTTAATCGCCATACCGCGGCCGAGAAAACGCTGCGGATAGATAATACGAATCAGCGCTGTGTTCACACTCATCAGTGCCGCGCCGCCAAAACCCTGCAGGATACGCGCCACGGTAAGCATATTGAGTGAAGAGGAGAGGGCGCAGAACAGTGAAGTGGCGATAAACAACGCCAGCCCTACTTGATAAACACGGCGATAACCTAGCATATCGCCCAGAAAGGAGAGCGACAGTAACGAGATAACAATGGCGATTTGGTAGGCGTTAACAATCCAGATTGATTCCGCCGGACTGGCATTCAGTTCGCGTGCAATGGTGGGTAACGCGACGTTAGCAATGGCACCATCCAGCACTGCCATCATGATGCCTAACGCAATAGTGATAATCGCGCCGTACCGCTGCGGAACAGGTAATCCATCCTGAGAGACTGTAGGGGACATAAATGAAATAAATGAAGGAAGTGAATATCATCATGCTAATCAATTTTGTGACGGAAAGCACCGCATTCATTGACAAAAAATTACGAAGGAATGTGTCGCTGATTGCCAGTCGTTGCCGCCGTTGGGTTGAAACGCATATACTGGCGCTTCTGTTCCGTTTTTTTTGAAACACCGTCAAAAAAGGATACGCGCAATGGCGAGCAGTGATAACGATAAACAGCCAGACTCCGTCTCTTCGGTAATGAAAGTGTTCGGCATTTTGCAGGCGTTAGGCGAAGATCGTGATCATGGTATCACCGAGCTGTCGCAACGCGTGATGATGTCAAAAAGCACGGTTTACCGCTTTCTGCAAACCATGAAATCATTGGGTTACGTCGCGCAGGAAGGGGAAAGTGAAAAATATTCGCTGACGCTCAAGCTGTTTGAATTGGGTGCCAGGGCACTACAAAACGTCGACCTGATTCGTAGTGCCGATGTCGAAATGCGAGAACTGTCGCGTTTGACCAAAGAAACCATCCACCTGGGTGCGCTGGAAGAAGACAGCATTGTCTATATCCATAAAATTGATTCGCTGTATAACCTGCGCATGTACTCGCGCATCGGGCGTCGTAACCCGCTGCATACCACCGCCATCGGTAAAGTGTTACTGGCATGGCGCGATCGCACTGAAGTTCAGGCAATCCTGAGCGAAGTCGAGTTTCGTCGCAGTACCGCCAACACCATCGTCAGTGCTGAAGCGCTGCTTGAGGTATTAGATCAGGTAAAAGTGCAGGGTTTCGGTGAAGATAATGAAGAGCAGGAAGAGGGCTTACGCTGTATCGCTGTGCCGGTTTTCGACCGCTTCGGCGTGGTGATCGCGGGATTGAGCATCTCGTTCCCGACAATCCGATTCTCTGAAGAAGCAAAAAACGAGTATGTGGCGATGCTGCATCGTGCCGCGCGCAATATTTCCGACCAGTTGGGTTACCACGACTACCCATTCTGAATAGCAGAACGGGCTGTTGCCAGCCCGTTTGAGTCACTAATTATCTACCACTTCGCCACTTTTCTTCAGCAGTGGACAATCGGTGACACCCACAATACCGCTGTCGGTATGCAGATATTGCGCGGTGATCATGCCGCGTGCAGTGAGATAGCTACACTGTAAGCCCAGTCCAGCAGCGTTTTTGTTGCTTCCGGTCAGTACGCCGTAGCCGGTAAACAGCATCCCTAACCAGACCACGGCCACCACGATTATCGCCCGAATGAATAGTTTCATTTTATCTCCTTGTGATACACAACGCAGCTATCCTGAAGTCGCTGCGATTTCTATAGTAGCAGCATGACGCGTCCTGCTCATGAAATCGATCAGAGATAACTGAAAGCCATCAAGATGCGGGATAATCTGCTTTCCACCGGCAACCATTATCTTTTCCGCACACAACGAGTAGAATCAGCGGCGGTGTAAGTGTTTTATGTTTGACAATAGAGGCAGTTATGAACGAGTTAGCCGCAAATACCAGTCCGCTGTTCAGTTATGGTGTACTGGCCATCATTATTGTTGTGGCCTTGATAGCCTGGTTCTTCGTTAACCGGGCCAGCATGCGCGCCAGTGAACAGATTCGTTTGCTGGAAGCACTGCTGGAAGAGCAGAAAAAACAGAATGCATTGTTGCGCCGCCTGGCGGATGCTCAACCTGCCACAGCAAAACAGCAGGAGGAAGAAGACGCCGTAGAACAGCGCGACTTCATCCGTATGATTCCAGAACGTTAAACACATGATGGAGCAGTAATGGCCTGGCAAAATCCATGGTACGACGCAACGCTGGCGCATCACACGCCAGAAGGGTTCCGCAATCCGGAACCGGAATTGCGCCAGCCAGGGGATTTGCAGCGCTGGCGGCGGGAGCGCAAAGCGGACCATTTGCCGCTGCCGCCCCAGGCCGGTTATCCGGCATTCATTGCCCGCTGGTATCAGGAAAGCGATCTGGGCGGTGATGACGATCGCGTCTGGTGGTTAGGTCATGCCGCCGTGTTGATGCGGCTCAATCGCCGCTATATTCTCATCGATCCGGCACTCTCTGCGCGTGCTTCACCGCTGCCGTTTGCTGGACCACAGCGTAAAACGCCCGCTCCGCTCCATATTGCACAGTTGCCACATCTCGACGTGGTACTGATTTCGCACAATCACTACGACCATCTCGATCGACCTACGGTAAAGCGCATCGCACGTCATTTCCCGGATGCGCAATTTGTTGTGCCGCTGGGTATGGGAACCTGGTGCCGCAGACGTGGCGTGCGCCATGTCACCGAACGCGACTGGTGGCAATCCATTGATATCGCAGGAGTGACATTGACTGCCGTACCCGCGCGGCACTGGAGTATGCGAACTTTCTGGGATCGCAATCGCTCACTGTGGTGTGGCTGGGTGGTGCGAAACCAGAGTGTGAATTTTTGGTTTTCAGGTGACAGTGGCTATAGCGAAAACCTGTTAGAAATTGCTGAACGTCTCGGGCCCTTTAATCTTGCCGCGTTGCCCATTGGCGCTTATGCACCAAAATGGTTCATGCGCGGTCAACATATGGACCCCGATCAGGCGGTGCGTTTATGGCAGGCGATAGGGCGTCCGTTAACGCTGCCGATCCACTGGGGTGTGTTTGAACTGGCGGATGATCCTTTAGATGAACCCCCTGCCGCTTTGGTACAAGCATTGCAATCCGCGGGAGAATGGGACTCACGCTTTATGCCATGGAGAATAGGCACCAGCCGAAGCCTGCAGAATAGCGATTCAGATGTGTCCTAAGCCCGATTTGTTAAATCAATTGTCGCAGTGCGTTTTTTTAACATTTAATTGTAAAGTCGTTAGTTAAAAATAAGATAACCGCCAAAATGAGCGTGCATATATTTGGGGCAAGAGCGCTTATATTTTCCTGATTTTGGTGCAAAACAATTAATGACTTGTACTTAATAAATCGGGCTGTACAAGTTTTGCTCAGTGCACGAATGTTGCATTCCACGTTAATTTTTTGGCGAAATATTTTATCAATGCCATATTAATGCAATACTTATTGCGTAGCCTTGACCGCTTTAATTGTGCTGGTTTAGATTGCGTCGCTACGCTTGACTAATGTAAGTACTGGCGCTAACTACTCTGACATATAACATTTTTTTGTGCAGTTATTCCGTCATCTGTCAATATGCTAATGGCAGAAGAGTGCAGAGCAACGGCCAATTATGTGCGTCATGTCGATCACCGTTTAAAAATGGCTTGCCATTAATTTGCGGATATGTGATAACGACTCTTGGGTCAAACGAGGTACAGTTCTGTTTATGTATGGCATCTTCAGTAAAGAAGTTACGAGTAAAGACGTTGACGTTGAATTCCGCTTCCTTGCCGAACCTTAAATTAGTGCCTCATTCAGTAACGTCTCTGGTTTATCTGTAAGACTGCCTTCGGGCAATATAAACAATCAAAGGAATTTGCAAAAATGGCAAAGATTAAAGGTCAGGTTAAGTGGTTCAACGAGTCTAAAGGTTTTGGTTTCATTACTCCTGCTGACGGCAGCAAAGATGTGTTCGTACACTTCTCTGCGATCCAGGGTAACGGCTTCAAAACTCTGGCTGAAGGCCAGGCTGTTGAGTTCGAAATTCAGGACGGCCAGAAAGGTCCAGCTGCAGTAAACGTTACTGCTATCTGATTTCGTTCTCAGACTCGGTGCCATGCGCCGCTGACACGAATTGTAAAGCCCTGGTCTCTGACCGGGGCTTTTCTTTTATCCTTTCTGTTGCCAGACGATCAGGGTAAACTGCGCGCGAATCGTGAACCCGGAGTTGTCTATGTCTTTGATTTGCCCCCTTTGCCAGCAACATTTGCACCAGCAAGCCAACAGCTTCCGCTGCGATGCAGGTCACCAATTCGATCAGGCTAAAGAAGGGTACGTTAATTTGTTGCCGGTGCAGCATAAAGGTTCAAAGGAACCGGGTGACAGTGCGGAAATGCTGCTGGCCCGTCGCGCATTTCTTGATGCCGGCCACTATCAGCCATTGCGCGATGCAGTGGCGCAACATCTGGCACAGCGCCTGAATGGCCTGGCGGCACAGGTATTGGATATTGGCTGTGGTGAGGGTTACTACACTGCAGCAATGGCAGAAGCCCTTCCGCAGGCGCAGTTGTTTGGCCTTGATGTGGCGAAAGCGGCGATTCGCATGGCGGCTAAACGTTATCGCACGGTGAAATTTTGTGTCGCCTCCAGCCAACGTTTACCCTTTGCTGACGCATCGCTGGATGGCATTGTGCGCATCTATGCTCCCTGTAATGAAACCGAACTGAACCGGGTGGTGAAAACGGGCGGCTATCTGCTGACGGTGACGCCGGGTCCACATCATCTGCAGCAGTTCAAGGCGCTGATTTATCGTGAAGTGCAGCTGCACGCGGCAGAAGAAAAGGCTTACGAAGGTTTTAGCCAGGTCGGGCAACACAATCTGCGTTATGAGATGACGTTAAATGGGGCCGAAGCGGTAAGCTTGCTGCAGATGACGCCTTTTGCCTGGCGCGCGCGCGAAGAAGTCTGGCAACAGCTGGCGGCAGCCGATAGCTTTAGCTGCGACGCCGACTTCATGCTGACGCTATGGCAACGCACTTAACGCGCTTCCACCAGCGTATTATAGATTCGTTCCAGGTCGTCGAGCTGTTGCACAGCAATCATCAGGCGGCGCTGTTCCAGCTGCATGACTAAAATGCCATCCTCAGACAAGTTCATACTTTGAATGCGACGGTAGTCGATCCACACGCTGCCGAAGAACAGTCCCTCTGTCTTCATCAACAATTTTGGCGTGCGTAGCCAGAATAGCCAGATCGCCATAAAGCACAGCACCATCAGCAGCGTGGTGGTGAGCTGCGGGCCATGGTTGCTGACGTTATTCCACAGCAGAATCAGCAGTAACACGATAAAAATACCGCTGTCGATCTTATGGCGACGACGCAGCGCGACACGCAATTTGGTCGGCCCCTTGCGCCGCGGCAGGATAGCGTCATCGTAAATCGCGAACAGGGCGAAAGCGATGATCAGCAGGGCAATCAGAGCGTCAGTCAGTGACATTACATTTTCTTCCTCAACAGAATTTACCTCAACGTTGGCGCTCAGGTAACTTCGCTGAAAACAGCCGGGAGCCGAAGCCCCCGGCGAGATGATTACAGACCGAGCAGGCCGATCCAGTAACCAAAGATACCCAGGGCAAAGAAGCCCACGATAATCCACAGTGCGTTAACTTTACGGCGCAGCAGCCACATACAGCCGAAGGTCAGCAGCAGCGGGATTAAGCCCGGCATCAGCTGATCGAGAATCGACTGAACGGTGGTCACGGTGGTTTTGCCGGTGTGATCGGTAATGCGCGACACCACAAGCGGCACGTTCACGTGTGTCCACTTGTTGACCAGCGCCCCCATAACAAACAGGCCGAGAATCGACGCCCCCTCCGTGAGCTTTTGCAGGAAGCCGCCGCCCATATCGCTGACGATATCCACGCCTTTGCGATAACCATACGCCACACCGTAATAACGCGTCAGCATACGCACGGCATTAAACAGAATGAAGAACAGCAGGGGACCGAGCAGGCTGCCGCTCATCGCGATACCGGCACCGAGTGCAGCAAACACCGGACGCACCGTACCCCAGAAGATCGGGTCACCTACGCCCGCCAGCGGTCCCATCAGGCCGACTTTGATGCCGTTAATCGCTGCATCATCAATCGCCGCGCCGTTAGCACGCTGTTCTTCCATCGCCATGGTAACGCCGAGCACCGGCGCCGCAACGTACGGATGGGTGTTGAAGAACTCCAGATGGCGTTTAATCGCCTGTTTACGATCGTCATTGTTCTCAGGATAGAGGCGACGAATCACCGGCACCATTGAGAAGCAGAAGCCCAGCGCCTGCATACGTTCAAAGTTCCATGAACCCTGAAACAGGTTAGAGCGGATGAACACACCACGGACATCGCTCGGGGTGAGTTTCTTTTGCATATTAGTTGTATCAACCATGATTTCACCTGTTCCTAGTCGAGTTCGTTGTCGAGGTCATTGTGTGCAGGACCGGCAGCGGCCGCGCCTGCTGTACGGTTATATTTCGGCGCCAGCTGGATATACAGCACCGCCATGACCACACCAATCACGCCCAGAGCAACCAGGTTGAAGTTGGTGAAGGCCGCCGTCACAAAGCCCAGATAGAAGAACGGCATCAGGTAGCCTGCACGCATCATGTTGATGACCATCGCGTAACCGACCACCACGATCATGCCACCGGCGATGTTCAGACCGTTGGTGACCACTTCTGGAATGGAGCTCAACAGTTCTTGTACCACACTGGTGCCCACTGAAATCGCCACAATCAGGGCTGGAATTGCAATACGCATCGCCTGCAATACCAGTGCAGAGACGTGAATCCAGCTGATGGCGCTCAGATTACCTTTCTCGGCGGCCTTATCGGCAGCGTGCTGGAAGGCAACGGTGATGGTACGGACGATGATGGTCAGAACCTGGCCGGCTGCTGCCAGTGGAATCGCCAGTGCGATACCCGCACCAACACTTTGGCCACCTGCGATAACCAGAATGGTCGAAATGATGGAGGCCAGTGCCGCATCGGGTGCAACTGCCGCACCGATGTTCATCCAGCCCAGCGCGATCATCTCCAGCGTACCACCGATGATGATACCGGTTTTCATGTCACCCAGAACTGCACCAATCAAGGTACAGGCCACCAGTGGACGGTGGAACTGGAACTCATCAAGAATCGATCCCATCCCGGCAATACAAGCCACAATAAATATCAGGATGATTTGTAGCGTGGTTATTTCCATTGCTTTTCTCCTCAGCAAGGTCTCAAGTATTCGCCCGCCAGCGCAGGCAAAAGCGAACTACTGATTGACCTTGGCAATCAGGTCCATCATTTTCAGTCTTGGGTCGTTTGAAACTTTACGCACTTCCAACTCAATACCGCGTTCATTCAGTTTACGGAAGGCTTCAATGTCCTTCTGATCGACCGAAACTGCGTTGTTGACCTGGGTTTTACCCTGTTTGAATGCCATGCCGCCGATGTTGACCGACTTGATATCCACGCCATGTTCCACAATCCGTTCCACATCGGTAGGATTGGTGAACAGCAGCATCACGCGGTCACGGCCATATTTCGGGTTGTTCCACACGCGGATCATCTTGGCAATATCCACCACGTGTGCGGTCACGCCAGGAGGGGCCACCTGCGTCAGCAGCGTTTTACGCACATGGTCATTAGCCACTTCATCACTGACGACGATGATGCGAGTCACGTTGGTCTCTTTAGTCCAGCGGGTTGCGACCTGGCCGTGAATTAAACGGTCATCGATGCGCGCCAGGCCGATCTTCATGTGCTCGCCCGGTGCCAAAGGGTTTTGCGGTTGCGCCGGGGCTTTTGCGGCAACAGGTGCTGCAGCTTCCGGGGTAGGGGTTTCGGTCTTGAGGGCTTTAACACCTTCGCGGCCGGCTTCCACGGCAATATGAATTAATTCCTCAAAGGATGGGTTGTCATCGCGCCCCATCAGGGTTTCCACCAGCATCGGGATGTTCACCCCGGCGATGACGTCATAATCCGGCTTATCCACCACAATGCGGCTGGCCGCGTTGAATGGACTGCCGCCCCAGGTATCCACCAGGAACAGCACGCCTTTCGACGTGTCGAGTTCTGCCAGTCTCGCCTGATACTTTTCGATTAGCGTTTCTGCATTTTCGCCGGGCACGAAATCAATCCATCCGACATTTTCCTGCTCACCCAACAACATTTCTGCTGTTTTAAGCAGCTGTTCTGCCGCCCAGCCATGTGTACCAATTACAATAGCAATGGTCACTTGCTACCTCCGTTCGCATGAGAGATTCTCTGGCATTGCCGGGAATCATTGAGAATTACCGTTGTTGATTCAGGTGGATCGTTTGGGTCTAAGATGAAGAGTCGCATCAATAAATGTTCCGAAACTGTCCGCTGCACAGCAGTAAGGTCGCGATTTATTTTAGTGTGCGAAAAAATAATTTATGTGATGTTTGTCAGCTATTTCGAGCGTAACGCTGCAAAATTGCATTTATGTTCGTTATTCCCGCGTTTGTGCAGTTGTTTGTAAATGTAATAAAATTTTTTGACGTTGTTGATGTAACTGATACATTAGCGTTCTGTTTAATTTTCAGGAGTATCGGGCTTCAGCTCACCTATATGGACCGTCACCGACGTCGCTCAACATGTTCTCAGCGCTTTCTGGCGCACACTACAACGCTCTTCAGCGTGACCTCATTTGCTAACGATCTCTCGTCTCGCTTCACCGCGCAGGCTCAATCTCGTTCGCCCCTCTGTGTTGTAAGGAGTCATTGATGGAATTTCTCTTCGACCCCTCAATTTGGGCGGGTTTGCTAACGCTGATCGTGCTGGAGATCGTTCTCGGCATCGACAACCTGGTGTTCATCGCCATCCTGGCGGACAAGTTGCCACCGAAACAGCGTGATAAAGCGCGTTTGATCGGTCTGTCACTCGCTCTCGTGATGCGATTGGGCCTGCTGTCGCTGATTTCCTGGATCGTGACATTGACGCGACCCCTATTCAGCGTAGGCGATTTCAGTTTTTCCGGGCGAGATTTAATTCTGTTGTTCGGTGGTTTGTTCCTGTTATTCAAGGGAACCATGGAACTGCATGAGCGGTTGGAAAACCGCGGCATGGAACATCAGGGCAACAAAGGTTATGCCAGCTTCTGGGCCGTGGTGATCCAGATTGTGGTGCTGGACGCAGTATTCTCGCTTGATGCGGTGATTACCGCAGTGGGGATGGTCAACCATCTGCCGGTGATGATGACCGCCGTGGTGATTGCCATGGGTGTGATGCTGTTGGCCTCGAAGCCGTTGACCAACTTCGTCAACGCGCACCCTACGGTCGTGGTGCTGTGTCTGAGCTTCCTGCTAATGATCGGTTTGTCATTGGTGGCCGAAGGCTTTGGTTTCCACATTCCGAAAGGCTATCTGTACGCCGCAATTGGCTTCTCGATTGTGATTGAGCTGTTCAACCAAATTGCGCGTCGTAACTTTATTCGCCATCAGGAACATCGGCCGATGCGAGAACGTACGGCTGAAGCGATCTTGCGCCTGATGGGCGGTCGCCAGCGTCATCAGCCGGTGACCACTGAAGAAGCTTCACTGACGCAGGCGATGCCACAGGAAGCATTTAAAGATGAAGAGCGTTATATGATCAACGGCGTGTTGACGCTGTCACAGCGCTCCATTCGTAGCATCATGACGCCACGCGGCAATATCTCCTGGGTTGATGCTGAACGTCCGGTGGATGAAATCCGTATTCAGCTCCTCGACACGCCGCACAGTTTGTTCCCGGTATGCCGCGGTGAGTTGGATGAGATCATCGGCGTGGTGCGTGCTAAAGAACTGCTGGTGGCGCTGGAGCATGGTATGGACGTGGCGACGTTTGCTGCTACCACTCCGGCGATAGTGGTGCCTGAAACGCTGGATCCGATCAACCTGCTGGGCGTACTGCGCCGCGCTAAAGGCAGCTTTGTCATCGTCACCAACGAATTTGGTGTGGTGCAAGGTTTGATTACCCCACTGGACGTGCTGGAAGCGATTGCCGGTGAATTCCCGGATGAAGATGAAACGCCCGATATTATCGCGGATGGTGATGGCTGGTTAGTGAAGGGCGGTACCGATCTGCACTCACTGCAGCAGTTGCTCGACCACCATGAGCTGGTGGATCGCGAAGAAGATCATGCCTCGCTGGCGGGTCTGTTGATTGCCCAGAAAGGCCAACTGCCGCAGCCTGGTGAGATCATCGACCTGCCGCCGCTGCACTTCCAAATCATTGAGGCTACCGATTACCGTATCGACCTGGTGCGCGTAACCAAAGATAAGCCGCATGAAGATGAAGAGCATGAGGCGTAAGGGCTAAGTTAATTGTCATCGAAAAGGCCGATATCCACGATATCGGCCTTTTTTATTTCTGTGACCCGATCCGAATACAGCGTTATGCAGACCGCAAAAACGCCACATGAAGCCGGTAAAGGGGGATGAGGAGTAAAGCGTACGCCGCAGGGATGCGGCGTCCGAGGCTTCAGGGATGTATTCACGCCGTCTTTACGGAACATCCCCCTTTACCGGCTGGAACGCACCTGAAACACCGCACAGAAACCCAACATCAGGCCCTCAAATGCGCCTGATGCTGCTCCAGCCACACAGGGAAATCTTCGATGGGCATTGGACGGGCGTAATAATACCCCTGTAAATGATCCACGCCGCGCTCTCGCAAATAGTGCGCCTGCTCCGCGGTTTCCACACCCTCAGCTACCAACGCAATGTTCAAACGCTGCGCCAGCGAAATCACCATATCTGTCACCGTGGCGTTAATCGCGTCGGTACCAATGGCCGCAGTGAAAATCTTGTCAATTTTCAGCACGTCCGGCTTCAGGTCTTTCAGGTAAGCGAGGGAACTGTGTCCGGTGCCAAAATCGTCAATCGCCAGACGCACACCGATCTCATGCAACTGAGACACCACAGATTGATCAATCACCGGCAGCGCATCGCGCTCAGTCAACTCGACCACCAGCTTCGGCAGCGGATTAGCGGGCCACCAGATATTTTGCAGATCCTCGACAATCGCACGATCGCGGAAATGGCTGGCGGCAACGTTAATCGCAATATGGAAAGAAGAGCATTGCGGCAGGTTAGGCAACTCATCCACCACTTTGGCTAACACAAAGCGCGTCAGTGGTGCTATCAAGTTCTGACGCTCAGCTAGCGGGATAAACACATCCGGCGCAACCCAGCCTTGACGCGCATTGTGCCAGCGCAGCAACAACTCCATGCCATCGCACTCACCACTTTTGGCATTGATCAGCGGCTGACAGTAAACCATAAATTCATTCGCGGTAATGCCATAGCTGATTTGCCAGCTGAGGCTCATGCGGTTCGCGGTGGCTAACCAAACGATATAGCCCATCAGCAAACTCAGCAGCACCGCCAACGGTAGCTGTGAAGGAAGCGTATGCAACGCCAGACGCGCTGGAGAAGGGCCATACAAGGTAATGCTGTAGGGGTAACGCAGCGAAGCCTGATCAAAAGCCACTTCATCTTCCGATGGCACTGTCTCTTCAATCAGCGGATTGCCATATTCCAGACTCTGTCCGCCGACATTAAAAATGGCCCGTTCGACCCAGGGTAACTGCGGCTCCAGCAAATAATTTGTCATCAATTCCACATTGATAACCTGCAGCAGCCCATCGCGATTATCCAGCGATTTGGGTGTCCACAGCAGCAAGACCGGTGAGCCTTTCAGCAGGTAATTATCGGTGGTCAGCATCATGCGCTGATTATTAATCGCCAGCTCCGGATAGGTCTGACTGAACGAAATATTGCGCGGGCCGTAAATACTGGAGCAGTAAATACTGTCATCCTGCACCAGCAGGATGGTGCGCACGGTCTGCAATGAAGAAATCTTTTCGATCAACGGATAGCGAACTTGTGCGCAAGGCACGCCAACCAGCCCAAGCGTGTTATTGGCGGAGACATCCAGCGGGGAGAACATACGGTCAAAGCGCTCAATGGCGCGACTGGCAAAATTCAGGGACTGCTGCTCAATACGCGATTTCTCTTCGATATAACGAAAAGTCAGCGTGAGAATCAGAACCAGCGCCGCGATCACCAACGCAATAAGCAAACGCTTACGGCGGAATTGACCGACAAATTGCTGGGGAATGAGCATCAGTAACCACCTTGCAAAACAAAAATTGAAGCCAAATTAACGTGTAGGTTATCGGCATTGAGGCGGCCAGGTTTAGCGCACCGCAGAGAAAAAAAGCGGCACTAAAAAACAGCGCGGCCACTAAGGGCCGCGCGCAAATTAATGTATCTGGTTTACTCACTTGGAGGTAGCGTGAGATGCAGAAAAATATCTAATTGATTATTTTTTCAGCATGTCTGGTTAGTCACACTGAACTTTGATCGCCAGGCCGCCGCGTGAGGTTTCACGATATTTGGCGTTCATGTCTTTACCGGTTTCGTACATGGTTTCGATCACCTTATCCAGTGAAACACGTGGTTCACTGGTACGGCGTAACGCCATGCGCGCAGCATTGATGGCTTTCACTGAGGCGATAGCATTGCGTTCGATGCACGGCACCTGCACCTGACCTGCCACCGGATCACAGGTTAATCCCAGGTTATGTTCCATACCGATTTCAGCAGCGACACACACCTGCTCCGGGCTGGCGCCGAGCAATTCCGCCAGGCCTGCGGCAGCCATCGAACAGGCCACACCGACTTCGCCCTGACAGCCCACTTCAGCACCTGAAATCGAGGCGTTCATTTTATACAACACGCCAATGGCACCCGAAGCCAGGAAGTAACGGATGAAGATGTCCGGCGTCACGGTCTCAATAAAGTGATCGTAGTAGGCCAGCACCGCAGGCACGATACCGCAGGCGCCGTTGGTTGGCGCGGTGACCACACGTCCACCGGCGGCATTTTCTTCATTCACCGCCAGGGCAAACATGTTGACCCAATCAATCACGTTCATCGGGTCATTGGAGTGCTTGGAAGAAGAAACCAATAAACGACGCAACGAGGCAGCGCGGCGCGGCACGCGCAGTGGACCCGGCAATACGCCTTCCGTATTTAAGCCGCGATCGATACAGGCCTGCATGGTTTGCCACACGTTGCCGAAATAGGCATAAATGTCTTCACGACTGTGCAGCGCCAACTCATTCTTCATCACCAAACCGGAAAGGGATAATCCACTATCATGGCAGTGGCTCAACAACTCTTTGGCAGAGTTGAACGCATACGGCACCGAGACCTCATCCAGTACGGATTGGCCGAAATGCTCTTCATCAACGATAAATCCGCCGCCGATGGAGTAATAGGTCTTGGTCAGGATCAGCAGATCGCCGGCAAAGGCGAAAACCGTCATGCCGTTTTCATGCAACGACAGGTTTTCGCTGCGGAACACCATGCCCCCTTCGCGTGGGAAGTCGACTTCACGTGCACCGTTCGCCAGCAGCAGGCGCTCGCGCTGCTCGACGTCTTTAATAAACGCGGGAATGCTATCGATATCCACGGTGGCGGGTTCAAAGCCGGCCAGCCCCATAATGATGGCGATATCGGTATGGTGACCTTTACCTGTGAGCGACAGCGAGCCATAGACGTCGACGGCAATGCGCGTCACGTCTTGCAACTTGCCCTGTTCGGCCAGCAGATCAACAAACTGCTTGCCCGCTTTCATCGGACCTACGGTATGTGAACTGGATGGGCCAATGCCCACTTTGAACATGTCAAAAACACTAATCACCGGTGACACTCCTCACAAATCTTATTCTGTACGGCTGAGGCCGTTTATGCGGCTAATAGTAATCGTCCGCGTGACTCAGCGAGCAGCTTTTCGCATGAAATAAACTAATTATAAGCCACAGAAATAGTTATCCCATTCTGCGGTTGTGAAGTGGATCGAGTTTATGGCGGAAGTAACACGCAGTGCGGAACTCAGGGGAGGGCGATTTGCTGACTTAATGCGCGAATAATCCCGGCGGTCATGCCCCAGATAAAATAATCCTCATACCACGACAACCACACCTGATGCTGACGATGACCACGGCGCAAGGTGAGTCCACTGTAGCGACTAAGACGCAGGGCTTCTGCCAGCGGCATCGCGAAGGTGCTTTCCACTTCGTCGGGATTAATATTGAGAGGCAGGTCCGCGGGAATAATGCCGACTACCGGCGTGACGGCAAAACCGGTGCTGCTGGTCACGGGCGGTAACACACCCACGACGCTAACCTGAGCGGGGTGAATGCCGACTTCTTCTTCGGCCTCACGCAGTGCGGTGTGGATCAGCGAATCATCTGTTGCATCCTGCATGCCGCCGGGGAACGCTACCTGGCCTGCATGCTTACGCAGGTGTGATGAGCGACGCGTCAACAGCAACCCGGGCTCAGCACCGTCTATTACGGGCACCAGTACAGCCGCCCGTCGCCCGCTGATAACGCTTTTGGGCGCACTCACAGGGGGTTGCATGACAAAGCGGTTCAGGAACTGGTCGAGCGTCAGGCTCATTTAAACCTCGCCACTCAGGCTGGGCAGGATACGATTGACCTTGTGGAAGGTCTCCTGATATTCCAGCTCAACATCGCTATCCGCCACCAGGCCGCCGCCCGCCGCACAATAGAGATGCTGGTTTTCAGCGATTAATGTGCGAATGGTGATGCTGGTGTCCATACGACCGCAAAGGCTGATGTACCCGATACTGCCACACCAGGCGTTGCGGCGCTGCGGTTCCAGTTCCTCAATAATCTCCATCGCGCGAATTTTTGGAGCCCCGGTAATCGAGCCGCCGGGGAAGCAAGCGCGCAGCAGATCGGTTGCGGTGAGGTGCTGTGGTAATCGGGCTCGCACGGTGCTCACCAGATGATGCACCGCCGGGAAAGGTTCAACCACAAACAGCTCAGGGACGCTGACGCTACCAGGTTCTGCCACGCGGCCAATGTCATTACGCAGCAAATCGACAATCATCAGGTTCTCAGCGCGATCTTTTTCCGCATGGGCCAGTTTCTCGGCCTGCAAACTGTCGGCTTCTGGATCGGCTAAGCGTGGCAGGGTGCCTTTGATCGGACGGGTTTCAATCTCCTTTTGCTGTAATGAGAGAAAGCGTTCCGGTGACAGACTGAGAATGACGCTTTTCGGTAAGCGAATAAACGCACTGAAGGGCGCACGGTTGTCGCGGTTGAGTCGTAAAAAAGCCAGCCACTCGTCGCCGTGATAGCTAGCCTGAAAGCGTTGTGCCAGATTCACCTGATAGCAGTCACCGGCCTGGATATAGCGCTGAACCTGTGCAAAACGCGCGGCGTATTCGTCAAAACTAAGGTTTGACTGCCAGTCGCTGGTTAGCGCAAAACCTTTAGGCTGTGGAATCGCTTGTGCCTGCAACCACTGCCAGCGTTGCCCGGCATCGGTGAGCGAGATCAGTGTGAGTTTTTGCTGATGATGATCCGCGATTAAAGCCCAATCGTAGATGCCCACCGCCATATCCGACGTCGCCAGATCCTGATCGGCGCGCTGCGGTAAGGTTTCAAAGCGGCGCCCCAGATCGTAACCAAACAGACCCATCGCGCCGCCCTGAAAAGGCAAATCGGCGTTAAACAACGGCGTCGCGCCAAGGATTTCACACTGTTGCTGCACCAGACGCAGCGGATCGTCGGCGGAGAGGATCACCTTGCCGTCGCAGTCGATTTCCGTCATCTCGCCGCGCGTGGTAAGCGTGGCACGGGGATCCGCCGTTAAAATGTCAAAACGATTATCGGCGTGGTCGGCATGGCCAGAGGTGAGCAACATCGCCCAGGGACGATGAGCAAGCGCAGAAAAACGGTGCAACAGCGCATCCGGCGTATACTTCAGGTTAAGGGTTTTTACGATCATCGGGCTAATTAATCCAACAAGCAGGCGCGTAGCCTGGCACATTTTTTTGTCGCTGGCACCTGTTTGTTCCTCATGGAATAATGCGTCCCCTTTTGCACCAGGAGCAAATAATGTTTACAGGTCTTCCGGCTTTATCTCATGAACAGCAGCAGCAAGCTGTGGAACGTATCCAGGAATTGATGGCGGGTGGCATGGCGAGTGGTCAGGCGATTGCGCAGGTGGCACACGAGATCCGCCAGAGCTATCAGGGTGAATCGATTCGGGCGATGTTCGAAGACGACGAAGAAGACGAATAACGCCCGAAAGGGTTACAGTGCGGCGATGATTTTGATTTCCACTTTGTACTTCGGATTCATCAAGTCGGCTTGCACGGTGCAACGCACCGGCGCGTTGTCAGGTGAAACCCACGCATCCCATGCACGGTTCATGGCCGGAAAGTCAGCTTTATCGACCAGGAAAATTGTGGCATCAAGGATCTTACTTTTGTCTGATCCGACTCGGGTCAGAATCGCGTCAATCACCGCCAGCGCGTTGGCGGTTTGCGCTTCGGCATCGTCATCCAGATTTTCTGGCACGCTGGTGTAATAGACGGTCTGGTTATGCACAACGGCTTCTGACATGCGGGGTGCGGGATCAATACGCGTAATGGTCATGGTGTTCTCCTGTAATTTCGCTGCGCTAGCCTGCCATATCCTGTAGGGCGCTGTCATCTGTTGTGGTCGCCTCAGGGGAATCCTGACATAATTACAGTGTTTTTGACCAATCGGTGAGGATGTGTGGCAGACGATTTTGCAGCTGATGGCGCGCTGGCGCAGGCTATTCCAGGTTTCAAACCGCGTGCCGCGCAGCGTGAAATGGCGCAAGCGGTCATGGAAGCGGTGAAGAAGGGCGGTGAGCTGGTGGTCGAAGCCGGCACCGGTACCGGTAAAACCTATGCCTATCTGGCACCCGCATTGCGTGCGAAAAAAAAGGTCATTATCTCGACCGGATCCAAAGCCTTACAGGATCAGCTGTATAACCGCGATTTGCCCACCATCGCTCGTGCCCTGAAGTTCAGCGGTAAAACTGCCCTGCTGAAGGGGCGTTCCAACTATTTATGCCTCGAACGTCTGGAGCAGCAGAATCAAACCGGTGGCGATCTCACCGTGCAGGCGCTCGGGGATTTGATCAACGTGCGCAGCTGGTCAAATCAAACTTCGGATGGCGATGTCAGCAGCTGTTCCGGCGTGGCCGAAGACAGTCCGATCTGGCCCTTTGTCACCAGCACCAACGATAACTGCCTTGGCAGCGATTGCCCGCTCTACAAAGATTGCTTTGTGGTGAAAGCACGTAAAAAAGCCATGGATGCCGATGTGGTGGTGGTGAACCATCATCTGTTCCTTGCCGATCTTGTCGTGAAAGAGGGCGGATTTGGCGAGCTGATTCCTGAGGCTGATGTGATGATCTTCGATGAAGCGCATCAGCTACCCGATATCGCCAGTCAGTACTTTGGTCAGCAGCTCTCGAGCCGCCAACTGCAGGACCTCGCCAAAGACATTATTATTGCCTATCGCACTGAAGTGCGTGACGTGCAGCAGTTGCAGAAATCGGCCGATCGTTTGGCGCAATGCGCCCAGGATTTCCGTTTAACGCTCGGCGAGCCGGGTTTTCGCGGCAATCTGCGTGATCTGCTGAGCGACAATAACATCATGCGCATGTTGACCCTGCTGGATGATGCGCTGGAGCTTTGCTACGACGTGATTAAATTGTCGCTGGGGCGCTCGGCGTTGCTGGACGCGGCATTCGAGCGTGCCGCGCTGTATCGCACTCGCCTTAAACGTCTGCGCGCCATTGATGAACCCGGCTTTAGCTACTGGTATGAATGCACCAGCCGCCACTTTACGCTGGCGTTAACCCCGCTATCGGTCGCCGAACGTTTTCGTGAAGTGATGGATAACCGTAAAGCGGCGTGGGTATTCACCTCCGCCACGCTGGCGGTGAATGAGCAGATGAGCCACTTCTCCAGCCGATTGGGCGTCGATAAAGCCACCACCATGATTCTCGACAGTCCTTTCGATTACACCCAGCAGGCGCTGTTATGTGTGCCTCGCAATATGCCGGAACCGAATCAACCCGGCGGTGCCCGTAAGCTGGCACAGATGATGAAACCGCTGATCGATGCCAATAAAGGACGCTGCTTCTTCCTCTGTACTTCGCACAAGATGATGCGCGAACTGGCCGCCGAATTTCGTGCCTCGATGACTTTGCCGGTGTTGTTGCAAGGAGAAACCAGTAAAGGCCAGCTGCTGAAGCAGTTCCTTGAGGCCGGTAACGCCTTACTGGTGGCGACCAGCAGTTTCTGGGAAGGCGTCGATGTGCGCGGGGATGCACTGTCGCTGGTGATTATCGATAAGCTGCCGTTTACTTCGCCGGAAGATCCGCTGCTCAAAGCGCGCATGGAAGACTGCCGGCTGCGCGGCGGCGATCCCTTCAATGATGTGCAACTGCCGGATGCCGTGATCACCCTGAAGCAGGGCGTTGGCCGTTTAATCCGCGACACGGAAGACCGTGGTGTGCTGGTGATTTGCGATCAGCGTCTGGTGTCGCGCCCGTACGGCGGGTTATTCCTCAATAGTCTGCCACCCACGCCGCGTACCCGCGATTTACAGCGTGCCATCGCTTTCGTCCGCCAGCCAGAGAAGCACTAATTTGTGCCAGGCTGTGTTAAGATGCGCGCCATTTTGACTTTCAGAGGTTGTTATGTCCGCCCGAATTTTAGCTCTGGACACGGCGACAGAAGCCTGTTCTGCCGCGCTGCTCAATCAGCAGCAGATCGATGCCCGCTTTGAAATCGCCCCGCGCGATCACACCCAACGCATCTTACCGCTGGTCCAGGAGCTGTTGCAGGCGCAGCAGCTGGATCTGACCGCGCTTGACGTGCTGGCGTTTGGCCGTGGGCCAGGCAGTTTTACTGGCGTGCGCATTGGCATTGGTATTGCGCAAGGGCTGGCGTTGGGTGCGAACTTGCCGATGATCGGCGTCTCTTCTCTCGCGACTATGGCTCAGGGCGCATGGCGCTTAACCGGTGCTGAACGCGTGCTGGCCGCCATCGACGCGCGTATGGGCGAGGTTTACTGGGCCGAATACCAGCGTGATGCTAACGGTGAATGGCAAGGTGCAGAATCGGAAGCCGTTTTGAAACCCGAAGATGTGCAGGCGCGCATCGGCCAGCTAAGCGGCGAGTGGGCAACGGTTGGCACCGGCTGGACGGCTTATCCGCACCTGCTAACCTCGACCGGGGCAACCTTAGTGACCACCGAAGTGACGCTGCCGGCAGCAGAGGACATGTTGCCGCTGGCACTGAGTGCCTGGCAGCGCGATGAGTCGGTGGCAGTGGAAAATGCCGAACCGGTTTACCTGCGCAATGAAGTGGCATGGAAAAAGTTGCCGGGCCGTTAAGCGCCACGCAACTATTCCGTAAGCGCCCAGTCTAACTGAGAAATAACAGGAGAAGTGCTATGCCAATAAGTCGTAAAGGGATGTCTGGCGCTCTGTTAGCCTGCGCGTTGTTACTCAGCGGCTGCGTTTCGGTGCCAGATTCCATTAAAGGGAGTTCTCAACTTCCACAGCAAGATTTATTACGTGTGATGAATGCGCCTCAGCTGTATGTCGGCCAGGAGTCACGTTTTGGCGGTAAAGTGGTGAAAGTCACCAATCTGACGGGCGTCACGCGCCTGGAGATCGCCACCCAACCGCTGGATGACAGTGCGCGGCCGCGTTTAGGTTCCGCATCGGTTGGGCGTATCTTTGCCGACATTCGCGGTTTTGTTGATCCGGTGGATCTGAACAATCAGTACGTCACGGTACTGGGTAATATCAAAGGCACCGAAAAAGGTGAAATTGGTAAAGCCAGCTACAACTTTGTGGTGGTGGATGTGCGCGGCTATCAGCGCTGGCACCTGACACAGCAGGTGATGACGCCACCGCAGCCTATCGATCCCTGGATTTGGTATGGGCCAACGCGTCGTCATCCGGGTTACTGGGGGCCTAATCCTTATTGGGGAATGAACATGAATACCGGTCCCGCGCAGGTGGAAACTATCCTGACCGAATAATTCATCTTCATTATTTGACGGCCCGGTCGCGGTGCTCGCGACCGGGCTTTTTTATTGGGCGCGCAACCGATGCGCGAAATTTAGTGATGCGCTTCGCAACCTGAAAATGCCGAAACAGGCAAACTGGTACAATCAGTTAAAATATTGTTAACAACACTGATTGCAGAGGCGGCGATGGCTACGCAACAAGAATATCGGGGTGATTCTTTGAATAAGGTTTGGCTTAAACGCTATCCGGCAGATGTTCCTGCGGAGATTAATGCGGACCGTTATACCTCTTTGGTCGAACTTTTCGAGCACGCAGCATTGCAGTATGCCGATCAAACGGCGTTTATTAATATGGGTCAGCCGATGACCTATCGTCAGCTGGATAAGCAAAGTCGCGACTTTGCGGCCTGGCTGCAACAAGGGTTGGGCCTGAAGCAGGGCGACCGCGTGGCGCTGATGATGCCCAACCTGCTGCAATATCCGGTGGCGCTGTTTGGCGTGCTGCGTGCGGGTATGGTCGTCGTCAACGTGAATCCGTTGTATACGCCGCGTGAGCTGAAACATCAGCTGAATGACAGTGGCGCCAGCGCGATTGTGATTGTATCCAACTTTGCCCACACGCTGGAAAAAGTGGTCGCCGAGACGCCGATCAAGCACGTGATGCTGACGCGTATGGGCGATCAACTTGCCCCGGTCAAAGCCACGCTGGTCAACTTCGTGGTTAAGTATGTGAAGAAGCTGGTGCCGAAATACCATCTGCCCGGTGCGGTGCCGTTCCGCAGCGCGTTGCAGCAGGGTGCGCAGATGAGTTATCAGCGCCCGACGCTGACCAATAGCGATCTGGCTTTCCTGCAATACACCGGCGGCACTACCGGCGTCGCCAAAGGCGCGATGCTAACTCACGGCAACATGCAGGCAAACCTGGAGCAGACCAAAGCCACCTATGGCAAACTGCTGCGTGCGGGCAAAGAGCAGGTGGTTACGGCACTCCCGCTCTACCATATCTTTGCGTTAACGGTAAACGGCCTGCTGTTTCTCGATCTCGGCGGCACCAACCTGCTGATCACCAATCCGCGTGACATTCCCGGCTTTGTTAAGGAGCTGAGTAAATTCCCGTTCACCGCCATTACCGGCGTGAATACGCTGTTTAACGCGCTGCTCAACGACGAAAACTTCAATAAGCTCGATTTCTCTACGCTGCGTTTATCCGCGGGCGGCGGTATGGCGGTGCAAAAGGCCGTGGCCGAACGCTGGGAAAAACTCACCGGGCATTATCTGCTCGAAGGTTATGGCCTGACTGAGTGTTCACCGCTGGTGTCGGTCAATCCGTATGACATCACCTGCCACACCGGCAGCATCGGTCTTCCTGTACCCTCCACAGATGTGCGTATTGTGGATGACGAGGATAACGATGTGGCGCCAGGTGAGCCGGGTGAACTCTGTATTCGAGGTCCACAGGTGATGGTCGGTTACTGGCAGCGACCGGATGCCACCGAAGAAGTGTTGAAAAATGGCTGGCTGCACACCGGTGATGTTGTTACCGTTGATGGCGAAGGTTTTATTCGCATCGTCGATCGGAAGAAAGACATGATTCTGGTGTCAGGCTTTAACGTGTATCCTAACGAAATCGAAGATGTGCTGATGCAGCATCCGAAAGTGCGCGAAGCCGCCGCAATCGGTGTTCCCAGCGACCTTTCCGGCGAAGCAGTGAAAGTGTGCATCGTTAAAAAGGATCCGTCACTGACGAAAGAAGAAGTGCTGGATCATTGCCGCCGTCAGCTCACCGGCTACAAAGTGCCGAAGATTATCGAGTTTAGAGATGAGCTGCCGAAGACCAACGTGGGCAAAATTTTGCGCCGCGAATTGCGTGACGAGGCGAAGCGAGAAGGGCAGTAAGCTGCCTTTCTCTCCAGGTTAACGCCGGCTCAGTCCGGCGTTTTTATTGCTTTTAACATGGAGCGCTGCGCGAAGTGTGCCGCAGCGAGAATGAATACGTGAATTACACCCTGATCGACCAAAACAGCCAGCTGGCTGCCGTGTGCGAACAAGCGCGCCAGCATGATGCCGTTGCGCTGGATACTGAATTCGTGCGCACGCGCACTTACTATCCGCAGTTGGGCCTGATCCAGCTGTTCGATGGTGAACAACTGGTTCTGATCGATCCGCTGAATATCAGCGACTGGGCGCCATTTGTTGCGCTGTTGCAAGATGCCCACGTCACCAAGTTCCTGCACGCCAGTGGCGAAGATCTCGAAGTGTTCCTGCATCGCTTTAAATGCTTGCCCAATCCGATGATTGATACGCAGGTTTTAGCTGCATTTGCAGGGCAGCCGCTGTCATGGGGCTTTGCCGCAATGGTGAACCACTTTAATCAGATTGAACTGGATAAAAGTGAATCCCGCACTGACTGGCTGGCACGCCCGCTGACTGAGCGCCAGTGTGTTTATGCCGCAGCAGACGTGGCTTACTTGCTGCCGATTGCGCATCAGTTAATGGAGCAGACCGAAGCCGCAGGTAACATGGCTGCCGCGCTGAGCGAATGCGATAATCTGTGTCAGCGTCGTCTTGACGTTTTGCAGCCCGAGGATGCATGGCGTGACATCACCAACGCATGGCAGTTGCGTCCACGCCAACTTGCTGCGCTACAGCGTCTGGCGGCATGGCGCTTAAACATCGCCCGTCAGAAAGATATGGCGGTGAACTTTGTGGTGCGTGAAGAGAATCTGTGGAAAGTCGCGCGCTTTATGCCGGGCAGCCTGGGTGAGCTCGATCATCTGGGTCTGAACGGTCACGAGATTCGCTTCCACGGGAAAGCGATGGTGGCGCTGGTGGCTGAAGCGCAGGCACAGGACGAATCCACCTTGCCGCAGCCGCTGCCCAATCTGATTGATCATCCGCATTACAAACAGGCGTTTAAAGCGATCAAAGCGCTGGTGTTACAGGTGAGCGAAGAGACGGGTTTCAGTCAGGAATTGCTGGCTTCACGTCGCCAAATTAATCAGGTACTGAGCGTTTACTGGGGTTTGAAAAGCGGATGCCGCACACCAGAATTGCTGACTGGCTGGCGCGGTGAATTGCTGCAAAAACGTATCGACGAGATCCTGCAGGCGTTATAAGCGGAAGGTTTTCCCCTGCGCACAACGCAGGGGAAAATCAGGAACCCGCAACAATCATTTAGGAACGTCTTCCGTCTCCGTCTCCGGCAGTGTGACGTTGAGTTCCAGGATGGAGATATCGTCCCCTTTCTGATCCAGCTGAACGGTCACCATATCCGGGTCAATTTTCACGTACTTACAGATCACTTCCAAAATATCGCGCTTCAGTTGTGGCAGATAGTGGGGCTCACTGTCGCCCCTTCTGCGCTCGGCTACGATAATCTGCAGCCTTTCCTTGGCTATGTTGGCTGTGTTCTTCTTACGGGATAAAAAGAAATCTAATAATGCCATTGGTTATCCCCCGAACAGGCGTTTCAGGAAACCCTTCTTCTCTTCTTCAATAAAGCGGAAGGGGCGTTCTTCGCCAAGCAGGCGATCTACGGTATCAGCGTAAGCTTTACCGGCGTCAGAGTTAGCGTCGAGAATGACCGGCTCACCCTGGTTAGAAGCACGAAGTACTGACTGATCTTCCGGGATCACACCCACCAGTGGTATACGCAGAATCTCCAGCACGTCTTCCATGCTCAGCATGTCGCCACGCGTCACGCGGCCTGGGTTGTAACGTGTCAGCAGCAGATGCTCTTTCACCGGGTCCTGGCTGTTTTCAGCACGACGCGATTTAGAAGAGATAATGCCAAGGATGCGGTCGGAGTCACGCACGGAAGAGACTTCCGGGTTAGTGGTGATAATCGCTTCATCCGCAAAGTACAGTGCCATCAACGCACCGGTTTCGATCCCCGCAGGGGAATCGCATACGATGAAGTCGAACTCCATCGCGGCCAGGTCGTTTAATACTTTTTCCACGCCTTCGCGGGTCAGCGCATCTTTATCACGTGTTTGTGAAGCAGGCAGGATATAGAGTTGCTCCGTGCGCTTGTCACGAATCAGTGCCTGGTTCAGGGTCGCATCGCCCTGGATGACGTTGACGAAGTCATAAACCACACGGCGTTCACAGCCCATGATCAGGTCGAGGTTACGCAGACCGATATCAAAATCGATCACGACAGTTTTCTTGCCCTTCTGCGCTAAACCGGTTGCGATGGCCGCGCTTGACGTGGTCTTGCCAACGCCCCCTTTACCCGATGTAACTACAATGATGCGTGCCATAAATGTTGATTTCCTTAACGAAAGAAAAGGGGCCTAATAAAGTGTCTGAATGGTGAGCGCGCCTTCTTTAAGGCACAGGCGCGCGGCTTTACCAAAGAATTCCGCCGGAATCTGATCCATGATCCAATATTCCCCGGCAATAGAGACCAACTCGGCTGCGAGGTTGGTACAAAAAATCTGGCTGTCACGTTCGCCACTGGCACCCGCCAGCGCACGACCGCGCATCATGCCGTAAATATGAATATTGCCGTCTGCCACCAGTTCGGCACCGGCGCTGACGCTGTTGGTGACGATAAGATCGGCATTACGCGCGTAAATCTGCTGGCCTGAGCGCACTGGCGTATTGATGATGCGGGTTTTGCTGGCGGTTTCAGCGACCGGCGCCAGGATAGGCGGGGCTTCTTCAACCACTGGCGCTTCTGCACGCTTGCGATTCTCTTTACCTTCTGACAACACCGGCAAGCCTGCTCGGGCAATCATCTTTTTCAGGGCTTCATCTTTACAACCACTGACACCGACAATGCGTAAACCGGTGGCGATGACCGCCTGCTGCATCTGTTTCCAGTTGATGTCACCGTTCAGTGCTGACACGTTGAGCACCACCGGTGCATTCTGCAAAAACGCAGGTGCCTGGTCGATTTTGTCCTGCAGCGCCTGACGAATCACCTCGGGTTGCGAATGGTGCAGATGAACCACTGACAGGGTAAAACTGCTTCCCTTGAATTCGATTGGCGTTTGCGACATCTGTCCTGACTCAGTCCTGTTTTACGACCCTAAGATGTACGTCGATAAAATCATCATTAACATCAAACGGTCAATATTCGAAGTTCTGCAAGCATGTTATAGTTACTGCTATATTCAGGCAAGTGACGCCACAGGTTAATTCGAGTAAAAAATATGTTTTGTGTGATCTACAGAAGCCCGCAACGTGAACAAACTTATCTTTATGTTGAAAAAAAAGACGATTTCTCATGCGTACCGGAAGAACTGCTGCGCGGCTTCGGTAAACCTCAGCTGGCGATGGTGCTGTCACTGGACAAACGCGACAAACTGGCTAATGCCGATATCAATAAAGTTAAGCAAGGTTTGAGCGATCAAGGCTATTATTTACAGATCCCGCCACCGGTTGAAAGTCTGCTCAACATTCATCTTGATCAGAGTAAAAAAGTTTAATTCGGATTCATCTGTAAATATGCCCTGTAAATATCCTCAGTGTTATTTGCATTAATTATTCGCCCGCTTTAAAGCATTATTGCGGGCAATAATTCCAGGTTGTGATCCTGTTTGTTGCGTATGATTAACGACTTTTGACAATTTCCGCCACGTCTGCCGCCATAAAACCGCTAATATAATCCTCCTCAGCTTGCCGCGTTCCGGCACTGAACCTGACCTATCCGCCAGTCAGACTGGCATCAAACACAACTAATGCAGGGGAACAGCATGTATCAGCATCGTAACTGGCAGGGCGCTTTGTTGGATTATCCCGTCAGCAAAGTGGTTTGCGTGGGCAGCAACTATGCGAAGCACATCAAGGAAATGGGCAGTGCCACGCCGACAGAACCGGTGGTGTTTATCAAACCGGAAACGGCGGTGTGCGATCTGCGTCAGCCGCTTTCGATTCCAGCCAACTTCGGCGAAGTGCATCACGAAGTGGAACTGGCGGTGCTGATAGGCTCCACGCTGAAGCAGGCAACGGAAGAGCATGTGGTGAAAGCGATTGCCGGATATGGTGTGGCCCTGGATCTGACACTGCGTGATGTGCAGGCGGGGCTGAAAAAAGCCGGTCAGCCATGGGAAAAATCCAAAGGGTTCGATAACTCTTGCCCGCTGTCAGGTTTCATTCCAGTTTCTGAATTCAGCGGCGACCCGCAGGATACTGAACTGAAGCTGGTGGTGAATGGCGAAGTGCGCCAGCATGGCAGCACGGCAGATATGATTCACAAAATCCTGCCGCTGATTGCTTACATGAGCCAGTACTTTACGCTGCGCGCCGGTGACGTGATCCTGACGGGTACCCCGGAAGGTGTCGGGCCAATGCGATCTGGCGATAAACTCGAAATCTCGCTGGCCGGTCACGGAATTACCACCCGCGTACTGTAAAACTTGCATCACCGCACCTAACCCTTTATAAGGTGCGGTCTTATTGCACAACCCGGACCGCGATCATGACTGAACAACCTTTCTGGCAGACAAAACGCCTTGACCAAATGGACGATGCAGAGTGGGAATCACTGTGCGACGGCTGCGGCCAGTGCTGCCTGAATAAGTTGCAGGATGCGGACACCGACGAAATCTACTTCACCAATGTGGCCTGCAATCAGCTGAACATCAAAACCTGCCAGTGCCGTAACTACGAGCGCCGGTTTGAGTACGAAGAGGACTGCATCAAGCTCACGCGTGAAAACCTCACCACCTTTAACTGGCTGCCGCGCACCTGCGCCTATCGTCTGTTAGGCGAAGGCGGGACTTTACCTGCCTGGCATCCACTGGTGGCCGGTTCGAAAAAGGCGATGCATGCGCAGCGTATCTCTGTGCGTTACATTGCGGTGCGGGAAAGTGAAGTACGCGACTGGGAAGATCACATTATCGATCGACCCGACCGTAACGGTTGACGTGAAAACAGGCAGCGAGAGCTGCCTGTTTTGTTTTGATTAACGGCTAAATAAATCGCGGCGTTTTGGCTTAAACGGCTGGGCAATCAGCACCAGCGCGCCGACCAGCAGATAGGCGGCAAAGATCACGATCATCCACTGTGGCATGCTCCACGTCAGGAATGTCCAGCTGCGTTCGGCACAATCACCGCTGGCGACAAATACTGATGGCAGCCATTTATCCAACGGCAGCCAGGTCGGGAAGCGTGCGGCAAAGTCACAAGTAACAAACGGATTCGGGTGCAGCTGAATATTCGTATGTTCAATCGAAAGCATTAATCCCTTATAAGCGCTGTACAGCCAAATCAGGATAGCGGCCCAGCGCAGTGGCAGAGATTTCGGGGCGAATGCGCCAACGATACCTGCGCCCATGACGCCAAACAGCGCACAACGTTCGTAGATACACATCACGCAGGGTTTCAGTCCCATGACGTGTTGAAAGAAGAGTGCAGTCAGTTCAAAAGCCAGTGCTGTCAGAGCCAGCAATAACCATGCCCCGCGTCCTCGTGAGCATTGATTCAAATATCGCAACATATTGCTTATCCTGTAACCATTAATGCTTCGCAGTGTAAACCAAAAGCGTAACCGTGCCAGCCAGGCAAGGGGAAAAAATCATGTACAAAAATGACTTAAGCCTGATCCAGGCCATAAAAAGCGCATTTACTGATCAAGCGGAGGTGGCTGAAGGTCCATACCACGCAAACGAGTGCGTTGCCGTCTGACCGGTTAAAAACACCGCTGAATTTTGCGCCAGCGCGCGCTTTTAATCGGTTGTCAGTCTATTTCCGCTATAGCCGCTCTGGTATGATGAGTGCCATTACGACAAAGAAAGCAATGAGAAATAAATGCTATGGTGATTAAGGCGCAAAGCCCCGCAGGATTTGCTGAAGAGTATATTATTGAAAGCATCTGGAACAGTCGCTTTCCGCCGGGGTCTATTCTGCCTGCTGAACGTGAGCTTTCTGAACTGATTGGTGTCACGCGCACCACGCTGCGTGAAGTTTTACAGCGTCTGGCACGCGATGGATGGTTAACCATTCAACATGGTAAACCCACGCGCGTGAATGATTTCTGGGAAACCTCTGGTCTAAACATTCTCGAAACGCTTGCCCGCCTCGATCACGATAGCGTACCGCAGTTGATTGATAATCTGCTGTCGGTGCGTACCAATATCGCCTCGATCTTTATTAGTCGTGCATTGCGTCATCATCCGGACAAAGCGCGCGAAGTGCTGGAAACCGCACTGAGCGAAGAGGACAAAGCGGAAGCTTACACCGAACTGGATTATCGTGTGTTCCGTGGTTTGGCTTTTGCGTCAGGCAACCCGATTTACGGTTTGATTTTGAATGGCTTGAAAGGGCTGTACACCCGGGTGGGGCGTCACTACTTCTCTAATCCTGAAGCGCGCCAGCAGGCTCGCAGCTTCTACCGTCAGCTGGCCGATTTGTGCAGTGCTAATCCCACACAGGATCAGATTGTCGATACCGTACGTGAGTATGGTCGTCGCAGCGGAGAGATTTGGCATAGCATGCAAAAAAGCATGCCCGATGATTTAGCCAGCAAGCGCTAAAAGAAAACCGGACTTTTACAGTCCGGTTTTTTTATTTTTACAGTGCGGGTCCACGTGAAGGCGAGCGGTCCAGCAGCTCAACGCTGCCATCTTCGTTCTGTTGTTCCAGAATCACATCGAACCCCCACAAACGATGTACATGCTTCAGCACTTCGCGGCGGCTTTTATCCAGCGGTGCGCGTTGCTGTGGCACGTAGCGTAAGGTCAGTGAACGGTCTCCGCGTAGATCCACGTTGTAGACCTGGATGTTAGGTTCCAGATTGCTCAGGTTGTACTGCGCCGAGAGCTGCTGGCGAATCGCACGATAGCCTGCCTCATCGTGAATCGCGGCAATTTCCAGGAAGTTATTGCGATCGTCATCCATTACCGTAAACAGGCGGAAGTCACGCATCACTTTGGGTGACAGGAATTGGCTGATGAAGCTCTCATCCTTAAATTCACGCATGGCAAAGTGCAACGTTTTCAGCCAGTCGGAACCCGCGATGTCCGGGAACCAGTAGCGATCTTCTTCCGTCGGTGACTGGCAGATACGCTTGATATCCTGGAACATGGCGAAGCCTAAAGCATAAGGGTTTATGCCGTTGTACCACTGGCTGTTATACGGTGGCTGATACACCACATTGGTATGGCTGTGCAGGAACTCCATCATAAAGCGCTCCGACACTTTCCCTTCGTCGTACAGATGATTGAGGATGGTGTAATGCCAGAACGTCGCCCAGCCTTCATTCATTACCTGCGTCTGTTTCTGCGGGTAAAAATACTGGCTGACCTTACGCACGATGCGCAGCACCTCACGTTGCCAGGACTCCAGCAGCGGGGCGTTTTTTTCCATAAAGTAGAGCAAGTTTTCCTGCGGTTCCGAAGGATAGCGCGCCGCTTCCACGTGCACAGACTCCTTCTCTTTACGCGGCAGGGTGCGCCATAAGGTGTTTACCTGGCTCTGCAGATACTCTTCACGGCTTTTTTGCCGCGCTTTCTCTTCCTGCAGCGAGATCTTTTGCGGACGTTTATAGCGATCCACACCGTAGTTCATCAGCGCATGACAGGAGTCGAGCAGGCGTTCCACCTCTTCCACGCCATATCGCTCTTCGCAATCAGTGATGTAGTTACGCGCGAATAATAGGTAATCGACGATAGAACTGGCATCGGTCCAACTGCGGAATAAATAGTTATTTTTAAAGAAAGAGTTGTGCCCATAGCACGCGTGCGCCATCACCAGCGCCTGCATGGTCATGGTGTTCTCTTCCATTAGATAGGCAATACAAGGATTGGAGTTGATGACGATTTCGTACGCTAAACCCTGCTGGCCATGTTTATAGCGCTGTTCGGTTTCAATGAATTTTTTGCCGAACGACCAGTGTGCATAGTTAATCGGCATACCTACGCTGGAGTAGGCATCCATCATTTGTTCGGAGGTGATGACTTCGATTTGATGCGGATAGGTATCAAGCCCGTAGCTTTTGGCTACACGGTCAATTTCCGCCAGATAGACATCAAGCAGTTCGAAGGTCCAGTCGGGTCCATCACTGAGTCGTTTACTGCTCCGGGTTGGCTCGTCAAAGATTGTCGTCATAGCGCACCTCTGTTTTGCAAGCGGCAGGCAACGGATTGTCACCTGTCACGATCGTTTAAGGCTTCATCCTGAGAAAGACGGCCCAATAAAACTGAGCGAACACTTCAATGATAGTCCACTGTCGCTTATCCGAAACCGGAACTCAATCGAATTCTTTTGGCAGAAAATCATTCAAAAATCGACGCTTAAGTCATTACTAATGACAACTGTTGGTTTTAGAGTAATTGGCAGAATAAAATTCTGTTTATAAGTGCATTATATGACTGCGGCGCTTTCTCCTGAAAAAAGAGAAAAGCACTGCCCTGCGCATAATAAATTGCTGGTTAATGGTTTTATGGCATAAAAAATCCTGATTTTTGCACTACCTCATGATTTATGTGTGCAGGAAGGTGAAAAACATGTGAAATATGTCTGTCGAATGTAAGATGAGAAGTGCTGTCTGGTTATGCTGATTCAGGCAGCATTCATAGTTGATTATGCTTTTGCCGCGGCGAGGGGCTTATGCGCGTAGTGATTCTTGGAAGTGGTGTCGTGGGAGTGGCGAGTGCCTGGTATTTGGCGCAGGCTGGACATGAGGTGACGGTCATCGATCGCCAGCCGGGGGCCGCGCTGGAAACCAGTGCCGGCAACGCTGGCCAGATCTCTCCAGGTTATGCGGCGCCCTGGGCGGCACCGGGCGTGCCACTGAAAGCGGTAAAATGGATGTTCCAGCGTCACGCGCCATTGGCCGTCCGCCTCGATGGCAGCAAGTTCCAGCTGGAATGGATGTGGAACATGCTGCGTAACTGTGACATGCGCCATTATCAGGAAAACAAAGGACGCATGGTACGTATCGCGGAATACAGTCGTGATTGCCTGAAAGCATTGCGCGCCTCGACCGGTATCGCCTATGAAGGCCGGCAGGGTGGCACCTTGCAGTTGTTCCGCACTCAGCAACAGTTTGAGAGCGCCAGCAAAGATATTGCCGTGCTCAAAGAAGCCGGTGTGCCTTATGAACTGCTGGAAGCACATCAGCTCCACAGCGTTGAACCGGCGTTGGCCACGACCGCGCACAAGCTGACCGGCGGGCTGCGTCTACCGAACGATGAGACCGGAGACTGCCAGCTGTTTACGCAGCGCCTGGCCGAGATGGCAGCCGCTGCGGGTGTCACCTTCCGCTATGACACTCAGGTTGATCAACTGCTGCGTGAAGGCAATCGCATTTACGGTGTGAAGTGTGGTGATGAGGTGGTTAAAGCGGATGCCTATGTGGTGGCCTTTGGTTCCTACTCGACCGCGTTGCTTAAAGATATCGTCTCAATTCCGGTTTATCCGCTAAAAGGCTATTCCCTCACCATTCCGATTAAGAATCCCGACGCTGCGCCGGTGTCCACCATCCTCGATGAGACCTACAAAGTGGCGGTCACGCGCTTTGACGATCGCATTCGCGTGGGAGGCATGGCGGAAATTGTTGGTTTTAACACCAAACTGACGCCTGCACGACGTGAAACGCTGGAGATGGTGGTCAGCGATCTCTATCCTGAAGGCGGTTTTGTTGAACAGGCCACGTTCTGGACGGGACTGCGTCCGATGACACCGGATGGCACGCCGATTGTTGGGCGTACGCCGCTGTCTAATCTCTATCTCAACACCGGTCACGGAACGCTGGGATGGACCATGGCCTGTGGTTCCGGTCAGCTATTGGCTGATTTGATTTCCGGTCAGAAACCGGCAATTGCTGCAGACGATTTGTCAGTGCTGCGCTACCTGCCAGGTTTCGAACCCCATTCGTCGCCGTTGCGTAACGCTAACGCGGCGCGTTGAGACCTCAGGGAGAGCACAAGCATGTCACGTCCTACTGGCGCCACCATTAACCAACAGGCGCTGCGCCACAATCTGGCGATTGTACGGCAGGCTGCACCACAGTCGCGGGTTTGGTCAGTGGTCAAAGCCAATGCATACGGGCACGGTATCGCGCGTGTCTGGCAAAGTCTGGCAGAGACCGATGGTTTCGCGCTGTTGAATATGGAAGAAGCGATTCTGTTGCGTGAGCAGGGTTGGAAAAAACCGATTCTGTTGCTGGAAGGTTTCTTCCATGCTGAAGATTTAACGTTGATCGATCGTTATCGCTTGACCACCAGCGTGCACAGCAACTGGCAGATTCAGGCGCTGGCCAAAGCTTCACTTTCTGCACCGGTTGATATCTATGTGAAGATGAACAGCGGCATGAATCGGCTGGGTTTCCGTCCTGAACAGGTTCAGGCGGCTTGGCAGAAACTGCGTGCGCTCCCTAACGTCGGTGAGATGACGCTGATGGCGCATTTTGCGGACGCGGAAAACCCGGAAGGACTTATCGAACCGATGAAGCGCGTTGAACTGGCCGCCGAGGGTTTGGATTGCCCACGCTCGCTCTCCAACTCTGCTGCCACCTTGTGGCATCCGGAAGCGCACTTTGACTGGGTGCGTCCGGGGATCATTCTCTATGGCGCATCGCCGAGTGGGAATTGGCAGGATATTGCCAGCAGCGGCTTGCAGCCTGTGATGACGCTGAACAGTGAAATCATTGGTGTGCAGCAGCTCAGTGCCGGTGACGGTGTGGGCTATGGCTATCGCTATCATGCATCGGGCGCACAGCGCATTGGTATTGTGGCCTGCGGCTATGCCGACGGCTATCCGCGTCATGCGCCAACCGGCACGCCAGTGAGCGTCGACGGCATTCGCACCCAGACGCTGGGCGCGATCTCCATGGATATGATGATGATTGACCTCGAACCGTGCCCGCAGGCCGGGATTGGTTCCAAAGTGGAACTGTGGGGCAATCAGGTGAAAATCGATGAGGTGGCGAAAGCCGCCGGCACGGTGGGCTACGAGCTGATGTGTGCACTCGCGCCCCGCGTACCGGTTGAGATTATTTAAGCGCGGTCACGCTGCCGTGCATCTTCTTACTGCAGCGCCAGGCAATCAGGGCCAGCGCTGCACCTAATAGCATCATCAAAGCCAGTGCTGATTTTTCTGCAACCGGCAATGCCACAATCATCAGGCTGCCACCCGCGCCGCACGCCATCTGGATAAACCCCTGCAATGCCGCGGCAACGCCTGCCTGCTGTTGATACGGCTCTAACGCGTAGCTGGTGGCCGGGCCAACGGTAAAGGCCAGTCCTGCAACCGATACCGCCACCGGAATCATATACAGCGCCCAGTGTGTCTGCCATACGGCAGGCAACAGCGTCATTCCCGCCAGCAGCAGAATGGCACCCAGCAGCATGGTGACGAAGCCCATCGCCAGGCAGAACGGGCGTCCGGCTTTACGGATAGTCTTATTCACAAACGCACTCACCAGCATGATCCAAAAGCCGTTGGCACCAAAGGCAAAGGAGAATTGCAGGGGCGTCAGACCCCCTTCCGTCATCAGCACGTGGGGTGCCAGTGACACATAAGTCAGCACCATGCCGAGCGCACCCGCATTGGCAAAGGCGAAGGCAAGAAAACGCGGTTCACGTGCAATCGCCGCGTACTGCGCCAGCGGCAATCCTTTAACTCGCAGCGTATCGGCAGGACGGGTTTCCGGCAGGCAGAACACCACAATCAAACCAATCACGGCAGCATAGCCACACAGGAACCAGAAGGGCGCACGCCAGCCGTAGGCTTCAGCAAGGATGCCGCCCAGCAGTGGCGCCAGTGCCGGCACAATATTCAGTGCACCATTCAGGAAACCATAGGCGCGTGCGGCTTCATCACCGCTTAAACGATCACGCACGCCACTGAAGGCCACCACAGCACTGCAACAGACCGCGCAGCCCTGAATCAAACGGGCGAGGAAGAACACCGGCCATACGGTGGCGGTCGCAGCCACAGCGCTACCAACGATGTAGAGTGCCAGGCCAATCAGCGCAATCGGCTTACGGCCAAAATTATCGACCAATGGTCCGGTCACCAACTGGCCGATGCCCATCACCAGTAAGAACAACGGAATGGTGATCTGAATTAAACTGACCGGGCTGTTCAGGCCTTCAGCGATTTGCGGCAGAGTGGGAAGGTAAAGATCGATGCCGAGCGGTGCCAGCAGCACCAGGCTTAAAAGCAGCAGGGTAAATTTTTGCATCTGAAACCAGAAACGTCCTGTTAAACAAGCGGGAAGGGTAATGACTTAGCCGGGAAAAAGAAAGGAATAAAAAAGCGATGTCTGCTGGACCAACACAGACATCGCGTCGAGGGTAGGATCAGTAAGCGCCGTCGCGGCGTAACACTACGCCTGCGGTTTTGAACAGAATGGCAATATCGGTCCACAACGCCCAGTTCTTCACATACCAGGAATCGAAATAGACGCGGGTGTCGTAGTCGATGTCGTTACGACCACTCACCTGCCACAGCCCCGTCATGCCTGGTTTCGCCATCAGGTAATAATCGACATCCCCTGCGTAGCGTTCCAGCTCAGCTTCGATAACCGGACGTGGTCCCACCAGACTCATCTCACCACGAATCACATTCCACAACTGCGGCAATTCGTCGAGACTGGTTTTACGCAGGAAGCCGCCAATTTTGGTGATGCGTGGATCGTTCTTCAGTTTGAAATCACGATCCCATTCGGCACGTGCTTCTTCACTGGTTGCCAGCAGGTTTTGCAACACTTCCTGCGAGTTGGTGACCATAGAGCGGAACTTGAGGCATTTAAACTTCACACCGTCTTGCCCAACGCGTTCATGCCCATAAATGGCATTGCCGCCATCACGTTTCACCATCGCACACAGCAGACCAAATACCGGGGCAAGGAACAGCAGCAACAGTGATGCCACCACAACATCGAAAGTACGCTTGAGGAAGCGGGATGAGCGTTTCGCCAGATTGTTGCTGACGCGTAGGATCATCACTTCGTGGCTGAAGATGAATGACATATCCGTACCGTAAAGCGGCACGCCGCGCAGGGTTGGGATCACGGAGATCGAGCGGCACTTCATTTTGGACAGGAACTTCAGCCATTTATCGCGCACCACCTGCTGTTCAAACTCAGTGGCGACGATAAATTGCGTGTTGTCGCGATCCATGGTTTGCCAGTTGATGTCTTTCCAGGTGATCACGGGTACACCATTCACGTTCTCAGGGTGATGCTCATCTTCCAGTGAGATGAAAGCCTGGACGTTGTAGCCGAGGATTTCCTCACTCTGCAGTGCCGCATAGGCTTCCATGGCATTCTTGCCTGAACCAATAATGATGGTCTCTTTCTGCCACTGACCTGCGCGGTTAATGGCACGCTTGACCACCGCACGCATCAGCGGCAGCAGTAGCAGTGCGTAAGTCCAGCTAAACACCCACACCATGCGCGAAAAATCCCACTTGGAGAAAGCAATCAGCGCCAAATCCAGCAGCGAGAAGACGAACAGGGTTTTAACAATCTCTTTTAACTCGAACCAGAACGGTTTGCGGTAAGTGTAATGACGCATGCGCACCCAAAACCACGCGGTGCAAAGTACAGAAAGCCCTAATTGAGCGATGAAGCGGTACTCAATCTGCTGCGGCGGAATAAAGGTGTCCAGTTCTCCCCAAATACCCTGAACGGTTGCTGCAGATAAAAACAAAGCCAGATTCAGAGCAATTAAATCCGAAAAGCTTAAAGCGACTTTTGCGATGAGATTTTTACGCAATCCGCTCCACGAGCGGGTTGCATCATTCATTACCAATGTACTTGCCATAAAACCTGCTCTCTTTTCTTAAGTAAAAGATGGCCTGACCAGAATCAAGTACGCGCTCAGGAGTTGTCCACCGAAAATAAAAAGAAATGATTTTTCAGTGCGATATAAGTCAATGCTGCCATAAGCGCTGCATGGAAAGGGCCGTTTGAGACGTGATGTACGTCACGAAAAGCTGCAGCAACGTTTAAGAGTATGCAGGAGTTATTTGACAGAGTTAATATGGAAATAGTCTTAAAAGGAAATAAATGCTGCGTGAAATAGTGAGTTAGCTAATTGAAATACAAGGTTAAAAGCAAAAAAAATACAGATAGAACGCTTCATTTTAAGACTGCTTTTAGGAATGACCGCCATACGAAGCGGATGGCGGCGGGGGTACATCAGGCGGGTTTTTTTAATACCCAGCGGTCTTGTTGCTTGTCATAGTGTCCGATCTGCAGATCGACGGGCTCGCCATCAATCCACGCCGGCACGCTGGTTTCATGATCCCAGCCATCGAGTTGGTAACTCAGGCCGGGGTTGGTATTGCAGGGAATGCTGATAGTATCGAGCTTTTCAGCATTCAGTTCTGCATCAACGATCTCGTAACGACCAATCTTTACCACGTGTCCCATGCGCTTCTCCCGTTTGTGCTGGGTGGAACAGTGATCATAGTCGCTCACGCGCAGTTTTGGCGTTTTCGCGGTTAAGATTACTCCTTGTCTTCCATCACGCGTACGCCAATTTTAAGGATTTGGTTGTCCTCTTTCTCCGCCACGGTCCAGGTCAATTGGTTCCACTCCACCTGATCGCCCACCACCGGTGTACTGCCCAGCAGGCCCATCACCAGTTGACCGAGAGATTGCTGATCGTTGGTGGTTTCATCAAGTTCCAGCCCATAAATTTGCGCCACATCGCGTAAACGTGCCTCAGCATCCAGAATGAAGTCACCAAAGAAGCGTTGATCGAGCGCGACGGGTGGAGACTGACTGAACATTTTACCCAAAGCGGGCAAATCACGTTCACGCCCAATCACACATAGCACATCGCCCTCTTTAAGGCGCGTGCTGCCGTTGGGATGCATCAGCGCGTTATCGCGGAACAGGGCAGCGATGCGCGTTTCGCGTGGCATCTGCAAATCACGCAGCGCGGCTCCGATACACCATTTATCAGCACTGAGTTGGTAAACAAACTGCTCCCAGGGGTTTTCAGGGTGGATGTCCAGTCCGACGCGGCTGATAGGTGATGCAGTAGGGGGAACCACCACTTTGGCGCGTTTGGCCGCATAGCCCAGTGAGGTGCCCTGCAGCATCAACGACACGAGAACCACGAAGAAGGCGATGTTGAAGTAGAGCTTGGCGTTTTCCAGCCCGGCCATCATCGGGAATACCGCGAGGATAATGGGGACTGCGCCACGCAGGCCAACCCAACTGATAAAGATGCGTTCGCGGCCGGTAAAGCCCTTGAACGGCATCAAACCCACCAGAATTGAAAGCGGGCGCGCCACCAGGATCAGCCACAGGGATAAAATCATGGCAGGTACGGCGATATGCCATAAGTCGGATGGCGTGACCAGTAAGCCCAGCACGATAAACATGCCGATCTGACTCAACCACGCCATACCATCGAAGGTTTGCAGAATACCGTGACGGTTGCGGATCGGGCTGTTACCCAGCAGATAACCACACAGGTAAACCGCCAGAATACCGCTGCCTTCCATCACCGTGGTCAGTGCAAACACAATGATGCCGCCGCTTAACGCCAGCAGGGGATAGAGACCTTGCGCCAGATTGATACGGTTAATCAGTTGCTGTAGTGCCCAGCCGCCGCCCAGCCCCAGTACAATACCGAGACCGAACTGTTGCACCAGATGTACCACAAACATCCAGCTTAAGCCTGACTGGCCTTGCTGGATCATGTCAATCAGCGTGATGGTCAGGAATACCGCCATGGGATCGTTACTGCCGGATTCAATTTCCAGCGTGGAGCTGACACGTTCGTTAAGCCCTTTATCCCCCAGTAGCGAGAAGACGGCGGCGGCATCGGTGGAACCGATAATCGCGCCAATCAGGAAACCTTGCATCAAATCGAGTTTAAAGAGCCAGGCTGCAGCCAAACCGGTTAAACCGGCGGTTATCATCACACCGACCGTGGCGAGTGATAATGCGGGTCCCAGCGCCACCTTGAATGAGCTGGCTTTGGTACGCATGCCGCCATCCAGCAAAATAATCGCCAGCGCGAGGTTAGAAACCAGATACGCCACCGGGTAGTTGTCAAAAGCGATGCCGCCAATCCCATCAACGCCAGTCAACATGCCTAACGCAAGGAAGATCACCAGAATAGGGATGCCAAGCCGTGACGAGAATGAACTCAGAAGAATACTTGCTGCGACCAGCACGGAACCAATAATAAACAAACTGTAAATCATGCTGGCATTCAACGGCGTTCTCCTGCGGTACGAGCGAAAAAGACAAACTGCGGGGGATTCACACAGACAAGGTGAAAAGATAATGCCTTATCAATAGCTTGTCAGCGCTTAATTGCATATTTTTTCAATCTGCGGAGCGCTATCCCATAGATAGTTAAAATTGTGTGAAAAATCAGCGGGGATTTCAGGCGAATGAGCGGTGGCGCGGAAAAGAAAAAGCCGGTCAATGACCGGCTTGGTGTTCAGGCTTCTGCCACCTGTTTGTGGAAAAGTTCTCTAAATACCGGGTAAATGTCTTCTGGCTCGCGGATGTGCTGAATCGCGAAGTTATCAAACATGGCTTGCAGATGTTCATACTCACGCCACAGCGTCTGATGCGCACGGCGAGTGATTTCGATATAGCTGTAATAACGCACAACCGGCAAAATATGTTTGGCCAGAATTTCGTGACACAACGGGGAGTCATCCGCCCAGTTATCGCCATCAGAGGCCTGTGCCGCATAAATATTCCACTGCGCCGGGTCATAGCGCTCTTTGACCACTTCATCCATTAACTTCAATGCGCTAGAGACAATGGTGCCGCCGGTTTCCTGCGAGTAGAAGAACTCCTGCTCATCGACTTCTTTCGCCTGCGTATGGTGACGGATATACACCACCTCCACATTTTTATAGGTCCGGCTCAGGAACAGATAGAGCAGAATATAAAAACGCTTCGCCATGTCTTTCGTGGCTTGATCCATGGAACCGGACACATCCATCAGGCAGAACATCACCGCCTGGCTGGAAGGCTCAGGGCGCTTCTCAAAGTTTTTGTAGCGTAAGTCGAAGGTATCAATAAAGGGTACGCGTTCAATGCGTGCCCGCAGTTCGGCAATCTCTTTGCGCAGCCGCTCCTCTTCCAGCAACTGAGCCGGTTCACTGTTCTCCACTTCCGTCAGCGTGGCTTCCAGTTCGTGCAGCATACGGCGTTTACCGGCGGTCATGGCAGTACGACGCGCCAGTGAATTTTGTAGCGAACGCACCACACTGATGTTGGCCGGTACCCCATTTGAGGTAAAGCCCGCGCGGTGCGTTTTATATTCGTTCAATTGTCGATGCTGATTTTTACGCAGATTTGGCAGGGCAAGATCTTCAAACAGCAAATCAAGATATTCATCTTTCGATATCTGGAAGACAAACTCATCCTGACCTTCACCGTCCTGACTGGCGTTGCCCTGACCGCTGCCACCGCCACCACCGCCCCCTTGTGGGCGCTCAATGCGGTCGTTCTGGACGAAATGATCGTTCCCCGGATGCACGCGATGGCGACTACCGCCGCGTCCCTGATGGAAAATGGGCTCATTGATGTCATCGATAGGAATCGAGACAGATTCGCCGCTCTCCACGTCGGTGACCGACCGCTTGTTGATGGCCTCGGAGATCGACTGCTTGATTTGCGACTTGTAACGGCGCAGGAAACGCTGCCGATTGACCGCGCTCTTGTTTTTACCGTTCAGACGCCGATCGATAAAATAGGCCATACATATCCCCCAAACTACAGTGCAAGCCAGGCCGGAACCACTCCGGCCTCCTGTTGCGGCGTCGCGGCGCCGCGTAGCTTACAGGTAACGATTAAGACGATTTACGCACGCGCAGATACCATTCGCACAACAGGCGCACCTGTTTGCGGGTATAGCCTTTCTCCATCATGCGATCGACAAAATCATCGTGTTTTTTCTGTTCGTCCGTTGAGGTCTTGGTATTAAACGAAATCACCGGCAGCAACTCCTCGGTATTGGAGAACATTTTCTTCTCAATGACCGTGCGCAGTTTTTCGTAGCTGGTCCAGTTGGGATTACGTCCACTATTTTGCGCCCGGGCACGCAGCACAAAGTTGACGATCTCGTTACGGAAATCTTTCGGGTTACTGATCCCGGCAGGTTTCTCGATTTTTTCCAGCTCGGCGTTCAGTGATTCACGATCAAACAACTGTCCGGTATCGGGATCACGGTATTCCTGATCCTGAATCCAGAAGTCAGCGTAGGTTACGTAGCGGTCGAAGATGTTCTGGCCGTATTCTGAATAAGACTCCAGATAGGCGGTCTGAATCTCTTTGCCAATAAACTCCGCGTATTTCGGAATCAGATAGCCTTTCAGGTGCTCAAGGTATTTCTCTGCCAGATCCTGCGGGAACTGTTCGCGTTCAATTTGTTGCTCCAGTACGTAGAACAGATGTACCGGGTTGGCCGCCACTTCGGCATGGTCAAAGTTGAATACGCGCGACAGAATCTTGAACGCGAAGCGGGTCGAAAGGCCGTTCATGCCTTCATCCACGCCTGCGTAGTCGTGATACTCCTGCCACGACTTGGCTTTCGGATCGGTATCTTTCAGGCTTTCACCATCATAGACGCGCATTTTTGAATAGATGCTGGAGTTTTCCGGCTCTTTCAAACGCGACAGGATAGAGAAGCGCGCTAAGGTCTCCAGCGTGCCCGGTGCACATGGCGCCGTCGTCAGCTCACTGTGATTAAGCAGTTTGTCGTAGATTTTGATCTCTTCCGACACCCGCAGGCAGTAAGGCACTTTGACGATATAAACACGGTCCAGGAACGCTTCGTTGTTCTTGTTGTTACGGAAAGTCACCCATTCTGACTCGTTGGAGTGCGCCAGAATGATGCCGTTAAACGGCAGGGCAGAGATCCCTTCAGTACCGTTGTAGTTACCTTCCTGAGTGGCGGTCAGCAATGGATGCAGCACTTTAATCGGTGCCTTAAACATCTCGACGAATTCCATGATGCCCTGGTTCGCGCGGCAGAGTGCGCCCGAGTAACCGTAAGCGTCGGGATCGTTTTGCGCGTGGTTTTCCAGTTTGCGGATATCCACCTTACCGACCAATGCAGAGATATCCTGGTTGTTCTCATCACCCGGTTCCGTTTTGGCGATGGCCACTTGTTCCAGGATAGAAGGCCAGACTTTGACCACTTTAAAGCGGGTAATATCGCCGCCAAAGTCATGCAGGCGTTTTGCTGCCCACGGCGACATGATGGTGCCCAGATAACGCCGCGGCACGCCATACTCTTTCTCAAGAATATTGGCGTCTTCCTGCGGGTTGAACAGGCACAAAGGATGATCGTTGACCGGGCTGCGTTCGCCATCAGCGCTCAGCACGTAGATCGGTACGCGTTGCATCAGGGCTTTCAAACGCTCAGCAAGTGAAGATTTACCGCCACCGACCGGCCCCAGCAAGTAGAGAATCTGTTTCTTCTCTTCCAGGCCTTGCGCAGCGTGTTTTAGGTAGGAGACGATCTGCTCAATCGCTTCCTCCATACCATAAAACTCTTCGAAGGCGGGATAGCGTCCCATGACGCGGTTAGAGAAGATTCTGGAAAGGCGTGGCTCCTGCGCCGTGTCAACCATCACCGGCTCACCGATAGCCATCAATAGTCGCTCTGCAGCGTTGGCGTATGCACTGCGATCCTGCTTACAGATAGCGAGAAATTCCTGCAGTGTGAACTCTTCGTCCTTGGCAGCTTCATAACGCTGACGATAGTGATCGAATATATTCATAGCGATGCCCGTCCTTTCGTTTTTAGCACAGGTAAAGGAGCGAAATTAGATACGTTTGCAGCTCCCGGAAGATATTCTTTATTGGGTACAGCAACCCTTATGCCAACCTGACGTTTTTTTATCGGGATACACAATTCTTATGGTTACTCTGCTCGTACAAAAAGTCTCGGCTTACTTTTAACTGTAGAAGGCATTCAGAAAATCTGCAGCCACTTTTCTCCTTATTTAGCGATATATCAATAACAAAGTCTCATAAGCACTAAGGCATTCCGTTTGCATGTCTACCACTGCAGCCTGCTTCAGACTATTCCGCATGGGTGATAAACATCCCTGATTTAACGTTAACCCAGCGCGAAATTTTAGTTAGACTCTGCGTGTGATTGTTATATTAATGGACTGATTAAATTGTGAACCAATTCAAACTTAAAGCGCTTGCTTGTGTTGTTCCTTGTTATTTTGCGGCGTTCAGCACTCATGCAGAACCCTTATCTCTCGGGGCTTCGGTTATTTATGCCCAGTCACCTTATCGTGGCGGACAGGACCGATACATCCCCATCCCGGTCATCAATTATGAAGGCGAAAACTTCTGGTTCCGTAGCTTGCAAGGCGGCTACTACCTGTGGAAAGACCAGCAAGATCAACTGTCATTAACCCTGCTGGGTTCACCGCAACAGTATGATCCCAAGGATAACGATCTTGGTGACATGAAGGCTCTGGATAAGCGCCGGATGACTCTAATGGCAGGTGCCACCTATCGCCATGTTGCTGATTGGGGGATCGTGCGCACCGCTCTGCTAGGCGATGTGCTCAACAACAGTAATGGCATCATCTGGGATCTTACCTATCTGTATCGCTTCGATTTTGGCGCGTTCAGCCTGACGCCAGGCATCGGTGCAATGTGGAACAGCGCCAATCAAAACCGCTACTACTATGGCGTGTCATCGCACGAAAGCGCGCGGACAGGTATTGCTGAATATCAGCCGGACGACAGCTGGTCCCCTTATGTGGAAATGAACGCCAGCTACCAGATTAGCGATAGCTGGAACGCCAGTTTGTCCGGGCGTTACACCCGCTTTGATAGCGAAATCAAAGACAGTCCGATGGTGGACAAAAGTGGTCAGTTCACTCTCTGGACCGGCATCAGCTATACCTTCTAATGGTTTTACATGACGCCTCTTAATGAGGCGTTTTTATTACATTGCACCAATAACGCGCCCCATCATGGCGCATCAGGGGGCGTAATGAAGACGATTCAATTCCGTGGAGAATCAGCTATACCCGCCATTGGGCAAGGAACCTGGTATATGGGGGAGAATGCAGCGCTGCGTCGTCAGGAAGTCACGGCGTTACAGGCTGGATTGGATCTGGGGTTAAGACTGATTGATACCGCAGAAATGTACGCCGAAGGCGGGGCGGAAGAGGTGGTGGGCGAAGCGCTACGCGGACGCCGCCATCAGGCCTGGCTGGTGTCAAAAGTCTATCCGTGGAATGCCGGGGAAGTGGATGCGATAGAGGCCTGCGATCGCAGCTTACAGCGCTTAGAGACCGATTATCTTGATCTTTATCTGCTGCACTGGCGCGGCAATGTGCCACTGGAAGAGACCATTCGCGCCATGGAAACTCTGCAGCAGCAGGGAAAAATTCGGCATTGGGGCGTATCGAATTTCGACACGGACGATATGCATGAACTGTGGAGTGAGACGGGCGGTGAAAACTGCGCAACCAATCAGGTGCTGTATCACCTGGCATCACGAGGAATCGAATACGATTTGTTAGCGGCATGCCAGCAACGTGATATGCCGATCATGGCGTATTGCCCTCTGGCGCAGGCGGGACGTTTACGTCAATCGCTGTTTGATGATCCCCATTTGCAGCAGATTGCACAACAGAAGAGCATCAGCGTGGCGCAATTACTGCTCGCATGGGTGATTCGTCAACCTGGCGTGATCGCCATTCCCAAAGCCAGTAGCCAACAACACGTGGCGGAAAATGCCGCCGCGTTAAATCTGCAGTTGAGCGTTGAGGAATTAGCGATCATCGACCGGGCATTCCCGGCACCGCAGCACAAAACGGACTTAGACGTGGTGTAGCGGCGCATCAGCGCCGCAATCTTACTTATTGCGCACGCGCAGCGTGGTACCGAGGCGAGCAGGGGATTCACCGGCGCTTTTCATCGGCTTGTTGATGCGAGCCGTTTCCACGCAGACCATGGTTTTGTAGCCCTCGTTAGGCATATCCGCCATGCTGCAGGACAATTCTGGACCTGGATTCCATGTGACAACGTCACTTTGATAGTGATGGTACACTTCAATCTGACGTTTTCCTGCGATGTCGTGAATTACGCTGCAATCTTCGGCAGCGGTGTGAATCCGATCGACGCGGTCAGGGTAGGTTTGTTTGCCATCAGCCGAACTGCCCACCGCGTTCGCATTCACCTTATCGATATAGCTGTTACCTAACCCACTCACTTCAACCTGTGCAATATCGGCGATCTGGAAGTAGGTGTGTAAGGCAGCGGTAGCTTCATAATCGCCCCAGGCTTCGAGCTCAATTTCACAATGCTCGGCGATACGGAAACGGGCAAGCAGGGTGAAATCATGTGGCCACAGCTTCTTCGTTTGTGCGTTGCTTTCCAGTGTGAACGTCAGCATCACTGCATCTTCGTTCTCATCGTGTGCGGTCAGTGTCCAGGGCTGATTACGGGCGAAACCATGCGCGGGTTCACCTGCAGGTCCAAACCATGGCCAGCAAATCGGCACACCACCACGAATCGCTTTACCTGTGGCAAACGGCGTTTTATCGCTCAACCAGATCACCGGCTGCTGGCCGCTGGGTTGCCAGGAGAGCAGATGCGCGCCTTGCAGCGCGATCGCCGCACGAACTTTAGGGTGGCTCACAACCACGATTGGCAAATCGCCCATCTGGCGCTGAGACAGGTAAGGGGTGATCTGATTCACCACCGGTAAACTATAAAGCGTATCTTGCATCGTCAGACCTTCTCTTCTTCCAAATGAAAAAAAGGGGCGACCGAAGTCACCCCTTGTCTGTTTCGCCAGTCGCTTACTTAGAAGCAACCAGTGCAATCAGATCCAGAACTTTGTGTGAGTAGCCAGTTTCGTTGTCGTACCATGAAACCAGTTTCACGAAGTTGTCGTTCAGTGCGATACCGGCTTTGGCATCGAATACTGAAGTCAGGGTTTCGCCATTGAAGTCGGTTGATACAACGTCGTCTTCGATGTAGCCCAGAACGCCTTTCATCTTGCCTTCAGATTCAGCTTTGATCACGGCACAGATTTCTTTGTAAGTTGCTGGTTTTTCCAGACGTACAGTCAGGTCAACAACAGACACGTTCGGGGTAGGAACGCGGAACGCCATACCGGTCAGTTTACCGTTCAGCTCTGGCAGAACCACGCCCACTGCTTTAGCAGCACCGGTAGAAGATGGGATGATGTTCTGAGCTGCGCCGCGGCCGCCGCGCCAGTCTTTGTGAGACGGGCCATCAACGGTTTTCTGGGTAGCGGTGGTGGCGTGAACAGTGGTCATCAGACCTTCAACGATACCGAAGTGGTCGTTGATCACTTTAGCCAGTGGTGCCAGGCAGTTAGTGGTGCAAGATGCGTTAGAAACGATATCCTGGCCAGCATATTTTTCAAAGTTAGCGCCACGCACGAACATTGGGGTCGCATCTTTTGAAGGACCGGTCAGAACCACTTTCTTCGCACCAGCCTGAATGTGTTTGCGAGCGGTTTCGTCGGTCAGGAAGATACCGGTTGCTTCTGCAACAACGTCAACACCCACTTCATCCCATTTCAGGTTAGCCGGGTCTTTCTCAGCGGTAACACGGATTTTCTTACCGTTAACAATCAGCGCGCCGTCTTTCACTTCTACGGTGCCGTCGAAACGACCGTGCGTAGAGTCATACTTCAGCATGTAAGCCATGTAATCGGCGTCGAGCAGGTCGTTGATCGCGACGATTTCGATGTCAGAACGCTGCTGTGCAGCACGGAAAACGATGCGACCGATACGGCCAAAACCGTTGATACCTACTTTGATAGTCATATATTCCACCAGCTATTTGTTAGTGAATAAAAGGTTGGCTGTAAAATTACAAAAACCTTACCAGGCGTCAAGCGGAATCGTGTCAATTGTTGCGACAGGTCAATTCCAACGCCAGGAATAATTGGTTGCGCAATCGCTTACGCAGCACCCTTATTGCGCGCCTATGTTACGCCGAATACCGACCGAAAAGGGATGACTTTTGCAAAGGGTGATCGACGTCACAATTTTGCGCTGTGGCAGTCGTGGCGAACGGGTTCGCACGAAAAAAGACCATGATGATGTTGTTCGTTTGTTAGAATACTAGTCGATTTTTACAGAATGACACTCCGGAACTCAAAATGGCTAAAGACACCGCACCCGAGGCAAAAATCGCGCAGCTTTCTGAGATGCAGCGCTATGTCACACAGCATCGCGGCACGGAACCTCCTTTCAGTGGCGCACTACTGCACAACAAGCAGGAGGGCATTTACCACTGTTTAGTGTGCAATTCACCGCTGTTCCTCTCCGACTCTAAATATGATTCAGGCTGCGGCTGGCCGAGCTTTTACCAGCCTTACAGCGACGAAGCGATTCGTTATCTGGAAGATGATTCCCACGGCATGCACCGCGTGGAAATTCGCTGTGGCAATTGCGATGCGCATCTCGGCCACGTCTTCCCGGATGGCCCGCAGCCTACCGGTGAGCGCTACTGCGTTAACTCTGCCTCATTGAGCTTTACCGATGAGCAGGGCAAGCAACAAGAGGGCTGAGCATGAAGCAAGAACTGGAAGCTATACTGGCGGCGATGACGCCGGAAGTCTACGAGCGACTCGCCACCGCAGTGGAAACCGGTAAATGGCCGGACGGTGTCGCGCTGACGCAAGAGCAGCGCGATAATTGCCTGCAGCTGGTGATGCTGTGGCAGGCGCGTCACAACGACGACCCTCAGCATATGACCATTGGCAAAGGGGGGGAGATGGTGATGAAGTCGAAAAAGCAACTTAAGGAAGAGTTTGGTATCGAGCCGGACATCACGCGCATTAACCTGCACTAGAATGCAAAAGGGCTGGTTTTACCAGCCCTCATTTTCAGATTATTACCGCACCCTGAGCTTGCATCTGTTCGATAGCAATATCGCTATCATCAGGATTCAGGTTGACGCCGCGGCAACCCTCTTTCACCACTTCAACGTTGTAGCCCAGCTCCAGCGCATCCAGCACGCTGTATTTGACGCAATAGTCGGTAGCGAGCCCCAGCATCACCAGGTCGCTGATGTCGCGTTCACGCAGCCAACTGTCTAGCTCCGTTTTGCGGCGATGGCCGTTATCGAAGAAAGCACTGTAGCTGTCCACATCCGCGTCGCCCCCTTTATGGAACACCGCATCAATCAGTGTGCGGTCCAGTTCTGGGTGGAAATCCGCCCCCACGGAGTTCTCGACTCCGTGATCGGGCCACCAAATCTGCGCCAGACCGTTCAATTCACCCAGGGTATACACCGGTTCGCCAGAGACGGAGGCGAAGCTGCCATGATCTGCCGGATGCCAGTCTTGCAATGCCACTACACATTCTCCCCGATCGCGGAACTCGCGTGCGTAGCGATTGGCAACGGCAACCGTTTGGTCGCCTTCGCGCACCGCCATTGGGCCGCCGGGGCAAAAATCGTTCTGAATATCGATGATTATCAATGCCCGCTTCATTACATCTCGCTCCGTATCAGTCGTCGGTCAGTTCGCCGCGTAAATTCTGTTGCATTCTGGCACGAATTTCCGGGTTGGTGAGGTTTTGGCTCAACAAAAAGTGCAGTTTTGTTAATGTAGCCTCAACGGTAAGGTCAAAACCGCTGATCACCCCCGCATGCTCCAGCGCATTACCGGTGGCATAGCCCCCCATATTCACTTTTCCTGACATGCATTGCGTCAGATTCACCACCACAATCCCACGTTCGCTCGCCTGCTGCAGTTCAGCCAGGAATTCTGCATTTTGCGGCGCGTTACCGACACCATAAGAGCGCAGAATCAGCGCTTTCACCGGCTGGCGCAGGAAGTTACGTACCACATCGGCAGAGATACCCGGATAGATGGTGACCACGCCAATCGGCTGCGGAGTAATCGGGTGCACAATCAGCTCGCCACGGCCCTGTGGTGCCGGCGGCGTATTGAGTTTACGAATGTGAATACCGGCTTCCAGCAAAGGAGGGAGATTCGGTGAAGCGAAGGCGTTGAAGCCGTCGGCATGTGCTTTGGTAGTGCGATTGCCACGGAACAGCGTGTTGTTAAAGAACAACGCCACTTCATTGATCGGATAATTAGCGGCCACGTACAACGAATTGAGTAAATTCTGCTGACCATCTGAGCGCAATTCTGCCAGTGGAATCTGCGAGCCGGTTACGATTACCGGCTTCGCCAGGTTTTCCAGCATGAATGACAGCGCCGAGGCAGTGAATGCCATGGTGTCGGTGCCATGCAGAATCACAAAACCATCATAGCTGTCGTAATTCTGTTTAATGTCATCAGCAATCGATTGCCAATCCAATGGCGTCATATCTGACGAATCCATCAGAGGCTGATATTCGTGGATGGTGAAATTCGGCATCTCAGGCCGATGGAACTCTGGCATGTTGGCCAGTTGCTGCTGCAGGTGGCCGGAAACCGGAATGTAGCCGTGCGCGGAGCGCTGCATACCGATGGTACCGCCCGTGTAGGCTACATAGATATTTTTCTTTTGCATGGAAGAACTCAGACTTGCCGTAAAACGCGCAGTATAAGGGGATTAACAGCGAAAAGCAGCCCGACCAGCGGCCGGGCTGTAAAGATTAGCGTACGTTGCCGCAGTTCAGGCAGAAGGCGTAGCGATTTTGCGGATCATTAAGATTGTTCATCAGGCCAGGCTGATCTTTCACTGCACTCATTACATCCAGCATCGGTGCGGGCAGCCACACCTTCAGTGCTGCTGGCAGCATCGCTTGTGCAGAGGCATTCATCTGATTTAGCAGCAGGTCAATCATGCCGGGGTCGTCCTGATACCAGCTAAGCTGCGGCTTGGCGACTTTTGCCAACTCAGCCGCTTTCGCCACGGCATCGTCAAAATCACCCAACGCATCCACCAGGCCATTGGCTTTAGCATCACTGCCGGTCCAGACATGGCCCTGAGCGATATCATTGATCTGTTCTGGCGTTTTATGACGCGACTTCGCGACCAATCCGACAAAGTTACGATAGCCGTTTTCGATGGTCAGTTGCATTAATTGCTGCACTTCTGTCGGCAGGGCTTTGGTGGTGGCAACGTCAGCCAGCGGAGAAGTGGCCACGCCATCCGTGTGCACACCAATACTGTTCAGGCTATTTTCTACCGTGTTAATCACGCCGAAAATACCGATTGAACCGGTCAAGGTGCTGGGGGCGGCCACAATGTAGTCTGCTGGCGTCGAGATCCAGTAGCCACCTGAAGCCGCCATGCCGCCCATTGAGACCACCACTGGCTTGCCGGCATCATGGGCTGCGGCTAACTCTTCACGAATCGCTTCCGATGCCGACACGCTGCCACCTGGGCTGTTGACGCGCAGTACAATCGCTTTGATTTTCGGATCGAGACGCGCATCGCGGATCTGCGATGCGGTGGTATCGCCTCCCACGTTTCCGGCGGTTTCCTCACCGTCCATGATGGCACCGCTGGCGAAAATCACCGCAATATTGCCATCCTGGTCCTGCTGAGGCTGCTTCACGGTGTAATCGTAAATGCTGACGTTGCGATAATCGTTATTGGCTTTATCCCAGCCAAAGGTTTTCACCAGTTCCTGATCAGCCGCCGCACGGCTATCCAGCACATCAACCAATTTACTGTTCAGCGCATATTTTGCGGTATCGCCGTCAACAGCCTGCAATCCGCTGATGACGCCGGCTGCTCCCGGGAACAGTTGATCCGGGGTAATCTGGCGATTTGCGGAAACGGTGTTCAGGTAGTTCTGCCACAGCTGGCCGATCCAGCGACTATCCGCATCACGTGCTTCCGGAGACATATCGTCACGCAGGAAAGGCTCGACGGCAGATTTGTAGGTGCCCACACGGAACACATGAGAATTGACTTTGAGCTTCTCTAACAGGGATTTGTAATACAACCCATTGGTCGCAAAGCCATGCAGATCAACAGTGCCCTGCGGTGACAGATAAATTTTGGTGGCATAGCTGGCGATGTAGTATTGCGCCTGGCTATAGCTATCACCAATGGCGTATATCGGTTTGCCCGCATCACGGAACTCACGCAGCGATTTGCCCAGATATTGTAATGAGGGTTGATCGCCGCCAGCAAAATCACGCAAATCAAGCACGATCCCGGTGATGTTTTTGTCAGTTTTCGCCTGACGAACCGCATCCACCACGTCGAACAATGAATTCTCTTGCAGGCGATCGCTGCTCGCGCCCAGCAACTCACGGCTGATGCGACTCAGGCGATTACTGACGGAAGGTTTATCCACTAATACACCGCTTAAATCCACTTTGAGTGCACCCTGTTGCACCGGTTCGCTGCTGTTGGCGCTGGAAAGCTGTAACCAGATACCGACACCGGCGAGGATTAAGACGATGAGGAATAAATTAAGAATGAATTCCCGAATAAAATTCAACACCCGCCAGCTCCAGCGGAACAGGCCAGCAATAATTCGCCACAATGTGCGCATAAACTCTCCATATTCACGTAACAGGGCAGTCGCCACGCGGTCTGCCCCGATGTCGGGTTCATCCTAAAGAGCAGCGTGCGAAATGTCAGCAGGAAATCGCGCCAGACTGTTACAAAAGATCTTGCTGTGCCAGGATTAGCCCACGCTTTTTATTCACGGGAGAATAATGATGGATGCACTGGATTTATTAATTAACCGCCGTTCGGCATCGCGTCTGGCAGAACCGGCTCCAGCAGGCGAAGTCTTGCAGAACATTTTGCACGCAGGCTTACGTGCACCGGATCATGGTACGTTGCAGCCGTGGCGCTTTATCATTGTAGAGAATGAAGGGCGTGAGCGTTTTGGTAAATTGCTTGAACAAGCGGCGCGTGACAGCAACCTCGATGAAAAGGCGATTGAAAAATCCGCCACCGCACCGTTTCGAGCGCCGATGATTATCACTGTTGTTGCACACTGTGAAGAGCATGCCAAAGTCCCGCATTGGGAACAGTTGGTTTCAGCAGGTTGTGCCGTGATGGCGATGCAAATGGCCGCGGTGGCGCAGGGCTTTAACGGTATCTGGCGCAGCGGTCCATGGACCGACCATCCTTCGGTACGCGAAGCCTTTGGTTGCCGCGAGCAGGATGCGATTGTCGGATTCCTCTATCTCGGTACACCGCAGCTTAAAGCGAATACCACGGTAGTTGCACCGGACACCGCGCAATTTGTCAGTTATTTCTGACAGACTTCGGCGGGTTTCTTCGGCAGGGTGAGGCGTGTTGCAAAGATTGCACACCGCGTGTGCGAAAGATCGAGCTTAAACCGCGCAACACTTACCACCGGTTGACAGCCAGGCTAACATACAGCCTTCTGTTCAGCGCATAAGGAACCCGCCATGAGTGAACCTCTTCGTCTGACGCAATACAGCCATGGAGCTGGCTGCGGCTGCAAAATTTCGCCGCAGGTACTGGAAACCATTCTTCATAGTGAGCTGACCCCTTTTCATGACCCCCAGTTGCTGGTGGGCAACGAAACACGTGACGATGCTGCCGTTTACGATCTCGGTAACGGCACAGCGGTAGTCAGCACCACCGACTTCTTCATGCCGATTGTTGATGATCCCCATACCTTTGGCCGTATCGCCGCCACCAACGCTATCAGTGATATTTATGCCATGGGCGGCAAACCGATCATGGCGATTGCCATCCTGGGTTGGCCGGTCAACGTGCTGAGCCCGGAAGTGGCTCAGCAGGTGCTTGAAGGTGGCCGTGCGGCGTGTCAGGCTGCTGGCATTGCGCTGGCGGGTGGGCATTCGATCGATGCGCCGGAGCCGATTTTTGGCCTGGCCGTCACGGGAATTGTTGATGTGGCGCGGGTGAAAAAGAACAGCGCCGCGCAGGTGGGAAGCCAGCTGTTTCTCACGAAGCCATTGGGGATCGGCATCCTGACCACCGCCGAGAAAAAAGGCCTTCTGCTGCCAGAACACCAGTCATTAGCGGCGGAGGTGATGTGTCAGTTGAATAAAGCCGGTGCCGAGTTCGCCAAACTGGATGGCGTCAGCGCCATGACCGATGTCACCGGTTTTGGCTTGCTGGGACATCTGAGTGAGATTTGCCAGGGATCGGGTTTGCGTGCGGAAATCCACGCCACACAGGTTCCGCGCTTACCGGGTGTCGATGAGTATATCGCCAAAGGTGCCGTGCCCGGAGGCACTCAGCGCAATTTTGCCAGCTATGGCGCCCTGATTTCCGCGATGGATGATGCAACTCGCGCGTTACTGTGCGATCCGCAAACCTCGGGTGGTTTACTGGTGGCGGTGCAACCCAGCGAGGTCGAAGCCTTCCAGCGCTGCGCAATATTGGCCGGCGTGCAGGCGACGGCGGTGGGTGAGCTTTTGGCTGCCGACCCGTCTTGCCCATTAATTACCGTCGTGAATTGACGTAGAAGGAACGACGCCAGACATGCGTTTGTTTATTGCTGAAAAACCCAGCCTGGCGCGTGCCATTGCTGATGTACTGCCGAAGCCGCATCGCCGCGGTGACGGTTTTATTGCCTGTGGCAACGATCAGATGGTCACCTGGTGTGTCGGGCATTTGCTGGAACAGGCGCAGCCGGACAGCTATGACAGCCGCTATGCGCGCTGGAATCTTGCCGACCTGCCGATCATTCCGGAAAAGTGGCGTTTACAGCCACGTCCTTCGGTGGCTAAGCAACTCAAAGTGATTGAGGGTTTGCTGCAACAGGCGAGTGAAGTGGTGCACGCCGGTGACCCGGACCGTGAAGGTCAGCTGTTGGTGGATGAAGTGCTGGACTACCTGCAACTCGCGCCGGAAAAGCGGCAGAAAGTGCAGCGCTGTCTCATTAACGATCTCAACCCCTCCGCCGTGGAGCGAGCAGTCAGCCGTTTACGTGAGAATCGCGAGTTTATCCCGCTGTGCGTATCCGCATTGGCCCGCGCCCGCGCAGATTGGCTCTACGGCATCAATATGACCCGTGCCTGGACGCTGTTAGGCCGCAATGCCGGTTATGATGGCGTGCTGTCGGTCGGACGCGTACAAACGCCGGTGCTCGGCCTGGTGGTGCGTCGCGATGAAGAGATCGAAAACTTCATTCCGAAAGATTACTTCGAAGTGAAAGCGCACATCGTGACGCCGAAGGATGAGCGTTTTGTTGCCAGCTGGATACCCAGCGACGCCTGCGAGCCCTGGCAGGATGAGGAAGGTCGCCTGTTACACCGTTCACTGGCCGATCATGTCTTAGAGCGCATCAACGGTAAGCCGGCGAAAGTGACTGGCTATAACGACAAACGGGAATCTGACACCGCACCATTGCCGTTTTCGCTCTCCAGCCTGCAGATCGAGGCGGCAAAGCGTTTCGGCCTGAGTGCGCAAAACGTACTGGACTGCTGCCAGCGTCTGTATGAAACCCATAAGTTGATTACTTATCCGCGTTCTGACAGCCGTTATTTGCCGGATGAACATTTTGCCGGACGGCATGCGGTGCTGAATGCGATACAGGCGCACCAACCCAATCTGACGCCGCCGACGGATTTTAATCCTGAGCAGAAGAACCGCTGCTGGGATGATAAAAAGGTGGATGCGCACCACGCGATCATCCCTACCGCCCGCGCCAGTAAAGTGAACCTCACGGAGAATGAAGCCAATATTTACGGCCTGGTGGCACGTCAGTATCTGATGCAATTTTGCCCAGACGCGGTGTTTCGCAAATGCGTTATCGATCTCGAGATTGGCGGGGGCAAGTTTGTTGCCAAAGCGCGTTTTCTGGCAGAAGCGGGCTGGCGTGCCTTACTCGGCAGTAAAGAACGCGATGAAGAGAACGATGGCACGCCTTTACCGGTGGTGGCAAAGGGCGATGAGCTGCTGTGTGAGCGCGGTGAGGTGCTCGCCAAGCAGACGCAGCCGCCGCGTCCGTTTACCGATGCCACCCTGTTATCCGCCATGACCGGCATCGCGCGCTTTGTTCAGGATAAAGAATTAAAGAAAGTGCTGCGTGCGACCGATGGTTTAGGGACGGAAGCGACGCGAGCCGGCATTATTGAATTATTGTTCCGCCGGACATTCCTCGTGAAAAAAGGCCGCTATATTCATTCTACGGACGCGGGCAGGGCGCTGATCCATGCGTTACCAGAAATGGCGGCCCGACCAGATATGACGGCTCAATGGGAATCGACATTAACACGCATCAGTGAAAAGGCCTGCCGCTACGATGAGTTTATGCAGCCGCTGGTTGCCACGCTGATCGGGTTAATTGGCGAAGCGCGTCAGCGACCCTCGTTGCAATCATTTAGAGGCATTGCCGCACCGGCCGCTAAACGTAAAGCAAAACCGAAATCGACCCGGCGTAAAACCAAGGAGACAGAGTGATGCGTTATATCCTATTAGCGCTTAGCGGGCTGCTGTTGTGCATGAATTCGGCGCTGGCGAACCGCCAGCCGGAAAACAGTCGCGCGGGCAATACGGATGTGGTGGTGGATATGCCACCGGAAGTCTGGACACAGGGGCAGAATAATCAGCAGAGCAACTGTCTGCAGTGCTGCACTTATGAGAATCGCAGTTACTCTGAAGGGGCGGTCGTGAAAGCGGAAGGCGTGCTGCTGCAGTGTGGGCGTGATGAAAAAGTGATGGGCACTAACCCGCTTATCTGGAAAATCATCAAGTAAAGGTGCGTGGCGTTCTCACGCCACGCAATTTACTTATTTTTCCAGATTGAACGTCGACCAGACAGGTGCATGATCCGATGGTTTTTCCATGCTGCGGATCTCGTAATCAATGCCACTTTCAATGCAACGCGCTGCCAGCGGTTGACTGGCCAGCAACAGGTCGATACGCAGACCACGGTTATCATCAAAACCTTTTGAACGGTAGTCGAACCAGGAGAAACGGTCAGCCGTTTCCGGGTATTTCGCGCGCCAGGTATCGACCAGACCCCAATGCAACAGGCGATCCATCCACTCACGCTCTTCTGGCAGGAATGAGCATTTACCGGTGCGCAGCCAGCGCTTGCGGTTATCTTCGCCAATGCCGATATCAAGATCGGTACTGCTGATATTCATGTCACCCATGATCAGCACCGGCTTATCAACCGCCAACTGCTGTTCCAGATAATCCTGTAAATCACGGTAGAACTTCTCTTTCGCCGGGAATTTAGTTGGATGGTCACGGCTTTCACCCTGCGGGAAGTAACCGTTAATCACGGTGATGTCGCCAATCGGGCTGGGGATTTCCGCCATGATTAGGCGGCGTTGTGAATCTTCATCATCACCGGGAAAACCACGACGTACCGAAACAGGCTGAGCCTTGGTCAGCAGCGCGACGCCGTAGTGGCCTTTTTGACCATGATAAAACACGTTGTAACCCAATTTGCTGACGTCTTCGAGCGGGAACATGTCATCGTGAACTTTGGTTTCCTGCAGGCCGATGACGTCTGGCTGATGCTGTTCGACGAGGGCTTCAAGTTGATGAGGGCGTGCGCGCAAGCCATTGATGTTGAAAGAGATGAATTTCATTTCGCTGCCATTCTTATCCGCAAAAGTATGCCGGGATGGTAACGAGTTTTCGTTAGAATGTCATGGATTGAATCGGGAAGAAATAACGATGTAAGCAATAGGAAAAGCGATGGTGGCGGGAGAAGGATTCGAACCTTCGAAGTCGATGACGGCAGATTTACAGTCTGCTCCCTTTGGCCGCTCGGGAATCCCGCCAGGGATATAAAGCTCTTAGTGATTCAGGCGAGGAGATTATTCAGATGGTGGCGGGAGAAGGATTCGAACCTTCGAAGTCGATGACGGCAGATTTACAGTCTGCTCCCTTTGGCCGCTCGGGAATCCCGCCACTGGCCTGAATAATGTGCCTGAAAGCGGGGCGCATCATACCAAATGCGTTCTGACTGTAAAGCGCTGAAAACAAAAATATGAATCGTTTGCCCACTTTTCATCCGTGGCGCTGAAGAGTTGCACAATTCAGCGCCAGGACGCTTACAGAATGATGGTGCGGTTTCCGTAAACGAACACGCGCTGACCCAGCACTTTATACAATGCACGGCTCAGGACATTCTTCTCGACATCACGACCGGCACGCATCATCTCTTCTGCAGTGTAGCTGTGATCGACGTTGATCACGTCCTGCATGATGATCGGACCTTCATCGAGGTTGTCATTCACGTAGTGCGCGGTAGCACCGATAATTTTCACACCACGCTCGTAAGCCTGATGGTAAGGACGCGCGCCGATGAAGGCAGGCAGGAACGAGTGGTGAATATTGATGATCTGATTCGGGTAACGCTGCACAAAAGCCGGCGTCAGCACGCGCATATATTTGGCCAGCACCACGTAATCCGGCTGGTAGCGATCAATTTCATCGCCCATGCGGTTGTCATGCTCTTCACGCGTCAGGCCTTCATGGCTGACCAGAACAAACGGAATATCGAAACGTTCAACCAGCGAGCGCAGCGTTTCATGGTTACCAATGACGGCGGCAATCTCCATATCGAGACCACCAAACGCGCATTTCATCAGCAGATCGCCCAGGCAATGCGCCTCTTTGGTCACCAGAATCACCACACGACGACGACCAGCGCTCTGCAATTCACGTACTGAGCCCACTGGTAACGCGCTGTCGAGGTCGGCCAGCAGGGTATTGTCGTTAAAAATCCCTTCCAGCTCTGTACGCATGAAAAAGCGCCCGGTACGGTGATCGACAAACTCGTTGTTTTGCACAATGTTGAGTTCATGCTTGTAGCAAATGTTGGTGATCTTGGCGATCAGACCTTTCGCATCTGGGCAAATGGTCCGTAAAACTTTTCGTTGCGTGTTTTGCGCTTGCATCTCGATCAGAGTCCTGTCAAAGCGATGAATGGTAAAGCCGTTGTGCATCTGTCCAGATTAACCACAACATTTTTTGTATTTTTTATCGGAGCCACAAGGACAGCGATCGTTGCGCCCCAGTTCGGGCACCGTTCCGTCGATATAGTACCAGCGTTGATCCTCACGAAGAAAGCGTGAACATTCATAGATGGCCGAAGTGCGCTCTTTTTCGCGGTAACGCGCAAAAAAGGTCACAAAGGCTTCATTCTCGTGGCTTCCATGATTACAACGGGTTACATTCAAGCCCAGCCATTCAGTGCCGGAAAAACTTTCAGATAATAACGTCTCAAGGTCGGCCACACGCTTACTGGAGTGCCAGGTCGCAGCCAGATAGCCAGCATTCTTTTCAACATAGGCGGTGTAGCGTGAACGCATTAATTGTTCAGCGCTGGCAGGGAATGCCTGACCGCTCAGAAAGGGCTGGCAACATAAGCTATACTGCTTTCCGCTGCAGCAGGGGCACTTTTCAGACACGTCATCTCCTGTGAGTGATTAAAGTTAATTAAAGTGTGCGCTATGGTAGCCGACTGCTGAGCGGGATGCTACGTACCAGACTAATCACGAGGTGCGATGAGAAAGGTGAGGATCGGGCTGGCCCTGGGTTCGGGAGCCGCCAAGGGCTGGGCGCATATCGGTGTGATTAATGCACTGGAGCGTGCCGGCATTGAAATTGATGTGGTTGCAGGCTGCTCAGTCGGCGCGCTGGTGGGATCGGCGTACGTCAATAATCGGCTGGGCGTGATGGAAAAGTGGGTCAGCGCATTCCGCTATTGGGACGTGATCCGGCTCATGGATCTGTCGTGGCAGCGTGGTGGTTTGCTGCGCGGTGACCGCGTGTTCAGCCATATTCGTCAGCTGATCCCGAATGAGTTTATTGAAGGGTGCAATAAACCCTTTGGCGTGGTGGCTTCAAATTTAAGTACCGGTCGTGAGTTGTGGTTAACCGAAGGCGATTTGCATCAGGCAGTACGCGCGTCCTGTAGTATGCCAGGCTTACTACCACCCGTTGGCTACAATGGTTACTGGCTGGTGGATGGTGCCGTGGTCAATCCGGTGCCGATATCTCTGACACGAGCCCTTGGCGCCGACATTGTCATCGCAGTGGACTTACAGCATGACGCGCATTTAATGCAGCAGGATTTATTATCGGTGACACCACAAAGTGGCGAAGAAGAGGCCGCAGCAGAAGCATTAAGCTGGGGCAAAAAATTGCGCCAGCGCATACTGGGTCTGACGCACCGCCGGGCCAATCAGACGCCGGGTGCTATGGAGATCATGTCCACATCCATCCAGATTCTGGAAAACCGCCTTAAACGTAATCGTATGGCGGGCGATCCACCGGATGTGCTGATTCAACCGTTTTGTCCGCAGATATCCACACTGGATTTTCATCGTGCAGAAGAAGCCATTGCGGCAGGTAAAGCCGCCGTCGAGAAAAAAATGGATGAACTATTACCGCTGGTCCGTGGCAGATAATCAGGTTGTTCATTCACAGGCAGTGCGACTTCAGTCAATTCTGAAAGGCGCAACTGCGTTTTATGAACCACTATTGAAATATCTGGTACGCAGGGGGAGAGAATGGAAAAACCACTAATCGGCAAAAAGATACTCATTGTCGAAGATGAGGTCGTTTTCCGTTCGATGTTAGACACGATGCTGGTGGGGCTGGGAGCCAGCACGCTGGAAGCGGGAGATGGCCTTGATGGCTTAACCTTACTGTCGGCTCAAGCCGTTGATCTGGTGATTTGCGATCTGGAGATGCCGCGCATGGGGGGGCTTCAGTTCGTCGAACGTATTCGCAGCCGCGGTAATAGCGTGCCAATCTTGATTATCTCCGCTACGCAGAACATGGCCGATATTGCGCATGTCCTGCGCCTTGGGGTTCAGGATGTCCTGCTTAAGCCACTGAGAAACCTCGAACGTTTTCGTGAAGCCGTGTATGAGTGCCTTTATCCTTCGATGTTCACTTCCAAAGTTGAGGAAGATGAACAACTGTTTCAGGATTGGGACGCACTGGTCCGCGATCCTTTAGCTGCGTCTAAGTTACTGAAGCAGTTGCAACCACCGGTTCAGCAAACCATCGCCAATTGCCGCATTAATTATCGCCAGCTGACCATGGCTGAACAGCCGGGGTTGGTGCTGGATATTGCCGCGTTGTCCGACAAGGATCTGGCCTTCTACTGTCTTGATGTGACCCGAGCAGGTGATAATGGCGTGTTGGCCGCCTTACTATTGCGCGCGCTGTTTAATGGTCTGTTACAGGAGCAACTTTCCGGACAGAAACAGCGCTTGCCGGAGTTAAACGGCCTGCTGCGCCAGGTCAATATGCTGTTACGCCAGGCCAATCTCAGTGGCCAGTTCCCCTTGTTGGTGGGGTACTACCATCGTCAGTTGAAAAACCTGATTCTGGTCTCCGCTGGCCTCAACGCCACATTGCACATTAACACCCATCAGATTCAACTCAGTAATGGCGTACCGCTTGGTACTATGGGCAGTACGCACCTCAATCAGATCAGTCAACGCGCTGATGCCTGGCAGTGCCATGTGTGGGGCGCGGGTGGCAGGCTACGGCTGATGTTATCGGCTGAAGAATAAGCGATTGGATTTATATTTTTTGCGGGCTGGAGACAGGGCCAAGGGTAAGCTTTACACTTGGGTAATAGTCTTAAATTCCGCGGATTAGCTCCATCCAGGATAAATCCGTCTGATAGTAACTGATATACTCATTTCGTTTTTTAAACCGACATATCAAGTATTAACTTGAACGGCCTATTAAGAGAGGTATTTAGATGTCTGCCTATAAGTCTAAAGTAAAAAAAGCGGTAATCCCGGTTGCAGGTCTGGGTACGCGTATGCTGCCTGCTACTAAAGCTATTCCAAAAGAGATGTTACCGCTGGTCGATAAGCCGCTGATCCAATATGTCGTGAATGAGTGTATCGCTGCGGGCATTAACGAAATCGTGTTGGTTACGCACTCTTCTAAAAACGCCATCGAAAACCATTTTGATACCAGTTTTGAGCTGGAATCCATGCTGGAAAAACGCGTTAAGCGTCAGCTGCTGGACGAAATCCAGTCTATCTGTCCTCCACACGTGACCATCATGCAGGTGCGTCAGGGTATTGCGAAAGGCCTTGGCCACGCAGTGATGTGTGCACATCCGCTGGTCGGTGATGAGCCGGTTGCCGTGATTCTGCCCGATGTGATCATCGATGAGTACGAATCTGACCCAACCAAAGACAACCTGGCAGAAATGCTGGCGCGTTACGAAGAAAGCGGCCGCAGCCAGATCATGGTAGAGCCGGTTGCTGATGTGACCGCTTACGGTGTCGTTGACTGCAAAGGTGCTGACCTGGCGCCAGGCCAGAGCGCGCCAATGGTGGGTGTGGTTGAGAAGCCTAAAGCTTCTGAAGCGCCTTCTAACCTCGCAGTTGTGGGTCGTTACGTGCTGTCTGCTGACATCTGGCCACTGCTGGCGAAAACCCCTCCAGGTGCTGGCGGCGAAGTTCAGCTGACTGACTCCATCGCCATGCTGATGGAAAAAGAGACCGTTGAAGCCTATCACCTGACCGGTGTAAGCCATGACTGCGGTAACAAACTGGGTTATATGCAGGCTTTCGTTGAGTATGGCGTTCGTCATCCAGTACTGGGTAAAGACTTTACTCAATGGCTGGAAGGCGCTGTAGGCAACAAAAAGTAATTCATTAAACACAGGATAATTCAATGAAAGTCACTGTATTTGGTATCGGCTATGTCGGTCTGGTTCAGGCTGCGGTGTTAGCCGAAGTCGGACATGACGTTCTCTGTATTGATGTCGATGAAAAGAAAGTCGAAAACCTGAAAAAAGGCCATATTCCGATTTTCGAACCGGGTTTGACGCCGCTGGTGATGTCTAACTATGAAGCGGGTCGCCTGAAGTTCAGCACCAATGCAGAAGAGGGTGTTAACCACGGTGTCATGCAATTTATTGCTGTGGGTACGCCGCCGGATGAAGACGGTTCTGCCGATCTGAAATATGTGACTGCGGTTGCGCGGACAATTGCAGCGCACATGAACGATCATAAAGTGGTGATCGATAAATCTACTGTCCCTGTCGGAACGGCTGATCGTGTGCGTGCAGTAATGGCCGAGACGCTGCAAAAACGTGATGTGAACATCCCGTTTGATGTGGTTTCTAACCCTGAATTCCTCAAGGAAGGGGCTGCAGTAAACGACTGCATGCGTCCTGAGCGCATCGTGGTGGGCACTGATAACGACGACGTGGTTGAGTTGTTGCGTGAGCTTTATGAGCCATTCAACCGCAATCACGATCGCATGATTCTGATGGATATCCGCAGTGCAGAGCTGACCAAGTACGCAGCGAACTGCATGCTGGCGACCAAAATCAGCTTCATGAACGAAATCTCTAACCTGGCAGAACGTCTGGGAGCCGACGTTGAGAAAGTCCGCCAGGGGATTGGTTCAGATTCTCGCATTGGTTATCACTTCATCTACCCTGGCTGTGGCTACGGTGGTTCGTGCTTCCCGAAAGACGTGCAGGCGCTGATTCGTACTGCTGAGTCGATTGGTTACACACCGCGTCTGTTGCAGGCGGTAGAAGATGTGAATGATTCACAGAAGAACAAATTGCCGAGCTTCATCAAGCGGCATTTTGGCGACGATTTGCGTGGCAAAACCTTTGCTCTCTGGGGCCTTGCGTTCAAACCTAACACCGACGATATGCGTGAAGCCTCCAGCCGTGTGCTGATGGAAACGCTATGGGAAGCGGGTGCGACCATTCAGGCATTTGACCCGGAAGCAATGGAAGAAGCGCAGCGTATTTATGGCCACCGCGACGACCTGAAGCTGACCGGTACCAAAGAAGCGGCGTTGCAGGGTGCTGATGGCCTGGTCATTTGTACTGAATGGCAGAACTTCCGTGCGCCAGATTTCGACGTTATCAAAACCGCGTTAAAACAACCCGTGATTTTTGATGGTCGTAACCTGTATGATCCGGAGCGTATCAGCAAACGCGGCTTTACGTATTACGCTATCGGCCGCGGAGCATCAATTCAAATTGTGTAATAAATGAGGGATGTATGAAGTTTTTGGTTACCGGTGCGGCAGGTTTTATTGGATTTCACGTGAGTCAGCGTTTGCTGGCCGCCGGTCACCAGGTCGTCGGTATCGATAACCTGAATGACTATTACGATGTCAGCCTGAAACAAGCGCGCTTAGACCAGATCCTCCAGCATCCCGAGTTTATTTTCCTGAAAATGGACCTGGCAGATCGCCAGGCCATTTCTTCATTATTCGAAGATCATGCATTTGAACGCGTGATCCATCTGGGTGCGCAAGCGGGCGTTCGTTATTCAATTGATAACCCACACGCTTACGCCGATGCCAATCTCATTGGCCACCTCAATATTCTCGAAGGGTGCCGCCATCATAAAGTTGGCCACCTGTTGTATGCGTCATCCAGCTCAGTATATGGGCTTAACCGCAAAATGCCTTTCTCAACGGATGACTCTGTTGATCATCCTATTTCTCTGTATGCGGCCACGAAAAAAGCCAACGAATTGATGTCGCATACTTATTCCCATTTATACCAGTTGCCCACCACCGGTCTGCGCTTCTTTACTGTTTACGGTCCATGGGGACGTCCGGATATGGCGTTATTCAAATTCACCCGCGCAATGCTGGCCGGTGAGCAAATTGACGTCTATAACCGTGGGCAAATGACCCGAGATTTTACTTACATTGATGATATTGCTGAAGCTATCGTGCGTATGCAGGATGTGATTCCGCAGGCTGATGAAAACTGGACCGTGGAAGCGGGATCGCCGGCCACCAGTTCTGCGCCATACCGGCTTTACAATATCGGCAACAGCCAGCCGACCAGCCTGATGACCTATATCGAGTCACTGGAAAAAGCGTTGGGCATTGAAGCGAAGAAAAATATGCTGCCGATGCAGCCGGGAGATGTGCTCAATACCAGTGCGGATACCCAGCCGTTATATGATGCGATTCAGTTCCGTCCGCAAACCAGGGTTGAGCAGGGCGTGCAGAACTTTGTTGATTGGTATCGTCGCTTTTATCAGCAATAAAGACGCATTAAAAAAGGAAGCCAGCGGCTTCCTTTTTCTTACCCGGTGTAAAGTGAACTCACGTTAGCGCTATTCACAATTCGAAGCACTGGAAAATTACAGCAGGAAATCGTCCAGTTGTTTGCCTTGTTCTTCAATCGCTTTTTTAATCACGGCTGGTGTACGACCCTGACCTGTCCAGGTACGGTTTTCACCATTTTCATCAACGTAAGAATACTTGGCAGGACGTGCAGCACGCTTGGTTTTTCCCGGTGCTTTGGTCTCAGAAAGTGCCTGTAACAATTCGTTTGGATCGATACCATCTGCAATCAGCATCTCACGGTATTGTTCAAGTTTGCGGTTACGTTCAGCATTTTCAGCCTGCGCGTGAGTTTCTTCTTCACGACGCTCATTGACGACAACCTCGAGTTTTTCCAGCATCTCTTCCAGTGTTTCCAGAGTGCATTCCCGAGCTTGCGCGCGCAATGTACGGATATTATTAAGAATTTTAAGTGCTTCGCTCATTGTCCTAATCTCAAAATATAATAAATGGGAGTTGTTCTGCCGACTCATAATAGTGGGGCTAAAAAATAACTGCAATAGTCAGATTAAAAAGTAAAACGTTAAGTAAAAACCAGAAATCACATTGCATTACGGTTTACAAATATATTTACCGTTAACGCTTAGATCTGAAGCCTTGATTATCCGCGTTTGCCACCGTGACGTTGTGCTAATCCTTACACTTTGGCAGTAATAATGCTGAATAAATTCTCAGCATAGATTGTTCTTTGCCAAAAAGTGCTGTTTTAACGTCGATGATGAATCGCGTACCTGTAATTGTCGTTAATTTGAGCAAATGATAAAAATAATGCATCGCTACAGGTTTACTTGTTTATGGTAGACTGCGCGCCATCAGATTTGTGCTGCGATGAGATTCTGCATATGGCCCAACTTTATTTTTATTACTCCGCGATGAACGCGGGTAAATCCACTGCTTTGCTTCAGTCCTCCTATAACTATCAGGAGCGCGGCATGCGCACTCTGGTGTATACCGCCGAGATTGATGACCGCTTTGGTGCGGGCAAGGTAAGCTCGCGGATTGGTCTTTCGTCTCCTGCTTTTTTATATAACGCTGCGACACAATTAAATCAGGAAATAGCCAGGGAGCATGCGAAGCAACCGGTTCATTGTGTGCTGGTGGATGAGAGTCAGTTCCTGACACGTGAGCAGGTCAGGGCGTTATCGGATGTGGTCGACAATATGGATATTCCCGTATTGTGTTATGGATTACGCACTGATTTTCGCGGCGAGCTCTTTACCGGCAGTCAATATTTACTGGCATGGGCAGATAAACTGGTTGAGCTTAAAACCATCTGCCATTGCGGCCGTAAAGCCAGCATGGTATTGCGCCTTGATGCCAACGGTAAACCGTTCAGCGAAGGAGAGCAGGTGGTGATTGGCGGCAATGAGCGATATATTTCTGTCTGCCGTAAACACTATAAACAGGCGATTGATGAAGGATCGTTAAAAGCTATCTATGGTGCGCAATCTCCGCACGCTTGATTATTTAGCGATAAAAAAACCCGCCGCAGCGGGTTTTTTGTTTTTCGCCGGTTAGGCTTTTTTGGTTTTTTTCTCGATTTTCACCGTTTTATCATCGGCGGCTTCAGCCACTGGGCCTTCAGCTTCAGAGAATTCGCGGCCATAGAAGGTATCCAGCATGATTTGCTTCAATTCGGCAATCAGCGGATAACGCGGATTCGCACCGGTACACTGGTCATCAAACGCGTCGTCTGCCAGCTTATCGACTTTTGCCAGGAAATCGGCTTCCTGCACGCCAGCTTCACGGATAGAGGTTGGGATACCGAGTTGAGTTTTCATCTCTTCCAGCCATGCCAGCAGTTTTTCAATTTTCTGGGCAGTGCGGTCACCCTGTGCACTCAATCCAAGATGGTCGGCAATTTCAGCGTAGCGACGACGTGCCTGTGGGCGATCGTACTGACTGAAAGCTGTCTGCTTGGTTGGGTTGTCATTCGCGTTGTAACGGATGACGTTGCAAATCAGCAGGGCGTTGGCCAAACCGTGCGGAATGTGGAACTCCGAGCCCAGCTTATGCGCCATGGAGTGACACACACCGAGGAAGGCGTTGGCGAACGCGATACCAGCGATTGTTGCCGCATTATGCACACGTTCACGCGCCACTGGATTCTTCGCACCCTCACGATAGCTGGCCGGCAGGTTCTCTTTCAGCAGTTTCAGCGCCTGCAGTGCCTGGCCATCAGAGTACTCATTAGCCAGCACAGAGACATAGGCTTCCAGTGAGTGAGTGACGGCATCCAGACCACCAAACGCACAGAGTGAACGCGGCATATCCATCACCAGGTTGGCATCCACAATCGCCATATCAGGCGTCAACGCATAGTCCGCTAACGGATATTTCTGGCCTGTCGCATCGTCAGTGACCACAGCAAACGGTGTAACTTCAGAACCGGTACCGGAAGTGGTGGTGATGGCCACCATGCGCGCTTTCACGCCCATTTTCGGGAACTTGTAGATACGTTTACGGATATCCATGAAACGCAGCGCCAGTTCTTCGAAGTGGGTTTCAGGATGTTCGTACATCACCCACATGATTTTCGCGGCATCCATCGGCGAACCGCCGCCCAGGGCGATAATCACATCGGGTTTGAAGCTGTTCATCTGCTCAGCACCTTTACGTACGATGCTGAGTGTTGGGTCCGCTTCCACCTCAAAGAACACTTCAGTTTCGATGCCGTGCGCTTTTAACACGCGAGTGACTTGATCGGCATAGCCATTGTTAAACAGGAAGCGGTCAGTGACGATAAAGGCGCGTTTAGCACCGTCGGTCGCGACTTCTTCCAGGGCAATCGGCAGTGAACCACGACGGAAGTAGATAGACTTCGGAAGTTTATGCCACAACATATTTTCAGCTCGCTTGGCCACGGTTTTCTTGTTGATCAGGTGTTTAGGTCCGACGTTCTCAGAAATTGAGTTACCGCCCCAGGAACCACAGCCCAGCGTCAACGATGGCGCAAGTTTGAAGTTATACAGGTCGCCAATACCGCCTTGCGAAGCTGGTGTGTTAATCAGAATACGGGCGGTCTTCATTTTGTCGCCAAAGAAGTGCACGCGCTCGTGTTGGTTGTCCTGGTCAGTGTACAGGCAAGAGGTATGGCCGATACCGCCCATAGCCACCAGTTTTTCTGCTTTATCTACCGCGTCGTAATAATCTTTTGCGCGATACATCGCCAGGGTTGGCGACAGTTTTTCGTGGGCAAACGGTTCAGACTCATCCACCAGCTTCACTTCACCGATGAGAATTTTGGTGGTCGCAGGGACGCTAATACCCGCCAGTTCAGCAATTTTTGCCGCAGGCTGACCCACGATAGCAGCATTCAGCGCACCATTTTTCAGGATGATGTCCTGAATGGCTTTCAACTCTTTGCCCTGTAACAGATAGCCACCATGGCTGGCGAAACGCTCGCGAACCGCATCGTAGACCGAGTCCACCACGATGACTGACTGTTCTGATGCACAAATGACGCCGTTGTCGAAGGTTTTGGACATCAGGATAGAAGCGACAGCACGTTTGATATCGGCGGTTTCATCGATAACCACTGGCGTGTTACCCGCACCGACACCAATCGCTGGTTTACCAGAACTGTATGCAGCTTTCACCATGCCCGGGCCACCGGTGGCCAGAATCAGGTTGATATCAGGGTGGTGCATCAGCTGGTTGGACAGCTCTACTGAAGGGACATCAATCCAGCCAATGATGTCTTTCGGCGCACCAGCCGCAATGGCGGCTTGCAACACAATGTCGGCTGCTTTGTTGGTGGCATCTTTGGCACGGGGATGTGGTGAGAAAATGATACCGTTACGGGTTTTTAAGCTGATCAGCGCTTTAAAGATGGCGGTAGAGGTTGGGTTAGTGGTTGGGACGATACCGCAAATCAGGCCAATTGGCTCAGCGATGGTGATAGTACCGAAGGTGTCATCTGTATCCAGCACACCACAGGTTTTCTCATCTTTATAGGCGTTGTAGATATATTCAGAAGCGAAGTGGTTCTTGATCACTTTATCTTCAACGATACCCATGCCGGACTCGGCGACGGCCATTTTGGCGAGAGGGATGCGGGCATCAGCAGCGGCGAGTGCAGCAGCGCGGAAAATGGTATCAACTTGTTCCTGACTAAAGTTGGCGTATTCACGCTGTGCCTTTTTAACACGCTCAACCAGTGCATTAAGTTCGGCAACATTTGTAACGGCCATAGTGCTCTCCTGAAGGAAGTTAAACTCTTTTAGTAAGCAAGCCTGAGTCGGAAAGTATAGTCGCGCTATGCTTATACGTTGGTCAGAGTGGCAAGTTGATTGCCGTTGCTTACTAAAAGGGTTTCCAGGATAAAACGCTTACTCATTTCGCAATAATTTCGATGGGGTAAGATTACCCCTGATGAGGTAGGCAAATTTTGATGTGGATCAATCCGGAGCCAAGCTGACACCTTTCAGCACCCACTTTAGCAACTAAAGTAACTCATTCGTTGGTTTTGGCTGACAGGGATAGGTCGGGTGATTGATGTCCCACTTCGCACAGATGAATCCACTGGAAGTTAGCGGAAATAGCAGCATATATTTCCGCTTAACCCACTGGTTTTCCGCCCGGCTTATGCACTACATTAAGCGCGATTTGAAACACTACCTTCGTGGAGCTCACCGTGAACCCCGTGCTACTTGATTTTTCCGGCTACATTAAGTTTTTTGTCGGTTTATTTGCCCTGGTCAATCCCGTGGGGATCATTCCCGTGTTCATTAGCATGACCAGCTACCAGGCTGTCGCTGAGCGGAATAAAACCAACTTCACGGCAAATCTGGCTGTAGCGATCATTCTCTGGACCTCGCTGTTCCTCGGGGACGCTATTCTCCATCTCTTCGGCATCTCCATTGACTCATTCCGTATCGCTGGCGGCATTCTGGTGGTCACTATTGCAATGTCGATGATCAGCGGCAAGCTGGGCGAGGATAAGCAAAACAAGCAGGAAAAATCAGAGACCGCGATTCGTGAAAGTATTGGTGTGGTGCCGCTGGCTTTACCTTTAATGGCCGGGCCGGGTGCCATCAGTTCGACTATCGTCTGGAGCACGCGTTACCACAGCTGGATAAACCTGCTCGGTTTCACTGTCGCCATTGCGATTTTTGCTTTCTGTTGCTGGTTACTGTTCCGGGCTGCCCCTTTGATGGTGCGCATCTTAGGGCAAACAGGCATTAACGTGATTACGCGTATCATGGGTCTGCTATTAATGGCGCTGGGTATTGAGTTTGTTGTCACCGGCATGAAAGCGATATTCCCGGGTTTACTGAATTAATCAGGCTGAATTTTCAGTCAAAAAATAACTTCTGCGATCCATATTGGTGCGATGGGTGATTTTTTTGCACCAATATGGTGAAGTTATTCGCCTTGCTTAAAATGATCAGGCTATCATCACTTTTGCTACTACATTCCCTCTCTTCGCCAATTCATCAACATATATATGTGACAATTATCACAGTATATTTCACTGCCTAATTGATTTTATCCAGTAACTATTCGGATGTTTTATCGTTTCAAATAACGTTTCATATTGTTTGTCTAAAGATTGCCAGTGTTAACTGCAAAATAGAGAGTTGAAAGTTCTTTTTGGCGAAAATTACGACCAATATCTGATTTATGACTTATAAAACATAGAATTGAATAATATTTTAGGGTGAAAATTAACACTTCTCCTGAGGCGATCTACATGATAAAAGAGAATTAGCTAACATTTTTGCTGTTTAGCTTTGGCGTGCGGGCATCGGTTCTGATAATTTTCGGCTCATCACAAATTTTTTTCCTGTTAGCGACAAATGTGTACGCTTCTTGCTTACTCGCTATCAGGTTTTATTTAAGGTTGATATTTGTTGATGAAAAGCATGGTAGCGAAAAAGGCTGCGCGCACGTCTCTGGCGCTTTGTCTGGCAGGTTTTATCTCTCATAGTCAGGCTGCTGAAATCCCGGCAGGGACGCAATTATCAGCAACACAGCGCATTGTCATCAATAACGGTAGTGAAGTGTCCTCGCTCGATCCGCAAAAAACGGAAGGGGTGCCTGAATCCAATGTCATCCGCAATTTGCTGGAGGGGCTGGTTGAGACCGATAACAATGGTCAGATTGTGCCTGGCGTCGCAGTGCAGTGGAGTAACCAGCAGGGGCGTATTTGGAACTTCACCCTGCGTGAAGATGCGCGCTGGAGCAACGGTGACCCCGTCACCGCACAAGATTTTGTCTACAGCTGGCAGCGCCTGGCCGATCCGAAAACAGCTTCACCCTATGCCAGCTATTTGCAGGCGGCGCATCTCGCCGGTATCGACGCCATTCTGGCAGGCAAAGCCTCGCCGGATTCACTGGGCGTGAAAGCGATTGATGCGCACCACCTCGAAGTGACACTCACTGAGCCTGTTCCCTATTTTATCGATATGCTGGCACACACCTCGATGAAGCCAGTGTACCGTGCGGCGATTGAAAAATTCGGCGAGCAGTGGACGCAACCGCAGAATTATGTGGGAAATGGTGCTTATACGCTGGCTGATTGGGTGGTGAATGAAAAGATTGTCCTGAAGCGTAATCCGCAATATTGGGATAATGCGCGCAGCGTGATTGATGAGGGCGTTTTTCTGCCGATTAGCTCCGAGAACAGTGATATCAATCGCTATCGCAGCGGTGGCACAGATATGACCAACAGCGTGGTGCCACCGGATTTATTCAAGAAGTTGCAGCAGGATTTAGGTAATCAGGTCAAAGTCAGCCCTGTACTCTGCACCTTCTACTATGAAATGAACAACAAAAAGGCGCCGTTCGATGATGCAAGAGTCCGTACAGCCCTGAAGCTGACGCTTGATCGTGACATCATCGCCGACAAGATCATGGGGCAGGGGCAGATCTCCGCCTATGCGCTGACGCCGCCATTTACGCACGGCATCTCGCCTGAAGCCCCTGCCTGGTCGAAGCAAACCCAGGCCGAACGTAACGCCAGTGCCAAACAACTGCTGGCCGATGCCGGTTTTAATGCTCAGCACCCGCTGCGTTTCACGTTGTTGTATAACACCTCTGAGCAGAATAAACGGCAGGCTATCGCCGCCGCCTCGATGTGGCAAAAGAACCTCGGTGCCGAGGTGACGCTACAAAATCAGGAGTGGAAAACGCTGCTGGAGACGCGTCATCAGGCGCAATACGATGTGGTGCGTGCCACCTGGTGCTCGGACTATAACGAGCCCTCAACCTTCCTCAATATGCTGCTGAGTGGTTCCTCGATTAACACCGCGTTCTATCACAGCGATGCCTTCGATAAATTGATGGCGCAAACTCTGACGGCTGCCGATAACACACAGCGTGCCGCATTGTATCAGCAGGCGGAAGCGCAGCTGGATACGGACTCACCCATCGTGCCGGTTTACTATCGGGTCAGCGTGCGTCTGGTGAAACCCTGGGTAGGCGGTTTTACCGGTAAAGATCCGCAGGATATGCTGGCATTGAAATACTATTACATAAAGAAACATTGAGTAATGTGTGGAACCGGCGCTACAGTCGGACGGCACATTAACGTGGTAAACCCTGAAGGGTGGTAGTGGTCTCTGTTCAGACAGGCAGAGATCTCCCGGAAACGGGGTACGCCGGGCGGTTAACTGACCCGGTGACGATAATAAAACTGGAGCTAAGTAATGAACAACATCACGAAAAAAAGCCTGATTGCCGCAGGCGTTCTTGCAGCAATCGGCGCGCTGGCAGGGAATGCCGCATTGGCCGCAGTGCCAGCAGGCGTTGAATTGGCAGCAAAACAGGAGCTGGTACGTGGTAATGGCGATGAAGTGCAATCGCTTGACCCGCATAAAATTGAAGGCGTGCCGGAAGACAACATCGCACGCGATCTCTACGAAGGTCTGATCATCAGCGACAGCGATGGCAAACCGATTCCGGGCGTGGCAGAAAGCTGGGAAAACAAAGATTTTAAAGTCTGGACTTTCCATCTGCGTAAAAACGCTAAATGGTCCAATGGCGAGCCGGTCACGGCACAAGATTTCGTCTACAGCTGGGAGCGTTTAGTCGATCCTAAAACTGCTTCTCCTTACGCCAGCTATCCGCAATACGGCCACATCCTGAATGTCGATGACATCATCGCCGGTAAAAAACCGATCACCGATCTGGGTGTGAAAGCCATTGATGACCATACGCTGGAAGTGACCCTCAGCGAGCCGGTTCCTTACTTCTACAAGCTGCTGATCAACTCCGTGATGTCACCTGTATATAAGCCTGCTATCGATAAGTTTGGCGATCAGTGGACGCAGCCACAAAACTGGGTGGGCAACGGTGCTTTTAAACTGGAATCACACGTCATCAACGAACGTGTCACCATCGTACGTAACCCGGAATATTGGGATAACGCGCACACCGTACTGAACAAAGTGACCTTCCTGCCGATCAACTCAGAAGTCAGTGACGTGAACCGTTACTTCTCTGAGAACGGTAGCGACATCACCTATAACAACATGCCGATCGAGCTGTTCAAAAAACTGCAGCGCGACAATGGCAAAGAGTTGATGGTGAAACCGTATCTCTGCACCTACTACTATGAAATCAACAACCAGAAAGCGCCATTCACCGATCCGCGCGTGCGTACTGCGCTGAAACTGGGTCTGGATCGCGACATCATGGTGAATAAGGTGCTGGCGCAGGGTCAGTTACCGGCGTACAGCTTTACCCCGCCAGCCACCGACGGCATGGAATTGCTACCGCCAGACTGGTTCAAATGGGATCAGAACAAGCGTAACGAAGAAGCGAAAAAACTGCTGGCTGAGGCAGGTTACACGGCTGATAAGCCACTGACCTTCAACCTGCTGTACAACACCTCAGATCTGCATAAGAAACTGGCTATCGCCGCGTCTTCGATCTGGAAAAAGAACATTGGCGTGAACATCAAGCTGGAGAATCAGGAGTGGAAAACCTTCCTGGATACCCGTCATCAGGGTAACTTTGATGTTTCTCGTGCGGCCTGGTGTGCAGACTATAACGAGCCAACCTCGTTCCTGAACATCATGCTGTCAGACAGCAGCAGTAACACCTCGCACTATAAGAGCGCAGACTTCGATAAAGTGATCCACGATGCGGTGAAAGCGGTAGACGATAAAGCCCGTGTCGCGGATTACCAGAAAGCTGAGCAGATTCTGGATAAAGACAGCACCATCGTGCCGGTTTACTACTACGTGAATGCGCGTCTGGTGAAACCGTACGTGGGCGGTTACACCGGCAATGACCCGCTGGATAAAACCCTCGATAAAAACCTGTATATCATTAAACATTAATAGCACTCAGGCTATCGACAGTGGCGGCGCTGTAGCGCCGCCTTTTTGACTTTGTGAAGCAACAGCCTGGTAGGTACGGCAATGTTAAAATTCATCCTGCGTCGACTTCTGGAAGCGATCCCGACGCTCTTCATCCTTATCACCATCTCCTTCTTTATGATGCGACTGGCACCCGGCAGTCCGTTTACCGGCGAGCGCACGCTCTCGCCTGAGGTGATGGCGAACATCGAAGCCAAATATCATTTGAACGATCCGATCGGCAAACAGTACGTCAGTTACTTAGTGCAGCTGGCGCACGGCGATTTTGGTCCATCGTTCAAGTACAAAGATTATTCCGTTAACTATCTGGTCGGCCATGCCTTCCCGGTTTCGGCCAAACTCGGCCTCGCCGCCTTCTTCCTTGCAGTGATCCTTGGCGTGACGGCAGGAGTCATTGCCGCGCTCAAACAGAACAGTTTGTGGGATTACGCGGTAATGGGGGTCGCCATGACGGGCGTCGTGATACCCAGCTTTGTCGTCGCACCGTTGCTGGTGCTGATTTTTGCGATTACCTTGCGATGGCTGCCGGGCGGTGGCTGGAACGGTGGGCAGTGGAATTACATGCTGCTGCCGATGGTGGCGCTGTCTCTGGCCTATATCGCCAGCATCGCGCGTATTACGCGTGGTTCGATGATTGAAGTGATGCACTCCAACTTTATTCGCACCGCGCGCGCCAAAGGGTTGCCGCTGCGCCGTATCGTACTGCGCCATGCATTGAAACCAGCCATGTTACCCGTGCTCTCGTATATGGGGCCGGCATTCGTCGGCATCATCACCGGTTCAATGGTGATCGAATCGATTTACGGTCTGCCGGGTATTGGCCAGCTGTTTGTTAACGGTGCCCTGAACCGTGACTATTCTTTGGTGATGAGTCTGACCATTTTGGTCGGCGTGCTGACCATTCTGTTCAATGCGATCGTGGATGTGCTGTATGCCGTCATCGATCCGAAAATCCGTTACTGATTGTGGAGCTCGCCCATGATGTTAAGTAAGAAAAACAGCGAAGCTCTGGATGCCTTCAGTGAAAAACTGGAAGTCGAAGGGCGCAGCCTGTGGCAGGATGCGCGTCGCCGCTTCATCCATAACCGCGCTGCGCTGATCAGTTTGCTGGTGCTGTTAGCGATTACTCTGTTCGTGATATTAGCGCCGGTGTTATCGCAGTTTAAATATGATGATACCGACTGGGCCATGATGTCAGCGGCTCCAGATACGGTTTCTGGCCACTGGTTTGGCACCGACTCATCTGGACGTGACCTACTGGTGCGCGTGGCGATTGGCGGTCGTATCTCGTTGATGGTCGGCATTGCCTCCGCGTTGATCGCGGTGCTGGTGGGCACGCTGTATGGTTCACTGGCGGGCTATCTCGGCGGCAAAATCGACTCCGTGATGATGCGTATACTGGAAATCCTCAACTCCTTCCCGTTCATGTTCTTCGTGATCCTGCTGGTGACCTTCTTCGGTCGTAACATCCTGCTGATCTTTGTGGCGATCGGTATGGTGTCGTGGCTGGATATGGCGCGTATTGTGCGCGGTCAGACGCTGGGCCTGAAGCGCAAAGAGTTTATTGAAGCGGCTCAGGTGGGTGGGGTGTCGACCTTCAATATCGTGCTGCGTCACATCGTACCGAACGTGCTGGGTGTGGTAGTGGTGTATGCCTCATTGCTGGTGCCCAGCATGATTCTGTTTGAATCCTTCCTCAGTTTCCTCGGGTTGGGTACGCAAGAGCCGCTGAGCAGTTGGGGCGCACTCCTGAGTGACGGCGCCAACTCCATGGAAGTTTCGCCCTGGTTGCTGATGTTCCCGGCGGGTTTCCTCGTGGTCACGCTGTTCTGTTTCAATTTTATCGGCGATGGCCTGCGTGATGCCCTCGACCCGAAAGATCGTTAAGGAGTTTCCCGATGACCATACATGAATTTCAGCCAGCGATGGCTGCACGTGCGGGAAACAGTAACCTGCTGTTGGATGTAAAAGATCTGCGCGTCACCTTTGGCACCCACGATGGTGATGTCACCGCAGTCAACGATCTTAACTTTTCACTGAGTGCTGGCGAAACCCTGGGTATCGTCGGCGAATCGGGATCGGGCAAGTCGCAAACCGCTTTCGCCCTGATGGGCCTGCTGGCAAAAAACGGTCGCATTGGCGGTTCGGCAAAATTCAACGGTGAAGAGATCCTCAACCTGCCGGAGAACAAACTGAACAAGCTGCGTGCCGAGCAGATTGCGATGATTTTCCAGGACCCGATGACCTCGCTCAATCCTTATATGCGCGTCGGCGAGCAGCTGATGGAAGTGCTGAAGCTGCACAAAGGCATGAGCAGCGCGCAGGCGTTTGAAGAGTCCGTGCGTATGCTGGATGCGGTGAAAATGCCGGAAGCGCGCAAGCGCATGAAGATGTTCCCGCATGAATTCTCTGGCGGCATGCGTCAGCGTGTAATGATCGCCATGGCACTGCTGTGTCGTCCTAAATTGCTGATTGCTGATGAACCGACGACAGCGCTGGATGTGACGGTGCAGGCGCAGATCATGACGCTGCTGAACGAGCTGAAACGCGAATTCAACACTGCGATCATCATGATCACCCACGATCTTGGTGTGGTTGCTGGTATCTGTGACAAAGTGCTGGTGATGTACGCCGGGCGTACCATGGAGTATGGCCGTGCACGCGATGTGTTTTATCAGCCTGCGCATCCTTACTCGATTGGCCTGCTGAGTGCGGTGCCGCGTCTGGATGCGGAAGAGGGTGAGTCACTCACCACCATTCCTGGCAACCCGCCTAACCTGTTGCGCTTGCCACAGGGCTGTCCGTTCCAGCCACGTTGCGCCTTTGCGATGGACGTCTGTGCCAAGTCACCGCCGCTGGAGCCTTTCGCGGAAGGGCGTCTGCGAGCCTGCTTCAAACCGGTGGAGGAATTAGCATGAGCACCGTCATCGAAGAGAAGAAAGTCTTACTGGAAATCGCCGATCTAAAGGTGCATTTCGATATTAAAGACGGCAAACAGTGGTTCTGGCAGCCGCCAAAAACACTGAAAGCAGTGGATGGCGTCAGCCTGCGCTTGTATGAGGGGGAAACCCTCGGCGTAGTGGGTGAATCGGGCTGTGGTAAATCAACCCTGGCACGCGCCATCATCGGCCTGGTGAAAGCCACCGACGGTCGTGTGGCCTGGCTGGGACGTGATTTATTGGGGCAGAGTCAGGATGAGTGGCGTCAGGCGCGCAGCGATATCCAGATGATTTTCCAGGATCCGCTGGCCTCGCTGAACCCGCGCATGACCATTGGCGACATCATTGCCGAGCCGCTGCGCACCTATTATCCGAAGATGCCAAAGCAGGAAGTGAAGGATAAGGTAAAAAACATGATGATGAAGGTTGGGCTGTTACCTAACCTCATCAACCGTTATCCACACGAGTTTTCCGGTGGTCAGTGTCAGCGTATCGGCATTGCGCGTGCGCTTATCCTCGAACCCAAGCTGATTATTTGCGATGAGCCGGTTTCAGCGCTGGATGTGTCGATTCAGGCGCAGGTAGTGAATTTACTGCAGCAGCTGCAACGTGAAATGGGATTATCGCTCATTTTCATTGCGCATGACCTTGCGGTGGTGAAGCACATCTCTGATCGTGTACTGGTGATGTATCTCGGTCATGCGGTTGAGTTGGGCACTTATGACTCGGTGTACAACAATCCGCAACATCCGTACACCCGCGCGCTGATGTCAGCGGTACCGATCCCGGATCCGGATCTGGAAAAAAACAAACAGATCCAGCTGCTGGAAGGTGAGTTACCTTCGCCGATCAATCCGCCATCGGGCTGCGTATTTCGCACCCGTTGTCCGATTGCCGGACCTGAATGTGCCAAAACGCGTCCATTGCTGGAGGGCAGTTTCCGCCACGCAGTATCCTGTCTGAAGGTCGACCCCTTATAAGGTCGAAAAGAAAACGCCGGGCAATTGCCCGGCGTTGTTTTATGCGTCAGCGATTATTCACGCCAGAGAATGTGGCACAGCTTATGGTCTTTCTCGCGGCACAGCAGCACGCGGGCAAACACATCGGTAATCGGCTCGCCGTCCGCTTCACCCAAACCAATCACCACTTCCGCAAAGAAGTCCGGGTTGAGATCGAAATCGACGTGCTCCTGCCAGTCTTCCGACGGGTCAAACAACTCCGCACCGCCGCGCTCTTCAAACTGCAGATTGAACAGAATGATGTCAGCCGGATCGAGGTTATCACCGGCCAGTTCTAGAAAAATGTCGTAGGCCTGTTCCAGCGTTTCATCTTCGGTAAGGCGATTATTTAAATCCATGGTCATTCCTGCTTACTCTGAGGCGGTAATCTTGTCGCTCGTTTTACAGTAAAGGGCTAAAGAAGTAAAACAGTCGTTCAACGATGCGTTGCCACCACGCACGTTTAGCCCAGCGCGCACCATCCAGTAAGCGTGAGCGGGCGATATAGTCATCCTGCACCGTGGCCAAATCGCTGCCAAATCCATCATCATCAACCACCAACGTGATTTCAAAATTAAGCCACAAGCTGCGCATATCCAGGTTTACGGTGCCGACCAGACTCAGCTGTCCATCGACCAGCACGCTTTTGGTGTGCAGCAAACCGTCTTCAAACTGATAGATTTTCACGCCGGCTTCCAGCAACTCTGTGAAGAACGCGCGGCTGGCCCAGCCCACCAACAGTGAATCATTGTGGCGTGGCACCACAATGCTGACTTCCACACCGCGTTGCGCAGCGGTGCAGATGGCGTGCAGCAGGTCGTCACTGGGGACGAAATAGGGCGTCGTCATGATCAGCTGTTCGCGTGCGGAATAGACCGCCGTCAACAACGCCTGATGAATCATATCTTCCGGGAAGCCCGGCCCCGAAGCGATCACCTGGATGATATGACCGCTTTCCTGCTCAAAGGGCATGATGTTGGCATCCGGCGCGGGCGGCAGAATACGTTTGCCGGTTTCAATCTCCCAGTCACAGGCGTAAACGATGCCCATCGTGGTCGCGACCGGCCCTTCCATACGCGCCATCAAATCGATCCATTGGCCCACGCCTGCATCCTGCTTGAAGTAGCGAGGATCGACCAGGTTCATGCTGCCGGTGTAGGCAATATAGTTATCGATGAGCACCACTTTACGATGCTGTCGCAAATCCATACGGCGCAGGAACACACGCAGCAGGCTCACTTGTAACGCCTCAACCACGTCGATACCGGCATTGCGCATCATATTCGCCCATGGGCTGCGGAAAAATGCCACGCTGCCCGCAGAGTCCAGCATCAGGCGGCAATGCACACCACGGCGCGAGGCAGCCATCAGTGATTCCGCCACTTCGTCCGCCAGGCCGCCCGGATGCCAGATGTAAAACACCATCTCGATGTTGTGACGAGCCAGTTGGATATCACGAATCAACGCGTGCATCACATCATCAGAGTTAGTAAGCAGCTGTAGCTGATTACCTTTGACACCCGCAATGCCCTGACGATGGTGACAGAGTTCAAATAATGAACGTGCCACGTCACTGTGTTCGGTGGCAAAGATATGGCGGCACTGTTTGAGGTCGTTAAGCCACTTGGCGGTGGAGGGCCACATGGTGCGTGCGCGCTCAGCCCGGCGTTTGCCCAGATGAAGTTCACCAAACGACAGATACGCGATAATACCCACCAGTGGCAGAATATAGATGATCAGCAACCAGGCCATGGCGGACGTCACTGCGCGGCGTTTCATCAGGATACGCAGCGTGACACCCGCAATCAGCAACCAGTAGCCAAACAGCAGCAACCAACTGATTAGGGTATAAAATGTAGTCATTAAGTGGACATCCTGTTCGCGCTTTGATGAGGAAAGTTTACGTGCTGAATAGCACTAGTGAAACCTTTAATCGTGAATGACAGTTCAATGAAGCTTTCGATTTGGCATTTTCAATCAGATCTTTATAATGCCTGGCGAGTTTAGCCTGTCTGATGAGGATGTGATGAGACGAAGCAGAAATGAAGTGGCACGCTGGAGAATGTTACGTCAGGTACACCGCCGTCGTGCACGTTGGCTGGAAGGGCAGTCACGTCGCTATAAACGTATCCATGCCATTCGTCATCAGGTGGCGCAGCAGCATCGCCGATCTATCCTGTTCATCACGCAGAATATGTAAATGGCTTACGCGGCCGTTAAGCTCCGCGTAACACCAGAGAGACATTGACGATCTGTAATGCGGCCGCCAGCACGACTAACATCACAATGTGCTGCCGGGCCTGGCGCCAGCCTTGCTGACGCCAAATCCAGAGTGCTCTGCCAATCAGCGTTAACACCGCTACCAGCAGTAAAACAGACTGCCACATCGATTAAAATACGCGCTTGAACGGTTTGACCGCCACTTTCTCATACACGCCAGCGGCAATGTACGGGTCGTCATTAGCCCAGGATTGTGCGGTTTCCAGCGAGGAAAACTCGGCAATGATCACTGAACCGGTAAAGCCTGCCGGACCCGGATCGTTGCTATCGACAGCAGGCATTGGGCCAGCAGCGATCAGTCGACCTTCATCCTGCAGTAACTGCAAGCGCGCGAGATGCGCAGGGCGTACGGAATTGCGTTTTTCCAGTGAATCTGCGGTATCTTCCGCATAAATGACGTAAAGCACGATGGGGTACTCCCGTTAGACTTGCCGAAATTGCGAGACACGTTAAGTGATCGTTAATCAGAGTGCAAATGAAAGATAAATCCACCGCCATATAGCGCAATCTCCGCTAAAAAACGCCTTTCTGCGAGTGGCTTACACATCGCTTATTGAAACTGATTGCTATTTGCATTTAAAATCTGCGCTTCACTCAATGAATATGACTGATATGACGACGTTGACTACGCCTCTTCCTACACGTACCCCCGTAGCTATGATCTTGTCCGTGGTACTCCACGGCTCACTGATTGCGGGCATTCTCTATGCATCGTTTCATCAGACCATTGAGGTTCCGAAAGCATCCCAGCCAATCAGCGTGACCATGGTGGCACCTGAAGTGCAGCCAGAACCGGCCCCTGCGGTGGTGACTCCGCCGCCGCCAGAGCCCGAACCTGAGCCGGAGGTTGCACCTGAGCCGCCAAAAGTCGAGCCGGTGCCGATTCCCAAACCTGAACCAAAGCCCAAGCCAAAACCTAAGCCGAAGGTAGAGAAAAAGGTCGAGCCGAAGCCACGTAAGGAAGTGAAGCCGCAGGAGAATCCGGTCAAGCAGGATATCCCGACCACTCAGACGCGTCCGACCACGGCACCGAAGAGTAACCCAGCGCCAACGCAAACCGTCTCTGATGGGCCTAAGGCGATGAACGTGAGCAAACCTGCCTATCCGGCGCGTGCGTTTGCGTTACGCGTGGAAGGCCGTGTACGCGTGCAGTTTGATGTGGATAGCGACGGTCGGGTCGATAATGTGGAGATTCTTTCTGCCGAACCGCGCAACATGTTCGAGCGTGAAGTGAAGCAGGCCATGAAGAAGTGGCGTTATCAGCCGGGTCGTCCTGGCAAAGGCTTGACCATGAACATTGTGTTCCGCATTAACGGCGGAGCTAACATCGAGTAAGCCTGGGTTGAAGGCAAAGAAAAAGCGGTCATTGACCGCTTTTTTTATCGCTGTTAATCGGCAAGATTGGCTTTGCCAGGTGGCAGCGGACGGGATTTCCCGCTGTTATCCACGGCAACGTAAACAAATACCGCCTCAGTGGCGCAATACGTTTGACCGATTGGCTCAGACGAAACCTTCTTGATCCACACTTCTACATTGATGGTCATCGAGCTGTTGCCGGTACGTATGCAACGCGCATAGCAGCTCACGACATCGCCTACTGCCACCGGTTTTAGGAACGACATACCATCAACGCGTACGGTGACCACACGACCTTCGGCGATCTCCTTGGCCATGATAGCGCCGCCCATATCCATCTGTGACATCAACCAGCCGCCAAAAATATCACCATTGGCATTGGTATCCGCTGGCATCGCCAGGGTGCGCGACACCATCTCGCCTTGCGGCAATTTATGTTTTTCGTCCATTGCTCAGTTCTTCTGCAGGTGAAGAGAAGCCCGACTGTGCCGGGCGGCGTTGCTTATTTTTGTTCTTGTTGCGGCATCTGTCGCCAGATATACACGCCGCTTAACAGAGTAAACAGTAGGGTCAGGCCGGTCAGACCAAACACTTTAAAGTTAACCCAAAACTCTTGTGATAACCAAAACGCAACATAGATATTTACCAGGCCGCAGACGAAGAAGAAGATGGCCCAGGCAATATTCAATCGACGCCACACAACACCGGGCAACTGCAGCTCTTTACCGAGCATGCGTTGAATCAGCGGCTGTTCCATAAAGAACTGGCTGTAGAGCAGAGCCAACGCGAACAGAGAATAGATCACGGTGACTTTCCATTTGATGAATTCATCGTTATGGAACACCAGCGTCAACGTGCCGAATACCGTCACCAGTGCGAAGGTGAAAAGCGTCATCTTTTCCAGTTTGCGATACAGCACCCAGCTGACCACCAGCGCCAGACCCGTGGCGACAATCAGGGCACCAGAAGCGACAAAGATGTCGTACAGCTTGTAGAAGATGAAGAAAACCACCAGGGGAAGAAAATCGAGTAACTGCTTCATAGCGTTTCCAGTTAGGGCAGGAGCGTTCAATAAAGGCGCTCCGCAGAGCGCCATCGCTGTTAACGTAACAGCATATACAGTCGGTACAAATAGATAATCAGAATCGCGGAGACCAGATTACCCAGCGCGTTCATCACCACCGACGCGATGTTCACCGGCAGCACTGTGAGTGATGAGATGAGGAACATCAGCACAATCTTCGCCAGCAACCACAGCACAATGGCAGGGGCGATGACTTTCATGTTCTTCCATGCCAGTTTCATACTGGCGCGCATCGCGCCAATCACCCCCATTTTCTCGCTGACCAGCATTACCGGTGCCAGTGACAGCAGAATCGCCAGAATCACGCCAGGCACCATCAATACCATAAAGCCAATTTGCACCAGCAAGGTAATCAGGAAGGTCTGCAGCAGCAGTTTCGGCAACAGTGGTGCGGAGGCACCGATTGCTCGCAGGGCACTCACGCGTTGGCCATTGGAGACCAGCGGGATCAGGCACAGCATACCGCCGAGCAACAGCGTGTTGCCGATCAGCGCGGCAAAGGTGCCAGCTGCGGAAGCGCGCAGCAAGATGCGCTGCTGATCCGGTGACATATTCTGTACCAATTCAAAAAGTGATGTCGCGCTGTCGTCAGCCTGACTGAGCAGGGATAACTGGTCTTCGCCTGGGGTTAATGCATGACCGACAATCACCGTAATGAACGACGTCAACAACGCCATCAGCACAATAGTAACCAGCTGATGACGCAGAAAATTTCCTGTGTCACGGTATAACGAGCTTGCCGTGATAGACATGTACTCTCCTTGATGGAACCGGGTTAATTAACCCGGCGATTGTACATGTTATGCGGGCGGGCTGGCACCCGGAAGACCATAACTTTGTGTCATCTCTGGTAAAGAATGGGGAATAGCACTTCGTTCCCGGTTCACAAAAGCAGCAAATCCTTTCCATCAGCCTGAAAACCCTCCCTGGCGTTTTTTCTTCCAGACGCGCAATGCCGAAAATTGATCTGAATCAATTCATTGTTTTTTAAGTGATTAATTTGAATTGATGCAGATGATCTTTTACCAAAAAAGGGTTAGATCTTGTGCCGCAATCCCGATTAAGACCCTACTTTTCTGCAAAGGAGTGATTATGAAACTGGCAAAATGCGCATTGCTACTGGCTCTGGCTATCCCGCAACTGGCACTGGCTCATCAGGCGGGTGATTTTTTCATGCGTGCCGGTAGCGCGACTGTTCGTCCAACCGAAGGCTCTGACAATGTGCTGGGTATGGGCGGCTTCAACGTCAGCAACGACACCCAGCTTGGCTTGACCTTCACCTATATGGCAACGGACAACATCGGTGTTGAGCTGCTGGCAGCGACACCGTTCCGTCATAAGGTTGGTCTCGGTGCCACCGGAAATCTGGCTACCGTGCGCCAGCTGCCGCCGACGCTGATGGCACAGTATTATTTCTTCGATAGCCGCAGCCCGGTGCGCCCATATGTTGGCGTAGGTATCAACTACACCACGTTCTACGATGCCAAATTTAATCAAACCGGCCAGGATGCAGGCTTAAGCGATCTCAGCGTCAAAGATTCCTGGGGTGTGGCGGGTCAAGTGGGGATGGATTATCAAATCAACCGCGACTGGATGCTGAACGCATCGCTGTGGTACATGGACATTGATACCGAAGTGAAATTTAAAGCCAACGGTGAACAACAGAATATCAACACGCGCATCGATCCGTGGGTGTTCTTCTTTGGTGTGGGTTACCGTTTCTGAGGCACCCGCTGAAACACAACGGGCGACCCAAAGGCCGCCCGCTGCAGTATCGCTACGCTATTACTTAATCTGCATATTGTTAACTACAGATTTGACCCCTGCCACGCTGCGGGTCACCGTCACTGCACGGTTCGCCATCTGCGGTGAGCTGACAAAGCCGCTTAATTGTACTTTCCCTTTAAAGGTTTCGACGTTGATTTCGGTGGATTTCAGCGAGTCGTCATTCAACAACTGTGCCTTAACCTTGGTGGTGATCACCGTATCATCGATATAGCCGCCGGTTCCTTCCTTTGTTGCTGTTGGTGCACAGGCGCTAAGTGTGATCGCCATGACCGCAGCCATTAATAATCCTGCAACGACTTTGAAAAAATTCATTGGTTATCTCCCTGTCTTAGATGGTGTTTCACCGCGACGAGACGGTGCGATTAATTGTGGTATGCGCTTTGCAAATCGGCAAATCGCCTGGGGTGAAAAAGATGGAAATACGCGATTTTTACCACTTATTGATCCAATGACGGCAGCAAGGCAAACGGTAAGCTAAAAGAGCAGGGCAAAACGAATAATAAAACAACAAGACGATAAGCCGACAGGTGCAAATTTAAGCATCAGGCAGGGAAAACAATAATGAAAAAGCGTGCCATTCTGGCGATAGCGACAATGAGCTATCTGTCCTACCTCCAGCTATTTGCTTCACAAATTTTGCCAGTGCCCAGCGCGCAGGCAGAACCGTTAATCAATCCACACCTGGGTACCCTGTGCAAAGCGGCTACCGCGCTGAGCTTTGGTCGCAGCTTCAAAATTATGCAGCTGGATAAGGTGGATGAGCAGGGCGTGGCGTGGGTGCACTATATCCGGCCCTCCGATCAATCACGCTGGGCCGTGCGCTGCCGGGTTCAGGGCGAGAGCGTTATCTTGATGTCAGATAATCCAGATAGCAGTGGACGTTGGCGTGAGGGGCCAGAAGACGAGAAGCTGACGTGGCAAATAAGAAGCGACATGCTGACGATGAAGCTGAGATATCCTGATGGCTCAGGCGATGAGCAAACGTTCAGGCTGGAATAATCAAGAGAAGACCTTATTCGTAACCGCGAATAAGGTCTTAAAGATTTAGCGCGTGCCAGCTTTCAGATCGCTGACAAACGCTTTGAGTTCCGCTAACAGCGTGTCGGGATCGTTCTGGTTACGCTCGATGATCTTCACAATGGCTGATCCCGAAATCGCACCCGCCGCGCCTGCCGCGATGGCTTCTCTCACCTGGCTTGCTTCTGAGATACCAAATCCCTGCAACGGTGGTGCAGCGTGATATTCGCTCAGCTTTTCAATCAAATGATTCAGCGGCTGGCTGGCGCGATTTTCTGCACCCGTCACCCCCGCGCGCGACAGCAGATAGGTATAACCGCGACCGTGTGAGGCAATCTCCCGCAGCAAATCATCATCCGCATTCGGCGGGCAGATGAAGATGGGTGCAACGTTATGACGCATCGCAGCCTGACGGAACGGTGCAGACTCTTCAACCGGTACATCCGCCACCAGCACGGAATCAACGCCGACGGCTTCACATTGCGCGTAGAAGTTGTCGATACCTTTGCTGAACACCAGATTAGCGTACATCAACAGCCCAATTGGCAGTTCAGGATACTTCTGGCGCACGGTGGCAAGGATCTCGAAACACTGCGCGACAGTGGTACCCGCCGCGAAGGCACGTAGGGTTGCCCCCTGAATCGTTGGGCCATCCGCCAGCGGATCGGAGAACGGAATGCCCAGCTCTAACGCATCGGCACCGCCTGCTACCAATGTATCGATGATCTTCAGTGACAGTTCAGGGGTCGGATCGCCAAGGGTCACGAAAGGAACAAATGCGCCTTCTTTCTTCGCCGACAGACGTTGAAACAGCTGATTATAACGTTCCATCAGATCTCTCCCTTAGCTTTCAAAATATCGTGAACGGTGAAGATGTCTTTGTCGCCGCGACCGGACAGGTTAACCACCAGCAACTGCTCTTTCTCTGGGTTTTCACGGATCATTTTCAGCGCGTGCGCCAGAGCATGAGAGGATTCCAGGGCTGGAATAATGCCTTCTGCACGACACAACTCTTTGAACGCTGACAGTGCTTCATCATCGGTAATCGACACATATTCGGCGCGGCCAATGCTGTTGAGATGGGCATGCTGTGGACCAACAGAAGGGAAATCGAGGCCAGCGGAGATCGAATAGGATTCTTCGATCTGGCCTTCCTCAGTCTGCATCATTGGCGCTTTCATGCCAAAGTAGATTCCGACGCGGCCGTGCTTGAGTGGCGCGCCGTGTTCGCCGGTTTCGATGCCGTGACCCGCAGGTTCAACGCCAATCAGACCGACGCTGGTGTCATCAATGAAATCAGCGAACATGCCGATAGCGTTTGAACCGCCGCCGACACAGGCCAGCACCGCATCTGGCAGACGGCCTTCACGCTCCAGAATCTGCGCTTTGGTTTCTTCGCCAATCATGCGCTGGAACTCACGCACAATAGTCGGGAAGGGATGCGGACCCGCTGCGGTGCCGAGCATGTAGTGCGCGGTTTCGTAGCTGCCAGACCAGTCACGCAGCGCCTCATTACAAGCATCTTTCAGCGTGGCTGAACCGCTGTGCACCGGAATCACTTCCGCGCCCATCAAACGCATACGGAACACGTTAGGTGACTGACGTTCAACGTCTTTTGCACCCATATAAATACGGCATTTCATGCCCAGCAGCGCGCACGCCAGTGCTGAAGCTACACCATGCTGGCCGGCACCGGTCTCAGCGATAATTTCATTTTTACCCATGCGCTTAGCAAGCAGTGCCTGACCTAACACCTGGTTGGTTTTGTGCGCACCGCCGTGCAGTAAATCTTCACGCTTCAGATACAGGCGGGTTTTCGTGCCTTTGGTCAGATTGGTGCACAGCGTCAACGCGGTAGGACGACCGGCATAGTTTTTCAGCAGATCGGTGAATTCAGCCTGAAATTCAGGATCGCGCTGCGCTTCGACAAAGGCGCTTTCCAACTGGCGCAGAGCGGGCATCAGAATCTGCGGTACATATTGACCGCCAAACTCGCCAAAGTAGGGATTCAATAACGTCGTCATCTCTCATCTTCCTTATGCGGCCCGCGCATCGGCGGGCGAGCGAAATTAATAGGCGCGCAGCGTGCGGAATCCGCCGCGACTTTACTGGCATCTTTGATACCGGGCGCAGATTCAACGCCGGAGTTAAAGTCCAGCCCGGCGCAGCCAAGTTGGGCAGCTTCTACGCAGTTGTCTGCGCTTAATCCGCCGGCCAGCAGCACGTTGCTCAGG
>JRUP01000028.1 GCA_000773965.1 Enterobacter cancerogenus
AAGTGAAGAAACCCTGAACGGAAGTTCAGGGTTTTTTTACGTCTGCAAATTGGCGAAATCAGGGCTAAAAGCCACGAAAACATCCCACCCGTGACTAACTGATCGGGTAAACTACGGCCAGATAAATCAGTCAAGGCCGTGAAATGTCCAGCCCCAACACTTCTATAAAAGCTTTCAACACACTGGGTCTCGAAGTCAGTGCACAATCGCTGTATATCGCAGACACATCTGAAGCCATTGTTCGCGCATGGCAAGCGACTCAACAGGCGAATCAACCTTTCATCGTATTGGGTGAGGGAAGCAATGTGCTTTTCCTGGAAGACTTTGATGGTGGCGTGATCATTAATGCCATCAAAGGTATTTCACTTGAGGAAGAGGCTGAAGCATGGCATTTGCATATTGGCGCTGGTGAGAACTGGCACCAGTTGGTTGAGCATACTTTAAAAAAAGGTATTACCGGCCTGGAAAACCTGGCGTTAATTCCGGGCATGGCCGGTTCAGCACCTATCCAGAACATTGGCGCTTATGGTGTTGAATTTAAGGATATTTGCCAATACGTTGATGTGCTGCACCTGCCCACACAAAAAATCAGCCGCCTGAATCGCGAAGCGTGTCAGTTTGGGTATCGTGACAGTATTTTTAAACACGAGATGAAGGATAATCACGTCATTATTGCTGTTGGGCTCCGTCTGGCTAAGCAATGGAAGCCGGTGCTGAGTTACGGCGATTTAGCGAAACTGAATCCAGCCACCGTATGCGCATGGGATGTGTTCAATGCAGTTTGCCAAATGCGTCAGAGTAAACTGCCCGATCCGCGGGTAACGGGCAATGTAGGTAGCTTCTTCAAAAACCCTCTTATCACACGTGATTTGGCCAATGAGCTGTTAGAGGCATGGCCGGGGATGCCACATTACCCGCAGGCAAATGGAGACGTCAAATTAGCAGCAGGCTGGTTGATCGATCAATGCCATCTCAAGGGATACCAGATTGGCGGCGCTGCGGTACACCGCCAACAGGCGCTGGTATTGATCAATGAAAACCAGGCAACGCCAAAGGATATCGTTGCTTTAGCGCACGAGGTGCGAAACCACGTGGGTGAAAAATTCAATGTTTGGCTCGAGCCAGAGGTTCGCTTCATTGGTGCTCAAGGCGAACGTAACGCCGTTGAGGTCATTTCATGAAAGATAATAGTGTTCCGCTGAAATTGGTCGCGCTGCTGGCTGATGGAGAATTCCATTCAGGCGAGCAGTTGGGTGAAGCATTGGGTATGAGCCGTGCAGCCATTAATAAGCATATCCAAACCCTGAAGAGCTGGGGTCTGGATGTGTATACCGTCACAGGAAAAGGATATAGCTTGCCTGCCCCCATTCAATTGCTGAATGAAGCCGATATTCTTTCGCATCTGCATCAACCAGATTTGGATGTCATCCCGGTGATTGATTCAACCAACCAGTATCTGTTGGATCGTATGGATCAGCTACCCTCGGGTCATGCCTGTATTGCAGAGTATCAGCAGGCCGGTCGTGGCCGCCGTGGCAGAAAGTGGTTTTCTCCTTTTGGTTCTAATCTCTATCTGTCGATGTACTGGCGACTTGAGCAAGGTCCCGCTGCAGCAATGGGACTCAGCCTGGTGATTGGTATCGTGATGGCCGAGGTGATTCAGTCACTGGGTGCACCTGATGTGCGTGTCAAATGGCCCAATGATCTTTACCTGAACGATCGTAAATTGGCTGGGATTCTGGTTGAATTAACCGGCAAAACAGGCGATGCGGCGCAAATTGTCATGGGTGCAGGCGTCAATCTGGTGATGCGCTCAGAAGGAGCCTCTGAAATTAATCAGGGATGGATTAATTTGCAGGAAGCCGGTGTAGAAATTAATCGCAATGAGCTGGCTGCAAAAATCATTAATCGTCTGCGTGAAGCACTGCCGATTTTCGAGCGAGATGGATTGGCACCGTTTGTAGAGCGCTGGGATGCTCTGGACAACTTTATCAATCGTCCGGTTAAGTTGCTGATTGGCGATAGAGAAGTTCATGGTATCGCACGTGGTATTGATAAGCAGGGTGGTTTATTACTGGAGCAAGAAGGTGAAGTGAAATCCTGGGTTGGTGGTGAGATTTCGCTGCGTCCTGGTAATTAATTTGAATTGACCTCAAAAAATTAAACGCCCTCGGAAAGAAGGGCGTTTAAATATCAACAATTATTTTCTCAAGCGAACACTTTGCACGGCATGATCTGCAGATTTGGTCATGATCAGGCTGGCACGCTCTCGAGTTGGAAGGATGTTTTCATTGAGATTCAGCCAGTTAATCTCTTTCCATAACCCACGAGCAATATTTTCCGCCTCATCTTTGGGTAGCTGAGAATAATGGTGGAAATAAGAATCTGGATCGCTGAAGGCACCTTCGCGGAATTTTAAAAAACGATTAACATACCAGCGTTCCAATAATGCTTCAGGTGCATCGACATAAATTGAGAAGTCGACAAAATCAGAAACAAATACATGATGCGGATCGTGGGGATAATCCATCCCGCTTTGAAGCACATTTAAGCCTTCTAAAATCAAAATATCAGGCTGTTGTACCACCTTGTCGCCATCCGGGATCACATCATAAATAAGGTGTGAATAAACTGGCGCAGTGACCTGACTAGCACCTGATTTCAAATCGGATACAAAATTCACCAGACGATGCATATCGTAAGATTGCGGGAAGCCTTTCTTCTTCATTAGCCCCCGTTCTTTCAACACTGCATTGGGGTGTAAAAAGCCGTCAGTTGTAATCAACTCGACTTTACGATGCTCTGGCCAGCGACTGAGCAGCGCCTGCAACACACGCGCGGTTGTACTTTTACCTACAGCAACACTGCCGGCAATACTGATGATATAGGGAATCTTTTGCCCGTTAGTGCCAAGGAACTGCTCCAGCACGGCCTGACGGCGCAGATTAGAACTGATATAGAAGTTAAGTAGACGTGAGAGCGGTAAATAGATTTCAGCAACCTCTTCTAAGGAGAGGTCTTCATTGATACCGCGTAGTCGTTCAATTTCGCCTTCAGCGAGCGTCATTGGCACTGAGTCGCGCAGGGCGGCCCATTGCTGACGGTCAAACTGCAAATAGGGTGTAGTGAGTGGTGTCGTTTTTTTACTCATAAGTATGCATCTGACCGCAAATCCCGGCTCATCACACCTTGTAGCGTCTGGCATACAATGATGCGTCGAGCTCAGTTGCACGTCATAGGGGGTAAGTAACGAGAACAATGGGCTGGAGGGTAACACCAGTGTCACTTTAAAAAGAAGCAAATTGATAAACCTGAGCACGCTTTCGTAAGCGTGCCCGCATTTTTATTATTGCTTAGTCGCTTATTACAATCGATTTTGCTGTAGCGCCACGTAAAATCTTTTCAGATTTTCCCTCGCTGACAACGTTGAGTCGTCTTCAGACAATCAATAATGCCTCCCTCTTTAACACGCCGACAGTGGCATCCGTTATTGAACAATCCCGTCTTGCATTGTATTAGTTGAAAAAATGTTCAATCAAACCCGATCCAATAAAAAAAGTTGCGCACTTTTAAAAGAAAAATGGCGTTGTACTCCTGGCGTGCGACGACCAAACCGCGATAAGCATCTGTAAATCACTTAGTGCAGTGGCGTAAAAACACACTGCATTTGGACGAAAATACTGCAAATGATGAGCGGTTTGCGATGTTTTGCACAAATAGTAGGCGATAGAACAATTTTGATAATTTTTTTGTTGCATCCTGGGCGCGGTCTTCCTAGAATGCGCTCCACTTGATGCCGGCTTAGCTCAGTTGGTAGAGCAACTGACTTGTAATCAGTAGGTCACCAGTTCGATTCCGGTAGCCGGCACCATCAAGTAGGTGGGATTCCCGAGCGGCCAAAGGGAGCAGACTGTAAATCTGCCGTCACAGACTTCGAAGGTTCGAATCCTTCTCCCACCACCATCTCAACCACTTGGTTGAGCGTCAGATAAAATCTTTATCTGGCGGGTGAGTTCATCTCTCTCACCTTCGAATTCAGATTGCGGATTTTCGCAATCAAAGTCAGCCAGAAACTCTGGCAGGCTCGAATAATAGAAGGTCTTCTTTTATTATTCATAAGCTACAGAAAGAACAGGTAGCCGAGTTCCAGGATGCGGGCATCGTATAATGGCTATTACCTCAGCCTTCCAAGCTGATGATGCGGGTTCGATTCCCGCTGCCCGCTCCAGATGTGCTGATATGGCTCAGTTGGTAGAGCGCACCCTTGGTAAGGGTGAGGTCCCCAGTTCGACTCTGGGTATCAGCACCACTTCCTTTATCTCTCTCCTGATTCTCTCTCTGTAAACCAAACAGTCAGGCATTGCCTGGTTGATATGACGATATCTTCGATATATCCGTGTCTTAGAGGGACTAGCGATGGCTAAAGAGCAATTTCAACGTAACAAACTGCACGTAAACGTGGGCACCATCGGTCACGTTGACCACGGTAAAACCACCCTGACTGCTGCAATCACCACCGTTCTGGCTAAAACCTACGGCGGTAAAGCCAGCAAGTTCGATGAGATCGATAAGGCGCCAGAAGAGAAAGCACGTGGTATCACCATCAACACTTCTCACGTTGAATATGAAACCCCGACTCGCCACTATGCGCACGTTGACTGCCCAGGCCACGCCGACTATGTGAAAAACATGATCACCGGTGCTGCGCAGATGGACGGCGCGATCCTGGTTGTTGCTGCGACTGATGGCCCAATGCCACAGACCCGTGAGCACATCCTGCTGGGTCGTCAGGTTGGCGTTCCTTACATCATCGTGTTCCTGAACAAGTGCGACATGGTTGATGACGAAGAGTTGCTGGAACTGGTAGAGATGGAAGTTCGCGATCTGCTGTCAGCCTACGACTTCCCAGGCGACGATACGCCAATCATCCGCGGTTCTGCTCTGCAGGCACTGAACGGTGTTGCTGAGTGGGAAGAGAAGATCATTGAACTGGCTGGTCACCTGGATAACTACATCCCAGAGCCAGTACGTGCAATCGACCTGCCGTTCCTGCTGCCAATCGAAGACGTATTCTCAATCTCTGGCCGTGGTACTGTTGTTACCGGTCGTGTTGAGCGCGGTATCGTGAAAGTAGGCGACGAAGTTGAAGTTGTTGGTCTGAAAGACACCGTTAAGTCTACCTGTACCGGCGTTGAAATGTTCCGCAAACTGCTGGACCAGGGTCAGGCAGGCGAGAACTGTGGTGTTCTGCTGCGTGGTATCAAGCGTGAAGATATCGAGCGTGGTCAGGTTCTGGCTAAGCCGGGCACCATCAAGCCACATACCCAGTTCACTTCAGAAGTTTACGTACTGTCTAAAGATGAAGGCGGCCGTCATACTCCGTTCTTCAAAGGCTACCGTCCTCAGTTCTACTTCCGTACTACTGACGTGACCGGTGACGTTCAACTGCCAGAAGGCGTTGAGATGGTAATGCCAGGCGATAACGTAAAAATGACCGTTACCTTGATCAAGCCAATCGCTATGGATCAGGGCCTGCGTTTCGCAATCCGTGAAGGCGGCCGTACTGTTGGCGCGGGTGTTGTTGCTGAAATTATCGCTTAATTGCGATAACATTTGACGCAATGCACATGGAAAGGGCATCATTTGATGCCCTTTTTGCACGCTGTTACATAGAACCTGGCTCATCAGTGATTTTCGATCATAATCATTGCTGAGACAGGCTCTGGTTTACGGCGTCGGATACCGAGTTATGCCCCAAAAGCTCATTCGGTTTGGATGCCTCGCTCTGCGGGGCAGAATTGTTTCTGAATTATTGTGGCAGGTTGGTTTATGAGTGCGAATACCGAAGCTCAAGGGAGCGGGCGCGGCCTGGAAGCGATAAAGTGGATCGTTGTGATCGCATTGCTGTTAGTAGCAATCGTTGGCAACTATATTTATCGCGACATCACGCTGCCTTTGCGCGCGCTGGCTGTAGTGGTGTTGATCGCTGCGGCGGGCGGCATTGCGTTGCTGACTATTAAAGGCAAAGCGACCGTGGCTTTTGCTCGTGAAGCAAGAACTGAAATGCGTAAGGTCATTTGGCCGACTCGCCAGGAAACATTGCACACCACGTTAATCGTTGCCGCGGTCACTGCCGTGATGTCACTGATTTTGTGGGGGCTGGATGGAATTCTGGTCCGTCTGGTATCGTTTATCACTGGCCTGAGGTTCTGAGATGTCTGAAGCTCCAAAAAAACGCTGGTACGTCGTTCAGGCGTTTTCCGGTTTTGAAGCCCGCGTAGCGAAGTCGCTGCAAGAGCATATCAAACTGCACAACATGGAAGAACTGTTTGGCGAAGTCATGGTGCCGACTGAAGAAGTCGTTGAAATCCGTGGTGGCCAGCGCCGTAAAAGCGAACGTAAGTTCTTCCCTGGCTATGTGCTGGTGCAGATGGTGATGAATGACGCCAGCTGGCACTTAGTGCGTAGCGTACCACGTGTCATGGGCTTCATTGGCGGTACTTCTGACCGTCCTGCGCCGATTAGTGATAAAGAAGTCGATGCGATTATGAACCGCCTGCAGCAGGTGGGTGATAAGCCGCGTCCAAAAACGCTGTTCGAGCCAGGCGAGATGGTACGCGTCAACGACGGTCCATTTGCCGACTTCAACGGTGTGGTCGAAGAAGTCGATTACGAAAAGAGCCGCTTGAAAGTCTCTGTGTCCATCTTTGGCCGCGCAACGCCAGTGGAGCTAGACTTTGCTCAGGTGGAGAAAGGTTAACCCTTTTGTTCACTTTTTAGCTCTTGCAGAAGGCGCGAAATTTACCTATAATTTCGCGCCTTTTGTTTTTATGCGCTGCCTATAGCGTGTGAATCGTAATCACGGGGAGCCTGTTTTCAGGCGTTATAACCCATTTGAGGAATTATCATGGCTAAGAAAGTACAAGCCTACGTCAAGCTGCAGGTTGCAGCTGGTATGGCGAACCCAAGTCCACCTGTTGGTCCAGCACTGGGTCAGCAGGGTGTTAACATCATGGAATTCTGTAAAGCGTTCAACGCCAAAACAGAATCTCTGGAGAAAGGCCTGCCTACTCCAGTTGTTATCACTGTATACAGCGACCGTTCTTTCACCTTCGTTACCAAAACCCCTCCGGCTGCTGTACTGCTGAAAAAAGCAGCAGGCATCAAGTCTGGTTCTGGTAAGCCGAACAAAGACAAAGTCGGTAAAGTTTCTCGTGCTCAGGTACGTGAAATCGCAGAAACTAAAGCTGCGGACATGACTGGTGCTGACGTAGAAGCGATGACTCGCTCTATCGAAGGTACTGCACGTTCCATGGGCCTGGTAGTAGAGGATTAATAAATGGCTAAGCTGACCAAGCGCATGAGCGTAATCCGTGACAAAGTTGACGCGACCAAGCAGTACGACATCGCTGAAGCTATTGCTCTGCTGAAAGAACTGGCAACTGCTAAGTTCGTTGAAAGCGTTGACGTTGCTGTTAACCTCGGCATCGATGCACGTAAATCAGATCAGAACGTTCGCGGCGCGACTGTTCTGCCACACGGTACTGGTCGTTCAGTACGTGTTGCTGTATTTACCCAAGGCGCAAACGCAGAAGCTGCTAAAGCAGCTGGCGCTGAGCTGGTAGGTATGGAAGATCTGGCTGACCAGATCAAAAAAGGCGAAATGAACTTTGACGTTGTTATTGCATCTCCAGATGCAATGCGCGTTGTTGGCCAGTTGGGCCAGGTTCTGGGTCCACGCGGCCTGATGCCAAACCCGAAAGTCGGTACTGTAACCCCTAACGTTGCTGAAGCAGTGAAAAACGCTAAAGCTGGTCAGGTTCGTTATCGTAACGACAAAAACGGTATCATCCACACTACCATCGGTAAAGTGGACTTCGATGCTGACAAACTGAAAGAAAACCTGGAATCTCTGCTGGTTGCGCTGAAAAAAGCAAAACCTTCACAGGCTAAAGGCGTGTACATCAAGAAAGTTAGCATCTCTACCACCATGGGCGCCGGCGTTGCCGTTGACCAGGCTGGTCTGAGCGCAGCAGCAAACTAATTGCTGCTTGAAACGGGCGAAAAATTCATCTAGAATCTTACGCCCGTTGTTCTGATTGAGCATTCAATTCAGAACCCAGATTCAAAGCCACTGATTAACAAAGCGTAATTGCCTAATTTATCAATGGCTTAGGTTGGAGCCAGGCCTTATCCTGGCCTCCGTCCAAGACCGCAGGAGCGGGATTATCTTCGGATAACTTGCTTAATACCCTGCGTAGACGGTGACAGAACCAAAAAGAATTTTTTCTTCACTGGATTCTGCTCACCGTGTAATAGCGCTCAGTGCCTTCGGGTAGCTGAGTGAAGTGAGTTCCGGGAAATTTTTCCCGGTCAAATCCAGGAGCAAAAGCTAATGGCATTAAATCTTCAAGGCAAACAAGCGATTGTTGCTGAAGTTAGCGAAGTAGCCAAAGGCGCGCTTTCAGCGGTTGTTGCGGATTCCCGTGGCGTTACCGTTGATAAAATGACCGAACTGCGTAAAGCAGGTCGTGAAGCTGGCGTTTACATGCGTGTTGTTCGCAACACCTTGCTGCGCCGCGTCGTTGAAGGAACTCAGTTTGAGATCCTGAAAGACACGTTTGTTGGTCCGACCCTGATTGCATACTCTCTGGAACACCCGGGCGCTGCTGCTCGTCTGTTCAAAGAGTTCGCGAAAGCGAATGCAAAATTTGAGGTCAAAGCTGCAGCCTTTGAAGGTGAGCTGATCACGGCGGCCAATATTGACCGTCTGGCAACTCTGCCGACTTACGAAGAAGCACTGGCACGTCTGATGTCGACCATGAAAGAAGCCGCTGCTGGCAAACTGGTTCGCACTCTGGCTGCTGTACGCGATGCAAAAGAAGCGGCTTAAGGCCATCTTCTTTTCCTTCGTACTTGCTAACGTATAAACTTTTTCTGTTTTTTAGGAACAATCGATATGTCTATCACCAAAGATCAAATTCTGGAAGCAGTAGCAGCTATGTCCGTAATGGAAGTAGTTGAGCTGGTTTCTGCTATGGAAGAAAAATTCGGCGTTTCTGCTGCTGCTGCTGTAGCTGTTGCTGCTGGCCCAGCTGAAGCTGCTGAAGAGAAAACTGAATTCGACGTAATTCTGAAAGCTGCTGGCGCTAACAAAGTTGCCGTAATCAAAGCAGTTCGTACTGCAACTGGTCTGGGCCTGAAAGAAGCTAAAGACCTGGTTGAAGCTACCGGTGTTATCAAAGAAGGCATCAGCAAAGATGACGCAGCTGCTCTGGAAGCACTGCTGAAAGAAGCTGGCGCTGAAGTTGAAGTTAAGTAAGACAACCTTCGGGTTGCAGCCTGAGTAACATCAGGCTGATGGCTGGTGACTTTTTGGTCACCAGCCTTTTTGCGCTACAGGGGAACGATGGCGTTTCGCACTGTTTGTCCATTGTTTCTCTTCAATATCTTTTTCTATCGACGACTTAATATATCGCTTTCCTGTGAGGGTTCCCTGCCTGCACAACGGCGATGAAATGATTTAAGAGTGATAGAAAGATGTATTGCATGGGGTGCGACGCATCGCATGAAAAACAAAATAGTGTTGCATGAACTGTCCCTTCAGGACGGACAGCGTGGTTCGACATGTCAGCTAGCTGAGGAACCCTATGGTTTACTCCTATACCGAGAAAAAACGTATTCGTAAGGATTTTGGTAAACGTCCACAAGTTCTGGACATACCTTATCTCCTTTCTATCCAGCTTGACTCGTTCCAGAAGTTTATCGAGCAAGATCCAGAAGGCCAATACGGTCTGGAAGCTGCCTTCCGCTCCGTATTCCCAATCTCAAGCTACAGCGGCAACTCTGAGTTGCAGTATGTCAGCTACCGTTTGGGCGAGCCGGTCTTTGACGTAACTGAATGTCAGATCCGTGGCGTGACCTATTCGGCACCGCTGCGCGTGAAACTGCGTCTGGTGATCTACGAGCGTGAAGCGCCGGAAGGCACAGTAAAAGACATCAAAGAACAAGAAGTGTACATGGGTGAAATTCCACTCATGACCGACAACGGTACCTTTGTTATCAACGGTACTGAGCGTGTTATTGTTTCTCAGCTGCATCGTAGTCCTGGCGTGTTCTTTGACAGCGATAAGGGTAAGACGCACTCGTCTGGTAAAGTGCTGTATAACGCACGTATCATCCCTTACCGTGGTTCATGGCTCGACTTCGAATTCGACCCGAAAGACAACCTCTTCGTCCGTATTGACCGTCGCCGTAAGCTGCCGGCCAGTATCATTCTGCGCGCGCTGCACTACACCACTGAACAAATCCTTGATCTGTTCTTTGATAAAGTGGTGTATGAAATCCGCGATAACAAACTGCAGATGGAACTGGTGCCTGAGCGCCTGCGTGGTGAAACCGCCAGCTTCGATATCGAAGCCAATGGCACGGTCTACGTTGAGAAAGGTCGTCGCATCACTGCGCGTCATATTCGCCAGCTGGAAAAAGACGGTATTCAGCACATCGAAGTACCGGTTGAATACATCGCTGGCAAAGTGGTCGCTAAAGACTACGTCGATCTGAACACCGGTGAACTGATCGTTCCTGCGAACATGGAACTTTCTCTGGATCTGCTGGCTAAACTGAGCCAGTCAGGCCACAAACGCATTGAAACGCTGTTCACCAACGACCTGGATCACGGCCCATACATTTCAGAGACCCTGCGTGTTGACCCAACCAACGATCGCCTGAGCGCGCTGGTTGAGATCTACCGTATGATGCGTCCTGGTGAGCCGCCAACGCGCGAAGCTGCAGAGAACCTGTTCGAGAACCTGTTCTTCTCAGAAGATCGTTACGATCTGTCTGCAGTTGGCCGTATGAAGTTCAACCGTTCACTGCTGCGTGATGAAATCGAAGGTTCAGGCATCCTGAGCAAAGACGACATCATCGAAGTGATGAAGAAACTGATCGGCATCCGTAACGGTATTGGCGAAGTCGATGATATCGACCACCTCGGCAACCGTCGTATCCGTTCAGTCGGTGAGATGGCTGAGAACCAGTTCCGTGTGGGTCTGGTGCGTGTTGAGCGTGCTGTTAAAGAGCGTCTGTCTCTGGGCGACCTCGATACCCTGATGCCTCAGGACATGATCAACGCCAAGCCGATTTCGGCGGCGGTGAAAGAGTTCTTCGGTTCAAGCCAGCTGTCCCAGTTTATGGATCAGAACAACCCGTTGTCTGAGATCACGCATAAGCGTCGTATCTCTGCTCTGGGCCCTGGCGGTCTGACGCGTGAGCGTGCAGGCTTCGAAGTACGTGACGTACACCCAACCCACTACGGTCGTGTGTGTCCAATCGAAACGCCTGAAGGTCCGAACATCGGTCTGATCAACTCCCTTTCTGTTTACGCGCAGACTAACGAATACGGCTTCCTTGAGACTCCGTACCGTCGCGTGGTAGATGGCAAAGTGAGTGATGAAATTCATTACCTCTCTGCAATCGAAGAGGGTAACTACGTTATCGCTCAGGCGAACACCAACCTTGCTGAAGACGGTAGCTTTGTTGACGATCTCGTCACTTGCCGTAGCAAAGGTGAATCAAGCCTGTTCAGCCGCGATCAAGTTGACTACATGGACGTTTCGACCCAACAGGTCGTTTCAGTCGGTGCGTCACTGATTCCATTCCTGGAGCACGATGATGCTAACCGCGCCTTGATGGGTGCGAACATGCAACGTCAGGCAGTACCAACTCTGCGCGCTGATAAGCCGCTGGTCGGTACCGGTATGGAACGCGCAGTAGCGGTTGACTCCGGTGTAACTGCCGTAGCGAAACGTGGCGGTTCCGTTCAGTACGTTGATGCTTCTCGTATCGTTATCAAAGTTAACGAAGATGAGATGTATCCGGGCGAAGCGGGTATCGACATCTACAACCTGACCAAGTACACCCGTTCTAACCAGAACACCTGCATCAACCAGATGCCATGTGTGTCCCTGGGTGAGCCAATCGAACGTGGCGACGTGCTGGCAGATGGCCCGTCTACCGATCTCGGTGAACTGGCGCTGGGTCAGAACATGCGCGTGGCGTTCATGCCATGGAACGGTTACAACTTCGAAGACTCCATCCTAGTTTCTGAGCGTGTTGTCCAGGAAGACCGTTTCACCACTATCCACATCCAGGAACTGGCATGTGTGTCTCGTGACACCAAGCTGGGGCCAGAAGAGATCACCGCTGATATCCCGAATGTGGGTGAAGCTGCACTCTCCAAACTGGATGAATCCGGTATCGTGTATATCGGTGCGGAAGTGACCGGTGGTGACATTCTGGTCGGTAAAGTGACGCCGAAAGGCGAAACTCAGCTGACGCCAGAAGAGAAACTGCTGCGTGCGATCTTCGGTGAGAAAGCGTCTGACGTTAAAGACTCTTCTCTGCGTGTTCCTAACGGTGTTTCCGGTACGGTTATCGACGTTCAGGTCTTTACTCGCGATGGCGTAGAAAAAGACAAACGTGCGCTGGAAATCGAAGAGATGCAGCTGAAGCAGGCGAAGAAAGACCTGTCTGAAGAACTGCAGATCCTCGAAGCGGGCTTGTTCAGCCGTATTCAGGCGGTACTGATCTCGGGTGGCGTTGAAGCTGAGAAGCTGGACAAACTGCCACGTGAGCGCTGGCTGGAGCTGGGCCTGACTGACGAAGAGAAGCAAAATTCTCTCGAGCAGCTGGCTGAGCAGTATGACGAGCTGAAGCACGAGTTTGAGAAGAAACTTGAAGCTAAGCGTCGCAAAATCACTCAGGGCGATGATCTGGCACCAGGCGTGCTGAAAATCGTGAAAGTGTACCTGGCGGTTAAACGTCAGATCCAGCCTGGTGACAAGATGGCAGGTCGTCACGGTAACAAAGGTGTTATCTCTAAGATCAACCCGATCGAAGATATGCCTTACGATGAGAACGGCACGCCGGTCGACATCGTACTGAACCCGCTGGGCGTACCGTCACGTATGAACATCGGTCAGATCCTGGAAACCCACCTGGGTATGGCGGCTAAAGGCATTGGTGAGAAAATCAATGCGATGCTGAAGAAGCAGGAAGAAGTCGCCAAACTGCGTGAGTTCATCCAGCGTGCTTACGATCTGGGCACCGATGTGCGTCAGAAAGTCGATCTGAACACCTTCACTGACGACGAAGTTCTGCGTCTGGCTGAGAACCTGAAAAAAGGTATGCCAATCGCAACGCCCGTGTTTGATGGTGCGAAAGAGAGCGAGATCAAAGAGCTGCTGCAGCTCGGCGGCCTGCCTTCTTCCGGTCAGATCACTCTGTTCGACGGCCGTACCGGTGAGCAGTTTGAGCGTCAGGTAACCGTAGGTTACATGTACATGCTGAAACTGAACCACCTGGTCGACGACAAGATGCACGCCCGTTCAACTGGCTCGTACAGCCTTGTTACTCAGCAGCCGCTGGGTGGTAAAGCGCAGTTCGGTGGTCAGCGCTTCGGTGAGATGGAAGTGTGGGCACTGGAAGCATACGGTGCTGCTTATACCCTGCAGGAAATGCTGACCGTTAAGTCTGATGACGTGAATGGCCGTACGAAGATGTATAAAAACATCGTCGATGGCAACCATCAGATGGAACCGGGCATGCCGGAATCCTTCAACGTACTGTTGAAAGAGATCCGCTCGCTGGGTATCAACATCGAGCTGGAAGACGAGTAAGCACTCGTAAGTACTGGTTACGGGACGCGCACTTCGGTGTGCGTCCCTGAGAGTTCCACTCCGACGGGAGCTAATCCGTGAAAGACTTACTTAAGTTTCTGAAAGCGCAAACTAAGACCGAAGAGTTTGATGCGATCAAGATCGCTCTGGCTTCGCCAGACATGATCCGTTCATGGTCTTTTGGTGAAGTTAAAAAGCCAGAAACCATTAACTACCGTACCTTCAAGCCGGAGCGTGACGGTCTTTTCTGCGCCCGTATCTTTGGGCCGGTAAAAGATTACGAATGCCTGTGCGGTAAGTACAAGCGTTTAAAACATCGTGGCGTGATCTGTGAGAAGTGTGGCGTTGAAGTTACACAGACCAAGGTTCGTCGTGAGCGCATGGGCCACATTGAACTGGCTTCTCCAACTGCGCACATTTGGTTCCTGAAATCACTGCCTTCGCGTATCGGCTTACTGCTGGATATGCCACTGCGTGATATCGAGCGCGTACTGTACTTCGAATCTTATGTTGTGATCGAAGGCGGTATGACCAACCTGGAAAAACGTCAGATTCTGACCGAAGAGCAGTACCTTGATGCGCTGGAAGAGTTCGGTGACGAATTCGACGCGAAGATGGGTGCGGAAGCTATCCAGGCGCTGCTGAAAAACATGGATCTGGAGCAAGAGTGCGAGCAGCTGCGTGAAGAGCTGAACGAAACCAACTCCGAGACCAAACGTAAAAAGCTGACCAAGCGTATCAAGCTGCTGGAAGCGTTCGTACAGTCTGGTAACAAGCCAGAGTGGATGATCCTGACCGTTCTGCCGGTTCTGCCGCCAGATCTGCGTCCGCTGGTACCGCTGGATGGTGGTCGTTTCGCAACGTCGGATCTGAACGATCTGTATCGTCGCGTTATCAACCGTAACAACCGTCTGAAGCGTCTTCTGGATCTGGCTGCGCCAGATATCATCGTACGTAACGAAAAGCGTATGCTGCAGGAAGCGGTAGATGCCCTGCTGGATAACGGCCGTCGCGGTCGTGCCATCACCGGCTCTAACAAACGTCCTCTGAAATCTTTGGCCGACATGATCAAAGGTAAGCAGGGTCGTTTCCGTCAGAACCTGTTGGGTAAACGTGTTGACTACTCCGGTCGTTCTGTTATCACCGTAGGTCCATACCTGCGTCTGCATCAGTGCGGTCTGCCGAAGAAAATGGCACTGGAGCTGTTCAAACCGTTCATCTACGGCAAGCTGGAACTGCGTGGCCTCGCGACCACCATCAAAGCGGCTAAGAAAATGGTTGAGCGTGAAGAAGCTGTCGTTTGGGATATCCTGGACGAAGTGATCCGCGAACACCCGGTACTGCTGAACCGTGCACCAACCCTGCACCGTTTGGGTATTCAGGCATTCGAACCTGTTCTGATCGAAGGTAAAGCAATTCAGCTGCACCCGCTGGTTTGTGCGGCATATAACGCCGACTTCGATGGTGACCAGATGGCTGTTCACGTACCGCTGACGCTGGAAGCCCAGCTGGAAGCACGTGCGTTGATGATGTCGACCAACAACATCCTGTCACCTGCGAACGGCGAGCCAATCATCGTTCCTTCTCAGGACGTTGTACTGGGTCTGTACTACATGACCCGTGACAAAGTGAATGCGCGCGGCGAAGGCATGGTGCTGACTGGCCCGAAAGAAGCTGAGCGTGTGTATCGCGCTGGCCTGGCTGAGTTGCATGCTCGCGTTAAAGTGCGTATCACCGAATACAGCAAAAACGAACAAGAAGAGTTCGTTGCGAAAACCAGCTTAATCGACACCACCATTGGTCGTGCGATTCTGTGGATGATCGTGCCGAAAGGTCTGCCTTACTCTATCGTCAACCAGGCGCTGGGTAAGAAAGCGATCTCTAAGATGCTGAACACCTGTTACCGCATCCTGGGCCTGAAGCCGACCGTTATCTTTGCTGACCAGACCATGTATACCGGTTTTGCTTACGCAGCCCGTTCAGGTGCCTCTGTAGGTATCGATGACATGGTTATCCCGGCTAAGAAAGCGGAAATCGTTGCTGAAGCCGAAGCGGAAGTTGCTGAGATTCAGGAACAGTTCCAGTCTGGTCTGGTAACTGCTGGCGAACGTTACAACAAAGTCATCGATATCTGGGCCGCAGCGAACGAACGCGTTTCCAAAGCGATGATGGACAACCTGCAAACTGAAACTGTGATCAACCGTCACGGTGAAGAAGAGCAGCAGGTGTCGTTCAACAGCATCTACATGATGGCCGACTCCGGTGCGCGTGGTTCTGCTGCACAGATTCGTCAGCTGGCCGGTATGCGTGGTCTGATGGCTAAGCCAGATGGCTCAATCATCGAGACGCCAATCACCGCGAACTTCCGTGAAGGTCTGAACGTACTCCAGTACTTCATCTCGACGCACGGTGCGCGTAAAGGTCTTGCGGATACCGCACTGAAAACCGCTAACTCCGGTTATCTGACGCGTCGTCTGGTAGACGTTGCACAGGATCTGGTGGTGACCGAAGACGACTGTGGTACTTTCGAAGGCATCATGATGACTCCGGTCATCGAAGGTGGCGACGTTAAAGAACCACTGCGTGAGCGTGTACTGGGTCGTGTAACGGCTGAAGACGTACTGAAACCAGGTACTGCTGACATCCTGATCCCGCGTAATACGCTGATCGATGAGCACTGGTGTGATGTGATCGAACTGAACTCAGTCGATGCGATCAAAGTGCGTTCTGTTGTTGGTTGTGAAACCGACTTTGGTGTGTGTGCACACTGCTACGGTCGCGACCTGGCACGTGGTCACATCATCAACAAAGGTGAGGCCATCGGCGTTATCGCAGCACAGTCCATCGGTGAGCCGGGTACACAGCTGACGATGCGTACGTTCCACATCGGTGGTGCGGCATCTCGTGCGGCTGCTGAATCCAGCATCCAGGTGAAGAACAAAGGTACCATCAAGCTGACCAACGCGAAGTCTGTAACCAACTCCTCCGGGAAACTGGTTATCGTCTCTCGTAACGTTGAGCTGAAGATGATCGATGAATTCGGTCGTACCAAAGAGAGCTATAAAGTCCCTTACGGCGCGATGATGGCTAAAGGTGATGGTGAGCAGGTTGCAGCGGGCGAGACCGTAGCAAACTGGGATCCGCACACCATGCCTGTTATCACCGAAGTGGGCGGTTTCATTCGCTTCACTGACATGATCGATGGTCAGACGATTACTCGTCAGACTGATGACCTGACTGGTCTGTCATCGCTGGTGGTTCTGGATTCTGCAGAACGTACTACGGGCGGTAAAGATCTGCGTCCTGCGCTGAAAATTGTTGATGCCAACGGAAATGATGTTCTGATTCCAGGTACAGACATGCCAGCTCAGTACTTCCTGCCGGGCAAAGCGATTGTTCAGCTGGAAGATGGCGTTAAAATCAGCGCGGGTGACACCCTGTCGCGTGTACCTCAGGAATCTGGCGGTACCAAGGACATCACCGGTGGTCTGCCACGCGTTGCTGACCTGTTCGAAGCGCGTCGTCCGAAAGAGCCAGCAATTCTGGCCGAGATCAGCGGTATTATCTCGTTCGGTAAAGAGACCAAAGGCAAGCGTCGTCTGGTGATTACACCGGTTGATGGTAGCGATCCATACGAAGAGATGATTCCGAAATGGCGTCAGCTGAACGTATTCGAAGGTGAGCGTGTAGAACGTGGTGACGTTGTTTCTGACGGCCCAGAGTCTCCACACGACATCCTGCGTCTGCGTGGCGTCCATGCGGTTACACGTTACATCACTAACGAAGTGCAGGAAGTTTACCGTCTGCAAGGCGTTAAGATTAACGATAAACACATCGAAGTCATCGTGCGTCAGATGCTGCGTAAAGCAACCATCGCCAGCGCGGGCAGCACCGAGTTCCTGGAAGGTGAGCAGGCTGAATACTCTCGCATCAAGATCGCTAACCGCGACCTCGAAGCGAACGGCAAAATCGGCGCAACCTTTATGCGCGATCTGCTGGGTATCACCAAAGCGTCACTGGCAACCGAATCGTTCATCTCTGCAGCATCGTTCCAGGAGACCACGCGTGTCCTGACTGAAGCAGCAGTAGCAGGTAAGCGCGATGAACTGCGCGGCCTGAAAGAGAACGTGATCGTGGGTCGTCTGATCCCGGCCGGTACCGGTTATGCTTACCATCAGGATCGTATGCGTCGCCGTTCTGTAGGTGAAGCTCCGGTTGCACCTCAGGTTACTGCGGATGAAGCCTCTGCGAGCCTGGCTGAACTGCTGAACGCCGGTCTTGGCGGTAGCGACGACGAATAATCGTCTGCGATAGCTGACCTATAAAAAACCCTGCCTCGGCAGGGTTTTTTTTCGTCTTAAGTTAGCCTTTGCGGCAGACATCGTGCCGGGTCAGGCCAATATCGCGTAGTTGTGCATCGCTCAAGTGAGACAAAATTTTTTGTGTCTCACGGCGCGCGTGCCATCTCTTGATGGCGCGCCCTGCACCGCGAACCATGTCCAGTAACGTTACATCAAATGGTTTTGCTGCGCGGTTTTGATCGAATTCCATTATGAATGCCCTCATCAGTTGTCTGTGAGGTATTGTCCAGTTCTTGTGCATTTCAATACAGATTCAAAAATCACTTATTATTAACATACAGATTGCGCATCATAGGATCTGAATGGTAAAAAAAGGGATGATCTGTACTGATTTAGATTCAGTGAACTCGAGGGGAATCATACGATGACGCGTTACCAACATCTGGCTTGCTTGCTCTCAGACAGGATTGAACAGGGACTCTACCGTAGCGGCGAGCGCTTACCCTCGGTGCGCACACTGAGTATTGAACACGGTGTGAGCATCAGTACCGTGCAGCAGGCGTATCACCTGCTAGAAGAGAAACAGCTTATTGTGCCGCAGCCGCGCTCTGGCTATTTCGTTGCGACGCGCAAAGCCACGCCTCCTGTTCCTGCGTTAACCCGCCCCGTACAACGCCCCGTCGAGATCACCCAGTGGGAATCGGTGCTGGAATTATTAAGCAGCCGCAACAGCGGTAACGTGCTGCAATTAGGTAGCGGCATGCCAGACCTTACCCAGCCGACATTAAAGCCATTATGGAAAATTCAGAGCCGAATGGCGCAGAAGCAGGATCTTGACCAGCTCAATTATGACAGTTTGTTAGGCGTTGCGGCCTTGCGTGAGCAGGTCGCACGCTTAACTATCGATAGCGGTTGTCAGCTCACCGCAGAGGATATTGTGATCACTACGGGCTGCCATGAAGCGCTGTCCGTGTCGATCCGTGCGGTGTGTGAACCGGGTGATATTATCGCCGTTGAATCTCCGACATTTCATGGCACGATGCAGACCCTGCGCGGGCTTGGTATCCGTGCCATTGAAATCCCTACCGATTCGGTGACGGGCATTAGCCTCGAGGCTCTGGAATTGGCATTCGAGCAGTGGCCCATTAAAGCCGTGGTAGTGGTGCCAAATTGCAATAATCCTCTTGGATTCATCATGCCCGAGGCGCGCAAGCGTGCACTGCTGGCACTGGCACAGCGCTTTGATGCCGCGATTATCGAAGACGATGTTTACGGTGAGTTGGCATGCGAGTACCCACGTCCCATTACCATTAAATCTTTGGATATGGATGGCAGGGTGTTGTTATGTAGCTCATTCTCTAAGACGCTGGCTCCCGGGTTACGTGTTGGTTGGGTGGCACCTGGACGCTATCGCGATCGCGTCTTGCATATGAAATACATCGGCACCGGCTCGACAGCCACACAGCCGCAACATGCGGTGTCCGAATTTATTCGTCTTGGTCACTATGGGCCGCATTTACGCCGGATGCGTCAGGTTTATCAACGCAACTACGAGACCTTTAGCTGCTGGGTGCGCCACTATTTCCCGTGCGGTATTTGTGTCTCGCGTCCGCAGGGCAGCTTCCTGATGTGGATCGAGTTACCTGAAGCGTTTGATGCGGTACGGCTTAACACCGAACTGCGCGCGTTGAACATTCAGGTCGCCGTCGGATCGCTGTTTTCCGCCTCGGGCAAATATCGTAACTGCTTGCGCCTGAATTATGGGTTGCCCATCAATGAGCATACAGAACAGGCCATCGCCCAACTTGGCGCTGCGGTGGAGCAGGCCATGCATGCCTGTCATATCGAAACGGAACACGCTTCATCCCTGACTGATTAAAGTGGAAAGGCAGGGCTGGAGAGAGAGGTAGACCAGCCCTGGCCCACTGCCAGCGACAGCGGGCAGGCACACTTTATCCTGACCGGAAAAACACGCTAGCCCGCAGGAAGCGGACTGCGCGTGAGGTTCCAGCCAAATTACCCTGATTGCAGAACGTTACAACGCTTCTGCGGGCTGGGTTCCAGCTTCAACCAGTGCCAGCAGTTCCTGTGTCGCCTGACGCCAGTCTGCCGCCTGAGTAATGGCGCTCACCACGGCAACGCTTCCAACGCCAGTGGCCAAAACTTCAGGTACGCGCGCAAGGGATATACCGCCAATCGCCACAGTCGGTATATCCTGCAACCGTGCCATGTGGCGTTTCAGTTCTATAACACCCTGTGGTTCGGAAGGCATATCTTTGGTTTGCGTAGGGTAAATGTGTCCCAGTGCAATGTAGGAAGGACGCAGCGCCAGCGCGCGGTCCAACTCGGCATCATCATGAGTCGATAACCCCAGACGCAAACCTGCCTGGCGGATAGCGTCCAGATTAGCCACGTCTAAATCTTCCTGACCAAGATGCACGCCATAGGCGTTATATTTGATCGCTAATCGCCAGTAATCGTTGATAAACAGGCGAGCACGATATTGCTTGCCCAGCGCAATCGCCTCACGCACCGCATCTTCAACTTCATGATCCTGACAATCTTTGATGCGCAACTGGATGGTGCGAACGCCAGCCTCCAGTAAGCGTGCAATCCACTCTACGCTATCAACAACAGGGTACAGCCCCAGTTTCGGGGCCGTGGCTGGAAAGGCATCGGTCATACTTTTTCCTCTTTAAGGGCATCGGCGGCGTGATAAAGCTCGCCACCACGACTGCGGAAGGCATCCGACATCTGCGCCATGCCAATTTCAATCGGCTGGGCTTCTGCCTGCTGGCGAGCAGCATATTCGCGCACTTCCTGGGTAATTTTCATCGAACAGAATTTTGGACCGCACATTGAGCAGAAGTGAGCCACTTTGCCCGATTCCTGCGGTAATGTCTCATCGTGATAAGCGCGTGCCGTATGCGGATCGAGCGCCAGATTGAACTGATCCTCCCAACGGAATTCAAAGCGTGCTTTCGACATGGCGTTATCGCGGATCTGCGCGCCGGGATGGCCTTTGGCCAGATCAGCGGCATGCGCGGCGATCTTGTAGGTAATCAGCCCCTGCTTCACATCTTCTTTATTCGGCAAACCGAGGTGCTCTTTCGGTGTGACGTAGCACAGCATCGCGCAGCCAAACCAACCAATCATCGCGGCACCAATGCCGGAGGTAAAGTGATCGTAACCGGGTGCGATGTCGGTGGTGAGTGGGCCGAGCGTGTAAAACGGAGCTTCATGGCAGTGCTCCAATTGTTCGGTCATGTTGCGGCGGATCATCTGCATCGGAACATGACCTGGGCCTTCGATCATCACCTGCACATCGTATTCCCAGGCAATTTTGGTCAGCTCGCCTAGCGTGTGCAATTCGGCAAACTGGGCTTCATCGTTGGCATCCTGAATCGAGCCGGGACGCAATCCATCGCCGAGTGAGAGCGCGACATCATAGGCGGCGCAGATCTCGCAGATTTCACGGAAATGCAGATACAGGAAGCTTTCCTGATGATGTGACAGACACCACTTCGCCATAATCGAGCCGCCACGCGAGACAATACCGGTCAGACGTTTAGCCGTCATCGGCACATAGCGCAGCAGCACACCAGCGTGAATAGTGAAGTAATCCACCCCCTGTTCTGCTTGTTCGAGCAGGGTATCGCGGAAAATTTCCCAGTTAAGGTCTTCCGCCACGCCGTTCACTTTCTCCAGTGCCTGATAAATGGGCACAGTACCAATCGGCACCGGGCTGTTTCGCAAAATCCACTCGCGCGTTTCATGGATATAGCGGCCTGTGGAGAGATCCATCACCGTATCTGCGCCCCAGCGTGTTGACCACACCAGCTTCTCCACTTCCTCTTCAATTGATGAACTTACCGCAGAGTTACCGATATTGGCGTTCACCTTTACGAGGAAGTTACGGCCAATGATCATCGGCTCGGATTCGGGGTGGTTTATATTGGAGGGGATAATCGCACGACCGCTGGCAACTTCCTGACGCACAAATTCGGCGGTGATATTTTCCGGCAGATTGGCACCAAAACTGTGGCCCGGGTGCTGTTGCAGTAGCACTTCACCACGAATACGTTCGCGGCCCATGTTTTCTCGCACCGCGATGAATTCCATCTCTGGCGTGATAATGCCCTGACGTGCGTAATGCAATTGTGTGACGCAGCGGCCGGCTTTGGCGCGACGCGGCTGTGGTAACTGCTCGAAACGCAGGTGATCCAGCCCTTCATCGGCTAAGCGCTGTTGGGTGTATTGCGAACTCAACTGGTGCATCGCTTCGCTGTCATTACGTTCGGCGATCCAGTTTTCACGCAATCGGTCTAATCCCCGATGCACATCAATGGTGGCCGCGGGGTTGCCATAAGCACCTGCCGTGTCATATACCGGCACTGGTTCGTTGTGCTCATACTGTGGATTCTCTTTTGTGCCACCGATGTGTGTAGGGCTAAGCTGGATTTCGCGCATCGGCACACGGATATCCGCTCGGCTGCCGGTAATCCAGATACGTTTTGAATTGGGGAAAGCGGTGCCTTGCAGCGAATCGATAAATTCCTGCGCTTGTGCACGTTGTTCACGACGAGAAGTTTTAGCAACAGACATAGCAAGTTTCCTGAATTAAGGGGAAGTTGCTTGTCCAGAGTTCGGAAGGAGTAACAGAGACGATGCGGGGCGCCAGCATGCACCGTTCTGATAATGTCTACTCTTGTTCCCTTCGCAGGTACTAACCTGATCAGGTTCCGCGGATCCCGAATAAACGGTCTCAGCCCCTTAGGGCACTCCGACAAGGTTGAATTTTACGATATAAGCTACTTTGCTTGCCATTTCACGCCTGGGCAGTGCTCGTGTCCGTCACGTACTACGTGTACGCTCCGGCCACTGCGCGCTGTCCGAGCGTGAACTGGCTGCGCACGCTACGCTTATATCGCAAAATTTGACTCTAGATTGCTTTAAAGAGACGCATAAAAACGTGAATAGGCCTCAATAAAAAAGCCCATTCAGCATAAGAGGGCTTTTCCGGAATAACAAGTTTTTTACATCGGGCAAGGTTAAGCGGGACGAGCCATGCTACTTTCATTGGCAACCGGTGGGCGAGCCAACTGGTTGTCCCAGGCGAGTTGCACCAGTTTATCTTCCAGCGTAAAGCGTGACTCCAGTACTTCGCCCACTTCGGACAACGCCTTCTGGAACTCGACACAGTTATCATCATTGATAGCCTGCTGCAGATGGCTGTCATACAGTTGCATCATGCGATCGGTATTCGCTTCCAGAGCGGGATAGAGTTGGGCTGCCGCAATGAGTGGGCTATCGCCTTCCATCTCGCTGATAATGCGTTCATAAATACTGAAATGACCGGTAGAAAGGTAATCCACCAGGCTGTGGCAAAACGCATCCAGCGCCTGTTCATCCAGGGCACTGAGCGCTTCTTTGTTTGGCTTGATGCCAATTAATGCGTAATAGCTGACAAGCAACTGTCGGCGCGCGCGCAGCCACGCATCAACGAGTTCATTACCGCCACTTACACGCCTGGCCAGGTCATCTAACTGGGTAAGCATATGGGGCTCCGGGTGAGTTATAGTTATCCATTCCATACTTAACATCAGGATTTCAGCGTGCCATTCGACGCTAAGGACAACGAGTAAGATGCAACGTGAGATCTCAAGCGTAGACGCTGGCTGGTGGATTGTCAGCCATGAACAAAAACTTTGGTTGCCGCAAGGTGAGTTGCCGCATGGCTTATCCGGCGATTTTGGCCTGACAGGAAAGACCGCGATTTTGATTGGCGAATGGCAGGCGGAGAATGTCTGGCTGATACAGGAATCACGACCTGACAATATGGGATCGGTTCGCCAACTGATCGACGAAGATGTTGGGCTTTTCCAGATGGTTGGGCGCGGAGTTCAACTCGCCGAGTTTTACCGATCACACCGCTGGTGCGGTTACTGCGGACACGAAATGCACCTCAGTAAGCGCGAGTTTGCCTGTCTGTGTCACCACTGTCGCGAACGCTATTACCCGCAAATCGCGCCGTGCATTATCGTGGCGATTCGCCGGGGGGAGGAGATTCTGCTGGCCAACCATGCGCGTCATCGCAACAGCATTTACACAGTATTAGCTGGCTTTGTTGAGGTCGGGGAGACGCTGGAGCAGGCCGTCGCGCGTGAGGTGATGGAAGAGAGTAACGTCCGGGTTAAAAATGTCCGCTACGTCACCTCGCAGCCCTGGCCGTTCCCGCATTCGTTAATGATGGCGTTTATGGCCGAGTACGAAGGCGGAGACTTGCAGCATGATGGCAAAGAGTTACTGGATGCCGGCTGGTATCGTTATGACGATCTGCCACTGCTTCCGCCGCCGGGCACGGTGGCGCGGCGGTTGATTGAAGATACCGTTGCCCTGTGTCGCGCCAGCGCGCCGTGAAAATGCTACACTGGCGGCCTTAGCATGAGAGAGCCCATTATGAGTGAACTGAAGAACGATCGTTATCTGCGCGCCCTGTTACGTCAGCCGGTAGATGTCACGCCGGTATGGATGATGCGACAAGCTGGGCGTTATTTGCCGGAGTACAAAGCCACGCGTGCTGAAGCCGGTGATTTTATGTCGCTGTGTAAGAATGCGGAGCTGGCGTGCGAAGTCACCCTGCAGCCGCTGCGTCGCTATGCGCTGGATGCCGCGATCCTCTTCAGCGATATCCTGACGATTCCTGATGCGATGGGCCTGGGGCTCTATTTTGAAACGGGCGAAGGTCCGCGTTTCTCAAATCCTATTACCTGCCGCGCAGATGTCGACAAGCTACCGATCCCGGATCCGGAAGACGAGTTGGGTTATGTGATGAATGCGGTGCGTACCATTCGCCATAACCTGAAAGGTGAAGTGCCGTTGATCGGCTTCTCCGGCAGCCCGTGGACGCTGGCAACCTACATGGTTGAAGGCGGCAGCAGCAAAGCGTTCACCAAAATTAAAAAGATGATGTATGCCGAGCCGCAAACCCTGCACAAGCTGCTGGATAAGCTGGCTGACAGTGTCATCCATTACCTGAACGCCCAGATCAAAGCCGGTGCACAGTCGATTATGGTCTTCGACACCTGGGGCGGCGTGCTGACAGGCCGCGATTACCGTGAGTTTTCACTCTACTATATGCACAAAATCGTCGATAGCGTGCTGCACGAGAACGAAGGTCGCCGTGTGCCGATTACGCTATTCACCAAAGGTGGTGGTCAGTGGCTGGAAGCTATCGCAGCGACCGGATGTGATGCGCTGGGACTGGACTGGAGCACCGATATTGCCGATGCGCGTCGTCGCGTGGGTGACAAAGTTGCGTTGCAGGGCAACATGGATCCTTCCATGCTTTATGCGCCTCCGGCACGTATCGAGCAGGAAGTGGCCACCATCCTGGAAGGCTTTGGTGCGGGTGAAGGCCACGTCTTCAACCTGGGGCATGGTATCCATCAGGATGTGCCGCCAGAGCATGCAGGTGCCTTCGTGGAAGCCGTGCATCGCCTGTCACGCCCATACCATCAAGGCTAAGCATGGATTTAGCCGCGCTGCGGGCTGAACAGTTACAACGCGCTGCTAACGTGGTGCGGCAGGATGATTTCGACGTCCTGCCGCCTCGTTTTATCGCCGGTGCGGACGTCGGATTCGAGCAGGAAGGTGCCGTCACGCGTGCGGCACTGGTGGTATTAGAATATCCCTCATTGCAGCTGGTGGAGCACTGTATAGCGCGCATCGCAACCACCATGCCCTATATCCCTGGTTTCCTGTCGTTTCGCGAAGTTCCCGCACTGCTTGCAGCCTGGCAGCAGCTGAAACACCAACCCGATCTTTTATTTGTTGATGGTCATGGTATTGCCCATCCCCGTCGCCTTGGTGTGGCTGCGCATTTTGGCTCGCTGGTGGATGTTCCGACCATTGGTGTAGCGAAGAAAAGACTGTGCGGGCGTTTTGCCGAATTGGATGCCGAACCGGGAAGTCGTCAGCCGCTGATGGATAAAGGTGAGCAGATTGGTTGGGTGTGGCGCAGTAAAGCACGCTGTAACCCGCTGTTTGTCTCAACGGGGCATCGTGTCAGTACGGACAGCGCACTGAATTGGGTGGAGAAATGTACCGCGGGCTATCGTTTGCCCGAGCCTACACGCTGGGCCGATGCGGTTGCTTCGGGGCGTCCTGCGTTTCTGCGTTGGCAAAATGCGCGTTAACGCTGTTTGCGCGCGGCTTTTGCGGTACACTGCCGCCAGCTAACCTATTGAGAGTAAGTTTGATGTTACAGAACCCCGTCCATTTGCGTCTGGCGAAGCTGGAAAGCTGGCAGCATATGACCTTTATGGCCTGTCTGTGCGAGCGGATGTTCCCCAATTATTGGGCCTTCTGTCAGCAGACCGAATTTGCTGATCCGCAACTTTATCGTCGCATCCTTGACCTTGTCTGGGAGAGCTTGACGGTTAAAGACGCCAAAATTAACTTCGATAGCCAACTGGAAAAGCTGGAGTCTGCGATTCCGAATGGCGATGATTTTGATATCTACGGTGTCCACCCAGCGATCGATGCCTGTGTTGCGTTGAGCGAAGTTGTGCATGCACAACTCAGCGGCGAAACGCTGGAGCACGCAATCGAAGTCAGTCGCACCTCGATCACCACCGTCGCTATCCTTGAAATGACGCAGGCCGGTCGTGAAATGACCGATGAAGAGCTGCGTGAAAATCAGGCGGTGATTGATGAATGGGATCTGCAGTGGGAGATTTTCCGTCTGCTGGCAGACTGCGAAGAGCGCGACCTTGAGCTGATTAAAGGGTTACGTTCTGACCTGCGCGAAGCGGGAATCAGTAACATCGGTATACTTTTTCAGCAATAAGGCGATAAAACGTGACTTCAGGCCTGAATTACCGCGCCTGGAGGCTTCACATCAGCCCCCTGTCTGGTCTACATTTGGGGGGCTGAAAATTGTGGCTATCTTTGCGTGCAGGTTGAAGAGTGCCAGAATATGGCTTTTCCCTCGCACTCGTTGCTTAGCAAGCGATAAATACACTTTAAGGATAACTTATGAACAAGACTCAACTGATTGATGTGATCGCAGAGAAAGCTGACCTGTCAAAAACCCAGGCTAAAGCTGCGCTGGAATCTACCCTGGCTGCGATCACTGAGTCTCTGAAAGAAGGTGATGCTGTACAACTGGTTGGTTTTGGTACTTTTAAAGTGAACCACCGCGCTGAGCGTACCGGTCGCAACCCACAGACTGGTAAAGAGATCAAAATCGCGGCAGCTAACGTGCCAGCGTTCGTCTCTGGTAAAGCTCTGAAAGACGCTGTTAAGTAAGTTTTCCGCATCGCGGTTTAAGCTTTAAAAGAGGGGCGACACGCCCCTTTTTGTTATTGGGGCCTGTCATGCTGAACACGATTACTCAGCGCGTCTGCGCCCTGTTACTCGGTGCGCTGCTCGCGGGCTGTAGTTCCACCTCTGATCTCCCTGCCTTTACGGCAAGTGGCTATCTGGCCGATCGTGGCACTGTGCGCATCTGGCGCAAGAACAGTGACCATCAGGCTGTCCATCTTCGCACTGTTTATACCCCTTTCAATGGCGATGCCATGGAAACCACTGACTACAACTGGCAACAGAACCACCTGATCAGCGTTGAGCGCATTGTGGCGGGTGAGCAACCCGATGACGTGACGCTGCGTTTTGACCATCTGGGCAATCTTAATTTTATGCAGCGTCAGCTGGCCGGCCGTCGTGAAGCGGTAAGTGGTGATACGGTTGAGCTCTATCGTTTCGACGCGCAACGTATGCTGGAGCAAAGTAATGCGTTGCTGAGTGGCCGTGTATTGCTGAAGCAGGGGCATTGGCTGGGTGCTACGCAGGTACGCGACTGTGATGGCAAAGTAGTTAATGCACCGTTTGATAGCGGAATGATTGCCACTTTATCCCAGCAGCAGCGAAGTCAGCCGCAGCCACTGATGGTGTCGTGGTTAGAGGCGCCGGAAGGGGTGCAGCTGTTGCGGGCAACGCCAGAGGATGAGTGCAGCTGGCAGCCGAAAGAGAGTGACTTCTGAGGTGGAAAAAATTTGGGGCGCTAAGTGCGCCCCTTGATGATTACTTGCGGTTAATTGCGCGGTAACCAATATCCTTGCGGCAGAAGCTGCCTTCCCAGGAAATATGTTTCGCCAGTGCATAGGCATTCTTCTGCGCGGCTGCCACATCTTCACCCAGTGCAGTGACGCACAGCACGCGTCCGCCGTTGGTCACCACCACATCATCTTTCATCGTGGTACCCGCGTGGAATACTTTGCCATCCGGCACTTCTTCCAGTGGCAGACCGTGAATCTGATCGCCGGTATTGTAATCCGCCGGATAACCGCCAGCCGCCAGCACGACACCCAGCGATGGACGTGGATCCCACTGCGAGGCCTGCTTATCGAGTTTGCCATCCACTGCGGCCAGGCACAGCTCAACCAGATCTGACTGCAGACGCAGCATGATCGGCTGGGTTTCTGGATCGCCAAAGCGGCAGTTGAATTCGATCACTTTCGGCTGACCGGCTTTATCGATCATCAGACCGGCATACAGGAAGCCAGTATAGGTGTTGCCTTCCGCTTTCATGCCGTTGACGGTTGGCCAGATGATCTGATCCATCACGCGCTGGTGGATCTCATCCGTGACCACCGGGGCAGGTGAGTAAGCGCCCATGCCGCCGGTGTTCGGGCCGGTATCGCCATCGCCCACACGTTTATGATCCTGGCTGGTGGCCATCGGCAGCACGTTATCTCCATCCACCATCACGATGAAGCTGGCTTCTTCGCCGTCGAGGAACTCTTCAATGACGATACGATGGCCTGCATCGCCGAAAGCGTTGCCTGCCAGCATGTCCTGTACCGCCGCTTCCGCTTCAGCCAGTTCCATCGCCACGATAACCCCTTTACCCGCTGCTAAACCGTCAGCTTTGATAACGATCGGTGCGCCTTTCTCACGCAGGTAAGCCAGCGCTGGCTCAACTTCCGTAAAGTTCTGGTATTCAGCGGTAGGGATCTGCTGGCGTGCCAGGAAATCTTTGGTGAAGGCTTTTGATCCTTCCAGCTGTGCAGCCGCCTGCGTTGGGCCAAAGATTTTCAAGCCGGCAGCGCGGAACGCATCGACCACGCCGATAACCAGCGGTGCTTCCGGGCCGACGATAGTCAGATCGATATTTTCTTTTTGAGCAAACGCCAGCAGGGCAGGTACATCAGTCGCGCTGATCGCCACGTTTTGCAATGCGGGTTCCAGTGCGGTGCCGGCGTTACCCGGTGCTACAAACACGGTCTCAGCTAAAGGAGACTGTGCCGCTTTCCATGCCAACGCGTGTTCACGTCCACCATTACCAATCACTAAAATTTTCATCTATACAGCTCCAGGCTATTAATGGCGGAAGTGACGCATGTCGGTGAAGATCATCGCAATACCGTGCTCATCAGCGGCGGCAATCACTTCATCATCACGGATAGAACCACCTGGTTGAATCACACAGCTGATACCTACAGCAGCCGCTGCGTCGATACCATCGCGGAACGGGAAGAAAGCATCAGAGGCCATGGCTGAACCTTTAACTTCTAAACCTTCGTCGCCTGCTTTGATACCGGCAATTTTGGCAGAATAAACGCGGCTCATCTGTCCGGCGCCTATGCCGATAGTCATATTGTCACGCGCGTAGACAATCGCGTTGGATTTCACGAACTTGGCTACTTTCCAGCAGAACAGCGCATCACGCAGTTCCTGCTCGCTTGGCTGGCGCTTAGTCACGACTCTCAGCTGACTGGCATCAACCATACCGAGATCGCGATCCTGAACCAGCAGGCCGCCATTAACACGCTTGAAGTCCAGTGCAGCAACACGGCCCTGCCACTGGCCACAAACCAGCACGCGAACGTTCTGTTTTGCTGCGGTAACTTTAAGTGCCGCTTCGCTGGCTGAAGGGGCAATGATCACTTCGACAAACTGACGGCTGATGATCGCCTGGGCAGTGGCTTCATCCAATTCACGGTTGAAAGCGATGATGCCGCCAAAAGCAGAAGTTGGATCGGTTTTGTAAGCGCGCTCATAGGCGTCAAGAATCGAACCGCCCACTGCCACACCACACGGGTTAGCATGCTTAACGATCACGCAAGCGGCTTCATCAAACTCTTTCACACACTCAAGCGCGGCATCGGTATCCGCGATGTTGTTGTAAGAGAGCGCTTTGCCCTGAACCTGCTGTGCAGTCGCAACAGAAGCTTCTGCCACATTCTCTTCTATATAGAAGGCAGCGTCCTGATGGCTGTTCTCGCCGTAACGCATATCCTGCTTCTTGATGAAGTTGAGGTTCAGCGTGCGTGGGAAGCGGCCGGCAGGCTCTTTGCTGTCGCTGTGATAAGCCGGTACCAGGCTGCCAAAGTAGTTGGCAATCATGCTGTCGTAGGCTGCGGTGTGTTCGAAGGCTTTGATCGCCAGATCGAAACGGGTGTCCAGCGTCAGGGAGTTTTCGTTGGCGTCCAGCTCGGCGATGATGGCCTCGTAGTCGCTGCTCTTCACCACGATCGCCACATCTTTGTGGTTCTTCGCAGCGGAGCGCACCATGGTTGGGCCACCGATATCGATATTCTCTACCGCGTCTGCCAGTGAGCAATCGGGTTTGGCAACGGTTTGCGCGAAGGGATAGAGGTTAACCACAACCATATCGATAGGGTTGATCGCGTGCTCGGCCATGATCGCATCATCGGTGCCGCGACGGCCCAGAATACCGCCATGCACTTTCGGGTGCAGCGTTTTGACGCGTCCATCCATCATTTCCGGGAAACCGGTGTAGTCAGAGACTTCGGTGACGGGTAGGCCCGCATCTGCCAGCAGGCGAGCAGTACCACCTGTGGAGAGCAGCTCAACACCACGGCTGGAGAGTGCCTGAGCAAATTCGAGGATACCGGCTTTATCAGAAACACTGAGCAGAGCGCGGCGTACTGGACGACGTTGTTGCATGGTGGTTTTATCCCTTGGCTTTGTTTCGCATAAATAAGAGCGTTACATCAAGCTTAGCGCTTCTCTTATATATAGAAGAGAGTACTTGCTTCATGTAACGCCCCAAAAGGGGCATCCTTGACGTCGCCGGGCATTGTAGCGAAAACGTTTGCGCGATGCTCGCCTAAATTCATTTGTGCAGATGAATGTGGATAACACTGTGTGTAAGTGGGTATAAGACGGGGTTTTGCTGTGGAATGCAGCGAACGGTTGTTTTTGTTGAATTTAGCGGTTGCGCGCTGCGAACAACTCCCTATAATGCGCATCCATCGAGACGGCACAACGGTTTACGGAGTGCGGTGTTGACAGGAAGATTCGATAAGAACTTCCGCCAGATGAAAATACTGAAAAAAGTGTTTGACT
>JRUP01000029.1 GCA_000773965.1 Enterobacter cancerogenus
CCCGCCGTTAGAGTCGATTGCACAATCAGCGGTCCGATTGAGTTGCGCAGAATGTAATGGGTAATGATGCGCGGATAGCGCACGCCCAGCATATGCGCGGCTTCGATGTACTCCATGTTCTTCAGGCCGAGCGTCAGGTTACGACTGAGGCGCGCATAGACCGGAATCGAGAACAGCGATATCGCAATCAGCATATTGGCCAGCCCTTCACCCAGCACGCTGACGATCAAAATCGCCAGCACGATGCCGGGAAAGGCGAAAATGATGTCCATCAACCACATAATCAGCGCATCGATTTTGCGTCCTGCCAGACCGGAGATGATGCCGAGTGGAATGCCAATCACCATCGAAATCACCACGCTCAGACAGACCTCGAACAGCGTGATGCGCGCGCCATAAATCACGCGGGCGAAGATGTCGCGGCCATAGTCGTCCGTGCCAAACCAGTGCGCAGCGGAGGGAGCCTGCAAGGTGTTCAGCAGATCCTGTTCGATCGGATCCCAATGGGTTAACAGCGGCGCTAACACCGCGGCCAGCACCACCAGCAGCACCAACCCGCCGCCAATCGCAATTGACGGGTTGTTCTGTAACATGCGCAGGAAGCGACGGCTGAGCGATGGTGTCGGCAACAAAGAGGTGTCGAGGCTGTTCATCAGTCGAACCTTATTTTTGGATTGAGCAGGCCAATCAATATTTCACCCACCAGGTTCATCAGCACCACGCCGGTGACCGCCACCAGC
>JRUP01000003.1 GCA_000773965.1 Enterobacter cancerogenus
TAAAAAGCACCACAAAAAAGTAACCAAACCAGCTGCACAGAAAGCTCAGGCTGCTAAAAAGCACCACAAAGTGAAAAAAGCGGCTAAATAAGTCGGCCTCTTAGCGCCAACACCGCATTAACGATTGAAAACACCCGGTTATGCCGGGTGTTTATTTACTGGAGTAGCGAAAAATGGTGCGTCGCTATCGCTTCGAAATTATCCTGATTGTGATGATCCTGTGCGGCATTGTTGCAGCCAGCTTTTTTATCTAGTCGTTGTAGCGTGCTGATTACTCCAATATTTCTCCCTTTTTTCCCGCTCTCCGACTATAGTTATCGCTCAAGCGTGATGACAATAACCTCTTCTTATTCTCGCCATTGAGAGAACTATGCGCCTGGCTATCCTGTTACTTGTTGGAATTTTCAGTTTTAACCTCGCAGCACATGCCGATGATGAAGATGGGCCAAGCCCGGAAGACATCAAGACGCTATTTTTTGGCAAAGACCACCGCAAAGCCATTACGGATGTGAGTGCCGCTCCCTGGGATGCCATTGGCCAACTGGAGACCGAAAGTGGCAACCTCTGCACGGCCACCCTGATATCCGCCCATCTGGCATTAACCGCTGGACACTGCCTGCTCGCCCCTCCGGGTAAATTTGATAAACCGGTGGCGCTGCGTTTTATGTCAGGTGCTAAAGGCTGGCGTTACGAAATACATGATATTGATGCGCGTGTAGAACCTTCACTGGCGCGCAGGCTACAGGCCGATGGTGAGGGCTGGATCGTGCCACCGGGCGCGGCACCTTACGATTACGGGCTGGTTATTTTGCATAATCCGCCGTCGGGTATTGTACCCATCCCCTTATTTGACGGCTCACGTAGCGATTTAACCGATGCGTTGAAAACCACCGAACGCAAAGTGACACAAGCCGGTTACCCTGCTGATCACCTCGACACGCTCTATTCTCACAGCGACTGCCTGATTACCGGCTGGGCGCAACGCGCGGTGCTGTCGCATCAATGTGATACGTTGCCAGGCGACAGCGGATCGCCGCTGCTACTGAAAAGTGGTGATGGCTGGAAACTGATTGCCGTGCAAAGCTCTGCACCCGCACCGGCGGACCGTTATCGCGCGGATAACCGTGCCATCGCGGTGACGTCGTTTAAAGACAGTCTGGAAGAGCTGGCGAAATAAGATTTTCACCACAGAATCGCTCACCTTCTTCGCGCCAGGGAGTTTCATGCGCAGTCAGCGATGTTTCACTCACAGAGGCGCAGAAATAGCGCCTCTGTGCTTTTGTTGACTCAGCTAATCTGTTCCATCGCCTGCAAAATGCGCTTATCAGAGATGGGATAAGGTGTGCCCAACTGCTGGGCAAAGTAGCTAATCCGCAACTCCTCCAGCATCCAGCGAATCGCCTGAACTTCAGCATCATCCTGGCGCTGAGGTGGCAGTTTGTTGCGCCATGCTTGCCACGCCTGCTCTGTTGCCTGCACTTTCAGCATGCGCGCACGATCGCTGTAAGGGTCGGTCGGCAGTTTTTCCAGACGACGCTCGATGCCCTGTAAATAGCGTAACGTATCGCCCAGGTGTTGATAGCCATTGCCGGTAACAAAGCCCCGATACACCAAACCGCTCATCTGCGCCTTAATGTCAGACAGCGCTAGCGCCAGCGTCATGTCGACACGACCCTTCAGGAACTTGTTGATATTGAATACGCTGGTCAGAATCTGCTCGACCTGTTTGGCGATAGTCACCACAGTTTCGTTCAATTCAGCTCGCACTTTGTCACGCAGTTGCTCGAAATTCTCCTGTTGCCATGCCGGACCGCCCGCTTCCGCCATCAGTTTGTCGACTCCACAAGCGATGCAGTCATCAATCAAATCCAGCACTTTGCCGTAGGGATTGAAGTACAAGCCGAGCTTGGCTTTGTTGGGCAGTTTCTCGTGCAGGTACTTGATCGGCGACGGGATGTTGAGCAGCAGCAGGCGACGCTGGCCTCGCCACATCATCTTTTGCTGCTCAAGCTCGTTGTCGAACAGGCGAATGGCGACACTGTCTTTCTCGTCGACCAGTGCGGGCCAGGCTTTAACCTGATAGCTGCCGCGTTTCTGCTCGTAACTTTGCGGCAAATCACCAAAGCTCCAGATGTGCAGTCCGCTCTGCTCCAGCCCGTCATCCGCCACTTTGGACAGCGTTTCCTGCACTTTGCCCTTCAGCACTTGCTTAAGCTGATGCAGGTCTTTGCCTTCCTGCAGTTTGCGGTTGTGTTCATCCACAATGCGGAAGGTCATTTTCAGGTGATCAGGCACCTGATCCCACTGCCAGGCTTCACGATCAATGGTCACCCCGGTCATGCGGCGGAACTCGCGCTCCAGCGCATCCAGCAGCGGTAACTCCATCGCTTTTACACGACCAAGGAAAGCTTCTGCGTAGTTCGGTGCAGGCACCAGATTACGGCGCGTCGGTTTTGGTAACGATTTAATCAGTGCAATCACCAACTCACGGCGGACACCGGGGATCTGCCACTCAAAACCCCCCTCTTCAACCTGATTCAGCAACGGCAACGGAATGTGGACGGTAACACCATCGGCATCCGCGCCGGGCTCAAACTGATAGCTCAGTTTCAGCTTCAGATTGCCCTGATGCCAGAAATTCGGGTAATCGAGCTGGCTGACTTTATCCGCGCCATCTTTGATCAGCATCTGCTTATCAAAACTGAGCAGGTCAGGATTGTCTTTGCTCGCCTGTTTCCACCAGCTATCAAAGTGGCGTGCGGAGACCACGTCAGCGCCGATGTGGCGATCGTAGAAAGCAAACAGCGTTTCATCATCGACCAGAATGTCACGACGACGTGATTTGTGTTCCAGATCTTCCACTTCACTGCGCAATTTGAGGTTGTTGCGCAGGAACGCATGACGCGTCTGCCAGTCGCCTTCCACCAGCGCGTGGCGGATAAACAGCTCACGACTGAGTGGCGCATCAATGCGGCTATAGTTGACCTTGCGCGCCTGCACAATAGCCAGGCCATACAGCGTGACTTTTTCTGTCGCCATCACCGCGCCCTGGGCTTTTTCCCAGTGCGGTTCGCTGTAGCTGCGTTTAATCAGATGCTGCGCCAGCGGTTCGATCCATTCCGGATCGATACGCGCAGCCACACGGCCCCATAAGCGGCTGGTTTCCACCAGTTCCGCCACCATGGTCCACTTCGGCGGCTTCTTAAAGAGACCGGATCCTGGGAAGATGGAGAAGCGAGCATTACGCGCGCCGGTGAATTCCTGCTTCTCATTATCTTTCTGACCAATATGCGACAGCAAACCGGTCAGTAAGGCGCAGTGAACTTCACGATAGGGCGCGGGCTCGCTGTTAACCGGCATACCCTGTTCACGCACCACCTGACGCAGTTGTGTGTAGATATCCTGCCATTCACGCACGCGCAAATAGTTGAGGAAGTCGGTTTTACACTGACGACGGAAGTGATTGCCCGACAGCGCTTTTTGCTGCTCCTGCAGGTAATTCCACAGATTTACATAAGAGAGGAAGTCAGACTCTTTATCGGCAAAACGACGGTGTTTCTCATCCGATGCCTGCTGTTTCTCACCCGGACGCTCACGCGGATCCTGAATCGATAAGGCCGCGGTGATGATCATTGCTTCACGCACGCAACCGAACTTTTGCGCTTCTAATACCATGCGTGCCAGACGCGGATCCACCGGCAATTGCGCCAGCTGGCGGCCGGATGGGGTTAGCTTGTAGGTTTCATCCTCACTTAGCGTGATAGCGCCCAACTCTTCCAGCAAGCGCACGCCATCCTGAATATTGCGCTTGTCGGGTGCTTCGACAAACGGGAATGCGCCGATATCGCCAAGACCGAGCGCGGTCATTTGCAGAATGACGGAAGCCAGGTTGGTACGCAGAATTTCCGGATCGGTAAACGCCGGACGGCTGAGGAAATCGTCTTCGGAATAGAGACGAATACAGATCCCTTCCGACATACGTCCGCAACGCCCTTTACGCTGATTGGCAGATGCCTGAGAAATCGGCTCGATCGGCAGACGCTGCACCTTAGTACGATAGCTGTAACGGCTAATGCGCGCCGTACCGGGATCGATAACGTATTTAATGCCCGGTACGGTGAGTGAAGTCTCGGCCACGTTGGTGGCCAGCACGATGCGGCGCCCGCTGTGTGACTGAAACACCCGGTTCTGCTCGGCATTCGACAGACGCGCATACAGCGGTAGGATTTCGGTGTGCGGGATATCGCGCTTCATCAACGCATCGGCGGTATCGCGAATTTCGCGTTCACCACTCATAAAGATCAGGATATCGCCACGGCTCTCGTGACCTAACTCATCGACGGCGTCAAAAATCGCCTGCAGCTGATCGCGATCGGTATCCTCCGCGTCTTCCACAATCGGGCGATAGCGCACTTCTACCGGATAGGTGCGACCTGAGACTTCAATCACCGGCGCATTATGGAAGTGACGCGAGAAACGCTGCGGGTCGATGGTCGCCGAGGTGATGATCACTTTCAAATCGGGGCGGCGCGGCAGCAGCTCACGCAGATATCCCAGCAGAAAATCGATGTTCAGACTGCGTTCGTGCGCTTCATCGATGATGATGGTGTCATATTGCAACAACTGACGATCCTGCTGGATTTCCGCCAGCAGAATACCGTCGGTCATCAGCTTCACCTGAGTGGTGTCGCTAACCTGATCGTTAAAGCGCACTTTGTAGCCAATAGTGCCGCCGAGCGAGGTTTCCAGCTCATCGGCAATACGGTTGGCGACGGTACGTGCCGCCAGACGGCGCGGCTGCGTATGACCAATCAACCCTTTGACACCACGCCCGAGCGCCAGACAAATTTTCGGCAGCTGGGTGGTTTTCCCTGAACCGGTTTCCCCGGCCACAATCACCACCTGATGATTGCGAATCGCCTCGGCTATTTCTTGCTGCTTTTGACTAACCGGCAGATTTTCCGGGAAGGTGATGCGTGGGGTGGCCGCCGTGCGCTGGGCAATACGTTGCTCAGCCGCCGCAAATTCGGCTGCTAATTCTGTGGCAATGCCCTGCTGCGCCGCAGGATTTTTCACCTTCGCTGCGCCATGCAAACGGCGCTGCAAGCGCTGGCGGTCGCGCAGCATCAGATTATCGAGCCGCGTCCAGAGTGGGGCCAAAGGGGAAGTGACGGATGATGACATAGTGGTGTGTTACCTGTGGTCGCGGCGAGCCTGGCAAAGTGCGCTCGATGCCGGCTGAAATTTCCCGGCGGATTCAATCGATTATTGCCCGGCATAATAGCACACTCTGGACGACCTCACCTGACCGGACGTGCGACCTTATTCAATAATTTCGAACATAGGTCTCGAAATATTGCGCTTTTACCTCGCGGAGGATCTCCGTAGAGTGTAACGCATTGAGCGGTAAGCCAACCGCGTAACGCACAGGAAAATACCATGAGCAAAGTTTTAGTTCTGAAATCAAGCATTCTGGCCGGTTACTCTCAGTCAAACCAACTGGCTGACTTCTACGCTGAAGAAGCGCGCGCCAAAGGTAATGAAGTGACGGTTCGCGATCTGGCTGCTCAGCCCATTCCGGTTCTGGATGGCGAGTTGGTTGGCGCACTGCGTCCTTCTGATGCTCCGCTGTCTCCACGTCAGCAGGAAGCCCTGGCGCTGTCTGATGAGCTGATTGCAGAACTGCAAGCGCATGACACTGTGGTTATCGCTGCGCCAATGTACAACTTCAACATCCCTACTCAGCTGAAAAACTACTTCGACCTGATTGCGCGTGCTGGCGTGACCTTCCGTTACACCGAAGCAGGCCCGGAAGGTCTGGTCACCGGTAAACGTGCCGTGATCCTGTCAAGCCGTGGCGGTATTCACAAAGATACCCCAACCGATCTGCTGACCCCATACGTGAAATTGTTCCTGGGCTTCATCGGCATCACCGATGTGAACTTCGTGTTCGCTGAAGGTATTGCTTATGGTCCAGAAGTGGCGACCAAAGCGGCTAACGACGCAAAAGACGCCATCAAGCAAATTGTTGCTGCGTAATCTTAAGAACGTGATGAATACCCGAGAATAATGGGTATGATGCCATCTTTGCCGGGCCTGAGTGCCCGGCTTTTTTATGGCTGTGACTTTGATAATGATGGGGTTTACTTACGTAACCACTGCCCGTTGATACCGCGCACATACTCACCGCTGCCCGCGCGACTCACCAGCTTTTCGCCCGCGATCCGTGCCACTTCACTGGTGCTCAGATTGTTCTGCTGCGCGACGCGCTGATATTGTTGCATACGGCCATCATTAATCCGTTTCACCAGCGCCAGGGTTTCATCATCCTGTTGTCGCGCCGCCACATAGCCACTGAGTGTTTCCCCCACGCGCCCCTGCTGCCGCGCCTCGTCCAGCGTCAGCGCCCACGCTGAAGGCACCAGCAGCAACGCCAGCAACAATGCCATCGCTTTCGATTTCATCATGCCGCTCCTCAAAACAGGCCGCTTTGGTTTTTCAGCAACGCTTCCACATCTTTATCGACCTTGATGTGGATTTCATGTTCGATCTTCACGTTCATATTGATGGTGATCGGCTCTTTCGGTGCCGCCACTTCAATGCGCGGCACGCAACCGATCAGCGGCAGCCCAGCTGCCAACACCAGCAATGCCCTGAGGCTCATGGTTGGGGATCCTTCTTCGATGGCAGGGTGGCATTTTGTTCCACCCAGGATTGCAAATTATCGCCAAAGCGCAGGCTGCGCCACAGCTGGAACAGATTTTCCTGATGCCGATAGTTGAGGTTAATCGACTGTCGGCGATTACTAAATTGACTGGTGCCTTTCACTTCGGACTGCATCGTGAGATTGCCGAAGTTATCGAGGTCCAAAGTGGCCCACGAACGGGAAATCTCCATGTAGCGCAGCCAGTCCATGGCGGCTCCCGCGGCAAAGTTATTACTGACGATGGCATCCGCCATATCTTTATCCATGCGGAAGGTCAGCGGGCCGCTGTTGGCAATCCAGCCCTTTTCAATCAGCCATTGCGGATTATTCACCCACAGCGGTAGCTCACCATTCACTTTGCCCGACATGGCAAACTGCTTCGGTTTGATTGCCGTGACCAGCCTGCTAAGGTCAATCTCGCGCAGTGCAACGCGCGCGGGCTCATGCTGCGGCATCCTCAGCTCTGGCATGCTGACATGGCCGCCTAACAGATCGAGATTCACGTTACTGAGCGTCAACGGCTGGCGCTCTTGCCATGGGTAGTGGCCCTGCAGATCGGCAGTGATGTTCTGCAACGCAAACTGGTTTTTGACTTCCGCGATGCGCAGGGAAACCGGACCGCGACGCCCTAGCTGCCATTGGTGATCCTTGAGGCGGAACGGTAGCGTGAAGTCGATGCCATTGATTTCACTGTCCGGCATCCACACGCTGCCCTTTTTCACTGCCCAGAAACCACCGGCTTCAAAGCCCTGTTTGGTGGCCGCAGAAAACGCCATTTGCGCTCTCAGTTCACCCGACTGAATGCGCATCTTCAAATCGCTACTGAGCAACGGCTGGAACACCGTCAATGATTGTGCTGGCCACCAGGCCTCACCACGCAGACGTTCACCGTCCCAGCGCCCGTGAACCCTTACCGGGCCGATATCTTCAGCAGTTAACTGACCGCGCCAAATAAAACGACTCGGATCGCTGCCTTTGGCCTCAAAGCTCAGTTCTGAAGGCGGCAGCCAGCCGCCATAGCTAAACTGCGTCTGACCGGATTTCAGGGTAAAGCCACCGTTGAAAGCCGGATGCGCGACGTCTCGCTGCCAGCGAACCGGAGCCGTCAGGGTTAAGCGCGGTTTATCGACCTGCACCATGCCATAGGCTAATTGATCAAAGCCGGTGTTGAGTGTGTCCAGGGAGATCAGCGTATCCTGCCAGCTACCCGTTCCCTTCACATCCCATTTGGCATTGAGAGGCTGCATCAATCCATCGCCCCAGTATCGCCAGTTCCAGCGCCCACTGTCCGGCCAGAAATCGCTGGCGCGACCATCAAGATGCAGCGTAAAGCGACCGAAGTTGGGATCGTGTGCTTTCAAGATAGCCTGCAGACGGCCATTAATACCGCGCGAGCCAACGGTGACGCCTGCCAGCGGCCAGCGCGCTTCATCAACTTCCAGCGTCGACAGTAATCGACCGCGCAAACGCAGCAGCGCACCTTGCTTAAGTGTGATTTGCGGATCGGTCAACATGCCGTGCAGCACACCCGGCATGCTGCCGAACAACTGCAGGTCGGCAAACTTACTTTCGCCGGTAAGCTGGAACGGTAACGCGCTGTCGGTAAGGCTCAATGTGCCCGGCCCGACACTCAGCACCAGGTTACCCTTACCGCCGCGGCCTTGGGTAAGCAGATTGAACCGCCCGCTGACCTGGGTTTTTTCCAGCCCCTGCTGCCAGTTGTCGAGGGTGAGCGCCAAACCACCCGACAGCGGTTGGTCAGCTTGCGGCCAGCGCCAATGTCCCTGAGTGATACGTATCTGCTGCGCATCGACCAGCCACGGTAACTGCAACAATGGCTGATCGTCACCCTGCTGATTAATCACCAGCGAGCCTTGCTGCTGCTGCCAGTTAAGCGTCATCGCCAGCGGCTGCGGCCACTGCGTCAGATTGACTTCACCGCTGAGTTCACCCGCCACCGGTAAACCGTTAGCAAAGGTGGGCAGCGTCAGCTCACCGTGCAAATCGAGCGGTTTCGGCAGCAAAGGATGACTGAGCTGGAGTTGTGCGATCTGCAGTTCCTGCCCCTGCAAACGTGCATCTAGTTGCAGGTTATCGCCCTGATAATGTAACTGCTGGACGCTTTTATCGAGGCTGAGATCAAAACGACCGGCATATTGCTGCCAGGGTAAAATACTCAGTTGCTCAAGATGGATATCGGCACCCGGTAACATGTGTTGCCATTCGGCCAGGCTGCGCGGCGCACCGCTGGAATCGCTCTGTGGCAGGGCTTGCAGGCATTCACTGTTGAGCTGTACGGCCTGTGCACTGAGCTGCCAGCGTTTATGTTGCCAACCCAGCGCGACATCTTTGACATTCGCCAACTCGCAGTCACCAGCCAGATAGCTTACCGCCGGAAAATGCACGCCGCCGTTATGCCAGCGCGGTGAACCATTGAGCTCAACGCGGGTATTTTCCGGCAGCCAGATGCCCGCCAGACGCGGCAACCATTGCGTCAGCGTCAGCAGTAATCCCAACAGCAGCAATATCAGCGCCAGTAGCGCAGCAAGTGTTCGACGGAGGCCCCGCGACATGGCAGTTAACTATCCTGTTCTTTACGCAATCCTGACGGAGATGATGTCATGTTATGCCCGGCAAATGAAGGTGTTAGCTATATAGCCTGGCTGAAGATCAGCAAAATGATGCAGAAAACGTTATTCTGTGATGATACCGACGTTGCATTTTTCAGGAGCGAAATAATGAAAGTTGCGGTTTACAGCACCAAACACTACGACCAGAAATACTTTGAACACGTCAATGCCAGCTTTGGATTTGAGCTGCAGTTCTTTGACTTCCTGCTGAGTGAAACCACGGCCAAAAATGCGGCGGGTTGCGATGCGGTGTGCATTTTCGTTAATGATGATGGCAGTAAAGGGGTGCTGGAGGAGCTGGCGGCACTGGGCGTGAAAACCATCGCGCTGCGCTGTGCCGGATTTAATAACGTCGACCTTGAAGCGGCTGCCGCCCTCGGTTTGCAGGTGGTACGCGTACCGGCCTACTCGCCGGAAGCGGTGGCTGAACACGCGGTGGGGTTGATGATGACGCTGAACCGCCGCATTCACCGCGCTTATCAACGTACGCGTGATGCTAACTTCTCGCTGGATGGCCTGACCGGCTTCAATATGCACGGCAAAACGGCGGGCGTGATTGGCACCGGTAAAATCGGTGTGGCGACCATGCGCATCCTGAAAGGCTTTGGCATGCGTTTACTGGCGTTCGATCCATATCCAAGTGCTGCTGCACTCGAACTGGGTGCCGAGTATGTTGACCTGAAAACGCTGTTTGCCGCATCCGATGTGATTACGCTGCATTGCCCAATGACGCCGGAAAATCATCATCTGCTCAATGCACAAGCCTTTAATCAAATGAAAGATGGGGTGATGATCATCAACACCAGCCGTGGTGGTCTGATCGACTCACAGGCAGCCATTGATGCGCTGAAGCAGCAAAAGATAGGTTCACTCGGTATGGATGTGTATGAAAATGAGCGCGATCTGTTCTTTGAAGATAAATCGAACGATGTGATTCAGGACGATGTGTTCCGTCGCCTGTCAGCCTGCCATAACGTGTTGTTCACCGGCCATCAGGCATTCCTGACTGCCGAAGCCCTGACGGCGATTTCCGAAACCACGCTCAGCAATTTACAGCAACTTGAACGTGGCGAAGACTGCCCGAATCAGGTGAAAGCGTAAAGATGTGGCGCCTGCCTCAGCGGGCGCACTGTCCACCCATCAGCGCCTGCTCGTCACAACGACGGCCGTTGGCTAACTGACACATGCCAATACGCGATCCATCCAGCTGGCGTGAAAACGCCAGTGTTCCCCCGGCATTACTGCAATTCACTTCGGCCATAGATGCCATAACAACATGCGGTTGAACGTGTGCTGCGGTAGCCTGTTGCGGTGGTTCGTCATCACTGTTGCTGCTGCAGGCAGAAAGTAACAGTGCTGCACCGGCCAGCAGTAAGGTAGCGGCTTTCATCGGTCGGGCTCCGGGGAGTTGGGCGTAAAAGAGCCCCCAGCATATGTCAGGTGCGTTAAGGGATCGATAGGCGACACAGCTTTTTACAAATTTTTTTATCCCCTTTTGCAAGCAGAATTATCCTGATTGGACCTGAACAGCCTTTTTTCACCGAAACAATCCTATTTATCAATGCATAAGGAGGAATCATGCTAACAGACATGTTGATCCGTATTGCGCTCGCCGGCATTTTGGGTGGATTGATTGGCCTCGAGCGTCAGATGCGTGCCAAAGAGGCCGGATTACGCACCCACATTTTGGTGGGTATTGGCAGTGCCATGTTTATGCTGGTGTCTAAGTATGGCTTCGCGGACATGCTTGATAGCGATCACGTGGCGCTGGATCCCAGCCGAATTGCCGCACAGGTGGTGAGTGGGATGGGTTTCCTCGGCGCCGGTACCATCATCATCCAAAAACAAGTGGTCAAGGGTTTAACCACCGCCGCAGGTTTGTGGGTCACCGCCGCGATTGGCCTGGTGATTGGTAGCGGCATGTATGAAATCGGTATTTATGGCACGGTGCTAGCGCTGGTGGTGTTAGAAACTTTCCGTCGCATCAGTCATTGGCTGATTGGCCGCCATCACACGCTAATGGTGCACCTTAAACCCAAAAGCGTGCCGCTGGTGTTGCTGGTGCTGCAACGCGAGAATATCCGTTACGGTCACATCGCTGTGGTGAACCGGGATGAGGAGAATGGCCTGTGTGAACTCAGCGTTGAAGTGACATTGTCACGCAGTGCCGCTATTCACACCATCTACGATAAAGTGATGGAAATTAAAGGCGTTCAGTCATTAGAGATGATGTAAAAATCGACAATCTTAGACGGCTGTGCGCTCACTTGTCGCCACCACACAGATGAAAAAGTCCGGCCAAATTGCTTTGCTAAACTGAATTATTACCCCCGTAAAGTTTCGGGTTTCTCAGCGTAGCAAAGGACGATTTATGATTACCGTCGACGGCAACGGTGCGGTGGCTTCGGTCGCTTTCCGCACCAGTGAAGTGATCGCCATTTATCCCATCACGCCCAGTTCCACCATGGCGGAACTGGCCGACAGTTGGTCTGGCGAAGGTCGCCGCAATATCTGGGGTGATATCCCTCGCGTGGTGGAGATGCAGTCAGAAGGCGGCGCGATTGCTACCGTGCACGGTGCGTTACAAACCGGCGCCCTTTCCACCACGTTCACGTCATCGCAGGGCCTGCTGCTGATGATCCCGACGCTGTATAAACTCGCCGGGCAGCTGACGCCGTTTGTCCTGCATGTTGCTGCGCGAACTGTTGCCACGCATGCGCTGTCGATATTTGGCGATCACTCTGATGTGATGGCGGTGCGCCAGACCGGTTGCGCACAACTGTGTGCTTCCAGCGTGCAGGAAGCACAGGATTTCGCGTTGATTTCTCAGATGGCTTCACTCAATAGCCGCGTGCCCTTTATCCACTTCTTCGACGGTTTCCGCACCTCACATGAAATCAACAAAATCGTTCCTATTAGCGATGAAACCCTGCAAGCACTGATGCCAGCACAAGCGATCGCGGAACATCGTGCACGCGCATTGACGCCGGATTATCCAACTATTCGCGGCACCTCCGCCAATCCTGATACCTATTTCCAGTCACGCGAAGCCACTAACCGCTGGTATGACGCCTGCACCGGCCATGTTGAAGCCGCTATGGACGCGTTTGCCGCTAACACCGGCCGCCAGTATCAGCCGTTTGAGTTTTATGGTCATCCGCAGGCTGAGCGCGTGATAGTGATGATGGGTTCGGGCTGCGGCACCGCCGAAGAAGCGATTGATGTTCTGTTGCAGCGCGGCGAAAAGGTCGGATTGGTGAAAGTGCCCCTCTACCGTCCGTTCTCAGCGGCGCATCTGATCAAAACGCTGCCCGCTGCGGTTCAGCGTGTGGCGGTGCTGGATCGCACCAAAGAGCCAGGTGCACTGGGTGAACCGCTGTTCCTGGATGTGATGACCGCACTGGCTGAAGCCTTTAGCCGGGGGGAACGCCTGACGCTGCCGAAAGTGATCGGCGGACGCTACGGTCTGTCATCGAAAGAATTTGCCCCTGATGCCGTGCTCGCTGTGTTCCGTGCGCTGCAGCGTGAACAACCGCCTGCGCGTTTCACCGTGGGTATTTATGATGATGTCACGCACTTATCGCTGCCGATGGAGGCTAACATCGTGCCGAACCGGGCGCGACTGGAAGCGCTGTTCTACGGCCTCGGCAGTGACGGCAGCGTGAGCGCCAGCAAAAATAATCTGAAGATCATCGGCAATGCCACGCCGTGGCACGTGCAAGGCTATTTCGTTTATGACTCGAAAAAAGCGGGCGGCCTGACCGTTTCGCATCTGCGCGTCAGTGAACATCCCATCCAGTCGGCGTATCTGGTGCAACAGGCTGATTTTATTGGCTGTCATCAACTGCAATTTATTGATAAATATTCGATGCTTGAGCAGTTGAAACCGGGCGGCATTTTTCTGCTGAATACGCCTTACGCCGCTGATGAAGTCTGGTCACGCCTACCGCAGGAAGTGCAGAGCCAACTTAATGACAAGCAGGCGCGGTTTTATGTCATTAATGCAGCGCGTATTGCGCGCGAATGCCAGCTTGGTGCACGCATTAATACCGTGATGCAAATGGCGTTCTTCCAGTTGACGCAGGTTTTGCCCGGCGACAGTGCATTAACCGAACTGCAAAACGCCATTTCGCGCAGTTACAGCAGTAAAGGCGAGGAGCTGGTGCAGCGTAACTGGCAGGCGCTGGCGATGGCTCAACAGGCGCTGGAAGCGGTGCCGCTGCAGGCGGTTGATCAGCACAGCCCGCACCGTCCGCCGGTGGTATCCGATAGCGCACCGGATTTTGTCAAAACCGTCACCGCCGCCATGCTGGCAGGATTAGGCGACAAATTGCCGGTGTCCGCACTGCCGCCAGACGGCACCTGGCCCGTTGGCACCACACAGTGGGAAAAACGCAACATCGCCGAAGCGATCCCCATCTGGCAACCCGACCTGTGCACGCAGTGTAATCACTGCGTAGCAGCCTGCCCGCACGCGGCGATTCGCGCCAAAGTCGTTGCGCCTGAGGCCATGGACTCCGCTCCCGCTTCACTCGCTTCTCTCGACGTCAAATCACGGGATATGCGCGGTCAGAAATACGTGTTGCAGGTAGCACCTGAGGATTGTACCGGCTGTAATCTGTGTGTCGAAGTGTGCCCGGCCAGCGATCGCCAGCATCCGGAGATAAAAGCCATCAATATGCAATCCCGTCTTGAGCATGTTGAAACTGAAAAGGTGAATTACGATGCGTTTCTTGCGTTGCCGGAAATCACGGCGGAACAGCTGGAACGCATTGATATTCGCACCTCACAACTGATCACCCCGCTCTTTGAGTATTCGGGTGCCTGTTCCGGCTGCGGGGAGACGCCGTATATCAAGTTGCTGACGCAGCTGTATGGCGATCGCCTGTTGATTGCCAACGCCACCGGTTGCTCATCCATTTATGGCGGTAATCTCCCTTCCACGCCTTACACCACTAACGCTGAAGGACGCGGACCGGCATGGGCCAATTCCCTGTTTGAAGATAATGCTGAATTCGGGCTCGGTTTCCGCCTGAGCGTTGATCAGCAGAAACAACGTGCGCTACGTCTGTTAGATCAGTGTGCGCCACTGTTGCCTGACGCTTTAGTGGCAGCATTGAAAGAGGAAAATGTCCTGCCCTCTGTTCGTCGCGAGCAAATCGTTGAACTGCGTCAGCAGCTGGCGGCTTCATCATCAGCGCACGCAGGCGAATTGGAGGTTATCGCCGATGCGCTGGTGGAGAAATCTGTCTGGCTGATTGGAGGCGATGGATGGGCCTATGACATCGGTTATGGCGGTCTTGATCATGTGATGAGCCTGAGCGAAAACGTCAACGTGCTGGTTCTCGACACCCAGTGTTACTCCAATACCGGCGGACAAGCCTCCAAAGCCACGCCGCTCGGCGCAGTCACCAAGTTTGGCGAACAAGGCAAGCGTAAAGCACGTAAGGATTTAGGCGTCGCCACCATGCTGTATGGGCATGTGTACGTGGCCCAAATCTCGCTGGGCGCGCAGTTGAATCAGACGGTGAAAGCGATTCAGGAAGCGGAGGCCTGGCCCGGCCCATCGCTGATCATTGCTTACAGCCCTTGTGAAGAACACGGCTATGACCTCGCCTACAGCCATGAACAGATGCGATTGCTGACCACCAGTGGATTCTGGCCACTGTATCGTTATGACCCACGTCGTGCCGAGCAAGGTAAAGCGGCACTGGCGCTGGACTCTCGCCCGCCAACCTCGGTGCTGGAAGAGGCATTAATGAACGAGCAGCGTTTCCGCCAGTTGCAAACCCGTGAACCGGAAGCTGCGGCGCAGTTATGGCAGGATGCAACCGAAGCCGCCAATCAACGTTATCAGCGACTGGCGGAAATGGCCGGTAAAGCAGAGAAAAGTGATTAAATGAATCAAGCCCGGCGCACACTGGCCGGGCTTAATATTTTAACAGGGCTGAAGCTGAATAATCGCCATCTCAACCGCGCGATTGGGCGATCCGGTTAATTCCCGATAGCGCAGTTGCAGATTGCGCAACTCCGTTGCTACCACCTCTTTTTCTGTTGCTGATCCGCGCTGCGCCAGCTCGAGATAACATTGCCCGACTAGCCGGCACGCTTCTTCAAAAACCATGTCGTACGTTTGCATCTGCCTCTCCTCACCTTTAGAAACTAAAAAAAACACTTCATCCATCCTGTCAGGCAGCGATGCGCACAATCTTTACCCAGATCAATAAATGGGCAGTTTGTTCTGGCAAAGTGTGCGGTTTTATCGCAGGAAAGCGTGAAAAGAGATCACATCAGACTGGCATTCGCCTGCGCAATCCGTACCATACGCACTCATGTCATAGGGGTTTATTGCCGCTGGAGCTTTATTCAGCCGCCAACGACCCTTGCGTTCATTCTCAAGCGTGAAAATAATGTCAGAAAATCAAGAAGTAACGAAGAAAGAACAATATAACCTGAACAAGCTTCAGAAGCGTCTGCGTCGTAACGTGGGCGAAGCCATTGCTGATTTCAACATGATTGAAGAAGGCGATCGCATCATGGTCTGCCTGTCAGGCGGTAAAGACAGCTACACCATGCTGGAAATTTTGCGCAATTTGCAGAAGAGCGCGCCGGTGAACTTCTCATTGGTGGCGGTCAACCTCGACCAGAAACAGCCAGGATTCCCGGCGCATATTCTGCCCGCGTATCTGGAAGAACAGGGTGTCGAGTATAAAATCGTTGACGAAGACACTTACTCGATCGTTAAAGAGAAGATTCCGGAAGGCAAGACCACCTGTTCGCTCTGTTCACGTCTGCGTCGCGGGATCCTCTACCGCACCGCTACCGAATTAGGCTGTACCAAGATTGCGCTGGGCCATCATCGCGACGATATCCTGCAGACCCTGTTCCTGAACATGTTCTACGGCGGCAAAATGAAAGGTATGCCACCAAAGCTGATGAGTGACGATGGCAAACATATCGTCATTCGTCCGCTGGCCTATTGCCGCGAAAAAGACATCATCCGCTTCGCTGAAGCGCGCCAGTATCCGATTATTCCGTGCAATCTGTGCGGTTCACAACCGAACCTCCAGCGTCAGGTCGTCGCGGATATGCTGCGCGACTGGGATAAACGTTATCCTGGCCGCATTGAAACCATGTTCAGCGCGATGCAGAACATCGTGCCATCGCATATGGCGGACATTAATTTGTTCGACTTTAAAGGCATTCAGCACGGCGATGAAGTGGTCGACGGCGGCGATATTGGCTTTGATCGAGAAACATTGCCGGTGAAACCTGCGGGCTGGCAGCCGGACGAAGAAGACGCACCGGAAATGAGCGTTCGTCTGGATGTGTTAGAAATTAAGTAATTCGCAGACGATTCTAATTAAGGCGCAGCGCTTCGGCTCTGCGCCTTTTTTATTATCGGTGAGGTGGCGGATCGATGATCGGTGGAAACTCCGGATCGTAGGGAGGATCAGGTTCCGGAATTGGCTGCGGATGAGGAATCGGTTCTGGAATCGGTGGCGGATCGGTTGGAATGGGATCGCTGGCAATGAGTTCTTGCATGCCCTGCTCCTTATCGCTGAATGTCCTTTAAGCATAGGAAAGGAAACACAGCCAAGCCAAGCGGGCAAAAAAAAGCCGGCGGATTAGCCGGCGTTGTACGAATCAAATGTGCTATGCAGTAATTCTAAAAAAGGAAGTAAGACAATATGGAGCGCAACGCCCATCGCTTGACGTTGCATTCACCTGCGAGAGAGAGTTTGCCCCTGTTAGGCGATCCACTTATTGATATCGATCAGGTTTTTCCCGCTTTTTTGCTTACAGCACCTTATTTAACAGCGGGTTAACGCTTATAACTTGAGCCTTACATTACAACCAGTTGCGTCGTTTGAGCCATATCGCTACGCCCACCACCATCACCAGCAGTAGTACGCAGAACGCGGTAAAGCCCAGCGGCCAACTACCACCCGGAATACCGCCAAGGTTGACGCCAAACAATCCTGTCAGGAATGTCGCAGGCAGGAAAATCATCGCCATCAGCGACATGGTATAGGTGCGGCGGTTCATCGATTCTGCCAGCAAAGACGCGACTTCATCGGCCAGAATGCCGGTTCGCGCCACGCCTGCATTGAGGTCATCCAGTCCGCGTCCCAAACGATCTGCTACGTCCTGCATACGACGACGGTCGTCATCATTCATCCACGGTAGTTTTTCACTCGCCAGGCGGGCATAAACATCACGCTGTGGCGCCATATAACGACGCATCACGATCAGTTGCTTACGCAGCAGCGCTAACTCGCCGCGCGCCGGAACCTGTTGGTCCATCAACGCATCTTCCAGCTCGATAATTTTGTCGTGCATCTCTTCGATAAATTCGCTGGCGTGATCGGTAAGCGCATCACAGACATCCACTAACCAGCTGCCGCCATCCACCGGGCCGTTACCGTTTTGCAAATCAGCCAGCACTTCGTCAATGGCATACACTTTGCGGCGACGCGTGGAGACGATCACTTTGTCGTTGATAAACACGCGCATGGCGACGAGTTGATCCGGTCGTGAATCGGCGTTGTGATTGACACTGCGCAGCACAATCATAAAACCGTCGCCCAGGCGCGTGACGCGTGGGCGCATGCTGTCGCCCGCTAACGCATCGCGCACGGAGTCGGGGATCAACGGGGTATTTTGCAGCCACTCGGCACTTTGGCGTTGGGTGTAGTTCAGATGCAGCCAACAAGGGCGCTCACAGTTGATGACATCTTTATCTTCAATCGGGATAACCCCGCCTTTGCCGTCGAGTTGGCAGGAGATAATGGCATCCGAAACTTTTAACGCTTTTCCTTCAATGACGTTCACTGACTCGCCTCACTATCAAAATCAATACGATACAGTCTAGCGTGGCGCAGACGAGTTGCAATCATCAGGCTGTGAGCAAAGATGACAAGGAAGCAGTTAACACCAGTGAAACGTGAGCAGCAGCGGTGCGATGGCATGCGCCTCCCTAACCCATTGCACCGGTTAAGAAGCACGCACACAATCACATCACTCTGCTGATTAGCGTCGTTATATCAATGCTTTTCGATCCACAGTTCGCGGCTGTAGGCGACATCTTCGGGATTGGTGATCGGATAACCTTTGACCCACGGTTTGATCAATCGCCCGTTGGTATATTGATAGATCGGGGCGATCGGCGCCTGATCGGCAATGATCTGCTCCGCTTTGTTGTAGTCGGTATTGCGGGCAGCCACACTGGTTTCCATGCTGGCTTTGGTCAGCACCGCATCATAATCCGCGCTGTGGAAACGGGCGATATTGCCAGTGTGTGTTGAGGTCAGCAGACTCAGGAAAGTGGAAGGCTCATTGTAATCCCCGACCCATGACGCGCGAATCACGTCAAAGTTACCGCTGTTGCGGCTGTCGATGTAGGTCTTCCACTCCTGGTTCTGCAGCGTAACGTCCACTCCAAGATTCTTTTTCCACATTGACGCCACGGCGATCGCAATCTTTTGATGACTTTCCGAGGTGTTATACAGCAGCGTCAAATGCAGCGGCTTGCCGGGACCGTAGCCCGCTGACGTCAGCAGCGCTTTTGCCTGGGCATTCAACTCCTGCTGGCTGTGCTGTTGCAGATAACTTTGCAGCGGTGTAAATCCTGCGGTGACATCTGGTGTAAAGTGCCAGGCCGGTTTCTCCCCGGTACCCAACACTTTCTCGGCGATAATGCGGCGATCGATGCTCCATGACAGCGCTTTACGCACGCGCACATCGGCGGTCGGTCCCTTTTCGGTGTTAAAGGCGTAGTAATAGGTGCCCAACTGATCCGGCGTATACACCTGTCCCGGCAGCTCTTTTTTCAGCAGCGCATACATATTTTTCGGGAAGGATTCGGTGATATCGATATCGCCCGCGCGGTAACGTTTGGTGGCGCTGGACTCTTCATTGATAGGGATAAAGGTGACTTTGGTGAGTACGGAATGGCTGTTATCCCAGTAGTGTTGATTGCGTACCAACACAATTTTTTCGTTCACCACGCGATCCTGCAATTGATAGGCGCCGTTGCCCACCAGTTTACCGGGCGACGTCCAGCTATCAGGATTTTGCTCAATCACCTTCTGCGATACCGGATACATTGCGGCATTGGCTACCATGCTCGGGAACCACGGCACCGGACGTGACAACGTCACCTTTAAGTGATTGGCATCGGTGGCTGTAACACCCAACTTATCGGCACTCATTTGCCCTTTGGTGATGGCATCCGCGTTTTCGATACCGCTCAGCGCGGCAAACCACGCGAAGGGAGAACTGTTTTTGGGTTCGACCAGGCGTTGCCAGCTATAAACAAAATCCTGTGCAGTTACCGGTTCGCCATTAGACCAGCGCGCATCTTTGCGCAGCGTGAAAATCCAGGTTTTGTTGTCGTTGCTGTGCCAGCTTTCTGCCACGCCCGGAACGATTTTGCCGTGCGCATCCTGATTGGTCAGCCCTTCGAACAGATCGCGCATCACCTGAATTTCTGGCAGACCCACGGCTTTCATCGGATCCAGCGAGGCGGGTTCGTCTTTGATATGGCGAACAATTTCCTGTGTCGGCGCTAACTGTGCGCCCGCTGGCACATTAGCGGCAAACACCGGTGAGAAAACACCAGCAATCATTACGGCGGCCAGCGTCTTGCGGAAAGTTAATGTCATCACCACTCCTTTACCCAAAAAAATGGCGACTGCGAAGAGGTCTGCGTCGCCAGCGTCTTTGGTGACTCTATCGCAAATTGCTGATTGATATATAGCTATTTCCCTGTCTGCTGTTTACCGTTATGTTGAGGCTGAATTATCGGTCACATTTTTAATCCTGAACGCCAACCCTATTCAGGCTCTTTTGCACGATTTCAGAGAGGAATGTCATGTCGTCACACCATCCCCGTCCGCTGCGCGGCAAACTCGACGCGGTCTGGCAACAATATGGGCAATCGGTGCTCGGTGCACCGCTGCTGTGGTTTCCGGCTCCAGCGGCCGATGCTGACAGCGGATTGATCATTGCCGGCACACACGGTGATGAAAATGCTGCCGTCGCGACATTATCCGGTGCGATGCGCACGCTGCCGGAGTCACTGCGCCGCCATCATGTAGTGCTGGCGGTGAATCCGGATGGATGCCAATTGGGGCTGCGTGCTAATGCCAACGGTGTCGATCTCAATCGCAATTTCCCGGCCGCCAACTGGCAAAATGGCGACACGGTGTATCGCTGGAACAGTGCGGCTGATGAGCGTGATGTGGTGCTGTCGACGGGCAGCAGCCCCGCTTCCGAGCCGGAAACGCGCGCACTCTGTCAGCTGATCCACCAAATCAAGCCGCGCTGGGTGGTGTCCTGGCATGAGCCTCTGGCCTGCATTGACGATCCCCACCACAGCCACCTCGCGCAGTGGCTGGCTGAGCAAACGCAATTACCCGTGGTAAGTAGCGTGGGCTATGCCACGCCGGGATCTTTTGGCAGCTGGTGCGACGATCTCGGCTTATTGTGCATAACTGCCGAGATGCCGCCCATTTCAGTGGATGAAGCGACTGAAGTGTACCTTGATGCGATGATTAACCTGCTGCGCTGGCAGCCGCAGGCTTAAGCACGCCGTGTGAAAAATGCAGCGACGGCTCAACATCGGCAGCCAGCCAGGTTGGGCCGTCAAGATCGGCGAATTTTGCAATCGGTGTCAGCGGTAACGCCGCGCGGATCGCGCGCGAAGTACACAGCATACAGCCGAGCATCACTGCAAACCCTTGCTGACGCGCCTCTTTTGCCAGCGCCAGAGCCTCCGTCAATCCGCCGGTTTTATCCAGCTTGATGTTCACCATCTCATAGCGCCCTGATAACTGCGGCAACTGGTTCCGTGTATGACAACTCTCGTCAGCGCAAATGGGCAACGGATGCACAAAGTTCCCCAGCGCGGCGTCTTCTGCTGCAGGCAGCGGTTGTTCCAGCATGACGACATTGAGATCTGCCAGCAATTGGCAGCGCGCCGCCAGTCCCTCTGCGTGCCAGGACTCATTGGCATCGACAATCAAGGTGGCTTCGGGAACCGCGGTACGAATCGCCACCAGACGCTCACTGATCAGGTGGTTGTCGAGTTTGATCTTCAGCAGGCGCGCACCATGTTGCCATAAGGCTAACGCGCTACTGGCCATCGCTTCTGGTGTATCAATACTCACCGTATGCGCCGTAAAAATTTCATCTGCCAACTCAACACCGCACAGCGCCTGCAAGCTTTTACCCTGCTGCTGCCTTTCTAAATCCCACAGGGCGCAATCGAGCGCATTCCGCGCGGCACCGGCCGCTAATGCCTGTTGCAGCTCCGCTCGCGTCATACCATTTTGTATCGCAGGCAACTGCGCTGCAATTTGTTGCAGCACCGAGTCTTCACTTTCGCCATAGCGTGCGTAAGGAGTCGCTTCACCTACCCCTTTCAGGCCGTCCTGTTCAATCTCGACCACCACAACATGCGCTTCCGTCCTGCTGCCGCGTGAAATAACAAACGGCGAATGTAACGGCCAGGCCTCTGGATAACTCTTCACTGTTCTCATTAATTCTCCTTAAATCCGTGGCTTAATTGCGATGTGCTTCTGCTATCGCGACGAAATGCGCTCGTAAACCCTTCAAAATTATGTCATAAACAAACGCTATATCTGCTCTGGCAGGCTTAATGCCAGACTTTTTCATCGCTAAAAGGAAATCGTATGTCTCAGAATGTTCACTTTCAGGGCAATCCGGTCCCGGTTGCAGGTCACTTCCCGCAGGCTGGCGAACAGGCAAAAGCTTTCTCTCTGGTCGCAAAGGACCTGAGTGACGTCTCCCTTTCTCAGTATGCAGGTAAACGCAAAGTTCTGAACATTTTCCCAAGTATTGATACCGGCGTGTGCGCGGCATCAGTGCGCAAGTTCAACGAGCGTTCTGGCGAATCCAGCAACACTGTAGTGCTGTGCATCTCTGCCGATCTGCCGTTTGCCCAGTCTCGTTTCTGCGGTGCAGAAAACGTGAGCAACGTGGTGACCCTGTCTGCGCTGCGCGGTGCTGAGTTCAAAGAAGATTACGGTGTGGCGATTGCTGATGGCCCACTGAAAGGCCTGACTGCCCGTGCAGTAGTGGTACTGGATGAAAACGACAAAGTGATTTACAGCGAATTGGTGAACGAAATCACCGAAGAGCCAAACTACGATGCGGCACTGGCTGCATTGAAGTAAGCATTAATATGATGTGATAAGGGCGCACTTCATAAAGTGCGCCCTTTTTTATGGCAGTAAGATAAGCGCTGTAAAATTACTCGCTCTCGCCGCGCTTCTGCCCCAACCCATATTCACGCAGTTTATTGGCAATTGCGGTATGCGACACACCCAGGCGTTTTGCCAGTTTGCGCGTGCTTGGGTAAGACAAGTAGAGCCGCGTCAGCACCGAACGTTCGAAACGGCTGGTGATCTCATCCAGCGAACCTTCCATCGCTTCTTCGCCCAGCGTCACATCTAACGCCTGCTCAGGCAGAATGATGTCCTGAGGACGTAACTCGTAGCCTTCCAGCTGCGTCAGCGCGCGATAAAGCGCATTTTTCAACTGCCGCACATTACCCGGCCAGTTATAGCGTGTCAGGAACGGTGCCAGCTGCGGTGACAAACGCGGACGCGGCAGCCCCTGCTCATCGGCAAAGCGCGCCACAAACATCTCTGTCAGCGGCAGGATGTCCAGCGGGCGCTCACGTAAAGGCGGCAAATTGAGCGTCAGTACATTAAGGCGGTAAAACAGGTCTTCACGGAACTCACCCCGTTGCACCAGCTCGATCAGGTTCTTCTGCGTGGCACAAATGACGCGAACATCTACATGCACTTCATGTTCTTCACCCACGCGACGGAAAGTGCCATCGTTGAGGAAGCGCAGCAGTTTTGTCTGCATGCGCGGTGACATCTCACCAATCTCATCCAGCAGCACCGAGCCGCCGTTGGCCTGTTCAAAGAAACCTTTCTTGCCTTCCAGCGCGTTCGGATAAGCGCCCGCCGCGTGACCAAACAGCTCGCTCTCGGCCACATCATCCGGCAGAGATGCGCAGTTGAGTGCCAGGAAGGGCTTCTTACCGCGTGCGCTGCGCAAATGGCAGGCACGTGCCAGCATATCTTTGCCGGTGCCGGTATCGCCGACAATCAGCAGTGGCGCGTCGTGCATCGCCAGTTTACGTGCCTGATCGATCACCTGACGCATTTTTGGGGTGACCGCCACGATGTGGTCAAATTCCGATTCATCCGTCACAGTGAGATTTTGCAGCTGGCGACCCATACGAGCGGTGGATTTCAGCGTGATCATCGCGCCCACCGGCTGATCGCTCTGCCCCTCTTCTTCCGCCAGATAAATCGGGCGGGCTTCCATCAGGAAATCGCGCCCCTGAATGACAACATGATGTGCCTGAGCTTCCACACGCTCATTCTCGATCCAGCGCTGGAAGTTAAAACCGGTAATCAGGGTTGCGGCGTTTTGGTTACGCAGCTTCTGCTCATCGAGATTGAACAGATTTTGCGCTGCCGGATTGGCGAGTTCCACCTTGCATTTAAGGTCGATAGAAAACACAGGTTCCGGCATAGCAATCAGCAATGCACTTAACGCGCGATGTTCACGCTCAGAGGGCATGTAGCTAACGGTGCGCACATCTGTTACGCCAGGTGTACGACGGATTTCCGCCATCAGCGTGCTGAAGGGTTCGAATTCAAGGGCAGAAAAGTTGAGATAGATGCGACCGAGCGGCGCAATTTCAATACCGCGCAAGTCGATGTTGCGCGCAACCAGCAGGTCGAGTAGCTCGCGCGCCAGACCGATGCGGTCCTGGCAGAAAACTTCCAAACGCATTGCGATGAGCCTTAGTCAGGTTTTGATTTTAGTGATAATACGCTAACTTGCAGCGCCTCAGAAGGGGGCTGTCATGAAAAGTTGACAGTTTGAGGCAGGTGACGCGAAGAAGTGTAGCGGAACAACGCACAATAATCCCGCCAAATATCACATTTAACAAAGATAGTTTCACCTTTCACCTAGTTAGCAGCGTGAAAGGTGAACAAAGAGTTGTTATTTAGCAGCCTGCCCTGCTTTATCCCCACTCTTAGACAGGGATTCTTTCAGCTGAACCAGTAATTCCCGACGGAAATCCCCAAGACGCGGCTTATCATCTTCCAGCCAGGGCAGCGGACGGCATAATTCCATGGCTTTGATGCCTAATCTCGCGGTCAGCAAACCGGCACCGATACCCTGTGCAGCGCGTGCCGAAAGGCGGGCCGCGATATCCTGCGACATCCAATCCATCCCCACCTCACGCACCAGCTCTGAGGCACCGGCAAAGGCCATATTCAGCAATACCAGGCGAAACAGGCGGATGCGGCTGAAATAGCCCAACTCAATGCCATAAATAGCCGCAATACGGTTGACCAGCCTCAGGTTACGCCAGGCAATAAACGCCATGTCCACCAGCGCCAGTGGGCTCACCGCAATCATCAGTGTCGATTCTGCAGCGTGGCGGCTGATCTCACGATGCGCCTGACGATCCAGCACCGGTTGCACCAGTTGCGCGTAAAGCATCACTATTTCGCGATCGTTATGGGTTTCATGCAGCGCCGCGTGCCAGCGCTGCAAAGCCGGATGCGCCTGATCGAGCTGCGCCTGCTGGGCCAGCTTTTCGCAAAATGCACGGCCTTTACCGATACCGTGGCTGTGCAGTAATTCCCGCCCGATATCCCGCTCTTCGGCTCGCTGGCGCAGTCGATAAAGACGACGCCATTCGCCAATTAATGCCCCGGCTCCGGCAATCACAATCAGGCCTCCAGCCACACCGGTGCCGAGTGAGAACCAATCACGCGTGATCCAGGCATCGTGCATCCACTGAGCGCCCTGCGCGACCACACTGATGCCGAAAATCCCCAGACCCGCACCCACCAGCTTGCGCCAGAGACTGCGTTTGGGGCGCAGCGCGGCCTCAACCACTTTTTCACCTTCGCCCTCTGCCAGCGGCTCTGACTCTTGAGTGGCAAGAAACGCGCTCTCGCTTTCCTCACTAAAAGTTTGCGCCGCACGCAGCGGTTTCTGCGCTTCATCTTCGAGCGGTCGTGCAAAATCAATGCGCGGTTTTAATGGGGTTTCGTCGCTCATCGCAATTTATCTCCAAGTAAAAATTCCAGCGCGGCATCCATGCGAATGTGCGGCAGCGGCCGATCGACATCCAACTGCTGCGGCCGGAACTGTTCAAACTGAAATCCTTGCTGCTGCCAGAACTGATGCCCGGGCAAACGTGGCGGCACTTCGCCGGGATAAAAGGTCAGCGCTTCACCATCATTAAGACGATGGCCGCGCAGTGCTGGCATTTTCTCACCACGATGATCCACCATCCCGCTTTCGGTAGCCTGCACCGACGCCAGTCCAAGGCAATCCATACTGATCCCTTCAAACGCCGCATTTTGCCAGGCATCCTGAACCAGCTGTTGTAACAACGACACCATATTGGCGTGCTGATCGGCCGTGATATGGTCAGCTTTAGTGGCAGCAAACAAGAGTTTATCGATGACCGGGGAAAATAGACGACGGAATAGCGTGCGCTGGCCGTAATGGAAGCTCTGCATCAACTGCGTCAGTGCCAGCCGCATATCATTGAACGCCTGCGGCCCGCTGTTTAACGGTTGCAGACAATCCACCAGCACGATCTGACGGTCAAAACGCAGAAAATAATTTTTGTAGAAACCCTTCACCACGTGCTGGCAGTAATAGTTGAAACGTTGCTGCAGCACGGCAAAGTTACTGCCTGCCGGAGCCTGTAACAGCTTGCTGGCGTGAATCTCATCCACCTGTGGCCACGGGAAGAACTGCAGCGCCGGGGCACCTGCCATATCACCCGGCAGTACGAAGCGGCCAGGCTGGATAAAGTGTAATCCCTCGGTTTTGCACTGATGCAGATAATCCGTCCAGGCTGCGGCAATCTCCGCCAGACGATTTTCATCCGCTGCGGCAAAAGGATCGAGATCCTGTGACAAGCTGTGCCAGTGTGCCGCCCACTGCTGACGATCGCCCTGCAGCAACCCCATCATCTGTCGCGACCAGCTCAGGTAATCCTGCGCCAGCATCGGCAGATCGAGCAGCCATTCACCAGGATAATCGACGATTTCCAGATACAGCGTGGCGGTATCTTTGAAGTGGCGCAGCAGCGATTGCTCTGGCCTATAGCGCAGCGCCAGACGCATTTCACTGACACCGCGTGTCGGCGTTGGCCAGATGGGAGGCGTGCCATAGAGTTGCGTCAGCCCTTCATCATAGGTAAAACGCGGCGTCCCCAGCTCACGCTGCGGCACACGTTTGACGCCCAGCAGGCGCTCTTCACGCACAACGGAAAACAGCGGCAAACGGGCGCCGCTGTGTACATTGAGAAGTTGGTTCACCAGCGAGGTGATAAAGGCGGTTTTGCCGCTGCGGCTCAGCCCCGTTACGGCAAGACGTAAGTGGCGGTCAACACCGCGATTCATCAACGCCGCCAGTTCATTTTGCAGTCTTTTCATCCATCTCCCTGACGAAACGTGCTGACAGGCGTTTGAATGCCTTGCTCAGCAACGGTTCCAGGGCGGCCGCCAGAAGCAGGCGCAACGGGCGACGCGCCACCGATTTCACTGCCCAGCCAGCTAACCCGCCGGGCCCATAGGTTACTGCACTGATGATGATGAATTTCCCCGCCGACTTCAACGCAGGTGTTGCGCGGCGGCGCAGAGCAGTCATACGCGAATTGTACATCTCCACTCCTTAAGAATATGCGGTGAAGCGGACCCGCAGTGGGCCCGGCGGAAAAAATCAGATTTGACGGAAGCGGCTGCGCACGCTGAAGGTCTCGGAGGTGACGTAGCGTTCGATATCTCGCACGTTACGCTCATCACTTTTCAACGATGTTTCCAGCTCATCCAGTAAATCACGTGCAGTTGGCGTATGCTGGTCGGGTGCATCTGCGGGCTTTTCATCCAGCACAAAGCCCAGGATGAAGTACGCCACCACGGTAAACATGAACAACCCGAAAAACAGCGACAGCACCACAATCACACGTAACAGGCGCACCGGAATATCCAGATACTCCGCCAGACCGGCACAGACGCCGCGCACCTTGCCTTGCTGCGGGATGCGCCACAATTTGCGGCCATTCATCATGGTTGCCTCCAGTTTGGATGCTCCGCATCCAGAATGGCTTCGAGTGCTTCCACACGTTCACGCATGCGGCGCGCGTCTTGCGTCAGCTGTTGCAGACGCTGCATATCGCCTGATGACAGTTCCGCGCCACCGTTGCGTTTGTTGCTGTAGTGCAGCCATAACCAGATCGGCGCTACAAAAAGCACGAAGATCGTCAGGGGTATGGCGAGAAAAAGTGCGCTCATTGACTCTCCTTAATCATTAACACTCTGGTCGAGGGGCTCAGCGTCGAGCCCCACGTCCCTTACTCGCTGCGGTTCATTTTGGCTTTCAGCGCGGCCAGTTGCTGGCTGATTTCGTCGTCAGCTTTCAGCTCGGCAAACTCCTGGTCGAGACCTTTTGGCTTCCCAAAACGCTGACTCTCCGCTTCCGCTTCCATGTGGTCGATACGACGTTCGAAGGACTCGAAACGCGCCATGGCTTCATCCAGCTTGCCACTGTCCAGCTGACGGCGCACATCGCGGGAAGAAGATGCCGCCTGATGACGCAGCGTCAGGGCCTGCTGGCGTGCACGGGTTTCGCTGAGTTTTTTCTCCAGCTCACCGATCTCGCCTTTCATGCGATCCAGTGTTTCTTCAACCTGAATGGCTTCTTGTTTTAGTGCTGCAATCAGATCGGTTAGTTTCTGTTTTTCAATCAGCGCAGCACGCGCTAAGTCTTCTTTTTCTTTGCTGATGGCCAGTTCGGCTTTTTCCTGCCATTCAGCCTGCTGAATTTCGGCCTGCTCGATACGGCGCAGCAGCTGTTTCTTTTCTGCCAGCGCGCGCGCTGAGGTGGAGCGAACTTCCACCAGCGTGTCTTCCATTTCCTGAATCATCAGGCGTACCAGTTTCTGCGGATCTTCGGCGCGTTCCAGCAGGGAATTGATGTTAGCGTTCACGATGTCGGCGAAACGAGAAAAAATACCCATAATGATGTTCCTCTGATTGTCATGTGGTTGTGCGGTGCACGGTTACTTAATACAAATGCCGTGCCAACTTTTAATTTGTTGATTTTGCTGGTTTTGCATATTTTACTTTCACGTAAGCATCTATTAATGTAGTGAAATTGATTAACCAGTGGCGAAATTCATCATGGCAAATGGTAACGATAACCTGTTGGGCGAATCGAATAACTTTCTGGAGGTGCTGGAGCAGGTTTCCCGTCTCGCGCCGCTGGAAAAACCGGTGCTGGTCATTGGCGAACGCGGAACCGGTAAAGAGTTGATTGCCAGCCGCTTGCACTATCTCTCCGATCGCTGGCAAGGGCCTTTTGTGTCGCTGAACTGCGCGGCACTGAATGAAAACCTGCTCGATTCCGAACTGTTCGGCCACGAAGCCGGGGCGTTTACCGGCGCGCAAAAACGTCATCTTGGCCGCTTTGAGCGTGCTGACGCCGGCACCTTATTCCTCGATGAGCTGGCGACCGCGCCGATGCTGGTGCAGGAAAAGCTGCTACGTGTCATCGAATACGGCCAGTTAGAGCGTGTTGGCGGCAATCAGTCGTTGCAGGTGAATGTGCGGCTGGTGTGTGCCACCAATGAGGATTTACCCGCGCTGGCTGCGGCAGGAAAATTCCGCGCCGACCTGCTCGATCGCCTCGCTTTTGATGTGGTGCAACTGCCGCCGTTGCGCGAACGCCGCAGCGATATCCTGGTGATGGCCGAACACTTTGCTATCCAGATGTGCCGCGAACTCGGCCTGCCATTATTCCCCGGTTTCAGCGAACGTGCTCAGCTCACGCTACTCACCCACAGCTGGCCGGGCAACGTGCGCGAATTGAAGAATGTGGTTGAACGCTCGGTGTATCGCCATCACAGTGCAGAAGAGGAACTGGATAACATCATTATCAATCCGTTCGCTCCGCGCAGCGCCCCGCCTGAAACCCTACCCGAGCCCAACACCAGCGGCTTACCCGCCCTGCCACTTGATCTGCGCCAGTGGCAAAATCAGCATGAGCGCGACCTGGTCGAAGCCAGCTTGCAACAGGCAAAATACAACCAACGCCGCGCCGCCGAGCTACTGCGGGTCACCTACCATCAGTTACGCGCCATGATGAAAAAGCACGGCATTCAGGCGCGGGATGAGGATTAAGCGACAGCAAATTGATGTGAAGAAAAGGTCAAATGCGCGTGATGAATCACGCCGCTACAGATTGTGCAGTTTGCATTTACCGTTTTTAAAAACCGCAGAGGTGTTTTTTTCAAACTGATTTGTGCTGATGCAAGGCGGCAAGCGAAGACATCCCCGGGAGCACACATCAGTATGTGACTGGGGTGGCTGAGCGCAGCCAACGCGGCAGCAGCGCAAAGCAGGACGAAAAAAAAGCCCGCACAAGGCGGGCAACTTAATACTGGAAGCAATGTGAGCAATGTCGTGCTCTTCTTCGGTAGAGCCACCGTCGAAGCGCAGAAGAATAATAATCATTCTTATTATCATCTGTAAAGCCCTAATTGAGAATTTTTCTCATTTCCACACTAACATTGTGATTACCCCTTCGCCAGATTGGCGAAAAACAACGCAGAACCATCATGAATTTGGGGAGTGCGTGACGTTTGCGATACACTCACGCTATTGCCTCAGAATCGTTGAGTTCTATGCCAAAATTATTCTCCTCGCTGCTGCTCGGTCTCAGCGTATTGAGTGCGTCTGCGCTGGCCGCACCAACCAATAACATCCGTAATAGCGGTTTTGTTTATTGCGTCAATGGCACGGTCAATACCTTTAATCCACAAATGGTCAGCAGCGGCCTGGTTGTGGATACGCTGGCGGCACAGCTCTATGACCGCCTGCTGGATGTGGACCCTTACACTTATCGCCTGATTCCTGACCTGGCACAGCGCTGGGAAGTGCGTGACAACGGTGCCACTTATCGTTTTCATCTGCGCAAAGATGTCTCTTTCCAGCACACCAACTGGTTTAAACCCACGCGAAAAATGAATGCCGATGACGTGGTGTTCAGCTTTGCGCGCATGTTTAACCGCCAGCATCCGTGGCATAACGTCAACGGTGGCAGCTATCCCTATTTCGATAGTTTGCAGTTCTCTGACTCGGTACAAAGTGTTAAAAAACTGGACAACGACACGGTAGAAATCCGTCTCAACAGTCCGGACGCCTCTTTCCTCTGGCACATCGCTACGCATTACGCGCCGATCCTGTCGCAGGAATATGCCGACAAGCTGACGGCGAAAGGCCAGCAGGAGCGTCTGGATCGCGAACCGGTGGGTACCGGACCGTTCCAGTTGAGCGAGTACCGCACCGGGCAATATCTGCGCCTTGCGCGTAATCCGCAGTACTGGAAAGGTGTGCCGCGTCTGCAGCAAGTGGTGATCGATCTTGGCGTAGGCGGAACAGGACGTCTGTCGAAGTTGCTCACAGGTGAATGCGATGTGCTGGCGTATCCGGCGGCCAGCCAGCTCTCCATTTTGCGTGATGACCCGCGACTGCGCATGACGCTGCGTCCTGGCATGAACATCGCCTATTTAGCGTTCAATACGCGTAAACCGCCACTCGATCGCCCGGAAGTGCGTCACGCGCTGGCACTGGCGATCAATAACGAACGCCTGATGGAATCGATCTATTACGGCACTGCCGAAACCGCCGCCTCCATTTTACCGCGTGCTTCCTGGGCGTATGATAATGATGCGCGGGTCACCGAATACAATCCGGCGAAAGCTCGTGAAGCGCTGAAAGCGCTTGGGCTGGAAGATCTGCACTTGCGACTGGTGGTGCCTACCACCTCTCAATCCTGGAACCCCAGCCCGCTGAAAACCGCTGAACTGCTGCAAGCCGATTTGGCTCAGGTTGGCGTGCGCGTCACCATCGCTCCGGTGGAAGGCCGTTTCCAGGAAGCGCAGTTGATGGCGATGAATCATGATCTGACGCTGACCGGATGGGCGACAGACAGTAATGATCCGGATAGTTTCTTCCGGCCGCTGTTGAGCTGTGCAGCCATCCGTTCGCAGACCAACTTTGCGCACTGGTGTTCACCGGCCTTTGATGAATCATTGCAACGGGCGCTGTTGTCGCAACAGCTTTCGGCGCGCATCGACAGCTACGATCAGGCACAGCAAATTCTGGCGCAGGAATTACCGGTATTGCCGCTGGCGTCATCGTTGCGTTTACAGGCATATCGCCACGACATTAAAGGTCTGGTGCTAAGTCCGTTCGGGAATGCCTCGTTTGCCGGGGTTTACCGTGATGAGAGCAGCGAGGAATAAGCATGATCATCTATATATTGCGTCGCCTGCTGTTGCTGCTGATCACCCTGTTTTTATTGTCGCTGGTGAGTTTCAGTCTTAGCTACTTTACGCCGAATGCGCCGCTGGAAGGTGCCTCACTGTTCGATGCCTGGTGGTTCTGGTTTAAAGGCCTGCTGCAATTTGACTTCGGTGTTTCCAGCACCAACGGCCAGCTGATCGACCTGCAACTGCGCGAGGTGTTCCCCGCCACGCTGGAGCTTTGCATTCTGGCCTTCATGCTGGCGCTGCTGGTGGGTATTCCACTGGGAATTTGCGCGGGTGTGATGCGCAAAAAATGGCAGGATAAAGCCATCAGCGCACTGGCACTGCTCGGTTTCTCGATGCCGGTGTTCTGGCTGGCACTGCTGTTCACCCTGTTCTTCTCCCTGACACTGGGCTGGTTACCGGTTTCCGGGCGCTTTGATCTGCTCTACCCGGTACAAAACGTGACCGGCTTTGCACTGATTGATGCCTGGCTGAGTCCTTCACCGTGGCGCCATGAGATGTTGATGAGTGCCCTGACTCATATGATTTTGCCGGTGGTGGTCCTGGCCGTCGCGCCGACCACCGAGGTCATTCGTTTACTGCGCAGCAGCACCAGTGATGTGATGGATAAAAACTATGTGAAAGCCGCAGCCACGCGCGGATTATCTCGCTTCACCGTGATTCGCCGCCATGTGTTGCACAACGCGCTGCCGCCAGTGATCCCGCGTCTGGGTTTGCAGTTTTCCACCATGCTGACGCTGGCGATGATTACGGAAGTGGTGTTCAACTGGCCGGGCATTGGCCGCTGGTTGATCAACGCCATTCGTCAGCAGGATTATGCGGCCATCTCTGCCGGTGTGATGGTAGTCGGCGGTCTGGTGATTCTGGTGAGCGTGCTGTCAGATATTCTGGGGGCGGCGCTTAATCCGTTGAAACACAAGGAATGGTATGCCCTTAGATAATATCTATGCAGAGACGAAGTTACCCAGCCCGTTTCGTCTGTTCTGGCAGCGTTTTTATCGTGATACCAGTGGCATGATCGGATTGTACGGCTTCGGTGCCCTGTTATTCCTGTGCCTGTTTGGTGGCTTATTGTCGCCCTATGGCATTGATCAGCAGTTCCTCGGCTATCAGCTGTTGCCCCCTTCCTGGTCGCGCTACGGGGATGTCTCCTTCTTCCTCGGCACCGACGATTTGGGCCGCGATGTGCTCAGTCGCCTGCTGAGCGGCGTGGCTCCGACCGTGGGCTCGGCCCTGCTGGTCACGGTGTTGGCCGCAATCTGCGCGCTGATTCTCGGCATTCTGGCGGGCATTACTCATGGTTTACGCTCTGCCGTGATGAATCACGTGCTGGATACTTTGCTCTCCATTCCGTCGCTGCTGCTGGCAATCATTGTGGTGGCCTTTTTAGGCCCACGCCTTGAACACGCCATGCTGGCGGTATTGCTGGCAATCATTCCGCGCCTGGTGCGGGAGATCTATACTGCGGTACATAACGAGATGGAAAAAGAGTATGTGGTGGCGCTGCGTCTCGATGGCGCGCGCAATCTGAATATTCTGTGGAACGCGGTGCTACCCAATGTCCTGCCGCTGCTGGTCGGGGAATTTACACGTTCACTCTCCATGGCCATTCTCGACATTGCCGCACTCGGTTTCCTCGATTTAGGGGCACAGCTGCCCTCGCCGGAATGGGGAGCGATGCTGGGCGATGCGCTGGAGCTGATTTATGTCGCGCCCTGGACCGTGATGCTGCCCGGCGTCGCGCTGATGGTCAGTGTGTTGATCGTTAACCTGCTGGGCGATGGCATCCGTCGTGCTGTAGAAGCGGGAGCTGAATAATGCCGTTACTGGATATTCGTAATCTCACTATCGAGTTCATGACCTCAGAAGGTCCGGTGAAGGCCGTTGATCGCATTAATCTGACGCTCAGTGAAGGTGAAGTGCGTGGGCTGGTGGGTGAATCTGGTTCTGGCAAAAGTCTGATTGCCAAGGCGATTTGTGGTGTAACCAAAGATAACTGGCGCGTCACCGCCGATCGCATGGTGTTCGACGATGTCGATTTACTTCGCCTGTCGCCGCGCGAACGACGTCGTATTGTCGGCCATAACGTGTCGATGATTTTCCAGGAACCCCAATCCTGTCTGGATCCTTCAGAAAGTATTGGCCGCCAGTTGATGCAGGCGATCCCACGCTGGACCTTTAAAGGGCGCTGGTATCAGCGTTTGTGGTTCTGGCGCAAAGCGCGTTCCATCGAGCTGTTGCACCGCGTGGGCATTAAAGACCACAAAGACATCATGCGCAGCTTCCCGTATGAATTGACGGAAGGTGAGTGTCAGAAGGTGATGATCGCCATCGCGCTGGCCAATCAGCCGCGCCTGCTGATCGCCGATGAGCCGACCAATGCTATGGAACCGACCACGCAGGCACAAATATTCCGCTTGTTGAGCCGCCTAAACCAAAATAACAACACCACGATTTTGCTGATCAGTCATGACCTGCGCACCATGAGCCAGTGGGCGGATCGCATTAACGTGATGTACTGCGGTCAGACCGTCGAAACCGCGCAGAGTGAAGATTTAATGGATACGCCGCATCATCCTTATACCCAGGCGCTGATCCGCGCGATGCCCGACTTTGGTAGTGCGCTGCCGCATAAAAGTCGCCTGAATACGCTTTCCGGCGCGATTCCCTCACTGGAGCATTTACCGATTGGCTGTCGTCTGGGACCTCGCTGTCCCTATGCGCAGCGTAAATGCATTGAGACGCCGCGCCTCACCGGCACCAAATCGCATCTGTTTGCCTGTCACTTCCCGTTAAATGTGGAGGGGCAGTAAGCATGGAAACGCTACTGGAAGTCCGCAATCTCAGTAAAACCTACCGATACCGCACGGGACTGTTTCGTCGACAGCATGTCGAAGCGGTTAAAGGCGTGAGTTTCACCCTGCGTGAGAAACAGACGCTGGCGGTGATAGGTGAAAACGGTTCAGGTAAATCGACGCTGGCCAAGATGCTAAGCGGCATGGTGGAACCCACCGATGGCGAGATGCTGATTGATGATCATCCGCTGGAGTATGGCGATTACGGTTATCGCAGCCAGCGTATTCGCATGATTTTTCAGGATCCTTCGACCTCGCTTAATCCGCGCCAGCGCGTCAGTCAGATCCTCGATTTCCCGCTGCGCCTGAACACCGAACTGGATGATGAAGAGCGCGAGAAGCGCATTATTGCCACACTGCGCCAGGTAGGTTTGCTGCGCGATCATGCCGGTTACTATCCGCATATGCTGGCTCCTGGCCAGAAGCAGCGTCTGGCACTGGCTCGCGCACTGATCCTGCAGCCGAAAGTGATTGTTGCCGATGAGGCCCTCGCCTCACTGGATATGACCATGCGTTCGCAGCTGGTCAATCTGATGCTGGAACTGCAGGAGAAGCACGGCATCGCCTATATTTATGTGACGCAACATATCGGCATGATGAAGCACATTAGCGATCAGGTGCTGGTGATGCATCAGGGTGAAGTGGTGGAACGCGGCGGCACGGCTGATGTGCTGGCCTCGCCACTGCATGACCTCACTAAGCGGCTGATCACCAGCCACTTTGGCGAAGCCTTAACCGCTGAAGCCTGGCGCAAAGTGCGTTGATTGATCATCACATCGCGAAAACGCGGTGCGATTTACCGCATTTGAGAGAGACGTGCTAGAATCCGCACGTCGATTAACGTCGGTCGCCTACTATTTAATCATTGCGACCGCCAACAACAATGACCATAAGGATTACAGCTATGGGTTTTCTTTCCGGTAAGCGCATTCTGATTACTGGCGTTGCCAGTAAACTCTCCATTGCCTACGGTATTGCACAGGCGATGCACAAACAGGGCGCAGAACTGGCTTTCACCTACCAGAACGACAAATTGAAAAGTCGTGTGGAAGAGTTCGCTAAAGATTTGGGTTCTGACATTGTTCTGCCGTGCGATGTGGCAGAAGACGAGAGCATCACTGCGCTGTTCACCGAACTGGCAAAAACCTGGCCAAAATTTGACGGTTTCGTTCACTCAATCGGTTTCGCACCTGGCGATCAGCTGGATGGTGACTACGTGAACGCCGTGACCCGTGAAGGCTTTAAAATCGCTCACGACATCTCTGCCTACAGCTTCGTAGCGATGGCAAAAGAGTGCCGTGCGATGCTGAACCCGAACTCAGCCCTGCTGACCCTGTCTTATCTGGGTGCGGAGCGCGCGATCCCGAACTACAACGTAATGGGTCTGGCTAAAGCGTCTCTGGAAGCCAACGTACGTTACATGGCGAACGCGATGGGTCCTGAAGGTACGCGTGTTAACGCAGTATCTGCGGGTCCAATCCGTACTCTGGCAGCATCAGGCATCAAAGATTTCCGTAAGATGCTGGCTCACTGTGAAGCCGTTACTCCAATTCGCCGCACTGTCACCATCGAAGACGTGGGTAACTCTGCGGCCTTCCTGTGCTCTGATCTGGCGGGTGGTATCACCGGTGAAGTGGTACACGTTGATGGCGGCTTCAGCATTGCCGCGATGAACGAGCTGGAACTGAAATAAGTTCTGAAGGCGAGCCGGGTGCTCGCCTTTTTTCTTAGCGAAGTCTCAGCTCTCTTCACCGATTTTCGCCCTGTTCACTTTCGACTGACGTCTCCCGCAAACTCACCTCTCCCTGTTAGCTACCGCTTGAATTTTCAGGCGTATAGATTCATTCGATCTTAATTATTCCCCTTCATTCTTTTGCCACAGCCAGTGCTTCAGCGACGATAAGCTAGCCTTTTGGTGGCGATGCGCTTTTCAGATTTGCCCGTCGCGTACCCAGACCGTTTTTTGCGCAAGGAATGACCATGGAACAACGCCGTTCTCCCGGCCATGACCACTGGTTTTATGAAAGCCAGACTCGCCCGCACACCCAGGCCACCGCGCCATTAGTGCCCGAAGCCGCCTTTCTCGAAGATCGCTTTTTATTAGGTCTGCAACAGGAAGCCACTGCTCTTCAGCCCCTGTTTACTCGTTTCCAGCCGGCGTTACTGGCCGCGCGCGATCTAAGCCAGATTTTGCTGCCGGATACGCTGAGCAACTCACTCACGCATACCTTAACGCTCTACGATCGTCTCAGTACCGCGTTGACAGTGGCGCAGGTTGCCGGTGTGCAGCGACTGTGTAATCACTACTCGGCGCGCCTCAACCCCCTGCCGGGCCCGGATTCCTCTCGCGAGAGTAACAACCGCCTGACACAAATCACCCAGTACGCGCGTCAGTTGGCGATGCAACCGGCACTGATCAATGTCACTGGTATCAGCGCCCTGGATGCCGTCGGGCTCACTGAGCCAGATATCGTCACTCTCAATCAACTGGTGGGATTTGTCAGCTATCAGGCGCGAGTGGTCGCGGCACTGCAAGCCATGATGGGCTTACCGGTACGCTGGATACCTGGCGTATCACCACCAGCGGATGCCGATCCGGCGCTTTTTGACCGCGACACCGCATGGCAGCACGCGCTCAAACCGGTTGAGTTACGCTATGCCAGTGCCGATCAACTGGCGGCGATAACCTTCTGTCAGGGCATCGAAGGATTAGAGGACGCGATTTGGTTGCTGGTGCATGACGCGCAGGCGCTGTATGGCTGGGCGACTTTGCAACAGCGCATCGGTGAACATCATGATGAGCAATCCGCGTTGGCGCTGGCAACCTGCGCGCGCATCCTGGGTTGTCAGCGCCCGTTCACGCGTCATGCCGCTTGCCAGCGCGAAGCATTGCTTGCAGATGTTGATAAAGCGGGAGAAGTGCAGCCGGTGATTGGCGTTACCGCTCAACTGGTTCGCATGCCAGAGCGTTTTAGCGCAGCACACCTGCAGCCATTGCTGAATGCGGGATGGGGAACCGAGCGCATTTTCGCTCTGTTGCAAGCAGTGGCGTTTGCCAGCTGGCAGGATCGGTTATGGATGGCGCTGGGTGAAACGCGTTAATCCGGCAGATGGCGCCGCGCTTCGTCAAAGAAATGTTGAGCCAGCGGCGATGCCCTGCCCGGCTCAGCAACCACCAACGCGGCCTGGCGTCCCATGGGTGCCATCGCAATCGGCCTCCGCGCCACATTTTGCAGCATTTCTGGCAGTAAATGTCCGCGCGGCGACACCATCACGCCTAATCCCACCTGCGCGCTCTGTAATAGCTGCATAATCGAGGCACTTTCCACAATCACTCGCGGTAGCAAACCGGTTTCGCGCAGTTGGCTATCCACGTAACGACGGAAATAGCGCGTGGGTTCCGCAAGGCACAGCGGAAACTGCGCCAGTTGCGAAAGTGAAACCGTGTCGTGTTGAAGTAAATCCGGGAAGTGCTGAGGATTAAAAATCGCCTCCACGCCGGGGTCTTTTAACAGCGCGGTCTGAAAGTGTAATTCTCGCAGAGCGGTGAGTTCGAAGAAGCCAATGCCGCCGTCCACCGTATGGCTATTGAGTGCCTCCAGCAGTTGGTCCGCACTCATGGCGGAGACACGATAATCCAGCTGCGGATAACGTGTTTCAACCGCTTTTAATAACGCCGGTAACGCGACACTGCACTGTGGCATCACGCCCAGGCGCAGCGTGCCGTTGACGCCATGCTTCAGTGATTCGACTTCCAGTTTCAAGCCCGAGTAGACCGACACGATCTCACGCGCCCAGGTCAGCACGCGTTCCCCTTCCGGCGTAAAGCCATCGAAGTTGTTGCTGCGATTGATCAGCGATAGGCCCAGTTCACGCTCAAGGTTTTTTAACCGCATCGATAAGGTCGGCTGACTGACAAAACTGGCCTCTGCCGCGCGGCCAAAATGGCGCTCGCGTTCTAAATTACAGAGATATATCAATTGCTTGATGTCGATTTTGGCATCCACCTTAAAGTCACGATCGCGCTATGGTAGCAAACCCGCACCGCTTTATCCTGTTCACGGCACAAAAAGCACGAAGGCCGCCCTGCGGCAGCCTTCGGTGGAAAGTTGATGCCCCACCCGGCGCTTATCTCCGGCACTCTTAATGGCTTAGCTCTTGAAGGGGCAAATGCATCTTCGCAAATTAGGGCAGACTGCATTTAACATTGATTGCTCATTTTATTATTAGCATGATAACTAAGTGTGTCACGCCACGCCTAATGCACTTTTCACTTCGTTAGCAATTTTCTCCACCTGCGGACCGTAAATCACCTGCACATCGTGATCGCTGACACGGTTAATCCCGTTAGCTCCGGTGGTCAGCAGCGTTTGATCCACCACCTCTTTCATCTCTTTCACGCGCACCCGCAGGCGTGTGAAACAGCAATCGACGTCCTCTATATTGGCCTCGCCGCCCAACCCGCTGATGATCACCTTAGTACGTTCATCGGCTGTCACCTGCACGGTTTGCGGCTCCTCATCCGATTCTCGTCCAGGCGTTTCCACTCGCATGCGCGTAATGACAAAACGGAAGCCGTAATAGTAGATCGGCGCATAAATCACCCCCAGCGCTACCGTCCACCACCATTGGGTTTTACTGCCACCGAGTATACCGAACACCACCAGATCGATCGCGCCGCCCTGCACGTTGCCGATCATTAAATGCAGCATCGACATCAGCATAAATGACAGACCGGTCAACAACGCATGCAGGATATAAAGCACCGGTGATACGAAGATAAAACAGAACTCCAGCGGTTCAGTGATGCCGGTGGTGAAGGAGGTCAACGCACCTGCCATCACCAGCGCTTTAACCCGCTGCTTATGCTCCGGGCGCGCGGTGTGGTAGATCGCCAGTGCAGCAGCAGGCAAGCCGAACATCATCACCGGGATTTTACCCTGAGCCAGGAATTGGGTGGCACTGCGCACCGTCTCATCAGGTATAGCGCCTGGGTTGGTGAGCGAAGTGTTGAAGATATTCAGTGCACCAACAATGGTTTGCCCGTCCACCGTCGCCATGCCACCGATAGGGGTGAAACGCACCGTTTCATTGAGAATATGGTGCAAGCCAGTAGGGATAAGCAGACGTTCGCCGGTTCCCAGCAGAAACGCGCCGTACTGGCCGCTTTTCCCAATCATCTTGCCGACCCAGGCAATGCCTTCGCCGATAGTGGGCCAGATCAAGGCCAGCAGCACGCCAATCAGCGGCAAGACGATAACGGTGACGATGGGGACAAAGCGCCGCCCGCCGAAAAAGCTAATCGCCGTCGGCAATGGTTGCGTGTAAAAGCGATTATGCAGTGCCACGGTGACCAGCCCGGCAATCACACCGCCAAGCACACTCATGTTGTAAGTAAAGATGCCCAGCATCTCGATGTACTCTGCCGAGGTCATCATCGCCGTGGTTTGATCCAGGCCTGCTTGCTGTAAGGCTTCTGGGGTCGTAGTAGCCGCCGTCAGCCCTTTGGCGGCCAGCGTAGCACTGATGCCTACATTCATCACGACATAGCCAATGACTGCCGCAAAAGCCGCAGTAGGCTTCTCCGCTTTCGCCAGACCGATGGCGCTGGCAACGGCGAAGAACACGGGCAGATTGGCAAATAAAGCCGCCGCCACTTTGCGGATAAAGCCAATAATCAGCTGTGGCACCTGTAGATTGGCAAAGGCATCACCGGTGACGGCGGGATTCTGCATCGCGGCAGCCAGACCGAGAAAGATACCGGCAGCGGCAATAACGGAGATCGGCATCATTAATGCTTTACCGAAGGCATGAATTTGGCTGGCAAGATTCTTCATGGTGCGCGCCCTTTCATCAATTGAAAGAGCAATTATTAGCCAGTTATTGGATTGTCACGTCGCGGCGCTATCCTGCCAGCAGGTAAAGTTTGAACCACATCACGCTTCTGACTGTTTGATCGCGATAAACGCCGCCTATCGCACCATTAAACCAATCAATTAGACAACTTTTGCAGTGAGTCGCACACTTTCCCTCAACAGAAGTCATATTCTGATAACAATTCATAAACAATAAGCCTGCAATGACTATGAAATTTAAACGTAAGATTCAGCCTTATCGTGCCGCTGCTGGCGGCTGGGGCTCTTTGGAAGCAACCACCCGTTTCGTCCTTGATAGTAAAGCTGCGCTGAAAAACATGCGCAATTTGATGCGCATGAACAAAGCGCGTGGCTTTGACTGCCCGGGTTGTGCATGGGGTGATGACAACAAGAGCACCTTCAGCTTCTGTGAGAACGGCGCGAAAGCGGTGACCTGGGAAGCGACACGCCGTGTGGTGGAGCCCGAGTTTTTCGCTCAACACAGCGTGAGCACCCTGTATCAACAGAGCGACTATTTCCTGGAGTATCAGGGTCGCCTGACCCATCCGATGCGCTATAACAGCGAAACCGACCACTATGAACCAATCAGCTGGGACGATGCGTTGGCGATGATTGCCCGTCATCTCAAGGCGATGGACCATCCCTACCAGATGGAGCTTTACACTTCCGGTCGCGCCAGTAACGAAGCCTCATGGCTCTATCAGCTGTTCGGCCGCGTGATGGGCACCAATAACTTCCCTGACTGTTCCAACATGTGCCACGAAGCCAGCGGCACCGGCTTGAAGCGCAGCATCGGCGTTGGGAAAGGCACCATTCGTCTCGAAGATTTTGACCACGCCAATGCAATTTTCGTTATCGGTCAAAATCCGGGCACTAACCATCCACGTATGCTGCACAGCCTGCGCCACGCAGCCGATCACGGTGCGAAAATTGTGACGTTCAACACACTGCGCGAGCGTGGGTTAGAACGTTTTGCCGACCCGCAGAAACCACTGGAAGTCGTCACCTCCATGGCGGGAACCATTAGTTCTGCCTATTATCAGCCCAATCTCGGCGGCGATATGGCAGCAATTCGCGGCATGGTGAAAACTCTACTGGAAGTGCAACGCGAGCGTTTAGCTGCGGGTGAACCAGGCATCTTTGATCAAGAATTTATCGACGCCAACACCCATGGCATTGAGAGCTATCTGGCTGCCGTGGATAACACGCGCTGGGACGATATCGTGCGTCAATCCGGCCTGAGCGAAGCGCAGATTCGGGAAGCGGCCGCGATCTACCAGAGCGCTGAGCGTGTCATCATTACCTGGGCGATGGGCGTGACTCAGCATAAACATTCCGTTGATACGGTACGCGAAATTACCAACCTGCAACTGCTGTTTGGCCAGCTGGGCAAAAAAGGAGCTGGTCTGTGTCCGGTGCGCGGTCACAGTAACGTGCAGGGTAACCGCACCATGGGGATCGATGAGAAACCCAATAAGCCGTTCCTTGATGCCTTAGGCGCGCATTTCGGCTTCGAACCGCCGCGTGAACACGGTCATAACACCGTAGAAGCGCTGGGCGCGATGCTGCGTGATGAAGTGAAAGTGTTAATCGCTCTGGGCGGCAACCTTGCGGCCGCCGCTCCCGATTCCCCGGTGACGGAGGAAGCGCTTCAGCATTGCGGTCTGACCGTGCACATCAGCACCAAACTCAATCGCAGCCATCTGGTGCCGGGCCACGAAGGTTTGATTCTGCCGACGCTCGGCCGTACTGAGCGCGATCGTCAGGCCAGCGGTAACCAGTTCATCACCGTTGAAGACTCTTTCAGCATGGTACACGCCTCAGAAGGTGTGGGCATTCCACTGGCAGATACCCAGCGCTCCGAAACCGCGATTGTGGCCGGTATTGCACACGCCACGCTGGGCAGTGACAAGATTGACTGGCTGGGCATGGCGGATGATTACAACGTGATCCGCGATCACATTGGCGCCACCATTCCTGGCTTTGCCGACTTCAATAACAAGTGTGATATTCCGGGCGGATTCTACCTGGGTAGCGCCGCGGCGGAGTTGCGTTTCAATACGCCAAGCAAACGGGCGGAGTTCAGCGCGGCAGCCTTGCCAACCTCGCTGTTCCCACAGCTGGGCAGCGAAGTGGAGGTGCCGTTCACGTTGCAAACCCTGCGTTCGCATGACCAGTACAACACCACCATTTACGGCCTCGATGACCGTTATCGTGGCGTGTATGGTCAGCGTGAAGTGGTGTTTATCCACCCGGATGACATGGCATCACTCGGCTTCAGCGAAGGCCAGTTGGTGGATATCGAAACGCTGTGGAATGATGGCCTGACGCGCCGTGTGAGTGGCTTTAAGCTGGTGCCGTATAACATTCCGCGTGGTAACCTCGCGGCCTATTATCCGGAAACCAACCCGCTGGTGCCGCTCTCCAGCTATGGTGACGGCAGCGGGACGCCGACCTCGAAATCGGTGCCGGTGAAACTGGCATTGAGCGCGGCTCTCCCTACGCAGCGCATCGCTTAAGTCCTCTTCGTTATCAGAAGGTAAAAAGCCGCGTAATGCGGCTTTTTAGCCTGTTTTGGCCTTGCCGCGCGCCCCTGATTCGCGTAAAACTGTCCACCGCTCTTAGGCCACGAAACTAAATACATTATGTTCCAGGATAACCCGCTGCTCGCGCAGCTTAAAGAGAAGCTTCACGCGCAAACCCCGCGCGCCGAAGGTGTTGTGAAAGGCACGGAAAAAGGCTTTGGCTTCCTCGAAGTCGATGCCCAAAAAAGCTACTTCATTCCCCCTCCGCAGATGAAAAAAGTGATGCACGGTGACCGTATTTCTGCGGTGATCCACACTGATAAAGATCGCGAGAGCGCCGAGCCGGAAACCCTGATTGAGCCGTTCCTGACCCGCTTTGTGGGCCGCGTGCAGAAGAAGGACGATCGTTTGTCGATTGTACCTGACCATCCGCTGCTGAAAGAGGCGATCCAGTGCCGCGCTGCCCGTGACGTCACCCATGATTTTCAGAATGGCGACTGGGCCGTGGCTGAAATGCGCCGCCATCCGCTGAAAGGCGATCGCGGATTCTATGCTGAACTGACCGAATTCATTGTCACTGCGGACGATCATCTTGCGCCGTGGTGGGTCACCCTGTCGCGCCATAATCTGGAGCGCGAAGCCCCGAACGTTGGCTTCGGCGAAATGCTGGATGAGCACTTGCAGCGCGAAGACCTTACCGCGCTCAACTTCGTCACCATCGACAGCGCCAGCACCGAAGATATGGATGATGCGCTGTATGTTGAAGAGCAGGCTGACGGCAATCTGCTGCTGACCATTGCCATCGCCGATCCGACCGCTTATGTGGCAGAAGGCAGCGAGCTGGATAAGCTGGCTTCTAAACGCGCCTTCACCAACTATCTGCCTGGTTTCAACATCCCTATGCTGCCGCGCGAACTGTCTGATGACATCTGTTCGCTGCGCCCAAATGTGCGTCGTCCAGCGCTGGCCTGTCGCGTGACGCTTACGCCAGATGGCAGCGTAACGGGCGAAGTGCACTTCTTCGCCGCATGGATCGAATCTAAAGCCAAACTGGTTTATGACGAAGTGTCAGACTGGCTGGAAAACGCCGGTAGCTGGCAGCCAGAGAACGAGGCGATTGCCGAGCAGATTCGCTTGTTGCATCGTGTGTGTCTGGCGCGCAGCGAGTGGCGTCAAACTCACGCGCTGGTGTTCAAAGATCGCCCTGATTACCGCTTTGTGCTGGGTGAAAAAGGCGAAGTGCTGGATATCATTTCCGAGCCGCGTCGCATCGCCAACCGCATCGTCGAAGAGTCGATGATTCTGGCTAACGTCTGCGCGGCCAAAGTGCTGCAGGAGAAGTTGGGCTTCGGTATCTATAACCTGCACACCGGCTTCGATCTGGCAAACGCAGAGCAAGCTGCTGGTGTGCTGGCCGGTCACGGTATTACCGTGGATCCTCAGGCGATCACCACGCTGGAAGGTTTCCGCCAGCTGCGTCGTGAACTGGATGCCCAGCCAACGCAGTACCTCGACAGCCGCATTCGTCGCTTCCAGAGCTTCGCTGAAGTCGGCACTGAACCGGGTCCGCACTTTGGTCTGGGTCTCGAAGCCTATGCAACCTGGACATCGCCGATTCGTAAATTCGGCGATATGATCAACCATCGCCTGCTGAAAGCCATTGTGCGCGGCGACAGCATTGCCCGTCCAAAAGACGAGTTCACCACCATTATGAGTGAGCGTCGTCGCCTGAACCGCATGGCCGAACGTGATGTAGGTGACTGGCTGTATGCGCGCTTCCTCGCGCCGTCTGCCGGAACTGACCGCAAGTTCAGCGCCGAAATCATCGATGTGTCTCGTGGCGGTATGCGCGTGCGTCTGCTGGAGAACGGTGCGGTTGCCTTTATCCCTGCCCCGTTCATTCACGCGGTGCGTGATGAGCTGGTGTGCTCACAAGAGAGCGGCACCGTGCAGATCAAAGGCGAAGTCGCTTATCGCGTGACCGACATTATCGACGTGACCATTGCCGAAGTGCGTATGGAAACCCGTAGCGTGGTGGCGCGCCCTGCTGCCTGAGCATGAATATCTGCGGGATAACAGCCGTTATCCCGCATTTTTCCCCCTAAGTTTTATCTGATGTTAAATTTGCCTTCCGCTTCACACTTCTGATTCGATTCCCTGTCGTTAACAATTCATTACATTACTTTTAACTTGTTGTATCCGATCGCCTATTTTCCCGGTCTCTACAAGGAGTTAACTCATGAACAACGTCAAAACCGGATTGATCTGGTTAGTGGTGGCGTTAATTGGTGCGGGTGCGTTTGCCATGCTGGCGCTCAGCCGTGGCGAACACGTCAACGCCGTCTGGCTGGTTATTGCGTCCGTTGCCTGCTACAGCATTGCGTATCGCTTCTACAGCCTGTTTATCGCTGAACGTATTTTCGAACTGGATGATCGTCGCCGCACGCCTGCCGAGCGGCTGAATGATGGTCTCGATTATGTGCCGACCAATAAATGGGTGCTGTTCGGCCACCACTTTGCGGCGATTGCTGGTGCCGGTCCACTGGTTGGCCCGATTCTCGCGGCGCAGATGGGCTTTCTGCCTGGCACCATCTGGATTTTGGTTGGCGTGATGTTGGCTGGTGCGGTGCAGGATTTCTTGATCCTGTTCATCTCTACCCGTCGTGATGGTCGCTCGTTGGGTGAAATGGCACGTCAGGAGCTGGGTTCGTTTGCGGGCGTGGTCACCATGCTCGGTGCGCTCGGCGTGATGATCATCATCCTGTCAGCGCTGGCGCTGGTGGTGGTGAAAGCGTTAGCCAACAGTCCGTGGGGGCTGTTCACGATTGCTGCTACCATTCCGATTGCGCTGTTTATGGGCGTGTATATGCGCTATCTGCGCCCTGGCAAAATCGCTGAAGTGTCGATTATCGGCTTTGTGCTGATGATGGCGGCGATCATTTACGGTGGCGATGTGGCTGCCGATCCCTATTGGGGACCGCTGTTCACACTGAAAGGCACCGAACTGACCTGGGTGCTGGTGATCTATGGCTTTGTCGCCTCGTCACTTCCCGTGTGGCTGCTGCTGGCTCCGCGTGATTACCTCTCAACCTTCCTGAAAATCGGCGTCATCATTGGTCTGGCAATTGGCATTGTGTTCGCCATGCCGGAACTGAAAATGCCGGCGGTGACCAAATTTATCGACGGTAGCGGGCCGGTGTTCTCCGGTGCGCTGTTCCCGTTCCTGTTTATCACTATCGCCTGTGGCGCGATTTCTGGCTTCCACGCGCTGGTCTCCAGTGGCACTACGCCAAAACTGGTTGAGCGTGAAAGTCATATCCGCTTTATCGGCTATGGCGCGATGCTGATGGAATCCTTCGTGGCGATCATGGCGCTGATATGTGCCTCGGTGCTCGATCCGGGCGTCTATTTTGCGATGAACTCACCCGCAGCACTGATCGGTACCACCGTTGAGAGCGCTTCGCAGGTGATTAACGGCTGGGGCTTTGTCGTCACGCCAGAAATGTTGAGCGGCATTGCGCGCGATGTGGGTGAAAGTACCGTGCTTTCCCGAGCCGGAGGCGCACCGACCTTTGCCGTGGGGATGGCTCACATCATCACCGAGGTATTTAACAGCAGGGTGATGATGGCGTTCTGGTATCACTTCGCCATCCTGTTTGAAGCGCTGTTTATCCTGACAGCGGTTGATGCCGGTACCCGCGCCTGTCGCTTTATGGTGCAGGATTTGGTCGGCACCGTGGTGCCTTCCATGGCCAACAACCGTTCCTGGCTGGGCAATATGGCGGGCACCACGGTGGCTGTAGCCGGATGGGGCTTCTTTGTCTATCAGGGTGTCGTCGATCCGCTGGGCGGTATCAATACCCTTTGGCCGCTGTTTGGCATTGGCAACCAGATGCTGGCCTCAATGGCGCTGATTCTCGGCACCGTGGTGCTGTTCAAAATGAAGAAACAGCGTTACGCGTGGGTGACGATTTTACCGACCGCCTGGCTGTTTGTGACCTCCATGACCGCAGGTTGGCAGAAGATCTTCCATGAGAAACCCTCAATTGGCTTCCTCGCGCAAGCCAACAAGTTCCGCAAAGGGATTGATGAGGGTGTCATTATCGCCCCGGCGAAAACCGTGGCAGACATGCAAACCATCGTGTTTAGCAATCAAATTAACGCGGCCCTGTGTGGCTTCTTTATGCTAGTGGCCGTCACCATGTTGATTGCAGCGTTCTTTGTCATCCGCCGAGCCCTGCGCAGTCAGGTACCCACCACCCACGAGTCCGAAGTCTCCCTGCGTAAGGAGGTGCGAAATGTCTGAGTCCATTCATCGCTGGAAAAAACCGATCGGTGACTGGCAGATTCAGCATTGCTTACCGATCGCACCCCAGGCCACCGGGCAAACTCTTAATCGCTGGCAACGAATATGGCAGGGATTGAAGCAAAGTTTTCGCTTAATGGTTGGCGTTCACGACTATCAAACTTATCTGAAGCATATGCGTGAACATCATCCCGAACAGACGCCAATGGATGAGCGGGCCTTTCATCGCTACTGCCTGGATGCCCGTTTTCCCAGCCAGGCAGGCAAGCTCGGCAAGTGTCCTTGCTGACATTTTCAAGCCCCGATTTTCGGGGCTTTTTCGTGCCATTCTTTAGTGAAAACAAAAATATATTTGGTTTGCATCTTGTGCTAACGCAGGAGGTTGAATACTGTTGCTAAAATAATGAGATACCGCCTGCTCAGCATTTCCCCGGAGGAAGTTTCCATGACCGATGAACAAGGGCAAACGTTGCTATACACCTTGTTTGGCACAACCAGCCCTCATTGGCGTTTAACTTCAGATAGCGATGCTTTGCATTTTGCCGAAGATGAGAATGCCAATACCAATTTGGCGGTTCCATTAACCCCTGCACAGGCCAGTTTGCTGCGTGCGATGACGGTGATCACCTCCAGTATCAACCTGACGCTCTCCCTGCGCGGTGCGCCAGTGCCAATGCACTTTGTCGGCCGCAAGGTCAACCAATCAACATGGGCCGGCACCTCTTCCGCCTGGGGTGATACCTCCTCCGTGGCGCGTGATTTAACACTCGGATTGTCTTTTGCTGAACAAGTTGTCTCCGAAGCAAACTCGGTGATTGTGATCCTCGACCAACGCGGGAATATTCAGCGATTCAATCGCTTAAGCGAAGAGTACACCGGGCTCAAAGAGCAGGAAGTAATCGGCCGCAACGTGTTTCAACTGTTCATGACCAAGCAGGAAGCGCAGGCTTCGCGACGCAACATTTCGGGCTTCTTTCGCGATGGCAACTCTTATGAAGTAGAGCGCTGGATCAAAACCAAAAAAGGCCAGCGACTGTTTCTGTTTCGTAATAAGTTTGTGCACAGCGGTAGTGGGAAAAATGAAATTTTCCTCATCTGTTCTGGAACCGACATCACAGAAGAGCGGCGCGCTCAGGAACGCTTACGTGTTCTCGCCAATACCGATACCGTGACCGGTTTACCCAACCGCAATGCCATCCATCAACAGATTAGTCTGGCACTGGAATTAGCCAATGGCAGTCAAACTGGCGTGGTTTATCTCGATCTGGACAATTTTAAGAAGGTGAACGACGCCTACGGCCATATGTTTGGCGACCAACTGCTGCAAGCGGTCTCCCTCGCCATACTCAGCTGTCTGGGCAAAGATCAGACGCTGGCCCGTCTTGGTGGTGATGAGTTCGTGGTACTGGCAGAACATACCAGCCAGGCTGCGCTGGAAGCCATGGCATCACGTATTCTTGAGCGCCTGCGTCAACCCTTCCGCGTCGGTTTGATCGAAGTCTACAGCGGCTGCTCGATTGGTATCGCCCTGGCCCCGCTGCACGGCGAGGATCGGGAAAGTCTGATCCGCAACGCCGATACCGCGATGTATCACGCCAAAGAGAATGGGCGCGGTAAATTCTGCGTGTTCGCTAACGAGATGAATCAACGGGTTTTCGAATATCTCTGGCTTGATACCAACCTGCGTAAAGCACTGGAGCTGGAGCATCTGGTGGTGTACTACCAGCCCAAATTAGATCGTGACGGCGAAGTGCGCAGCGCAGAAGCATTGGTGCGCTGGAATTCCGTCGAGCGCGGTCTGGTGCCGCCTGGCGACTTTATCTCGTATGCTGAAGAATCGGGCCTCATCGTGCCGCTCGGCCGCTGGGTGATGCTGAACGTTCTGCAACAAATTATTCAGTGGCGCAGCGAGGGAATTTACCTGCGCGTTGCCGTTAATGTTTCGGCTAAACAATTGATTGACCAAAGTATCTATACCGATTTAAAGCAGGCGCTGAGCGAAGCCGGCCTCACGGATTGTCCCATTGATATCGAGCTCACCGAAAGCTGCCTGATTGAGAACGAAGCCGGTGCACTCACGCTGATGAAGCAGTTCCAGGAACTGGGGGCTCAGGTTCATCTTGATGACTTTGGTACAGGGTATTCCTCGCTTTCCCAGTTGGCTCGCGTGCCCATTGATGCAATCAAACTGGATCAAAGTTTCGTACGTAACATCAACAAACAACCGGTGGCGCAATCTTTGGTCCGTGCCATTGTCGCCGTGGCCAAAACCCTCGATCTGCAAGTCATTGCGGAAGGGATTGAAACCAAAGCCGAAGAGAAGTTTGTGATGACCAACGGTGTCGATGGGCGTCAGGGTTATCTTTATGCAAAACCAATGCCCGCAGAACAGCTCGGGCATTGGCTGGCTAAGCATCCTGCCCGCGTTTAACGCTGGTCTCGGTTATCCGGCTTTGCGCAGGGATGCGCTATGACGGTTCTGTAGTTGCACCAGTCGTTCCATGTAAGCAATGTCTTTAGGCTCCAGTGTAAAGGCGTAATCCACCCAATCTTCCGTAATATCCATCAGCTCGGCTCGCGAGAGTTGCAGTACGCGCTGGCGCGCTTTCAACATGGCACGCACACCATTCAGCTTCGGACGTAGAGTATCGATAAAGGTACGCGTGGTACGGTAAGCATCGCCTGGCTGGAAGACTTTATCTACCAGACCGCGCGTCTCATACCACTCTGCGCTATGTGATTCCCCTTCACAGATCAGCTCTTCGGCCAGCTTCATACCGGAACGCCGTGCAACCAATGAATAGCCGCCCATGCCAGGGAACAGATTGAACGCGATTTCCGGGAACCCCATCCGTGCAGAGTTTTGCGCCAGAATGAAGTGATGGGCCAGCGCGGCTTCAAAGCCACCCCCCAATGCACTCCCTTCAATCATCGCCAGCGTCACCGCTCCGGTATCAAAACCCCGCGCTGCCGAATGGATGCAATCCACGCAGGCACGCGCATAGGCCCGCAGCGCTTCACGACGGTTGTTACGAATGCACTCCACAAAGAAACGCAAATCGCCTCCGGCGTTGAACATCTGTGGTACCAGCGAACCCGTCACCCAAAAATCAATCGGCAAACCCGAACGCTGAGCGGCATAGCTCAGATTCATGATCTCCTCAATTAATTCGTGGTTGAAACTGGGGCGCGGTTGGGCACGCAGCATCATCCACATGGTGTGTCGGCCCTCTTCATAGTAGGCCGCCAGCTGGGTGGTTTGTCCGACTTCGGTAAACAATCTGCAAGTTGGTTGGTTAATTACTGTCATAGTCTCATCCTCTAGTTATGTGATGCGTTAAACGCAACATCAGCGTAATCCAGAGTGAGGCCAGACCAAATGAGAGATTGATTTATAAAGTAAAATCCAGAGATATCCCCGACCATGGGGTCGGGGAAAGATAAGCAGGCTTACTTGATGGCAGCGCGCTGTCCTACCGCCACATGAGAACGCTTAACGCGTTTTGAATAGAGGGCGGTGATAATCGGTACTAATACAGAAGTCACAATAACGGATGTCGCCACCAGTGCGGTGGCTGCGGGAGCGACCGGTTTAAACTGTGGCAGCATCTCGGCAATCAGCACCGGCGTCGCCACTGCCGCGCCTGCGGTACTGGATGCTGCGATCCCAGCCGTGCCATCACCACCACCAATTAAGCGGTCGGCAATAATGAGTGGGATACCAGTGATGATGATGACGGCAACACCGAGCAATACGCCCAATAAACCGGTTTGTGCGATCACGGTCAAATCGATGGTGTTACCCAAAGCGAAGGCAAAGAACGGAATCAAAGTATGTACGGCTTTGCCGAAGAACTCGCGCAATTCCGGGTCAAGATTGCCAAGCGCGAAACCGACAATAAAGGGCAACACCGCGCCAACAAACACGTGTGGCTCAAACGAAGCAATACCAGCGGTCCCCAGGATCACCATGGTCATCAGCGGACCCGATTCCAGCGACATCAGCACAAACGCGCCTGCTTCTTCTTTTGAACCGTATTGCTGCATGATCGAGGCATAGAGTCCGCCGTTGGTCATATCCATAGCGGCAACCAATGCCAGCGTGGACAACCCGGCGAACATACCGACTTCTATGCCATTTTCCGGCATCATGCGGGATGCCACGGCAGCCACGACCCAGGCAACGGCGATTTTGGTTAATACCAGGGTGCCGGATTTACGCAGCACGGTTCCGGTTGCGCTGAGTTTGATCGATGCCCCCATACAAAAGAACCATACCGCCAGAATCGGCACAGTGCCCGTCATCAGGCCGTTAGTAAAAGAGCCAAAGTATTTTCCTGCGCCGGGTGAAAACGTGTGGCAAAGCGCGCCCAAAAACAGCGGGATTAACATCATACCGCCTGGAATCTTATCGATTGCACGTTTGATATGCATAGTATTGTCACCTTTACTGAGCCAGAAGGAGGTGCGTTATCGTTCGCCGGATGGCATGGCAGGCAAGATAACCACTGGCAGTCAGGAAAAAAGTGATCGAATCGATATTAATGAAACAGTGTTTTATTTTTATAGGTTTGTCATTTCTTTTTATGATATGCATCGCCATACCAGCGCTAAATAGCAAAAAATTAAGGCGCCCTTAGGCGCCTCAATGAAGTCTCAATGTTCAATTCTGACCGTACCATGCATTCTTGCCATGCTTACGCAGATAATGCAGATCGAGTAAATTCTGCGAAATCGGAGGCAATTCGCTGCGCAGTTGTTCCGTGTGAAGTGCCATGTAAGCCACTTCTTCCAGCACCACCGCACTGTGTACAGCTGCATCCGCGTCTTTACCCCAGGCAAATGGGCCGTGCGAGTTGACCAGCGCAGCAGGAATGTCGGCGGGTTTAATGCGGCGTTGCGCAAAGCTTTCGATAATCACCTGCCCGGTGTTCCACTCGTAATCCTGTTGAATTTCCTCGTGCTTCATCGCACGCGTGCAGGGAATGGTGCCGTAGAAGTCATCCGCGTGCGTGGTACCCAGCGCAATAATGTCGCGTCCGGCCTGCGCCCAAATCGTGGCGTGGCGTGAGTGGGTATGCACGATGCCGCCAATCTCTGGCCAGGCAAGATACAGCGCGCGATGGGTGGCCGTATCGGATGATGGGCGAAGCGCCCCTTCCACCACTTTGCCGCTGGCTAACTCCACGACAACCATATCGTCGCGCTGCATATTCTCGTATTTCACGCCCGAAGGTTTGATCACCAGCAGGCCATGGTCGCGGTCAATGGCGCTGACGTTACCCCAGGTGAAAGTGACCAGGTTATAGCGCGGTAAGTCAAGGTTGGCTTCCAGCACCTGCTGCTTGAGCAATTCCAGCATGATTATTTCTCCTGCGAACTGTGATAGCTGAATTGTGCTGAACAAGCAGAGAAAACGTTATGGATCGAATCGCTGTAAAAGCAGCGGAAAGTCGCTGAGACCGGAAAAGTGTGGCGTGAATTAAGAATTTTCTATCATGCAGGAATTTAGCTTTGCTTCAGCTGGCTAAAGTCAGCAGCGGTACGGTTTCCACCGGTTAATTCGCCCATTAAAGCGCTGTACACGGACATCAAAGTGAACAATGAATGACACGCAGGGATGACGTACTTCGTTGCGCAACATCTATACTTACAAGGTTGCCTCTGTACATACAATCAAGGAGAAAGAGATGACGACAACAATGAAACGTATGACCGTTGCGGTATTAGCTGCCACCCTGGTTGTTGCCTTGAGTGGTTGTTCGAACTGGTCAAAACGCGACCGTAATACCGCCATCGGGGCGGGTGCGGGTGCAATCGGTGGTTCTGTCCTGACTAACGGAAGTGCACTGGGTACAGTGGGTGGTGCAGCCGTTGGCGGTATTATCGGCCATCAGGTTTCTAAATAACGATAAAGATTCAGGCTACGCAGCGCATCTACAGCATCACGGGCCGCACAATGTGCGGCCCGTATTTTTTAGCCACCGGCTAATTTAACCTTCATGCCTTTGGCTTCAAGCAGCGTCTTTAATAAATCGCGTTTATCGCCCTGAATCTCGATCACGCCATCTTTGAGTGACCCACCACAACCACATTTTTTCTTCAGTTCTGCTGCCAGCTTGTTGAGCGCATCGTCATCCAAATCGATACCGGTAATCAGGCATACGCCCTTGCCTTTTCGGCCGCTGGTTTGGCGCTGGATGCGCACAATACCGTCCCCTTTCGGGCGCGGCGCTTTTTCTTCTTCCTGAGCGATGCGACCCGTTTCAGTGGAGTAAACCAGTCGGTTGTCCTGAGCCATTAGGCCTCCTGTAAACTTTGCAGGATAGTATGCAGCGTTGCAGCCGGATCATTTGATTGGGTGATCGGACGCCCGATCACCATGTAATCCACGCCAGCCAATTTTGCTTGTTGCGGTGTCATGATTCGGCGCTGATCGCCGGCATCACTGCCAGCCGGACGAATACCCGGTGTCACCAGTGCGAAATCCTGACCGATTACCTGCTTAAAGTGAGCGGCTTCCTGCGCTGAACAGACCACACCGTCCAGACCACACTCACGCGTCAGGCGAGCCAGACGTTCCGCCTGCTGAGCGGGAGAAAGCGTAATGCCGAGACCTCTGAGATCGTCTTCATCCATGCTGGTTAATACGGTTACCGCAATCAACAGTGGCGCATCTTTGCCAAAAGGCAGCAGCGCTTCACGAGCCGCATTCATCATCCGCGCCCCGCCACTGGCGTGAACATTAACCATCCACACACCGAGATCGGCAGCCGCGGCTACCGCGTGCGCGGTTGTATTCGGAATATCATGAAACTTCAGATCGAGAAAAACGTCAAAACCACGCGACTGCAGTGTTTTCACCAGTGACGGGCCAAATAGCGTAAACATCTCTTTGCCGACTTTCAGGCGACACTGGCTCGGGTCAATGCGGTCCACAAACTGCAGTGCGCTGTCGAGATTATGATAGTCGAGCGCCACCAGAATCGGTGAAGTGGTTACAGGCATAACGTTTCCTCAAAGGCAGGCACCCGCGGGCGCAATGGACAAACGGCAAGCATTCTACCCGCGCATCCCCTTCCCGACAATCTCACAGCGCGCTTTAAACCGATGATCGACCGAAGGCTGCACAGTGCCACGGTTCACTTTGAGAATTCAAGGCCATAGTATGTTGTAACTATAATGCGGTTATAATAAAAAAACGGCCGTTACTGGCCGTCAAGTCCGCGGATTGGTTTCACAGAAGACCATGCGCGGCAGGATGGGCAATGCCAATAAAGCGCATGCGCGGTAAATCCGCACTTTTGGCAGCGGTAGCGCGGTTTGGTGCGAATCTGTTCGCCCACCATATCGCGCAGCACCATCAGGCTCTCTTTAGCCCTACCGTCTTCTGCTTCATGCAGGTGGAAATCCATCAAGCGATGGAACACGCGCATCGTCGGATGGCGCTGTAACTGGCGATTAATGTATAACTGCGCCGCTTCAGGCCCCTGCTGCTGTTCGAGGATATCAGAGAGGTAAAGTTCAGCGGCCGCGCCGGTATTCTCTTCAACGCAGCGCTGTAAAAACTGCGCCCAATCTTCAGGCTGACTCAGGCGCTGATAGCAGGTTTCGAGCATCGATAAGGTTTCACTGACCAGCTCTTTATCTTGATCCAGCACGCGCTGCAGGCGAGCCGTTGCTTTAGCGTATTCGCCCTGTTCCATAAAGATGCGGCCCATCATAATGGAAACGCGCGCGCTTTGGTGATCGGCCGATTCACCCTTCTTCAACAAGCTCATGGCGCGATCAAGATCGTCACTGCTCAGCGCCTGAAGCGCAAGCTCGCAGTAGAAATGGGCAATTTCGCCCTTGTGCTTCTCTTTGCCGAGCTTGACCAATCTTTCCGCCACTTCGATGGCTTTCTGCCAGTCACTGGTTGCCTGATGAATCTGTATCAGCTGTTGCAGCGCACCGATACGGAAGTCGGTTTCATCAATCAGTTGGCTAAACATGTCCTCGGCGCGGTCGTAAAACCCGGCGGCCATATAATCGCGTCCCAGTTGCTGGATAGCCAACAGGCGCTGTTCATAGCTCAGGGAAGCGCTTTCCATCAGGGATTGGTGAATGCGAATGGCGCGGTCAACTTCGCCGCGAGAACGGAACAGATTGCCGAGCGTCAGGTGAGCTTCAACTGTGCCGCTGTCCTCCTTCAGCATATCCAGAAAGAGATCGACAGCTTTGTCCTGTTGATTGGAAAGCAGGAAGTTTACGCCGGCAACGTATTCACGTGACAGGCGATTGGCTTCCTGTTGCTTATCCTGATGTGCACTACGACGGCCCATATACCAGCCATACGCCGCAGCAACAGGGAGAAGCAAAAACAGCAATTCAAGCATCGAAACTTAATCCCGACGACCAGCAGTAGAAGAATTTGTCACAGCCGTTGATTGTATGTTCTGCGCCTGCATGCGTTTTAGCTTGCGCTGCGCGTGGGCGAGAGAAACACGTATCCGCAACCAGAAAAGACCGCAAATTGCCCATCCGAGCAGGAATCCGGCACCAAACAGGCTCGCCAGCAATGTGGAGATGCGGAATTCACCCTGCGCCAGCAGATAGTTAAAAGTGACGATTTGGTCGTTATGCGCTCCAAGCGTGACGGAGATGATAAAAATGACCAAAACCACGAGAAAAATCAGCAAATATTTCACAATGCGTCCTGTCGTGAGGTTATCCAGTAGAAGTATGCCAAAAAAGTGCCGTCGATGCTGCTTATCAGCACATCACTTAGTGCATTTTCCGTAAGCGCAATCAATCATATGGGGGCGCGCGCAGAAATTACAATCCATCATCACGCTGCGCAATCTCCTGCTGCTCTTCGCGCGGCACCGTAAGCGGGCCACAAAAACGCTGCGCCAGCCAGGTGGCAACCGTAACCAGTAGCCAGGAAATCAGGGTGGCCACCACCAAATCGCGCGGCCAATGCATACCCAGCAGTAAACGACTGCCCATGACCATGGTAGCCCAGGAAAACAGCACGACCACGGTCACGATGTGGCGCCTTGGCCAGAGTAAGCCAATCACCAGCAGCGCCCAGCTGGCAGCAAACATGGTATGTCCTGAAGGAAAAGCAAAGCCGGTTTCAAACGCCCAGTGTTTTTTTAGCCATTGCGGCAGCTGAGTGTCGTTAGCCACTAAAGTCGACACCAACTGACTGCGCCCCTGACGGTTTTGCTGATAAAACGCCCCTTCATCAATACCGTAACTCTTCTCCAGCCAAACCACATACGGACGGGGTTCCTGCACCTGCTCTTTAATGAAAGATTTGGAGTACTGGCCAGCAAGAATAGCGCCGTTCATGAAGAGGATCAGTAAAATGGCGGGTTTAAGCCGGAAGCGTAAGCACCATAAAACCCAGGCGCTGAGGATAACGCTGGTCAAAACACCCCAGGGGCTGGTGACGGTTTCTGTCATCCAGAAAAGCACCCGTAAAAACGCACTACTCTCACCTGGCTGCCATTGCCAGCCAGAGAGCCAGACAGCAACGGGCATAATTAATAACAAAAGCATTCCCAGGGTGGTGCGCTGCGCAATTTTTAACATCCGTTTCCTTTAGAACCGCGGGTATTCGCGTGGCTGGCATAACTTTAGCTGAAAAAAGAATAACATACCCGTTGCGGCTTAGATAATTGTGCTTTATCACTACAATAACTCTGACTGATTAACGGCCCGGGTACAGGTTGTGGCACAATATTGTCAGTTTTGTCGGGCCAATCGGGCCCGTGCGTTATCATGATGATAGCGCATCCTCTGAAGGTTCTGGAGAGTCACATGCAGCTTAAACGGGTAGCAGAAGCCAAACTGCCCACGCCATGGGGAGATTTCCTGATGGTTGGTTTTGAAGAACTGGCAACTGGCCAGGATCATGTCGCGCTGGTTTACGGTGATGTTAGCGACCACAATCCAGTGCTGGCGCGCGTTCACTCTGAGTGTCTAACCGGTGATGCGCTGTTCAGCCTGCGCTGCGACTGTGGTTTTCAGCTGGAAGCGGCGCTCACCGCTATCGCTGAAGAAGGCCGTGGCGTGCTGTTATATCACCGCCAGGAAGGCCGTAATATCGGTCTGTTGAACAAGATCCGCGCCTACGCTTTGCAAGACAAAGGTTACGACACCGTGGAAGCGAATCATCAGTTGGGCTTTGCCGCCGATGAGCGCGATTTCACCCTGTGTGCAGATATGTTCAAACTGTTGGGCGTCAATGAAGTCCGCCTGCTGACGAACAATCCACGCAAAGTCGAGATCCTGAGCGAAGCGGGAATTAATATTGTCGAGCGCGTGCCGTTAGTGGTTGGGCGCAACCCCAAAAATGCTCACTACCTTGATACCAAGGCGGAAAAAATGGGGCATCTGCTGCCAAAAGCGTAATGCAGAAAGCAAAAAGCCGGGAAATCTCCCGGCTTTTTCTTTAGTTCAGCATATTACGTATCACATAATGCAATATGCCGTCGTTCTGGTAATAGGTCAGCTCATTGCCGGTATCGATACGACACCGGGTTTCCAGCGTCTCTTTTTTACCATCGACGCGCGTCAGGGTGACATTCACAGTACAACCCGGTTTCAACTGGGAAAGGTTTTCGACATCAATAAACTCCTCCCCGGTTAATCCCAATGTTTTGCGCGTGACGCCAGCAGGGAATTCCAGCGGCAGGATCCCCATGCCGATCAGGTTAGAGCGATGGATACGCTCGAACGACTCAGAAATAACCACGCGCACCCCTTGCAAACGTGGGCCTTTCGCAGCCCAGTCGCGGCTGGAACCTGAGCCATACTCCTTCCCGGCGATCACTGCCAGTGGCACACCTTCGGACTGATACTTCATGGCAGCATCATAAATCGCCAGCTGTTCATTGCTGGGGAAGTGTTTGGTGTATCCCCCTTCCACGCCCGGCACCATTTCATTACGAATACGAATGTTGGCAAAGGTCCCGCGCATCATCACTTCGTGGTTACCACGACGCGAACCGTAGGAGTTGAAATCGGTGCGCTCAACACCATGCGACAGCAAATAGCGTCCAGCAGGACTTTCCGCTTTGATGCTGCCCGCCGGCGAAATATGGTCGGTGGTGACAGAGTCACCCAGCATCGCCAGAATGCGCGCGCCTTTAATATCCTGGACCGGCTCCGGTGTTTTACCCATGTCATCAAAGAACGGCGACAGTCGGATGTAAGTTGAACCCTCATCCCAGTCATAAGTCGCGGCTTCACTGACCTTGATTTGCTGCCACTCAGGCGTCCCGTCGAAGACCTCGGCGTATTCCTTATGGAACATATCACTGGTCACTTTCTGCACTGCGGCGGCGATCTCTTCAGGTGATGGCCAGATATCCTGCAGGTAGACATCGTTGCCTTGCCTATCCTGCCCAATGGGATCGTTCTGCAGGTTGAGCTTCATGTTACCGGCCAACGCATAAGCCACCACCAGCGGCGGCGACGCCAGCCAGTTAGTTTTCACCAGCGGATGGATGCGCCCTTCGAAGTTTCGGTTACCCGACAGCACAGCACCGACGGTCAGATCGCCCTCTTTAATCGCGCTTTCAATTTCATCTGGCAATGGGCCCGAGTTACCGATGCAGGTGGTACAACCATATCCCACCAAATTGAAACCTAATTCATCCAGATAGGGCGTCAGTTGAGCCACCGCGAGATAATCCGACACCACTTTTGATCCCGGTGCCAACGAGGCTTTCACCCAGGGTTTGCGCATCAAGCCACGCTCAACCGCATTTTTCGCCAGCAGGCCCGCGGCCATCAAGACGCTAGGGTTGGAAGTATTAGTACAGGAGGTAATAGCAGAAATGACCACCGCGCCATCTTCCAGCTGATAGCTATCGCCGGTCTCGCTGTCGCGATACGTGACGGTCTTGTGCGCTTTCTGCGCATGATTAACTTCAAGTTCGTTGCTGGCATCAAAAGCGGCGGGTACATCGCCTAAAGAGACGCGATCCTGCGGTCGTTTTGGACCGGCAAGACTGGATTCAACGTCTGCCATGCCCAGCGCCAGTGAGCTGGTAAACCGTGGTTCGTCGCCCGGATTTCGCCACATCCCTTGCTGCTTAGCATAAGCTTCGACTAAAGCGACTTGTTCGGCATCACGCCCGGTCAGGGTCATGTAGCTCAGAGTGATTTCATCAATGGGAAAGAAACCGCAGGTGGCACCATATTCCGGTGCCATATTGGCGATAGTTGCGCGATCGGCCAACGGCAAATCGGCCAGGCCATCACCGTAAAATTCCACGAATTTACCTACCACACCATGCTTGCGCAGCATTTGCGTCACGGTTAAAACTAAGTCGGTCGCGGTGATGCCAGAACGCAGTTTGCCGGTGAGTTTGAAACCGACAACGTCGGGGATTAACATAGACACGGGTTGCCCTAACATGGCGGCTTCGGCTTCAATACCGCCAACACCCCAGCCTAATACGCCCAACGCGTTAATCATCGTGGTATGGGAATCTGTGCCGACTAAGGTATCAGGATAAGCGACCTCTTTGCCTTCTAGCGTTTCATGCCAGACGGATTTCCCCAGGTATTCCAGGTTAACCTGATGGCAGATACCGGTGCCGGGCGGCACTACGCGGAAACGATTAAACGCTTTTTGCCCCCAGCGCAGGAAAACGTAGCGTTCGTGGTTGCGCTCCATCTCCAGACGCACGTTTTCTTCGAAGGCATCATCATCCCCAAAATGGTCAACGGTCACCGAATGGTCAATAACCAAATCGACCGGCGATAAGGGATTAACTTTGGCCACATCGCCGCCGAGGCGTTTTACCGCTTCACGCATCGCCGCTAAATCCACCACCGCTGGCACGCCGGTGAAGTCCTGCATCAACACGCGCGCTGGGCGATAGGCAATTTCCCGGTCAGCATGTGCATCTTTCTGCCAGCCAACCAGAGCCTGAATATCTTCAGCTGTCACGGAATCCTCATCCTGCCAGCGCAGGAGGTTTTCCAACAACACCTTCATTGATTTAGGTAAGCGATCGATATTACCCAATTGCTGGGCAGCTTTTGGCAGGCTGTAGTAATGATATTTTTTTGCCCGAACGTCCAGCGTATCCTGACTGTGCTCCCGTAACGTTAACGACATAGCTCCTCCTTATATGGGCCTCTCTTTTAAACCTCAATGACCACAAGGTTTAGCTTAAAGATAGACCACAATTTCGTTAACGATTTGATAACAACACGAAATGACACATAAAGGCACAAAGAAAAATGCCCCGACGTTTGTCAGGGCATTAATAAAAATCAGTACAATTTGAGTTATTGGATTAGATCATTGCCCACACGGCCGCGGCCCAAAATGCAAAGGAAAAGGCATAAACGCCGAACCATGAAAAAGTCGTTGTATTCATCGAGTCACTCCCTCCCGGATTCCGGGCAAAAAAAGTCCACCGTCTTCAGCGTTGTACTGATGACACCGTTTTTTTAGTGCTGAGTGTTAAAGGACGGGCTTTTAAAATGCCCACCGGATAATCCGGTAAAGAGATGTATGGATGTCTATATATAGAACAAAACGCAGACTGCGTTATTTCGACTTCGGATCCATGAACGATTCGATAAAGTTACGCTGGTTTTCACTCAGTTCCCACGACGCAGGAATCGCCACAGGCTGTTCAACGCTCTTTACTTCTTTCGCTTTGCACGCTGACGTGTTCGGCTGACGCGCAGAAACCGGAGACTTACGGCTGAGTGTATTTGCCCACATGGCTTAACCCCACATACGCCAAATCATCAATGCCACCACTACCCAGAACAGTGCTGAAGCAGCGAAGACGGTCAACCAAGCCTTGCGACGCACATTACCAGAGCGCTCAACCTTGGCGGTTTTAGTACGAAAATCTTGTTGTACAGTCAGTCTAGTGTTCATAGTTTTTGATAATCACTCTCAATAAAACGATTGTTGATAACGATTAAGATTTAGGACGAATCCTAAACTTGTTAAGTCCGAAAATCCAGTTATTTTTATTGAGCACAACGATTAACGCTATTTATCAAAACCCAAAATATTGATGAGATAAATTTAATTACTGATCAAACTATTCATCTAATACATACATTGTAAATTTGGGTTAAAACAAATTTAGTACCATTCTAAATTTGAGTTTAATTTAAAGAGCCTGACTAAAAGGCCTTTCTCATCAGTTGATAACTGGAGTATGGGAATATTCCTGGCTGCCCGCAAAGCGGCAGCGTAAATTTTGTGTACTGTTTCTCATTTAAGAACTAACAATGAAAAAACATGTGATCGATGTTTCATTTACAAAAAAATAATGAAATTTTTTGAGATTCTTGTGGCGCTAACCAGGAAGGAATTCACAAGATGCCCACTGGACACCTTGTGAAAATAATGAGTTAGGTGATTATTTGAAGGGTAATTTGATATCGCGGAACATCGCTTCGATATCTTCATTTGAACGCAATGCGACCGCAGCATCCACGACATCACGGGTCAAATGTGGCGCGAAACGTTGAATAAAATCATACATATAGCTTCGAAGGAACGTACTGCGCCTAAAGCCAATTTTGGTTGTGCTATTGGTAAAAATTTCTGATGCTTCGATTCGCACCAGATCCGGATCGGATACCGGGTCCACCGCCATACTGGCAATGACTCCCACGCCTAAGCCCAGACGCACATACGTTTTGATCACATCAGCGTCGGTGGCGGTAAAGACGATACGCGGTGTTAATCCTGCACGATTGAACGCAGTATCCAGCTCTGAGCGGCCAGTAAAGCCAAAGGTATAGGTCACGAGCGGGAAATCGGCCAGCTCTTCAATCGTCACATTAGATTTGCCTGCCAGCGGATGGTCTGGCGTAACGACAATCGCGCGGTTCCAGTGATAGCAAGGCAACATAATCAGGTCGTCGTACAAATGCAGCGCTTCGGTCGCAATCGCAAAGTCAGCATTTCCCTTCGACACGGCTTCAGCAATTTGCGTCGGCGAGCCCTGATGCATATGCAGGGATACGCGCGGGTAACGCTCGATAAACCCTTTAATCACACCGGGCAAGGCATAACGCGCCTGAGTGTGTGTGGTCGCCACATACAGCGAGCCTTTATCTGGCCAGGTGTGCTCACCCGCGACAGACTTAATCGCATCCACTTTGGATAATACTTCGCGAGCAATTCGGATGATCTCTTCACCCGCAGGCGTGACCTGAGTGAGATGTTTTCCACTACGCGCAAAAATCTGCACGCCGAGTTCATCTTCCAGCATACGCACTTGCTTACTGATACCCGGTTGTGAGGTATAGAGACCTTCAGCGGTGGAGGAGACGTTGAGGTTGTGATTAACCACCTCGACGATGTAACGCAACTGCTGCAATTTCATAGTTATATCTTCCCGGTAGCGACAGAGGGGCCATCCCTGCAGGCGTGTTTCCGCCTTAATTCAGGTATAGGGAGGGAAAGCATGTCAGCGAAACGAAAAAAGCTATAACCACTATATCAGTTAAAGAAAGAATGTAGAACGATTAGCTATAAGGATGATGAAAAGGCCAGCAGATGCTGGCCTTGAGGGGAATTACTTCTTCGCTTCCTGCCACTTACCGTCAATGTAGAACATCGACCAGCCTGTCGCTTTACCCTCTTTTTCCGAGGAGACGTACTGCTGCTTGGTTTTGCGGCTAAAACGAACCAATGTTTTGTTGCCTTCCGGATCGGCAGCAGGCGCTTCCGCCAGATATTTCAGCTTCTCAGGCAGGCGATCGGCAAAGCGTTGCAACTCTTCCACCAGCGGCGCACGCGTTTCGCGCGATTTGGGGAAGGTGTTTGCTGCAAGGAAGACACCCGCTGCACCATCACGCAGTACGAAGTAAGCATCCGATTTTTCACACGCCAGTTCTGGCAATGGAACCGGATCCTCTTTCGGTGGCGCAACGTCACCATTTCGCAGGATCTTACGCGTATTTTTACACTCGTCGTTGGTACAAGCCATGTACTTACCAAAACGCCCCATTTTCAGGTGCATTTCAGAACCACACTTCTCGCACTCCACGACAGGACCGTCATAGCCCTTGATACGGAATTCACCCTGCTCGATTTCATAACCATCACATTCCGGGTTATTACCGCAGACATGCAATTTGCGCTGGTTGTCGATCAGGTAGCTGTCCATCGCAGTGCCACACTTCTGACAACGACGACGGGCGCGCAACGCATTGGTTTCAGCATCATCGCCTTCCAAAATGTTGAGCACTTCATTTTCCGGAATCAGATTGATGGTCTGTTTGCAGCGTTCTTTCGGCGGCAATGCATAACCCGAGCAGCCGAGGAATACGCCAGTACTCGCGGTACGAATACCCATTTGGCGGCTACAGGTCGGGCAATCGATCGAGGTTAGCACCATCTGATTCGGCTGCATGCCGCCCTCTTCTGGCTCTTTCTCGGCCTGACCTAACTGCTGACTGAAATCGCTGAAGAAGGAATCCAGCACCGCTTTCCACTGCGCTTCATTATTGGCGACCTGGTCAAGGCTGTCTTCCATGCGCGCGGTGAAGTCATAGTTCATCAGCTCACGGAAATTCTGTTCCAGGCGATCGGTGACGATTTCACCCATCTTCTCAGCATAGAAGCGGCGGTTTTCTACCCGCACGTAACCGCGATCCTGAATAGTGGAAATAATTGAGGCGTAGGTCGATGGACGGCCGATACCCCGTTTTTCCAACTCACGGACTAAGGAAGCTTCGCTGAAGCGGGCTGGCGGCTTGGTGAAGTGCTGGCTTGGCATCAGCTCTTTCAGATCAAGCATATCGCCGACATTGACCGGTGGCAGCGTCAAATCTTCATCGTTTTTACGCAGGGCTGGCATCACTTTTGTCCAGCCATCGAAACGCAACGTACGGCCTTTCGCCTTCAGTTTGAAGTCCGCCGCGCCTACGGTCAGCGTGGTGGAATCATACTGCGCGGGCACCATCTGGCAGGCCACAAACTGACGCCAGATCAGCTGGTACAGTTTCTGCGCATCAGCTTCCATATCTTTCAGCTGTTCTGCCTGGATGTTGACATCCGAAGGTCGAATCGCTTCGTGAGCTTCCTGCGAGTTCTCTTTACTGGCGTAAGTGATTGGCGATTCAGGCAGATACTTCTTACCAAAACTCTTCTCCACAAAGCCGCGTGCCATCGCCACCGCATCCTGACTCAGGTTGGTGGAGTCAGTACGCATATAGGTGATGTGACCCGCTTCGTAGAGACGCTGCGCCATCATCATGGTTTTCTTCACGCCAAAACCGAGACGAGTACTCGCCGCTTGCTGCAGCGTCGAGGTAATAAAAGGCGCAGAGGGTTTGCTGCTGGTCGGTTTGTCTTCACGATCCAGCACTTCGTAACGCGCTTTCTCCAGCACGGATACCGCAGCATGAGTTTGCTCGCGATTAACCGGACGGAACGCTTTATCACCCTGATGCGTGACCTGCATTGCCAGCGAGTCGCCTTTCGGCGTAGAGAAATCCGCATCGATTTCCCAATACTCTTCAGGCACGAACGCTTTGATTTCGTGCTCGCGCTCAACCACCAGTCGCACAGCCACAGACTGAACACGACCCGCCGACAAGCCACGGGCAATTTTCTTCCACAGCAGCGGGGAAACCATGTAACCCACCACGCGGTCCATAAAGCGACGCGCCTGCTGCGCATTAACACGTTCAATATTCAGTTCGCCCGGTTTTTCAAACGCCTGACGAATCGCATTTTTGGTGATTTCGTTGAACACCACGCGGCTAAACCGCTTGTCATCGCCACCGATCACTTCCCGCAGGTGCCAGGCAATGGCCTCTCCTTCGCGGTCAAGGTCCGTTGCGAGGTAGATGTGGTCAGCATCGGCGGCAAGGCTTTTCAGTTCGGCTACGACTTTTTCTTTACCCGGCAGAATCTGATAGTCCGCTTCCCAGCCGTGCCACGGGTCGACACCCATGCGACTGACCAATGCGGCCTTCTCATCCTTCTTAACCTTTTTTCCTGTTTTCGCCTTTTCCCCGTCGGTAGTTTTACGGGCAGTTGAACCGCTGGTCGGCAAATCACGGATATGACCGACGCTGGATTTCACCACGTAGTCATTACCGAGGTATTTATTGATTGTTTTGGCCTTTGCCGGGGACTCAACGATTACGAGTGCTTTACCCATATGTACCTTTACCTAATTGAAACGTCCTGATAAACGGGAGAGGATTCGGTGCCCCAAAACCCAACGGGTTCAATATTGCTGCCAACTTTTCACATTTCAAGGCAGCGGGGATAATCTCAGGTCAGATTGCATCGACTTATGCAACTTTATGATTAGAAGCGGGTTTTCCATCTGACAGCACCACACATCCGGGTGTGATCTCCCTGAAAGCTGAATCGCCCACACTCTACCTGATAAAATCCGTTACGCAACTTAATTAGCATTCTGATTAATTTTGCGCCAGTTTTGCTGAAGGACGTTGATTTGATGAACAGCCCAACTCGCTAGTAATATAGAAGGAGAACGATTGCTGTCAAAAAAGAGGTGAACAATGTCAGTAGAAACGGAATCCATTTCACGCCAGGCGTTACTGGAAATAGCCAATCAAATGATCAAGCAGCACGACGATTATTTAGCCGGGATGGAAGCCAATGACGTGATACAGCAGGGCAACGTTTTGGTGTTTCGTGGCACCTGGTTCCTGGATGATGAAGGCCTGCCGAGCGCGAAAACCACCGCCGTGTTTAACGTGTTTAAATCCCTTGCCGTTGAGCTCTCCTCACGCTATCACCTGGCATAAAAAAGCCCGGCATTTGCCGGGCTTGCTCACAACAGTGGCTTATCACCACGCTGCCATATTTTCAGAATTAACCGCTCGGCCGCCAGACTGGCGCTGTTGGTGAAGCGATCCATCATTTTCTTCTTCCGCGCATAGTGCACGCCCAGCACATTGAACCGGTCCATCTGCTTGATAATCAGCGCATCGCTGGTGCCGATCTCATCAATCAGCCCCAAATCCAGCGCCTGGCGTCCATACCAGTGTTCCCCGGTGGCCACTTTTTCCAAATCCAGTGTCGGACGCATCTGCTGGACAAAATCTTTGAACAGCAGATGGGTTTCGTTGAGATCTTCCTGGAATTTTTCACGTCCCTCATCGGTGTTCTCACCAAACAAGGTCAGCGTGCGCTTATATTGACCCGCGGTGTGCAGTTCAACGTCGATATCATTGCGTTTCAGCAGACGGTTGAAGTTGGGGATCTGCGCGACCACACCAATTGATCCAATGATAGAGAATGGCGCCGCGACGATGCGATCCGCGACACAAGCCATCATATAACCCCCGCTCGCCGCCACTTTATCGACGACGGCAGTTAACTGCAGGCCCGCATCACGCAGACGCTGCAGCTGAGAAGCGGCCAGGCCATAACCGTGCACCACGCCACCCGGGCTTTCCAGACGCAGCAAGACTTCATCACCCGGCACCGCCACCGCCAGCACCGCGGAGATTTCTTCACGCAAAGAACTGACTTCGCCCGCATCCATACTGCCTTTAAACTCCAGCACATACAGTGTCGGTTTAGCGGCTTCGCTCACACCAGCTTTGGCGTTGCGCTTCTCGGTTTTGGCTTTTTGCTTCTCTTCTTTTTTATGCTGCTTCAGCCACACTTTTTGCGCCTGCGGCTTCATCTTCGCCAGCTGCAGATCTTCCTTCATTTCACGATAATCATCGTCGAGGTGAGTTAAGCGCAGTTGACCACCGCTGTGGCGTTTACGCATCGCGGCATTCAGCACAATCAGAACAATAGCTGCGAACGCCACCACCACGGTGACGGCCTTGGCCAGAAATAATCCATAACTGGAGAGTAAATCCATTCTGCCGCCTTATTAAACAGTGAATTACAAACAATGGCTGAGTTTACCCGCTTTAACGACTTTCGTCGCCTGAAATGCCCGCAGGCGGCACAGAATGCGAGGCGCGGTGATTGCACCTGGCGCCAAATTGAGGCATAAAGCCCAAAACCCTCTGACTTGCCAAAGGACATCGCTGTGCATTATCAACCGAAAAGCGATCTGCTGGAAAATCGCATTATCCTCGTCACCGGCGCTTCAGACGGCATTGGTCGCGAAGCGGCGCTGACCTATGCGCGCTATGGCGCACGCGTCATTTTGATGGGCCGCAACGCCGAAACGCTGCAGCAGACTGAACACGCCATCAATCAACTGAATAAGCAGCCCGCATCCCATTTGCTGCTGGACTTGTCGCATGCCACACCAGAAAGCTGCGCCGCGGTGGCCGATCAGATCGCCGCTCTGGTGCCACGGCTCGATGGTGTGCTGCACAATGCCGGGATTCTGGGTGAGATCGTCCCCCTGGCTGAACTCGATCCAGCCGTCTGGCGCCAGGTGATGCAGATCAATCTTGACGCCACCTTCTATTTAACTCAGGCCTTGCTGCCGCTGCTGCTGAAATCAGATGCCGGTTCACTGGTGTTTACCACGTCGAGCGTGGGCCGTACCGGCCGTGCAGGCTGGGGGGCCTATGCGGTGTCGAAATTCGCCACCGAAGGCATGATGCAGGTACTGGCGGATGAGTATAAAAATCGTCATCTGCGGGTAAATTGCATCAATCCCGGTGGCACTCGCACTAAAATGCGCGCCAGTGCTTTCCCGGAAGAAAATGCCAGTTTACTGAAAACGCCTGCTGATTTGATGCCGCTTTACCTTTATTTGATGGGTGATGACAGCCGTCGCAAAACCGGGATCAGTTTTGATGCCCAGCCGGGACGTAAACCGGGGCCAGCCAGCGCATGAGTGATCGTCATCAGCAACGACAGCAGCGTTTAAAAGAACAGGTTGATGCGCGGATTGCTGCCGCGACAGAAGCGCGCGGCATTTTGATGGTGTTCACCGGCAACGGCAAAGGCAAAACCACCGCCGCCTTTGGTACGGCTTTACGCGCTTGCGGGCACGGTAAAAACGTTGCCGCCGTGCAGTTTATTAAAGGTGAATGGCCCAATGGTGAGCGCAATTTGCTGGAACAGCATGGCGTGGAATTTCAGGTGATGGCCACCGGCTTTACCTGGGATACCCAAAATCGGGAGACCGATACTGCCGCCTGCCAACAGGTTTGGCAGCAGGCAAAGCGTATGCTTGCCGATGAGCATCTGGATTTAGTGATCCTCGATGAAATCACCTACATGGTCAGTATGGATTATCTGGATCTGGATGAACTGGTGCGCGTGCTGGGACAACGTCCGGTTCAACAAAGTGTGATTATCACCGGTCGAGGCTGCCATCGTACCTTGCTCGAGATGGCGGATACCGTGACCGAGATGCGCCCGGTTAAGCATGCATTTGATGCAGGCATTCAGGCTCAGCAGGGAATAGATTGGTAAAACAGTGACGCCGCTGCATGCGGCGTCACGGGCATATCAGGAACCGCGCTTGTTGGTTCCACTGGTCCGCGTGCTGCTGTTGCGGCTGCTACTGCTGCCGCCGCGACGTGGGCTGCCGCTTACATTACTATGACGTTTTACCGCGCGACGAATCTGATTGGCTTTAGTACGACGACGGTCTTTTTCAACCGCGACTTTCGTCACCGTCTCTTCCGGCATATCCACCAGCGTACGCAGGTAGTTAACCGCCGGTAATTCCATCTCCATCCAGCCACCGCGAGGTAACCCTTTTGGCAACTGAATATCGCCATAACGGACGCGCATCAGGCGGCTAACCTGCACACCTACGGCTTCCCACAAACGGCGGACTTCACGGTTACGTCCTTCGGTCAGGGTGACGTTATACCATTGGTTGATGCCTTCACCGCCAGCAAACTTAATGGTTTTGAACGATGCCGGGCCATCTTCTAACTGCACACCTTTACTGAGCTGACGAATTTTATCGTCATCCACTTCGCCGAATACACGCACCGCATATTCACGCTCAACTTCACGGCTTGGGTGCATCAGACGGTTCGCCAGTTCACCATCGGTGGTGAACAACATCAGACCACAGGTGTTAACGTCCAGACGACCCACAGCGATCCAGCGTGAACCGCGCAGACGCGGCAGACGGTCGAATACCGTTGGACGCCCTTCAGGATCGTTACGGGTACAGAGTTCGCCTTCTGGTTTGTAATACGCCAGCACGCGGCAAACTTCAGTGGCGGATTCAGCAATCGAAACCAGATGGCCATCAATACGAATTTTCAGGGATTTATCATTTTCAATGCGATCGCCCAGCGTCGCCAGTTTGCCATCGACGCTGACGCGTCCGGCTGAAATCATCGTTTCGATTTCGCGGCGTGAACCGTGACCAGCACGCGCTAATACTTTTTGTAGTTTCTCACTCATGGAGATGCCTCGTTGTCGCCTTCCCAGGCGTCGTGGTAAGAAGAGGTACGATACGGGGATTACCAGTTCCCATATCAGAATCTGTTACCGCTGAGCATAGCGCATGCCATCTCAGGCGGCCCGCGATTTTACACTAACGCAAGTTTCGTTAACACCTTTTCCTTTGCTGCCGATAATAAAGGCCAAAGGCTGCGTCACCCGTTTAGTGCCATATGCCTAAACATTTACGCTGCTGATAGATACACCAACCACACTTCTCTTCTTTATGCGCCAAGTGACTGAATTTTTATCATTTACTCTTGGCTCTATATGCCTGGTTATTACCCCCACTTTAGACCCGTGATACATTAGCGCTTTTCAAGACTGGTCTGCTAGCATTGCGCACCACGCTTAAGGATAATCCCAAACATAAAATCTAAACCCAAACTTCAAAACAGGATAAAAAACTAATTAACCGGGATAAATAAGGCTCATTAGTCCAGTAATTTTAAATTACCAGTTAATTGGCACTGCAGGTTGGATTAAGTCTGTATTTTCGCATTATTTGATTCAGATTAAATTTGATGAATTGTTCTGATAAAGAAATTGTGTAAAATTTAAGCCTGAAACAGAGTGTGCCGTATTTATAAAAGCGTAACCTTTACTATTTACACTCGTTTCTCTAACAAGCCATTAACAAAATCGCTGTGGCATTGTTGATAATATAAACCGGCGCACGCAGGAATTGACGCGTTTATTCATTCACGGAATGAATTTAATTTGCATGTCGAAAGTCTTCACCAGGGATTTTCCTGACATGCTTAAAAGAAGATGACTATCATGAAAACCTCTCTGCTTTGGCCTGCCCTCGCGGCGCTGGCACTGAGCGGCTGTTCCGTGGGCCATACTGAGTATAGTCGAGCGGCGCTTGAACACGTGGATATGAGCGTGACAGGCATCCCGACGGTACTGGGTTTGGGTATCCTCGGTACAACCATCCCATTAACACCAGAGTACAGCCTGACAGCTGCGCACGTCGCCACCACTGCCGTACAGCGTGTGAAGGCTTATCATCCTTATTGCGACGTCGCCATTATCTATCATAAGAATAGCCCGGAAACGCTGGCAAAATTCCGCACCAGCAAAGTCGGTGAACCCATTAAGATGTACGGCTACAGCTTTATTTCAGCCATGCCCGTGGAATCAAGTGGCGTTAATTTAGCGCGCACCGCTATTACCAATAAATGGAATAAAAAACCGTGCATGGCAATGGCATCAAATGCTGGCGTTGTACAGGGAATGTCGGGGGGCGCGGTATATAATGCTGACCAGACAATTGGCGGAGTGATTGTGGGCTACAGCCATGAAATTTCCAATGTGCGCAGCAAACAAGTCATTCTGAAAGATGTTTCGCTGTATATTCCGTACGGTGATTTTAAACATTGGCTGGAAAAGAATATTGGCCAGACGACGTTAACGCCGCCTGACCACGCGTGATTAGAGGAACGGGCGCGTGTCGCCGACCCCTTCACGAACCACAACCGGTACATCGCTGGTGAGATCGATCACCGTCGTCGGCTGCTGCCCTAACGTGCCGCCATCAATGATCAGATCCACCAGCTTACCGATGCTGTGCTGAATCTCTTCCGGATCCGATTCCGTGAAGTCATTACCGGGCAACATCAGCGAAGTAGACATCATCGGCTCATTCAATCTCTCCAGTAACGCCAGCGCCACCGGATTGGAAGGTACGCGCAAACCAATGGTTTTACGCTTGTCATTCATCAAACGACGCGGCACCTCTTTGGTCGCTTTGAGAATGAAGGTATAACTGCCCGGCGTATTATTTTTTAGAATACGAAACGCGGTATTGTCCACCTGCGAGTACGTCGAGAGCTCAGACAGATCGCGACACATCAACGTGAAATTGTGGTTGCCATCTAACTGCCGGATACGGCAGATACGCTCCATCGCGCTCTTCTCTTCCAGTCGGCAGCCCAGCGCATAACCCGAATCGGTGGGATAGACAATCACGCCACCTTTATTGAGATAATCGACTGCCTGATTGACCAGACGCGGTTGCGGATTATCTGGATGAATGTGAAAAAATTGACTCATAAAAACCTCATGTCACCTGTCTGCAAGAGTTACGGCGGGCGCTAGCTCAGGAAAACGCTCCCAAATGGGTTCAACGCCGCCTGGCAACCATAATTTGCGCCCCAGTTCTATCCATGGACAGGGTTGGTGAAAATCTGATCCCTGCGATCCCGCCAGCTTATTGTCGCGCGCATAAGTCGCGAGCTGCGTGCGCTCGTTGGGTGCCTGCTGACACTGCGCCACTTCCATTGCATCACCACCGACCTCGGCGAAATGGGCAATCAGTCGCTTAAGCCACTTTGCAGACAATCCATAGCGACCCGGATGTGCGAGTACCGCAACGCCGCCAGAATGATGAATGGCATCAATAGCTTGTTTAATTGTACACCATTGCGGCGGCACATAGCCGGTTTTCCCACGGGCAAGATAGTTCTTGAACACTTGCGCCATGTTATCGGCTTTACCCATCTCGACCAGATAACGGGCGAAATGACCGCGGGTGATGACACCGCCCTGCGCCAGGCGTTGCGCCCCAGCCAACGCATCAGGAATGCGGGCACGTTCGAGCCGTTCGGCGATTAACAGCGCACGATCAGCACGGCATTGATGCTGTTGGGCGAGAAATGACGTCAGCGCTGGATGCTGGCAATCCACATTCAAACCCACAATATGAATTTCGTGATTTTCCCACAGCGTAGAGGCTTCTAATCCGGCCAGAATGCGAATCGGCAGATCCTGTTGCAGCGCGGCGGCTTGTGCTTCGGCTACGCCAGCAACGGTGTCGTGATCGGTAATCGCCAGCACCCCAACCTTCATCTCGACGGCACGTAGCACCAGCTCGGTAGGAGTCAGCAAACCGTCTGACGCCTGGGTATGACTGTGTAAATCGTAAAGGGGAAAACGGGCAATATCCGACAAGGTAACTCCAGCAGCAACTTAACTCGGCTGGCATGATAACGATTTTGACCCAGACTGAAAAAGAGTATTGACTTTTTTCACCTGAACCAGTTAACTAGTACACAAGTTCACACGTAACGGGTATTTCATCATGGCTATTTTTGGTACGCATGCAAATGGTTGGTGGCGCGATAATCCCTTTAACGGGCGACGTCGTCGTGCACAACATGCGTAACCGCTGTGCAGATACCTGAGCCCGCCATCGAGCGGGCTTTTTTTTGAGCGAAATTCAGAGATTACAAAAATGGCTAATGCGAAACCTACATTGAAGTTGATTACCGGTACCGCGCCCTACCGCGAAGATCCGGCCGCAGTGTTCCATCAAATTTGCGGCGCACGTCCAGCAACGCTGCTGCTTGAATCTGCCGATATCGACAGCAAAAAGAACCTGAAAAGCTTACTGATTGTGGATAGCGCCCTGCGCATCAGCGCTCTGGGTAACGTCGTGACGTTACAGGCACTGTCAGAAAACGGTCGCACCATTCTGCCGCTGCTGGATGAAGCGTTGCCGCAGGATGTCAGCATTGAAGCGCGCCCGGATGGCCGCGTGCTGCATTTCCCGCTGCCTCAGGGATTGCATGATGAGGATTCACGTCTGAAAGCACTGTCTGTTTTCGACGCGCTGCGCCTGATTCCGCAGTTGGTGAACAGCCCGGCGGAAGAGCGTGAGGCGATGTTCCTCGGCGGCCTGTTTGCTTATGACCTGGTGGCCGGATTCGAAGATTTACCTGAACTGCGTAACGAACAAAGCTGCCCGGATTACTGCTTCTACCTGGCTGAAACCCTGCTGGTGATTGATCACCAGACGCGCAGCGCTCGTCTGCAGGCGAGCTTGTTCAGCCCGTCCACCAGCGAATTCCAGCGCTTGCAGAGCCGTGTTGAGCAGCTGCGTGGTCAAATGACGCAGCCTGCCCCGGCATTGCCGGTTCAGCGCGTTGAGCAAATGGCGTTGAGCACCAACCAGAGCGATGAAGAGTATTGCAATGTGGTGCGTGAAATGCAGGAAGCGATTCGCATCGGCGAAATCTTCCAGGTGGTACCATCACGCCGCTTCTCGCTGCCGTGCCCTTCTCCGCTGGCCGCTTATGACACGCTGAAGCACAGCAATCCCAGCCCATATATGTTCTTTATGCAGGATCAGGACTTTGCGCTGTTTGGCGCTTCACCAGAAAGCTCACTCAAGTATGACGCAACTTCACGTCAGATTGAGATCTACCCGATTGCCGGTACGCGTCCACGTGGCCGACATGCCGATGGTTCACTGGACCGCGATCTCGACAGCCGTATCGAACTGGAAATGCGCACCGACCACAAAGAGCTGGCGGAACACCTGATGCTGGTGGATCTGGCGCGTAACGATCTGGCTCGCATCTGCGTGCCTGGTAGCCGCTATGTGGCAGACCTGACCAAAGTCGACCGTTACTCTTTCGTGATGCATCTGGTCTCTCGCGTGGTTGGCACGCTGCGTAACGATCTTGATGTTCTGCACGCCTATCGCGCCTGCATGAACATGGGCACCTTAAGCGGCGCACCAAAAGTGCGTGCTATGCAGTTAATCGCTGAAAAAGAAGGTACGCGTCGCGGCAGCTATGGCGGTGCGGTCGGCTATTTCACTGCACACGGCGATTTGGATACCTGCATCGTGATTCGCTCCGCTTGGGTGGAAGATGGTGTTGCCACCGTCCAAGCCGGTGCCGGTGTGGTACTGGATTCCCAGCCTCAGGCTGAAGCGGATGAAAGCCGCAATAAAGCGCGCGCGGTATTACGTGCCATCGCCACAGCCCATCATTGCAAGGAGATTTTCTGATGGCCGATATCCTGTTGCTCGATAACATCGACTCCTTTACCTACAACCTCGTTGATCAGCTGCGCACCTTTGGTCACAACGTGGTGATTTACCGCAATAACGTGCCGGCTGAAGTGCTGATTGAACGACTGCAGCAGATGGAAAATCCGGTGCTGATGCTGTCGCCAGGCCCCGGCGCACCGAAAGATGCTGGCTGCATGCCTGCGTTACTGCAAGCACTGCGTGGTCGTCTGCCGATTATCGGCATCTGCCTCGGTCATCAGGCCATTGTTGAGGCTTATGGTGGTCATGTAGGCCAGGCCGGCGAGATTCTGCACGGCAAAGCCTCTTCGATTAATCATGATGGTGAAGCGATGTTTACCGGCCTGAGCAATCCGCTGCCGGTGGCCCGTTATCACTCACTGGTGGGCAGCAACACGCCAGCCGAATTGACCGTTAACGCCAGCTACAACGGCATGGTGATGGCTGTCCGTCACGATGCTGACCGAGTGTGTGGCTTCCAGTTCCACCCCGAATCCATTCTCACCACCCAGGGCGCACGTTTGTTAGAGCAAACGCTGACCTGGGCGTTGGCGAAATAATAGGGAGATTATGATGCAAACTATTCTGGAAAAACTTTACCAGGCACAAACCCTGAGCCAGGCGGAAAGCCATCAGCTGTTTAGCGCCATTATTAAAGGTCAGCTCGAGCCGACCCAACTAGCCGCCGCGCTGATTGCGATGAAAGTCCGTGGCGAGCGCCCGGAAGAGATCGCGGGTGCCGCTACGGCACTGCTGGAAGATGCGAAACCGTTCCCGCGTCCGGATTACACTTTCGCCGATATCGTCGGTACCGGCGGTGACGGCAGCAACAGCATTAATATCTCCACCGCCAGCGCCTTTGTCGCCGCAACCTGTGGGCTGAAAGTGGCCAAGCACGGCAATCGTAGCGTGTCGAGCAAATCCGGCTCGTCCGATCTGCTGGCGGCTTTTGGTATCGATCTGGATATGCCCGCTGAAAAAGCGCGTAAGGCACTGGACGATCTTAACGTCTGCTTCCTGTTTGCGCCGCAATATCACAGCGGATTCCGTCACGCGATGCCGGTGCGTCAACAACTAAAAACCCGCACCTTGTTTAACGTGCTGGGCCCCTTGATCAACCCCGCGCGACCACCGCTGGCGGTCATCGGCGTGTACAGTCCGGAAC